>QHWT01000085.1:0-20892 GCA_003222675.1 Acidobacteriota bacterium | reverse complement strand
ACGCTCTTCGCAGTGGCGCTTGGCGTCGGGTGTTTCGGCGCGGCCGTCGAACTCACGCTGAATGCGGGCTACACCTTCGCGCAGGCGTTCGGCTGGTCGTGGGGCGCCAACAAGCCTCGGCGCGACGCGGCCCGGTTCACGTCTGCGTTCACGTTCGTGCTCCTCGCGGCGCTCGCACTCGGACTCATCGGATTCGATCCGTTGCGGTTGACGATGCTGTCCGTGGCCCTGACGGTGGTCATCATGCCCATCGTCGTGTTGCCGTTTCTGGTGCTGATGAACGATGAGAAGTATGTCAAGAAGCATACGAGCGGCGTCATTGGCAACGCGCTGCTTGCCTTACTCACCGTCTTGGGCGGAATCCTGGCCCTGATCGTCATTCCACTCGAGCTCCTGGGAGGCTGAATGGACCTGATTCGCGATGTCCTCGATAAGGCGGTGGTGGATCGCAACGACCGCGAAATGGGCCGCGTCGATGGGCTGATCCTGCAGGTGCGCGCGGGTACTCCGCCGCGCCTTGCGGCGCTCGAAGTCGGACCCGCAGTTCTGGCGTACCGCGTACGGCCAGGCTTCGGACGATGCGTCGCAGCTCTCGAGCACGCCTTCGGTGTAGACGAGGGACGCCCCGTTCACGTCGCGTTCCGCGACGTCCTGGACATCACCGACCGCGTGAAAGTGGACCTCGCGTTCGGCGAGACCGCCGCCGCAACGATCGAACAGCGCCTGCGGCGGTGGATCAGCTCCATTCCACGATCGTCATGAAACCGAGATCGGACTCGGCGACCGATCCGAGCGAGCGTGAGCTGCGCCTCGATCGGCTGCTCGGCCGTCACGTGCTCGCCGGCAACAATCAACATGTCGGTCGCCTCGAAGAGTTTCGCGCCGAGCAGGACGGACGTGACTGGGTGATTATGGAGTACGTGATTGGCGTCGCCGGCTTGTTTGAACGTCTTGGCGTGGGCGTCAAGCTTCTGTTCGGGCGCCGGGGCGGTGGCTATGTTGCGCGCTGGGACCAACTCGATATCAGCGATCCCGAGCATCCACGACTGACATGCGGAGTCCAGGAGCTGCGGAGAGTGTAGAAGCCCTGCGGCCGCAAGCGGGAACCGCTCGCGCTCTTACTGGCTTGCCAGCTGAAGCAGGTTACGATTTTGCGAATCAACATGGGGGGCTGGTGAGCCTGACATTCGTCAGTTGGAACCGTATTGCCGAGTGACTGAGGCGGCTCGAGACGCTCCGACAGCTTTCCTGATCCAAGATACGTCAAGCGATATATCGGCTGCTGCGAATCACCTTCAGATGCGCGTCAAAAACTCGAGAAAAAGCGGCCTTAGAATTCTGGATGACATGCCGTGGGGACGGCATGTGAGTCTGTTCTACGAAACGAAGGAGGATCTGTTCGAGATAGTTGTTCCGTACCTCCGCGAGCGCAACGCGCCTGAAAGCAAAAGAATGGAATGAATTTTTAGACTACGAAGACCGCCTCAACGAGTTCATCAATGGCAAAGCCATCATCGTGCTCTGCGCGGCTCCAGGTTGGCGCGCGCGTGACCAGCTCCGGGTGACGCGCGAGGAGTTCGCGGAGCCGGCCAAGATCACCGTCCTTCAACGCAGCGCCGCTTTTCCGAATCGTGGGTGCGGTTGGAGCTGTGCGATGCGCTCCCCTAATTCGACGCGATGTTTGAGTTCTGCCAGTTTGCGAAGCCGTATTCACGCGCGAGGACGAGTTGCGCATCGACCAGCCGCAGTGGCCGCTCGAGGATCGCCCGTTCGGGCTGTCCCTTCAGGCGTGGATGATGGGTCCGGATTCGGGCGGCGGCAGAAGGCTTCTTCTCGCGGTGAACGCGAAGCAATTCGCTGGCTTGAATCCGGACTACTGCAGGCTGGCGTACGCGAGGGTGCCCCAAACGATATTGGTGCCCCAGACGATGTTGTTGGAATCCAGCGTGCCCCAGACGATGTTGTTCTGGTCGGCCGTGGTGCCCCAGACGACATTCTCGCCGTCGATGCGTCCAATCAACGCGGTACCCCACACGATATTGTTGCCCCACACAACGTTAGTACCCCACACGATGTTCGTGCCCCAGACGATGTTCGTGCCCCAGACGATGTTCGTGCCCCACACGATGTTGGTCGCCCAGGCTTGCTCATTCGTGTAGGCGCCTGTGCCCCAAACAACGTTCGAGCCCCAGACGATGTTCTGCGCCCAGGTCAGACTCTCGCCGGCGATCGTCGTCGCAGGCGCGATGGCCGTCGTCAGCCACCACGACCCGAACGGCGCCGTAGTGTCGATGGCTTGCGCGAGACGGACGGCGCCCGCCGCGTTGACCGCGCCGGCACCCTGCGTCAGCGCGTCGTACTCGGTCCCGAGGTCGTCGCGCATGCGCAGTGCGGTGAACTGCAGAATCATTTTGACGGCGTTTGCCGTCAGAGGCGGTGGCGCGTTCACACAGCTGTAGCGGCCCGTGTTCGCCGCGCGGTGTGCCTCGAGCACGAGCGCCACGACGGCGCTCGTGATGCCAGCCGCCATGCTGCTGCCGCTCAGGCGAGCGCTCTTCGACCCGGTCTTCAAGCTGGGATACTCATCGTACAACTGGCCGTGGATCGCCGCCGCCGAAAACAGTCGGTGACCTGGCGCAACCACATCCGGTTTTGCGAATCCGTCGTACCAAGAAGGTCCACGCGAACTGTAATCGGCGATTCGGTCGTCGCTGCGCGACAGCGTGTTGTTGACCTTGAATGCACCGACGGTAATCGCCGAAGGCGCGTTGCCCGGCGAAGTGATGCCGCCATATCCCGGCATGCCCGTGTCCCGGCTCACGCCAAAATTTCCGGCCGATGCGACCACGATAATACCCGCGCGTACCGCCTGCTCGACGGCTTGCACCAGTGGGTCGCTGACGGCCGACTCGTAGATCGGATGTCCGAGCGATAGATTGATGATGTCGATCCCGAGGCCGACCTTGTTCGCTGTCGCGAACTCGATGGCACGTATCACATCGCTGGTGCGGCCGTGTCCTTTGCCGTCGAGAACCTTGAGACCGATGAATTTCACTCCGGGCGCGATGCCCTTGTAGCTGCCCTCCAGGACGCCGTCGCCTCCCATCGCGACGGCCAGATGTGTGCCGTGGCCGAAATCGTCGTACGCGCTCCTCTGAACGATTCCGCCTTGAATGAAGTCGTAGAATGCTGTGATCCGGCCGCCCACTCCGACGGCCGGTTCGATTCCCGAGTCGATGAGGGCGATGCCGACACCCGTGCCGGTCGGGCCAGTCGCTGTGACGCCCAGCGTGCCGCGCAGCAGGTCTGCGTCGGCGTTCGGCGTCGAGTGCGCACCGACGGTCCCGTCGATAGACACCGACTCGATCCGCGGGTCGACGGCCAGCGCCGTCAGATCAGCGTCGTGCACATCGACGGTGAGTGCCTCGATAAACGCGTGCTCCATCGCGACCAGGTCGCCATGCGCTCGCAAATCACGTGCGACGGCGCTGCGGTAGCCCGGCTTCAGCCGGACGATGACGCGATGTGTGCCCGTTTGATTTGCGCGCTCGCTGAAACGTCGAAGAACGCGGTCAAGCTTCGAGGTGTGCGCGGTCCCCTCGGCCCGAGCGACGCCGGCCGTCACGATCAGAGTCGCAATCGTGATTGCGGTCAGCCGAATGAGAATCCGGGCGATCCGGCGGTTGTCATTAAGAGGCACGCGTAGAGGACGCATTGCGCGGCAGTTGGGCACGTTAGGTGCCAGCGCTGAACCACGCTGCATCTTTGGAGGCAAGTTGAATGATATGAGCAGTTATGGCACGTGACGGACACGAACGCGTCAAGTGACGATTACGTCAGTGTGTACGTTTATGTGCCACCAATGAAACGCTGGGTTTGATTAAACGCGGCAAATGCCTGTGGATTTCAACGCTAATGGCGCGTGTTCAAGATCAGCGCACCGTGTTCCGGTTCGGGCCAGGGCTCGCCGCCGGACGAACAGCATTCCGCATCCGTCATGGCCAAAGGACGGACAACCTTCGCGTGGACGCGCGCCGGCGCGCCGAGCCGCGTTGCAACACTCTGTCGTTGACAGTGAGGTCCGCCTTCGGCGTGACAGCCTTTGACGCTGAGGAGATTCGCCGGCGCGCCGAGCCGAACGCTGCCATTCGACTTGCGTGAACGGGCGCGCGCTCAGGGCGTTCGGTGCCTTCCGGCTTGCCATGAGCGAGCCTTCGGCTCGCCGAAGTCAGACCGCAGGCGAGTCGAATGGTGAGCCAAACGTTCGCGAGTTGGAACCTGATCGACAAATTCTTGCACCAAGTCGATTCCTTCCGACGCGTGGCTTGATTGAACGTTTGGCCGAACGTAGACGAGCCCCTACTCCGAACGCAACGCGACGATTGGATCTACCCGTGATGCTCGACGCGCCGGAACCCAGGCCGCGAATCCCGCGACGATCATCAGCACTCCGAGTGCGGTCGCCACACTTTTCCAATCGCCAGGTTGGACGCCAAAGAGAAGACTGCGAATCGCGCGACTTGTGAACAACACGCATGGAAGCCCGGCGGCTGCGCCGAGCGCAACCAGGAGACAGGCTTCCCCGAGCACCAGTCGAACGATTCGGCGCGGTTCGGCGCCAAGCGCAAGCCGGATGCCCAGCTCTTTTGTCCGCCGACTCACGGCATTGGCAATCACACCGTAGAGACCGACAGCAGAGAGCACGACCGCGAGAACCCCAAACGTCGACGAGAGCATCGCGAAGGTGCGCTCGCTGCGCATCGAGCGATCGATCTGTTCCTCGATCGTGCGGATGTTGAACACCGGCACGTCAGGATCGAGATGATGGACCGCAGCCTGGATGGTAGCGATCAGGCTGGCCGGCGGCACCGCCGATCGGACGTGCAGCACGCCGTCGGCGGTCGCGTGGCGAAGGATATCGCCGCCACGGGGCACGTACAGCATGTGCTGATCGAGATCTCTGAGCCCCGTCGACGCACTGTCCTTCGCGACACCGATGATGTGGAACGTCATGGTGCCGTTGCCGATGACCGATGCGCCAATCGGGTCCCGCCCGGGTGGAAGGTACGTCTTCACAAAATTCTCGTTCAGGATGATCGGACCGAGAGGGCTCGCCTCATCGCGGTGCTCAAACTCGCGGCCCCTCACCAGCGGTATGCCCATCGTCTTGAAATAGTCGGGAGAAACGAACGCGACGGACGCGCCGGCCTGCTGTGGCGGTCCGGCCGGGTCGCGTCGCACGACGATGTTCCATCCGGTGTTCACGTTGAGCGGTTCATCGTTCGCGAGGGCCACTGAAACGACGCCGGGAATGCTCCGCACGCTGTCGAGCAGGCGCAGGTAGAAGGCTTTCCGCTGTTCTGTCGAGTACCCGTCCGTGGCGGTTGACGCGATCAACACCCGCTCGTGCTCAAACCCCGGGTCAACGAGGCGCAGCTTGTTGAGCGTCTGCGCGAACAAGGCAGCCGCGCCGAGGACAACGATGGACAAGGCGAGCTGCGCGACGATCAGACCCTTCCGAAGCCAGAGCCTCGCTGCAACATTCTCGCCTTTGAGCGCGCCGATCACCCCGACGCGCATACTCTGCCGCGCGGTGACGGAGGCCAGTACGATTGTCGTCAGAAATCCGAGGAGAACCGATACACCGAGGACTCTCGTGTCCATCGTGACATCGAGCTCCTGACGGGCCGGCACCAACTGCAGCAGGAGCCCGCGCATCAGAATGGCGACGAGGAGCCCGAGAGTCACCCCCACCGCGCCGATCACGAGACTCTCGACCAGATTCTGCGTCCACAGGCGCAGCCGTGTCGCGCCGAGCGCCACTGAAATCGCCGTTTCGCGGTGCGACCGTTCCGCTCGCGCGACCATCAGGTTCGCCACGTTGACGCACGCGATGATCAGCACGAGCGCAACGAGGCCCATCAACGCGAACAACATCGGCCGTACGTTGTCACCCATTTCCAACAGACCTGTCTGCCCGGGTTCCAGAATGATCAGCGCTTCGCGCGCGCGTCGCCGTGCAGTGTCGTTGTTCGCGAGAGCGAGAATGACGTCCTGGTTGAATTGACGGAAGACGACCGTCATCTCGGCTTGCGCTTGCGCCAGGCTCGTCGCCGGTTTCACTCTCGCGATGATGCGCAGCCAGTTGTTTCGCGGGTTGGACAGCCAGTTCGGCACGTCGAACACCTGTGAGGCGAACATCATCGGCACGAACACGTCTGGCAACGATCCCACGCGCGTCCCATGAAATCCTGGCGGCGCCACGCCGACGATCGTGAACGGATGCCCATTGATCCGCACGGACGTTCCGACAGCGGCGGCGCTGCTGTTGAAGCGCCGTTGCCAGTATTGATGGCTCAGGACTGCGACCAGCCCACGCGGTCCTCCGCCGAGGGGCACCTGATCGTCCTCGGCCCGGATCGGTGAACCTGCCGCCATGCCAATGCCAAGGACGTCGAAGTAATTGCCAGACACCAGCATGCCGGTCACGCGCTCCGTCGTCCCACCCGCGCCGACGTTCACCGGCTGCGCCCGAAACGCGACCAGGCCGGCCAGAGATGAAGAGTGATCCCGCAGATAGGTGTACGCGGGATGCGACATGCTGTACTGGAAGCCCGTGTACTTGGTCGATATGACCGCGAGTGACGCCGGATCGCTGACGGGAAGCGAACGAAGCAGCACCGCATAGACGACGCTGAAGGCAGCCGTATTGGCGCCGATCCCGAGTGCTAACGAGACGCAGGCCGTGGCGAAAAAGACAGGGTTCTTCGTCAGCCGTCGAAGGGCGTATTTCAGATCCATTCCCCTTAGACGGACGCTTCAGGCGACGCGTTGGCTGAGGGCTCTTGCGTTATCGTGATTCGATTTCCTCTTTGAGATCGAGATTCCAGTGATTCGGAATCAAGGAAGTGGCCTCGCGTCGCAGGTCTCTGCCACCAGCCAAGGCCCAGGCCGCTGCCCAGCAGAAACAGCGATGCCGGTTCTGGTACTGCGGAATCCTGTCCGAAAAGGATCATTGAACTCTGCCGCGGGGACGCTGTCCAGCAGCTTGGCCGATCCGCATCATTTCGCCGGCACGGTGCGACTCGCGTCACCGTTTTCTCGTTTGGCTCGTGGCCAATCCATGCAGCCTGAGTCGATTCATTCCGAATACGCGACGAGAACCCTTCGCGGCGTCCGTCTACTTCAAGCCAAGCTTTTTTCCGGCCGCCAGCACTGCGATCGATTCGCGAATGCGCTTTTCGCGCGTTTCCAGTCGTTTCGCTGTGTGAATCCAAACGACGAAGTCACGTCGGTAGGTGGGCGCCAGCTCGCGAAAGAATTCCCACGCCTTGGAATTTGCCTTCAGCGCTTTGGCGATGTAGACCGGTAGGTCGGGGATTATCGGTCGTGGCGCGTAAGTGTTGTTCGTTGGTGCCGCCGCGAGACCGGCCGAGGTGAGCAGGCCGGCCGCCTCGAGTTCCACCCACCGTTTCCGATTGATGTCCGACCACTTGCTCGTGGGCTGTCGCGGCGTGACCTTGAGGGCGTATCGGTCGTCATCGAGACGTTTGACGAGACTGTCGATCCATCCGAAGCAAAGCGCCTCACGAACGGTGTCTTCGTGGCGCATGGACTTTACCTCTGTGTGGGCCTTGTAGAACACGAGCCAGACCCCTGGACTGGACGTGTGATGCTTTGCCAGCCACGCCCGCCATTGTCGGCGACTCCGAACTTGCAGCGTCATGAGTTCTGCCGTCATGCTGACTGGCCTCCGCTACGCCTTTCAATGGACAATAGCGCTTCGCCCGCAACTAACGTTAAGAACTCTGCTGCTTTGATTCCGCTGTATGAATGACCAATGGCTGTGGATAATCTTCCACGTCCCGCCAATCCGACGGTAGACCTCGGTGGAATTCCAGCGAGCCAGGACACGTTCGAGAGCACCCGGCGGGTTTCCGTAGTTGACAAGGTTGAACGTCAGGAGCGCCACATCTCCATGGTGCTGCACTTTGGGATCGATCATGTCGTACCGTGGATCCCTGAACGGGGACTTCATCTTCTTCATCGGCGCCAGCCGCACCTGCGTCGCGTCCAGCCCATCGACGCGCCTTTCCGTAAACGGATCGAAATACGTCACTTCTGGGGCTTGGAGGTCGAAGTACCCCTGCGGGTCCAACTTAATCCAGCGGTCAAGCGCAGAAAGCTCCAGGTCGACGTGCTCTTCGAGCGAGCGATCCACAGAACCTCCTCCATCCTGAGCGGGCATCACGCAGGACGCAATGAGTTCACACGACAAAAGAAAAACGGTCTTCGTCGATTTGGGTACAGCGGCAGTTGTGATCACAAGGGTTCATCAAGGGGTTGCCAGCGGTTCAGCGTCGGCGTTCAAGCCGGATCTCGAACAGTTTCGGCCATAGTTTTCCAGTGACGAACAGCCGATCGTGGACCTCATCGTAGGCAATGCCATTAAGCACAGCCTCAGGCTCGAGCTGATACACCTGGGATAGGAGGCCTCGCAAGTCGATCCAGCCGGTCACGCGACCTGTCTCCGGAGCGATCCGAGCGATTCGATCCGTGTGCCAGATATTGGCGAAGATTTCGTCGCGCACGTACTCCAGCTCGTTGAGGTCCTTGATCGCGAGACTGCCGTCTCGGACGGTGACGCGCCCGGTCTCCCGCAGCGTCTTAGGATCGAGAAAACGTAGGCTGTCGCTCCCGTCACTCATGATGAGCCGCGTTCGATCGCGCGTCAGGCCCCAGCCCTCACCTGAATACGTGAACGTTCTCTGCACGTTGAGTGTGGCCATGTCATAGATAAAACCGACATGTGACTGCCACGTGAGCTGCACCAGCCGTCCATGCCAGTCCGTCAAGCCTTCCGCAAAGTATGCCGAATCGATCGGCACCTGCCGAATGACCTCGCCCGTCTCCAACTTAACCTTGCGAAGTGTTGAGCGTCCATTGAGACCCGTGCTCTCGAACAGGAACCCATCCAGATAGATCAAGCCTTGGGTATACGCACGCGGATCGTGGGGATACACATTGACAACTCGGTAACCGTACATGGCCGGAGCATGAACTTGAGCCGCGTGGGTCAGTCCGAATCGCTGCAGGAGCAGAGCGACGGCCACCGCGGCCACCACCAAGCCGCGCGAGCGGACCGTGGCGGCGATTGAAAGCTGTTCGTGTGGGTTCGCTTTGGCCATCGCCCAGTCTCCCTCTGAAGTGACCGGCCCCCTGTGCGGACCGCTGATGGGTGGGCGGGATGCTTGGCGACCTGGACGTCAGTGCGATCCCGTGTGCTCCCTGGCCATCCCGTGTCATGTCCTCTTGATGTGCACACAACAAGCGAGGACCGATGGGTTCGCGAGACGATTGTACGTGGATCCTGGACGACCGCAATGTGCGACGTGCGTTCCAAGATGTATTGAGGGCAGCCGAACTGCCGAAGATGCGGATTCATGATCTCAGGCACACCTGCGCCACGCTGCTGCTCGCGCAGGGCATTCACGCGAAGGGGATTAGGGGCGATCTCCTGAACGAGATCGCGACACAGCGGCTTGGGGTAAGTCAGAACCCTGCGGGCGTGAAAGGCGCTCGCCATCGAACCGGAAACCTCATGAACCGCAGACTCGCATCCTCGTACGACGGGATTGACGTGGCAGGCGTGTCACGTCGGCGCCGTCGTCCCGCGCGCCACGTACCTCGATAGCTGGAATCAGCCTCGCGGGAACGGGACGGAAGGAACGAGCAGACAGCCTCTCGTGAACATCCGGGGAGACTGCGGGGCATAGGAAACGGGGGATGTGGGGTTGGGGGGAGTCTGGGATTTTCCAGAGAGATCCGGGCGCGATGTTCTCGGCGATTGAACGCGAGACGGCCGGGCCGGGTCGTGGCAAAAAGAAAAACGCCGCCGGCGTCCGCGCGCGGATTCGTCGGACTGGATCGGACGAACACTCCGCAGTCGCGGCCGTTGCCGCCGACAAGCGACGCGGAAGCGTACGCGCTCGCGCGGATCGATCAGATCATGGCGCGCGACGGGTGGATCGGACGAACGCAATACTCCGCTTCGGCCTTCAAGAACCGGACGCATTCGAGCGGTACCGAGCGGCGGGCACCGTTCGATGATCGCGGGATCGAGTCGTCGCGGGCCACGAAGGACGTCGTAAATGCACGCGGCCTGAGACACCTCGCCCTCAAAGTCGCCCCCGCGCGGGGGCATATCGACGGACTGTTCGCTGTTCGACAGCACCGTGACCATCGCATCGCGTCGGGCCTCGGTCTCGCGTTCAGTCGTTCGCCGTCGAACGAAACAACGGCGGATGCCCAATGGCCTTCGGCTACTGCACAGGATCGCCGACCGCGATCGACGGGACTTCTTGGGCAGCAGGCACGTTGATGACAAACGTGCATCCCTTGCCTGGCATATTCCGGACCTCGATGTCACCGCCCTGTGCCCTGATGGCCTTTCGAGCGATCGATAGACCCAGTCCGAGGCCTGTTCGGTTTTTCGCCCTGCGTTCACCAAACGGCTCGAACAGGTCGCCCTTGCTCTCCGGAATCCCTCCGCACGCATCCTTCACTTCGATGGCGACGCGCCCTTCTTCTCTGCCGCGTGCCCGCAGGATGACCCGGCCGCCGGCGCGCGTGTACTTGAAGGCGTTACTCAACAAGTTGGTCACGGCAGATGCAAGGAGCTGCTGATCGACGTGGACTGACAGTCCAGGATCGATTGGCTCCAAGATGAATTGCAGACCGCCGTACTCCGCTTGGAGATGAGCGCCGACCGCTATGTCATTGAGCAACGCAGAGACGGACACGAGTTCCGGCCGCTGATGACTCGCGCCGGTCCGAATGTCGGAGAGCGTGCTGTCCACGAGATCGCGGACGTCGGTCAGGCTGCGGCCCAGTACCGCGCCGGTATTCCCATTGACGCCAACGGTGCCCCGCTTCACGACGTCGAACGCGAGGAGCGCCGTATTCAACATGTTGCGGATCTCGTGCGTGACCTGCCCCATGCGTTCCAGTTCTTCGGTCGATCTCGACGCTGAGGTGATGCGGGCATGCTCTGTCACCGCGTCGGCAATCGCGGTATCGAGACAGCTATTCAGAGTATGGAATTCTCCAGCGGTGATGG
The DNA here is from genome assembly GCA_003222675.1 of Acidobacteriota bacterium. Classification (GTDB taxonomy): domain Bacteria; phylum Acidobacteriota; class Vicinamibacteria; order Vicinamibacterales; family 2-12-FULL-66-21; genus QHWT01. The sequence goes on along the minus strand of QHWT01000085.1, from coordinate 9,773 downwards.
GCGCCTGCTGCTCCAACGCTAATTCGGTAATCGCCTGGCAGATGTCGCCGTAATCGTGGACGACCTGCGAGACAGTGAAGCCCAACGCGAACAAGTCTCCTCCGTGGCGCGTCGCGCTATCGCCGATCGCACGGTCAGAAAAGGGCGTCTCGGTGTTCTCCCATTGGAGCGTTTCTGCCAGCTGGCTAAGGAATATCGGTAGGCCATTCTGCAACTCGGCAGTGGACGCCGGTGGCCACGGTCGACTGCTGACCTTGGTTCTCGTTTTCGCGATGATCGCTTCTCGGTAGGTCGTCACAAACTCGTACAGCATTGGATCCCCCTGTAGGCGATGCCACCCAGCTCTTGCGAACGCCAGCGCGGCGTCGACAGCCCACGTCTACGCAATGCGCATTGATCCCAATCCAACGGTGAGCGCGATTCCAATTTTAGACGGCGGGCCCCCAAGCTGCACCTGAAAGTTTGCGCGTGCCCTGCGAAATGACGACGGCGCTCAGATCGACCTCATGTATTTCTTCTAAGGTCCACAATCCTGCCGATCAGAGTTCGAGGACGCGCGTCGACTCAGAGTTCAAGGTTTTGTTATGAAAGGTTTTGTTATGACATGACTCGTTGATATCGCCCACGATCAGGGTGGCCAATATCCCACTCTCGGGCTGATTTAGACCCAGCGTCGCAGGAATGCCCGAAAGTCAAGGTTCCCTTCTTGGCAAGGGAAAGTTCCGACGGTTTCTTAGCGCTGCAAATGGGGCCGGTTCATCCTGCCGGCGTCGTCCAGCATGCCATCGATACGCTTCAACCAACCGCGGATATTCGTCGGATCGAGATCAGAGCCGCACTCGAATCCGATCCTCGACTGATGTCGTCATGGCGGTTCCCAACCGACTTCGACAGGCGATTTTGAGTGTTGTTTCGAACGCCCCTAAATTTTCGGGCGACGGCGCTCATATTCGATGTGCGCCTGACGGCTGTCAACGACCAGGTGGCGATAACGGTTACCGATCATGGCCAGGGAATCGATGCCGACGATCTTCCGTACGTGTTCGATCGGTTCAGCCAGATGGACGCAAGGAGCACACGACGACACCGCGGGTTAGGGTTGGGACTCAGCGTCGCCCGCCACTCGAAGAACTCGTCAGCGAAGCGGAACTCGCGTGGAAGCATGGCGACGCGGTTGCAGGGAAAGCGGCAGCGCGAGAGGCGCGGGACAGCGGGCGCGAATGGTAGATCCGCGTCGCAACGGCGACGGCTGATTCACGCTTTGTGCATCTATAATCGGCCCCATGGACACCCGCTGGTGGTACACGAAGGACGGCGGGGTAGTCGCCTACCTTGCGCAAGACGGCAAGTGGTTCTTCAAACAATCCGGCGAGATCATCTCAGGCACACCTGTGCCACGCTACTGCTCGCCCAAGGCGTCCACGCGAAGGTCGTGCAGGAGATTCTCGGACACTCGCAAATTGCCCTGACGCTAGACACGTATACGAGCGTGCTGCCGTCCGTCAGCCGAGAGGCCGCGGAGCAGATGGACGAGGTGTTGTCGGCGTGATTGGAGATTGGCTGTCAACCGGAACGGAAGCAGAATCCCGCCTCAGAAATCGCCAGATTTGTTTGGAATTTGGTGAGCCGCGTAGGAATCGAACCTACAACCCGCAGATTAAGAGTTATCCCAAGACACGCGAATAATGGCCTTTTCTGAAGGATCTTGTGTGCCCAGGTTGCAGAAAGTTGCAGCGCGCGGCAGATCGCTGCAACCCACGCGCAACCGGGAAGGCGCCCGTGGATGATGTGCATCGGTTGGTCTGAGGGGATATGCCACAGAAAAAGACCGGTCGGCGATGTCCGCAGAAGTCTGCAGGTGCCCGCGATCCCGCGAAACCCGCGGGGCACGGGTCCAAGCCCGAGGCGGTGCGCGAGACGGCGATCCTCGCGTTGCTGTCAGAGAAGACGATCGCGGCCGCGGCGAAGCGCTGCGGCGTCAACGAGCGGACGCTGCGTCGCTGGATGACCGATGACGAGGACTTCAAGCGCGAGCTCGCCGACGCGCGCCGGGCGACGTTCCAGGCCGGCATGAATCGGGTTCAGGCGCTCACGGCGCAGGCCGTCGAGACGCTCGAGGCGCTCATGCGGCCGAAGGTGCCGCCGGCGGTCCGCCTGGGGGCGGCGCGCACGGTCGCGGAGCTCGGCACACACCAACACGACGCCGAGACGATCCTCGAGAAGCTCGAACAGATCGAGGCGTTTCAGCGAAAGCAGGACAACCGTCGATAGGAGGCCTCAGTGCGAAAGTCTCTGGCAAGCGTTCGGGCGCGCGTGGAGCGGCTGGTAGCCAGCCTTGGAACGATGGAAGGGTGCGCGACGTGTCGAGCCGACACGCGGTCACGCTTCGTGTGGAAGGGCCGACAGCAGCAAGATGACGCTGCCGGTGGCCCGGTCACCTGTGCCCAGTGCGGGCGCACATATGACCTTCCGGTGCACGTGTTCTCATGGATGGGGGAATAGATGCGGAAGTCTCTCGCGGGCGTGCGGGCTCGTGTCGAACGGCTTGTGTCGAATCTCGGATCCATGGAGGGCTGTGCGACGTGCCGCGCCGACACGATGCCGCGCATTCGTCACGTGTTCTACGACGAGCAGGTAGGGCCAGTGACAGGCGGGCCGGTCACGTGCTCGAGCTGCGGACGGAACTACCCCGTGATGACCATCGTGCATGAACATCACGCCGCTGAGCCGAGCGAGTTGCCGGCGTAACGGGAGGTGGTCGCCGTGAAGTCACTGAAGCCGGTGTTGTCGCGCGTCAATCAAATCGCCCAACGGGCGCAGACCGCCGCGACGGAGCTCAGTCCGGCCGCGCTCGTGGCGATTCTCCAGCAGGGGCGGCAGAATGCACGCCTCGGGATTCGGCCAAAGCTCCAGACGGACGAGGAACTGCGGGCGGGTGTTCGGACTCGCGCCGGCGCCGTCCTGATCGAGCGACTGATCGCGCGCCGGCGCCGGTACGAGGAGTACCTGCGCACGCGCGGTCTTGAGGCTCGCTCGAGCACAGAGGCGGGTGCGTCGCCGCAGAACAGCCGATGACGGCGCGTCGATCGGGCATTGATCGACGGAGTCCGGCGCTCGGCGGCCGACGCGCGACAGATCACGGCACGCGCGTGGCCTATCAGTACGACGGTTGTCGCTGTCGGCTGTGCACGCGCGCGGAAGCGGAGTACCACGCGCGCTATGCCAAGGGCCTGGTTCCCGGATGGGTCGATGCGGGCGCCGGCACGCGCGCATCTCGAGCGCCTGCGCTGCCGGGAGAACAACAGGCCTCGCGTTGGGCTCCGGCGGATCGCCCAGCTCTCCGGGGTGCCCCGGCGGACGCTGCAGCTCATTCTCTACGGCCAACCGCAGATTCACCCGTACACCGAACGGCGCATCGTGGCCGTGACGAAGCCGAGCCTCGCGGAGGGACAGACGGTGAAGCAGGCAGAGAGCTACAAGACGCGCGAACGGCTCCGCCGACTCATCGAAGAGGACGCCTGCTCGGACTGGACGACGGGCGCAGTATTTTCACCGGGCCAGAGCGCGTTCCAGCTCTTCGAGCCGTTGATTGATCTCCGCCCAGCGTGATTGTTCGGACAGCACTTGTGACGAGGCGTCCGCCTCCTCGGTCTGTAGCCGTTGCAGCTCCGTCGTCTGCTGCGCGATGTGCTGCTTCCGAACGGTGACCTGGCCTTGCACCATCAGCGTCTCGTCAGGGTTCATCGGATCTTCGAGTCGGCGCTGAAAGTCAGCCAGCTGGCTACGCAACTCGATCAGTGAGCTCTCCGCTTGGGCGATCTGCGTGCGTAATCCCTCCGCTCGCCTCACGAGCGCATTGACGCGCTGCTCTTGCATCTGCAGCCGTCCGAACGCAAGTTGCACTCGCGGTCCGGCAGACGCCATCTGCTCCATCGCGGCACGCAGTCCGCGAACTTCCACGAGTAGCGCCGCGAGCGTGTCTTGGTTTGAGGGGACCGTCTGGCCCGCAAGGGATACCCGAAGCGCGAAGACGGCGAGCAGCACCGCTCCCGCAATCCACGAGATCGAATGCCGTTTCATGGTGCCTCCCGAAATGACGCCGGAGCGAACGATTCGCCGGGCTTGGCAGCGCGATGGTATGTGCGCCCCACCATCCGGTCAAACCGCCACTCTGCGCAGATGGTCGCGTCCGATGCGTGACTCCCGCCTGCGGCTTTTTTCCCACGAGTGTCGAAAGAGTCAGCGCCGGAACAGGCGCACGGTTTTGGTTTCGTTTGCAGCCGGCGGGAGCGGTGTTCAGGCGGGCGGAAGATGGGCGCAGCGAGGCGAGAGCATGGCGCGCGCCGCTGAACGGCAGCTATTGTCCGCGAACTCGGTGCGCCGTCGTCGTCGCACCTGAATTGGCATCCCTCCGCGCCCTCACCTGCTGCAGCCGGTATCCCTCAGGCAAGCTGTTGCGTGTCACCCAAGGAACCGCACCCAGATCGCTTCAGCGGAGTGATGCCGTGACGATGTTCCAAGTGAACACGCCAGCCACCATGAAAAGAAGCCACCAAACAGTAACCGCGCTAGCAAAGGGGGAGTCGAAGGGCTCGACCGAACGTGCCCGCACTGCGGCCGCGAAGTCGCGCGCACTGACACGATCTGCCCGCACTGCCAACGCGGGCTCACGGGAAAGGTTCGCCAGGCTAAGCGAAAGGGTCCAAACTCCAGCACGTCAGGTCATCGTCCACCGATGAATATCCATCGGCCGGTCGCTCGAAAAGGGCGGAGTGAAGTAACCAATGGACAACTGGGGCCAGCTAAAAATAGAGATTTTACGGACGCCGCTGACGTACGTGTACCTCGCAAACGTTGCGCGCGAGTCGTTGAAACAGAACACGGCTGCCGGCGCCATGGCGGCATCCGTCTTCGCGGCTTTCGCGGCTGAAGCGTATTTCAACCACGTCGGCCAGGAGAGAATCGAGTACTGGGAGAAGGCCTCTCTTGAGAGTTTGAGGCCGCAAGCCAAAGCTGTTCTGTTGAACAATCTGCTGCTGGGGGTGTCGGTGGACTGGTCCACGCCTCCCTACCAGACGCTCGCTGAGGCGATCAGCTACCGCAATGCGCTCGCGCATGGAAAGACCGAGACGACCAAGGCGCTGACAACCCTGGCGGGAGCGTCGGATGACCTGTGGAGTAGCGGCCGGCTCGTGAAGTGGGAACGATGCCAGGATCTTGCCGTCGCGAAGCGTCTGGTTGAGGACGTGGAACAACTGATCGAACGAATGCAGTCCGCGCTCGGAAATAGCGGGTCCCCATTCGACGCCCTGCGCCTCGGGGAACCGAGGGCGAAGCCGTGACGTCCTCCGAGCGAGGCAATCCGGTGCTCGGCGGCCGGCGCGCCACCGATCACGGCACCCGCGTGGCCTATCAGTACGACGGTTGTCGCTGTCCACTGTGCACGCGGGCGGAAGCCGAATACCACGCGCGCTATGCGAAGGGCCTGATCCCCGGCTGGGTGGACGCGCGCGCGCGCATCTCGAGCGCCTGCGCTGCCGGGAGAACAACACGCCTCGCGTCGGGCTCCGTCGGATCGCCCAGCTCTCTAGATGGAGAGACAAGCAGTGGCGAGACGTGGAGGTCATCGACCGCGACGGTTCATCATTCCCCACGAGGTGCCGGTCTGGATAGCGAGCGGCCGGTGGGGCCCTCGCCGAGTCCATGTCGGGGAATGCGCGGCGGTTCTGACCGCCGAACGCGCTTACGACGAATTGCTGCGCCAAGAGTCCGTCATAAGGCCCGGATGCCGATTCGTGCTGGGTTGGACTCTCCCTGACAGTACGGGAATCCGCGACGTCGTGGCGGAGCTTCTGCCCAACGCTGTCTGGCGGTGCGGGCGTCTCTTCTTTCGCTGTGGCCGCTGCAGTCGTCGAGCAACGCGGCTGTACGTGCCGACCGCCGGTCTAGAGCCGCGTTGCCGTCGGTGCTGGGGACTCTCCTATCAAACCCAATCGTGGAGCTACAAGGAATACGGACCTCTTGGTTGGGGCCGCGACATCTGCCACGAGAGCACAGCTATGCGACGAAAAGAGCGCCGACAGGCGGCGATGGAGCGATATGCCGCGCGACATGCGGTCCTTGCTGCCGTCATCGGAAGAACCCAATCCCCCATCTAAGCATCTGCTACACTCAGCGGCCATCGCCTCAAAACCGCTAAAGGGCCATCCGGCCGCGCCCACTCGAGTTGCCGGGCACGCCGCTCTTGAGTGAGCCCTGGCAGGGTTACGAACGGGAGACAGGCCAGATTTTCGTTTTGTTCCTGCCCACGTCGGTGCAATGCCGGCGCGGGCGTTTTTGTTGGCGCGTCTGTCCAGGTTTTATCCAATCACTGAATGCCCCATGCGGGTAGAATTTCGGCAACCGTTCTTGCCAAGGAGGTGAACAATGATTGCCGCCCTCGCTCTCTCAGTGGTTCTTGCGCAGGCGCCGGCATCCTCAGCTGACACATTGCTGCAATTGTCGCAGGCGCTGCTCGAACAGGCCAGCGAATTGAAGGCGCTGGCCAGGGGCTACGCTGACAGTAATCAATCGGATGCGTCCGATGCAGCAAGCCAGCTCTTCATCACCGCCACCGATACATCCAACGCGGTAGCAGATGTGGATATGTGGGAGTCCACTCGCGAGGCGATGGTGTGCGAGGCGGACCGGAAGACTCTGGCAAAAGCGACGCAGCTGCAGGTCCGCCAGGTTCTCAGAGGGGTTCAGTTTCGGATGAATACGATTGATCAGCTGGTGCCCGTGTGGCAACGGTTGCAACAAGTGCAGCAGCGTGACGGCGGCGGCAGACTTCAAGGCGCACTTGACGGGGCGCAGCACTTGCGAAAGACATTGCAGACAGTTCAGGTCACGCTTCAGCGGATGAAGCAGTGAGAGTCGCGGCAGCGCGGCTCTAAAAACATCCACCGCACCACCGTGGGCACTACGGGCCATAACCGCGAACGGCGCCGACAGCAGGAACAGAATTATCTGCACCAGTTCGCGCGACGGGTCGATCAGACGAACACGGTGCAGGCCGCTGCCGCCGTCGCACACGCGAATCTTCCGCAGACAATCGGCCGGCGACGGCACACGAATCTGATTCCCCTTGTGTGACGCTTTCCGGCCAACGGGCAACACACCGCCCTTTCGCATTCACCGTGATTATCCGCTGATCCCGAATGAGGCGACGGCCGACGAGCTTCGGATGTATCGAAATCTCGTGCGGCGTGCGGCGGCAGCGGCAATCGGCGGCGATCCAGCGTTGGCGGCCGTGGGAACACTCGACGGGGCCGCGCAGCGCTGAGGGGAAGGCGCGGAGCTCGCGGAACGCCGATCGGGGCGGGGCGCGACCGCAGATGCGCGCGATGATGCGCGTCATCCGCGCGCTGCTGAAGGAGCAGGAGCAGACGATTGCCGCGATTCGGCCTGACGTTCGCTGCGGTGCATTGCCGTTGCGAGTGGTGCTCAACGGCTCGCAGACCCCATGGACGACGCAGACCCCATGGAGGAGTAACCACATGGGCGATGAACGGTGCGGAGCGAAGGCGCGAACGCGCGGAGGGTTGCCGTGTCAGGCAGCGCCGCTGAAAGGGAAACGACGTTACCGGATGCACGGCGGCCGTAGCACGGGACCGCGCACGCCTGAGGGTCTCGAGCGCAGCCAACGTGCACGCTGGAAGTACGGGTGGTTTTCGAAGGCGGCTATTGAAGCGCGCCGGCGTGCGAACTTGGAGACCTGGGTGGCAGCACGGCAGCGTCTGTGCCGCAAGGAACGCCGACGTGAACGCGTCACCGATCCGGCAGGTTCTGCGCCTGTCACGGCGGATCGATCAGCTTCTCGACCAGCTCTCAGATTGAAAAACTTGAAAAGTGTTCAGAGCGGAAACGGCGGTGCGGATGGACCCCATGCGATGAAGGCCGACGATTATTCGAATTCAAAGACGCGCGGCGGCGGGCATCCTCGGGTGACGGATGCAACCATGCAGATCCGCGTCTACGATCATCGTGTGGCAAGTGATCTCGATCGGCAGCAAACTGACGATTATCTCCAACATTTTCGACCAAAGGCGCCGTTTCTGATCATGCAAGGCTCTGGACGTGCGTTTGATCCCGTTTTAAAAGGCGTCTCACAGCTTCTGGCTCAAACCGGCGACTCGGAATTTGTGTATTTCAGGCCGTGGGCTCCTGGAGTTGACGCGGCGCGGCGGCTCTTTAAGCAGGTCTTCAAAGAGGCCATTGACCTGAATCCTGAACAGGTGGCGATTACTTCTGCTTCGGCTTCATTTGCGGCCACGATACTCAAGACGAAGGCGGAACTCGGTGGACCGAAGGCGGGTGTCTGGCTGTTCGGGGCTACTTCCGAACGAGACGCGGTGCGGGCTGTGCTCCTGTCCCCGATGATCGCAACACTTCCCGTAACTGCCATCGCCGAGGATTTGGCAGATTTAGCCACTATGGCCGTTGCTTTTGACGAGGGCGGGCTCACCACTGTGTTGCTCCGTCTGTCCGAGCAGACCGCAGCCATTGCTGATTCCCTGAAAGCCTCTATTAGCGTCATGTGAAGAAATCTTTCGCGCAGCTATAAAGGCCCTCAATTTCGGGTTGTACGAGCCTCTCTCGAGCCACTCGGAGACAGTGGCCTTGCCATCAGCGAATGGCGTTCGCACTCCGCTTCCAACGCGCCGCAGCTCAATGCTCAACCTCTCAGACAGCAAGCACCCAAGGGTTCACCGGAGCGTGGAGCCGTAGGCGTTGCCGCGCATGTGATAGCGAATGCGCTTAGTAGAGTCTGACGGCTGGGCGTTCTGCCATTCTGCGGAGGCGCTTTGGGCGCGATGCCCGACGTAGAGCAGCGTCAATCCGTGATTCTGGATACAGTCTTCAGGGGGGATCTCGCGGAACCACCAAGCGTAAACGCCGGGTGATCGTGGAACAGCATCGGTCTTGAGAACGTCATCCCGACTCCGGACCCGTTTCGGGAGCGAGTAGTGTGTTCATCGGACAGAATGACGCCGGGCGAACTTTACCCAACGCACCGCGCCCGAGGGGTGACGATAAGGCACCGGAGTCCGAAGGCGTCTTGCGTTTTTCATAAGCCATGCGAAGGTGTTGGGATATGGCAGCTTTGTGATCTCACTCGCGGATGATCCGGTCTTTCGCGCGTTCCGCTGCAATTCCGCAAGTGTGAGAGGTCCGATGACATCAACGATCTGACAGGTTCCAACCGTGCGGGCGGACGTACGACGTTCCGCTGCACGTGTTCTCGTGGATGGCGTAGATGCGGAAGTCTCTCGCTGCGCTGAGCGTGCACGCGTGGAACGGATCGCCTCAGAGATGCACGTCGGTGAGGTTCAAGAAGATTCGTCGGCTCTCCCTGCGATTCATGCTTGATCGCCGCTCCGGGAAAGACCGCCGCTCGCCCGCACTCGGCGGGCGGCGATCGGTCGATCACGGCACGCGTGTCGCCTACCAGTACGACTGGTGCCGTTGTCGGCCGTGCGTCGCCGCGGAAGCGGAATACCACGGGCGCTATGCGAAGGGCCTGGTGCCCGGGTGGGTCGATGCCAGACCGGCGCGGGCGCATCTCGAGCGCCTGCGCTGCCGGGAGGGCCAGAAGCCGCGCGTCGGGCTGCGGCGCATCGCCGCACTCTCAGGCCTGTCGTATTCCACCGTCCGCGCCGTTCTCGATAGTTCCCGCCAGATGATTCATCCGCGGACCGCTGCGGCAATCCTGAAGACGCGGGCGAGCCTCG
>QHWT01000107.1 GCA_003222675.1 Acidobacteriota bacterium | reverse complement strand
CCGCAGACTCCAGGCCCGAGTACTTGACGTCTGCGACAACGCCCAGCACGGTTGCACGCCCACGTCCGCGCATCCCCGGCAAATCGATCGGCAATTGCCCGCCGACGGGATTCATGTCGGGCATGAGCACGCGGACCGCCGACTCGCTGAGGACCGTGACGAGATCGCCGCGACGCTCGTCCGCCTGTTCGAAGTACCTTCCCTGCCGCAGCCGTGCGCCGAGCGCTTCCAGATACCCCGGGGTCACAGACGCGAGCGAAAGCTCCGGCGTTTCGATAGTCTTCGCGCCGTTCACGAGCCGCGCAGTGACGACGATCGGCGCGTTGTCGGGTGGCAGGCTGCTGCCAGCGCCCGCAGCGATCGCGTCCGGAATCGCACGGACGCGGCCGAGGACGTTCTGCATCCAGCGTTGTCTGCCGGCCGCCTCGAAATTCATCGCACTGGTAAGCATCCACTGAGAGACGACGACCCCACGCGGCTCGACACCGATATCCGCCCGCAGCAATCTGACAATCGTGCGCGTCAGCAGTCCGCCGGCACTCAGCAGCACGACGGCAAGGGCAATCTGCGAAATAGCCAGCAGTACACGAACGCGGACCCGCGCCGGAGTACCTCGAATACCGGGACGCACCGTGAGCGCGGCCAGTTCGATCGAACGCAGTGCGGGCGCCGCGGCAATGATGGAGGAGAGCGCGGCAATTCCCAGCGCAAAGCCAAGGATCGACCAGTCGACACGAACGTCACTGAGGCGCGGCAGGATCCCGGCGGCCCACGCGGCGACCACGCGTACCGTCACCAGCGCGAGCACAGCGCCCAGTGCTGCGCCGGCCAGCGCAATCAGGATCGACTCGGAGAAGATCGTGATGAACAACCGGGAGCGGCTCGCGCCAAGCGCGGATCGGATGGACAGCTCGCGCTGGCGCGCAACGCTGCGCCCGATCAGAATCGTCGCAATGTTCGCACAGGCGATGAGAAGCACGAGCGCGGCCGCCGCCGCAAATGCGAATAGTACGGGCCGCGCCGAGCCCACGAGCGCGTCATACAGCCGCTCGACACGGATCGCCACCGGATTGGCCCTGAACTCAGGATCGAGAGCCTCTCGGGCGCGCCGCACGTCTTCAGCCGCCTGTTGCAACGTCACGCGCCGGTTCAGCCGTCCGAGCAATCGGAACCGGCGCGCGTCGGTGGACCTGTCGAACGCAATACCGGACACCGCTCGTGCCGGAATCCAGACGTCCGTACCTTGCGTGGGAAACGCGAACGCGTCCGGCACAACGCCAATAACGGTGACCGTTCGGTCACCGACGCTGATGCTGCGGCCCGGCAGGCTGTCGATCCCGGCGCCCGCTTGACGGGCTACGCGTTCGCTCAGGACGGCAACTCCGGCGGAATCGCCGCGCACGAACGTCCGGCCCGCCAGCGCAGCGCTCTCGAGCGTCTCAAAGAACGTGTCGTCGACGATCGCGACAGGTACGAATCGCGGCTCCCCCAGGCCGCGAACGCTGAAGCCCTCTTGCGTGTACCCGGTGACGTGCTCGAACATCGAGAGCCGCGCGCGCCAGTCGTCAAGACGGACGAATGGGACAGAAACATCGACGACGGCCAGGCGCGACGGATCACCATACGGCAGTGGCCGGATGAGAACGCCGTACGCAATTGCGAAGACGGCGGTGTTTAGCCCGCTGCCCAACGCACCAACCAAAATCGCCGCCGCCGCCGACCAGCGGTCCTGCAACAGACGCCGAGCGGCAACATTGATCTCGGTCAGCATGACGGCATCCTCCGGTCTCGGCTCAACGTCTTCCTGCGAAGTATCGTGGCTATGCTGATCAAGCCGATCGATTCGATTATTCGTGCCGCAGAGCGGTGATCGGGTCGACCTTCAGTGCTTCCCTGACAGGCAGAAGGATCGCCGCAGCCGCGACCGTGAGCAGAAAGAAGGCAGCGCCGGCAAAGGCAATAGGGTCAAACGGACTGATGCCGAAAAGGCTGCTCGCGAGAACCTGTGAGGCGGCCCCCGCGCGCCCATCACTCCGATCAGCACGCCCACGCCGACGGGACGGAATGTTTCGAGCAGGATTAACGTCTGCACCGCGCGCGAGCTGGCACCTAAGGCCATGCCGATTCCGACCTCGCGGCGCCGGCGGGCGACCAGGTAGGACACCACACCGTACACACCGACCAGGGCAAGCACGAGCGCCAGCACGCTCAGCGTGCCCGCAAGGGTCGCGATCGCACGCGAACCCTCTCGCCAGAAGTCCAGATTCGCTTCGAGCGGCTGCACTCGCGCCAGCAGTCCGGGGTCGAGCGTTGCGACCGCTTTGCGGATGCTCGTCGAGAGCGCTTCCAGGTCCGTACTGCTTCGCACGAGCACGGTAAGCCATCGCTCAGCAGACGGACCCGCTGGCAGATACACGTAGTTCGAGTCGGTACTCCCAACGTGCGACACGGATGCATCCCTCGCGACTCCGACGATTTCCAGCACCGCGTCTGGATTCGATGTCGCAACGATCGTACGGCCGACGGGATCCTGGCCCGGCCAGAAGCGCCGGGCGGTCGCCTCGGTCACGATCGCGGCGCGCGCGCCTCTGTCGAGCTCGGCACGCGCAAACGTGCGGCCGCCGACGATCGGGATTCGAATCAGCGAAAAGTACTCCGGCGAGACGGTGTTGACATCGAATTCGTACGACCGATCCTGATGCGGCAGGCGAAAGGACGCCTGGCGTCGACCAGGGCTCAGCGGAACTTTGCTCACCTGCGCCACCGCGGCGACGCCGGGCAGCGACCCGAGCCGCTCGAGCGCCTGTTTTCGAAACGCTTCTACGGTGATGTCGTCGTATCGGGGACCACGCAGGTCGATCGAGACCACGGCTACCTGCCGGTACTCGAAGCCGGGGTCCACCGTGTACGCCGCGTGCAGCGCGCGCAACAACAGCGCCGCGGAAATCAGCAGCACCATGCAGACGGCCATCTGAATGCTGATGAGCGCGCCGCGAAGCCAGCCACCCGCCCGGTCTTTCCGCTGCGCGATGTCCAGCTTCATGACGGCGTGCAGTTCCTGTTTCGACGAGCTGAGCGCCGGCACTATCCCGCACGCCACGGCGGTGGCGATCGTCAGCGCAAGTCCGAACCACAGCACGGCCAGATTCGGATGGGCGTCGAGTTTCGACTGCGAGACGCCAGGAATCGAGGAGAGCAGCGATGGCAGAAACGCCTGGAACGACCACCACGCCAGCAGCGAGCCTGCCATTCCGCCGGCGAGCGCGATGATCACGCTTTCGGTGAGCAGCAGCTGGACGAGGCGTCCGCGCCTGGCGCCCACCGCGAGACGCACGGCGATTTCCCGGGAGCGAGCCGCACCGCGAGCAAGCAGCACGTTCGCAACATTGGCGCACGCGAGCAGCAGGATAAGCCCGAAGGCGGCGAGCACGATGGCCGCCACGCTGACGAAGTCGCGGCGGGCAACGGGCAGCGACAGCGACGTCGCCGGCGAAATCAGCAAGGTCGTCGCTCGTCCGGGCTGCTGCCGATCGATTCGACTTGCGACGACCACAAGCTCCGCGCGTACTTGTTCGATCCCGGTGCCCTCGTGCCGGCGCGCCAGAAGCGCCAGCCAGCTGACCTGCGGGTCCTCGAGAAAGTTTTGATCCGGATAGAACGCCGGCTGCAGCGACATAGACGCGAAAAACTCTGCTCGCGTAAGTTCCGTACCGTCGAAGCCCCGCGGGGCAACGCCGACAACACCCACGTTCTGACCGTTGAATGTCACGGTCTTCCGGAGAATGTCGGGATCAGAGGAGAAGGCGCGCGTCCAGAGTGCATAGCTCAGGACGATTGTGGGCGGCGCGTTGGCGACGTCACAATCGGCCGCGGCGAATCCCGAGCCGATCACTGGTCGCAGCTGCAGGACATCGAAGTAGTTGCAGGCAACCAGCACGCCCTCGATCTCCTGTGGAAACTGTCCGCCGAGCGTGGCCGTCCAGGATCTCGTGTACGCCGTCACGCCCGAGAGTGTGGCTGTCGCATCACGGTAGGCCCGGTACTCCGGCAACGAGAACATGCTCCGCGCGCCGTGAACGCGGCGCTTCTGCACGCCCCGAAAATCCTGATAGATGCTGACCAGCTCGTTCGGCCGAGGCGCGGGAAGTGGCCGGTACATCACATTGTTGAGGATTGAGAACACGCCTGTGTTGATGCCGATGCCGAGCGCGATGGGGACAGTGGCCGCGGCGGCGAACCCCGGGTTGCGCCGCAGCGTACGCAGGACGTACCGGACGTCGTTGGACAGGTTCGACAGCATCCCGGCACTTCCCTTCTCGCGAATGCTCGAGCGCGACCGGCGCCGCGGAATTGGTGCTGAGAATCTCAATTCTACGTATCATGACGTTCGTACGTATCATGACGTTCGAATGAGTATCAATCGGGGAGGTGAGTTGATCCTTGAAACAGGCGAAAAACGACCGGAGCGACGGTTCCTTGCCCTGCTCCGCACAGCGGCGGTGATCGCCTTGGGGACTGGAGCGGCGGGCTCCGTGGGTTTCATGCTCTACGCAGGCCACCGTGTCGGTGCCCCTCGCTTGCTGTTGGGACTCTTCGCGGTGTGGGTGGTTTCTCCGTTCGTGGTCCTCGCACTGGGCTACGTCGTTTCGAAGCGCTGGTCGCTTCTCACGCGAGCGACGCTTTATGGCGTGACGCCGGTTGTCACCGTGGCCTCTTTGGTCATCTACGGAACGGTGGCGCTTGGCGCTCTCAGGCCGAAAACTGCTGTATTCGTCATCGTTGCTCCCGCGTCATGGCTGCTCATAGCAACCGTCGTTGCGACAGCAGCGTTCATATCGCGGCAGTCTTCGTACAGGGGCTGATTGGTCGACTACAGTGAGCGCTCCGCGTTCTGGCGACGTGCGTCGAGAAAGGACGTGACTGCTTCCGGAAGTGCCGGTGACGCGACGACGTTGTAGTGCGTCACGCCGGGCAGAATCGCGAGTTGGGCACTAGATATGCCCGAACCGTCCCAGCCGCCGTCCTCCTTGCCCCCGCCCAGCAGCTCAAAAAATTCCACTGCATGCGCGGGACGAACAGCGTCGGCATCGCCGAAGACGAGCAGCGTCGGGGCGGCGATCGCTGCCACCTCTTTGGACCAATCGTAGTGCTGTCGCGCCAGCTCCCCCATTTTTGCGACGAGCACGGGCCAATCCGCCGGCCGCGGCGCGATGCTCACGTAGAGTTCATAAAACGGGGTGTGCTTCAGCGCCTCAGCGACGCCCGGGTCGACGTGTGCCCTTCCGGCGATGATTGCCGGATACAGATTGAGCCCGTTTACGCGAGCGTAGCCACTGTTGCGGGCGGGTCTCATATGCGTTGAAGCGGCAGCCTCGAACGGGCTTGGTCTGCTACTTGCGTCTACGTCTTTGCGTGTCGCCGTCAGCAAGCCACGCGAGTACCGCCACTCGTGCAAACCTCCAGTCTTTGCCAAAGCGCCGGCCTGGCAACTCGCCCTCCTCTGCCCGGGATCGAACCGCGTCCGGAGATAGTTTGAGAAACGCGGCGACCTCTTCAAGTGTGAGGACCTCGTCGGCGCGCATATCGCCGCCGCCGGTGACCTCCACCCGCCCAACGGAAAGCTGACGATCGCCGGCCGTCAATCGATCTCCAAGCAGTTGGCTGACAAGGTGCTGCTTAGAACGGCCGGTTGCCTGCGCGAGGCGGTCGAGCGCTGCGGCCTGATTTCGGGGCAGACGAACATATAGCGGCGTGCGCTCGTTAGGCATGCGGTCATGATATCATTTGATATCGCCAGATAGCAAACGGCGTGGACCGCCTTGGACATCAATCGCGCTCTCCATAGAGCCCGAACGACAGACCGCGGGTGATATTCTCAACACGCTCCTACGTCACGTTCAGAGGAACAGGAGCAGTCCAGTACCAAGAATCAGCGCGACTGTGAGCTCCAGAACTGCCGCGCGAGCGCGAGATCGAGATCTACTCGACGTCGAACTGGTACGTAGTGGGTCAGTCTGATCCCTGCATCGACATTTCAGCAGCCCGCCAAAAATGGTCCGGAGCCAGGCGAGGTCCATCGTTTCGACAGGCGTCGAAGGCCCCTCAGGGCGAATGCTGCAAGCGCAAGCAGGAATCGAATTGTCGCTGGTTTCTTCGTCATCGTGCCCTCCAAGCCGCGTCACTCCGCCCGCAGCGCGAGAACCGGATCTGTCCGTGTCGCTCGTCGCGCGGGCAGCCACGCCGCTGCGACTGCAGTGGTCCCCAGCAGGGCGACAACGGCGGTCAGCGTCAAGGGATCGTGCGGTTCGACCTCAAAGAGGAACGCGCGCGCGAGTCGTCCGAGCGCGAACGCGGTCGCCATTCCGATGGACAGACCGATGGCGACGGCGACGAGCGATGAGACCATGACCGTTCGAAGGACGTCGCGCCCGCTTGCGCCGAGGGCGATCCGGATCCCGATCTCCCGTCTCCGCCGTGAGACCGTGTACGCGACGACGCCGCCGACCCCTACGATCGCCAATATCAGACCGGAGCCCGCAAAAGTGCCCAGCAGCCACGCCTGAAATCGCGGTTGTGCGATGGACGCGGCCACGTAGTCGGTGAGCAGCTGGATGTCCTCGCCCGACGCGCGCGAATCGACCTCGCGGATCTGGCGTCGAACAGCGGCAACGAACGTCGAGGGGTCGGCATCGGTGCGGATAACGAGTTGCTGCGGGGCAAGCCACGTCTGTGAGTATGGAATGTAGACCTGAGGCTCGGGTGTGGTATCGACCGCATAGGTGCGCACGTCACGCACGATACCAATGACTTCGCGCGGCTCCTCGTTTTCGTAGCGGATCCGCCGGCCGATCGGATCCGCGGCAGGCCACAAGCGTCGCGCCAGCGCCTCATTGACGATGGCGACCTGCGGCGCTCCCGAGGCGTCGCCTCGGTTGAATGGCCGACCCAGGACGAGCCCGATACGCATCGTCTCGAAGTAGCCGGGTGAGATCACGCGAGGCTCCGCGGTGATCGGATCAGCGACGGGCCGGTCGAGCGCCACGACGGACCCTCCCCTCCTCGCCCGTGTGGCTGGCAACATTTCGATCGCAGCAACGCTTGTCACGCCGCGCTGCGCCGCGATGCGGTCCAATGTCTCGTCGAGGAACGCCCGCTGTTGTTCGACTCTCGGATACCGCGAATCCAGCTTTCGCACATGCAGCGCGAGAACGTTGCGAGGAACGAAGCCCGGATCGACGCCGAGCAGTCGGACAAAACTCCTCGCAAACAGTGCTGCACCTGACAGGAGAACAACGGACATTGCCACTTCAGTCCCGAGGACGACCATCCGGAAACGCTGTGCCGGCAGTGTCGCGCGATCCTGACCCTGCAGCATCGGCTGAAGCTCGCCGCGGGAGAGATGCCAGGCTGGAAACAGACCGATCGTCGCACCGCTGATGAGCGAGAGGAAAAACGCGAATCCGAGCACGGGAATGTCGAGGCGGACATCGCTCGCCCGCGGCAGCTCCGGAGGCACGAACGACTTCAACACATCGAAGCCCGCGTAAGCCAGGAGCACGCCAAGAAGGCCCCCGACGATCGTCAGCGTGCAGCTTTGGATCACGATCAAGCGAGCGAGGTCACATCGGCGGGCGCCGAGCGCGAACCGCACCGCCAATTCCCTGCGCGCCTCTGCCCCCTTCGCGAAAAGCAGGTTGCCGACGTTGGCGCACGCGATCAGGAGCAGAAAGCCGACAGCGCCAAACAGCATCATCAGCGACTGCCGGCTGCCGCCGAGCATGACCTCGGCAAGCGTGGTCACGTTCGACACGGCTGAAGCGCGGCTCTCCCTTGCCAGACGTGGAACAACCGCGAGCGCTTCTCCACGTGCCTGTGCGAGCGTCGCTCCCCTCTTCAAACGAGCGACGACCATGAACGTGGAGCCCTGTGGCACACGCCTCGGAAGTGGGGTCAGCATCCGGACTTCGCCAGTAACAGCAAGGAATCGCATCGGGAAAACGAAATCGGCGGGAAGCACCCCGATCACGCGTCGCCCTGCCGGATCAAAAGCGGCAATCGTGCCGACAACCTCGGGGCGACTGCCGAAATATCGTTGCCAGGCAGGATGAGTGAGCATCACGACGGGCTCGGCTGCGGGTTCGCTGTCAGCGCTCCGAAAGTCGCGCCCAAGGATCGGCCGCACGCCAAGCACCGAGAGCAGATTCGGACTGACCGCGGCCTGTCGTATACGCGCGGTTTCCTCGCCGGCAAACAGCAATTGCGGAACGCCGAAGTCGTACAGGGCGACGTCATCCAGCGCCGAGGTTCGGCGTCTCCAGTCGGACCACTCGTCTGACGAAACCGATGGCCCCGTCACCAGAGTTGATGGATCCGAGTACGGAAGAGGGCGCAACAGAACTCCATAGACCACGCTGAAAATTGCGGTGGTCAGCCCGATACCGAGGGCCAGCGTCAGGATGACTGTCACTGAAAAGGCCGGGCTGCGGCGAAAGATCCGCAAGCAATGGCGGACATCTCGAAGCATGACAGTCCCTCCGTTCTCTGGGTTGATGGACTGCGAGCGTTCGCAGAGTCAACATAGCGCACGAACGACACATCCCGGGTGATATTCTCAACACCCGCCGCAACGTCGCAGCGCGACATGGCCGACGAGGGGTGATTCGTGGAAACGCTGTTCCAGGACCTTCGCTACGCAATCGTGACGGCGAGCCGCAATATCGGTTTTGCGGCGGCCGCGTTGATCACGCCCGCGCTCGGCATCGGCTTGACCACGTCCGGCTGCGCCCACTGCCCTATCCTGCCGGCGATCGCCTGGTTCGACTCTGGGAAGAGCATCCGGGTGGTGTGTCACCAGCCGGCAACAGACGGCTGAGCAACCACACATATTTCGCGTGGATCACGCACGCACGAACACTCGACGGCATCGGGGCGTATGCGACTTACGATTACACCGTCACGTTCAACACTGACGCTGGCGTCGGTCGGACTCTACGGTGTTATCTCGCACACCGTGGTCCAGCGGCGGCGTGAGTTCGGCATTCGCGCCGCAATTGGCGCCAGCAGATTCGATCTTGTCCGACTGGTGTTGCGCGATGGCGTGAGCCTCACAGTCACCGGCGTGGGTATCGGTCTCCTCCTCTCCAGTCGGTTGACGCAATTCATGCGGGCGACCCTCTTCGGAGTTACGCCGCTGGACCGAATGGCCTTCGCTGCGGCGCCGATCGTGCTGATTGCGGTCGCCATGCTCGCGTGCGCATATCCCGCATTTCGTGCAGCATCGACCGATCCGGCCTTCGCTCTTCGGGCCGAATAGCCATGCGGTATCGGCATGGCCTTGAACACCATGCGACGGCGAATACTGTGCTTCGAATGAAACGGCCGCCGATAACGCAGACACCTCGGACCCTTTCGAAATGCGAGGAGCAGAAGGTGGGCGAACGCCGCAGTGTTCACGAAGCAGTATCAGCGGCGTAGGACCTGCCGCGTTGTGCCCGTTGACTGCCGAGTCACACACGGCACACGCCGACGGTCTTTCAGCGAACGCATTCAGCTCGGCGCCGTCGGGCGATTGAGGGGACCCTCACTCACACCGCAAAGCGGTCGTGGGTTCCACCTGAGATGCGCGGTGTGCCGGAATCATTACCGCCGCGAGTGCGACGCCCAGGAACGCGAGCGCGGCGAGTAGATAGGTCAGCGGGTCGCCGGTCGTGACCCCGAAGACCAGGTTTGAAGCCGCCTCGCGAAGCCCCACTGCGACGGTCAGGCCGACGAGGAGGCCGGCGGCCACGAGCCGAGCGCCCTGTCCGAGCATCTCGAAGAAGACCTTCTCGCGCGTCGCTCCGAGCGCCACACGTATCCCGATCTCGTGCGTCCGCTGCGTGACGATATAGGCGATGAGACCGTAGACGCCAATCGCCGCCAACGTGACGGCAATCGCCGCGAAGCACGTCACGAGGAGCGCGTAGAGTCGCGGCCTCGCGAGAACATTGGCGACGTCCTGAGCGATCGTTCGAACGCTCGACACGGCCTGCATGGGGTCCACTTCGTGAATGGCGCGACGGATAGCCGCGGCATGCGCAAGCGGCTCCCCATTCGTCCGGACCACGAGATTGGTGATGTAGCCAGGTGTCTGCGCGTGCAGGAGGAACACCGTCGGCGCTGGCTCGGATGTCAGTCCATCGTGATGCACGTCGCCCACAACGCCGACGATTTCCGCCAGCGCCTGATTCGATCCCTGCACGAGCACGCGGCGTCCGATTGCACGACCATCGGGAAAGTACCGCTTCGCGAAGGACTGGTTCACCATCACCACACGAGGACTGGTGATGCGATCTCGGCGATCGAACGGGCGCCCGTCCAGAATGGGGATGCCCATTGCGGCGAAGTACCCACGACTGACCAGCGCGCACTCCGTCGGCCGCGCGTGCGCCGGATCCTGACCCGCGGCGTGTTCTTCGAGCCAGAAGCCGGTTCCGCAGGTCATCCCCCTCAGCGGCAGGAACTGAATCGTTCCGGCTGCCTTCACATCCGGAAGGCCTTCAACGCGGTCGAGAATCTGATCGATGACGGCGATTCGAGCTTCGGGCGGTCGCACGCCCAGGAACAATCCCATCGTGACGGTGCCGGCCGGCTGAAAACCCAGATTCACGCGGACGAGGTTCGAGAGCGTGCGTAAGAGTAAGCCCGCGCCGACGAGGAGCACGACCGCGAGCGCAACCTCCGTGACCACCAGCACGCTTCTGATCCGATGATGGCGGCGATCCCCGGTGGCTCCCCATGTTCGTTCCCGCAGGGCGGTCTGCGGATCGACGTGACTCGCCTGCAGCGCCGGCACCAATCCGAACGCCAGCGCCGTTACCGCGGACGTCGCGAACGTGAAGAACAAGCAGGCGGCATCCAGACGAATCGGCTCGGACGTCGCTGGCATCAACGCGCCAGCGGTCAGCGCCACCAGCGCGTGTATTGCCCAATACGCGACCAGGAGGCCGGCTGCGCCGCCACATGTCGACAGCACTATGCTTTCGATCACTAGCTGACGGACGAGTCGTGCGCGACTGGCGCCGAGCGCCGCACGCACCGCGAACTCGCCACGACGGCTGATGCCGCGGGCCATCAAAAGGGCCGCAAGATTCACGCACGCGATCACGAGCACCGTCGACACCACCGCCATCAGCAGCCGCAGCCCTGGACGTGCCTCTCTGACGAGATATTCATGGAGGCCGGAAACGAACACGCCCATACCGTCATCGAGCCGGTACTCTCCCCGGAGCGCGGACGCGATCACCGTCATTTCGCTCCTCGCCGCATCGAGGCTGACGCCGGAGGCCAGGCGGCCGTAGCACTGGAAGGCTCGTGAGCCGCTGGATGCCGGGTCCGCGGGATCGATGGTCAATGGTGTGAACGCGTCGGGCTCGGCCGACCCGATGCGAAATCCACGCGGTGCAACGCCGATGATTGTGAGCGACCCGTCCTGTACAGCCAGTTGCCGTCCAAGGACGCCAGGATCACCCCCGAACCAGCGCTGCCAGAATCCGTGGCCGAGGATGACCACGTCGTGAGGTCCGGGCCGCGTTTCTTCGTCCGTGAACCCGCGGCCCAGAACCGGACTGACTCCGAATACGCGAAACAGCTCCGATGTCGTCAGGAGCCTGCCGATCTGTTCCGGACCGCTGCTCCCGATGACATTCAACGGGGGAAACTGAACGAGCACGAGTGACTCGAACGAACGGGCTCTGGCGCGCCACGCGGCGAAGTTCACAGGATGGACGCTCAGCGGCTCGGCGGAATCGAGCGCGTGCTCGTGAAGAACAACGACTCGATCCGAGCCTGGATATGGCAAGGATCGAAGCAGAACGGCATTCACGACGGTGAAGATGGTGGTGTTTGCGCCAATGCCGATCGCGAGCGAGGCCGTCGCGACGATGCTGAAGGCGGGAGTCCTCCGAAGCGAGCGGAGTGCGTAAGTGGCGTCCTGACGAAGGCTGTCGATCAGTGTGAGCCCGCGCGCATCGCGGCACTCTTCCTTCCGCTGATCGATCGCACCCATCTCCCGAAGCGCTGTGTGTCGAGCATCGGCGGGAGACATGCCGCGAGCGACATGGTCTTCAATGAGATGCTCCAGATGGTATTGGAGCTCTTCGTCGAGTTCCCGTTCGACTTGGGCGCTTCGCAGCAGCGAACGGACACGCAGACGGAGCTTTCTGGTCCAGCGCATGGCGCTCGCGTCCTCACGCGGGCTTCACAATCAGCGAGATTGCGGCCGACAGACGTTCCCACTGGGCGGTCTCGGTCTTGAGGGCCCTGCGACCGGCCGCCGTGAGCCGGTAGTACTTGGCGCGACGATTGTTCTCACTCGGGGCCCACCGTGCCTCAATCCAGCCCTGCTGCTCGAGTTTGTGGAGGGCCGGGTACAACGCGCTCTGACCGACGCGCAATTGCTCGTTCGACATCTGCCGGATCCGCTGGGCAATGGCCCAGCCGTGCAGCGGTTCGGGCGCCACCACCCGCAGAATCAGCAGGTCGAGGGTGCCCTGAACGAGATCCGTCGGTTTGCTCATCCGCGGTTCCTCTCAGTTACTGACAGGACCATACAAGCGAAGGTCCTCCGGAGTCAATACCACACGTGATCAGCGGCAGAGAACGTGCGCCCGGTTTGCGTGCGCGCGCCGAACAACGCGAACAATTCGGCACTCACCTCCCCGACCGTTATGCGCTCGAAGTGATCTGCGGCGTTGATGTTCGTCAGTGTGAAGCGAAACGCCGCGATATGGTCGAAGGTTGACGTGAGTGATCGCCACGCGTTGAACTTTGCTTCGGACGCAAGTGGTACGCACCCCTCAGGCGCCGTCGTCATGAATACAACCAGACGAGACGGATCCGGGTACGGGAGTGGCGTGAGCAATACGGTATTGACGAGTGAGAAGATCGCAGTGTTGGCGCCAATGCCTACGGCGAGCGTCAGGACTGCTACCAGGGTGAACCCCGGATTCGTTCGGCACGTGCGAAGCGCATATTCGAAGATCCTGGCTTACCGCATCCAGGAGCGCGGCGGAGCTCTCCCGTCGTGTTTGCGAACCAGCCGAGTGCGCCAGTACGGAATAGGCACCGGAGTCGGGAATGATAGGCTCAAACGGGCCGTCAAAATCGTTTGTATCAAGATGGTTTGTATTCCTCACGCGAATTGCGAGGACCAATGGCTCAGGTGGTCTCTTGCAGCGGTACGGCCCAAGTGCAGCCTCGTTGACCTGCTCATTTGAACGTAGCGTCACGGACGCGGTTGTCCCAGACGATTCCGGTCGAACTCGCGAGGTGCGTTATGAGCGCCTCGGGATTACCCGCAGGACTGGCATGCGGCCTCGCGTCGGAAAGGCCGGATGCTGCCAGCCCGCTCTCCGCGACCGGCACGAGCGCGGTAGAGGCCGATCTCGCCGTTGCGTTCATCCTTCGTGTCAGCCAGGGCGCCCCACCCGAATTGCAATTAGTCGCTGCGCGCCCCCGAAACCAGTGCCCTCAGTCGCGGTAAACGCCGCACGATTTGGCAACCCGCCACGGTCGGCCTGAGTGTGGATCTGACACTGTTCCAATTTACTCGCTCCCACGACACTCCCGGTTTCTTGCCCCAACAACATGTCCCCGCGGCGGTTTTTCGGTGTCGAATGATCCAGCTGACACAGCGCGTCGGGATGGTGGGCAGGATCGATGTATGAGGCACGACACGCGGATGCGCAATCGCCGAGTGCATTGATTTCACGTGACGGCGAATACCTCACTCCCCATGACGATGAGGGGAGCAAGCGGCTAAGATCTCTTCCGATACCCGCCGAGCGGAGTCAGGCACTTGCAGAGGCAATGAAGGCGATCGTCCAAGAGCGGTATGGATCTCCTGACGACTTGGAGATCAGAGACGTCGAGAAGCCGGTGGTCGGCGATGATGACGTCTTGGTTCGAGTGCGCGCGGCCTCAGTCCATCCGGATGTCTGGCACGTCGTAAGTGGGCGGCCCTATGTCCTTCGCTTGATGGGAGCTGGGTTTTCCAGACCTAAGAACCCAATCCCCGGTACGGACATGGCGGGGATCGTCGAGTCCGTTGGCAAGTGCGTGACCCGGTTCCGGCCGGGTGACCCAGTATTCGGCGAGACCATCGCCACCCAGCAATGGATCAACGGCGGCGCCTTCGCCGAGTATGTGTCCGTCCCACAAGACCTGCTGGCGCCGAAGCCGGACAAGATCACGTTCGAACAGGCCGCCTCGGTCCCTACGTCCGGTTACATCGCCCTGCAGAATCTTCGAGACCCGAGCCAACTACGGCCGGGACAGACGGTGCTGATCAATGGCGCCGGGGGCGGAGTAGGTGCCCTCACCTTACAGCTCGCGAAGGCCTACGGCGCGCACGTGACGGCCGTGGACAGCACGCGCAAACTCGGCATGCTGCGCTCACTCGGGGCAGACGAAGTCATCGATTTCACCCAACAGGACTTCACTCAACTTGGGGTTCGCTACGATCTCATCTTCGACATTCCTGGAAATCACCCATTCTCGGCTTGCAGGCGCGCGCTCAAACCTGACGGCCGATACGTACTCATCGGTCATGAGCATTTCGGAGCGTCAGGCAAGCGTGTGTTCGGCCTCATCCCGCACTTCCTCAAACTGATCTTCCTCGCACGCTTCGTGAGACAACTGCGAGGCCCCGGCCTTCCGATGCCCACCAAGAAGGAAGCAATGGCCGTCCTAAGGCAACTCCTCGAAGCCGGGAAGGTCACACCGATCATCGACAGCACGTACCATCTGAGTGAGGCTCGCGAGGCTTTCCGGCACATGACTGAGGACGAGATCCACGGGAAGGTCATCATCACCGTTGCAGAAGCTATCTAACAAGGATTTGTGCGCCGCATGAGCCCGGGAGGACACGCGTGCGACCCTCATACCTTGACATTCGACAATCAGGTCGCGCTAGGCTGCTGTCGAACGACAAAGTATGAGCACACCGAAGGCTGATCTGCTTCAGGCGATTCGCCTCTCAACGGCGAGTGGATGCTGCGCGATCAGGGACGTTCGCGCAGCGAGAATGCCGAGACGCGGCCGTCGGGCGCCAGGCCCAGCCGAGCGTAGCGGGTCCCGCCGGTGAAGGTGAGCTGATACAGATAGATGCGATCGTCGCCCAACTCGCGCCGTTCCACGAGCTGCATGCGCGACGGTTGGCCGAGCTTTTCCAGTTCCTGTTTGTAGGCGTTGGCCGCGTCCGGGAAAAAGCCGGCACGTACGTACGCGAATTCCGCTCGCGAAAGCTTTCCTGCGCGCGCCGCGTCGAGCAGATGGCGGAGCGTGTCGGTCACTTGCGGCTCCACCTCGTCGATCGGCGCGGGCTGTGGCACCGTCAAAGCGGGATTGACGATCGCAGCGATGCCATCGACGAAGCGCGAGGGATCCGCCTGCGCAAGGTTCGCAAGGACAACGATCGAGAGATCGTCGCCGAGAAAACGCGAGAGCTGCGTCTTGAATCCCTGCCACGAGCCAGCGTGCTGCTGGAGAGGCTTGTGGTCGCGCTCGTCCAGAGACCAGCCGAAGCCGTACGGATACGACTTTCCGCTGTTGAGGCGCACGGGCGTAAGGATTTGCTCCCAGCTCTCCGGCTTGAGAATCGCGCGGCGCCGTACCGCCGCGTCCCACGCGAGAAGATCGCGCACCGACCAGTAGAGCGAGCCGTCCGCCGTCGTGTTCAACTGCGGCGCCACCCACTGCTGATTCTTGATCTCGCCTTTCAGGAGCTGGTAGCCGGCAGCCCGATTGCGGACGAGATCCTCTTCGCTGATTATGCGAGCGGTCGTCATTTCGAGCGGCTTGAATATGCGCTCGGCCAGGACGTCGCCGTAGAACTGTCCCGACACGCGGTGCACGATGAACCCGAGCAGCGCGTAGCCGGTGTTGCTGTAATTCCAGCGCGAGCCGGCAGGGAATTCGAGCTTCTGTTCGAAGGCAAGATGCGCGAGCTGCTCTTCCGTGTAGTCCTTGCGGTAATCGAAGGTGCTCGTCGTGTAATCGGGAATTCCGGACGTGTGCGTCAGCAGATGACGCACCGTGATCGTATTCCAGGAGAGCGGAGCGTCCGGGAAGAACTTTGTGAGCGGATCGCCGAGGGCGAGTTTCCCATCTTCGACCAGCAGCATCACGGCCGCGGCGGTGAACATCTTTCCGAGCGAGCCGGATTGGAAGATCGTCTCTTCGGTGACCGGCACGAGCTGCTCGAGGTTGGCGTAGCCGTAACCGCGCGCGATGACGTCTCCCTTGTTGACGACGCCGATGGCCACGCCAGGGATACGTTGACGGCGCATCTCGTCCCGCACGAATTCGTCGATGCGCTGATCGAGCGGAGCGGCCGTCGCCGCGTCCTCCGGAATTGTTCTCGTCCGGCGCAGCGCGCGTCCGGGGAAATTGCCCGTCGGTCTGCCCTTGTCGTACACGATCTCCCCGTTTACCCAGACGGTCTTGATCCCGACGGACGTGGCGTGAGGCTCGACGCTGGTCGCGCGTTCGGCGACGGTCGCGGGATCGAAGAGCACGAGGTCTGCCGACATGCCGGGACGGATGATCCCTCGGTCCGTGATTCCGACGTTCGCAGCGGAAAGACCCGTCATCTTTCTGACGGCGTCCTCGAGCGTGAGGACATGTTCTTCACGCACGTAATGGCCAAGGACGCGGGTGAACGAACCGAACCCGCGCGGGTGTGCGCCGTCCAACTCACCGTCACTGCAGATGTTCGTGTACGGCCAGCGCAGCAGGCGCACGATGTCGCGCTCGTCCATCCCGGTGGCGACGACACTCTCGCTCCGGCCGGCACCCCGCGTTTCGGCGATCAGCGCCATGAGTGTCGTGGCCGCGTCGGCGCCGCGCAGCGCCGCAATCTGTCGCACGGTTTTGCCGGCGTAGGAAGGATTCGGTGTGAACGTGCCGAGTAGGAGGTCGTCTGGTGACGCGACTTCCTTCAGAATGAATTCTGTCTCGGCGCGGTCGGTGAAGTTGCGCTTGGGATACAGCACCGTCAACGTCGACTGCCACATCGTCCAGGGATAAACGTCGGCGGTCACGCCGATGCCTTCCTGACGCGCTGCATCGAGTTTCGCAACGAGCTGGTCGCCCTGACCCCAGAGTGCCCGCATGGCAAGCTTCATGTGGGAGACCTGCACGGGCATCCGGGTGGTGCGGCCTATGGTGAGCAGCTCGTCGAGGGCGGGCCAGAACTGGCGATCCTCGCTGCGCATGTGGCTGATGTACCGGCCACCGGCAGCAGCCGCAACCTTCGCGAGATCCAGCACTTCCTCCTTAGCGGAGAAGATGCCGGGGTCGTACTCGAGACCGGTGGAGAGACCAAGAGCGCCGGCGGCCATTTCCTCGCGCAACAGCTCTTTCATGCGAGCGACTTCGCTGTCGGATGCGACGCGCTTGTAGTCGTCGCCCATGACGTGCCGTCTCAGCGTGCCGTGTCCGGCGTACGAGGCGATGTTGACCGCGGCGGGTTGCGCTGGCCGACCACGATCGTGGTCACCCCCTGGCTCACCGCGGCGAGCGCATCCCGATGGTCGAAAATCCCGCGGTCATGATGGCTATGGGTATCGATAAACCCCGGCGCGAGCGTCAGGCCGCGCGCATCGATGACATGATCTCGAGGATCAATCGATCCGCTTGATCCGATCGAGTCGATCTTTCCATCGACGATGCGCACCTCAGCCTGGCGCGCGGGCGCGCCCGTGCCATCGATGACCATCGCGTTGGTGATAAGGACCGTTTGCGCGAAAGCGGAAGGCGCAAGACACGCGAGCGCGGCGCCGGCCAGGACGAGTGCCCGGATTTTCATGGGCGACATCATGCCCGCGACGCATTCGCAGGGCAAGAATAATAGCGGGACCGCTCACTTCATCGGTGTGATGCGGAGGTTCGCGAAGTCGCCATCGCTGTTGTTGCCCGTCCACAAGCCAACCATGCCGCGATCGTGCTGTCCGGGCTTGCGGACTTCGAGTGTGGGCGACGTGACGGCCCGGACATATCATTCAGATCGGAGGCCGCGAATCGTATCGATTCTCGCAATCGCGCGCGCCGGCAGCCACACGGCGAACAGAGAAGCCACGATCACGACCGACGGCACAGCGACGAACACCAAGGGATCGCGCTCCGTGACGCCAAACAGGAATCCGGTCATGACGCGTGTCAGGCTGAATGCGCCGGCAACGCCGATCATGACGGCGACGAAGGTGAGTCGCATCCCCTGCAACACGATCATCTTCGTGATCTGGATCGAATCGGCGCCTAAGGCGATGCGCACGCCAATCTCTTTCGTGCGCTGCTGCACCGCATGGCTCATGACGCCGTTCAACCCGATCCCCGCAAGCATCAGCGCGGCACAGCCGAGAACGCTCATGATCGTGAGATAGAAATCACTGTCAGACCTCGCTCCGCGCATGATCTCTGACAGCGACTCGGCACGCGCCACTGGCAGGCTGCACACGCGTTCCAACGCATTTTGAATCGTCTGACTCAGCGCAGCCGACTTCCCTGACGTCCGCACGATCCACGTGACGGGCATCATCCCCATCGTCTGCTCCATGACACCGTCGGGCAGCTGTGCGATCGGGACGTACGTCGTCGGACGCGGCTCGCTCGCCAGCGTCGCGTCGCGAACGTCGCCGACAATCCCCACAATCCGGCGGATCGGTTCAGCGGCGAACCGGGGGCCGAGGCCTTTCCCGATAAGAAGCCGATCGTTCAGTGGATCTCCCTTCCGCCAGAATTGACGCGCCATCGTCTGGTTGATGATCGCGACGCCCGGAGCGCCGAGTCGATCCTGCTCCGTGAAGAGACGGCCCCGAACGAGCGGGATTCTCAGCGCGTCGAAATACCCGGACGACACCGATCGCCAGCTGCCCATGCCGTGGTAAGCCCCTTCGAGCGGACGGCCGACGATAACGAAGCGCAAACGCATGTCATTTTCCAGAGGCATGCAACATGATGCGCTCGCAACCGCCACACCCGGCACGGTACTCAGACGTTGAACCGCATTACGAATGAGCTGCTCGACTCCTGCGGTTCCGGTCCGACCGGGATCCACGAGCGACATGCGCAGCGTCAGCACACCGTGAGGATCGAATCCCGGGTCCACGGTCCGCAGCGCGAGAAAGGTGCGCGCCAGCAGGCCCGCGCCGACCAGGAGCACGAGCGCGAGCGCGATTTCCGCTCCGACCAACACCGAACGAACGCGATTCACGCGCCCGCTGGAGCTTGCGCTGCTGTCTTTCAGCGCGCGATTCAGGTTGAAGCCTGACGCGTGGAATGCTGGAAAGAGCCCGGCGACGAATGCGGTGATTACTGTGACGATGAGTGTGAATGCGAGCACCCTCTTGTCCACTGTGCCCACGCTGAGGCCACCCACCCACGCAAGGTTCCCTGGATACAGCGTCCGCAGCGCCTGCATCCCCCATATGCCGAGCACGAGGCCGAGCGCCCCACCGGCCGCTGAGAGGACAAGACTCTCGGTGAGCAGTTGCCGGACGATTCGGCCCGGGCCCGCACCGAGTGCCGCCTTGACGGCGATCTCCCGGGCGCGAGCAGTCGATCGAACGAGCAACAGGCTGGCGACATTCGCGCAGGCAATCAGCAGGACGAAGCCCACGGCAGCCTGAAGCACGAGCAGCGATTGCCGCACGTCGTGAACCATCGCGTCGCGCAGGCCCTCGATGCTGAACGTGTCGTCCGGCCCGAGAATGCCGGGGAACATCTGCCGAAACTGCCCCGTCGCCAGTACGAGTTGCGATCTGCCCCGCTCCAGCGTCGTTCCGGCAATCAAGCGAGCCACGGCAAACAGGCTGTTGGTGTGATCGCGGCTGCCCGGGTCAAGGTGAAGAGGAATCCAGATGTCGGGATTTCCGAGCACCGGACCGGCCAGCGTCTCTCCATCGAAGCGAGGATCCAGGATTCCCACGATCGCGTAAGGCTCACGATCGAGCCGTATCGTCTGACCGACAACGTTCGCGCCGTTACCAAAGTGACGCCGCACGAAGCCGGCGCCGAGGATCGCGACGTGGCCTCCGCCGACCCGCTGTTCGTCTGCGGTGAATGCGCGGCCACGCTCGAACGAGGCCCCGAAAAGAC
>QHWT01000136.1 GCA_003222675.1 Acidobacteriota bacterium | reverse complement strand
TCAACCACGACGGGCGCCCCGATTACATCGTCGGTAACGTGGGGCTCAATACGAGGTACCGGGCAACGGAGCGGGAGCCGGTGCGGGTGTACGCCGCCGACTTCGACCAGAACGGCACAGTCGATCCGGTGCTGTCCGATTACCTCCAGGGCGAGGAGTACCCGGTGGCCTCCCGGGACCTGATAGTCGAGCAGATGCCGGGGATGGCGAAGCGTTTCCCCCGCTACGACGACTACGCGCAGGCCACGCTCGAACGGACGCTCTCGCGCGCCGAGCGGGAGCGGGCCTACACGGGCACGGCGGTGACGTTCGCCAGCGCGTACCTGGAGAACCGGGGCAATGGGAAGTTCGCACGTCGGTCGCTTCCCCTACGGGCGCAGATCGCTCCCGTCTTCGGCATGCTGGCGGGAGACTATGACGGCGACGGCCACCTAGACGTGCTATTGGTAGGGAACTCGCACGCGGTGGACACGCAGACCGGGTGGGACGATGCCTCGGTCGGCGCCGTGCTCCTGGGGGACGGCACGGGGCAGTTCCGCTACATGAGCGGGGCCGCGAGCGGGTTCTACGTTGACGGCGACCCGAAGGCCGTCGCGGAGCTGGTGCTGGACGATACCCACTCGCTGGTGCTCGTCACCCAGAACGACGACAGCCTAAAGGTATTCGCGCCATCGCGCCGCGGCCGGACGCGCACCGTTCGGGTCGGCGCGCTCGACGCCTACGCCGTGCTCACGCTGGCGGACGGCACGACCCAAAGAGAGGAGCTCTATTACGGCTCCGGGTACTTGTCCCAGTCGTCCCGCTTTCTGCGGGTGCCGGAAGAGGTCACGCGGGTGACGGTGTACGATTCCCGGGGGCACAGCCGGGACCTGGTTCTGAAGCCGGGGCTCGCGCACCGTCGCGAGTCTACGCGCGGCTCTTCGGAGTCGCGGCTGAAGCCGCGGCTCGGCCCTGCCGCCCAAGCGGCGGCGCCGGGGTCAGTTCACTGACAGGGCCGAGCCGCAAGTTCACTCGCGACTCTTCGCGGCTGGTCGCCCGTCCCGGACCGAGTATCCCCTACCGCCTTCTACCGCCCAGCTCAGTAACCCGGGTTCTGCTTCAGGTTCGGGTTCACGTCCAGCTCACGCTGCGGTATCGGCTTGAGCAAGTTCCGCGGTGATCAAGCCGGCGCGATGCCAGCGGACCAGGTCGTCGTAGCGGTACGCATCTTCCAGGGCCAGCTCGACGCGCCGCTCGTGCGTCAGGTAGGTCACGAACCAAGTGTTCGTCGCGCCCGACGTCGGCACATCGGGGAGGACGCCCGTCGTGTCGGTGGTGTTGTTGACGATCCGGTACGTCTGCCGGGCGCGGGCGCGCACCTGGTTCACGAGCGCCGCCGCCCCGGGCACGTCGTTATTCCCGAGCAGCTTCGCTTCCGCCAGGAGCAGGAGCACGTCGGCCAGGCGGATCAGCCGCAGGTTGTCGGTAGACAGGTTGTTGGGGAACCGGTTCGGATCGAACGGCCGGTCGTACTTGGCCGGCGTATGACCGGTCCGCGACCACAGCACCGCTTGCGGCGGAGTGGTATCGGTCCGTATCTGGTAGAGGACGCCACCGTAGTCCTCGCCAGTCGAGTACATGGTCGCGGCCGAGCGCGGATCGCCCGCTTCGAACTCGCTTGCGAGCGAGACGGTGATCTCGATCTGCCCGTAGCCTTCGCCCCACGCCTTCGGCGCGCACCCGCCGCCGGTCCCGTAGTAGCAGGACGGGCTCACGTAGATCGGCCACGCGTGACCGGCGGCGCCGCCGAGGTCGGTGACGCCCCACGCGTTGATGTTGTCGCCAGCGGTGGCCTGGACCTCGAACAGCGACTCCGAGTTGTTTTCGGTCCCGTCGCGGAAATTGTCACCGTAGTCCGGCACGAGGCTGAACGGACCGGCGGCCGCGGCCGTCAAATGCGTAATCGCTTCCTGATACTTGGCCGGTTGATTGAACCACTGCGCCCGGTACACTTCCACCTTCCCAAGCAGGGCCAGGGCCGTGTAGCGCGTGGCCCGTCCTTTTTCGGCGCCATAATCCGTGGGGAGGGTCGTCGCTGCGAAATCGAGATCGCTTTCGATCAGGTCCCAGACCTCCCCCGGCTGCGAATTGCCGACTTGCGTGGCCGCGGTGCTCGTCGGCACCGAGGTAACGATCGGGACGTCGCCCCAGTTACGCGCGAGCAGGAAATACCACCAGGCGCGCATGAACTTCGCTTCCGCCTCGTAGCGCGGCTTCTTCGTCGGGTCGGCGAACTTTGTCGCCTTGGGGAGCTGATCCAGGACCACGTTGGCGCGCATCACGCCCTTGTACGCCGTCGCCCAGACCCAGGCGAAGTCGACGTTGGTCGCCGACCAGTTGAACACGTCGTTCTCCCGATTCGGATCGCGGTACTGCACGTTGTCATCAGGCAGGAGGAAGCCGTCCCACCACCCCATGCCGTTCTGATCGTACGTGAGGTTGAGCATCGTCGAGTAGGGCGCGAGTGTGGCCGCGTCGAAGTCCTTCTCGGTCTGGTAGAACGTCTGGTCCGTCAGCGTTCCCAATGGCTCGGTGTCGAGGATATGGCAGCCGAGGTCGAGTGCGACCCCCAGCGACGCGGCGATCACCAACGCAGTCCGCTTCATGTTCGCCTCCGTCCTAGAACGAGGTGGTCACGCCGACCTGGAACGTGCGGGGCTGGGGCGTGCTCCCTCGGTCCGTCCCCGCCTGCTGCTGGATCCCGTTCAGTGATCGAGAGTAGTCGATGCTGGTCGTAAACTCGGGATCGAGACCCCTGTAGGGAGTCAGGGTGAACAGGTTGGTTGCCGACACCCACACGCGGGTGGACTTCAGGCCCCACAGGCCCGTGGGAAGGGTGTAGCCGATCTGCGCGTTGCGCAGGCGGAAGTAGTGCGCGTCCTCGATCCAACGGTCCGACAGGCGGTCATTCTGGTTCGGATCACCCACGATCGCCCGGGGCACCGTGTTGCTGGGATTCTGGGGAGTCCAGTGGTCCAACACCGCCACCGAGCGATTCGCTCCGCCGCCGCTCACCGACGCCAGTGAGATGGCCGCCGAGTCGAACTTCTGTACGCCGCCCACGCCGGCGAAGAACAGCGACAGATCGAAGTGCCGCAAGGAGGCGTTGAGGGTCAGGCCGTAATGAAAGTCCGGGATCGCCTTCCCTAGATAGGCGCGGTCGGCGGCGGTGATCTCGCCGTCTCCGTTGACGTCCTGGAAACAGACGTCGCCGGCCTGCGGCCGGTTGGTGCCGATGGTCCGGTCCGGCGGGGCAGCGGTCGCGGCGGCGGCCGTCTGGTAGATCCCGCACGTCTTGTACCCGTAGAAGTAGTCGATCGGGTATCCGACGGAGGTGCGATAGATGCTGTTCTGAAAATACTCCTGAACACCTGGCGCCAGAGAGACCATGGTGTTGTGCACCGTGGTCAGGTTCCCGCCGAGCCTGACGTCGACCCCGCCAGGAGCGGTGAAGGTGTATCCAGCCTCGAGCTCGACCCCCGTATTGCGGACGAGCCCGCTGTTGACCGGCGCGGTGGCGGCGAAGTTCCCATATACCTCACCCGTCGAGAAGCCCGACGTCCACGGCAGCGGCACGTTCACGAGGAAGTTCTTCGTGTTGCGCCGGTAATAGGTGGCCGAGAAAAAGAGCCGG
>QHWT01000135.1:3012-3529 GCA_003222675.1 Acidobacteriota bacterium | reverse complement strand
TGCGGCTTCTTCGACGGCCAACCCAAACACCGCGAGCGCCCTCCGGCTGGGACGGCCCTTATCAAGGCTTGCAATCGTGCTCTCGAGCCCGGATCTGGGCAGGAGGAAAGCTGCGGCAAAGGCGCTCGCGCGCATATGCCACAATTCGTCCGAGTGTTGCGCCGTGATGACATCCACCGACGGCTCCGTTTCGAATAGCGCGAGCGCGTACGCATGCAGGAGACAGGATCGAAACCAGCCTCTGGCTTCGCTCTCCTCCGGACCACTGACAATCAGAGAGCCAACGAGGCGATGTCGAAGGAAGATGCTGGACACCTCCTCAGGAAGCGGCAGGATTGCGACGCGCACACCTTGCGAGGCCAAGAGACCCGGCACGTCTCCAATCGGAGATCCGGTGCCGAGTCCCAGTCGCTGCCTTTCCTGATCGGCCACGTGCTCGCCCTGCACGATTGCGTCGGCGGTGTTGCGAGGACTGGCTACTCGATATTGCGGCGGTCCGGTACGTGCGGGCCGGCCG
>QHWT01000135.1:0-2991 GCA_003222675.1 Acidobacteriota bacterium | reverse complement strand
CGCACAGGCTCACGACGTGCTCGAGATCTGGCCTCAATCGTCCGGGGAGCGACGGCTCGACGCTAAAGACCCTCGCGAGGAGGTCGCCCTCATCCACTTCGGTTGGCGGCAAGAAATCCTTAACCGGTCTTCGGTAGGCGCCGGCGAGCTTCGACAACTCGTCGGAAGAGACCGGCCGATTGCCAAGCTCGATCTGCGTCAGAACCGTGCGAGAAAGCCCAACGTGCTTGGCCGCAGCCTCCTGGCTCATTCCGCGGTTTTGCCGCGCCTCTCGAAGCGCACGCGCTAAAGCTTCACGATCGACTGCCATCAGAGAGCCGCCTTTCGACTTGACTATAGGCGTGTTGGACGATATTGTCAATTTTGACAATACTGTCCGACATTGCCGGGAAGCGGCAGTGCGACGTGAAGGCGAAGCAGGCGACGAGGACTCCTCTCGGCCCTCGCCTGCTGCTAGGAGGGCACCATGAATCCGGCAGTGAACGTTTCAGAACGGGTTGTCCGATCAGATCGGCTCCTCAACAAGTGGGCCGTCGAGGAGCGCACGTCGCTCGACATCACCACGATCTACCGGAAGATGAAGGCGGGCACGTTTCCGCAACCGGTGCGCGTCGGTCGCCGGCGCGTCGCGTGGCGCGAATCAGATATCGCCGCGTGGCAAGCGGCTCTCGAGGTCGGAACGCGACTGTGAAGTTCGGCTCGCGGAAGGTGGGCGAAGGCGATGAGCACGCTGATCGTCGTCGACTGTGAAGCTCCGTTCGGCGTTGGCGCACCCTCCGTCGGCGACATGACGGAGTTCGGTGCGGTGGACGTCAACGCGCTTCGCGAAGGGCGCACGGAAACGTTCCACGGGAAAGACTGTTCGCACGAGACGTTCACACGGTTCCGTGACTGGCTCGAACCGCGCAGCCCGGTCGTGTTCGTATCGGACAATCCGGCGTACGACTTCCAGTAGATCAACTTTTATTTCTGGCGCTACTTCGGCATGAACTCGTTCGGGTATTCCGGACGACGGATCGCCGACTTCTACGCCGGGCTGGGTTGGCGATTTCCACAAGACGCAGAACTGGAAGCGTCTGCGCCGGACGAAGCACGATCACCATCCGGTGCACGATGCGCTCGGCAACGCCGAGGCGCTGATTCGCCTGTTCGAAGGCGAGCGTTGACCTCAGTCCTCCGCAATTCTCGCCTTCACCAGCCTGCGAACGAGTGTAGCTGGCAGGCCATCTCGAGCCGTGAATCGAATGGTTCCTCGGCTGGTCTCGTATCCGGTGAGTTCCGCCTTGAGTGTTGCCACGGTTTCGCCGCTCATCGGGTGGAAAGAACAGTGGTTCGCCGCCGCCTTGAAGCCGGCAATGAGCTTCCCGTTCAGGCGGAACGCCGGCATCCCATAGCTGATGCGCTCCTCGGCGCCTGGTGCAGCAGCATGGACGGCCCGACGCACCTTTTGAAGCGCGGTACGGTTCTCGGGAGACAGCCCGGCCAGATATTCGTCAATGGTGCGCGGCTTCGTAGCCACGGCATCTCCTTGCGATCGTCAGGTCGTGGGCAGAAGACTTCGTTCTCTTCGATCTCTCGAAAGCACTCGGCCGCCGTCAGTCCACGGAAGACCGTGAACCACTTGCCGGTGTGGCGGAAGTACGCGAGCTCGAATCTGCCGAAGCCGGTCAGCGTCATGCGCGTGTGCGCTCATTTGATCATTCGCCAACGCGTTCCGCGCGGAACATCGTCAGTTCCCAGGTGTCGGATCGCTCATCATGCCGGACGAGGTACGTATCACCGTCTCCGCCTCTCAGTTTGAAGTACCGATACTCGGGCGCCAGCCAGGCGTCGAGCACTTCCGCAACGGCGATGCGACGGTCACCCAGAATCAGCATGCGCGGCGTCTGCTCGCCGCGATGGCCGGCGTAGCACTCGACGTTCAGACTGAGCAGGCGCTGTTCCGCCATAAATTCAATCATAGGACGGTGACGCTGCTCGGAGTGATGGGCATCACTGCTCGCAGCCTCAAACCGAAGGCGAAAGATCGTAAACGGGCGAACGAGAGCAGTGCGAATACGGTAAAGACGGAGCGCCTGTCGGACGCCCCGTCTCGGTGTGCTCACGAGCTAAGCTGCGCTTGCCTCGAGATCGGCGTATGCGTCGATGATCAGATCGCGGATACGAGCTTGCGCGGCGACATCGTCAATCGGTCGCAAGAGCGCGAAGCTGCGCCGCTCCCCGTTCACGGAGTACTGACGCGCGGGGAACGTCACGTTCCGGCCTCCGCCGGTTCGGCGCTCCCAGACAGCGAAGCCAATGAGCTTCAACCCGGCGAGCACGCCGTCGTTGAAGTGCAGCTCGGCGTCGGCGAGTTTTCCGGGCGGGTTGCCCTTCTCGTTGACCACGAACTTGACGGTGACGTTTCCGTTTACGGTGTTGGTCGGAGCCATTCTGTCCTCCAGTGGAACCGTGCTGTGGTGGTTCCTTCGCGACCTGAGGAACCCCACGGCACGGTCACTGGAGGACGTGAGGTTCCGGCGTGACGTCTGCCTGGCGCGATCTGCGACGGTCCGTCGCCGCTCGCGAAGCGACGACGCCATGCCGGGACCGAACAGAGCGAAGACCAATGGCGAACGCTAACAGCGCCCGTTGTTCGTCGGCCGAAGAGGGAATTCGTTCCGTGCGCATGTGATGCCGCGCCCTGCCCACACCGAGATTCGCCAAGGCGCGTTCCGCTGGGTATCGTAATCGCGGGAGTCCGAACCGCCTGGAGAGCGGCCGGTCGGAGGTGCCATGCCGTTCAAGAGCCAAGCACAGCGCCGAAAATTCGCGCAGTTGCTCGTCGAAGGCAAAATCTCGAACGAGACGTTCGAGGAGTGGAATCGCGAGACGGGATCCAAACGCTTGCCGGAGCGCGTCACTCGCAAAACAAAATCAGCAAGACGAGCGTCGGCGAAAGCGACGCGCTCTCGGGCAGCGTCACGGACATCGAAACGTTGACGATTAGCG
>QHWT01000106.1 GCA_003222675.1 Acidobacteriota bacterium | reverse complement strand
CGGCGAGCGCCAGAGCGCCGTAAATCGCGCGGCGAATTTTCTTTTTCCGGGCCTGCGACGGACGAGCGATATCAACCATGTGCAACTGCCTCTGTAATCTCGGACGGCTGACCGCCGGGCCTGAAGACCCGGCCGGGAACCCATCTGCGACACGTCCGGTGAAGACAGATATGCCAAACGTCGTGCCACGCCGGATTTCACGAAAACTGCGTGTTTTTCCTGATGTTTGCCGCGGCTGTCGCTCGACGACCGCGTCAGCCGCTGACCGCTCGCGGAACCGCCGCGTCCCAGATCCGGTCAGTGCCTCGGACCCGAACCGGGGAGGATCGGTGCATTGGACGAGAGTGGCCGCTTCAGGGTTTGCAATAACTTACGGAAATATAGTTTGATTTGACAAATCAATCGTTATGCGCGAAGCTGCGCGCGTGAAAGCACGCGATGCGGTGATGACGCTCTATCCGCGGATCTACTTCGCCTGCCACACACGACACGTGCGCGATCCCCAGAGTCAGCATCTGCTCAGCCGCCACCAGGCCAGCATTCTCGATCATCTTGACGAGCTCGCCCCCACGACGGTGCGGGACCTTGCGCGCCACATGGGTGTCACCGCCGCCACCATGTCGCTCGCGATCGATCGGCTCGAGCGCAAAGGCTACGTCGTCCGCCTGCGGGATGCGACGGATCGACGACGCGTTCACGTCCGGCTGACGAGCGCCGGTGTCTGCGTCCGCGCTGCCACTTCAGTGCTCGATCCCGCGCGCGTGGATGCGGTCCTCGCGCGGCTGACGGAAGACGAGCGGGTCCGCGCGATCCAGGGTCTCGAGCTGCTCGCGCGCGCGGCGCAGGAGGAGATGCACGCCTCCTCAGCCGCGGGTCGTCAGCTATAGTCTGGGTCCGAAACGGTGACAGTCACACTTTCAGGGCGGAAGTGTCCGGTTCTGGGAAGAAGTGTGAGTGTCCCCGTTCTGGCCGAAGGAGATGATCATGCGATGGGCAGTGTGGATCGTGATCGCGCTGGCGGCGATCGCCGGCATGGTGGCGCTCATTGGCTCGCGGCTGCCGAAAGCGCATACGGCAACGCGGACGACGAAGGTGAAGATGCCGCCCGATGCGCTGTTCACGCTGTTGAGCGACGTCGACAACTACAAGACATGGCGGCGGGACGTGAAGCATGTCGAACGCCTGCCGGATCGCGACGGACGGCCGGCGTGGGTGGAGGAGACCTCCACCGGCAAGATCCCGTTGTTCTTCGAACGCATGGAGCGGCCGTCGCTGCTTGTCGGGCGGATCGCCGATCCCACGCTGTCATTCGGCGGCGCGTGGACGTATCGCCTCACGCCAACCGCCGGCGGATCCGAGTTGTCGATCACGGAGGACGGAGAAGTCTACAATCCGATCTTCCGTTTCATGTCGCGTTTCGTGTTCGGTTACACGGCGACGATGGATACTTTCATCAAGCATCTCCAGGCAAGACCCGGCGAAGGTTCGCCAGCGCGATGAAGGACACGCCGAGCACTCGTCCGCGAATCGACAAGCTGGGTGTGAAGCCGAATCATGACGTGCTCCTCCTCGGGATCGAAGGCGATGAGGCGTTTGTCGCCGAACTGAAGGCGCGCGGCGCGCGCGTGCGGACGACCGGCGCCGGCGCCGCAGATATGATTTTCGCGACGTTCCGTGATCGCAACGATCTGCGGCGGCTTGCGGCGCTCGTCCCGCGACTGAAATCGGACGGCGCGTTGTGGACGCTGCGGCCGAAGGGCTCCAGGGATCTCACCGAGGCCGAGATGATGCGGGCGGGTCAGGACGCCGGTCTCGTCGACGTGAAGGTGGTCAGTTTTTCCGCCCTCCTCACCGCGGAGAAGTTCGTCATCCCGGTGGCGAAACGAGCAGCACATCGCCCTGGTACTGCTTCACCTCGTACACGCGGAGCTTCTTCTTCGCGGGGCCGTTCCTGACTTCGCCGGTCGTGCAGTCGAACTGCGATCCATGCCACAGGCACTGGACGCAACCGGCTATGCACACCCCGTCGGCGAGCGAACCGCCGCGGTGTGTGCAGCCGTCATCGAACGCCGCGAATCCGCGTTTCAACCGCGCGAGCACGATACGCTGCCCGTTCACAATCAGCAGCTTCATCTGATCTTCCTTCAGATCGTCCGCGTGGCCGACGACGAGTGGTTGACCGGGCGGCCCCGAGAACCGCTCTTCACGCCACTTGCCCGCGTTTGCGTGCCGATGGTCGACGCTGATCAGATTGCGCGTGACGAGCACGCCGCCGAGCGATCCCGAGTAGAACAGCGTGAGCACGCCCAGGAGCTCGAGCGCGAGCGTCGTTGGCGTGACGAAGCCATTTCGCCGCAGAGCGCATACGATCACGAACATCGCGATCGCAGCGACGTTCAGCACGCCGTGACGCAGCGCCCGGTTGCGGCCCGAACTATTCGGCGGCACGCGCCTGAAGAAATCCAACGCGCCCGGGACGGCCGCGGCGAGTCCCGCCAGGATCCCAAGCTGCAACAAGTGGTATCCCGTGATCGCCCATAGCGGACGGGCGAGCCAGAGGCTGCCAACGTCGAATAGAAGAGCTCCTGGAAGGAATGCAAATGGAAATGGAATGAGCGCTGGATGCACCGGGTGACCTTTGACATGCACGAAACTCTTCATTTGCCATCACCGCGTGTGGAGATCGCCATGCGATAATCGAGGGCTGGTATGAGCGACATAAGCGATCGCCTGCTAACTGAGCTCGTCGATGCGGTCAAAGACATCCTGCGGAAAGAACAATCCGACCGGCTCCGCGACATCTATTTAATAGGGGACATCGACAAGGACAGCGCGCGAGCGTCGATCGAGCGCCTGCGCGAACTTGCGAACGACAGCCGGCGGCCGATCACGCTGTACATCAACAGCGCCGGCGGTAACGTCACCGATGGTCTCGCACTGCATGATGCGATTCGCCTGCTGGTCGGAAACGGCATCGAGGTAACGATCATCGTCCAGGGTATGGCGTACTCGATGGGGTCGGTCGTCCTGCAGGCCGCGAGCGCCGGCCGACGCCTCGCGTTTCCGCATTCGTGGATCATGATTCATGAACCGGCGAAGTGGGCTGGCTGGCAATCAACGACAGCCGCCGCGCAGCACCTCGACCGCTTGAAGCAAATGCAGAGCCAAATCTATCGCATTCTTGCCGATCGATCAGGGAAGCCGCTGCGTCAGATCATCCGCGACACCAAGCGCACGGACTTCTACCTCGATGCGGTGAAGGCGAGAGATTACGGACTCATCGACGCCGTCCTCGGCGAACCCGCGCCTCCGGTTCCAGATAAGGAAGAGTTGGAGCCGCCAGCAAACATCCCTTAAATAACTGCCCTGCCCGTGGCACGCGCGTTGCGACAAGTGGCTCGGATAGCCGCGCGTTGCCGGGTGCGCCGAAGATGGTTGCAGACTCATGACAAGAGGGACCGGGCCGTATCCGTTTCCGACACTGCCGGGACCGGCGCGGCACTTTGTATCCATCGCGGCGGTCGTGATCCTCTTTTACGCGGCGCGTTCTCCGGCGACGGTGCTCGACGAAGGGGGTTTCTTCCTTCTCCTCGGCATTCTCGTGCTGGGGAGCGCATGGTTTGCCGGAACGGGCGCCGCGCTTGCCGTCACGGTGCTCGGCGCGATCTTCGGCGCGGTCACCGCGAGCGGCACGCTGACCGCTGCCGTGCACACCCACCTCGCGTTGTTCGTGCTGCAAGGGCTCCTGTTGACAGCGCTTGTCGCGGAACTGCGCCGCGCGCGTCGCTCGGCGGAACGCGAAGCGCGTGTGGCGCACGCGGCGCGGCTCGAGGGAGAAGCGGCCAACCGGATGAAAGACGAGTTTCTCGCCACGATTTCCCACGAGCTGCGCACTCCGCTGAACGCGGTGCTCGGCTGGGTGCATCTGATCCGCACCGGGAAGCTCGATGGCGTGACGGCGCAGCGCGGCTTCGAATCGATTGAGCGCAACGTGCGGCTGCAGGCGCAGTTGACGTCGGACCTGCTCGATATTTCGAAGGCGCTCACCGGCAAGCTCCGCATCGACAGCCGTCCCGTGTCGCTGAGGGGCATCGTGCAGGAGGCGGTGACGTCGGTGTCGACGGCCGCCGAAGCCAAGGATGTGCGCGTCAATCTCACGGCGCCGGAGGTGACGGTCGTGGTCCGCGGCGATGCCGATCGACTGCGGCAGGTCGTCTGGCACCTTCTTGCCAATGCCATCAAGTTCACGCCGCGCGGCGGCGCCGTGCAGGTCTCGATCGACGCGAACGACGCGGCGTCGGTCACCGTAAGGGACACGGGCCCGGGGATCGATCCCGAATTCCTCCCCCGCATTTTCGATCGCTTCACGCAGGCA
The DNA here is from genome assembly GCA_003222675.1 of Acidobacteriota bacterium. Classification (GTDB taxonomy): domain Bacteria; phylum Acidobacteriota; class Vicinamibacteria; order Vicinamibacterales; family 2-12-FULL-66-21; genus QHWT01. Next base: position 4,365 of record QHWT01000106.1, on the reverse strand, counting down.
GACGCCTCGACGACGCGGTCGGCCGGCGGACTCGGCGTCGGGTTGTCGCTGGTGCGCGAAATCGTCGAACGGCATGCCGGTGAGATCAATGTCCGCAACGATGCGGGAGGTCGCGGCGCCGTTTTTACGATGCGGCTGCCGCTGCATCCGGAAGATCAGCGCGTCCGGCCGCCGCTGCGCCTGCCGGCGACGATCGCCGTCGGATCGCCCCCGCTGACAGGTGTGCGCGTGTTGGTGCTCGATCGCGATCGGGACGGACGCGACCTGGTGTCGGTCATCCTGGAGCAGCGCGGCGCGGTGGTTCGCCTCGTCGACTCGGTCGACGAAGCGCTCGAGGCGCTCGAGGCATGGCGTCCCGACGTGCTGGTCAGCGATGCGCTGTCGCCCGATCGCGATTCGTACTCGCTGGTGGGGAAAGTACAATCGCTCGAGTCCGATCGCGGTGGACGGATTCCCGCGCTGGCGCTGACGACGTTTTCGCGTACCAATCAGGAGATGCGGCGCCTGCTGTCCGATGTCCATCGCGACCTTCCCAAGCCGGTGGAACCGGCTATCCTGGCGGCGGAGATTGCGCGCCTCGCGGGTCGCGAGCGCCGCCGCGCGCAGCGTTGATCGCAACCAAAGATGTCGCGCGCCTATCTCAGACGCCGGCTGACGGTCGGTGCGGAACTGCAGACAGACGGCGGAGCAGACGTGCGCGTCTGGGCTCCGGCACCGGCGCGCGTGGAGCTCGTCTCGTTGGAGCACGAGGGACGCGCGGCGCGCACGCTCTCCATGACGCGTGAACCAGACGGACACTTCAACGTGTTCGATCCGGATGCGCGGCCCGGCGGACGCTACTGGTTTCGTCTCGATGGCGAGCGGCTGCGTCCGGACCCGGCGTCACGCTGTCAGCCCGACGGGCCGCACGAGCCATCGCAATACATTGATCCGTCCTTCCCGTGGACCGATTCGGGGTGGAAAGGAGTCGGTTCAAACGGTCACGTGATTTACGAGCTGCACGTCGGCACGTTTACGCGCGAGGGCACGTGGGCGGCCGCGGCACGCGAGGTCGAGGAGCTCGCACGGATTGGCATCACCATCATCGAGATGATGCCGATCGCGGACTTTGCAGGTCGGTTCGGCTGGGGCTACGACGGCGTCGATCTGTTCGCGCCGACGCGGCTGTACGGAACACCGCACGATCTCCGCGCCTTCATCGATCGCGCGCACGCGCTGGGCGTCGGCGTCATTCTCGATGTCGTGTACAACCACCTCGGTCCCGACGGCAATTATCTCGACGAATTCTCGCCCGACTACTTCACGGCCAAATACACGAACGACTGGGGTCGCGCCATCAATTTCGAAGGTCCGCCGGCGGCGCGCGAGTTCTTCGTCCAGAACGCCGGTTACTGGATCGACGAGTTCCACTTCGACGGCCTGCGACTCGATGCGACGCAGGACATCAAGGACGCGTCGCGCGAGCACGTCATCGCGTCGGTCGTGTCGCGCGCGCGGCAGGCTGCCTCGTCACGATCGATTCTCATGATCGCCGAGAACGAGCCACAGGACACGCGCATTATCAGACCTCGCGCCGACGCCCGCAATGAGCAGGCCGCGGGCTTGGGCGAGGCCGCGGCAAAGCGAGGCGGCTACGGCGCCGACGCGCTGTGGAATGACGATGCGCATCATGCGGCGGTCGTCGCGCTGACTGGGCGTCGCGAGGCGTACTACCGCGATTATCTCGGCAGCGCGCAGGAACTGATCTCGTGTGCGCGGTTCGGATACCTGTATCAAGGTCAATACTATTCGTGGCAGAGCCAGCGGCGTGGCACGCCCGCCCTGGATCTGATGCCGCACGCGTTCGTCACGTACCTGGAAAATCACGATCAGGTCGCGAATTCCGCGTTTGGCCGCCGTCTCCACCAGCTGGCGTCTCCCGCACGGTACCGCGCGGTCGCCGCATGGATGCTGCTCGGGCCCTCGACGCCGATGCTGTTCCAGGGGCAGGAGTTCTCGTCTTCGCGCCCTTTCCTGTATTTCGCCGATCACAAGCCGGACCTGGCGGCGGCGGTGCGCGACGGGCGCGTCGAGTTTCTCGGTCAGTTTCCCAGCCTGAAAGACGAGGCGATTCGGCGCGTGCTTCCGCCGCCTACCGACATCGCGACATTCGAGCACTGCAAGCTCGATCTCACGGAGCGCCGGAGCCACGCCAGCGCGTACCGGTTTCATGGCGACTTGATGGCGCTGCGACGGAGCGATCCCGTCCTCGCGCGGGCAGGGCTGCAGCGTCCGGAAGGAGCTGTGCTCGGCCCGGGTGCCTTGGTGCTTCGGTACATCAATCGGGAGCACGGCGATCGTCTGGTGGTCGTCAACCTGGATTGCGATCTCGATCTCGTCCCCGCCCACGAGCCGCTGATGGCGCCGCCATGGGATGCGCGCTGGCGGCTGGCCTGGAGCAGCGAAGCACCGGAATACGACGGCCAGGGGACGGCGGATATCGATACCGACAAAGCTTGGACGATACCCGGCGGGTGTGCGCTGCTGTTTACGCCCGAGGCGCGTCCACACCAGAAAGGCGCCTCTGAAGAGGCGCCCTACAAATGATTTTGCAGGCCGGGTCTTAGACCCGGCGCAGATCCGAGGATTAACATGCGTGAGTTGACGCGGGTAATCGAAGGTCCCCGCGATCGCGAGGAAGAAGCGGCCGGCGCGGGCGAGCGTCCGCCGCGGCGCGAATGGCTGGTCACGAACGGTCTCGGAGGCTACGCGGCAGGGACCGTGGCCGGCGTGATGACGCGCCGGTATCACGGCATGCTGATTGCCGCGCTGCCGGCGCCGCTTGGACGCTTCGTGATGCTCAACCACCTGCTGGAACGCGTGCGTCTTCCGGACCGCCGCGTCATCTGGCTCGGCGATGAAGACGAGGTCGCCGGTCCGAACACCTCCGATCGCGCCGAGCACCTCGCCGAGTTCCGGCTCGAGATGGGCCTGCCTGTGTGGGTGTATCGCATCAACGGCTTCACGATCGAGAAGCGTATCCTGATGCCGTATTGCCAGAACACCTCCCACGTGACGTATCGCGTCGTCGAGGGCACGGGCGTGCTGCGCTTCGCGCTGCGCCCTTCGGTCCATTTCCGGCCGCACGAGGCGGCGGTGAACGAATCGCCGGCGAAGGCCTACACGATCGCCGCGACCGGCAATCGCTACGAGCTCTCGGCCGGTCCGGATCTCCCGGTCCTGCGCATGGTGCTGCGCGGCGAATGCGCGGCACTCACGCTGGATGAGAAGGGAGCGCCGAACGTTCCGTATCGGATGGAGGAGAGTCGCGGCTATCACGGGGTCGGACCCCTCTGGAGTCCCGGTTATTTTCGTGCGGACGCGAAGGGCGGGCAGGACGTCACGTTGATTGCGTCCACCGAACCCTGGGAAACGATCCTCGCCCTCTCGCCGGGCGCGGCGGCCGCCGCCGAACACGAGCGCCGGCAACGCCTGCTCGCGATCTCCCGCGTTCCCGAACAGGACGAGTTCGGTGCGGAGCTCGTGCTCGCCGCGGACCAATTCGTCATCCGGCCCGCCGGACGCATCGAAGAATTCGCGCGCGCGCGCGCGGCGGGCGATGAGGTGCGGACGGTGATCGCCGGCTATCACTGGTTCACCGACTGGGGACGCGACACCATGATCAGCCTCGAGGGACTGACGCTGACGCCGCGTCGTGTCCGCGAGGCGGGCTACATTCTGAGGACGTTCGGCCAGTACGTACGCGATGGGCTGATTCCGAACATGTTTCCCGAAGGCGACCGCGAGGGGCTGTATCACACCGCGGACGCGACGCTCTGGTTTTTCCATGCGATCGAGCGGTACACGCAGGTTACTGGCGAGGAGGAGACGCTTCGCACGCTCCTGCCTGTCCTCATTGACATCGTCGAGCATCACCTGCGCGGGACGCGCTACGGCATTCACATCGATCCGGCGGACGGTTTGTTCACGCAGGGCGCGGAAGGCTACCAGCTGACGTGGATGGACGCGAAGGTCGGCGACTGGGTCGTGACGCCGCGCCGCGGCAAGGCCGTGGAGCTGAATGCGCTCTGGTACAACGCGCTGTGCCTGCTCGAGTCGTGGACCCGGCAGTTTGGCGGCGGCGAGGGTCTGGACATCTCCGGGCACGCGCGGCGGGCGAGGGAATCGTTCAACAAGCGCTTCTGGTTCGAGGAAGGCCAGTATCTGTATGACATCGTCGACGGCGAACACGGCGATGATTCATCGTGCCGTCCGAACCAGGTCTTCGCGATCTCGCTGCCGCACCCGGTGCTCGATCGCGCGCGATGGTCCCGGGTGATCGACGTGGTTCGCGAGCGATTGCTGACGCCGGTCGGCCTGCGATCG
>QHWT01000126.1:3212-3686 GCA_003222675.1 Acidobacteriota bacterium | reverse complement strand
GTGGCGAGATATTTGTCGGCGTAGTTGTAGCTCAAGCGGCCCAAGAAACCGAGAAATGCCTGCTCACCCGCCCAACCGCCGGGCGGGTTGAGCAGGCTGTTCCCCGTCGTCGGCACCGTGGTGAACGCGGGATCGAACGTTATCAGATTCGTCGTCCCGACCGACGTGCCGTCCCACTGGGACTGCTGCATTTCAGTCCCGCCGATCAGGCTGAACCCGTGTGCCCCGACGGTCCTGGTGTAGGTCAGTGTGTTCGTCCACACCAGCGACGTAGCGTCGGACCGGGTCTCGGTGTCGTAATCGCTCCGGTCGAGGCCGATTTCCGCCACTGTGTAGCTTGGACTGAAGCCGGTGTTCCGCGTGACGCCGTAGTCCACGCTGGCCTGGGAGCGCAGGGTCAGCCCCGGGACCGGGGTGACTTCGGCGAACAGGCCGCCCAGCACGTGCACGTCGCGGTCGCGCTGCTGGACCAGC
>QHWT01000126.1:0-3183 GCA_003222675.1 Acidobacteriota bacterium | reverse complement strand
TGGCAAACTCGGCGTTCCCGGTGTAGCCGTACCGGTTGCCCGGCACCGACCCGTTGTTATCGCGGTAGCGGAAGAAGGGCGGCAACGACAGAGCGTTGACCAGGAGCTGGCCGTTGTATCCGTCGTTCTGTCCCCGCAGCGTCGAGGCGTTCGAGATCGAGAAGTTCTCGCCGAAGCGCACCCGATCGTTCACCCGGAAATCGCTGTTCACGCGAAAACTGAGACGCCGGAAGTCCCACTTGGAGACGATCGGATCCTGGCGGTAGTAGCCGGCGGAGACGTAGTAGTTCGTCCGATCGCTCGCCCCCGAGACCGATAATGACTGATCCATGAGCGGGGCATTCGGGACCGCGACCACGTCGTGCCAGTCGGTGTTGCGGGTGAGCAGCTGCGGCTTCTGCGCCTGCAGCCAGTCGCTGAACTTTCGATACGACGTGTTGCCCGGCGTGTAGCCGAACTGGGCGTTGTAATTGTCGAACGACTCCTGCCCGAGATCGAACCATTGCGCCGAGTTCAACATCTGGTAGCGCTTCGGAAAGTTTTGCACGCCCGCGGACATCCGATACTCGACCGTCGGCTTTGCCGCGCGGCCGCGACGGGTCTGAATCAACACCACACCGTTGGCGGCCTGCATGCCGTATACGGCCGCGGCCGACGCATCCTTGAGGACCGAGATGCTCTCGATGTCGTTCGGGTCGATGGTCCGCAAGGGACTGCTCGTCGGGTCGTCGGCCCGGCCGACGGGGAGCCCGTCCACGACGAACAGCGGCTGCGTGTTGCCCACGGTGCCCACGCCCCGGATGCGGACGGCGACGGGGGCGCCGGGATTACCGGATTCCTGCTGTACCTGAATTCCGGGGACCCGACCCTCAATCGCCACCTCCGGGCTCGCGACGGGGATCTGGCGGATCTCGTCACTGGAAATCGTGGCGACGGACTCGGTGAGCGTCGCCCGCGACTTCTCGCCGTAGCCCACCACTACGAGGTGTTCCAGCTCAATGGCCGCCGGCGACAGCACCGCGTCGACGACCGCCTGGCCCTCGAAGGGCACCTCCCGGCTCGCGAAGCCGATACGGGAAAAGACCAGCACGCCCGACGGGGCGGCTGCGGCCAACGTGTAGCGGCCGGACGCGTCGGTGCGCACGCTGACCGAACTGGCCCGTACTCGCACGTACGCGCCGGCGATCGGCTCGCCGCTGCCGGCCGCCGTCACGCGACCGGAGATCTGTTGCTGCGCCCGCGCGGCTGTCGCGCACAGCAGCAGCAGCGTCAAGGCAGGGAGCCACTTCCCACTCACGGACACGGTGGATTTGGACATAGGGCTAGCATTTTGATAATGCAAGCCCTTCGATTAGCCGGGCTTTTGCCCTTGATGCTGCTGGCCTCGCAGGGGACCCACCCGCGACCCTCGGAGGCGATCCGTCTCAATCAAATAGGCTTTTATCCCGGGGCTCCCAAAGCCGCGTTCATCGTGGGCGACGGGGGGGAGACGTTTTACGTCCTGACCGCCGACCAAAGGGATACGGCATTCACGGGCCGGCTCCGCCCGGCCCGAGCGACCTCCTCGTCCTCGGACACCACGCGGGCAGCGGACTTCTCGGCCTTATGGACCCCTGGACGTTACGTGGTCCTTGTTCCCGGACTCGGCGTTTCGTACCCGTTCGAGATCCGGCCGCGCGTGCACGAGGAGTTGGTGCGCGCGGCATTGAAGGCCTTCTACTTCCAGCGGGCGTCACTGGCGCTCGAGCCCCGCTACGCCGGCAAGTGGAGCCGTGCTGCCGGCCACCCCGACACCCGGGTCTTGGTGCATCCTTCCGCCGCGAGCGACGGACGTCCGGCCGGCACCGTGATCTCCTCGCCCGGCGGGTGGTACGACGCCGGGGACTACAACAAGTACATCGTGAATTCGGGGATCACCGTCGCCACGCTGCTCTCGCTCTACGAGGACTTCCCGCAGTACGTGCGCGCCCTCCGCGTGGACATCCCTGAGTCCGGTGACGCCGTGCCCGATCTGGTCCACGAAGCGCTGTGGAACCTGCGCTGGATGCTCACCATGCAGGATCCCGCCGACGGGGGCGTGTACCACAAGCTGACCGAGCCGCGATTCGAGGGCTTCGTGAGCCCCGCGGAGGCGAGGTCACCCCGCTACGTGGTGCAGAAGAGCACGGCGGCGACGCTCGATTTCGCCGCGGTCATGGCACAGGGAGCCCGCGTCCTGAGACCGTTTGAGCGTCGGATGCCGGGGTTGTCCGATTCCGCCCTCACGGCGGCCGTCCGGGCGTGGAACTGGGCGCGACGCCACCCGGATGTGTTCTACGATCAGGCGAGACTCAACCAACAGTTCGAGCCACACATCGAGACCGGCACCTACGGCGACGGGGACGTTCGGGACGAGTTCCTCTGGGCCGCGACGGAGCTCGGCGTGACGACGCGTCAGGACAGTTTTTTCACGGCCGTCCCCCTCTTTCCCGACAGCGCCGCGCCGCTGCCCAGCTGGCGTCAGGTCCGCACGCTCGCGTACTACACACTGGCACGGTTTCGCGCTCAGCTCCCGGGCGCGGTGGCGGGCGACCGAACCCGCCTGGAGCGCACGCTGATTCGGGCTACGGATGACTTGGTGCAGCGGGCGAGCGGGACCGCCTACGGCACCGTCATGGGCGGTGCGACGGCGGACTTCGTCTGGGGAAGCAACTCCGTGGCCGCGAATCAGGGGATCGCCCTGATCGTGGCCTACCGGCTCACCGGTGATCGCTCCTACCTGCGACACGCGCTGGGCAACCTGGACTACATCCTTGGCCGCAACGCCACGGGATACTCGTTCGTGACCGGCTTCGGTGCCCGGACGCCGTGGCACCCGCACCACCGCCCCTCGGCGACGGATGCCATCGACGCTCCGGTTCCGGGGCTGCTGGTGGGCGGGCCCAACCCCGGCCGCCAGGACGGCTGCGCCTACCCGGACACCGCGCCCGACAAGGCCTACGTGGACGACGTCTGCGCCTATGCCTCGAACGAGGTCGCGATCAACTGGAACGCGCCGCTGGTCTATCTCGCCGCGGCGCTCGAAGCGCTGCAATACGAGGCCGGATTCAGCCGGGGGCCGCGCTGATCGTTCCCCGGCATGATTTCATCAAGTCGATTTACAAATGGGGGTCGCGACGTTACACATCTACGCCGGCCGATGCG
>QHWT01000123.1 GCA_003222675.1 Acidobacteriota bacterium | reverse complement strand
TCTCGGCGACACCATCGGCGTGGGGAACCCGCTCCAGACGAGACGCCTCCTGGAGCTGTTCCTGGGCGGCAAGGGATCGCTCGGGCCTCTCGCTCGCGACGAGGTGGCACTGCACCTCCACGACACCAACGGCACCGCGCTGGCAAACGCCCTGGTCGGGCTGGAGATGGGCATCACCACCTTCGACACCGCCATCGGCGGCCTGGGCGGATGTCCCTACGCGCCCGGCGCCGCCGGCAACCTCGCCACCGAGGACCTCGCCGGCATGCTTTCCGACATGGGCATCGAGACCGGGATCGATCTCGAGAAGCTCGTCGATGCTGGCCTCCTCGCCCAGGAACTCATCGGACGGAAGCTGCCCGGACGCCGGTTGCAGGCAGCCCTCGGGCGCCGCGTGGGCGGTGAAGCGCGGCCGGCGGGCTCGACCTGATCATGGCCGAGCTTTCCGTCAGCGATCGCCCGCCGATCCGCGTGCTGGAGATCGACGGCGAGGCCCGGATGAACGTGCTTTCACGGGCGCTCGTGGCCGAGCTCTCCGCGGAGGCGAAGCGGGCGGCCGCTGACGCCGCGGTGCGCGCCGTCGTCCTCACGGGAAAAGGGACGCGCGCCTTCTGCGCCGGGGCAAACCTCAAGGAACGGCGGAGCTGGACCGACGACGACGTCCGCCGGTGGCTGGTCGAGCTCCATACCGCCCTGCGCGAGGTGGAACGGTGTCCGAAACCCTGGATTGCGGCGGTGAACGGTCTCGCGCTTGGCGGAGGCTGCGAGCTGGCCCTCGCCTGCGACCTGCGCGTCGTCGATCCCGCCGCACAGATGGGGCTGACGGAAACGCGGATCGGGATCATCCCCGGCGGCGGCGGCACGGTGCGCCTGCCGCGCCTCGTCGGCCTCGGACGCGCCCGCGACATGATCCTCACCGCCCGCCGCGTTCCCGCCGACGAGGCGCTGCGCATCGGGCTCGCCGATCGCGTGAGCGCGCCGGGAGGTTCTCTGGAAGCGGCCGTCGCCCTCGGGAACGAGATCGCCGCCAACGCGCCGCTGTCGGTCGCCGCGGCGAAGGCGGCCATCGCCGATGCGTGGGACCTTCCGCTCGACCAGGCCCTCGAGCGCGAGCGCAGCCACTACGAGACGCTGCTGCCCAGCGCCGATCGCCTCGAAGGGCTGCAGGCCTTCGCCGAGAAGCGCCCGCCGAAGTGGACGGGAAAGTAGCTGCGGCTACTGAACGACCAGCGCCGCGGGCCGGTAATACCCGAAGACGTTGAGGAGCCCGATCTTCTGCTCCTCGCTGCTCGCCTTGGCGCCGTCGAAGCGGCCGACGAAGACGAATTCCTTGTCGGGCTCGAGGAACGGATCGGCCTCGGGCAGCCGTCCCAGGACCTTTCGGCCGGTCGGATTCATCACGTTCTCGGCGAAGAAGTGCTCGTCACGGGCCTTGTAGACACGGTCGAAGGTGCGGATGAACCGCGTGTCCTGACCCATCCGCATCATGTCCGCTGCCTTCATCGAGATCTCGTCGAGCATCGCCGTCGCCGACTTCGGCTCGAGCTTCACGTCGGTGAGCCTGCCGCGGATGATCACGTAGCGGCCCTTGTAGATCTCGGGCTGCGAGAGCGCCGCCTTGAGCGTGAAGACCGGCATCCGGATCGCCTGCACCCTGGAGATGTCGCCGTCGACGTCGCCGCCGCGGTTGGCAATCACCCGAGCGACGACGCGCACGGCATCGGGACGCGTGCGGAGCTCGTCCTCCCAGTAGGTGGTGAGCAGGTTCAACTGCACGAACGGACCGCGGTTGAAGCGTCCCAGCTCGATGCAAGCCTTGAGGGCCTGCCAGGCTTCCTCGGCCGAGTTGTCGCGCATGGCTCGCGCAGAAGCCTCGCAGTCGGCGGCGGCGTCCTGCCAGGTCACCCAGACCTTGGCATTGAAGTTCGACTTCCCGCCGGGAGAAACGCTGCCGGACTTCGTGGGCGCGAGCGCGACGGGGACGGCAGCCGGCTTGTCGGGAAGATCTTCCGGCGACGGGCGCGCGCCGGCGCAGGCAACGAGAACGAGGAGGGCAAGGAGGGCCGCAATACGCATGGTGATTCGTCCCCTACGTGCGGGTATCGGTGGCCCGATCGCTTCGGGCCTTGGAAGGAGGAGGAGGAGGAGGAGCGGCCGGCTCGGGCCGCACCGACGAGCAGGTTTCCTGGCAGGAAGACTCGAGGCAGCTTTGCAGCGCGCGGCCCGGCGAGAAGTCCGCAAGCTCGCGGGTGCACTGGGGCCCGGAAACCGCGCAGCGCGACTGGGCGAGGCACCGGCAACAGGCGAGCGCGACCCCGGCCATGGTGCGGGTCCGCGAAAGCGCCCGCGCCAACTCCTCGACGCAGGGAGCGGCGCTGGCTACCACCCGGCCCTCGTCGTCGGCAAGAGCGACGCGGCCTTCCAAGGTGCACTGCTCGAGCGCGATCCTGGCGATGTCGTCCTCGCACATCTTGCGGAGCGTCGGATCCGGGTGCAGGTCATCGGGCTTCGTCGCCGCGTCGGCGCAGGACCGGGACGCGCGCGCCGCCTCGCGGGAATTCTNNGAGCGGGATCGAACTCGAAGGTGCAGCGCTCTCCCTTGAGAAGGCGCTCGAGATTGCAGGCGAACGGAGTCGGTCGCTCGTCGACGGGCATCCTCGGCGGGGGCCGCGGCAGATCGGTCCGATCGGCGACGGCCGGAAGCGCAAGAGATGTCGCCAGGATGAGCAGCAAACCTCGCATGTTCCAAGCTGTAACCGACAGGCCGGGGCCCTGCCTAGGCCGTCCGGCGCCGGCCGCAAGAAGGACTGATTTCGTTGGAGAATTACCGTTGGTGGTCACACTCCAACGGTACGAGAACAGCCAGGGCGGATCAGCCGGCCTTTTCCAGGACGATCTTGCCGTCCATGGCCGAAACTCGCACCTTTCCGCCTTCCT
>QHWT01000122.1:2478-2774 GCA_003222675.1 Acidobacteriota bacterium | reverse complement strand
ACCTGGCCCTCGAGCGCGCCGATCGCACGGCGATTCGCTGGTCGGAAGTGCTGGCGGATTTCTCCGATTACCTCCCCCGCGATGCCTATCTCGTCGCGTTCCGCGGGCGCGCCGACAGCGTCGGGGTGGAAGGGCTCGCCGGACACGCGGCGGGCGTATTCGCCGCCTTACAGCACGCGCCGCGCGTGGCCGGTGTCCGGGCCGACGCCCCGATCCGCCAGGAAGCCCCGCGTCCCGGGCGGGCTCCCGTGGAGCGCTTCGCGGTGGCGGTACGGCTGGCGGAGCGAGCGCCGTGA
>QHWT01000122.1:0-2458 GCA_003222675.1 Acidobacteriota bacterium | reverse complement strand
CCGGGCCCTGACTCTCGGACTCATGACGCTGGTCCCGGTGCTGCTGTTCCGCGGGGTGGTCCAGCCCTATCTGCGGGCCCGGGCGGCACTGGCCGAGCGGCTGGCGGCGCAGCGCGGGCTGCTCGAGCGCGAGCTCAGCGTGTTCGCCGCAGCGCAGCGGCTGCCCGAGCGGCGCGCGCGCGTCGCGGGGCTGCTCGCCGCCGACGCCCCGCGCGTGTTGCCGGGAGGCGATCCCCTCGCTGCCAGCGCCGAGCTGGTCGGCTACGTCGGCGAGGCGGCGCGCCGCAGTCACGTGCTCGTGTCGGAGCTGCAGAGTCGCGGCTCCGGAGCGGCGCCGGCGGTGGATGGCCTTGCCCCGCTGCAGGTCGAGGTCCGCGGCCAGACGGATTTCGAAGGAGTGCTGCGGTTTCTTCAGGCCTTGGAGCGCGGCCCTCGTCTGGTCCGGGTGGAAGCGGTATCGATCGATGGAGGCGGGGTCGCGCCTGACGCGAGGCGCGAGACGCTCACCGTGCGCGCGGCGGTGAGCGGCTACGCCGCAGGGCGGTCCGGCCTGTGATTCTCTCGCGGCACGTGCCCGCCAGCGTGGCCTTATCGGCCCTGTGCGTGGTGGCTGCGGCCGCTGCCGCCGGGTCGGCGCTGTGGCGCGCACTCGTGCTCGAGCCGCTGCCGGCAGCGCGAGCCGCGTCCGGCCCGGACACCGCCGTGGTACCGCCTCGCCGCAGCACCCCCGCCACCGAGCAGGTCTTGGCGGCGATCGAGAAGGACCCGTTCCGGGCGGACCGCCGCCGTCCGGCGACGGCGTTCCGACTCCAGGACCCAAGGGCAACGCACGCCCGCACCGTCGCAGCCCCGGTCGTGCCCGCCGCCGTGCGCGTGATTGGGACCGCGGTGCTGCCGCAGGGCGGAGGCTTTGCGATCTGCCAGCGCTCCGGCGGCTCGCCCACCCTGGTGCGGCTCGGCGGCACGCTCGGCGACTTGACGCTCAAAGCGGTGGAGCCGGGCGCGGCCACATTCCTGACGGCGGCGGGCGTGACGCTCGTCGTACGCGTAGCGCAATCGGGTGGAGGGAGCTGAGGTGCAGCGGATCGCCAAGGTTCTCATCTGTCCGGCTCTCGTGCTGGGCGTCGCGCTTACGGCGACGGAGGCGCGGGCACAGCAGCCGGAAGCCGTGCGGCAGACGGCACAAGGCATCATGCTCGACTTTCAAGACACCGAGCTGCGGCTGGTGCTGACCGCCCTCGCGGAAGCGGGCGGCTTGAACCTCGTCTCGGGCGAGCTGCCGTCGCGACGCGTCACGCTGCGGACCAATCAGCCGGTAAAACAGGAAGACATGCTCGCCTTGCTCAAGAGCCTGGCGGCGTCGAACGGTCTGCGCGCGACGCAAGACGGCCCGTTCTTACGGATCGAGTCCATCGCCGCTATTCCCGGACGCGAGGGTGCCCCCCGCGCGGCGGGAGACACCATCGCGCCGGCGGAGCGCCGGCTCTTTGTGTATCGCCTGAAACACGCGCGGGCGGCGCGGCTGGCAGGCACGCTGTCGGCGATCTTCGGGGGCCGGAGCGCCGCGGGGGACGTGTCCCGGCTCTCCGAGCCCTCGCTTTCCGAGGGTCTGCGGGCGCAGCAGGTCCCCCCGGTGGGGGCGGGGAATGAGCCCAAGCCGCAGGTGAACGTCGACGTGACGCCCCCGCGCCCGGCGAGCCTGCCGGCGCAGCTGCGGGGCGATGTGCAGATCGTACCCGAGGAGGCGACGAACTCCCTGCTGGTGCGGGCCGAGGCGGGGGACTGGGACGTGATCCGGCAGGCGATCCAGTCGCTCGACCTGCGGCCGCTGCAGGCGCTGATCGAAGTGATGATCGCCGAAGTCCGGCGCACCAGCGACTTCCAGATCGGTACGTCGGGACGCATCGGCAGCGACACGGGCAACGGCGGCACGCGCGTGGTGGGCGCGCTCACCGGGTCGAGCGCGGGGGACTTCGCCCTCAACGTGATGCGCGTGGGCCGGATCAACGTGGATGTCGCCCTCAATGCTCTCGCGACGTCCGGCCGGGTGCGCATCCTCTCCCGGCCGGTGCTGCTGGCTCAGAACAATCAGGAGGCGAAGATCCTCATCGGCTCGGAGCGGCCCTTCATCCAGGTGTTCCGCTCGTTACCGACTGATGCCGCGGTGCGGGATCAGGTGGTGCAGTATCGCGACGTGGGAACGTCGCTCGCGATCCTCCCCACGATCAACGACGACGGCTACGTAAGCCTCCAGGTCTCGCAGCAGGTGAGTACGGCGACCGCGGAGACGCAGTTCGGCGCGCCGATCATCAGCACGCGCGAAGCCTCCACGCACCTGTTCGTGCGCGATGGACAGACGGTGGTGATCGGGGGACTGGTGGAGCGCCAGCGCGATCAGAACAAGAGCGGCATCCCCCTGCTCAAGGACCTGCCCCTGATCGGCGGGCTGTTCGGCTCG
>QHWT01000121.1:1386-6731 GCA_003222675.1 Acidobacteriota bacterium | reverse complement strand
CACGCGCTGGTCGTCCTTGCTGCAGGACTCAATTCCTCCTCAGGTCATCGGCGTCGCACGCGAGCGATATCTGAGTCGACGGCTGGCGGTCGAGGACGCGTCGACCGGTATGGATTTTGGGCTTCGTCGCCGATTTCGAACGCCGCTCGTCGTGTTGCTCGCAACGTCTGGTGCTGTACTTCTCATCAGCTGCATCAACGTTGGTAATCTCCTCCTTGCCCGGTCCGCGGTTCGACGACGGGAGATGTTGGTGCGTTCTGCCATCGGCGCTTCGCGATGGCAACTGATGCGAGGAGCCGCGGCGGAGAGCGTGGTGATGCTTACAGTCGCGGTGGTCGTGGGACTCATCGTCGCGCGCTGGCTCGCTCGCTTTCTTGTTGCGCTGTACGGTGAAGCGACTCTCGGCTTCAACTTCGATGTTGGCATTGATGACCGCTTGCTGATGTATGCGGCTATTCTCGGCGCTGTGGCGTTTGCCGCGTTTGCGATCGCTCCTGTCTGGGTGGGCAGCGGCGATGTCGACGCCATATCCCTGAATGTCGCATCAACACGTCTCAAAGGAACCCATAGCCGTCTCCGTAGCGTCACAGTCGTCGCACAGGTTGCACTAACAATTGTTGTGGTCACAACCGGCAGTCTCTTCGTCGCTGCGCTCGCGCATCTCAGATCGATTCCCCTAGGGCTTTCCTCGGATCGAGTCATCACGGTGCAGCTTGCGGCAGTTCCGGGAGGGTACCAACGCGGGTTCGATGGCCGAACGTACTACGCCAGCCTCCTCTCCAAGATCGAATCCATTCCTAGTATTCAATCGGCCGCGCTGTCTCAGGTCTTGCCGCTTTCAGGCTCTCCAGGCCCTGTGCGCGTGACCGTTCCTGACCTGAACGTCGAGGTCGATGCTGTACCCGCGCTTGTTAGTGATGCGTTCTTTTCGACTTTGCAAATCCCGATGGTAGCCGGCTCATCGTTTTCTCGCAGCGCTGGGCGTGCAGTACCGCGCACGGCGATCGTCAGCGAATCTCTTCGCGCGGCGCTGTTTGGGGCTGACGCAGGGCTTCACCGTATGGTTCGTTCGGGTCCTGCCAACCAGAATCTGCAGATCATCGGTGTTGTGCGAGACGCCATGATTTATGGACCACGCCAATCAACGCCGCGCGTCGTCTATGTGAACTATTGGGAGGCGTCTAGTGCCACCCAGTCGTATCCAGGGCTCATAATTCGTTTGCGCGGTGACGCCATGTCTACATTCGGCCGAATCGAGGATGCCGTGCACAGCTTTGGCCGCGAATATGTGCTTCAGGCCCGGAGTCTGCCAGCAGTACGCGATGTGGCGTTAACTCAGGAGCGTCTGCTCGCCGTGGTTTCAACGGTGTTTGCCACTGTGGGCCTCACGCTCGCAGCTGTAGGGCTGTACGGACTCATGAGCTTCGCCGTTGCTCAGCGGACCGGTGAAATAGCAATTCGAAAAGCCCTCGGCGCGGACAATTGGGCAATTGCGCGGCTCATATCCTCCGAGGTCACTCGCTTGGTTGTTGTCGGTGGCTTGATTGGCGCGGCGGCGGCGTCCGCGGCAGCCCGACTCGCACACGCTGTGATCGTTGACAAGAACTTGTCTATCGGGTTCTCACCAGTCGTGATCGCTCTTGCGCTTCTGCTTTTGGTCGCTGGTGCTGCTGTATGGGTGCCGACTCGTCGCGCCGCGAATGTTGACCCGATGGTCGCCCTACGAGCTGAATGAGGGCAGGCCGCGCTGTCGGCATTCTGACCATCGCTCGCGATTTTGCGGCTCGCGAATGGCCCGGCGATCTTAGGCTGCCGACGCTCCGCTAACAGCAAGGAACGGAAGCGGCTGGCGCAGGTCAATCCCGCGAAGCGCCGACGGGACGGAGGGAAGGATTGACCTGCGCCAACGCTTCCGCAAAATAATCCTTCGGAGCGTCGGTTGAGAATCGTTCGCTAGGCTACTATCTGACGGCTGCCGGTGCCTCGATCGCGACGAACCGATCCGCGGCAAACAGGTAGTCTTCTCCGCTTTCGTCGACGACGCGCAGATCGCCGTCGCGTTCTGCGTCTTCATCGGGGAGGATTTCGTACAGCTTGTTGCGTTCGAGCGATGCCTCGTACCCGTCGTTGCGAATGCATACGGCGAACCTGTGATCGCATCCGGCCGATCGCCGCGATCTACCCGAGGCAGCTCTCCCGTTTGAACTCTTTCTTCTCAATGGCATGCGCTTCACACCAGGCGCTTCCGAAGAATGAAACGCAGGAGCGTCTGCTACGCTGGAATATCAACGTACGACGAACTCGAATGCGGTTCGGGAATGGCTAGTCCCTCTTCCCTTAGACCGTCCAGATGAAACGCGATCGCATCCTTCATCTCTCGCTGAATCTCCTCCTTTGGCTGGCGAACCGCCGCCCAACCATCGTCCTCCAGCATCTTGATTACGTCGCGAATCTTCACAATCGAGCGAGCGGCATGGTCATTTTACCAGCGATTATGCCTCCGTTTTTGAACGATCGAAATCGCGCGCGCCGTGACGCGGAAGCGCGCTACGTACGCGCTCGCGATCACGCTGTGAAGCCGCCTGCACTTCGCTCGAACACAGAAGTCACCGGGAACCGCGGCGTGAACGACGCCAAACAGGCGCTGGGCCGCGTCTCGCGCCGCGAACCGGGGTCGTTCACGCCACGGTTCCTCGCTGATCGAATTCGGAACCGCTGTTCGGGGCGGCACAAAACGCCGCCCCAGTTACTCGACGGCATCTGCGCGCAACTCATTGACGTGCAGACGCATCGCCGCACGCGCGGCGAAGTAATGCGAGCCATCTGCGACGTCATCGCGCATCGACGGCGATTCCGATCGAGGGGGTTGAGGCGGTTCGGAGCGTATGTCTACGCCCTCGACCCCTTTCGCGACGAACGGAAGAGGCTGACCAAGGGAGCGAGATGGGATATGAGAGCACGAGGACGTGGCATTCGATCCGACCCGTTCCGCGCTCCAAGGCGGTGGCGATCACCGACGATGACAGCGGCTCAAAGACGCTGTCTCCGTCCGTCAGCCAGCGGCGGTAGAGCTGTCGAAATCGTGGCGTGTCGAACGCCGCGTGGTGACGCCAGAACTCTTCGTCCTCGAACGTCAGCGCGCGCGCGTTCGGTGTGCTGCAGCGCCTGCTGAAGTACCACGTGAGCTCGGCCAGCATCTCGGGTCGCAACGTGCTGGTCAGCTCGTGTCGCGCGGCCGCTTCGAAGGCCGCGATCGAGCCGGCGATCTGCTTCGGGAACAGCACCCGCAGCGTCCATCCGGGCAGCGCTCCCAATAGGTCAGCGTGACGTTGCACGAAGGCCCGGAAGTCTTCGACGTTGCTGGCTGATACGACATACGTGAACACGACGCGGCCGGTCGACATGACGGCCATCGGCTGGTCCTCTGGAAAGAGCCGCACGCGCTGTGACGCACCTTGGCCGACCGTGATGTGAGGCAGGCGCTCCCGTGGCAGCGACGGCGCCATCACGGCGAAGAACGCGACCCTCTCCTCCTCGGTACCGAGGTACATGAGCTCGGGGAACCAGACGATGCCATCGAGCCGCATCAGGCGCTCGATGGCTTGCCGTGCGGACACCGGTCGCCGACACCGACTGTGGGGCTGAGCGATGGCTTGGTACAGCGCGTGGTGCTTCACGTGATAGAGCTGCGCGCGGTTGTGCAGGCACCCGCAGACGGTAGCGTGTTCCCGCGACGCGAGCTTGTCGAAGAACTTGCTGACCTTGTGTCCGTACGCCGTGCCCGCGAACTCGGCGTACTGCCTCAGGACGCACACACCCGACTGCAGCATCACGGTCACCAGAAACCGCGCCTGGCGCTCCGTGTAGCCGAATTCCGAGACCGCCTTTACCCGATCCTCAAAGTTCACGCAGCAGCTCCTCTGCGAGTCCTCCGAGATGGCTGCCGCCGCCCACGCGCGCGCTCGATCCGTCGTAGCAACTGAAGCCAGACCGGGCCGCCGCGGCCCCGTGCGCGCCACGGTAATGGACAGTCACGACCTCGACGTCGACGTCGTCCCAGCGGCCATCGGCGTCCTCGTATTCGATGCGCGCGTCAGGGAAATGGACCTGCTCGTCGAAGTACGGCAAGTCATGCTCGCGCGCTTCGATTTCGTGCTGGTCACGGTCCGAGTCGCCGTCGTAGTCGTCACGATCGCGATCGTGCGCGTGCAGCCACTGCTGGTACTCACGCTTGAGCTCGTAATCGAGCACCACCCGATCGATGCGCGCGCCGCGCTCTTCCAAGCGCTCGGCTTCACGTTCGAAGGCGCGATAGACCTGGACGTCGTGTTCCAGCTCCCGCTCGCGCTTAACGCCGGCGTAGAACGTTTGGCGGCCGTCCTGATCGCGATCTCGATGGCTCTCGAGCAGGCTGCGGCCGTCCTTCGTCAGCGACACGGCATAGTCCCGCGAACCAGGTAGGCGGGTCACCTCGACCAAGCCTTGTTCGCGCAGGTGCCGCAGGTCACTGGTTCGCGGATCGAGCGGTCGATCGCGGTCATCTCGGAGATCACGACTGGAGACCACTCGAAAAACGCCAACCGTTGCGAGCGTCCGCGATTCGGAACCGCGCAAGGTGTACTCGCGATCCCTGTCGCGTACGATCTCGCGCTCGCGTCCGCGCGACAGATTCAAATCCCGCGTGAAGGCGTCTCGCGGATCCCGATCGCGGTCAGGCCAGCGTTCCTCGTCGCGCGGATCGTGTCCGCTCGCGTTCTGTCCCTCGCCACCACTCTCTCGAAGGCTTTCAACCAACCTGACTGTCCGCTGACCAACAGCTGCTAATCGGTAGGGCCTCGACCCACTTTCAACCCGCGTGCGCCCTGTCGTCTCCTAGTGATAACCTCGGGCTATGATATTGCGCACCGCCGTACGAACATTGTCGGTTGCTGCTGCATGCATCTTGGGCCGCGGGCTGGTCACGATGCCCGCCGCTGCCACGGTCCGGGTCGACAGCCAGCCGTTGCCAGCCACCAACACTTTCGTCGAACAATTCGAGCACGATCTTGCGATTGCGGTGCTCGACGAGAACTGCCGGCAGAGCGTCTTCAAGACACGGGACGGGATCAGTCTCAAGACAGGTCCGTACGTCGTGCCGCCGCCGCAAAGCACCGTTCGTCGCACGCGATCAGAGATCCTCTTGATGTGGCGAGGTCAGGAGGGCTGGCTGGCACGCCGACGAATGCTGTCAACAGACGGAGCGAGCGCGGCCTCAACGAGTGCCGAGCGCTTGGACGTCGTGGCATCGGCCGGTGTCGACCGACTCCTCGCCAGCGCCGTTGCCTTGCCGCAGCCGGCGCCGCTGT
>QHWT01000121.1:0-1376 GCA_003222675.1 Acidobacteriota bacterium | reverse complement strand
CGATCCGTCCGAGCGAGCCCGGTCAGGCTTCGCGGCTGCGCGCGTCAGCGGTTCAGCCGACCAGGTACGACTCGACGCGCAGCACCGGGACGTCGACACGCAGACGTCACTGATGTTCGATTCGCAGGGAAGGCTGATCCGAGCCGAGGTCACGGCCCGCCTTCAGACCGCCGTCGCCACCGTGAGCGCCGAATTTGAGACGAACCGGCAATTGAAGCTCGTCGTCCCCAGGAAGATGTCCGAGCGGTACCAGCACGGACTGGAGACTGCGACGACCGAGATCGTGTACTCCAACGTGCGACTCTTCGACAGCTCGGGCTCCGCGCGACGATAATCATCGAACAAAGCGTCGCAGCGTGGTCAGCAACTCACCTCGACGCCTCGCTGTTGCTGTTTGTTGCCGTCGTACCGACGTACGCGTCCACAACGGGCAGGCTTGACTAGGATGACGGCGCTCATCGGTGATCCCTTCGGCGACGGCGCGTTCCTCCGGCGCGTGAACGGCATATTTCGCGATCGCGCACGACAGGAACGGTACGTCAGCGATGCCTTGGAGCGTATCCAGATTGTGTTGCGACTGCTCGACGACCTCCGTGCTCACGACGTTCGCCGGATCCTCGAGCTCGGCGCCAATCCTTACGCCATGACTCTCTTGATCCGCCGGCGCTTCGCCGACGCCTTTGATCTGCTGCTCGCGAACTACTTTGGCGAAACGACGCGTGACAGTTCCGCCGTCCAGGCGGTCGACGTTGATGGGCAACGGATTGAATTCCCGTATCAGCATTTCAACATTGAACGGGACCGGTTTCCCTATCCGGAGCACTCAATCGACTGCGTTCTGTTTTGCGAGATCCTCGAGCACCTGCTGGAAAACCCCGACTACGTCGCGGGAGAAATCGCGCGCGTCCTGCGGCCGCGCGGATTCGTCGTGGTCTCGACACCGAATGCCACGAGGTTGCCCAACCTGTTCTTCTTGGCACAAGGACGCAGCATTTGGGAGTGGTACTCCGACAATGGTCCATACGGGCGGCACAATCGCGAATTCACGGTGATCGAGGTACAGGACCTGCTGAAGCGACACGGCTTCGAGATTTATCGCTCCGAAGTTCGAAACCTACAACGCCTCGCACGCCGATACACATGGCTTCAGTGGCTGCGGCCGACGGTGTGGAACGAACACCTTTTCGTGGTCGGTCGCAAATCGCGGTAATCGAAAATCAAATCGATCGCAATACACGCCGGTCCGTCCGGTTCCTCTAGTTGGGTCGTCCGCGGCACCATGCCGCTATGGCCACGTCGCAGCATTAGCCACCACGTCAGTACCGTAAAGTTGATTGCTACACAGGACATAGCTCCGCTTGACGAAGTCATGGTCG
>QHWT01000038.1:2923-76376 GCA_003222675.1 Acidobacteriota bacterium | reverse complement strand
ATGGACCGTATTCACTGAAGGAGTACCAGTGACAACGAGCCTCCGACCGCGATTCTCGGGTCGCGACGCGGAGCGGCTCGGTAATCAACCCGATGAGGCACCCCTCTAGATTACCAAATCATCTGGTGGCCATGCTGAGCTGTGCGGCTCCCTTCTCGATCGGGACGCCGACCATGTTGCCCCACTCCGTCCAGCTTCCGTCGTAATTGCGGATGTTCTCGAACCCGAGCAGGTACTTGAGTGCGAACCACGTATGGCTGCTTCGCTCGCCGATGCGGCAATACGCGATCGTGGCCTGGCCGGGCGACAGCTTCTGATCCTCGCAATAGAGCTGCTTCAACTCGGGCGCAGTCTTGAACGTGCCGTCCTCAGGGTTGACCGCGCGCGCCCACGGGACGCTCTTCGCGCCCGGAATATGACCGCCGCGCAGTGCCCCTTCGTTCGGGTAATCGGGCATGTGCAGCCGCGTGCCTGCGTATTCCTCGGGACTCCGCACGTCGACGAGCTGTCCCTGTTTCTTCATGTGCGCCATCACTTCGTCGCGATAGGCCCTGTGCGGTGTGTCATTACGCTCTTGTGCCTTGTACTGCGTCTTTGGATACGACGGCACATCGCGCGACGTCGGCCGCTTCTCCTTTTCCCACTTGAGCCGACCGCCGTCCATGACCTTGGCATTCGTGTGGCCAAAGAGCTGGAAGACCCAGAATGCGTAGCACGCCCACCAGTTGTTCTTGTCGCCGTAGAAGACGATCGTGGTGTCGCGCGCCGCGCCGAGACGCGACATCAGCGCTTCGAAGCCTTCACGCGTGATGTAGTCGCGCCTGATCTGATCGTTGAGGTCGGACGTCCAATCCACGTGCACGGCGCCGGGCACGTGTCCAGATGCATAGAGCAGCGTGTCTTCGTTCGATTCGATGACGCGGACCTTGGGATCCTTGAGATGCTGTTCGACCCAGTCGGTGGAGACCAGGACGTCGGGATGCGCGTAGCCGCGCTGATCGATGGAGCTCGCCATAATCATCCTCGGTTCTGCCCGCGTCATCTGTCGTGGACGGGGGAGGCAGGATGACGCGTGGCGGTATCAGTTGGCATTGTGCGAACAGGCGCAATGGCCGCCCTGCGCCCGGCACGCGGGAATGGCTTCGCTTTCGGCGCGACCTCCAGCGCCGACCATGCCGGGGCTCGACAGCAGCTTGCGGAGCTCGGCCCCGCGACACGCCGGGCACGCGGGCGTCCGATCTGCCGTCACGAACGCTTCGAACTGCCGGCCGCACCCGCGGCACTCGTACTCGAACATGGGCATGACTGGGGATTCTACCAACGTTGTCCTGCTTTGTGCAGGTCCAGCGATGTTGAAAAAAGCCGCGTCGATGCCAAATGCTGAATGCCGAGTGTGAAATGGCCGACAACTGCTTGAAATCAGCCGTTCGGCTTGAGATTTCTGCATTCGGGCTGCATTTTCAGCAGTGCGCTGGACGGCCCGTCATGAATCTGCGCCATGAAGCCGCGGCACCGCGATTGCTGGTAGGGCCGCATGGCCAACCGCAAGCTTCCCGAAGACGATGGCGTCAATAAGGCTGGGGTGAAATCCCTCTCGAAAAAGGCGGACAACAGCCGCCATGGCCTCAATCCCGTGCCGCCGGCCAGTCCCGTGGCGGGCGCCTCGGGTGAGGAGCGGCATCGATCTCATCAGCAGCCGGGCACCGCGGCCTCTCACGCGGGAAAGGCGGCGGCCCTGCGTGGAATGGG
Organism: Acidobacteriota bacterium; assembly: GCA_003222675.1. Lineage (GTDB taxonomy): Bacteria > Acidobacteriota > Vicinamibacteria > Vicinamibacterales > 2-12-FULL-66-21 > QHWT01. Next base: position 74,627 of record QHWT01000038.1, on the reverse strand, counting down.
CCGGTCGGCTCGCAAGCGTACCTCGTGCGGCTGAACGGATCCGGTGCTGAGGCGCCGGCCTTCGCGATGAAGCGCCTACGCCGTCGAGTTCAGCGCGAGCGGAAGCGGGCTACTTGATCCCCATCGTCGCGGCCGCGAACGCCCACTCGTCGGCGACCTCGGCAATCCGCTTGTCGGTCGGCCGGAAACCGTGCGAGACCTGCGTTTCGACGCGGATCAGGACGGGTTTGTCGCACGACTGCGCCTGCTGCAGCGCGGCGGTGAACTTGAACGAGTGGCTCGGCACGACGCGATCGTCGTGATCTGCCGTCGTGACGAGCGTCGCGGGATAACACGTTTCAGGTCTCACGTTGTGCAGCGGCGAATACTTCAACAGGATCGGGAACTGCTCCGCATTTGCCGACGAGCCGTACTCCGTAGCCCACGCGCGTCCGCCCGTGAACTTGTCGTAGCGAAGCATGTCCATGACGCCGACTGCAGGTAACGCGACGGCGTACAAATCCGGCCGCTGTTCCATGGCCGCGCCAACGAGCAACCCGCCGTTCGACCCGCCCATGATGCCGAGCTTTGACGGCGACGTGTAGTTCTCCTTCACGAGATACTCGGCGACCGCGATGAAGTCGTCGAAGACGTTCTGTTTCTTTCCGAGCATGCCGGCGTGATGCCACGCCTCGCCGTACTCAGCGCCGCCGCGCATGTTCGCGGTGACCCAGATCCCTCCGAGCTCGAGCCAGGCGGGCACGTCCGGCCGATAGGTCGGAGTAGTGCTGATCGAGAACCCGCCGTATCCATAGATCATCGTTGGACGATTGCCGTCGCGCGCGATGCTCTTGCGTGCCGTCATGAAGAATGGCACGCGCGTGCCGTCTTTCGACGTCGCAAACAGCTGCTTCGTTTCGTACTGCGCGACGTCGACGGGCAGCGATGGCGGTTCGAAGGGCGTGCTGCGTGCAGCCTTGATGTCGTACGCGAAGACCGTCGCGGGATACAGCGGCGAAGTGAACGTGTAGAAGAGCACGTTTGAGTCGTCACGGCCGTTCAATCCACCGATCGAGCCGGCGCCGGGCAGCGCGATCGTCCCCGCCGGCGTGCCATCGAGCTTGAACATGTCGAGACGGCTTTGCACGTCGACGAGATATTCGGCGACGATGCGGTCGCTCGCGACGATGACGGTTTCAATGGCCTGCGGCCGCTCGGCGACGACCGTCTTCCAGGCCGAGCGATCGCGATGTGCGAGATCGATCGCAATCACGCGCCGGTTCGGCGAATCGAGATCCGTGCGCAGGAAGATGGTCGAGCCCAGGTTTCCAATCGGCGCGTACTCGGCGTCGTCGGTCTCGACGACCGGTGTAACGGGTGCATCGAGATCCGGCTTGCGCGGCCCGGCGAGATCCTTCACATACAGCCGATTCTTGTTCTCGGATCCCTCCGCCATCTGGATCAACAGATACCGTCCGTCGTCGGTGAGGCCGCCGCTGATGAACCACGTCGGCAGATCTCGGCGTTCGTAGATCAGGCGGTCCTCCGACTGTGGCGTGCCGACGCGGTGATAGTAGAGCGCCTGGCCGGATAGCGCCGCCTGTAGCGCCTTGCCCGCGGGCGGTTCCGGGTAGCGGGAGTAGAAGAATCCTTTCGCGTCCTTCGTCCAGGAGAGACCCGAGAAGCGCATCCACCTCACGATGTCTTTGAGATCGCGTCTCGTCGCGATCTCGCGCACGTGAATCGTCTGCCAGTCCGCGCCCCCCTCGGCCGTCGCGTACGCAAGGAGCGTCGCGTCAGGCGACGGCACCGTCGCCGCGAGCGACGTCGCGCCGTCCGGAAACATCTCGTTCGGGTCGACAATCACGCGCGCCGGCTGTTTGAGGTCGGGCCGCATAAAGAACAGCGACTGCTTCTGGAGGCCGGAGTTCCTCCGGTAGAACACCTGTCCGCCTTCGATGAAGGGTGTGCTCACCTTGGGGTAGTTCCAGAGCTCTGTAATGCGCTTGCGCAGCTTCTCACGCAACGGTAGCGTTGCCAGGTATCGCTCGGTGATCGCGTTCTCGGCGGCAATCCAGTCGGCAACGGCCTTCGCATCGAGGTCTTCCATCCAGCGATAGGGGTCGGGGACCTTCGTGCCGAAGTAGTCGTCGACCACGTCGCCGCGCGACGTCGGAGGATATGCGGGATGCTGTCCCTGCGCGGCCATGCTGCCGGCGGCGAGCACAGCTACGGCGAATAGAGTGATTCGGGATTGGCGCATGCCGCGATAGTATCGCGATTTTGACCGCCGCGTCGCTGCGCGGGACGCGGGGATCCGGGATGTGGAAGGGTCACGAGGTGCTTAGATGCGCGTGCTGCTGACGGTCGGGATGTTCGCGTTGAGTCTGGGCGCGCGCATCGGCGCGCAAGGGACAAGTGGACGGCTCGTCGTGTTGAACAAGGACGAAGCGACGCTCGTCACGGTCGATGCCGCGAGCGGCAAGGTGCTGGGACGAGTGGCTACAGGCGAGGGTCCGCACGAGGTGGCGGTGTCGGAAGACGGGCGGACGGCGTTCGTCGCGAACTACGGGACGGGATCGGCGCCGGGCAGAACGATCTCGGTGATCGATCTGTCGGCGCACAAAGAGCTGCGGCGCGTCGACGTCAGCCCCCTGCGTCGGCCGCATGGAATTCACGTTGCTGACGGGAAGGTGTATTTCACAGCCGAAATCAACCGGCTGGTGGCCCGCTATGATCCCCAGTCGAATCAAGTGGACTGGCTGCTCGGGACGGGGCAGGCGGGGACGCACATGGTGCTCGTCAGCAGCGATGCGGCGCGGATGTATACGGCGAACATCGGCTCGAACACCATCTCGATCATCGAGCGCGGCGCGAATCCGCTCGCGTGGAACGAGACGGTCGTTCCGGTCGGCCGTGGACCGGAAGGGTTCGATGTCTCACCGGACGGCCGCGAACTGTGGGCCGCGCATTCGCAGGACGGCGGCGTCTCGGTTGTCGATCTTGCGGCGAAGAAGGTCACCGCGACGCTCGACCTGCAGACGAAGCGGTCCAATCGTCTGAAGTTCACGCGGGACGGCAGGCTCGTGTTGATTTCGGATCTCGACGCCGGTCAGCTCGTTGTCGTCGACGCCGCGTCGCGCCAGGAAACAAAGCGGCTTGCGCTGGGACGCATGCCCGAAGGAATTCTGATTCCGCCCGACGGAACGAAAGCCTACGTGGCGGTCGCGGGCGACGGCCTCGTCGCCGTCGTCGATCTGACGACGCTCGAGGTCACGCGGAAGATGGAAACAGGTCGAGGGCCCGACGGCATGGCGTGGGTGAGGTAGGCGCGATGCGCGACGAGCGACGTGCAGCACGGCCCGAAGCCTGAAGCCCGAAGCCCGAAGCCCGAAGCCTGAGCCGACCACCTCCTCGACACGCCGGCCGCTGATATGTATGATCCATACATATGGGACGAACCACACCGACGGATGCGGCCCTCAAGAAGGGGAGCGCTGAAATGCTGGTGCTCTCGCTGCTCGAGGAGCGCGCCCGCCATGGCTACGAAATCGCGAAGCTGATCGAGGAGCGCTCTCGGGGCGTCCTCACGTTTCACGCCGCGTCGCTCTACCCTCTCCTTTATAAGATGGAGGCGCGGCGGCTCATTCAGGGACGCTGGATCGAGAAGGCGGGCCAGCGCCGCCGGCGCCACTACAGCATCACCGCGGCCGGCCGGCGCGTGCTCGCTGAGCGGCGCAGCGGCTGGACCGCGTTCATCGATGCGCTGACGCGCGTGGCGGGGTTGCGTCATGCGTGATTGGCGCGCCTTCGTCCGCGAGCACGTCATCGACAACCGCATCCTCACGAACGGCGCGATCGACGAGCTCGCGCAGCACGTCGAGGAGACCTGGCGCGCCGCGAAATCGGCGGGGCGCTCCGATGCCGAGGCGCTGGCAGCGGCGCGCGCGCGGAACTGCTCGATCGTCCGGCGCGGCTCCCGCGACCGATGACGGCCTCGCAGGGGGCGAGCGGCGCCCTTACGGTCGGCGCCGCGTTTGGACGCGACGTCCGCCATGCGGTGCGATTGCTGCGCGCCCGGCCCGGATTTGCCACGGTCGCGGTGCTGACGCTGGCGCTTGGCATCGGCGCGAACACCGCCATCTTCAGCGTCGTGCGATCCCTGCTCCTCGAGCCGCTGCCGTTCCCCGAGGCCGAACGGCTCGTGATGTTATGGGAGGCGGACGCGAACGACCCGTCGCGCTCGACGATCGTGTCCGCGCCCAACTACCTCGACTGGCGCCGCAGCGCGCGTTCACTGGAGGAAACCGGCATCTGGGAATACCAGTCGTTGAATCTGTCCGGTGACCGCGAGCCCGAACGCGTCCCGGGCATGCGCGTATCGGCATCCACTTTTGCAATGCTTCACGTGTCTCCGCACCTCGGGCGCACGTTCACCGCGTCCGAAGACGAACCCGGTCACGACGTCGTGATCATCAGCGACGGCCTGTGGCGACGACGGTTCGGCGCGCGCGCCGACATCGTGGGCCGGCGCATGCGCATCAACGGCCAGTCGTTCGAGATCATCGGCGTCATGCCGCCGGACTTCAGGTTCACGCATCGCACCACCGCGCTGTGGACGCCGATCGCGTTCAACGAGCAGGATGCGAACCGCTCGTCGCACTCGTTTTTGGCAGCGGCGCGCCTGCGCAGGGGCGTCACCATCACGGACGCGAAGGCGGAACTCGACGCCATTGGCCGCGCGCTCGCGACGGAGCACCCCGACTCGAACAAGGGCGATACCGTCACGCTCACCGTCATGAACGAGCTGGGCGTGGGCGAGCTGAAGCCGACGCTGTTCGCGCTCGCGGGCGCGGTCGCGCTCGTGCTGCTGATTGCGTGCGTCAACGTCGCCAACCTGCTGCTGGCGCAGGCCTCGTCCCGACGCCAGGAGTTCGCTGTGCGCGCGGCGTTGGGCGCGTCGCGGTGGCGCGTCGCGCGCCAGCTCGTGGCCGAGGGGATCGTGATTGCGGTACTGGGCGGTGCAGCCGGCCTCGCGGTCGCGGCGGGCGCGACGTCGTTGCTGGAGGGCGTGCTCCCGCGCAGCATCGTGTCGGCGCCGTTCCGCGAGGCGGCGGGCATCCGTCTCGATCCGTGGGTGCTCGGCTTCACGTTCGGCATCGCCGTGCTGACAGGCCTGTGCTTCAGCCTCGCTCCAATGATCGGCCTGAAGCGCGCCGCCGCGTTCGACCTCAAAGCCGCGGGCGATCGGGGCGCGACGGGACAGCTGCGCGCGGCGCGGGCGATGCTCGTCGCCGCCGAAGTGGCGCTCGCGCTGGTCGTCCTCGTCGCCGCCGGTCTGATGGTGAAGAGCCTGCTGCGTCTCGTCAGCGTCGACCCCGGGCTCGATCCGCGCAACGTGCTCGTGCTCGAGATGACGCTCCCGCAGCCGGACTTTTATGGCCCGCCGGAACGTCAGCACTTCTGCGACGAGGTCGCGGCGCGTATTGGGTCATTGCCCGGCATCCTGTCCGTGGGTGCGATCAGCCATCTGCCGTTCAGCGGCGCGAACGCCGGACGTGGATTCTCGATCGAAGGCCGGCAGTTTGCGCCGGGAGAGAACGCGTCTGCCGCGTACCGCCTCACCTGTCCCGGTTACTTCCACACGATGGGCATCGCACTGGTCAAAGGACGGGACTTCGACGCTCGCGACGCGACAAGCGCGCCCGCCGTGGTCATCTTTAACGAGGAGGCCGTGAAGCGGTACTGGCCGAACGAGGATCCGATCGGGAAGCGCATCAAGCTCGGTCATGCGGATTCCTCCAATCCATGGATGACGATTGTGGGCATCGTGCGCAGCGTGCGCCACTTCGGCCTGGACGAGGAGGTCCGGCGCGAGATGTTCCGCCCTTACAGTCAGGCCGCCTGGCCCGTGATGTCCGTCGTTGTGAAGACCGCTGCGGATCCCGCGGGGTTCACGACGTCGATTCGCTCGGCGCTGCAACGGATCGATCCGGACCTGCCGGTCTCGCGTGTCGCGACGATGGAGACGATCGAGCGCGATTCGATGGGCTCGCGGCAGTTTCCGATGTTGCTGTTCAGCGCCTTCGGCGCTGTGGCGCTCGCGCTGGCCATCATCGGCGTCTACGGCGTCGTGAGCTACCTCGTCGCCCAGCGCTCGCGGGAGATCGGCATTCGCGTGGCGCTCGGGGCGCAACGCGCGCAGGTCCTCCGGCTGGTGGTGGCGGGTGCGCTGCGGCCCGTCATCGTGGGTCTGGCAATCGGCAGCATCGCGGCGTTTTTCGCCACACGCCTGCTTGGCACGCTGCTGTTCAAGGTGAAGCCCGGCGATCCGTCGGTGCTCGCAATGATTGCCGCCGTGCTCGCAGGCGCCGCGCTGCTGGCGTCATTGGTACCCGCTCGCCGCGCCACGCGCGTCGATCCGGTGCAGGTGTTGCGCGCAGACTAAGCGGGCTGTCTCTTCCGCCTGAAAGCGGAAGCCACGAGATCTTTACATTCAGATCTCATGTGGCTTCCGCCTTCAGGCGGAACGCTCCGCTGCCGCTGAAGGTTCGCTCGATTGCGTCGGCGGCCGTCGCCGCGCCGTTCTCCTGAGCAACGATCTTCGCGACCTGCTGCGCGCGCGAGGAGACGGAGCCATCCTCCAGCAAGCGATGGAGCGCGCGCGCGATCCGGTCGGAGCGGTAGGCGCCGCGCGCGATCGTCTCGGAAATTCCGAGCTTCTTCGCACGTAGCGCGTTGTCCGGTTGGTCGTGCGCATACGGCACGATGAGCATCGGCCGGCCGGCACGCATCGCCTGGCCGGTGGTGCCGCTGCCCCCCTGGTGCACAATCGCCGCGGCCGCCGGAAATAATTCGGAGAATGGCGCGTACCCGAAGACGCCGACGTTCGGGTGGGCGGGCGGCAGCGCGTCTGGGTCAGGGTCGCCAACGAGTAATGCGCGGCGGCCGAGCGCGGCGGCAGCACGTGCGCTTTCAATGAAAAAGGCTCCGGGGTCGAAGACGGCGGCCGATCCCAGCGTGAACACGATCGGCCGCTCGCCGGCAGCGATGAACCGGCGGATGTCTGGCGCCAACACCGGAACGTTGCCGTCGTAAAACGCAAAGCCCGTCACCACCGTCTGGCGTGGCCAGTCGGGCCGCGGTTCGCCGAGGAGCCGCGAGAACATCGCGAGCACGAGCGATGGAGCGTGCTTGTCGTCGAAGAACGCATCGCGCTTTGGCGCAAGGCCGACGCCGGCGCGGAACTCCGACACCGGCCCCGAGAGGCGGCGTGCCGCGTGTTTCGCCAGACCCAGGATCTGTCCGTAGACGCGCGGTCCGAGGGGCTTCAATCGCCGGAGCCACGGGATCGGCGGAAGGACGCTGTCGTCGTACGCGGAGAGAAACGAGAGCGGCGACAACACCTGCGACGCCCAGTTGATGCCGGTCTTCTCGGCCAGAATGGGCCCCGCGTAAGCGAGATCGCTCGTGACGAGCAGGTCGGCTCCTCCCTCCGCATTGATCGCGCGGTCGTAGTCGGCGTACATCTGCGGCAGGTGCTGCAGCATGAACCGCACGATCTCTTCGGGCCCGCGCCGCTCGTCCATCGTCGCTCGAATCAACGCCTTGTCGTCTGGACGCAGATCGGGTGCGGCGAAATGGAACCCGAGACCTGTTAAAAGGATCCGCTCGCGATGGTACTCGGAGGTGACGATTGAAGCGTGGTGCCCGCGGCGCTGGAGCTCGAGGCCGAGCGCGATTACCGGGTGGATATCGCCCAGGGATCCGAAGGTCGCAAGGACGATTCGCATGCAGTAAGCAGTCGGCGGTCGGCGGTTAGCGCCATCAGTATGCACTAAGTCGGAAGCAGCAACTGTGCACCGCTAACCGCTTACGGCGTACGGCTTACTTGCGTCGCTTTCGCCACCGCGACGAGCGCCGGACGCAGCACCTCCTCGCCAATTCTGTATCCAGGCCGGACGACGCCGACGATGCGCCCGTCCTGTGATGGATCGGCCGCGGGCACCGCACTGACCGCCTCATGCAGCAACGGATCGAACGGTTCGGCGCCGGGGTCGATCCGGCGAATACCGAAGCCATCGAGCTTCGCCAGGAACTGCTGGCGTACGAGGTCTACCCCCTGCAGCAACGGATCGCTCGCGGAGGTGCCCGCCCGACGCGCGGAGTCGAGCGCGCGATCGAGGTTGTCGACGACTTCGAGGAGGCTGACGAGGATCTCGCGCCGGCTCCGCTCCGCGTCCTTCGCGACTTCCTTGCGCATGCGCGCGCGCGCACTCTCGAATTCCTGCGCGGCCTGGCGGTACTTGCCCAGATATTCCTGGACCTGCTTGTCCTTCTCGGCAACCTGCCGCTCCAACTCTTCGACGTACGTCGGCTTCAGCGATGTGCGCTCGCCGCTGCCGGGGTCCGAATCCGCACCGCGAGCCCACCAGCGGCGGTCGACGACCTTTACCGGAATCTCGTGCTCATCCGACATTTGAATTCTTTGCTGCTGGAAATTGGAATGTGAGAGCCTCGCCGTCATGCCCGATGGTGACGTTTCCACCATTTTCCAGGGCGCCGAACAGGATCTCGTCCGTCAGCCGGTCGCGTACTTCGGACTGAATCACGCGCGCGAGCGGGCGCGCGCCGTACACCGGATCGTAGCCCTTCTTCCCGAGGTACTTTCTCGCCTCCGGCAACAGCGTGATCGCGATGCGGCGCTCGGCGAGCTGTTCTTCGAGCTGGATGATGAACTTGTCGACGATCGTCTCCATGACATCCGGCGTGAGCGCCTTGAAGCTGACGATCGCGTCGAGGCGATTGCGGAATTCCGGGCTGAACACCTTCTCGATCGCGGATTTCGATCGTGCCTGCGCGGTCTTCTGCCGGATGTCGCCGCCGCTGGCCCCGATGTCCGCGAACCCGATGCTGCCTGCGCTCATCTCACGGGAGCCCGCGTTCGACGTCATGATCAGCACGACCTGCCGGAAGTCCGCCTTCCGGCCGTTGTTGTCGGTCAGCGTCGCGTGATCCATCACCTGGAGCAGGATGTTGAAGATGTCCGGGTGCGCCTTTTCGATCTCGTCGAGCAGCACGACACTGTACGGGTGGGTGCGCACGGCATCGACGAGCAGCCCTCCCTGCTCGAAGCCGACATATCCGGGGGGCGCGCCGATGAGTCGCGCGACGGCATGCTTCTCCATGTATTCGCTCATGTCGTAGCGAAGGAACTCGTTGCCCAGGTGCAGCGCGAGCTGCTTGGCGAGCTCCGTCTTGCCGACCCCCGTCGGCCCGGTGAAGAGAAAGTTCCCCGCGGGACGATCGGGCTGGCCGAGGCCGGCGCGCGAACGCTTGATCGCCTGCGCGACGAGGCGCACCGCTTCCTCCTGCCCGAACACCACGCGGCCGAGGGACTCCTCGAGCGTGCGCAGCCGATCGCGGTCGTTCGCGGTCGCCTGCTTCGCGGGAATCCGCGCGATGCGCGCGACCACTTCCTCGACCTGCGGCGCGCCCACCTCGAGGACGGCGACGTCCGTGCCGGCCGGCGTCGCTGCCGCAGCGAGCCTTATCTTCGCGCCCGCTTCATCGAGCACGTCGATGGCGCTGTCGGGCAGCCGGTAATCGCGCAGGTGGCGCGACGCGAGCTTCGCGGCTGACTCGAGCGCATCGTCGGTGAAGCGCACGCGGTGGTGACTCTCGTATCGCGACCGCAGACCCTGCAGAATCTTCACGGTTTCAGGGATCGACGGCTCGTCGATCGTGATCTTCTGTAAGCGCCGCGCCAGCGCGCGATCCTTCTCGATATGCTTGTACTCTTCGTGCGTCGTGGAGCCGACGACGCGCAGCTGGCCGGTCGTCAAGACCGGCTTGATCAGGGTCGCGAGATCCATCGTGCCACCGGTCGTGGCCCCTGCGCCAACCGTCGAATGGATTTCGTCGATGAAGAGAATCGGCATCACGCGCTTCGCAAGCGCGTTAATGACCGCCTTGAAACGTTCCTCGAAGTCACCCCTGAAGCGGGTGCCGGCGAGGAGCGCCGCGGTGTCGAGCGAGAAGACCTCGGCGCCCTGCAGGATCTCCGGGACGTCTTCCTGCAGCAGTCGCGTCGCGAGCCCTTCAGCGAGGGCGGTCTTGCCGACGCCAGCGTCGCCGACGAAGACCGGGTTGTTCTTGCGGCGCCGGCACAGAATCTCCATCGTCCGCTGCAGTTCGGCCATGCGGCCGATCAACGGATCGAGCGCGCCCGCGCGGGCACGATCCGTCAGGTTCAGCGCGTACGCTGACAACGGATCGCGGGCAGCGGCGCCGCCGCGTTCACCGCCACCCGCCTCGGCTTCCGATCCGCCGGTGTCGGGCTCGCTGCCCGCCGAAGACGGGGGAACCTTGCTGATGCCGTGCGTGATGTATTCGAGCACGTCGAGGCGCGACACGCCTTGCGCCGCGAGCAGTTGCGCGGCATACGATTTCGCCTGCTGCAGCGTGGCCGCGAGCACGTCGCCCGATTGCACTTCCTGCCGGCCCGCGCTCTGCACGTGCAGCACCGCGGTCTGCAGCACGCGGCGAAACGCCATGGTCTGCTCCGGCTCCTTCTGCTGCCCGCGTGAGAACTGCTCGATGTGCTCGTCGAGGTACTTGTCGAGGTCGCGGCGGAGCTGCGGCAGATCGGCGCCGCAGGCGGCCAGGATACGTTCGCCGTCGGGATCGTGCGCGAGCGCATAAAGGAGATGCTCGAGCGTCAGGTGCGTGTGACGCCGCGCGGCCGCTTCGCGATACGCAACCGTCAAGACGACTTCCAGGGATGGGCTGAACATGTGTACCTATCTGACGATGTCAATATTGAATGCTCAAATGCGGAATGTGCAACGAGCTGGCCGGACCTTTGAACATTGAGCATTGGACATTGAACATTGTCATTCGGGCTCCAGCGTTGCGCGCAGCGGAAAGCCGTTGCTGCGCGCGAGATCCACGACGGTCGCGACCTTTGTTTCCGCGACCTCGAACGGGTACACCCCGCACAGGCCCTGCCCCTGCGTGTGCACCGCCATCATGATGCGATAAGCCTCGGCCGGCGTCTTGTGAAAGACGCTCTCGAGGATCTCGATGACGAAATCCATCGTGGTGTAGTCGTCGTTGAGCAGAAGGACCTTATAGAGCTCCGGCTTCTTCGTCTCCTGCCGCGTCCGCTCCAGGACCTCTCCGCCCGTCTGCCGTTCCGTGCCGGCCATGAGCTCCGGCTACATTTTATCAAGCTGATAACATGCGGGCCGAAATGCCAGTACTTGCCTCGGGTCTGGATTACGTGGATTTGCAGTTTCTTGGCCGCCCCGAGCTCATCGCCACGGGGATTCTCCACGGCGCGGCGGGCGTGGCGCTGGTTGATCCGGGGCCGGCGACGACGTTGTCTCACCTTGAGACGGCGCTGGAACGAAAAGGGATCCGATTCGGCGATGTCCGTTGGCTGCTCGTCACGCACATCCACCTCGATCACGCGGGAGCCGCCGGCCTGATTGTCGACAAACACCCGCACATCGACGTGTACGTGCACGGGCGTGGCGCGCCGCACATGATCGATCCCTCCAAGCTGTTATCGAGCGCCGGCAGGCTTTACGGGCAGGATATGGATCGACTGTGGGGCGCCGTCCTGCCCATTCCGCAGTCTCGCATTCGTGTGCTCGACGGCGGCGAGACGCTTCATGTCGCCGGACGCGAGCTCCGTGTCGAATACACTCCGGGACATGCGTCGCACCACGTGGCTTACTTCGATACGTCCTCGCGTATCGCGTTCGTCGGCGATACGGCGGGCATCCGGCGCGGATCCGGGAAGTTCGTGCTGCCCGCAACGCCTCCTCCGGATATCGATCTGGAGGTGTGGCGCGAGAGCGAGCGGCGCATCCTGGCGTGGGATCCGGACACGCTGTTCCTCACGCACTTCGGGCCGTGGCTGGGGGCACGACAGCACTTCCAAGCGATGTTCGACAACCTGACGGAATGGAACCGCATCGTCCGGCGCGTGCTCGCCGATCAGTCGCTGAACGATCCCGATCGCGAGCGTCTGTTCATCGACGAAGCTTACATCGAGCTTCAGCGCCGTGTCGGCGAACGCGAGGCGGAGGACTACGTCAAGGCAGGCGGACTCAACTATTCGTGGCAGGGCCTCTCGCGGTACTGGCGTAAACGAGACGAGAGCCGTGCGTAACGCACTTGGCACTCGTGTTGATCCTCATGCACGTGGAGGAAGTTATGCGCCTGCGAGCTCGGCAGTTCATTCTCGGCGTCCTGCTCGTCGTTGTTCCTGCGGTTCCGAGTGCGCAAGTCGTCTGGCAACCCGCGTCGCCACCGCTCGTTACGGCGGAAAATGAGACCTGGTACCTCTCCGCGGACGCGATCATCTGGTCGGGCGCCTACTATTACCCCGCGGGCGCGCAGGTGTTTTTCAATGGCAACCAGATGGTGCGGTCCGGTTCATTTCGCGGCATTCCGCTGTACACGGATGCGACGCGGGACGCGATCAGCGTCGTCTACGTGCCGCTGCCCGGCGGGTTGATGCAACCGTATGAACGGCGCCGCACGGGTCAGTTGGCTGGAACCAGCGGCAACATCGCGCCATCGTTCCCGACCGACATTGGCGCGCAAGGCTCGATCGGGGCTGAAGGCCTCGCGGTGGATCTCGCCCAGACGCCCGGCCCGCCCGATTTTGCCCGTCCCTATGATGTGGCGCCGCCTGGGAAACTCACAGCCGTCCATCCGTCCGTGACTTCGGAGGCGATCGCGACGGGAGGTCGTTCAATCGTGTACGCACCGCGAACCGCATCGGAAAACGTGGCGCGACCGAAAGGCCTGAACGGCATCTGGGTGGAGTTCGATGGACGCCGCTGGTTCGCCGCCGGAGTGGCGCAGGTGTTCGACAGCACGAAATTCTCGGAGCGCGGGTCCTATCACGGCTTTCCGGTTTACGCGCGGAGAAGCGAGAGCGGCGCGATTTACATTCCTTCCGTGCCTGGGTTCGTCACGCCTTACAAGCAGCGCAAATAGAACTATGATCGGCAGGTGGCGCACGGCGTCGGGCGGCTGATCTTCGGCGAGAATCCGCGCCGGACTACGGTGCGGATTCTCATCCTGGCCGCCGTCAGCGTCGTGACGTTCGGGTGGATCCTCATTCCGGTTCGTGCGGAAGGCATCAGTATGATGCCGACGTACCGCAACGGCAGCCTGAACCTCGTGAACCGGCTCGCGTTTCTCGTGAAATCGCCGGAGCGTGGCGACATCGTGGCCATCAGGCTCGCCGGGCCGCACGCCGTTTACATCAAACGCATCGTTGGGCTTCCCGGCGAACGCATCGCGATCGCCGATGGCACCGTCCGTATCAACGGCCGGTCACTCGATGAGCCGTACGTGCGGAACCGCTCCGGCTGGACGATGGCCGAGGTCCAGCTTGGCTCCGACGAGTACTTTCTGATCGGCGACAATCGCGGCATGCGGGAAGAAGAGCACGATTTCGGACGCGCGCATCGATCCCGCATCGTGGGAAAGGTCGTCTTCTGATGCTGCGCCGGGCGGAGCTCCGCATCATCGCGATCACCGCGGTCGTCGTGGCGGCCGCCGCATTCGCGTGGCGCGCCATATTTCCATCTGACGAGCGGCAGATTCGCGGCCAGCTGACACGCGTCGCGGAGGAGGTCAACGAGCAGCGGCAAGGCCTCAGCGCCATTGCCGGCGCCGCGGACGTCGCCTCGGCATTCGCCGATGACGTGGTGATCGATCTTGGCGAAGGTGCGCCGATCCGTGGACGAGACACGTTGATGGGAATCGTGGCGCGGCTGCAGCCCCGGACGAGCCGCTACGAAGTGCGCATTCGCGACATGGACGTGCGCGTCGACAATCCACGGTCGGCCTCGGTGGACCTGAGCGCGACAACCGCCGGCGAGAACGGTATGGACGCGCGGGAATTCCAGCTGCTGATGGTGAAGAGGAACGGAAAGTGGTTGATTGCCCGCGTGACGCCGGTGAAGGTCCTTGAGAAGTGATCGGGATCGGGAGGTTGAAGACTTGCGCCTTCAACTCCCCGATCTGAGCCTGGCCGCGGGCGCCATCCGCCCGGGAACGAGGAAACGAGCCGGCCTGTGTGGTTGACGAGGCAGGTTGTCAACCGACCGGCGCCGGTGGGTGAAACGACTCTGTCAAGCTACCGCCGTCGTGCACGTCCGCGCAGGCGCTGGTACTCGGGTCGGACGCGCTCCGTCCAGCCGGACGAACGCGCCGTCACGAGTTTGCGCGAGAAACTTTGCTTCGACCAAGGCCCTGAGCAACGCATCGCACATGTCGCGCTCCAGTCCCCACAGGCGCTGCGCCTGTGCGGCTGTCAGACGAAGACCAGGCATTTCTACGAACTCGCCTTGTATTCGCTGAAGCACGTCGTCGATACGCATAGGGTCGCCTCCAAAAGGGGCCGCACCGTCTTGCTTGCTGGTCGTGCAGTACTGAATACCGAAGCAACATGCGTGCCTGGCCCTAATCACTGTCCAGGAACGGCACTTACGAGGGCGGCTCGTGCCAGTAACTTCCTGATTCGGAGTTCCTTATAAATTTGCGCCTACAGCACGGTTCAGCAGAACCGACCGTGCAAGCATGTAAAAAACCGTCTGAGCTGAGGTCGGTGTCTGTCGGGATCCGCTACGCACTTCAGACCTCTTTACTGGCTAGCGAAAGAGGCTTCGAACCTCCGGCTTCAGCATGAAATGGGGAAGGGTATGCGATTGATTTCTCCTGCGGCTCTCCTCGTGCTCATATGTGCCGTTCCGGGCCCGGCGCTGGCGCAGCGCCTTCCGCGGAACGTCACGCCTGAGCACTACGACCTGATCATCACTCCGAATCTCGCGGGCGCGACGTTTGCGACCGATGAAACCATCCTTGTGACGATCCAAGGCTCGATCAGCGACGTCACGCTGAACGCCGCCGAGGTTACGTTCAACAGCGTCACGATAACGCAGAACCTGCAGGAGCAGACAGCGGCCGTGAGGGCGGATCCGGCGCTCGAACAGGCGACATTGCGGGTCCCGCGCCCGCTCGAGCCGGGTCCCGCGAGGATCCACATCTTCTATACGGGCATGCTGAACGATCAACTCCGCGGTCTGTATCTGAGCAAGACGGAGAAGCGCCGGTACGCCGTCACGCAGCTCGAAGCGACCGACGCGCGCCGCATGTTTCCCTGCTTCGACGAGCCCTCGTTCAAGGCGACCTTTTCGCTGAGCGCCATCATCGACGAATCAGATAACGCGATCTCGAACGGCGCTGTGGTGTCCGACAAACCAGGACCGCCGCGCGGCAAGCACACGGTCGTGTTCGACACGACGCCAAAGATGTCCACGTATCTCGTGGCCCTCGCGGTCGGCGATTTCGTGTGCCGCGAGGGAAGCGCGGACGACATCCCGATTCGCGTGTGCGCGACGCCCGACAAGCGCGAGCTCACGGGATTCGCGCTGGAAGCCGCGGAGCAGAACCTGAAGTTCTTCAATCGTTATTACGCGATCAAGTACCCGTTCAAGAAGCTCGATATCCTCGGCGTTCCTGACTTTTCCGCCGGCGCGATGGAGAATACGGCGGCGATCTTCTACCGGGAAACGCTGTTGCTGTCGAATGCCGCGCAGGCGACCGATCAGTCCCGCAAGCAAATCGCGGAGGTTCTCGCGCACGAGATGGCGCATCAGTGGTTCGGCGACCTCGTCACGATGCAGTGGTGGGACGACATCTGGTTGAACGAGGGGTTCGCCAACTGGATGGAGACGAAGCCGCTGAAGGCCTGGCATCCAGCCTGGCATTCGGAGCTGGATGAAATCAGCGCGAACCAGACGGCGCTGGGGCTCGATTCGCTCGCCTCGACCCGGGCCGTTCGGACCAAAGCGGATACACCGGCCGAGATCAACGAGCTGTTCGACGCGATCGCATACGAAAAGGGCGCCGCCGTCCTTCGCATGATCGAAGGCTATGTCGGCGCGGACGCGTTCCGCGAAGGCGTCAACGCCTACATCCGCCAGTTCCAATACGGGAACGCTCGCGCGGAGGATTTCTGGACGGCGATGGCGCGCGCAACCGGCAAACCCGTCGATACGGTGATGCCCACGTTCGTCGACCAACCGGGCGCACCGCTCGTATCGGTAGATACGCAGTGCACGTCGGGAAAGGGCATCGAGACCTTGCGCCAGGAGCGTTATCACTCGTTGACCGACGAGAAGCAATCCGCCCGTCAGACCTGGAAGATTCCTGTGTGCCTCCGGCTGCCGGATGGATCGTCCCGCTGCGACGTTCTCGCGGAGAACATGGGAACGATGCCGCTCGCCAGCTGTCCCGCCTGGGTGGTAGGGAACGCGAGTGGCATGGGTTACTACCGCGTCAACTATCCGGCGGAGGCGATCTCGCGGTTAGCTGCGGACATTTCTCGAATCTCACCCGCCGAACGCGTCACCGTGCTGTCGGACGAGTGGGCGCTCGTGCGCGCGGGAAAACACGATGTCATGACATACCTCGACCTTGCGTCCGCCCTGGCCGACGAACGCAACGACGTTGTCATGCGATCGCTCACGGGCAGGCTGCACTGGATCGGCGATCGCCTGACGACGAACGCCTCGCGTCCGAAATTCCGCGAGTGGGTACAGCATCTGCTTGCGCCGGCATTGATTGAGGCGGGTTGGACGGCCGCGGCGTCAGAGTCTCCAGATCGCAAGGCGCTGCGCGCGGAAGTGATCGAAACGCTCGGCGAAGCCGGCCGCGACCCGGAGGTCCTGGCGAAGGCTCGCACGCTTGCGCAGCAATTGCTCGAGAATCCGACGTCGCTCGATCCGACGCTTCGCGGCCCGGTCGTGACCCTCGCCGCAATCGACGGCGACGCCGCTCTCTACGAGAGGTATCTGGCGAGGGCTCGCGCCGCGTCCGAGCCCGATGAACACTACCGTTACCTGTATGCGCTCGCGCGATTTTCCGATCCGGCGCAGGTCCGGCGCACGATGGATCTGATCCTCTCGGCCGAAGTGCGGACTCAGGATGCCGCGGGCTTCATCGGTGCGCTTCTAGCCAATCCGGATCGCCGCGATCTCGCGTGGATCCTGTTGCGTGAGCGCTGGAACGAGCTGCAGAAGAAGATTGGGCCGTTCCTCGGGAATACGGGCATCGTGGGCGCGCTGGGCGCCTTCTGCAGCGGCGACAAGGCCGTGGAGATCCGGCAGTTCTTTGCGAGTCACCCGGTACCCGACGCGCAGCGCACCTTGCAGCAGACCCTCGAGGAGGTCGAACTGTGTGCGTCGATCGCCAGCGCGCAAGCTCCCAAGCTTGCACGCTGGCTCGAGACGGCGCGTTGAACCTCTCGGCCGTAGGGCGGCTCTTTAGAGCCGCCAGTAGCCGCCGGGTCTAAAGACCCGGCCTACAGCTCACGTAAGGCGGTGACGACGGGAAGCCGCGCCGCGCGCCAGGCGGGAAAGAATCCGCCGAGCAGTCCCATGATGATCGAATATCCGAGGGCCTGCGCGAGAAGCGCCGGCGTGACGGCGAACGCGAAGGCGATCTGGCTGAACGACTGGAAGTTCATGGTCGCCGTTTCATACCCGTCGAACGCGGCCCAGGCGATCACGCCGCCGAAGAGGCCGCCGACGACGCTGAGCAGCACGGCCTCGACCAGCACGGACAAGACGACCGGAATGCTGCCAAACCCGAGCGCGCGTAACGTCGCGATTTCGCGCGTGCGGCTTGCGACGGCCGTGTACATCGTGATGACCGCGCCGAACACGGCCCCCACGCCCATCAGCACGCCGATAACCATCCCGATCGTGCGGATGATCATCTGCAGGGTCTGTGTCTGGCTGCCATAGTAATCGGGCGCGCGCATCGCCGATACGGTGAGCTGCGGATTCGATGTCAACGCGTCCTTCAACTGCTGGAACGAGTCGGGCGACGCGAGGCGCGCATAGACGGACTGATAGCTGTTCCCCCGTCGATACGCGGGTTGGAGCACTTTGACGTCGCACCACAATTCCGATTCGGACACCGATCCGCCGTCCTCGAAGATCCCGACCAGCGTCCAGGTGTTCTCGCCCCATTTGAGCTCCGTACCGACGTTCAGGCCGACGAACTGCCGCGCGGCGGCGCGACCGGCGACGATCTCCTTCTTGCCGAACTCGATGTTGCGCCCGTCGACGATCTTCAAGTGGTCATGGACCTTGAACGCCTCCGGCGTGACGCCGCGGAGCGGCACATTCGCGGGACTGCCGGAGCGCTTGAGCGGGTGATCGACGACGACGAACAATTCAGGGGAGGTGAGGGAGCCGGACGAGTCGCGCGCGATGCCCGGCGCATCCTGGATTACGCGCACAGCATCCCCGCCGAGGCCGCTCGTCATTTCCGTGTCGCTGCCCGCGCGCATGATCAACACGAGGTTCGGATCGCCGGAGGCTTTCATCGTCGCGTTGACACCTTCCGCGATCGACAGGACGGCCACGAAGACGAGCACCACACCGGCGATGCCGACCACCGCGACAGTGGACGAGCCGAGGCGCGCCGGGATAGATCGGATGTTCACGCCGGTAACCGCGATAATCTGCGACAGCATCAGTTCCTCCGCAACGCGTCGACGATCCGCAGGCGGCTCGCCTGCCACGCGGGCAGGAAGCCGGAGGCGATCCCGAGCGCCGCCACCAGCACGACACCGGCAATCAGCGACGGCGTCGGAAAGTAGAACGCCGGAAGCAACCCGTGGGTCGGATCGCCCGTCAGCGTGATGAACGTGTACGACAGCGCGAGCCCCAGCCCTCCGCCGACGAGCGCGATGACGAACGACTCGAGCAGCACCATGCTGAGAATGCGCGCGTCGCCGAACCCGAGCGTCTTCAGGACGGCGAGCTCGTTCGTGCGCTCCCGGATCGCCTGCGCCATCGTGTTACCGGACACCAGCAGGATCGTGAACATCGCCATCGCGACGATCCACATCATGATCTTGCCGATGTCGCCGACCTGCTTCGCCCAATCCGAGACGAAGGCCTTCTCGGTGTTCGTCTTCGTCTCGGACGGCGAGTTGGCGAACATCGCGTCGATCTTGGCGGCAATCTCCGGGGCCCGGTCGGGGTTGTCGATCGTGAACACGTACCAGTTGTAGCGGTCTCTGAATCCGCTCCGCTCGGGGATGGTTTCCCTCAGGAACTGGTAGTTGAAGATCAGGTTCGTCTTATCGGCGCCCTTGATCTTCGAGTCGTAGATGCCGTCGATCGTGAACTCCCACGGCCCCCCGTCCGGGCGGCGGTAGATCGTCCCCTGGATCGGCACGCGCTGTCCGACCTTGAACCCGTACTTCTTCGCCGTGTCGAGTCCGACAATGGCGCCGGTCCGGTCGGCGAAGAAGGCCTTCTTCTGATCCTCCGGAAGCTCGAACTCCTTCGAGTAAATCCGCAGCCAGCTCTCGGGGTCGGTCGCGAACGTCGCGAACTGGTTTCTGACGTCCTGGTAATATCCGCCGAACCAGTTGGCGTGCGTGGTGTCGGTCACGCCCTCGATCTGCCTGATGCGTCCCTCGTAGGAGGCCGGCAGCGGATTGATGATCGAGACCTTGTCGATCACCATCAGCCGTCCCTGTCCGGCCATGTCCACGCCCATGCTGAACGCCGCGCGGATCGCCATCAGGACGCCGAACAGCAGGAATGCGAAGAAAATCGCTCCAACCGTGAAAAACGTGCGGAATTTCCGGCGCATCAGATTGCGCCAGACGATCGGCAGGAACTTCATGCCATCGCCTCCTGTTGCGTGACCAGGGAACCCTTTTCGAGATGCAGCGTCCGCTTCGCGCGTACCGCGGCGTGCGGATCGTGCGTGACCATGACGATCGTCTTGCCGTGCTGCTGATTCAGCGCCTGAAGCAGATCCAGAATCTCGTCGCCCGATCTGCGATCGAGATCACCCGTCGGCTCGTCGCAGAGGAGCAGTGTCGGATCGGTGACGATCGCGCGCGCGATGCCGACGCGCTGCTCCTGGCCGCCGGAGAGCTGGCGCGGGAAGTGATGCACGCGCTCGGCCAGTCCCACGACGTTGAGCGCGACCTCCACGCGCTTCCGGCGATCCGACTTCGACAGCTTCGTCAGCAGCAGAGGCAGTTCCACATTGCGCGCCGCCGTGAGCACGGGCAGCAGGTTGTACAGCTGGAACACGAATCCAATATGACGCGCGCGCCACGCCGACAGCTTGCCGCCCGACATCTTGTCCAGGCGATCGCCGGCGATCGTGATCGAGCCCTGGGTCGGCGTATCGAGACCGCCGAGCAGGTTGAGCAGCGTCGTCTTGCCGGACCCTGACGGTCCCATCAACGCGAGAAAGTCGCCCTGCGGAATATCGAGGTTGACGCCCTGGAGAACGTCGATACGCTCGCCGCCCCGGTGAAATACCTTGTGCAGATCGCTGACCGTCACGAGGGAGTTCGACATCATTTGCACCTTTTTTGAATCGCCGGGGACCCCTGCACCCCGGCTGGCTCGCGCCATTACGCGGCCGGGCACGGGCCGCTCCATTCCTAATCGAGGGGCTTCGCCCCTCGAACTCCCCTACACGCTCGCTCGCGGGATCCCTTGGTGCCGCTCCCGCCTTGTGCGCCGTAGCTGCGAAGCAGCGAAGGTGCATCGCGTGGCTCACTCGCTGCGCTCGTTCGCAGCGGGCTGTTACTGGACGTTCACCTTGTCGCCATCCTTCTTGTTCGGGGGCTTCGCCCCGCCGGGCCCCCTACACGCTCGCTCGCGGGATCCCTTGGTCCCGCTCCCGCCTTGTGCGCCGTAGCTGCGAAGCAGCGAAGGTGCATCGCGTGGCTCACTCGCTGCGCTCGTTCGCGACGCTTCTTACTGGACTTTGACCTTGTCGCCGTCCTTGAGCGTCGGCGGTCCGGACACGACTACGCGCTCGCCGGCTGAGACACCCGAAATCACTTCCACCTGGTCGCCATTATCGGGACCGACCGCGATCGCGCGGCGTTCGACGCGCGCGTCGCCATTCAGCACGAACACCACCGTGCGCCCGTCGACCGTGCGCACCGCGTCTTTCGGCAGTGCGGCACGCGGCGCCGCTGGCGCCCCCCCGGCCTCCGGCCGCGCGTTCTCGAGGAACGACACCTTCACGCCCATATCAGGCAGGATGCGCGGATCGAGCGCGTCGAACCCGATGCGCACCTTCATCGTCGCCTTCTGACGGTCCGCGGACGGAATCGTCGTGATGACGTGTGACGGGATGCGCCAGTCGGGATAGGCGTCGAGCACCGCTTCGACGCGCTGGCCGTCGCGCACGCGATTGATGTAGCTCTCGTTGACGTCGACCTCGATCTCGAGCGACGACATGTCGACGATCGTGCAGATGCCGGTTCGCGTGAAGCCGCCGCCCGCGGACACCGGCGAGATCATCTCGCCCGGCTGTGCGTCTTTCGAAATCGCCACGCCGTTGAACGGCGCGCGCACGACCATGTCCGCGAGGTTGGTCTTCTGCAGGTTCACCTGGCTCTCGGCGACCGCGACCTGCTGCTGCGCGTACGCGATTCGCGCCCTGAGCGCATCGACATTCGATTGCGCTTCGTCGAGCTCGGCCTTGCCGACAACGTTCTCCTTGAGCAACTGCTCGCGGCGATGGAGCGTGAGCTCCGCCTGCTGTAAGCGCGCCTGATCCTCGGCGGCGCTCGTACGCGCCGCGGCGAGCTGCGCCTCGGCAAACGCCAGCGACGCGCGCATCTGCGTATCGTCCAGGTGCGCGAGCACCTGACCCTGCTTGACGGCGTGTCCTTCCTCAACGAGCACGTCGATGACCTTGCCCGTGACCTTCGACGACACAGTGGCGCGCCGCCGCGCCGTCACGTAGCCCGAGGCATTCAATACTGCGCCGGACGCGGATGAACCCCTCGACTTCGCGGTCACGGTGACGATCTTCACCGGTGTCGCCTGGAGCTTCGTGGACCAGAACCAACCGCCCCCCGCCACCAAGGCGACGACGATCAGGATCAGTACCAGCAGCACCGGCTTCCCGCGCCCGCCGGCGCGGTCTTCCTGCGGAATGCGCAGGGACGCGAGATCGGTATTCAGATTAGCCATGCAGAAGCAACATCAGTATAGACAATACGGGCGTACGCGGCGTCAGGGTCCGCCGCCGCCGGTAAACGGCGGGTAACGGGCGGCGAGTGGTGCGCCGCGGCCGCCGACGCCGAATGCCTGATGCCGAATGCCAAAAAAAACGGCGCCGGGCGCCGTTCTGACTAACCGTCTTGGCATTTGTTATTTTGGCATTCAGTATTGGCCAGCATCAGCGCCAGGTGCCCTCCACCCAGCCGCGGCTGAAGTAATCCGTCATCGTCAGGCCGAACATAATCAGCAGCCAGAAGAATCCCGACGCCACTACGACCCATGTCAGCCGCGTGCTCCAGCGGACGTGCATGAAGAACAGGATGACGAGCAGCGCCTTGATCGAGGCAATCGCCAGCATCACGACGTTGTTCATCGCGCCCATATCGAAGAAGGCGGCCGCGACCGTCAGCCCTGTGCCCGCGAGGAGTGCCAGGAAGACGGCGTAATACATGGTTTTCGGTGCGACGTGTCCAGACATGTCTCTCTGGGTCCTACCCGGCGTGATAATGCCGCCCGATCAGATAAAGCAGCGGAAACAGGAAAATCCAGACGATATCGACGAAGTGCCAGTAGAGACCGGCGACTTCAACCGGCGTGTAGTACTCCTCGTCAAAGATGCGCCACCACGCCATGACCAGGATGACGCTCATGATGCCGACGCCGATAATCATGTGCAGCGCGTGCAGCCCCGTCATTGCGAAGTAGAGCGAGTAGAACTGCTCGGCCGCCTTCGCGTGCGTTCCCTCCCAGTGGAAGTTCGGGCCGGGCACGATGCGATCTTTGAACTTGTCGGTGTACTCGATCGCCTTGATGCCGAGGAACGCGAGGCCGAGCACGATCGTCAGAAACAGGAAGAGGACCTGTGTGCCCCGTGGCTGGCTCGTTTGCGCCGAGCGCACCGCCAGCGCCATCGTGAGCGAGCTGATGATCAGGATCGCGGTGTTCGCCGTGCCCCAGTAGATATTCAGGTGATGGCTCGCTTCCTGGAAGCCGGAAGGGGACGCGTGGCGGTACACGAGATACGCCATGAACAGGCCCCCGAAGAACATGATCTCGGTGACCAGGAACACCCACATGCCGAGCGTCGACGCCTCGGCCTGCTGCGTCATGCTGTCGAAGTGGTGCTGCAGCCATGGATGGTGCGCCTCGTGGACGTACGGGCCGGCCGGGGCCGGCTGAATCGCGATCGGGCGCGCGTGAATGTTGCCCTCAGTGGCCAATGCCGACCTCCCGGCTCGGAGCGTACTGGTGCGTCCCCTCGGTCACGATCGGAGACACGACGAAGTTCTCGGTCGGCGGCGGCGAGGGGATCTCCCATTCGAGGCCGCGCGCGCCCCACGGATCGTTGCCTGCGAGCGGCGCGTTCTTCAGCGACCAGATGAAATAGATCATCGGAATCACGTAGCCGGCGCCGAGCACGGTCGCGCCCGCCGTCGAGAGCACGTTGTAGACCTGGAACTCCGGCGCATACATCGCGTACCTCCGCGGCATCCCCAGGTAGCCGACAATGAACTGCGGGAAGAACGTCAGGTTGAAGCCGATGAACACCGTCAATGCTGCGAACTTCGCCCAGCCTTCCGGATACATGCGCCCCGTGATCTTCGGCCACCAGTAGTGCAGGCCTCCGAGGTAGCCCATGATCGCGCCGCCCACCATCACGTAGTGGAAGTGCGCGATGATGAAATACGTATCGTGCACGTGGATGTCGAGGCCCATCGTCGCCAGGAAGAGACCCGTAAGGCCGCCGATCGTGAACAGCCCGATGAAGCCGAACGCATAGAGCATCGGCGAGTCCCACGACACCGCACCCTTGTAGATCGTCGCGGTCCAGTTGAACACCTTGACCGCCGACGGAATCGCGACGAAGAACGACAGGATCGAGAAGATCAGCCCCGCATACGTCGACTGGCCCGCCACGAACAGGTGATGACCCCACACGAGGAAGCCCACGATCGCGATCGCCAGACTCGAGAAGGCGACGAACGCGTAGCCGAAGATGTTCTTGCGCGTGAACGCCTGGACGATCTCGCTGATGACTCCCATCGCCGGCAGGATCATGATGTAGACCGCCGGATGCGAGTAGAACCAGAACAGGTGCTGGAACAGGATCGGGTCGCCGCCGAGCGCCGGGTCGAAGATGCCGAGGTGCAGACCGCGCTCGACCGCGACGAGCAGCACGGTGATCGCGATCACGGGCGTGCCGAGGATCATGATCAGGCTCGTCGCGTACATGGACCACACGAACAACGGCAGACGGAACCAGGTGAGCCCCGGCGCGCGCATGCGGTGGGTCGTGACGATGAAGTTCAGCCCCGTGAGGATCGACGAAAACCCCGTGATGAAGATGCCGAGGCCCGCGGTGATGACGTGCGAGTTCGACGCCGACGTGCTATACGGCGCGTAGAACGTCCACCCGGTGTCCACGCCCCCGGTCGCCGCGGCAACGACGGTGAACGCTCCGCCGAGCACATAGATGTACCAACTGAGCAGATTGATGCGCGGGAACGCGAGGTCCTTCGCGCCGACCATGATCGGGAGCAGGAAGTTCCCGAGGGTCGCAGGGATCGACGGAATCAGGAAGAAGAACACCATCACGATGCCGTGCATCGTGAAGAGCTTGTTGTAGGTGTCGGGCTGGACCATGTCGGCCGCGGGCGTCAGCAGCTCCAGCCGGATCAGCAACGCGAAGAAGCCGCCGAGAAAGAAGAAACCGGTAATCGACAACAGATAAAGGATCGCGATGCGCTTGTGATCCTTCGTCAACAGCCACGACTTCAGGCCGTAGCCATTGTTCAGGTAATTGAGACCGACGGTCGTTATTTCCATGTCAGTTCCCGGATCCAGGTTGCTTCGGCGTCGGCGTGGCGGGTGGAGCACTCGGCTGCCCTGCGGGTGTCTGCGTCGCGGGCTGACCCGGAGGCGTGGGCCCCTGCGCGCCGAGCGACTTCACGTAGGCGATCAGTTGCAGGAGCTGCTCTTCGGTGACGAGCCCCTGAAACGGCGGCATGATCGGCTGGAAGCCGCGCACCACCTTCGCCGTGGGCATCAGGATCGACTCGCGGAGGTACGCATCGTCCATCACGACGGTTCCGCCGCCTTCGAGCTCCACGGGCTTTCCGTAGGCACCTTTCAACACCGGGCCGCGCCCCTGCCCGGTCTCGAGATGACACGTATTGCACGTCAAGCTCTGGAATAGTTGCGCGCCCGCATCCGCCATCGTTCCGGTCCGCGCTCCGCCGCCAAGCCATGTCTCGTAGTCAGCGGCCCCCATCGCGGTGACCCAGCCAATCATCGCGGAGTGCTTGGTGCCGCAGTATTGGGTGCAGAAGATGTGATAGCGCCCGGGCTTGGACGCCGTGAACCACATCGTGTTGTAGCGTCCCGGGATGACGTCTGCCTTCACGCGGAAGTCGGGGATGAAGAAGCTGTGGATCACATCCTCCGATCCCATGATCAGCTTCACGGGACGTCCGACCGGCACATGCAGCTCGTTGATCTCTCTCGCGCCGTCCATGTGCTGCGCCTTCCACATCCATTGCTTGCCGACGACGTAGATTTCCATCGCACCCTTGGGTGCGCGGGTGAGATGGAAGAAGAGCTGCGCGCCCCAGACGAACATGATCATCGTGATCCCAAGAGGGATGATCGTCCAGAGGAGCTCGAGCGCGATCGAGCCGTGGATGGCGTCGCCGACCTGATCGTGGTGTGTGCGGTGGAACTTCGCCGCGAAGACGGCGAGAAAGATCGCGATGAGCGCCGCGAAGAACGCGGAGACGGCGACCAGGAAGAAATAGACGGCGTCGACCTGCGCGGCCTGCTCGGACGCCTGCTGCGGAAAGAACGGAAAATTCGTGAACATCGTTCAGATACGGTTCGCGATCCCGGACTCGAAGCTCCGGTCGCTGTCGGTCCGGGCGCGTTGGCGCTCACGGCGGAGGCTGACGCACAGGAATGTCAGGAGCGCCGCGACTGTCAGCACGCCGCCAATGCGCACGGCCCGCAGAATCGCGACGCCGTATTTCCCCGTCGCTGGATCGTAGTGGTAGCAGAACAGGAGCACCTGGTCCGCGATCGTTCCCAGCTTGTTGTTCGACGCCTCGACGAGCGCATAGCGCAGGTGCGTCGGCGGGAATTCCACGCCGAGGAAATATCGCGCCACGATCCCCTTCGCCGTCGCAACGTAGATCGCCGCACCGTGCGCGTACTGCCCGATCTGGTCGTCGTACGCGTAGCGGAAGCCGAGCGCGCCGGCCACCGCTTTGATCGACGGTTCGCTGCCGGTCAGGAAATGCCAGCCCACCGCTGTCTGCGGGCGGGCGTACTGATCGAGATAAGTCGCCTTCTTCTCGGCAGCGAGCGGCGGTCTCTCGTGCGGGTTGATGCTGATGACGACCACGTCGAAATCCCTGCCCGCATCGAACGAGAGCGTCTTCAGCGCGCCGGTCATGCCGTTGATGACCTGCGTGCAGAGCATCGGGCATTCGTAGTAGGCGAGCGCCATCACCACCGGGCGCCTGGCGAAATATTCCCCGAGCTTCACGTCGCGGCCCGTTTCGTCCTTGAACACCACGTCGAGCGGAAGCTGCTGGCCGATCTTCTGGTCGATTCCAACCTTGTCGAGGATTGCGGGCTTCTTGCTCGCGGGATTGATCTCGGGCGGCGCAGGCATGCCCATGCCCTGTGCGAGCGCCGTCGCTGGCGCGAACAACACGATTGCAAGAAGCACCGCCGTGAGGTTTCCGGCGGACCTGAAGGTCCGCCCTCCAGCGCACTGCACGGCAGGCCGGGTCTTTAGACGCGGCGTCGTCAAGCCTTTCGTCATTTCTCTCCGCCGCCCGCCGGCTTCGGTGCCGTTGCGCGAATGTTCCGTCCGCCCGCGGCCTCTCCGCTGGCGGCGACGTGCGTCCCTTCGGTCGCGTCAGGCGAAGCATTGGCGCGCGACGGGAGACCGCGCTGCAGCAACAGCTCCTTCGCTCGTTCGATCGGCACGTGCCCGATGCCACCGCGCTGATCCACCCAGCCGTAGCCATCGAGGTGCTTCTGTTCGTCCGCGCGGAGCTGCGTGAGGTCCTGCCACGGCGTGGTCTGCAACCGCGGCTCTGCCGGCAGCTGCCCCGCCGGCGCCGCGAGCGGCGTCACGAAGGGATCGTCGCGTTGCTCGAGCTTGTCGAATCCCTTGAACAATCCCCACATCGCGACGTCGGTGACAAGGACGATCACGACGAGCATCGCGAGGAACCAGATAATGCCGCGGATGCTGATGTCGCTGTGCTCGTGCGCGACCTCTACGTTCTCGAGGCTGCCGTGCGGGTGCGCGTGCGCGTCAGTGCCCGGCGTGCTGCCCATGAGCGAGCATCTCCTTGAAGTACGGATCGTTGACCGGTACCAGCGCGTGACGTCGAAGCTGACCCGCGAAGAGAAACAGCCAGACGCCCGCGAGTCCCACCGGGATCGCCACGTTCGCGAGACTGATTGGAAACGAGCCCTCGTGGCTGAACTCCGGTGCGATCAGCCAGATCAGATCCACCAGCCGTACTGCCACGATGAACCACGCAACGCGCGCGAGCAGGCGCGGACGTCGCTTCAGGTCACGCGAGAGCAGCAGGAAGAAGGGCAGGAAGAAATGTCCGACGACGATCAGCAGGCTGACGTACTGCCAGCCGTTACGCAGCCGGACGAGATAGAACGGAATCTCTTCCGGCAGATTTCCAGCCCAGATGATCAGGAACTGCGAGAACGAGAAATAGGCCCAGAGCATCACGAACGCGAGCATCAACTTGCCCAGGTCGTGAAAATGCCCGGCGCGCAGCACGGCCGACATCGGCGTGCTCTCTGCGAGGATCGCCAGCACCGCTACGGCGAACGACAACGCGCACAGCGCCTGGCCCGCGACGATGATGAAGCCGAAGATCGTCGAATACCAGTGGGGGTCGAGCGACATCAGCCAGTCGACGGCCGCAAGGCTCATCGTGATGACGTACGCCAGGAGGCCAGGCGCGCTGATCACGCGGAAGCGCCGCGTATCCGCTTCGGTGACGCCGACCTCGCCGCGATCCTGCGCCGCCGACCAGCGGTTCAGATTCATCGCGCAGAACAGCCAGATCACGAAGTAGACGACCGCGCGGATCAGGAAAAACCAGACGTTCAGGTACGGTTCCTTGTGCTGCAGGATCTCGTCCGCGCGCACCGCTTCCGGGCGCGCCCAGAGATACAGCTTCGGAAGGAAGAGCGCGATCGGCAGGAAGAGCACCACGCAGTACGGGAGCAGCCGGCTACCCGCCTCGAAGACGCGCCGGCCCACGAGTCCCCACTGGCCGCCCGACATGTGCTGCATCATCAGCAGCGTCAGACAACCCATCGAGAGCCCGAGGCAGAACGTGAAGCCGATCAGCCACGAGGGCAGGAGTTGATCCGGCTGCAGGAGCGCACCAATCGCGCCGACCACAAGCCCGCCGGCACCGATGATCAGGCCCCGTTGCTGAAGCCGCGCGATGTCCGCGGTATCGCTGAGCGCGTGTGTATTCATTCGTGCTTTGCCGCGCCCTCGGACGGCGCAGGGGGCGACTGCGAGAGCTTCTGCCGGTCTTCGGCAGGGATCTCCGCGGCCGCCGCGTGCTGACTGAGTTGCAGCGCGCGGACGTACGCGGCGATCGCCCACCGATCGCGTGGCGCAACCTGCGCGCGATAATCCGGCATCGCGCCGAAGCCGTTGCTGATGACGTCGAAGTAATGGCCGATCGGCACCTGGCGCAGGCGATCGATGTGGAACGAGGGAGGCTGTCGATAGCCCCGGCGCACGATCATGCCCTGGCCGGCGCCCGTCATATCGTGGCAGGGAGAGCAGTAGATGTTGTAGCGCTGCTCGCCGCGGTCCAGGACCTCTTTCGTCAGCGGGAAGGGCAGCGTGTTGACGTCCGCGCCGCCGGTCTTTCCCGTGAAGAACGCCTCATCGTCCTGCAGCGTGCCGCGCGCCACCGTGTCTTCGACGAGCGGCCGCGCGCTCGATCCGTTCGCGAACAGCGCGCTGTCGCGCAGCGGGATGTATTTCGGCTGGTTGTGCATGTCCTGTCTGCAGCCTGCGGCTGCAAGGAGACAGAAGGCAGCAGACAGGAGGCAGAAGCTACGGCGCGACTTCATTGATTTCACTCGCATCGAGTCCCTTCAGGAACTCCAGCGTCCGCTGACGATCGAACTTCGGATCGTTCGACTCGATCAGCAGGAAGAACTTGTCGCGGCTCGCGTGCTCGAAGCGTGGCACGTTGAAGACCGGGTGATACGGCATCGGCAGGCCGTTGAGGACGATCATGCCGATCACGGCCGAGAGCGCCGCGATCAGGATCGTCATCTCGAAGGTCACCGGAATGAATTGCGGCCAGCTGTTGAGCGGCTTGCCCGCGACGTTGATCGGGTAGGCCATCGTGTGGACCCAGTATTCCAGGCCGTACCCCCCGAGGCCGCCGACGAGACCGCCCATCAGTACAATGAACGACATCCGCCGATCGCGATGGCCGATCGCCTCCCACGCTTCTTCGACCGGAAACGGCGAGAACGTGTCGATCTTGCGGTATCCCGCTGCATAGACCCGCTTCGCGGCAGCCACGAGCGCGGCCGGCGTATCGAACTCGGCCATCAGGCCATAGATGGGAGCAGTGCTCATCAGTGCCCCTTGCCTCCCGGCATCCTGGCTTCCGGAGCCATCGATCGCATTTCGAAGATCGAGATCATCGGCAGCGCGCGGATGAACAGGAAGAACAGCGTGATGAACAGGCCGAGCGTCCCGACGAACGTCATCCAGTCCCACATCGTCGGGTAATACATCCCCCATGAGGAGGGCAGGAAATCGCGGTGCAGGCTGGTGATGACAATGACGAAGCGTTCGAGCCACATGCCGCAGTTCACGACCATCGCCACCATGAACAGCGGGAGCGGGCTCGTGCGGACGCGTTTGATCCACAGCCACTGGGGCGTCAGGATGTTGCAGAACACGAGTGTCCAGTAGTACGGCCAGTACGGGCCGGTCATGCGGTTCCAGATCATGAAGCCTTCGTACTTGTTCGCGCTGTAGAAGCCGAAGAAGGCCTCGGACATGTAGCCGTAGGCGACGATGAGACCCGTGAGCAGCGTCACCTTGGCCATGTTCTCGAGGTGCCGCATCGTGATGAAGTCTTCGAGGCCGTAAATCTTCCTGAGCGGGATCGCGAGCGTCAACACCATTGCGAACCCCGCGTAGATCGCGCCGGCAACGAAGTACGGCGGGAAGATCGTGGCGTGCCATCCGGGAACGATGCCGATCGCGAAGTCGAAGCTCACGACGGTGTGGACCGAGAGGACCAGCGGCGTCGAGAGTCCTGCGAGGAGCAGGTAGATATGCTCGTAGCGTTGCCAGTGGCGCGCGGATCCGCGCCAGCCGAGCGAGAGCATGCCGTAGGCGATCCTCAAGCCGCGGTGCTTCGCCTTGTCGCGGAGCGTCGCCAGATCCGGGATCAATCCGACGTACCAGAACAGCAGCGAGACCGTGAAGTAGGTCGAGACGGCGAACACGTCCCAGATCAGCGGGCTCCTGAACTGCGGCCAGATCGACATGGTGTTCGGGTACGGGAACAGCCAGTACGCCGCGAGCCAGGGACGGCCGGTGTGAATCAGCGGGAACAATCCCGCGCACATGACGGCGAAGATCGTCATCGCTTCGGCGAAACGGTTGATCGACGTGCGCCAGCCTTGTTTGAGGAGCAGCAGAATCGCCGAGATCAGCGTGCCCGCGTGGCCGATGCCGATCCACCAGACGAAGTTGATGATCGCAAAGCCCCAGCCGACGGGAATGTTGATGCCCCAGATGCCGGTGCCCTTGATCAGCAGCCACGTGATCGCCATCCCGAGCATGCCGCAGAGCAGCAATCCGATCGACAGCACGACGAACCAGCTGATCGGCTGCCGGCCCGACAGCACGACCGCGCTGATCTTGTCTGTGATCGATCCGAACGTGTGCCCCGGCTCGATGAGCGGGGCAGCCGGGTACGTAGCGGGTTTGGGATCCATCAGTGCTCAGTACGAGAAGCCGTGCCGCTCGACGGTTCGAGCTCCGGATTCGCATTCCGGAGCGCCGCAAGATAGGTCGTCCGCGGACGCGTGTTGAGTTCTTCGAGCAGCACGTAATTGCGCTGCTGCGCCTTCAGTCTGGTGACGGCGCTGTTCGGGTCGCTCAGATCGCCGAACACGATCGCATCTGCGGGGCACGCCTGCGCGCACGCCGGAATGATCTCGCCGTCCTGAATCCTGCGGTCCTGCTTCTTCGCCTCGATGCGCGCGAAGTTGATCCGCTGCACACAATAGGTGCACTTCTCCATGACCCCGCGCGAGCGCACCGTGACGTCGGGGTTGCGCAGCGGGTAGAGGCTCTCGGTATTCCAGTCCGAGTACAGCAGGAAGTTGAACCGCCGCACTTTGTAGGGGCAGTTGTTCGAGCAGTACCGCGTCCCGACGCAGCGGTTGTAGACCATGTCGTTCAGGCCTTCGGCGCTGTGCGTCGTGGCGCCGACCGGGCACACGAGCTCGCACGGCGCGGTCTCGCACTGCATGCACGGTACCGGCTGATGATGCGTCTCGATCGAGCTCGGCTCCAGCGGGTTGCCGGAGAAGTAATGATCGACGCGAATCCAGTGCATCTCGCGTCCGCGGTTCACCTGGTCCTTGCCGACGACCGGGATGTTGTTCTCGGCGACGCACGCAATCGTGCACGTGCTGCAGCCGGTGCACGTCGACAGATCGATCGCCATGCCCCAGCGGTAGCTGTTGTATTCCCACGCAGGGATGAGCGACAGCGCGCGCGGCGGAGTCTCGCCCATCTCCGCGACGAACTTCGGGTTCTCTTCGTACTCCTTCAGGGTCCCGGTCCGCACGGGATGGCGCCCTTCCATGAGGTGGTGTTCCTGCGTGCGCGCGATCACGTAACGGCCCGCCTTCGAGATCTCCAAACCATTGCCGAACCACGGCGCATCCGACGTGCGGAGGCGGAAGACGTCGAACTGCTTCGCCTGATCATCCGCGGCCTGCCCTACGCGCCCGATGCGCTGGCGTCCGTAGCCGAAGAAGACCGTGACCGAGTTGTCGGGGTGTCCCGGCACGATCGCGACCGGCAGCTTCGCCGTGTTGCCGCGATAGCGCAGTTCCACCAGGTCCGCGTCGTTCAGCCCCTTCTCCTGCGCCGTGCGCACGCTGATCCACGCGGCGGGGTCCCACGTGATTTTCGTGATCGGCTTCGGCAACTCCTGGAGCCACCCGTTATTCGCGAAGCGGCCATCCCAGATGGTCGGATCGGGGCGGAAGATGATCTCCAGACCGCCGCTCCCGCTCGCTTCGCTCGCGCTCGCGTCCTGTCGGGGCGCGGGGTTCGGGGTGCGGGGCGCGGACTCAGGGGTAGTTGGTGCGATTGATGCGCCAGAAGCTGCAACAGCCCCGGAAGCGGACCCCGCGCCCCGCGCCCCGGGCCCCGACGCGGTTCCCGTCACAAAGCCATCGTGCAGCGCGTGCTTCCAGAACGCATCGGGCGTGGCGAACGCCTGGCCGTTCGCATCGGTGATCGTCCAGCCGCCGACCTTTCCGCCGTGGGCGCGCGTCCAGTACTCCTTGACGAGATCGTGCGCGGACTTGCCGTTCTGCGCATCGATGAACGCGGCGAGGAGCTCCGTCGCCGTGCGTCCGTCGTACAGCGGCGCGATGAGCGGCTGCATGATCGTGACGGTGCCCTCGAACGACCGCACGTCGCCCCAGCTTTCGAACGCGTGCGCCTCGGGCAGGTTCCAGTGGCAATATGCGGACGTCTCGTCGAAGAACTGCGAGTGGTGGACCGAGAAGCCGACCTTCCCCAGCCGCTCCTGGAACTTGAGATCGACCGGTGCCGTGAAGACCGGGTTGCTGCCCATGATGACGAGCACGTCGACCTGCCCCGCATCCATCGCCTGGACGAGCTCGCGAAGCGACGCGAGCTGCTCCATCGCGTTCACCTCTACGGCCGGCGCGTAGGTGATCGTCGTGCCGACGTTGCCAAGCGCCTGGTTCATCGCGCGCGCGAGCGTGTGCACGGCTGCGGGCTGATAGTCGCCGGCAATCACGAGTGACCGTCCGCGGTGCGCCTGCAGATCCTTCGCAATCGAGGCGACCCACTTCTGTGCGTCCCGACCGGAGACCGACGTGCCCGCGGCTGCGGCACCGCCGGATCCGACGGCACCAGCCAGCGCTCGCGCGAACCCCTCGATCTCTGATGCGCGCAGCGCGAGGCGATGGTCCGCCCTTGCGCCCGTGAGCGTCGGCGTGCTCTCGACCGCGTAAAGGCGGTTCATCTCCTTCTTGTCATCGGCCACGCGCCGGCGCGCGGCGAAGTCCTTGCAGTAGCGGATCGCCGCCGGGCCGCATCCGAGGAAGTCGGAATCGAGCGCGACGATGACGTCGGCCTTGTCGAAGTGGTGCGTCGCCTCGGCGCCACCAGCCTGGCGCGCCGCGCTGCGCGCGCCGTCACGCGCGACCGGATCCCACTGGTACCATTTCGCCTGCGGATACGCCTGCTGGATCAGTGTGATCTGCTCGGCCAGCGTCGGCGAGGTGATCGTTTCAGTGAGAAAGTGCAGGCCGGCGCCCTGTTTCCCGCGCTGTGCGCCGAGCGCGCTCTTGATCGCGGTGAGGAATTCACCCCACACACGAATCTCGCCGCGATTCATCACCGATTGCGCGCGATCGGGATCGTACAGCGTGAGGATGGCGGCCTGGCCGAAGATGTCGGTCGCGCCAAGACTTGCCGGATGTTCCGGGTTGCCCTCGACTTTCGTCGGGTGACCTTCGTGGCTCTCGACGAGGACCGGCTGGGCATATCCGCCGAACGGTACCGCGGTCGCGAAGAACAGCGGCTTGCCCGGTACCATGTCCTCGGGCTGCCGCACGTAAGGAATGATTTTTTCCGGCGGCTGCTTCGTGCACGCGCTGACGCCGGCCAGCGCGAGCGACGCGCTCATCAGCTTCAGGAATTGACGCCGTCCCTTTGGATCGTTCCACTCCGATGCCTGCTCGGGGAATTCGCGGTGCAGGTACTCGCGGAACTGCGGCGTGTCCGCCAGTTCACCCAGGCTGCGCCAATAGAGGCGACCTTCGGCACCGGCCAGACGAGAACGGATCGCGGAAAAGTCCATACGTCAGTAACCCGTAGCCAGGAGCCGGTTACCAGTTATGACTTGGCAGCCGGCAACCGGCACGACACGTGGTTTTACTGCGGCTGGCAACTGGAAACTGGCCACGGGAAACTTCACCTGTGACACGTCGAACAGCTTGTGAGCTGCCGCACGTCGGCGATCTTGTAATCCTTCACCAGCCGCTCGCCCATGCCGGGATCGTCCGCGGGACGCTGCCACGACATGTTGAAGACCTGGTCACGTGGGCGGATGTACTTCTGCGGGTTGCGATGGCAATCGAGGCACCAACTCATCTGGAGCGTGTTCTCCTGATACACGAGCGGCATGCGATCGACCGGCCCATGGCACGTCGCGCACCCGACGCCCTTCGCCACATGGATGCTGTGATTGAAATACACGAAGTCAGGCAGGTCGTGGACGCGCCACCATTGGAGCGGGGTGTTGTCGCGGAAGCTGGCGCGCACCGGCTCGAGGATCGGCGCGCTGGTCCAGATCTGCGAGTGACAGTTCATGCACGTCTTGGTGGGCGGGATGTTCGCGAATGCCGACTCTTCCACCGTCGTGTGGCAGTAACGGCAATCGATGCCCATGGATCCGACGTGATGTGCGTGGCTGAACTGGACGGGCTGATCGCGCGTCAACCCCTGTCCAGTGACGTATCCCGACCAAGAAATCGTGACGACCGCCCAGCCGAGAAATGCCACGAGAATCGGGACGGCCAGGATGCTGACTTTGGACCAGATGTTGGTGCTGCGAGCGAATATCTGACTCATCGTCTGGGCGCCCGAACGCTCCGCAAAACCATAAGCCTATATCGAACAAGGCACTTTCCGACGACGAACAGTGTGCCGAAGCGAGTCGCGCGGACGTCCGCCGATCGGAGGGAGAGCCGCCGTTAATAATGTGAAACTTTTCACAAGGTTGTCAACGGGCGCTCCGAGCGCGTTCAGTGCCCGATGATTGATGTCCAATGGCTCACGTCTCTCCCGCGCGACGAGGCGAGCGATCGAGAACGCTCCGAGCACGGTCGTTCGAACGATGAACCACGAATCATGACCGGTGGACCTTGAGCGTTTGGCCATTGAACATTGAACGTTGCGCATTACCATGCCGCTAGGCATCAGTTTTTCTCGGCGTCATGGCACGCCGGTGACCTGGGGGAATATGCGATCCATCCTTCGCGCCGCCGCGGTGGCAACGTCGGTCGCGTTGTCTGTGTCCGCCCAGCCTGCCTCGCCCGTCACTTACCGGGTGTCGTTCCCCGCGCCCGAGCACCGTTTCGCGCAGGTGGAGGTCACCTTTCCAGGCGTGTCCGGGACGCTGCAGGCGCGCATGAGTCGATCGTCGCCGGGACGCTACGCGGTGCACGAGTTCGCGAAGAACGTTTACGACGTGCACGCGTTCGACAGCCGCGGGCGCGAGTTGCAACCATCGCGACCGAATCCTTATCAATGGGACGTCTCCGGCCACGACGGTACCGTGCAGGTTGCATATAAGGTGTACGGCGATCACGTCGATGGCACGTATCTGGGCATCGATACGACACACGCGCACATGAACCTGCCTGCGACGCTGATGTGGGCGCGCGGGCTCGACGATCGCCCGGTGCGGATCACATTCGTCCCGCCGGACAGCCGCAACTGGAAACCTGCGACGCAGCTGTTCACGACCGACGATCCATGGACCTTCACGGCGCCCAACCTTCAGTATCTGTTCGACAGCCCCACGGAGCTGAGCGCCTACACGCTGCGTCAGTTCAACGTGAAGAATCCGGACGGGAAGACGTTCGTGATTCGCACGGCCGTGCACGCCGACGCGAGCGCGCAGGATATCGACCAGTACGTCGCCGGCGTCGAGAACATCGTCAACGAGGCGATGGCGGTGTTCGGCGAATTTCCGCAATACGACACCGGCACCTACACATTTCTCGCCGATTACCTGCCGTGGGACGATGGCGACGGGATGGAGCATCGCAACAGCACGGTGGTGACGGGCCGCTCGCTTCGCGGCGCGCTCGGGACCGCAGCGCACGAGTTCTTTCACTGCTGGAACGTGGAGCGGATTCGTCCGCAGGGCCTCGAGCCGTTCAACTTCGAGGAAGCGAATCTGACCGACTCGTTGTGGCTCGCCGAAGGCTTCACGCAGTACTACGGCGAGCTGATCTTCGCCCGCGCCGGTTTCACCGATCCCCAGCGCACGATCGATGGCTTCGCGCAGAGCGCCAACTCCGTCGTGAATGGTTCGGGGCGGCAGTTCCGATCGGCCGTCGAAATGAGCCACATGGCGCCCTTCGTTGACGCCGCGCGTGCCGTGGATCGCACGAACTTCCGGACGACGTTCATCTCGTATTACACGTATGGCGCCGCCGTCGCGCTCGGTCTCGACCTGTCGCTGCGGGACAAGACGAACGGCAGGGTCTCGCTCGACGACTTCATGCGGGCGATGTGGAAGGCGCACGGCAAGCCGGGGGGCCCTCAGCCCGGTCTCGTCGCGCGCCCGTACTCGATAACCGACGTGCGCGAACGTCTCGCCGAGGTCAGCGGCGACCGCGGGTTCGCGGAAGAGTTCGTCACGCGATATATCAGCGGCCGTGACGCGGTCGACTACGGCCGTCTCGTGCAGCGCGCCGGCCTCGTGATGAAGCGCCGGAACGCTGGCGTCGCGTGGGCCGGCGATTTGTCGTTTTCGCAACAGACCACGACGATAGCGAATCTGGTCGCACCCGGCACTCCTGCCTACGACGCGGGTCTCGAACAAGATGATGTGATCACGGCGGTCGACGGCAAGAGCGTCAGCAGCCCGCAGCAGATCCAGGAGGCGATCGTCGCCCGCAAGCCCGGCGATCGCATCAGCATCGCGTTCACACGACGCAGCGGTCCTGCCTCCTCCACGCTCACCTTGAAAGAAGATCCGTCGTTCACGTTCGAGCCCGTCGAGCGCACCGGAGGCGCGCCGACTGCGGAACAGAAGTCGTTCCGCGACCGCTGGCTGGGCTCCCAACGCCACTGATGCCGAACCCAAGAACCTATGTATGACGTGATTGTTGTCGGCGCCGGACCCGCTGGTCTGAGTGCGGCGCTCATTCTCGGACGCAGCCTGAGGCGCGTGCTCGTGTGCGATTCGGGCACGCCGCGCAACGCGGCGTCGCGCGCCATGCATGGTTATCTGACGCGCGACGGCATCCCGCCGCATGAGTTCCTGCGCGTCGCGCGCGAACAGTTGAAGGAGTACGACTGCGTCGAGTTGCGCGACGTGGAAGTCACCTCCGCGCAATGCCAGGCGGACAGCCGGTTTCACGTCACGCTCGCGACCGATGAGGAGTTCGAATCGCGCAAGCTCCTGATCGCGACCGGCGTCGTCGACACTCTCCCGGAGATTCCCGGATTCGAGGACCTGTTCGGCAGCAGCGTCTTTCACTGTCCGTACTGTGACGGCTGGGAAGTCCGCGATCAGCCGCTCGCGATCTATGGCCGCTCCGCGCGCGGCTACGGACTCTCGCTGGAGCTCACCGGCTGGAGTCGCGATCTCGTCCTCTGCACGGACGGTCCGTCGGAGATCGACGCGGACGGCCTGGCGCGGCTCGCGCGCCACGGAATCCGCGTGCGCGAAGATCGCGTCACGCGGCTCGAAGGCACGAACGGCATTCTCGAACGCGTCGTATTCGATGCGGGCGATTCGCTGCCGCGCCGCGCGCTGTTCTTTACGACCGGCCAGACCCAGCGTTCGCAGCTCGCGATTGGCCTCGGCTGCGAGTTCAACGACAAGGGCACCGTTCGCACCGGGAGGTACGAGTCCACGCATCTGCCGGGACTTTACGTTGCAGGCGACGCCTCGCGCGCCGTGCAATGGGTGGTCGTTGCCGCCGCCGAAGGCGCTGAGGCTGCCTTCGCAATCAACACCGACCTCCTTAAAGAGGATCTGGAGTAGCGCACACCATTTCGCAAATGGACACCCCGCTGCAGGCGAAATTCCGCCCGTTCATCCCAATTGGACTTGACGAACGCGGCGGCCAAGGGAGAATTGGACCTCTACCGGTAGGCGGGACTGGGCCATAGTCGATCGGGTTAGCAGGCTGTTGAACTACGCAGCCTGCCTGTCAATGCTGAATGCCGAATGCTGAATGCCAACGTTCGATGCTCTTTCGGCTTTTGGCATTGAGATTCGGCATTGACAGCGGCTTTGAACAACCTCGAGGTCTTCCCATGCTGTCGTCGATCGAACGTCAGTTCGTGCGGACGCAACGGCCGCTATACGGACATCTCGTCGCGCTGCTCGAAGCGGCGATTGCGAAGGGTGATCTGCCATCGGGGACGCGCGTTCCACCCGAACGTACGCTCGCCGAGCGCCTCCGCATCAGCCGTACCACCGTCGTCAGCGCGTACCGGGAGCTCGAGTCGCGCGGGCTGCTGCGCGGTTATGTCGGCCGCGGCACCTTCGTCTGCGCGGCGCCGGAGCCGGAAGGGACGCCGTTTGCCTGGCGCGGCAAGATCGCGGCGGCGGCCCTCAGGTGGAGCGACTCCACCCTGCGCGACATCGTGCGGCATTCATCGGATGCTCGGCTCCTCTCCCTTGCCGCCGGCGAGCCCGCGATTGACAAGTTTCCGAACGAGGCGTTCCAGGATGCGGTGGCGCACGTGCTCCGCACCGATCCCGCCGCGGCGTGGCGGCACGGTCCGACAGAAGGGCAGCCTGCGCTCCGCGATGCGATCGCCGAGCGCTACGCGGTGCCGCGCGACAGTGTGCTGATCCTCTCGGGCGCGCAGCAGGGGCTCGACCTGCTGGCGCGCTGCCTGATCGATCCCGGCGATGCCGTGGTGATGGATCGGCCGGGATACCTCGGCGCGATTCAGTCCTTCCGCGCCGCCGGGGCAAAGCTGGTTGGATGGGACGTCCTGCGCGCCGACATCGACGAGCTCGAGGACCTCCTCGTGCGGTACCGGCCGAAGCTCATTTACACGAATCCGACGTTCCAGAATCCCACGGGGGCGACGTTGCCGATCCGGACGCGGCGTGAGCTGCTGATGCTCGCGCAGCGGTATCGCGTGCCGATTGTCGAAGACGCGACGTACCGCGATCTGTATTTCACGGATCCGCCGCCGCCATCGCTTCGGGAGCTCGACGATCACAATCTGGTGATTTATCTCAACAGCTTCTCCAAGGTGATGGCTCCGGGCCTCCGGCTTGGATGGATCGCCGCGGCGCCGTCGATCGTCGATCAAATCGCGATCATCAAGCAGCGGATGGATCCGCACACGCCGAACCTCGTCCAACTCGCGATTGGCCGGCTGATTCGACAGGGCGCCTTCGACGCGCACCTGCGCACGATCCGGCTGGAACACGCGAAGCGGTGCGCGCAGATGATTGGCGCGATCCAGCGGCATGTGCCGCGCGGTGCGCTCCGCCTGGGGCGTCCCTCCGGAGGGTTGTATCTCTGGTGCCGGCTGGCGCCGGGGCTGAGCGCGAACGCGCTGCTCGATCGCGCGCTCGCCTCGGGTGTCGCGTTCGTCGCGGGCACCGCGTTCTATCCGGATCCTGCCGGCGACTCGGATCTGCGCCTGTGCTTCACCAGCGTGCTGCCGTCGCAGATGGAAGAGAGCATCCGCAAGCTGGGCGGATGCATCGCCGACGCGCGCTTGTCGCAGTCGGCATAGCTTGAAGTAGTCCAAGGAGTAGTAGCGCAGCCCTTTAGGGCTGCTCGTGTCACGCGCAGGGCTAAAGCCCTGCGCTACGAACTACGAACGAATGCTTTCTGCGATTCTTCGATTGAACATTTTCCTGCAGCCAACCAACCAACCCTGGTCATCAACGATCCCATCATCGTGGAGACCGCCGCGGCTTTGCGCGCGGACGGCAATCGCCCCGCGAGCAGCCGAAGGGCGAGCGGCAGCGGACCCGAGAGCACGCCCCCCATGCGGGTAACAGCACCGGTCCAATCGTCCTTCAACGGGACCAGCGCGTCGCTCTGGCGCAGCTCGAAGCTGGCGCCGATCAGCGTTTCGACCGCGGCGGCGCCCGCGCCGAGCACGTTCAATGCGCGATCCCGATGGCCGAGCAGCTCGAGGATCGAGACGGCCGCGCCGACTCCCGAGGCGCCGAAGTGAACCGGCAGCACCTTCACGTTCTCGGACCACGCGGGAATCGCGGTCGCGCCGATCAGGACGCCCGTGTACGTTGAAAGCACGAGGCCGCTTGCCGCAGCCAGCGCCTCGGCGATGTTGCCGATCACGCGCACGGGGACGCTCCCGTTCGTCGCACGCTCCAGGAGATCGGCGCCGGCCGAGGCCGCCGCCGCATTCGAGAATGCGACCAGCGTCCATGCGCCCACCGACATCGCGCTTTGCAGCTTGAACACGCGCAGCATGTTGAGGAAGCGCTCGGGCCGTCCGAGGTCGGCGATGAGCAGCGGCGGCGCAATCGCGCCGCCCACCGCGGCGATCCATCGCGCATCGCGGACCAGATCGTCGCGCCCGCCGCTCAATCGTGCCGCCGCCGCGATCACCGCCGCCGCACCCGCGGCGCCCCCGACGAAGAAGTAGGCCGGGACCTCCCACGTCCAGACGGGCGGCTTCAGCAGCGGCAGTCCGTAGTAATCGCTCACCGCGCGATCCTACTCGCGCTGCATGAAGAACGCGGCGGCCGTGCCGAGCAGCATCAGACCTGCGGCGACGGCCGCCGACGACCAGCCGTCGCGGAGATGTACGGTTGGCACCTCGGGGTTCGACGGAAGGTTGTAGTCCTCGGGACGGCCGCGGAGTACGAAGATCGCGTGCGTGCCGCCAACGCTCGTGTGTTGCGGATCATAGATGCTGGCGTCATCGATCCCGCGCTCACGAAGCTGCGCGATCCGCGCGGCTGCCTTCGCCCGCAGCTCCCCAATCTCTCCAAACTGGATCGATTGCGTCGGACACGCAGCAGCGCACGCCGGCGCGAGGCCCGCCTTCTGGCGGTCGTAACAAAACGTGCACTTGAACGCGCGGCCATCCTCCGGACGCCGATCGATGACTCCGAAGGGACACGATACGACGCAGTAGCCGCAGCCGTTGCAGATGTCCGGCTGCACGTAAACGCCGCCGAACTCCGTGCGGACGATCGATCCCGTGGGGCAGGCTTCGAGGCAGCCGGCGTTCGAGCAGTGCTTGCACACGTCCGACGAGAAGTCCCACCGGAATGTGTTGCTGCGATAGCCGGCGGTGCCGTCGATCGGTGCCGCGACACCCGCCGTGCGCTCGACGAACTTCACGTGCCGCCACGTCGAGTGTCCGAGCGCGACGGTGTTGTCGTACGAGAAGCCGGTGAAGTGGTAGCCATCGCTCGGTAC
Source organism: Acidobacteriota bacterium (assembly GCA_003222675.1). Classification (GTDB taxonomy): domain Bacteria; phylum Acidobacteriota; class Vicinamibacteria; order Vicinamibacterales; family 2-12-FULL-66-21; genus QHWT01. The sequence continues at coordinate 33,051 of QHWT01000038.1, read as the reverse complement.
CTGGTTCCACTCCTTGCACGCGACCTCGCATGCCTTGCATCCGATGCACAGCGTGGAGTCGGTGAGGAAGGCCGTGATCATCGCCGGACCTCGGAACCTCGGACCTCGGCCCTCGGATCTCGAACCTCGGATCTCGGACCTCGAACCTCGATCCGGCACACAAGTCCCTTCGACTCGAAAATTCGGACCGTCGGCTCCTCCGAGATCGCGAGGAGATCGTTGGCGACGTCGCCGCGGACGAGACCCCGGTAACCCCAGTGATACGGCAGGCCGACTTGATGCACCGCGCGCCCGTGCACGCGGAGCGGCCGCATGCGCGCCGTGACCAGCGCACGTGCGACAACGGATCCGCGCGGCGTCGAGATCGTGACGTGCTGCCCGTTTGCCGCGCCGATGTTCGAGGCGAGCTCGGGGGAGATCTCGCAGAAGAATTCCGGCTGGAGCTCGGCGAGATGCGACAGTGTGCGGCTCATCGCGCCGGACGTGTGGTGCTCCGTCAGGCGATAGGTCATGAGGACGTGTGGGTAGCGCGGATCGAGCGGCGAGCCGGCGTAAGGATTGTCCGGCCGCTCCTTGCGATCGGCGACGGGATTGGACTGCTGCGAATAGAGCTGGTTCGGGATCACGGATTCGAGCGGCTCGTAATGCGTGGGGAGCGGACCGTCCTTCACTCCACTCGGGACCCAGATCCAGCCCATGCCATCGGCGTGCATGATGAAGGGCGCGTCGCCCCTCAGCGCTTCGTCGCCGGTCGCGCCAGAGGGCGGAACGTAATCCGGCGCCTTTCGTTTGCCGAAATCCGGCGTGTCGTGCCCCACCCACTCGCGATTCGCTCGGTCCCACCACACGAGCTTCTTGCGATCGCTCCACGGCGTGCCGTCCGGGCGCGCCGACGCGCGGTTGTAGAGGATGCGTCGATCGGCCGGCCACGCAAATCCCCATCCTTGTCCGTATCGACCTTGTCCCTTGCGCTCGCGCGCGCGGTTGCGATCGGGCGAGGGATACACGCCGGAGTAGATCCAGCACCCGCATGACGTCGAGCCATCGCTTTCGAGCGCGTGAAAACCGGGGAGCAGCGAGCGATCGGCGACGCGCCGTCCGTTGATCTCCTGCAGGATATCGTTGGCATCGGGCTCGGCATGCGGGCCGATGGTCCGGTAATTCCACGTCAACGCGTTCAGGCCCGCGTTCGCCGGCCGCTGATCGGCCGCAGCCCGCGCCTTCAGTCGCCGTCCCAGGTGATACATGAACCACGCTTCGCTGCGCGCATCGCCAGGCGGTTCGACTGCCCGTTCGTGCCACTGCAGCAGCCGCTGGGTGTTGGTGAAACAGCCATCCTTTTCTGTGTGCGCGGCCGCCGGGAAGAAGAACACCTCGGTGGCGATGTCCTCCGTTCTCATCTCCCCACGCGCGATTTCCGGCGAGTCGAGCCAGAAGGTCGCCGTCTCGAGCTCCACCAGGTCCCGGACGACGAGCCATTTCAGGTTGGCGAGCGCGCGGCGCGCCAGGCGCGCATTCGGCGCGCCGACAGCGGGGTTCTGTCCCATGACGAACAGCCCGTCGATCGTCCCGGTGGCATCCGCCATTTCGAGCCAGTATCCGAAGTGGGAGTGATCGCCGCTGATGCGCGGCAGCCAGTCGAAGCCGTAGTCGTTCGCCGCGGTCGCGGCATCGCCGTACCACGCCTTCAGGAGCGACACGATGTAGCGATCGAGGTTGCCCCACCAGCCGCGCGGCAGGCGATGCTTCGCGATATAGCTGTCGAGCGACGTGCCGTCGCCGGCGAACGTCGGCATCGGCAAATAGCCGGGCAGCACGTCGTACAGCGTCGGGATATCGGTCGATCCCTGGATCGACGCGTGGCCGCGCAGCGCGAGAATGCCGCCTCCGGGTCGTCCGATGTTGCCGAGCAGAAGCTGGAGGATGGCGGCCGTACGAATGGTTTGGACGCCAGTCGAGTGCTGCGTCCAGCCGACCGCATAACAGATCGCGCCGGTGCGTTCCGGTCCCGAGGCGCGGATATATGCGTCCGCCACGCGTTGGAAGGCCTCCGGCGGCACGCCGCACACCTCCTGGACCATGGCCGGCGTGTAGCGCGCGAAGTGACGCTTTAGAATCTGAAAGACACAGCGTGGATCCTGCAGCGTCGGATCGCGTGGCGGATCGTGCGCCATGGGCGACGCCTCGCCGCCGCGATCCTTCGCGTGGCCGCCGTGCCCATCCTCGTGGCCGACTTTCGGATCGCTGCTCTTGTAAGCCCACGAGTCAGGCGAGTACTGCCGCTGTTCGGGATCCCATCCCGAGAACAGGCCATCCAGATCTTCGGTATCCTTGAAATCGTCGTTGATGATCGCGGGCGCATTCGTGTAGGCAACAACGAACTGACGGAACTCGAGACCGTGGGTCAGCACGTGATTCACGAGCGCGCCGAGGAACACGATATCGGTGCCCGCCCTGAGCGGCGCCCACACGTCCGCCATCGCGGAGGTCCGGTTGAACCGCGGATCGACGTGGATCACGGTCGCCCCGCGCTCGCGCGCCTTGATCACCCAGCGAAAGCCGACAGGATGGTTCTCCGCCATCGACGATCCCATGATGAGGATCGCGTCCGCATTCGCCAGATCCTGCAGCGCCATCGTCGCGCCGCCGCGCCCGAACGATGTGCCCAGCCCGGGCACTGTGGAGCTATGTCATATCCGGGCCTGGTTGCTGATGCAGACCATGCCCAGACCGCCGGCGAAGAGCTTTTTAATCAGATAATTCTCTTCGTTGTCGAGCGTGGCGCCGCCGAGATGCGCAATGGAGGTGCACTGCATGAGCGGCAACTCCCGCGATCCGTCTTTCGTCGTCGCGATGCGATGTTGCTCGAAGTGACGCTCGCGTGAAGTCCACACGCGGTCGGCCACCATGTCCATGGCGGTCTCGAGGTCGATGTCGTGCCACTCGGTCGCATAGGGGGCGCGGTACTTCACGCGCGTCGCGCGTGCCGCGTGCGTGACCAGTTCGAACGATGCCGCGCCTTTCGGGCAGAGATGGCCCTCCGAGATTGGCGAGTGCGGGTCGCCTTCGATCGAGACGAGGCGACCCTTGCGGTGGAAAACGAGCTGTCCGCAACCGACCGCGCAATACGGGCACACGGAACGTGCGACCTCGGTTTCGTCGTTGCGCGGACGGAGCGCGCGGGTCGCCGCGCTCATCGCCTCGCGCCCTGTGCCATCGCCGCCGCTCGTGATCTGCTTCACAACCGGCCAGCTCGACAGAAGTTCCTTCAGCATTTCGATATGTTAGTGCGAGGCGCGAGGTCCGAGGTCCGCGGTGCGAGGTGTGCGGTCGACGTGCGCCTGCCGCGGCGCCTGCCGCGGCGAAGCGGCGAAGGCAGGGCTTCCGCCTTTCGCCTTCGCGAAAAGCACTTCGGCGGACCGCCGTAGCCTTGGCCAAGGCTGGTCAGGCGGAAGAGACAGGAGTCGTGATGGTGAAAGATCCCGTGTGCGGCATGACCATCGACGAGAAGACGGCAGCAGGAAAGAGCGAGTACAAAGGAAAGACGTATTACTTCTGTGCGCCGGTGTGCAAAACGACGTTCGATGCGGATCCCGCGAAGTACGTGGGACGCTGACGCTGATGTCGTGTCCGGCTCGAGCCGGACACGACCGAGGACGCGAGAACCTTGAGAAGGCTTCAGAACCGGGGATCTACGGCTTCCTCCCCGGGCCCCAGAGGGCCCGTCCGGGCCTGGCACCGGTGTGCTCGCCGTCCTTCAGCACCTGTACGCCGTTCACGAACACGTCGCGCATGCCGATTGAGTACTGGTGTGGCTGTTCGAAGGTCGCGCGATCCGCGATCGACGCGGGATCGAAGACCACCACGTCCGCGAACATGCCTTCCTTTAGAAACCCCCGTCGATCGAGCTCGAGGGTCGTTGCAGGCAGGCCACTGAGTCGGCGCACGGCGTCTTCGAGGGTGAGGACCTTCTCTTCGCGTACGTACTTGCCGAGCAGGCGCGCGAAGTTGCCGTACGCGCGCGGATGCGTGGACGACTTGGTGAACGGCGGTTCCGGCGCCATCGACTGCGCATCGGATCCAAACGAGACCCACGGCTGCCGCATCTGCTTCGCGAGGTTGTCCTCGGACATCAGGAAGTAAACCGTGGCCACGCGCGACTCGTCCTCTGACACGAGATCCATGATCGTCTCCTCCGGACTCTTGCCGCGCATGCGCGCGACCTGCTCGAGCGTCTGGCCGGTCAGCGGCTTCAGCGCCTCGGACTTGAATCCCACGAGGAGCACTCGATCGGGCGAGCCGGCGGCGAGATACAGGTTCTCCCACTCGGCAGTTGGTGTCTTGATCGCTGAAGCAATCTTTGTCCGCTGTTCAGGATCGCGCAACCGCTTGAATGCCGCTTCCCAGCCGCCGTCGAGCACCCAGGGTGGCATCGCGGCATCCAAGCCTGTGGCGCCGGCGGTGTAGGTATACATATCGGCCGTGATCTTCAGGCCCCCGGCTCGCGCGGTGTTGATCATCTTCAGCACGCGATCCATCTTCGGCCAGTTGTCCCTGCCGGCAGCCTTGAGGTGATAGATCTCTGCGGGCACACCGCCCTCGCGCGCGATGCGCAGAACCTCCTCCACCGACTCCTCGAGCCGGTTTCCTTCGCTGCGCATGTGCGAGATGTACTTGCCGCGATACGGCGCCGCCGCTTTGCACAGTTCGATGAGCTCGCTCGTCTTCGCGTAAAACCCGGGCGCATAGATCAAGGCCGACCCGATGCCGAGCGCGCCGGCTTCCATTTCCTGGCGCACGAGCGCGCGCATCCGATCCAGTTCCTCTGGTGTCGGCGCACGATCCTCGAGCCCGACGACATATTCGCGGACGGTCGCGGCGCCGATGAATGACGCGACGTTCGGAGAGATCCCGCGTCGCTCGAGATCGCGTAAGTACTCGGACAACGTCGTCCACGTGATGTCGTACTTGAGATCGCCTTGCTCCTTGATCGCGCGCTGCTTCATCTCCGGTGTCATCGGGCCCATCGACGACCCTTCGCCGAAGATCTCCGTCGTCACGCCCTCGCGAATCTCTCCCTGCGACCGGCCGTCGATGAGGAGCGATTCGGTCGACCACGAGAGCATGTTGATGAAGCCGGGCGCGACTGCCAGCCCGGTCGCATTGACAAGGATGTTTGCAGATGCGCCTGCCAGATCGCCGATCGCGGCAATCCGATCGCCGCGCAACCCGAGGTCGACGCGTCGGCCTGCCTCGCCCGTGCCGTCATAGACGGTGCCGCCGCGGATCACGACGTCGAAGGCAGGTTTCTGGGACGAAACGGTCGCGAGCGACAGAAAGAGGACGGTTAGAGCCGCAAGCGCGAATCGCATGGCCCGCATCTTAGAAAGTGTGACAGTCACAGTTTCCGGCGAACTGTGACTGTCACCGTTTCGGAAACTGTGACTGTCACACTTCTGGACCAACTCAGTGTCCGCCTGGTCCTCCCGGCCACCCGGGACGTTTGAGAATCGTGGGCGCCGGCGTCGTGTTCGGCGGGGGATCGATCGTGTAGCGCCACGCGTCGATCAGCCATTGGCCGCCCGCCCGACGCACGATAAGCGTGCACCATCCGGCGTACGGTCGGCGCGCAGTGTCGATGCGATCGCCGCCAAGGCTGCGCAGCTCCCATTTGCCATCCGCGATCGCGACGTCCGGGCCGAGGCAGCGGATGTCGTTGAGCGTCACCGGGTGCACGCTGCCGCGATACTCGCGCCGCGTGAAGAGCTCGCGGCGATCCTCACGGATGATTTCGCGGCCGCGCTCGATCTTACCGTCCGGGTGGCGCATGTCGCCTTCTTCCGTGAACATCAACGCGATCCGCTCCGCGTCCATTTCGCTCCACGCGACGCTGAATTGCGGGCCAAGCTGCCGGATGGTGCGCTCGTCCTGCGGCGTGCAGCTCCGCTCGGTGACTCCACCGGCGCCGCCGCGTGCGCCCGGTGTCACAGCGGACGACGATGATGATCCCGGTCGCGGCGACGGGAGTGGCGTCACGCGCAGCTGCTCGATCTCGCCGAGGATGCGGGTGACGAACGTTTCGACGAGCACGCGCCCCTTTTCGCGCGTCGCGAGCGTCGGATCGCCAGAAATTCCTGATGCGGAATAGAAGCCCGGCACCCCCGCGTGTCGCGTCATCGGTCCATTTCCGCGCCCGTACTCGCGCACTGCCTTCGTCATGTCGACGGCAGACGGATCGACATACAGCATCATCGACGTCTCGATCTCGTCGGCATGCGTCTGGGTGACGCTGGTCTGCTGAAGCGCGACCGCAGCGTCGCGGACCACGGCAACGTCGCTGTAGCCGAGCAGGATTCCTTCGTCCTTCAAGCGTTGGGCCGTCTCCATCAGCGCAGTCGCGGTCGGCGTTCCCGTATTCAGCAGGTAGAACCGGCGCGGTCCGGATCGCGCGAGGCTTCGGACGACGTCGATCGTGAGATCGCGCGCGGTGGTCCCCCTGAGCGATGTGGACCCCGGATAGTCAAGAAACGCGGGATGAAAATGATACGTGAGCGGGGGCGCTATCACAACCGAGCTGGTCTCCTGGACGCGCGTCGCCAGATACCGCACGAGCCGCTCGCTGTAGTTCAATTTCAGGTGCGGTCCGTGCTGGACAGCCGCCGGTCCGAGCGGGATGACGACCACCGCGGACGACGTCAGCAGCGGCTCCGCCTCGACCCACGTGAGATCCGAGAGTGTGACGCCGCGGGCAGGGCGCGCCGCCTGCGCACCGAGCGCTGCCGCACCCGCCGCCGCGAGTCCAACCCCCATCAACGTTCGACGCATGCCCGTCCCCCCCGAGTGTTCAGACGCTCGCGCGAGCGGCTGGGACTGTACACTATCGCGATACCGATGGCCGATTGGAACGCACGGCACTACCACCAGATTTCAGCGCCCCAGCAGGAGTGGGGCATGCGCGTCCTCGATCGGATCGTCTTGGCGGGGGACGAATCCGTGCTCGACCTCGGGTGCGGCACGGGCCGGTTGACTGCAGTCGTTGCTGAGAGGGTGCCGCGCGGCCGCGTGGTCGCCTTCGATCGGTCCTCGTCGATGCTGTTCGAGGCGCAGCCGTGGCTGAGGACGCACGCGCCGCGGGCCGCGATCGTGATGGGCGACGGGGCGTCGCTGCCGTTCGTCCGCGCGTTCGACGTCGTCTTCAGCACGGCGACGTTCCACTGGATCCTCGATCATGGTGCGCTGTTCCGGTCGGTGATCATGGCGCTCAGGCGAGGCGGACGGCTGGAAGCGCAATGTGGCGGCGGTCCGAACCTCGCGCTGCTGCGCGCCCGCGCAATGGGGCTGGCGCGCGAACCGCCATTCTCGCGCTACTTCGATGATTGGTCCGAGCCGTGGCATTACGCCACCGAGGAACCGACACGCCGGCGTCTCGAAGCGGCAGGCTTCGAGGGCGTCGACGTCAGCCTCGAGCCCGCGCCGGTGCGGTTCGATAGTCCCAGCGAATTTGCCGACTTCATTACGACGGTCTGCATCCGGCCTCACCTCGCGCGTCTTCCGCTGCAGGATCGGGCCGCCTTCACGAACGAGCTGACGCTTCGGTCGGCAGTGGATGCGGAGCCGTTCACGCTCGATTACTGGCGGCTGAACATCAGCGCGCGCCGGCCGGCATGACCGCGCGCGAGTGGCACGAGGAGCGCGCGGCCGCGTGGACGGCACGGCGCGACGCGCACGCCGCGCGCGGGGTCGTGCTGTCGCGCCTCCGCCTGGCGACGTTTCTCGGCGGCGTCTCGCTGGCGTGGTGGGGCGTGAGCCATTCGAGCGTCGCAGCCGTGGGACTCGGTGCGTCATTGATCGCGGCCTTTGCGGCGCTCGTCGTGTGGCACGCGCGCGTGATCGACGCGGTGGAGCGCGCCGATGCGGCGCGGGAGGTGAATGCGCAGGCGCTTGCGCGCTTGCGCCGCGACTGGGCGTCGCTCGCCGACGTTCCGCCGCCCGCAGCACTCGACTTCGATGTGCATCCCTACGCGCGCGACCTCGATCTGTTCGGCCACGCATCGCTGACGAAGTGGCTGGGACCGGCGGCGACCGAGTCGGGGACGGCGTGCGTGTTTTCGTGGCTGCTGGCGCCAGCCGATCCCGACATCGTGCGCGCGCGGCAGATCGCGGTGCACGAGCTCGCCTCGAGGATCGACTGGCGGGAAACTCTCTCGACCGAGGGGTACCTCGGTCGGATCAAACCGTCGGAGCTCGACGCCTTTCTTTCGTGGCTCGAAGCCGGGCGGTTCTCTCCCCGTTGGTGGCGCGTCCTCATCGTCGTTCTGACCGCCTCGATCTGGATTTTGATCGCGGCGCAGGTTGTCGGCCTGCTCACTACCGGGTGGTGGCTGATACCAATGCTCGCGGGAGTCATCCTTTCTTTCGTCCGCGCGCGACCCACCTACGCAGTGTTCGATCGCGTGTCGGTCGGCGAGCGCGCATTGCGCCGTTACGCGGCGATGCTCGCGCATGCCACGGCGGAGCAGTGGTCCTCGCCCGAGCTCCTCCGCCTGCAACAGCAGTTGCGCACCGGCGGCGAAGCGCCGGCAGCCATCCGGCGGATCGCGCGCCTCGCGGAATGGTCCGAGCTGCGAGCGTCGGCGGCACTGCTGCACTTTCCCATCCAGGCCGTCACGCTCTGGGACTTCCACGTGCTATTTGCGATGGAGCGCTGGCGATCGCGCTGCGGACGTCATACCCGCGGCTGGCTGCAGGCCCTCGCGGAAATCGACGCATTGTCGGTGTTGGCGTCCATCGCCCATCACGAACCCGACTGGACATTGCCACGCGTCGATCGACTGGAGAATGTGATTCGTGCCAAGGCGGTGGGGCATCCATTGATTTCAGCCGACCGGCGCGTGGCCAACGACATCGAGGTCGGGCCGGCAGGAACCGTGCTGCTGATCACAGGATCGAATATGTCGGGCAAGAGCACGCTGCTGCGCGCGATCGGCCTTAACATCGTCCTGGCGGAAGCCGGAGCGCCGGTCTGTGCGACGGCGTTCAGCACGCCCCCTGCAGCCCTGTACACGAGCATTCGCGTCCAGGACTCGCTCGAGCTGGGGCTGTCGTACTTCATGGCGGCGCTGGCGCGTCTCAAGGCCATCGTCGACGCCGCCGAGAGTCATGACAATCGATCGCGTGTGCTCGTGTATCTGCTCGACGAGGTGCTGCAGGGCACCAACAGCGTCGAGCGCGCGATCGCGGTGCGTGCCGTCGCGCGGCACCTGCTCGATGCGGGCGCGATCGGCGCGATGACCACGCACGATCTGGGACTGGCGGAAGAAGCGCCGCTGGCCTCCGCGGCGAGGCTGGTGCACTTCACCGAGCAGGTTGAGCCGGACGGAAAAATGTCGTTCGACTATCGGCTGCGACCGGGGCTGGCGACATCGCGAAACGCGCTGCGCCTGATGCAGCTGATTGGCATTCAGCCGAAATGACGTCTCTTGTCTCACGCGCACGCGGCGCCTGGCCCGAGCTCGGTCGAGGGCCGCTCGCGGCCCTGGCAGTTTTCGTCGTGTTGATCGTGTTCATGATGTGGCCGCAGGTCCTGCACATCCGCGACAGCGCGACGGCGCACCAGGACGTGTATTTCAACATGTGGCGGCTGGCGTGGGTGGCGCACGCGCTCTCGTCTTCGCCGTCACATCTCTTCGACGGCAACATCTTCTATCCCGAGCCGCGCACCCTGACGTTCTCGGACGCCATGCTCGTCGAAGGCGTTATCGCCGCGCCGCTGATCTGGATTGGAGTGAAGCCGGTTCTCGTGCACAACCTGATGATGCTCGGTGCAATCGCGGTGTCCGCACTTGGCATATTCATGCTGGTCCGGTATCTGACCGGCAGCCGCGGCGCGGCGCTGCTGGCGGGGGTCATCTTCGCCTTCGCTCCATACCGGCACGAACACATCATGCACATGGAGCTTCAGTGGACCATGTGGATGCCGTGGGCGTTCCTTGCGCTGCACCGGACGCTCGACACGGGCCGCTGGCGTGACGGCATCGCCGCTGGCCTCGCGGTCGCGCTGCAGATGCTGTCGAGCATCTACTACGGCATTTTTCTCGCGACGCTGCTCGCGTTCGCCGGCGCGCTTCTACTGATCCGCGATCGTGCCGTGACGTTCGGTCGCGCGCTCGCGCCGCTCGCGCTCGGCGCGCTGATCGCGGGCGTCATCTGCGCGGCCTACGCGGTTCCGTACTTGCGCACGCGTGACACGCTCGGCGAGCGGCCCGGCGCCGAGGTCGTGACCTACAGCGCGCGGCCCTCGAACTATCTCGTCGCCACGCCCTCCAACTGGTTGTACGGGCGGACATTCGCAAGGCGCGGCGGGCCGGAGCGCCGGTTGTTCCCAGGCGCGCTCGCCGTCCTGCTCGCGATGATCGGGCTTCTCCTGCGCATACCGTCCCGCCGGCAGATCGTGTACTTGATAGCGATGGTCGCCGCGTTCGAAATGTCACTGGGTTTCGGAGGCTACGCCTACACCTTTCTTCACGGCCACGTATCCGTCTATCGCGGCCTCCGCGCTCCTGCACGCCTCGGTATTTTCGTCGTCATGTTCCTCGGCGTGCTTGCCGCGTACGGATACGATGCAATCGCGACCTCGCTTGCTCCACCGACCCGGCGCGTGCTGCTCGTGGTACTCCTGGCGATCATGCTGGTGGAATATCGCGCCGCGATGCCGCTGGTGCAGTACGCGAACGCTCCGTCCGGCGTCTATCGCGTGCTTGCGCAGCAGCCGCGCGGCCCCGTCGCAGAGTTCCCCGTTTGGCGGCGCGATCCGCCCGGACGTGACGCTGAATACGCGTACATGTCGACCTTTCACTGGATGCCGCTCTTGAACGGCTATAGCGGAATGTATCCGGCGTCGTACTTGACGAGGCTCGCACGCCTGCGCTCGTTTCCCCAACGGACCGCCATCGCGGAGCTCCGGCAGAGCGGCGTTCGCTACGTGATCGTCCACGCTGCGAGCTATCCATACGATTGGTTCGAGGCGATGCGTCAAGAGCTCGTTACCAAGCCGGGAGTGGCCGAGCTAGGCTTATTCCAGGATGATGACGGACCAGCTGGCCTTTACATCTTGCACTAGCGCCGCACCGACCTCAGCTGGTACCAAAGTTGCTCCACATCGATAGCGGAGGCACTCTTGACCAGACGGACCCTGGGAATTATGGCCGGCGTAGTCGGGTCGGCATTGGGAGCGTGGTGGTGGACGACCCAACGGAGGCCGCGCGAGTCCTCATCCATTGTGTCAGTCCGCGAACGCGGCACCGTCATCTTCGACAACACACCGACGCCCAGCGACGTCGACGCCATCATCTGAGCCCCTTCGCGAGCGCGCGGCCGGCGGACTTCACGGATCCGCACGCCGCACTGCGAGCGTTCGCTTATGAAGCTCATCACGGTCGACGTCGAGTCGGGCGTTCCGGCGATCCCTCCTGCCCAGGTCGGGGAACAGTGGATCCTCGTGCGGCTGCACGGTCACCCACTCGGCCTCTTGTATCCGGACGGGCGTGGGTGCTCGTCGCAGGAGCTCACACGATTGATCATCGAGCGGCATGGATGGGCCATTGCCGCGCATCTCGCCGTTGACGGCGCGTCGAACGCCACGTCCATCGACGATCTGTCGCGCCTGCCCCGCGCCTGCCCTCGCGTGGCCGCCGCGCCTCGCGCGGTCCTGACGGCTGCAGTGTGCACGCGCAACCACGCCTCGCAGCTGCCTGAGTGCCTCAACGCGATTGCCGCTCTCGATTACCCGCCACATCTGCTCGATGTGTTGATCGTCGACAACGCACCTGAGGACGACTCCACGCGCGACGTCGCCGCGCGCTATGCGAGCTTCCGCTACGTGCGCGAGCCGCGCCCCGGGCTCGATTGGGCGCGCAATCGCGCCATTCTCGAGTGTCGCGGCGAGATCGTGGCCTACACCGACGACGACGTCAGCGTCGACGCTGGATGGGCACGCGCCATCGCAGCGGCATTTGAAGAGGAGCCGCACGCGATGTGTGTGACGGGTCTCGTCGTGCCAGACGAGATCGATACCGTGGCGCAGCGCCTGTTCGAGGTATACGGAGGGTTCAACCGCGGCTTCTCTCGCTGGGTGTATCGCGTCGATGTTGACGCCGGCGAGCACGCCGCGCGCTCCTACGGCGGCACCGGCCGGTTTGGCACGGGCGCGAACATGGCGTTTCGCCGCGCGTTCTTCGAGCGAGAGGGGCTGTTCGATCCGGCGCTCGACGTTGGCACGCCTGCGAGCGGCGGCGGTGACCTCGAGATGTTCTTCCGCGTGCTCAGAGCAGGGCACGCGCTCGTCTATGAGCCCGCCGCCCTGGTGCGGCATCGTCATCGGCGCGAGCGCAGCGCGCTGCGCGCTCAGCTCGCCAACAATGGCATCGGCTTCTATGCGTATCTTGTCAGGACTGCCCAGGCCTATCCCGACCAGCGCGCCGGCATAGTACGCCTGGCCCTCTGGTGGATGTGGTGGTGGAACGTGCGTCGGCTCCTGCGATCATTCGTCGGTCGTTCCGATCTCCCGCGCGATCTCATCGTCGCCGAGTTGACAGGCGCATTCAAAGGAGTGCGCCGCTACCAGAAGTCGCGTCGCCATGCGGCGAACGTCTTGCGCACGTTCGGCGCGCCCGGCGCCCTGCCCGGAGCCACCTCATGAAGCGCCGTAAAGACTGGCCGATCGCCGTCCGCACGATCGAATTGCGCGAGCCGCTCCGTCCGATTGCTGACGTCAGCGAATACCCACGCACCAGGGTCTTCGTTCTCGATGGAGGCGCACTCATCGGCAGCATCGACATCGGGAACGCGCGCGGACCGATCTCCGTCACGCGCCTTCGCGATGCGGTCGCCAGCAGCCTCTCGTACCAGTTGATGCAGCGAGCGGTTGCGCGGCAACTCGGCGTCCCGGAGCCTGCGCCACTCGGGCACAACGTGTCGGTATCGATCGTCGTCCCCACGTGCAACCGCCCGGACGATCTGCGCCGCTGTCTCATGGCACTGCAGGCACAGGTCTCAACGCGCCGCGTTGAAATCGTGGTCGTCGACAATCGTCCCGGCACGAGCCCTACACCGCAAGTGGTGCACGACTTTCCAAATGTCGTCCTGATCTCGGAACCGCGCCCCGGACTGTCGTTTGCCCGCAACGCGGGCTTCTCGGTGGCAACGGGCGACGTTCTCATCGCGATCGACGATGATGTCATGGTGCCCGCGGGGTGGCTGGAGCGGCTGGTCGCGCCGTTCGCCCGGCCGGAGGTGATGGCCGTCACCGGCCACGTGCTGCCAGTGGAGCTCGAGACGAAAGCACAGTGTCGCTTCGAGGCGTACGGCGGCCTGGGTAAAGGCTTCAATCGCTTCGAAGTGGACGGCGGCTGGTTCCGATCGCTTCGCGGCGCCGTGCCGACGTGGCAGCTTGGCGCGACCGCGAACGCCGCGTTTCGCGCTACGATCTTTCAGTGGCCGGAGATCGGGCTGCTCGACGAAGCGCTGGGCGCCGGCATGCCCACCGGCTGCAGCGAAGACACGTACCTCTTCTACAAAATCCTCAAGGCCGGCCACACGATCGCGTACGAGCCGACGGCGTGGGTCTGGCACCGTCATCGCCGCGACCACGAGTCGCTGAGGCATCAGATCTACTGCTACAGCAAGGGACATGTGGCGTATCAACTGACGACGTGGCTGCGCGATCGCGATCGGCGCGCGCTCGTGCGTCTCGGCTACTCGCTGCCGAAGGTGTATTGCTGGCGCGCCTACTGGCGCGTCCGCGGCCGAAGCGACTATCCACTGAACCTGATTGTCACGGAGATCGCCGGCAATCTCGCCGGTCCCTGGGCGCTCTGGCAGTCGCGCCGCCGCGTGCGGCGGTTCGGCCGGAGCGCACCTGTGAGACGCCATGCTGTATCGATGGAAGGTCCGCTCACTCAAACTCCCACGTCTTAATCTCTTCTGGCGCCGATGGCGGGCGCGGAAGGGAGACGTCCTGGGCAGCTACGATCGCCTGCCGGAATACGTCCGGCGGCACGCGCCCGGCCGCTCGTTCGCGGACATCGGCTGCATGTGGGGAGTGAACGGCGAATACGCATTCATCGCCGAGGAAGCTGGCGCAACGAGAGTAACGGCGGTGGACGTATTCGGTCCCACGCCTGAATTCGAGGAGAAGCACCGCGCGGGTGGATCGCGCGTCGAGTTCGTGCTCGGCGACATCACGCGGGCGGACACGCTCGATCAGATCGGCGAAGTGGATGTGGTCTTCTGCGCCGGCGTGCTGTATCACCACCCGAGTCCGTTCGATGTGCTCGTCGCGCTGCGGCGCATCTGCCGCGAAACGCTCATCCTGCGCACGTCGACGATCCCCGAGGTGCGCGGCCTTCCGAATGCCGCGGTGTATTTTCCGATGCTCGACGCGCGCAGCCGGGAGCTGTGGAACCTCAAGTCGCTCGGCTTGCTGCACCAGGCGGGCATCAGCAGGGAGTTCGAGCCGTCGGCGGGATACGGCAACTGGTTCTGGGGCCTCACGCCGAGCTGCCTCGAGTCGCTCGTGAAGACGGCCGGGTTTCGCGTCGACTTTCGCGCTATGGAGGCCTTCGCGCACACAGTCGTCTGCACCGCGGTTACTCCCGCCTTGCAGCACGATCTGCCGGACGCGCTCAGCTCGCGCCGGCTGGCCGCAGAGATCTCGGCCGCTGGAATCGCGCGGCCAGCGTGATTCTTGCGTCTAAAAATGCGGACGCCAGGCGAATTCAGTGCGCCCTTTCCTTGTGTGGCTTCGGGCTTCAGGCGGTCAGCCTGCGCGCGACCAGGCGGGTCTTCTTCGTGATTTCACGGATAAGACCGGCGGGATGCCAACATGCGAGTGTCATGACCTTCCGGGCAGCAGCTATGGCCTCTCGCCGGCGCACGTGGGCTCTGATCTCTTCGACCAGCTGCGTCCCGTAAAAGCCGCGCCAGCGATCGCACCCCTGTTGCCAGGCCTCGAGCAACGCGGCATCACCCGGCACATGCCGCCGCATGACGACGAGCGTTTCGCGCAGCATCCGTGACGCGTCGCGGCTCATGTTGCCGGCGTGACGGCGATACGCCGCCACGAACTCCGCGTGATCGTGCACGAGCCAGCGTCTGGTGATTCTCAGGTAGAGATCGTAGTCCGCCGCAGCGTCGAATCCGGCGGCGACCCCCCCAACGGCGATGAGTGCCTCGCGTCGAAAGATCGCGGCGGCGGGCATCCAGATCACGTTCCGGCGCAGGAGCGCGGCGTGATGATCGCGATCGATGCGGGGCAGATTGGATGTCGGCCAGTGGCGCCCGTCAGGACCCATCATCACGCAGCGCCCAAACGCCATCACGCACGCGGGATGCGAGTCGAGCGCGCGCGCTCCACGCTCGACGGCGCCTGGCAGGAGTCGGTCGTCGGCGTCGAGGAAAATGACGTAGCGGCCGGTTGCGCGGTCCAGCCCCGCATTGCGCGCGGCAGCGAGGCCCTGGTTACGCTGTCTGATGCAACCGACCCCGACAAAGGACGCGGCGACGTCACTCGAACCATCGGTGGACCCGTCGTCGATGACGATGACCTCTATGGCGTGCGAGCCTGGCTCGATGCTGCGAATGGCGTCGCCCAGATATGCCGCCTGGTTGTAGCACGGAATCAGGATCGACACGTCGACAGAGGGCCGCGTCACTTGCCGAACCTCGTGCGCGCGAATCCGGCAAAGAATCGCAGCCGGAGCTCTGCCCGGAAGGCATCGTCCCACCGACCGGATAACATGCTGCCGAGCCACGCGGCCGCGTCAGACGCCGCGGCGCGCAGCAGGTGAGCCGGCACACCCGCGACGGTCGTGCGCGTGCGTTCCATTTCCGGCAAACGCATCAACGCGTAAAAGCGACCGTGGCCGTCGTGCCATCTCCGATGGTACGCGCGTGCGCATCTGTCTGACTGCACTCGCGCGATGACGAGCATTCCCGGCAGGTAGAGCATGCAGCCGCCGGACCCATACACCCGATGCAGGAGATCGTGATCCTCGGTGGATCCGATGCCGTCGCGCACGCGCTGGACGTCGAGAGAGAATTCACCAACGCGGTGCAGCACCGCGGCGCGCAGCGCGAGATTCGCGCCGATGAGCCCGATCGGCGACGCGCGATCGAATGTGCGCGGTTCATCGCCATGATCCTGCAGCGCGAGCGGGCCCCAGTGCGCGCGCGTCAACCAGGCAGGACGTCGCGCAGCCCATGCCGGCAGGACGCGTCCACCAACACCGTCGACGTCGGGCCGTAGGTCGAGCGCGTCGATGATCGTCGCGACCCAGTCGGGTGCGGTCTCCACGTCGTCGTCCGTGAAGGCGAGGATGTCGCCACGGGCGGCGGCGATGGCTGTATTGCGCGCGTGTGAGACACCCTGCCGTGACTCGCGCAAGCAGCGGACGCGCGTATCCACCATCGATTCGAGGAACTCCGCCGTGCCGTCGCTGCAGTTGTTGTCGACGACGATCACTTCGTACGCGTCGGGCGGGGCCGTCTGGAGCAGAAGCGCCCTGAGCGCGCAGCGCAGCGCGGCGACGCGGTTAAACGTCGGCAGGATGATGCTCAGGCGCATTGCCGGCATCGGCCCACCTCCATTCGTGCGGCGCGTAAAAGTGCCCGCGTACCGATTTTCCGGGTTCAACGGCCAGCACGCCCCCCCCGTACCACCAGTCGATGGTGCGGGCGCCCCCGCGCTCGCGGACGGTTGCGCCGATGGCGTAGATCCCGGGCTGCAGTCCCATCGACTCGCACGTGAACTCGAGGCGGCGGCGTCCCGGCGCCAGGCTGAAAGGGCCGCCGCTGAGGGCGGTGCTCTGCTGGCAGTGCAGCGTGCGTCCGTCTCGCGAGTAATAGAACACCTCGACGACCGCGTCATGCACCAGCGAGGTGATGTCGATGTCGACAAGGGCGCGGAGCGGATCTCCGGTGCAGGTGCTGAAGATCTCGCCCCCGTCCCGCTTCAGGAACCGGACGTCGGTGATGCGTGCCACTCCGGTGCCTGACGGCATGACCGCATCCGCGACGTCGCTGGCATAGGTGGACGCGACGAGTTGCTGATACTCGCGAACGATGGCGCGCGGTTCACCGGAGGCCACGAGCCGGCCGTGATCCATGAGCATCACGCGATCCGACAGTTTCTCGATCGACACGAGATCGTGCGAGATGAACAGCATCGTCGTGCCGGCGCGGCGCAGCTCGCCGATGCGCTCGTAGCAGCGAATCTGGAAGGCCGCGTCGCCGACGGCGAGCACTTCGTCGACGAGCAGGATGTCCGCTTCGAGGTGCGCCGCGACGCTGAATCCCAGACGCACGAACATGCCCGACGAGTACCACTTGACGGGCATGTCGACGAACCGCTCGACGCCCGAGAACTCGATGATCCGATCGAGTTTCCGCGCGATCTCGCGCCGCTTCATGCCGAGGATGGAGCCACTGAGAAAGATGTTCTCCCGTCCCGTCAGCTCCGGGTGAAAGCCGGACCCCACTTCGATGAGCGCCGCAAGGCGGCCGTTCAACGTAATGGTCCCGGCCGTGGGTGCGGTAATACGCGAGAGCAGCTTCAGGATCGTGCTCTTGCCGGCGCCGTTGTGACCGATGAGTCCGACCGTTTCTCCGTGCTGCACATCGAAGCTCAGATCGCGTACCGCCCAGAACTCCTGCTCGCGCCGCGCGGGGTATCGCGCGTGCTGGCGCAGGCGGTATCGCTTGGAGACGTGTTCGAAGCGCACGTCAATCATGGCTAGATAAGGTCCGCCATCGTGGCTTCGGCGCGTTTGAAGAACAAGTAGGCGATTGGTAACGCAATCACCGTCACGATCATGGCAAACCGCAGCGGAACGGGATCCGGGGCGACGCCTCGCAGCAGGATGTCGCGGCACGAGGAGACAATGCCCGCCATCGGATTGAGGAGGTACCAGGTCCGCCAGCTCTCAGGAAGCGCGCTCAATGGATAAATGATCGGAGAGCCGAACATCCAGAGTTGCAGCAGCACCGGCAGCGCCACGCCGATATCGCGGAAGCGCACCTGCACGACCGCGAGGACAAGCGAGACCGAGAGGCTCCAGGCGGCGAGCAGCGCGATCACAGGGATCAGGTTCCACATCTGCAGCGTCAGCGGGACGTGAAACCACGCCATCAGCCCGAGCAGCACGAAAAATCCGATCGCGAAATCGAACACTCCCGCAATCAAGTAGGTGATTGGAAGGATTTCTCGTGGAAAGTAGACTCTTGTGATCAGGTGCGTGTGCGTCACGAGCGAGTTGGTCGCGTTCGCGACGGTTGTACTGAAGAACGTCCACGGGAGCAGCGCCGTGTAAGCGAAGAGCGCGTACGGCGCCCCTTCGCTCGGCATCTTCGCAAGGACGGAGAACACGCCGGTGAAGATGACCATCATCAGCAGCGGCTGCAGCACAGCCCACAACACGCCGAGCGACGTCTGCTTGTAACGCACGCTGATGCGGTGCAGGCTCAATGTATGGAGGAGATCGGTGTACTCGCGCAGCCGTACGAGGTGGTCTCCCAGATGAAGCCATGCCGAGGAAGCGGGACGGATGATGACGGTGCTCATGTCAGCGGCTCCGACAGAAACAATCGCGTAGCGGTCCACGGCCGAGCCCGGTAACGGAGGCGCAACTCCGGCATCAGCAGCCAAGGGCAATCATCGGTGACTTGTTGGTGTGCGTGCGGGAAGGGAGTGCAGCTGACTGCCAAGTGTACGTAAAGTGTCGAGGCCGGAGTGACCTGGAGAAGTGACCGCACGGCTCGTTCTGGGAGCAGCGCCTGGTTTTGCGTTGGAATCATTGATGTCCGGCCTGAGCCTCTCCCTTCCCGCATGGTCGAGCTTCGACCCGAGCCGTAATCTGTGCAACCTCGATACCGCTTCTGTTCCCGTGGCCTTTCGCTTGCACAATCGCGAGCCGTGACCATCACGCGAGAAACGACTTGCCACTATTGCCCCCGTTGGATGTCAGTCCTGGCGCTGATAGTGGGGTTCGTTGCTTTGCTTCTCTCGACTGCATGTCAGCGGACCGTTCCGGCGCCCGATGCCGGACCCAAACCAGCGGCCGCTCGAGCCACGATCACCGGGACGATTCGCGGCCCCGAAGGCGCGTCGCCCGTCAGCGGCCGGACGGTCGAGATCGTGAATGTCGCGACCGGCGAGCGTCACAGCACGACGACGAGCTCCAATGGCGGATTTACAAGCCAGGTGCCCGCGGGGAAGTACCGGCTGGAACTGCCGCTGCGCGACGGCGAAACGCTGGTTGCGCGGCCTGACGTCGTGAACCTGGACAAAGGTGATACGGATTCACACGTCGAGTTCGTGATCGGCGCCACGCGCATCCTTCGGCCGCGCGGGCCCGCCTATCGCGTCGATAATGGTCTCGGCGCGCCGAGCGCGTAGTCGGGCTTCAGGCTTCAGTCTTCAGGCTCCGGGGGTCCTTCGCACATCAGGCCTCGCGCCCCGCACATCTCGCCTCGCGCCTCGACATATACTTTCCCAAATGCCTTCCGGCGGCGCTGACTCTGGCGATCTGTCCCGCAAGTACGTGATGGTGGTCGTCTGCGAAGCGGCCGTCATTGCTGCGCTCTGGTTGTTCGAGCGCATCTTCAGTTGATTTCCCTCCGATGCGTCTAGTCGACTGGCTGGTGGTTCTGGCCTACCTGGTGTGGATCGTCTACGACGGGCTGAAGCGGTCTACCGCGACCAACGAAGTGGAAGGTTACTTCCTGGCCAACCGCAGCCTGCCGTGGTGGGCGGTCGGACTGTCGGTCATGGCGACGCAACTGAGCGCCATCACACTGGTGGGGACAACGGGGCAGGCCTATGCCGACGGGATGCGGTTCATCCAGTTCTATTTTGGCCTGCCGCTCGCGATGATCATCCTGTCGGTGACGCTCGTCCCGTTTTTCTATCGAGCGAAAGTGTTCACTGCGTACGAATACCTCGAGCGCCGGTTCGATCTGAAGACGCGGACGCTGGCGAGCGTACTCTTTCTCTGCTCGCGTGGCCTGTCGTGCGGCGTGATCGTTGCCGCGCCGGCGGTCATTCTCTCCATCGTCCTCGGATGGAACCTGACGCTGACGATTCTCCTGATCGGTCTGCCGACCGTGCTCTACACGATGGTCGGAGGTGTGCAGGCCGTCACGTGGACCGACGTCAAGCAGATGGCGGTCATTGTCGCGGGCCTGATCGCGGCGGTGGCAGTGCTGATCGTGGGGCTGCCGCAGGACGTGAGCGTGGTGCAGGCGCTTCACGTCGCTGGCGCGGCAGGACGGACGAACGCGATCGATTTTCGGTTTGACTGGCGCCAGACCTACACGTTTTGGTCGGGCATGCTGGGCGGCCTCTTCCTCATGCTCTCGTACTTCGGGTGCGACCAGAGCCAGGTGCAGCGTTATCTGACGGCCAAGTCGATCGATGAGGGGCGTCACTCGCTGCTGATGAGCGCGTACTTCAAGATCCCGCTCCAGGCGCTCGTCCTGCTCACCGGCGTGCTGCTCTTCGTGTTCTACCTTTTCAACCAGCCGCCGATGCTCTTCAACACGGAGCATGCGAAGACGATCCAGGAAAGCGCGCGGGCGGTGGACTATGCCGCGCTCAATGCGGAGTTCTCGCACGCCTTCGAATCCCGGCGGAATGCGGCGACTGCGCTCGCAGCGGCCCAAGACGACGCCAGGCGTGAGGTGGCGCGGGAGTCTTTCCGTGCCGCAAGCGCCAGCCTGAAGGACATCCGCATCCGTGCGGCCGCGCTGGTCAACGACATCACGCACGACGACAAGTTCAAGGGAACGACGGGTGACACGCCGGCTGCCGACGTGAACTATGTGTTTCCGACGTTCGTCACGACGAAGATGCCGATCGGTCTGGTCGGGCTGATGATTGCCGCCATCTTCGCGGCGGCGATGTCGAGCATCGCGGCGGAGCTGAACTCGCTCTCGACCGCTACTGTCATCGACGTGTATCGGCGACTGCTGAAGCCGGAGGCATCGGACGCGCACTACCTGGCCGTATCGAAGCTCGCAACCGGCGCATGGGGGATCATCGCGTGCCTCGTCGCAAGCGTGGCCGTCGGCCTCGGATCGCTCATTGAGGTCGTCAATCGGTTCGGCTCCATTTTCTACGGCTCGCTGCTTGGCGTGTTCATCCTCGCCCTCGCATCCAGGCGCGCCACCGGGACCGGGGCATTCGTCGGCTTGCTCGCCGGGATCGCGACCGTCCTCGCCTTTGCGTTTCACCCGCGCACGCGAGACGTTTCGTATCTGTGGCACAATCCGCTCGGCGTCGGCGTCGTGCTGATTGTCGGCAGTTTCGTCAGCCTGCTCAGCGCTCAGGGGGGTCGCCCCGAGCCCGGTCGAAGAGTTGAATCGGCAGGCCCGGCCTTGTGATTCCATGTCCGCACTCTGTAACAGGTTGCTGATCGTCGCCGCATTGCTGGGTGGGCTGAGCGGTGTCGACTTTCCTCGCCTCGTCGCGCAGCAATCGCGCTACGACGTCGTAATCGCCGGCGGCACGGTCATCGACGGAACGGGGAAGCCGGGCATTCGCGCCGATCTCGCGATCAAAGACGGACGAATCGTCCAGCTCGGGGCGGTTGCGCGCGGCCAGGCCGCCGAAACCATCGATGCACGCGGACTCGTCGTCGCGCCCGGATTCATCGACGTCCACACGCACGCGGACGACATCGCGAGTCACCCCTCCGCATCGAATTTCGTGCGCATGGGCGTGACGACCGTCGTGGCCGGCAACTGCGGCGGCTCGGCGCTCGACGTCGGCGAAGCGCTGGCGAAAATTCGCGAGACGCGCGTCGCCATCAATTACGCGACGCTCATCGGACACAACGCCGTGCGCCGGGCAGTCATGGGCAGCGCAGATCGCCTGCCGACGCCAAGCGAGATGGCGCGAATGAAGTCATACGTGTGGAAGGCGATGGCTGACGGGGCGGTGGGATTCTCGACCGGGCTGCAGTACGTGCCGGGCACTTACGCAAAGGCGCCCGAGATCATCGATCTGGCGCGGGTGGCCGCGAATGCCGGCGGCATCTACGCGTCCCACATGCGGAACGAGGGTACCGAGCTCGAGCAGGCGATCGCGGAGACGATTCGGGTCGGTGAAACAACCGGCGCGCGCGTGGAGATCTCGCACCTGAAAGTCGACAGTCCGAGTCGATGGGGCGCCAGCGAGAAGGCGCTCGCGATGATCGATGCGGCGCGAGCGAAGGGCATCGACGTCGCCGCGGATCAGTACGCCTACACCGCCGCGAGCTCTACGCTCGGTATCAGGTTTCCGGCGTGGGCACTCGAGGGCGGGGAGCAGAAGATCGCCGAACGGCTGAACGATCCGGCGACGTGGCAACGGATCAAGAAGGAGATGGCAGGCCTGCTCGCGGAACGTGGATTGCCGGACCTCTCATTCGCGAAGGTGGCGTCGTACGCGGCCGACAAGACCCTGAACGGACTCTCGATGAAGCAGGTCGCGACGAGGATGAAGGCGGCTGACAGCGCCGACGCGCAGTTCGAAGCCGCCCGCGAGATGATGCTCGCCGGCGGCGCGTCGATGGTCTACCACTTCATGAGCGATGAAGATGT
Source organism: Acidobacteriota bacterium (assembly GCA_003222675.1). Lineage (GTDB taxonomy): Bacteria > Acidobacteriota > Vicinamibacteria > Vicinamibacterales > 2-12-FULL-66-21 > QHWT01. Next base: position 10,416 of record QHWT01000038.1, on the reverse strand, counting down.
CGCGCGCATCATGAGGCACCCGAAGGTCTCGTTCGCGTCCGACAGCGGGGTGCTCGAATACGGCGACGGCGTGCCGCACCCTCGCGGCTATGGCAACACCGCGCGCGTTCTTGGCGAGTACGTGCGCACGCGACACGTGATATCGCTCGAAGAAGCAATCCGGAAGATGACGTCGCTGCCCGCGGAACAATTCCGGTTGGTCAACCGCGGCATCATCCGGCCCGGCTACGCCGGCGACCTCGTGATCTTCGATCCGGCGCGCGTCGCCGATACCGCGTGGTGGTCGTGAAAAGCGGAGAGCAGACGGACGCCCTCCCGGGGCAGGTGCTCGCGAATTCGCTGATGGAGAAGAAATAGACCCTACGACGGTAACGCGTCTGTTGTAGCGCAACCCTTTTACGGCTGCGCGCCACGAGCAGGGCTAAAGCCCTGCGCTACGTTCGTTCCGTAGTGCAGCCCTTTAGGGCTGCTCGTCCGTCATGATCGCGTAGATCGCGACCGGGGCGATCACGAGGGACAAGCAGATCAGCACCGCGGGCAGCAGCACCCAGCGGTTCGTGAAATCCACGGCAGCGAGTTGCACGACAACGTTGGTGACGGTCGCTGACCACGGGCTGAACCAACCGGTCGACCCACGCACCCATGCGGCCACCGAACCCATCAACCCGAGCAGCAGCCCCGCCGCGCAGGCAATCGCGAGTCCCTGGACCACGGTGATTGGACGATCGACCGCGTCTGCCGCCTCCTGGCGCGCGCGCATCTGCGCCCGCCACCAGACGATGGCCGAAGAGGGAGGGGTGGCGGCGCGAGTGACGTCGCATGCGTCACGCTGAAGGCTGCCGGCGACCAGGGCCAGATCGCGGCACGCCCCGCAGCTGACCACGTGGGCGCGCAACGTCGCGTCCGCCGCATCCGGCCACCGTCCGGCGGCGATTGCATCCCACAGTTCGGTTTCGTGAGGACAGAAGTGTGGCGTCACGAGCGGGCCCCTTTGCCTGAACGATCGCCTTCGAGCAACGCCGCCATCTTGCGCCGCGCGCGGAACAGCAGCAGCTTGATGCTTGCCGTCTTGAGCCCGAGCACGCCGGCGATCTCGCTGTGGGACGAGCCTTGCGCGTACGCGAGCCAGAGCAGCGCTCGTTCTCTCGGCTTCAATCGCCCGAGCGCGCGTTGCACGTCAGCCCGACGTTCCGGGCTCGATGGTTCATCGGCAGATAGATCGCTCACGGACACGCTTCGATCGATGTGTCCAGCGAAAGCGCCGCGTCGGCCGTCGCGCACGAGGTTCGTTGCGACGCGGAACAAGTAGTTGCGGCGGTGCGCTTCGCTCTCGAAGGCGTCGCGCGCCTTGAGCAGACGGTAGTACGACTCCTGCAGCAGGTCGTCGGCGAGCTGGCGGTCGCCGCTGATCCGCGCCAGATAGCCCCAGAGCGACGGCGCGGTACGTTCGTAAAAGGCGCGGAATGCGTCCTCGTCCATGGCCAGCGGCACGTCGGCGGCGTCGGCCGCCTGCAGGAGTTCGACGTCGGTGAAGGTCACGTCAGCCACGGAGCTCCGGCGTGGCGGCATCGCCGCCAATCAAACCCAGTCGTTTCGAGAGCACGTAAGCCATGAATGCAGAGACGCAGAAGCCGATGCCGAGCGCGATAACCACCACGCCGATCGCCGACAGCGGTTGACTGACGTCTTCGATCGCGCGGGCCGCGACCACTTCGAGACCGATGCCCGCGAGCGTCAGCACCGTGCCGACCTGCGCCGACCAGAGGATGCGCCCGATTGGCGCGTTGAGCGAACGCGGGCTCTCGACGGGAATCGGCGCGGACTCGAAGAATCGTTTCCCGGCAGGCGTCTGCATGTATGCGAGCAGATCCTCGTTCGACGTGAAGCGATCGAGCAGCTTCGTGTGCGCGTCGGTCTGGATCTTCAGCATGCGCGTCCACCGCCGGTGGTCGATGACAGTCTTGATCAGCCACGCGAGCGCGCCGGCGACCGCCGTAAAGATCACGAAGACGAACACTCCTGTCAGCGCGTCTTTCCAGACGTCGAACATGCGATCCTTTGGGTCCGGCCGGTAGAAGCTGTTGTTCCCCTCGTACCTCGCAAGGAAGTACGCCGGGTTGTGCGGGACCTCGGGGTGCTGCGCGATGAACGTCGCCAGCGCCGGATACGGCTGCAGGTATCCCGGATTGGTGAGCAGCGTCGGATCGAGCCGCAGCACCCGCGCGAGCGACGGGGGGTATTGATCGAGCAGCCGCTCGAGCTGCTGGCGGAGCTCCTCGGCGTCGAATGCCGACGACGTCGCGGGTGCGGCCTCGGCCGACGGGCTGCCCTCCCGAGACGCCGGAGCGGGTTGACGTTGCGCCGCGGCGCTTCGCGGAACAATCACGGACAGGGCGGTCACCAGGACTATCGCGGCAGCAGGTCGACGCATGGATTTGGCTCCTCTGCCTGCTTATTACGGGAGTGGCGGGGTGGAGGTTAACAAGACTTGTCGCGGGGCGCGGGGCGCGGGGCGCGGGACGCGGGGCGCGGGGCGCGGGACGCGGGGCGCGAGGCGCGGGGCGCAGGGCGGGATCCGCAAAGCTGGGTTGTTGCGGCGTCTGCGGCACGTCGCGGCAAAATTATCCCGGACCCCGGACCCCGCACCCCGGACCCCGCACCCCGGACCCCGCACCCCGGACCCCGCACCCCGGACCCCGCACCCCGCACCCCGCACCCCGGACCCCGCACCCCGCACCCCGGACCCCGCACCCCGCACCCCGCACCCCGATCTAATTAAATAACGCGCGCAGCTCCGTCCCGATCCGCCGCAGGCCCTCGCGCAGGAATTCTTCGCGTCCCCCGAGCCAGATCCGGAGATGTCCCTCGATGCCGACGTGGACGCCGGGTACGATCAACGTGCTCTGGTTGAGGCGCACGCGCTCCGCGATTGCGAGGCTCGGGCTGTCGGCGGCGTACTTCATCAGCCCGATCGCTCCGGCGATCGGCTCAGTCCACGTCAGCCGGCCGCCGAAGCTCTCGACCCACTCACGGACGATCGGCAGATTGCGCCGCAGGATCTCCCTGGTGCGGGCATAGCAGCTTTCACGATTGCCGGCGTCGACAGCCACGCGCGCGATGCGATCCGAAAGGTTATTCGGGCCGATGGTGATGTAATCGTGCTGGCTCCAGCAGTCCGCGACGACCGATACCGGCCCGACGAGCCATCCGATACGGACGCCAGGCATACCGTACGCCTTCGACAGCCCGCTCGTGACGATCACCCGATCGCTCATACCCCAGAAACTCTTCGTGCGCGTTCCGGTGACCTCGGCGCCGAGATACACCTCATCCGACAAGATCCAGGAGCCGGTCTGTTCGCAGCGATCGACAATGCGGCGCATCGCGGCGGCGGAGAGGACCGAGCCGGTCGGGTTATTGGGATTCGACAAGTACACCAGGCGCGTCCGCGGCGTGACGGCGCGGTCGAACTGCTCCCAGTCCGGTTCCCATCCCGCTTCCGTTCTCAAACGAAACGTCTTCACATCAGCGCCGAGGCTGCGCGCGACGCCCCACATCTGCATGTAATTGGGGACCTGCATGGCCACAGCGTCCCCGGCACGGAGCTGACCGAGCGCGAGAAGGTAATTCGCCTCTGACGTGCCGTTGGTGACCTCGATGTGATCGATCGTCGCGCCGGGATAGATCGCGGCGATGCGCTCGCGCAATGGAATCGTGCCGTTCGACTGGCTATAACCGAGCGGCTCGTCGAGAAGCGCATCGAGATCGAATCCCATTCCCCTCAGCTCGCGGAGCGTCAGCGGCCGCACACCGCTCTCGCTCATGTCGTAGTCGACGATGTTCTCCCACGTCGACTGCATGCGTTCCATCTCGAACGTTTCAATGCGCATACTTCAACAGGTCCTCGGGAGCCAGGTTGCCGCCGCTGATGATGGCGACGGCCGGTCCCGTGAATGGCGGATTGGCGCCGAGCGCCGCCGCGACGGACGCGGCGCCGCTGGGCTCGGCCAGGATCTTCCCCGTCGCGAACAGCCAGCCCACAGCCGACCCAATGGCCTCGTCCTCGACGGTCACGAGGCGATCGACGAACTTCTGCACGTGCGCGAAGTTCAGATCGCCAGGGCGCACCGCCAGCAAGCCGTCAGCGATGCTCCGCGTCGAGGCGAGCGTCTGAATCGCGCCCGCGTCGATCGATGCTTTCATCTTCGCGGCGCCTGAGGGTTCCACGCCGACGACCTGCACTGACGGCTTCAGCTGTTTAATCGCCGCCGCGACACCCGAGATCAGGCCGCCGCCGCCGACGGGCACGACGACCGTCGCGATATCGGGCAGCTGCTCGAGAAGCTCCAGCCCCAGCGTCCCCTGGCCGGCGATGATCCATTCATGATCGAACGGCGGCACCATCGTGAGACCGCGCGCTGCCGCCTCGGCCTCGGCACGCGCGCGGCGGTGCAATGTGGTCGTGCCCTCGAAAATAACCTCCGCACCAAAGCCGCGCGTCCCTTCCACCTTGATCGCTGGCGCGGTCGTCGGCATCACGACCACGGCGCGCGCGCCAAGCGCGCGGGCGGCGAGCGCAACCGCCTGCCCGTGGTTTCCCGACGAATAGGTGATCACGCCGCGCGACCGCTGGTCGGCGGTGAGTTGCGCCACCATGTTGTACGCGCCGCGGATCTTGAACGCGCCGCCCGGCTGCAGGCTCTCGCATTTCAGCCAGAGCGGACGTCCCGCCGCGACGCTCACGTCGACAAGCGGCGTCACGCGCGCGACGGGCAGAATCCGTTCGCGCGCTGCCTGGATGTCTTTGATGGAAACGAGCTGCATATGTCCAGGGACGACCTTATGACTCAGAGGCCATGGAGGCCACGGAGAAGAACACACTCTTATATGTGTCTCCGTAAATGCCTCGGTGCCCTCCGTGGCCTCTGAGTGAATTCACTGACCGCCGCGGGATCCAATCGGTTCACCGGCGGGCGTGGCCAGCGGCTCCGTCTTCTTGAAGGTATCGGCGGGCCGCTTGAGGAAGCGGTCGATGTCTTCCCGTGTCGCGACGAAGTGCGCGCTGCGGCTCCCGGCCGACGTGCGGGTAAATGCCGCGATATCGCGCAACCCTTGCGAGGCATTTGCGCGTACTTGCGGCGTGGCGTCGGCATTCGACGCGAGGTCCATGAGGCGCGTGACCAGGAGACTCTGCACCGCACGTTGGATCGCCGCGCCGTATGCGTCAGTCGGCACGGGCGCGGTCCACGTCTTGTTGATCAGCGCAGCCACGACGTCGCCGAAACTCGGGTTGCGCGGGTTACGTGCGGCGTGGTCGTTGAGGCGCGCGGCACGCTGCGGGTTCAGCAGCGCCGAGATGGAAATGTCCGCCGCGATCGTTGCGGCGCTGATCGGATCGAACGCTGGATCGGTGCGGCTCTCGAACGGTTCCGCGGTGCCGCCGCCGTAGCCGAACGCACGCGGCGGAATCAGGTCCAGGATGCGCTCGGGAATCCGAAGCGCATCCACTGAAATCGTGTCGAGGACGACGTCCAGCGCGGCGCGCTGCTGCGCGGCCGGCACGATCTCGGCGACGGTTGCGGGATTGGGCCCGGCCGCTGCCCGGACCGCATATGTAAAGTTCACGCCGCCAATCGACTTGGCCGCCGCGACCGTCTGGTAGCGATGATGGAGATACAGCGGCAGGAGCTTCAGCTCGAGCTCCGAGAGCGGCGTGCCGACCGGAATCGTCGCCAATCCGAATTGCGACAGGCCGATGCGGCGCACGTCCATCTCGTGCTTCAGCGTGGCGACGGGATCGCTGCCGCTGTCCCACAAGCTCGCGAGCGGGTGCGCGGCGTTCAACGGCCGGGCATCCGAATCCGTGATGTAGAGCATGCCGCGCGCGACGCCGTCCTCGAGAATCTTCTCGAGCGCCTCGGTCTCGCTCGTGCCCGGCGGGAATTGCGAGTAGGCGTACTGGACGGCAAACTTGTCGAACTCGCCGATGCCGGTTGCGTAGGCATGCGACAGATCCAGTTTGCCATCCTTGATGTCGACCCATGGCGCCGGGTAGTCCATGACGGACGCGCGCCCGTAGGTGCTCGCGGCAAAATTGTGCGCGAAGCCCAGCGTATGCCCGGTCTCGTGCGCGGCAAGCTGCCGGATGCGCGCGATGGACATCGCGGTGGGATCGGCGGCGGGGTCCAGGGCCGCGAGGTACTCATCATCGGGCGACATCTCGGCCATGCACGCGGGCGGGTCGTCGCCTTCCGCGTACTGCGGGATCAGGCCCGCACCGATCGTGAAGTCCTGCCGCACGCGCAGTGAGCCGAGCGTCACGTTGCCCTTGATGATCTCCCCCGTGCGCGGATCGGTGATGCTGCCGCCGTACGACCAACCGCGGGTCGCGCGGTGGACCCAGTTGATCATGTTGTAGCGGACGTCCATCGGGTCCGCCTCGTCGGGCAGCACCTTCACCTGGAACGCGTTGCGGAACCCGGCCGCCTCGAACGCCTGGTTCCACCACGAGGCCCCTTCGACGAGCGCGCTCCTGATCGGCTCCGGCGCGCCGCTGTCCACGTAATAGATGATGGGTTTCACGGGTTCGGACATCGCGGCCGAAGGATCTCTCTTCTCGAGCCGATGCCGTGCGATCCAACGCTTCTCAATGGACTCGTTGATCGGCGATGCATAGTCGTAGAACTCGATCCCGAATGACGGTGCGCGTGGGTCGAGCTTACGCGGCTTGTAGTTCAAATCCGGCAGCTCGACGAACGAGTGGTGCTCGCGCAGCGTGACGGCGGTGGGCGTCGGCGTGGTCTGGCGGATGTAGCGCCCCGGATCCTCGTCCGTCGTGAAGGTGAGCAGTGTTTCGACCTCGGTGTTCCTTGGAAATCCCTTCGTGTGCTCCATGTAAGGCGCGCTGCGGCTGTCATCGAGCTTGTAGCGCCCCTGTCGCGTGCGGCGCAGCGCGTTGACGACCCCGTGGGCGTCGCGCATGAAGAATGAGGTGGCGTCGACGAGCGCACGATCGCCGTCCTCGGCGTCGACCTTGAATCCCCAGAGCACGGAGCGCGCGAACGAGTCCTCGACCGCGCGGCGCTCCGCCCTGTTGGTGGTGATCGCGCGATAGTGGTAATTCGGCTGCTCGAGCAGGACCTTCGGGCCGATGCGCTCGAACGCCACCACGCTCGAGTCGCCGAGCTGTCCGCGATCGAGGCCGACAGGATTCGATCCCAAGCCGGCCGGCAGAGACACCTGATAGAGCATCTCCTGTTTCCACCGGCTGATCTCCATGAACAGTTTGCCCGTAGACGATTGCCAGTAGAGCGGGATGTAGCCGTCGATTTTCTGAAGGCCTTTCACCTTGTCGGCGATGGAGGGAAGTTTCTCGGGCTGGGACTTGTCGTCCCTTGACTTGTCGCTGGTTTGCGCGAATGCGGACGAGCACGCAAGGGGCAGGAGGATCAGAACTGCGGAGACGCGTCGGAGAAGAGTCATAGGAGACACAT
>QHWT01000038.1:0-2908 GCA_003222675.1 Acidobacteriota bacterium | reverse complement strand
TGGGACGGCCGATCCAACGCGACGTGCGCGTCCGCGCGCGGCGTCGATACGGCCTGGGTGTTGCTACGGTGCGGTCGATCAGCAACCTGCTGTCTCGTAACGCGGCCGACCTGAAAAGGTCGGCGTACTGATGGAAGGAGACTTACGTTGAAACTGAAGAAGATTCAGGATCAGGTGATTGTCATCACGGGCGCGTCGAGCGGGATCGGGCTCGCCACCGCACGTCTCGCCGCGAAGCGCGGCGCGCGCGTCGTGCTCAATGCGCGAAACGACACGGACCTGCAGCAGGTCACCGATGAGATTCGTACAAACGGCGGACGTGCCATCGCCGTCGCGGGGGACGTATCTGATGAGCAGGCGATGGACCGGCTGGCCGATACCGCGCAGCGCGAGTTCGGCGCCATCGATACGTGGGTCAACAACGCGGGCCTGTCCATCTACGGCAAGCTCACCGATATTCCAATGGCCGACAAGCGTCGGTTGTTCGACATCAATTTTTGGGGAGTCGTAAACGGGTGTCGGAGCGCGGTGCGATGCCTTAAAGGGAAGGGCGGCGCGATTATCAATATCGGAAGCGAGGTGTCCGAGCTCGCGATACCGCTTCAGGGCATCTACTCGGCGTCCAAGCATGCCGTCGCCGGCTATACGGACGCGTTACGGATGGAGCTCGAGCACGACTCCGTCCCAATCTCCGTGACGCTGGTGAAGCCGTCAGCGATCAATACACCGTTTCCAGAGCACGCACGGAATTACTTGGAAGACGGCGTTCCCACTCTGCCTCCACCGGTGTATGCGCCAGAGGTCGTCGCGGAAACGATCCTGAAGTGTGCCGAGCGTCCGGTCCGCGATGTCGTCGTTGGCGGCTCCGGCAAGGCGCAGATTGTGATGAGCCACCTGGCCCCGCGGTTCACCGATCGCTACATGAAACGCTCGATGTTCGAGAAACAGAAGACGCACGATCGATCGCAGCCGCGCGAGGGGAGTCTCGAGCATCCGCAACGCGACGGCCGCGCGCACGGCCTTCATCGCGGCCGAGTGAAGCAGTCGAGCGCCTACACGAGCGCCGTTCTCTCCGACATGACGCGCATCGTGTCGTTCGCGGCTGCGGGCGTAGCGCTCGCCGCAGGAGTGAGACGGTGGCGCAACGCGGCGTAACCTTCGGTTCGCCCGATCGAACGTCCGTAGTCTCACGTCGCGGTGCACGCTACCAGTAGGCCGCCCGACCTTCATGTCGGGCGGTGCTAGCCAGCGGCAAGTTCGACGGTGAAGAGGATGTCACCCGCGAGATTGTGCAGGCGCACGGTCAGGCTCCGCTGCCGCGCGTCCGCTCTCAGCGTCCCGAAGAACTGGAAACCCTCGCTCGGCGGGCGGTTCCCCTTCATGCCCGGAGGGATGCCGATGAACTTCGCCTCGGGACCGAACGTCGCGTCGAGCGCATTCGGGCCGAACGTGCCGGCGTTGAGCGGGCCCGCAACGAACTCCCAGAACGGATCGAAATCGGTGAACGTCGCGCGCGCCGGATCGTAGTGGTGCGCCGCGCAATAGTGCACGTCGGCCGTGATCCAGACGACGTTCTTCACTCGGCGCGCTTTCAGATGACGGAGGAGATCGGCGATCTCGAGCTCGCGGCCGAGTGGCGCGCCGGGATCGCCGTTCGCGACGGCTTCGACATCCGCGGGTCCGTCCCTCACGACAAGACCGAGCGGCAAATCGGCCGCGACGATTTTCCACGTCGCGCGACTGGTCGCAAGACCACTCTTCAGCCACTCCAACTGCGCTGCACCCAGAATTGACGACGCCGGGTCGAGCGAACCCTGGCGGTTTGGGCTGTTCGCGCCCTTGTACGTGCGCATGTCGAGCGCAAAAACCTGGACGAGCGGGCCGAGCGAAATCGATCGGTAGATGCGCTCGGGGTCATCTCCGACCAGCGGCAACGGGTTGTACTCGAAAAAAGCCTGACGCGCGCGGGCGGCAAGCAGCGCCACCGACTTCACCTTGAACCGCGCGTCGTCGTCCTGCCGGCGCTCCCAGTACCAGTTGTCGCGGACCTCGTGATCATCCCACATGACGATCTGCGGCACCTCCGAGATGAAGCGGCGCATGTGCGCGTCCGCGAGGTTGTACTGATAACAACCCCGGAACTCGTCGATGCTCTCCGCGACCTTCGATTTCGCCGGCGTCACGATGTTCTTCCAGATCGTGCCGTCATCGAGCGTGACTTCCGGCTGGACCGGCTGATCGGCGTAGATCGTGTCGCCGACGTTGATGAAGACGTCCGGCTGCGCGCGGCGCATCGTTTCGTAGAGCCGGAGGCCGCCCCAATCGGGATTGATGCCCCATCCCTGCCCGACGGTATCGGCGGACCACGCAATCGTCACGTCGCGCGGCGCGAGCGGCGGCGTGTTGAAGCTGCCCGCAACCGGCTCGCTCCACGTCTTGAGGTCGTTCAGATCCTGGAAGACGACGCGATAGAAGATGCGCTGTCCTGCGGGAAGGTCGGTCAGGACCGTGCGTCCGGTGAAGTCGGACGGCTCGATCAGTGCGGGACCCCGCACGCGTCTCGCATTGGCAAACGCCTCGGTGGTGGCGTACTCCACGAACATGCGCGATGGACGATCGGCGCGGGTCCAGACAATCGCGCGTCCTACCCCGACATCACCTGCTGTGACGCCGAAGGGCGCAGTCGGACGCGCGCCCGGCGCGGCGATGATCGCGGGGGCCTGCGCGGTTGCAGGTGCAGCCCTGAAGGGCTGTGCTGGTTCAGTCCAGGTACATAGGTAACACTTCAGTCCAGGGACATGGGTAACACTTTTCGCCAGCGGCCGGGGCACCTGCATAGCCGGAGGTGCCTCGATGCCCTGGCGCGAGATGTCGCCCATGGACCAACGGGTGCAATTCGTCACGGAGT
>QHWT01000129.1:8645-11011 GCA_003222675.1 Acidobacteriota bacterium | reverse complement strand
ATCGTCACCGGCACGAAACAGGGTCATTACGAAAAACGCTTCGTGTCCTGGGTCTACAACGGGCTGTGCCGTTGGCTTTTCGGTGTGCGGGTCACCGACCTGAACTCGGTCAAGGCGTACCGGCGCGAAGTGATGGACGGCCTGACCACCCGGCCCGATTGGCATCGCTTCATGGTGGTCATCGCCGCGGCGCAGGGCTTCCGGCTCGCTGAACGCTCAGTGCCGCTCTTGCCGCGCCGGGCCGGGAAGTCGAAGTTCGGGCTCGGCCGCATTCCCGTCGGGGTGTTGGACCTCCTCTCCGTGTGGTTCCAGCTCCGCTTCGGACGCAAGCCGATGCTGTTCTTCGGGGTCGCGGGCGCGGTGCTGTTCATGTTGGGCTTCTTGGTGGGCCTCGTCGCGCTGTGGCTACGGTTCGGGCCGCCTCACGTGGGGTTCCGACCGCTGCTCGACCTCATCATGGTCCTGGTGATATCGGGTATCGCTCTGTTCGGCTTCGGATTCGTGGGGGAGATGGTCGCGGGGATGCGCGAGGAAGTGCGAGCGCTGGAGCGGCAGGTGGAGCACTTGAAAGATCGGACGACCTCGTAGCAGTCTCCCCACCCCGGGAGGCGCGCGCGCCACCTTCAGCGCGCGCGCCACGTGATACTAGTGGATGAAGTTAACCCAGCCGCTCTCGTTGGGAATCACCGCGATTCCGCCAGGCCAGTCAAAAGCGATGTACCGCGGTCTGCCGTGTGCAGGAATCGTATTGATCAGGCTGCGTGTCGTTTCGTCTAGCACGTACACGTTGCCGGTGTGAAGGGCGCCCACGTACAGCTGTTGGTTGTCCGCGGTCACCGCAACATCGAACGCGCTATCGATCGTGGCCCCGATGGCATAGGTCTGGGGACTTCCGTTGGGCAGGCCATTGGACTACAAGGTCCAGACGAGCAACTTGCTGTTCTGAATGTCGGTCGCGAAGAGTTGAGTGCCGTCGCGTGAAACGGCTACGTTCTGGATGCGGCTGCCAGGTACCCGGTTTGTTTGCATGAACGCATCCGTTTCCGTGTTGAACGTGAGCACCTTCCCCGAATCCCGCGGTGTGATGTACATCCGCAACATGTAGGGGTGAAACGCGACTCCAGAGAGAATGTACCCCGTGGTAGCAACCGCAATGTGATCTTGCTGCGCACTGGAAAGGGCATCCAAGACGTAAACGCCGTCGGAGTCCGTGAGTACGTACAGACGAGTGCCGTTCGGTGAGAGACCGATGTTCAGGGGAGACTTGGCGAATGCCACCGAATCGAAGATTGAGTTCGTCGCGACAGTCACCCACTTTACCTTCTTGGAGTATTGGTCGTTGACATACGCAGTCTGACCGTTGGGGCTGATGCGTACCTGTGAGGGATCGGTAGGAGAACCGATCGAGAACGTTGTGAAGGTCTCAGCGGGGAGGGTCGTTTTGGCTATCGTACCGTTGGTCAACTGGGCAACGTAAACGACGCCGTCGTTAAGGCCTACGTCGTATTGCGACACGGCTACTGCAAACGGCATTCCGGTTAGCGCGACCGAGTCCTTGGTCGTGCCCAATGGGTGCCTAGCGAATGATGGCCTGTGCTCGACGCCGCTCTCCGGCGCTTCCGGATGTGACTCGCATTGCAGGGTAAGCCCGGCGGCGAGCACAGCAGCGAGGCAGGACAGGCCACGGGTCGTGTTCATCGGTACCTCCGTTTCCAGGAACTCCATGATTGCGCAGCGCGCAAGCGCGTGCTGCAGGAGCCACCACACGCGGCAAGACGCTCCCGCGGGCTCGCCGTGGCGCCGCAGAGCGCCACGTGCACAGAACTTCCGGCGAGCCCCCTAAGGTCTCGAGCGCTCCTGGTAGACAAACGACATGCCACGACAGGGGACGACTGTGCTACGGCGTGCGTGCTTGGAGTTTGTCCGGTTGATCCATCGCTCCACGCGAAGCGGACGGCGCCGCGCCTTCGGCCAGTCCGTCGGTTTTGTAACGATAGATCGTACTCCGAGCGGTGCCCAACAGGCGAGCGGCTTCGCGCGGGCGACCATGGGTCAACTCGAGGGCTAAGCGGATGGCGCGTGCATTCCCCGCCAAACTGCCCCGCCGCTCGAATCGAACGGAGAGCCGCACGAGGTCCGACAGATGCTCGACGCGGAGCAGCGGCATGCCCTCAGCCCGAAGATACGCCTCTCGGATCACCAACCGGAGTTGCCATAGGTTGCCCGGCCACAACGCGACTTGGAGCACATCGATGGCTCGGGGATCGAGGCGGTCGGGACCCGGCACTTCGGTCTCCGTGCTGCATCGCGCGAGGAAACCACAAGCCAGTGCGGGGATATCCTCGCGCCGCTCATCGAGCGTCGGG
>QHWT01000129.1:6373-8625 GCA_003222675.1 Acidobacteriota bacterium | reverse complement strand
GGAGTCGTACAGCCTCCGTCAAGACGCCGCTGGCCACGACCACGTCTGGCGTGTCCGGAAGGTGAATGATCAGGCGGGGAACCGCGTCCTGGCGCCTACTGTGCGCGGGCGGACAACCCGCCCGACCAACGGCGTCGAGGACCAGTCGCTGGGTGGACGTTCGAAACAGCTCGAAGTCTTCAAGCACCAATGTTCCGCCGCGGGCCTGCTCGAGCAACCCCCTGTCTTGCTCGAGCCGATCGGGCACCGAGCCCTGTTCGCCGAAGATCGCCGTGCGGTGTTGGTCTGGCTCCAACTGACCCGGCATACAGCTTACAAGCTGACCACGCAGCCCACTCCGTTCGTGGATCAGCTCTGACAGCGCCGTCTTGCCCGTCCCCGGCAGGCCGACGAGAATGAGGGGCGTACGCGCCCCGATCTGGTGCGCAGCCTGTTGGAGCGCGTCTACCATGGCATCAGAGATCGCCACGAAAGCGGCGAGGCTGCCCTTTGGATTACGCGAGTCAACCGTCATTCTGAGCCGCACAACGACGGCGCGGGAAAGGACTTGGGACGAGGCGCAGCACGCCCGCCTGCGTGCAAACGATGTGCAGACGTGCGTCACTGGCGACTCCCGCGGCGGGTTGAGCGCTCTTGCTGCAGGGGCGCAACGCCATGAAGCGTCCCACCGTACTGCTGCAGGCTGCCGATCGGACAGAAGATGATGTGGGGACGCAACAACCGCCCACAAAAGGTGTCGCTCGACCGCGGCCACAAGCGCCATGGCCACGTGTACGACAATCACCCCGTGAGTGAGCCAAAGCCAGCACAGCCGACCGCAGCATGTCCGCAGCGCTGGCGTCAAGGCTCTCGTCCGTTCGGTGCGAGACTTGCAGCACCGACGCCTCACTGGGCTGGTTAGCCACGGGCGATAGGGATGCCGCCACTACCCCTCACCGCACTTCTCGAGACGAACCTCCCGCGACTGTCACGCAACGGTCGCGCGATCGTCGGCGCTCTGGGGTGCTTCAACGGGAAGCCTCAGTCGCCAAGCCAGGTAGCATCCCTGATCGGGCTGCGCACGAGATTTCAGTTGGCGCGGGCCCTCAGGCGGGAGGGGCTGCCGCCGCTCGAAGAGCTCGCCGCCTGGACCCGCGTCCTCTACTGGTTGCAGGAAGCAGAGCGAACTGACGCCTCGCTGTTCAACCTCGCGCAGCAGGCCGGAATCGATCCCGCCATCGCCTATCGCCTGGTGCACCGAACCACGGGCATCCGCTGGGTGCAGGCCCGTCGGGCCGGCCTGGCCGCCATCGTGCGCCGGCTCCGGGATCAATGCCGCACGACTGGGACCACCGATAGAGGCACGGTCCGGGCGCCGTGGCGGACACTCGGCAGCTACACGGAGGCCGGTCGTCGCGCGCTCGAAGGACGCGCTCCGGTTGCCGGGCCCAAGCCACCCGGCCATCCCCGAGGTGAACTCGCGGAGCGACTCCCGGTCAGCGGCTATCCGTTTGATGTTATCGTGACGCCGAACGAGGAGATCTGGCTCACCCGGCTACACGCCGCGGCGTTGGACCATCTCGGCCTCGAGCCTCTACACTGCCTCGGCTCGGTGTCGACCGGAGCAACGCCCACGCGTATCGCCGCGGTGGGCTCGGCTGAATTGGCGTACGTCACGAACCAGTTTGCCGCCGAAGTCGCGATCATCGACCTCCGGCAGCGCCGGCAAGTCGGCGCCATCCCGATCCCCGGCCATCCGCTCGGCACCGTACTGTCACACGACGGCCAGACGCTGTACGTCACGACGAACCTTGACCGCCTGCATGCAATCCGGCTTCCCGGAGGACAGGTCACGCGGTCGGTCCCTATCCCGATGGCCTGCACCAATCTCCTGCTCCACCCGGGTGGAACGCGGCTATTCGTCCCGACCTACAAGGCGGGAACCATCCTGGAAGTCGAGGCACGGACTCTGAAGCCATTAGGCAGGTACGACGTCGGGGGCGTGGTCCAGGAGGTCGCCTGTACAACGGATGGCCTTCGCCTGTATGCCACCAATGAGCTCGGCTGGCTGGATGCCATTCACCTCACGACCGGTCACCGCGAATCGTTGCAGTTCGATACGATGGCACACGGCCTGGCCCTCAGCCCCGACGGCGCGATGGTTTACGTGGGACTGCTCCACGCCGGCGCGATCGCCGTGCTGGATCGGCAGTCCCTGGCCAAGGTAGCCACGATTGCCACGGGTGGGAGACCCCGCCGTATCGCATTCGATG
>QHWT01000129.1:3639-6281 GCA_003222675.1 Acidobacteriota bacterium | reverse complement strand
TGCGGCGTCCCTTGCCGTTCGCCCGAGGGCTGGGCGTAGGTTTCCTGCACCAAACTGCACGTTCGTCACACCTAGGCTCTGCGAGGCACCTATGGCCACTGCAGCCAGGCGCGCGCATTTGGCGCGGCCCGCAATCCTTCCCATCTTGGCGCTCTCGGGGCTCGCGATCGGCTGCAGCGACGTCAGCGCGCCCGATCGACGCCCCAGCGCAGCGACGAGCGGGAACGTGAATTCGTGCACGCCTCCAGCGACGGTGTCGCCGCCTACGGGCGCGACGCACCCTATCCTGGGCGCAACGCAAGTCTCGCTGGGCGGTACTCCCTTCGCCGTGGCGATTTCACCCGCGGGGGTCACGTACGTGACTCAGCTGTCAGCGGCCACCGCATCTAGGGCAGACCTCCCGTCCAGCAGGTTCTCGCCGCCCTTCCCGGTGGGCGAGATACCGTCTCAGGTGCGCATGAGCCCGGACGGGAAGACGGCCTACGTCGGGGACCAAGACGCGCGCACCATCACGTATGTCGATGTGGCAACGAACCAAGCCTTTGCGACGGCGACGGTGCCCGCAGGAAGCATCCTGACGGTCGGGGTCTCGCCCGATGGGAAGCAGCTGTACGCGCCGACGGACTTCCACGGGGTCTACATCATCAACGCGACGAGCCGGGAGGTGGAGGACTCCATTCCAGTGACCACCACCGGCACGATCCTCGTCGGCATCGCTTTCCATCCGGTGTCGCCGTGCGTGTACATCTCCTCGCGGGACCAGGGGACGATCATCACCGTCAACGTGCGGAGCAAGCAGGTCGTGCAGACGTTCGCGGCCAGCGGCGCGAACATTCAGAACGTGGCCGTATCTCCCGACGGCGCGACTCTGTTCGCGTCCGACATCCAGAACAGCAAGCTGCTCGTGTGGGACTTGACAACCGGAAACCCTCAGGCGCTCCAGTATCCGGTTGGCTCGCCCGTCAGTCGCAACGCGTTCGACGTCGCCGTCACACCCGATAACACTCAGGTGTACGTCAGTGCGCTGGCCGACGGCGCGGTCTACGTGTTCGACCGCTCGTCCCGTGCCCTGATCGGCACCATCGCGACGGGTGGCAGCCCGCGCTACATCGGCTTTAGCCGTTCGGGTGACCGGGCCGTGATTCCCAATGAGGCAGGCTGGGTGAGCTTCAGCAACGTGCCGGATGCCTGCGGGGCTCCGGCTCCCGGTTCGGTGCCGCCCGGTAACAATCACCCCACCGGCACGAGCAATCAGGTGACGCCACTCACCGGGACGCCGTTCGCCGTCGCGATTTCGCCCGCGGGGGTCACCTATGTGACTCAGCTATCCGCGGCGACGGCATCCAGAGCCGATCTCCCATCCACTTCGTTCTCGACGTCGTTCGCCGTGGGTCCCATCCCCTCTCAGGTGCGCATGAGCCCCGACGGCGGAACCGCGTACATCAATGATCAAGACGCACACACCATTACGTACATTGATGTCGCGACGAATCAGGCCGTCGGCACCGCGGCTGTGCCGGCGGGGAGCATTCTCAGCATCGGTCTGTCTCCCGATGGGAAGCGCCTGTTCGCGCTTACGGATTTCAACGGCGTATATGTGATCAATACGGCCACTCGCGAAGTCGTCGATTCGATCGGGGGCCTCGGCGTGATCCTGACCGGCGTCGCGTTCCACCCGACTGCACCCTGCATGTACATCTCCTCGCGGGACCAGGGCATGGTCGGAACCGTGAACCTCCAGACGGACGCGGTGGTCAGGAGTCAGACTGTCGCCGGGAGCAATATCCAGGAGTTGGCGGTCTCCCGCGACGGCAAGCTCCTCTTCGGCACGGACATCGGCAACAGCAGGCTGCTCGTTCGCGATCTCACCACCGATGGGTCACCGTTTACCGCGTACGCGGTCGGCACGCCGCAATCCCGCAACGCGTTCGATGTCGCCGTGACGCCAGACAACACGCAAGTGTACGTCAGCACGCTCGCTGACGGGAAAGTCTACGTGTTCGACCTCGGCACGCGTGCGCTCATCGGTCAAGTGGCGACGGGCGGCAGCCCGCGTTTCGTTTGGTTCGACGCGACGGGCACGACAGCGGTGATCCCGAACGAAGCTGGCTGGGTAAACTTCGTGCGCTGAACGCTGGGCGAGCGACCCCGGGGGCTCGGCAGGCCCCCTGGGTGGTCCGGCGTTTGGCTCCCCTTGCGGCACGCTCGCGCCGGGGCATGTTGGGTCACGTCCCCCATGGACTCTGGAGGCCAACATGTCCCGTCGCTCATGCCGGCTCACGCTTGTGTTCCTGATCGCCCTGGCGCTGCAATGCACCACCTCCACGGGGCCGGGGGGACCTCCGTACACGCACCCGTCACGCATGGGGTCGGAGTCGATCCTGCTTACGGGCAGACCGTTCGCGGTGGCCATAACATCGACGAGGGTGGTGTTCGTGACGCAGCTCGATGCAGGCTACATGGGGCGCACAACGGTCGCCGGCCGGACTTTCGATACCGATTTCGCCGTTGGTGCCATCCCCTCCCAGGTGCGCGTCAGCCCGAACGGTCGCACAGCGTATGTGAACAATCAGGATGCGGGCGCGGTCAGGTTTGTGGGCACCTCAGCGGACTCGGCGTTCTGGACGACGACCGTGCCGGCC
>QHWT01000129.1:980-3593 GCA_003222675.1 Acidobacteriota bacterium | reverse complement strand
TCAATCCGATCGCGGTGGGGTCTATTCTCACAGGAGTCGCGTTTCACCCGACCCGTGCGCTGATGTATGTCTCGGCGCGGGACGCCGGCACGGTCGCGACGATCAACACGCAGACCGGCGCCGTTATCCATTTGGATTCGGTTGTCGGAGGGAACGTGCAAAACGTCGCCGTATCCCCCGATGGCAACCAGCTGTTCGCCACGGACATCGGGCGAAGTAAGCTGATCGCTTGGGACCTCGTGTCCGGACGTCCGGCGTCCACGCACCAAGAGTACCCCATCGGCACGCCGGTTTCGCGGAATGCATTCGACGTCGCCGTCACACCGGACAACGCACAGGTGTACGTGAGCACACTGGCCGACGGCAAGGTGTACGTGCTCGACCGTGTGAGCCGTACGCTGATCGACTCGATTCGAACCGGGGGGAGCGCTCGATACATTGGATTTGATAGACTGGGTGAGACAGCAGTCATCCCGAACGAGGGAGGGTGGGTGACGTTCGTCTACTAGCCTACGGGCCGACGCTGCTGCGGCAGCGTTGTGCCTTAGGGGTCCCGCACCAGCCGCACACCGTAGCGACCCAGATAGAGCGCCAGTTCTTCTGNNNACACGCTGTGCCCGAAATCTGGAGAGCGTCTCCGGCGCCACCGCGGCTTCGGCAAGCAGGGTGTCTCCTCGATTCAAGGCGACGAGAGCCGCTCCGCCGCGCAGCCATAGCAGACGCCACGACTTGCGCCCAATGCGGTACACGCGGAACGGCGTCTGCTCGTCCACCGTCACGCCGTTGTGACGCATGTAGCGGTCGAACTCGCTCATGATGGTCTCGACGAGCGCCGCCTGCTCCGGTTCGCTCAGCCGCTTCGGGAAGTGGGGCGCTGATCGGATAACCTTGGCCGGAGAGCCCACTGCGAGGCTGTTAGCCGGGATGGATCCGGACACGAGCGAATTCGCGCCGATCACGGTGCCGTCGCCGATCGTGCTGCCGGGCATCACGAAGACCCGCCAGGGCAGCCACACGCTTTTGCCGAGCGTCACGGCCTGATACGTCACCGGATAGCCGTCCAGCGCGCTGAGCCACACGCCGTGGGTGAAGATCAGGCAGTGACCGCCGATGCCGGTATCGTCGCCGATGATCACAGGCTTGGTCGGGTTGATGGAGGTGAGCTGCAGGATGATCGTGCGGGACCCCAGGGCGAAACGCGATTCGGGCAGCTGCGGCCCGCCCACGTACACTTGTTCGCGGATCTTCGCATCCTCGCCCATCTCGATAGTCTCGCACGACAGGTAGCTCATGGTCCCCACGCTCGAGTGGCGGCCGATCCGGATGGTCTTGCCCTGCACAATGGCGAGGAATCCGATCTCCACGTGATCCCCGATCTCCACCGACTTTCCCACCACGATGCCGCCGAAGCTGAAGCGGACGCCGCGACCGATGCGGTAGCCGAGGAGGAGCCGGTACGCGACGATCTTCAAGCGGCTCGGCAGCCAACCAAAGACCGCAAGGTGGCGCCACGGAATGCGGTCCTTCGGGATGAGCGGGGCAGCCATCGGTGAAACGCTCCGGTCGGCGTAGGGTCCGGCATAAAGATAGAGGCCGCACGCACCGGTGGCCATTATATTGCGAGCACTCGTGATTCGACTGCCTCCGCAGGAAAGCCTCACCGGTCTCGAGCGCTACGCTCTTGGCGTGCTCATCGATCTCGCCCGCGTTCCGCCGGTCGAGGATCCCTCAGTCGACGTCGTGCGCTTGCTCGTGGCCGAGCGGGACGGAGGTGCCCCCGACATCCGAACGTGCGTCGCGCGGGATTGGTACCTGGAGCGTGGCGACGGCACCGTGTCGTTACCGCGCCCTGTCCTGCGGCGCATCGGCGAGGTGGCGACGGCAATGACGGAACGGGGTAGCACGTCACGCGATCGCTACGACCGAGTGCCGTCGCGCGAGAACGAGCTGGTCCAGGCCGGACTCGCCTCCGATCCCGTCATCTCGCGGGCCGCCGGTGCGCTTCGAGCGGCGGTGATCGCGACCGCCGGGCGGAGGCCGCTTGCGTTGGTCGCGCCGTGGCCGGAGGGCAGGCGATGGGCGGCGGCGTTCACGCACGACCTCGACGTCGTCGCCTACTGGCCGGTGTTTGCCCTTCTGCGCATCGCGGAGCTCGCTCGCAAAGGCGAGCTGCGACGGGTCGCGCGCGCGGCGTGGGCCGCGCTGTCGGCCATCGCGCACGATCCGGTTGCGCAGGCAGTGCGGCGGGTGCTCGACGACGAGCGTGCCCACGGCATCGTCTCGACCTGGTTCGTCATCTGCGGCACGCCCTCGTTCGCCAGCATGCGGGCGGGAGACATCACGTACCGACCCGATGGCCAAGCGGCGCAGGCAATTCTCGGCACCCTGACCGAGCGGGGCTCGGAGATCGGCCTGCACGGAAGCTTCAGAACCGCGGATCGGCCGGAGCTCTTTCGAGAGCAACGCGAGCGACTCGCACAGCTGGTCGGCCGCCCGCCGGTCGGCGTCCGACAGCACTTCCTCCGACTGCGCGCCGGCACGACCCAAGTGGGTATGACCGCCGCGGGGTTCCGCTACGACTCGACGTGCGGATACTTCGATCGCAACGGCTTC
>QHWT01000129.1:507-958 GCA_003222675.1 Acidobacteriota bacterium | reverse complement strand
GGCCTCGACGAGGCACCTTTCTGCTGGATGGATCGCACGTTAAGCAAGTACGCCGGCATCGAAGATCCGGTGGCCTTGGTCGCCGACGGGGAGCGGCTCGCCGAAGCATGTCGTCAGGTGGAGGGGCTGTGGGTAGGCGTCTGGCACCCCAACCTGAGTCCGCCGCTCGGTTACCCCGGCGCACCCGACGCGTTTCGAGCGCTGTTGCGCGCCATCGCTGCGCGCGAGCCGTTTCTCGGCCCGCTGCAAACGATCGTCGACTGGCGCGTCGCGCGCCGGAGCGTGCGCATCGGCCAGATGTCGCCTGATGGACGGTTGGACGCGCACGCCTCCATGCGCACTTCCTGGCCCCTCAGCCTCGAAGACCCGGGCCGCCGCGTGCTCGCGACGGTCAGGTCCTGACCGCTGCGGTGCGGTAGACCGCATCCCACCTTTTCGTGATCACATCCCA
>QHWT01000129.1:0-383 GCA_003222675.1 Acidobacteriota bacterium | reverse complement strand
CGCGATCGCGGGCAGGCCGTAGGCCATCGCGTCGAGGATCGCGACGCCCAAGCCCTCGGTGTCGCCCCGCGCGTCAATGATGGAGGGGAGCACCAGCATGTCGGAGGTCAGAAAGGCCTGACGTAACTCGGCGTCCGGCACCTTGTTGCGGAACTCGACGTCTACCTGCCGCTCGCGCGCGAGCTGCTCGAGACGCTGCCGCTCGGGGCCGATGCCGATCGCGATGATGCGGGTCGGAAGACGCCCGCGCAGGGTGGCCGCCGCCTCGATCAGGAATGCCAACCCTTTCAATTGCACGAGTCGGCCGATGAACAGAATGGTCGTGTGCTCGCCGTCACCGGCCGAGAGCGCACGCGCGCCGTGATCGTCACCGAACGGCGTGG
>QHWT01000128.1:3091-5580 GCA_003222675.1 Acidobacteriota bacterium | reverse complement strand
TGCGGCGCTCATCTTCGCGAGGTTGCGCGCTTGGATGCTCCAGAATGCGTGGGCGTCCGGCCGATTGGTGTTGCCCGTCTGAAGCCTTTCGAACTCCGCTGTCGGAAGGCTCTGCCGCAGCCAGTCGATATCTGCTACGACGACGCGATCGGGCATGTTCGGACCGAGGACCAGATTTTGATGCTGTTTTACGAGCGTGATGAACTCGTCATCGAGGTCCTTGTCTCGCACGCCGTGCGCAAACGCGTCGAGGCCGGCGCGAAGGGTTCCCTTTGCGTCCTCGAGCGTGTAGATGTGAGCGATGACGCGAAGGCCATTCTTGTGCGCTTCATCGATGACCGCGCGATAGATCTCGGGAGAAAGCTTCTTCACGGTGCCCATGCGATCGTCGACCCAGATCTTGATGATGTCGACCCTCTTGGCCGCATCCTCGTGCACGGCCTTCCGCGCTTCCGTGGTCGTCGTCACCCAGTACGGAGCGGTCGTACGCCCTGGTTCCGGTGCCGTGATCCCGCGCCCCGCCGTAAAAAACCTCGCCAGGCCCGGCATCGTCTGTGCGCGAACCTGGAATGACATGTCGGTCGTGTCCTGACCGAGACTCAGCGCTGCCAACTCCGAAGTACGCCCTCCGGCGCAGATCGTCGAGCAGCATCTCGCGCGTCTGGCTCAGATGGGTGTGCGTGTCGATGATCGCCGGCATCACCGTCTTGCCGGCCAGGTTCACGCGTCTCGCATCTGCAGGCACGCGCGGCACGCGCATCCACGTCTTGAAGTCCTGGGCTGCCCTTCCTCTCGGCTGCGCTGTTTAGTCTGCTGTCGATCTCGGAGTCGATCGCTCGAAGCTCTTGCCTTTTGCCTTCGAGCTCGCTCTGTTTCTTCCAATCGACGCGTCCACCGTCTTCCCGGGTGCCTTTGGATCGAGTTCATCTTGCTGAAGGCCAGCCCACGGCTCCAATTCAGTTATCCGGCTTTCGAGTTCACCTCGTTTTGTTTGTTGTTCTGCGCCCGAGCCGTCAGCAGCTGCGACACGATGCCGTGTAAGTCGCGGAGATAGCCGATTTGGTCTGTCAGGCGTCTAATATCGTTTTGCAACGTTTCACGTCGGTCGACCAACTGGCTGTGAAACGCCGGACGCAGGTGGGCGGCCGGATCTCGCTCGTCACCTTCAGCAATTATGGCCGGAATAGAGCGCAACATCCTCGGGCCGCGATTTCGCCAGGCGCGCCGCTCAACTGCGATTAGCGATACACTTGGTCCCCTCACGATTCCAGCTATCGAGGTGAATATGCTGTCGCGCCGCGAGTTCACTGCCTCTCTGTTCGGCGCCGCTGTCGCTGCGACCCGTGTGGCCGGAGTCGCTTCGACACAGGCCGATGGCCGGCCGGCACCCAGAACGGCGACGGTCAACGCTTCCGAGGCGCTTGCCGGGCTGACGCTGGCCGAGGCGTCCGCACGGCTGCGGACCGGAGCGGTCACGTCCGTCGATCTCGTGAACGCGTGCCTCGCGCGGATAGACGTTTACAACCCGAAGATCAATGCCTTCATCACTGTGACGCGCGAGCAGGCGCTCGCGCGGGCCAGGGCGCTCGACGCTGAGCAGCGCGCGGGCAAGGTACGCGGACCGCTTCACGGCATACCGATCGCGCTCAAGGACAACATCGATACCGCCGGCGTCCGCACCACCGCCGCGAGCGCGGTGTTCGACGATCGCGTGCCGACCGACGATGCCGAGGTCACGCGCCGCCTCGCGGCGGCGGGCGCGATCGTCGTCGGTAAGACGAATCTGCACGAGTTCGCGTTCGGCGGTACGTCGGCAACAAGCTACTACGGTCCGGTGCGCAACCCGTGGGCGCTCGAGCGCAATCCGGGCGGCTCTTCCGGCGGATCGGCTGCCGCCGTCGCGACGGATCTGTGCTACGGCGCGCTCGGCACTGATACCGGCGGCTCCATCCGCACGCCGGCCTCGTACTGCAGCGTCGTCGGGCTGAAGCCGACCTACGGCCTCGTTTCGATCCGCGGCATCATTCCGCTGACGCTTTCGCTTGATCACTGCGGCCCAATCACGCGCAGCGTGATGGACGCTGCGATAGTGCTGAACGTGCTCGCGGGTTACGATCGGCTCGACATCGCAAGCGTCGAACACGGCGCGGAAGACTACGTGACGGCGCTCAACCAGCCGGTGAGCGGTTTCCGGATTGGGATCGCCCGCGCGCCGTTCTTCGATCTGCTGGACGCCGACGTCGCGAAGGTGGTGGACGATGCTGTGCGCGTGCTGGCAAAGCTGACGAAGACCATGACGGACACGATGCTGCCCTCGACGCGGGACGTCACGCTCCCCGGCGAAACGTACGCGTATCACGAGGAGATGTTCGGCCGCATGTCGGGACGCTACATGATTCCAACGCGCCGCGCGCTGCAGAACGGCACGAACGCAAAGGCCGCGGATTACATTCGCGGCCGGTGGCGGCTGGAGTTGCTGCGGCGGACAA
>QHWT01000128.1:0-2905 GCA_003222675.1 Acidobacteriota bacterium | reverse complement strand
CGCATTCGAACGCGCGACCGAGTTTCACACGAAGAAACCACCGATTCGGCCGGAGACGCCGCTCCCGCCGCTTGCGACGACCGACGAGGACGCACCGGCGCCCAAGAAAAGCAGCGCAGGCCTTTAGCGAGTCAACGGTTCGAATTCCACAGTCACGCGCTGGGACACCTGCACGGCACTGGCCTGGCTCGATCAAGCTGTGCCATGCCTTCCGTTGTGGTTCGCCAGAACAAGATCGTGAGCGTTGCCGGTTGATTCCGCTGCTGAACGGGCGACAGGGTACCCCATGCTATCGACGTTGGTCGGGATCCTTCGTTTGATCGGCCTACTCTGCCGCGGACACCGTGCAGTCGCACTGGAAAACCTAGCGCTGCGTCAGCAGTTGGCGGCGCCGAAGCGTGCCCGCAAACGGCCGCAATTTCGCACGAGGGATCGCATGGCGGACCGCGCTTGTCGTCGTGCACCCTGACACCGTCGTACGTTGGCATCGCCGATGGCTCCGCCGCGAGTGGACGCGGCGGTCAGCGCGGGCCCGTCCCGGCCGCCCGAGTACGAATGCGGCCATTCGTACACTCGTAATGAAGATCGCCTTCGCGAATCCGCTCTGGGGCGGTCCTCGAATCCACGGCGAGTTGGGCAAACTGGGGGTTGAGGTCTCGGAGCGAACCGTCTCGAGGTTGGTGCTGCGGCCGGGTTGTCCGCCGTCGCAGACATGGCAAACTTTCCTCACGAATCACGTCGCCGCGCTCGGCTCGATCGATTTCTTCACCGTACCAACGGTCACCGGTCGAGTCCTATTCGTGTTCGTTGTCCTGCTCCAACACCCCGGCGGATCGTTCATTTCAACATCACCGAGCATCCGACAGCGGCCTGGACGGCGCAGCAAGTCATTGATGCCTTTCCCATGACTCGGCGCCGCGCTGGTTGTTGCGCGATCGGGACGCGACCTACGGCGAGGCGGTCCGCCAGCGAGTGGCGGGGATGGGTATCCGAGAGGTCTTGTCGGCGCCATCCAGTCCCATGGCAGAACGCGGTCGCGGAGCGATTCGTGCGGAGGATTCGTCGGGAGTGTCTCGACCGGCTGCTGATTCTGAATACCCAACATCTCGAGCGTGTCCTCCGCGTGTTCACGGCTCATCGAAGTCGCACGCACCTTGGACTCGCGAAGGACGCGCCAGATCATCGATACGACCGGCGCTGGCGCGGTGAAGCACCACGGTCGTGTCGCGAGGATCACCTCGCTACGGCAGGCTCAGCGCGACCCATTCGGCGCTCCGAGGCTCCCTGCTGCCGACCGCGATGGCAATGTATTGCTTTCCGCCGAACATATAGGTCATCGGCGCGCCGGTCGTGCCGGAGGGCAGCTCGGTTTCCCAAAGGACGGCACCGGTCGTCTTGTCGAACGCGCGGAACTTCCGGCCACCGTAGCCGGGGGCGAGCGACGCAGGCATCTCGGGTCGAAGCCGCGACCCGAGCGCCGCCATGACCGGATCGCCTTCGCCGACGAAGAGCAGCGCTTTCGTCACGAGCGGCGCGCTCCGGCCAGGAGTGCCGAGCGGCGACAGATTGAGCGGCTTGAGCAGCGGCGCATTTCGCGGCCCGTCGCCATTCGGCACCATCCACACCTGATCGCCNNNNGGCGGCTTGAGCAGCGGGAGCCCCTGCGGGCCGGGCGTCCACGCCCGCGTGCCGGACACGTAATTGAGATTCGAAACCTTCGGATCGCCCTTGACGATATCAGCGGTGAACGGGCCGGTGATCGACTGCACGTACAGCATTCCCGTTTCCGGATCGAATGCGCCGCCCTGCCAATCGGCACCGCCGACCGATCCCGGCAACTGAATGGTTCCCCGGATGCCGCCCGGGCCATCTCCGCGGACAGTCGGCGGCGTGAACAGGGGACCGATCCGATAGTGCTTCAACAGCTCGATCGCTTCGGCGCGCAGCTCGGGGGTGAAATCAATGAGATCGTCGACCGACACGCCCTGTCGGTCGAACGGCGGCGGCTTGGTCGGAAACGGTTGCGTGGGCGACGTGCGCTCTCCCGGCGTATCCGACGTCGGAACGGGCCGCTCCTCGATCGGCCAGACCGGCGCGCCGGTCGTGCGATCGAAGACGAACGCGAACGCCTGCTTCGTGAGCTGTACGATCGCCTTGATCGGCCGTCCCTCGACGGTGAGGTCCGCGAGAATCGGCGCCGCGGGCAGGTCGTAGTCCCACAGATCGTGGTGCACGATCTGGTAATGCCAGACGCGTTCGCCGGTGAGACAGCGGACGCACACCAGCGTGTTGCCGAACACGTTGTTGCCGAGACGATGCCCGCCGTACATGTCGTTGGTCGGACTCGTCAGCGGCAGATACACGAGTCCCTGCTCTTCGTCAGCGGTGATCAGCGACCACAGGTTCGCCTCGCCGCTGTACGCCCACGAGTCGTTCTCCCACGTGTCGTTGCCGGCTTCGCCGGGCTGCGGTATCGGATGGAACGTCCACCGCGGCTTGCCCGAGCGCACGTCGAACGGATCCGCCGATCCCGGTGCCGACAATGACCACGTCGCGACACACCTGGGGCACTCCGGTCCAGGCATACTTGGTTGCCCGGGGCCCGAGGCCCGGCCGCAAATTCACGCGACCCTTGTCGCCGAACGAGGTAAGCAGCTTTCCGGTCCGCGGATCGAGCGCGATGAGGTACTCGCCGCGCACGAGGAACAGACGCCGCTCCGCTCCATCGGTCCAGTACGTCACGCCGCGTGTGCTGTCGCCTCGCAGCCCCTGTCCGGGCTCATCGCGAAACGGCTCCTGCACCCAGATTGTTTTGCCGGTGCCGGGGTGAAACGCCTCGACCAACCCGATCGCGTTCGGGCTATACAACACGCCGTCGATCATCAGCGGCGTCGCGCGGAAATTC
>QHWT01000120.1:546-3266 GCA_003222675.1 Acidobacteriota bacterium | reverse complement strand
CCTTGACCATGGGCGTCACCGGCGGCCCGCTCGGGCCCACGCCGGTGGGATGCGTGTGGTTGTTGAACAGCTGAAGGAAAGCGTCGCCGAGCACGAGTCCTTCCGACGCGTTGTCGCTCCCGGCCTTGATGGCGCCGCTCTTGATCACGATGCCGCCGGACGACAGCGTGACGCTGTTACCCTGCTTGTCTTCCACGATCACTTTCTCGCTGCCGGACGTGTCGTCGAGCACCACCTTGTGGCCGCTGCGCGACTTGATGATCCGCACGTTGTTGTCGACGTCGGTGCCGCGCTCGGATGGCATGGCATCGCTGCCGTTCCAGACGGCGCCGATCACGTACGGGAAGCGCGGATCCCCGTGCTCGTGCAGCACCAGGACCTCGTCCTTCTCCTCGGGACGGAACACGGCGCCACGGCTGCCTCCGGCCATGAAGCTCATCACGCGCGCCCACTCGCTCTCGCTGTCGTCCCCCAGCCACGGGTACTTCACCTTGACGCGCCCGAGGTGGTCGGGGTCGTCGAGGCTGGTGACGACGCCGACCACCACGCCGTAGATGCGCCCGGAGGTCGAGTCCAGCTCATAGCCGTGCGCGAGTGTCTCGGAGAGGTTCATGAGGCGTTCCGGACGCAGGAGAAGAAGGTCAGGTAGCCGGCCTCGGGACTCATGCGATGCTCGGCGCGGCGCACGTAGTATGTGCCGCTGAAGCGCTTGCCCACGGACTGGATCTTCACCGTGCTGCCGGCGCGGATCGCCGCGGTCCCCACCGCTTCGCCCTCCGCGGTGAGCCATTCGAGGGCGATGTCGTTGTAGCGCGCCCGCGCGATCTGCTCGGCCTCCGCCTGCGACCGCACCGGCGTATGCACGACCGCTGTGGTCTGCACGCCGAAGGCCTGCTCCGCGAGCACGGGACCGAGCGTGGCGCCCCCCATGCGCGTCGTCTCGTCGCCCGCATGACCGACGCCGAGGATCGCCGCCTTGGCGGACGGGTTCCAGCCGCGCACGCGCACCTCGCTCACCTGCCGCGCGCTGGAGAGCCGCGCCGAGAACGTCATGAGGTCCTGCTGGTAGGTGAGGGTCGCGACCGCGGCGAGATTGTTCGCGGCGCGCCGGAAGAACAGCTTCTTGTCCACCACCCGCACTTCGTACCAGATCCGCCGCGCGCGATCGAGCAAGAAGTCGATGTCGCTGACGTTGGCCTGCAGCAGATAGCGGTGAACGACGCTCGTATCCTCCACGTCCGCGGTGAGCTGCAGGTCCTGGGCGATCTTCTCCGCTACCTGGCTGTCCTTCATCGAATAGAACGCGCGTGTGCGGCGCCCGCGCCGCAGCCGGTGCAGGCGGTCGAACCCCTGCACCACGAGCGTCGCTGCGTCGTCGTTCGGATATTCGGCGCGAAGGCCAGTGATCTCACCCACGATCAGGGAGTCGTAATTCCCCTGGTAGCCGACCTCCACCTCGAGCACGCTGCCGGGAGCCAGCAGCGTGGAATCGTTCCACTTGAGGCGCTGATTGTTCGAGTCGAGCGTGTTGAAGGTGATCTCGAAGCTGTCGCCGCCTTCCACGTGCTGGGTCACGACGATGTCCAGCACGTCGGCGCGGAGATCCACCGGCAGCTGCGTATTATTGACGAAGATGCGCGCCTCAGGTACGGTGCGGTCGCTGGTGGGCATCGCTCAATCCAGCCGGGGGATGGTGAGGACTTGGCCGGCGACGAGCTGCCGCGGGTCGGCGACGTCGTTCCTGATCGCGATGGGCCGCCAGACGCGCGGATCCTGATAGAACAGACCGGCGATGCCGCTGAGCGTGTCGCCCACCTTCACGCGATACGTCTTAACGCGATCGGGCGAGCTCATCTGGTTCTTGCGGAGGTCCTCCACCGGCAGCGAGAACTCCGTAAACCCCGCGGTGAGCTTGGCGCGCACCGGCTTGCCATCGCTCATGAAGAGGATGAACTGCTGCTTGAGCGATTGCATCACGCCCGTGAACGGGAACAGCTTGTGCGCAGCGGGATCCACGTCGCCCCAGGTCAGGAGCACCTTGGGCGGCCGGTGCTTCTCGCGATTCATCACCATCAGGTTCGCGATCTTCGCCGTCTCGGTGCGGACGTCCACCTTCCGTTCGTAGGTGTCGAAGAACAGCTCGAGACTGAGCTTGCGCCGTTGCAGGCCGGTGTACTGCAATTCGGCGAGCTGTCCCTTGCGCGGCTGCTCCGTCCATTTGGCGGCATCATCCACCGCGTACTCCGTGGGATTGAACATCACGGGGAACGGCGTACTGCCGCTCTCGTCCTGATTCTGGATCATCAGTTTCTGGAGGTTCTGCGGCATCGCTCAGGCCCCCAGCCGTTCGCGCTCGAAGCGCAGCGACTCGTAGAGATCCTTCTGCAGCTGCGCAGCGAGCGCACGCGCGGCGCTGGAGCGGGAGCGGATGTGCTGGCTCACGCGCTCCTCCACCGTACGCTGCACCAGCTGCACCATCGACGCGCTGACGTCCGTGCTCTCGACATGCGCTGCGGGCGTCGACGCCGGTGTGAAGGTGCTGGGCCGTGTCGTCTGCGTAGGGCGCGCCTGCGCGGACCAGGCGGGCGGTACGGTGAGCGCCCGGGGCACGGCGAGGAGCGGCATCCGCCGGGCGTCGGAACGCGGTTGGGGCGCGGGGGCCGCCACGCGAGCGAGCGCCGACCCCTCGCGCGCGCGGGGCGCGACGGCGGCCACGCGAG
>QHWT01000120.1:0-513 GCA_003222675.1 Acidobacteriota bacterium | reverse complement strand
CCACCGCGCGGGCCGCGCGCATCTCGGTCGGAGTGATGCCCAAGTGCTGACGCCCAGTGGCACGCGGCGCAGGTTGGAGAGCGCGCGGCGCCGGCACGAGGACTGCGGAACGAAGGGGAGGCCGCCCAGCCACGGCGGTCCGCTGCGACGGCGCGCGCCCTTCCCGCATGGGCCGCGAGGCCCATGTCTGCAACGCAGCACCGTTGACGCCGTGAGGGCGCGCCGCCGCTCGCGTCACTGGGCGGATCGGCGATGCCGCAACGCGCGCTGTGAATGAGACGAACGCGGGGTGGCTGGCGGGCATCCGGGGCAGCGCCGGTATCGGCGGCGGCTCGCCATTCCGCCGGACGGTGTGTTCCCTGCCATCCCGAATCCTCGCGGGCGCGGCACGGGGGGGCGTTCCAGGAATCCGCGCCGGCACTGCCCAGCGTAGCACCGGCGTCGCCGGCGGCGGTGCACTCGCCGCCGCGGGTGCTGTGCGGGAAGTCTGTGTAAGCGCGCGCCCCTGTCGTG
>QHWT01000105.1 GCA_003222675.1 Acidobacteriota bacterium | reverse complement strand
AATGGAAGGTATAGCGTGGGGTATCGCGGAAAGTTGCGGAACGTGTGAGCAAACGACTGGAACAACACGACTCTCGCGATGAACCCGAGCGCCACCAGCATCACCGCGAGAACGGACGCCTTGGTCAACAGCATCGACGATCGCCTGCACGGCTGGACGAGCAGCGATGCCAGCGTGCGGTTCGTGAATTCATGCCCGATGACGTGCGCGCCGAGCGCGAGCGATCCCGCGATGTACGCGAACATGCCCAGCGGGAATAGCGAGTGCATCCCCGTGCCGCGCAGCCCCGTGTCGGCCCCGATGGTGAAGGCCGCCGCCGCCCACACCGGGAGCAGCGCGCGGAATTCCTTCGACGCGAGCGCCGTCAGCGGGCCGTTCATGACGTCACACCATGCGGTTGAAGGGTCGTCACAAAAATCTCCTCGAGGCTCTTCTCGTGGCGCGCGCGCGCAGCGTCGGCGTCGAGCGTGAGCACTTCACGCCCGCGATCGATGATCGTGAACTCGTCGATCAACCCTTCGAACTCGGAAATCAGGTGGGTGGAGACGAACACGGTCCGGCGGCCGGGATCGCCATCCTGGTACGCGCCGATCACGGTCCGGATGAACTCGCGGCGGACGATCGGATCGAGTCCCGAGGTCGGCTCGTCGAGGATGAGCAGTTCGGGCTCGGGGCAGATTGCGATGACGAGCGCGAGCTGCGTGCGCTGGCCTTTCGAGAGGTGACTCGTCTTCTGGCGCGGATCGAGGCGGAACCGCTCGAGGAGCGCGCGCTCCGTCTCGCTGTTCCACTTCGGACGAAACGACGCGAAGTACCCGAGGGCGTCGCGGACTGTCATCCACGGATAGAACGCGACGTAGTCGGGGACGTAGGAAATGCGCGACTTGACGGCGACTTCCTCGCGTGCCGGATCCATCCCGAACACCCGCACGTCTCCGCTCGTCGGCCGCAGCAGGTTCAGCAGGCACTTGATCGTCGTGGTCTTTCCGGCGCCGTTTCTGCCGAAAAACCCATAGCACCGGCCCGCCGGCACCGAAAGGCTCAGCCCGTCAACAGCGTCGGTGCGTCCGTAGCGGCGGACCAGGTTGCGGACTTCGATCACGGGATTGTTGTGGGTCATAAGCATTCAGGAGTTCGCCGCGTGGCGCTTGTGCTCGAGCGCGTCGAAGCGCTCCTCGGCGACACGCAGGAAGTCCGCCTTGTCGATTTGCAGGTGGTGCGCTTGAATGACTGCACCGTCGAGCGTTTCGGCGAGCAGCTTCCGGCGCACCTCTTTTTTGAATGGCGAATGGTTCGCTCGAACGAAACAGCCTTTGCCGGCGATGGTCTCGATGACGCCCTGACTCTCCAGCGCCGAGTACGCCTTGGCGACCGTGTTCCGGTTGACGCGCAGTTCTTCCGCGAGTGGACGGATCCCCGGCAACGGTGATCCTGCGTGGAGCGCACCGGATGCGGCCGCGGCCTTCACCTGGTCGACGAGTTGCAGGTAGACGGCCTTGCCCGATTTGTAATTCAATTGAAACAGCATGTTCTGACTGTCATATGACAGTATGACAGATGACTTGCGGTTTGTCAAGAGCTGCCTTGCCGCGCCCGTGACGGCAAGCGACCCAGTGGTTGCCGGTTCTACGCAGTCGGTCGGCCTTGGCGGTGCTGCGCGGTCCTCGCCTGCGGCTACTATCGTCCGGTCGCGCGAACACGATGAACCGGAAGCGTCGTCCAATTTCGAGCGTCAGACCTCTGACGCCGATGTTGTTGGTGACGAGCCTGAGCCCGAGGCTGCGTGCATGAGCGGCAATGAACAGATCGTTGCCGCCGATCGTCTGGCCTCGTTTCTTCAGGTCGGCACGGATCAATCACGAAACCAATCGAAGGTCACGCCGACGCGTACGAACACACCGCTGAGATCAGCGTTCGGGTCGCGTAGGAACTCTTGAACGCCAAAATCGTTGGCGCTTCGGACCCCCACATCGTCGAGCCTGGTGTAATTGATCGACATGCGATTGAAGCGTGCTCCAGCAGTGAGATAGAGCATTTTCCACTCGGTGCCGAACAACGCCGACACGATGGGTCCGGTCCCTTGCCCGTCTGCATCTGACCGACGCGAGGAGAACACGACGTGACTCTGACCCATGCCGGCGCCAACCTGGAAATGCGCGCGGGATTGTTCGCGGGGGTAGAACGCCAGGACAAACTGGGCGTTCCGTCCGACGGTTGTCGTTTGCACGCCGAACTCAGCTGATCCCGGAAAGATCCCGCCGATTGGCTCGGTCACAGCGAAGCCGTCTAGATCCCGAACCACCCCCAGTTCACCGCCAACGAGGATTCGCGGGCGAATGCGAACCAGCAACGTGCCTCCTCCCGAAAGGAAGCCATTCGTCACTTCATCACTGATCGGCACATTGCGCGCGGAGGCTTCCGCCTTGAGGGCGTCAGTGCGAGCGCGCCAATCGGCCATGCGATTCAAGCTCGGTTCCACATACATATGGACCACGATGCGCGGCTTGCTCCGAATTGACGCCACGGACGCATCGACGGCCGGCGGGGTTTGGGCGACCGCCGCTTGTCCCGTAACGAGGACCGCCAGCAGGGCGCCTGGACCTGTGAATCTCCTTGCGACCATACAAATGCGCATCTGTCGTCGGATGGCAAGCCTGGTGCCGTTGAATCTGGTCTCAACAAGTGGTGTTTCGAGACAGGCGGCGCACGCTCGTCACGGTATCGTATTGTCTCTAACGAAAGCGGACGGCTCCGCGCCGTTGCGCGATCCGTTGGAGGGTCGCGCAAGTGGGCCCGAGGACTGCAAGATTGCCGCTCACGATCGACGGTTTCCGTCTGGCACCGTGACGTCATACCAACACTCAATCGATCGTATCAGTCTCGCTTTGTGCGCTTCGTTTCCAACTCAAGAGTGCCATTGAGAGCCCTCTTGACGTTGAGTGGAATAGTCACACTTACGCTCCGGCCGACACCGCATTCAAACGAACCTGTCTCCCGCCGGCGTTATCGGCACGTGTGTACAACAACAGGAAACGATCGGCTTTTCGCTGGTCATCGATCACGATCGTGGCTTTAACGTTGTCCCGTTTCATGCCCCCTGAATGGGTTTGAAATTCGACCTCGGGAAGGTCATCCGAAGTCTCTCAGATTCCACGACTGAAGCGGACGAAGCTCTGGCAACGACCAGAGCCGCAGCACTTCGACTTTCACACCGGCGAGTCGCTGGCCGTCGACTTCGTCAGGACCACCGCAGGTGGCGGCCAGCGTGCCGTCGGGAGAGACCGCGAGCGCCTGTCCACTGACTCCGTGGGGCACCACGACGACGAGGGAGGCATTATCGAGCCGCCATACAATCGTCGCCGTCTCACCCGCGGCAATGAAGAACCGGTGGTCGCGCGTCACCAGTGCCCGCTGGATGCCCGGCACTGGCGGCACCTCCAACGTGGTGCGTACGATGGCTTGGTGCGAACTCAGGTCCCATGTCACAACGGGTATCGGGCTACGGCGTGCGAGTGTGACCAACCGGTCGCGCGAGGCAAAGGAAATTGCGAGCACGCCCGGCGTGAGGCCATGGTCGAAGCGCAAAGTGGTCACAAGTTCAAGAGCCTCGAGCTCCCACACATGGACGGCCTCCCAGCCGGCCACCGCGAGCCGGCTTCCGTCAGGGGCGATGGCGAAGCGGCGCCAACGGCGCGGGGACCCTTCGAGCGCGGGCGGAGCGGGCGATTGCAGCTCACGCCACAAGATGTATGCCGCGGCCGGCGCACTCGACGGAGCCTGAACCGTGCCGTGCACCGTCATCGTTGGCAAATTCCAAATGGTGACCTTGCCGCTGCTAGTCACCGAGATCACACGCCGACCGTCAGGCGTCACAGCGCAGTCGCGAACCTCCTCCTCACCGTCTCGACCCGACGCGATCAGCGCATCGGATTCCAATTCCCATACGGCCACGTGACCGCCTCGCGAAGCCGCCAGCACATACCGACCGTCCGGCGAGACGTCGCAGCCCCAAACCGAATGGTGGGGTGCGAGCCATGCACGGTCGAGCGGTGCAACTAAACGAAGGCCCGCTAAGTCCGGCAAGGAGGGAGGTACGCACGGAACATGTCTCGCAGGCAGCTCCGCCCGCTTTGCAGCTGCCAACGCGGGCCAGTACCACTGGAAGCAACTCCACAGCGTGTGCCGACCGGACGGGCTCGAGCTCCAACTACCCGTCGCCAGCGCATGAGCGAGAGCGTGACGGAGATCTGCGGAATCAAGGAACGGCCTCGGGCAGGCCCACGTGAGGTCCTGAAGTGCTTCGGCCACCGCGGTGACAGGGCCGCCATAGGTTTCGGCGCCTCTCCTCGCGTACTCGAGCAATGATTGAAACCCCTCGGCTGCGCGGGTGCGCGTGAGCCACTCGATATTCAGCAGCGCCTCGCGAGTGGGAAGATTCATTCGGTGGGGCCCATGCCAGTGTACGACGCGTTGGCATCAACTCGTCGGACACCGTCAGCATAGACATTCACAAAGGATGATCGCTGGTGTATTCAGAGAGTCCGACGGCGGGGTGAGACACGATGAGACAAGTTGCACGAGAGCGCATGGAAACGGAAGAAAGCGAACGGAACTGATCGCGACAGGAGCGGCCCAAAAACGCACGCAAGGGAGCGCACCGAAGCCCGTGAACGGTTCTCTGGACCACGTTATCGGGGTTCGAATCCCTGCCTCCCAGCCATTAACTCACAATCCAACAATAGTTTACAACGAGCCTCAGTCGACGGCTCGATTGCGGTGAGACACCGGTGAGACACGACGGCCGACACTCGGTCCGTTGTGCAGCGTTCACGGGAGTCCATCGATCCTTTCTTTGGCCGAGGTACGATCTGACAGGCACGATGGATCTGGGCTCCGTCAAGCACACGTCCTCCGCAAGTCCAGATCGCGCTATTTCGATTGTCGCTTCGGCAACCGGAACGCGGCACATTCGAGGCTTGTAGGACTCGCGCTGGTGCCGGACACCAGGATGTCCCGCTAAGCCGGTAACAAAAAGAAGGTCGCTTGACGAAAGGAAGGTCACTCGTGGAACGCCGAGAGCTCCTGACCGAAATCAGACAACGGTTGCTGAAGGCGCACGGCCAACGCCTCCGTGGCGTCGTTCTGTATGGCTCCGAAGTGCGTGGCGAGGCACGTCCCGACAGCGACATCGACCTGCTCGTGCTGCTCGACGGGCCGATTGACTACAGTCGGGATCTTCGAACGAACATCAATGCTCTCTACGATCTTGTCCTCGCATTGGAGCGGCCGATCAGCGCGAAGCCCGTCGATATTGCAGCATATGAGACGGCGGCATACCCCCTGTACCGGAATGCAAAAGCGCAGGGAGTCATTGCATGACGGCGGAGTACGCACGAACCGAATGGGATCGTGCGCTTGAGGCTTTTCAGGCCGCGCAACTCCTTGTTGCTCACGGCGGTTTCGATAGCGCCGCCTCGCGCGCGTACTACGCCGCCTTCCACGGCGCGACCGCCCTCTTTGCTCTCGAGGGGAGGACATTCACGAAGCATTCGGCCCTTGAGACCGCGGTTCATCGGGATCTCGTTAAGACGGGCAGATGGTCCGTCGATCTTGGACGCGATTACAGCTTCTGCCTTGATGTGCGTGGCGTCGGAGATTACGGGAGCGACGTACGTGTCGATGCAAACCAGGCGACGGATGCGATCGAGGCGGCTCGCCGTATTCTGCACGCCGTCCACGATGCACTGCCGTCCGAATTCCCTGCGGTGCCCGGTACCTGACGAACGCGAAGCCGACAGACTCGACATCGTTATCGAGCAGATCCGCGCGACTCGGGTTACGCGCCGTGCTGGAGTGGTGCCGCCTGAACGCGAACAAATAAACGTCGATTTCGTGAAGCTTCCATTCATTCCGAACGCGGCCGAGCATGCGAACCATTGTTTCCGTTCCGCGATCGAACGGCGTGCGATCGAGGTACTCGGCGCTCGAAGGCTCAGTTCATCATGTGTCGCAGCAGCTCAATCGTGCGGTTGATCGACGCGGGCGACAGCGTCCGGGGCTGTTGGAGGGGAGTCGTCAATGATGAAATCGGACACGGCCAATCCAGCAGTGAGTCTCGGTAGCCTCGCAGTCCGACTGGAGAGCCGACGCGCAATCGTCGCGCGGATGGCGATTGGCTTCGAGGAGATCTCTCCCGCGGTCCGTCAACAAGACAACGCGGTCATGCAAATACCGGCGAACGGCATAAGCAGTCTCGCTGTTTGGCTGGCCAGTCTTCTCACCTTCGACTACGGGTCAAGCTGTCAAGGAGGAGAATTCGTTGAATCAAGGAGTCGTATGCAGCTTCAGTTTGAGCATCTGTGTCTCGCCTTCGCCAAGGGCGAACCGCGTCGCCAGCGTCTCGATGAAGTCCACTGCGTACGCGAAATATTCCCCGGGAGGGAGCCCACCTATCTTGAACCGTCCATCCTGATCTGATCGAGCGGTTCGGACCCAGCGTGAAGGCGATCCCCACTTCTGCCGGTCTCGCGCGAAAATCACGACAGCGTAGTCTCTGACCGGTTCGCCGCGCTCATCCGTGACAAGCCCGGTCGTTTCCGTCACCCGATTAGTGAGTTCGATCTCGATATTGGTTAGGTCCTCGGAGGCCTTTACATCGAGGCCCACATCACTAATGTCGATGCCGCCAGAACGCACCGCTTTCACATTCCACCCGGGTGTCCCGAACACGTGCAATCGTGTTCGACCCGGAGGCAGTGTGACCCGGAAGCTCCAGTCGTCGTTGACCGGCGTCTGCGCGTCGTCGTGGCTCAATGCTCCGGTCATCTCCTCGTCCGGGATGGTGACCACGTGGAACGCCGACGGCCGCAGCGATTGGGCCGCTCGCGCATCTCCTATTACCACTTTTCCCGTGGCGATCGAGGGCTTTCCTGCAACGAGTCGGACGCCAGTGACATCATCACCGCCAACGGTGATTACCGCGGAGGCGGTAGCCTGTTCGGTCGATCCCAGCATCGGTTCTGCTCGAACCAGCAAGCGGTACTCCCCGGCTGTCAACCCTCCGGCTGTGAAGGAGCCGTCTGGTTGTACCAGGGCCATCCGCTGGTTCATGTCGGCTACTTTCGAACGAGACGGCTCAATCACTAGAAAACCAGGCATCGGCCGGCCCTCGGAGTCCACGGCCGTTCCGCTGACGCGCACTGTTCGAACCGGCAACAACGTGAGCGACAGATCGGTCACAGTCTGGCCGCTCGCCACCGTCAGCCTCTCCGCCAAGTCGACTTCCGGCGTGCCCGGGTAGTAAATCGGTGCATACGCAGCGCGATCGTTCGAGTCGCCGAATTCACCGGGATACGTCGCCGACAGGTAGTAATCGCCCGGGGCGAGCGCGAAGATCCGAAACTCCCCGAGGTCGTTCGTCGTCGCGCCTCCGGCTGGAATGAGGCGACGACGTCCTCTCTCGTCGAAGTGGTAGCGCATCGGCGCGACGTAAACGTTAGCGCTCGGTTCACCGAACTCATCAAGGACGTGCCCGGTTATCACAGCGCCTCGCGGCAGCGCGAAGTCGATCTTCTCAAGGGTCTGATCGGCGCGCACTTCGATCGGCTTGCCGGACTCGGCCGGTCGTCGCTGCCCGTACTCGAAGCTCACATAGCCGCCCTTCATGGCCGTCAGGTTGTATCGGCCGGCGGGTAGCTCCCCGAACTCGTACCGTCCCGAAGCGTCAGTTGTCGTCAACTGGTTCTCAAACCGCGCGGGGCTCCGGTCCTCACCGGTCGAACTGAGGCGCACCTGCACTTTTCGAAGTGGCAGACCGGTGTCGGCGGCCAACACACGACCACGAATTGTGGCGGTTCCTGGTCTGGTCGGGACGAGTTCGCGGGGCGGGCCTGCGACGGTCGTCGCAGGCTGCTGAGCGAGGCCTTCGATAACCGCTGGGCCGACGCCGCCAGCCGGATCTGGAGACGGCTGAGGGTACGCGGACGCGCCGGTCATCAGCGCCAGGATTCCAACGACTGCCGCAACCTGCCGCGCCATCGAGCACCTCGCCGAGGCAGAAGTGCATTCTCTCACAGCCCCTCAACGATCAAGTGTGCCGGTGGAGCCTCATAACCGAAGAGTGCGTCCATTGAACGTCGATGGAGCCGGCGCCATTCAACGATCCGGCGTTGGTAGGTCAGCGAGATCGAGTTCGATCAGCACCCACACGCCTGGTTGGCGCTACCCGATCGCTGACGGCGCACACTGCGGTGGTGCACGTCAGGATCACGGCCCACACCATCCACTCGGTTAGCCGCGCGCCGACCACGCTAAGAGCGATCAACATGACCGGCATCACCAGCCCGGCGAGCAGGAAGCCCAAGAACGGAATCCAGAACCATCGCCCGAGTACCAGTTCCGGCAGGTTGTTGATCCATTTCAGCACGGCGCGCGTGACGCGCCACAGGGCAGTTATGACGAGGATGCTGTGCTCCCCGTTGCCCGATGTCAAGGGCTTAGAAGCCACAACACTGCATCCGCTCTTGACCTCCACTCTCCGTGGTGTCAGCAACTGCCGAATCAAAATTGCGGGCGCTGATCCCGTGGCTCGGGCTCGCACGTCTCTTCCTGTGGCAAGGAGCATCATGCCGGCATCCTGCCCAACGCCTCTTCCCCCGACAGGCCGACGAGCTCCAGTGTCAGCTGGCGGAGCTTACGGCGGCCCGCAGGATCGTACGCTGCCTCAAGCGCGCGCGATTCGCGCATTCCATCGAAGAATCGTCCCGAAACGCCCTCGAGATCTGGTGAGGTGGCGAGATGCAGGATCGCATCTGCGCCTTCTTCGACAGTGCTCTGGGGGCCGAATCCGGCCTCGGACACCATCTTCGTATTCATGAACGTCGCAGGGTGGACCGCGTTAACGGTGACTCTCGTGTCTTGCAGTGCCGCTGCAAGATCAAGTGTGAACATGACGAGCGCCAGCTTGCTCTGGGCATACGCGCGTCTTCCGTCATAGCGGCGCGTCAGCATCACGTCATCGAAATCGATCGGAGCCTGGCCAATTGACGCTACGTTGACGATTCGCGCCGGAGCGCTGCGGCGAATGACGGGCAGCAACAGATGCGTCAGCAAAAAGGGCGCGAGGTAATTGACCGCAAACCGTGATTCATAGCCGTCGCGGCTGATCTCACGGCTTGCCTCCGGACGACCGAAGCCAATTCCCGCATTGTTGACGAGGAGGTCGATGCGGTCGTGCGCATCGGTAATCTCACGAGCGAGCCGGCGCACCTCGTCCAACGACTCGAAATCCCCTCGTTGGAACTCGACTTTGCTGTTGCCGATCTCGCGCTGAATCTCTTCAACAACACCGCGGCCCTTGTCGTGGTTGCGGCCGTGGACGATGACGCCGGTGCCCGCGGCCGCTAATCGCTCTGCGACAAGTCTGCCCACACCATCCGTCGCTCCGGTGATGAGCGCTCTCATTGGAGGAGGTATATTCATGCTTGTACTCTCGCCTTCGGCGTCAGGATGATGCGATCTGGTCCACGGCTTCTGCCGGCGATTTCTCCATCATGATCGGGATCGACTCAGCCTGGCAGCGCCGAGCAGCGGCAGCACGAACAGATTTGCGAGGATGTCGATGGTTGTTCCGAAGACCACGATCAGGCCGAACCGTTGGGTCGGAGGAAAATCGGAGAGCACGAAAATCGCGAACCCGGCCGCGATGATCACATCCGAGTAGACGATCCCGCGCCATTGCTCTTCCCGCGCAGCGACCCATGCACTCCATCCGTGCTTTTCGTCACGCCGCGCGCGGCGCACGCCGAACATCAGGTGCACCATCGAGTCGATTGCCATGCCAATGCACACGTTTGTCGCGGGCGCCGAGATGATGTCGACCGGCACACCAAAGAGTCCCACGCCGCCCAGCATGCAGAGCGGCACCAGTGCAAGGCTGACGATCATCGCGGCGGCGCCGCGAATCGTTCGGGCGACGATGCCTGCTATAACTGTGAACAGCACGAACAGCCACATCAGGCCGCTGATCATGCTGGAGGCGACGAGCATCGCGAGCTCTCCCTGCAATCGATAGATGCCGCCGACCAGGACCGGCTTGAACCCGTTGCGTCGAACAATCGCCCGCAGATCGTTCACGACTTCAACACGTCGTTTCGTGCGATCGCGCTCCACCATCCGGAGGTAGAACGCGGCCTCCGTCCGATCCTTCGTCACGAAGGTGCGGGCAATGCGCTCGTGCTGTGGCTCCTCCATAATCTCTAACAGGTGTTCCGACGAGAGCAGGAACGCCAGCGGCCGTCGGCGCCCCTCTGCCATGAGCACGGGCAGCGAAATCACCGTCCCAACGCCCTTGTGATTCTCCAGGGCCGTTTGCAAGCCCCACATCTGTTTGTAGGCCTCCTTTGTGTTCAGCGTGCTGCCG
Source organism: Acidobacteriota bacterium (assembly GCA_003222675.1). Taxonomy (GTDB): domain Bacteria; phylum Acidobacteriota; class Vicinamibacteria; order Vicinamibacterales; family 2-12-FULL-66-21; genus QHWT01. The sequence goes on along the minus strand of QHWT01000105.1, from coordinate 5,456 downwards.
TCCGCTGCCGAAACGACAATCGTGAGCGGGTTCGAGCCGCCGTTGCGGTCGACGTACTCGAGTCCATCGCGCAGCTCGCGGTGCGGTTTGAAGTACTCGAACAGGCTCGGATCGGTATCCAAACGCGTGATGCCCAGTCCGAGCGCCGCACTCGCGACGATAACGGCGATCGAGAGCGGGACAAACCGTCGTGACCAGAAGCGCCGTCCCGGTCCGGCTTCGCCGACCGTACTGGTCCGCGGCACTACTCGATGCAGGAACGCCGGATACATCGAGTACGAGCACACCAAGGCAATTACGGTTCCGAGCACACCGCCGAACCCCAACTCGCGGAGCGGCTTGGCCTGAACGAACAGCAAGCTGCCGAAGCCGAGCGACGCGCAGACCATTGACCAGAACGACGGTGGGAAGGTCATCCGGCGTGCATCGGCCGCAAGCTGACGCGAATCCGACCCCGCCCGCTCCGCCAGCGTCTGCCAGTTGAAGGTCATGTAGACGAGGTGCGAGAGCGCGATCACGAACACGATGGTCCCGAGGTTGGCTGTCAGCACGCCGATCTTCTTCCCGAGGACCGATTGGATCAGCAACGTGGCCAGCACCGCGCTCGAGCACGTGGTGAGCATTCCGACAAAGAGCCTCGCCGATCGGAAGACCCACCACATCGTGACGCCGAACAACACGACGGCCGTGAGACTGAAGTAGACGAAGTCGTGGACGATGCTGCGCCGAATCATCTCCACGACGTACGGCGCCCCGGCAATGCGGATTCGAAAGTCCTTGCGTTCGAACTCCTGAGCGATCCGTTCGATACGCTCGATGAGGCGTTCCGTGTCGTTCCCCGGAGTCAGAACGACGACATTGCTCGATCGATGATTCTCGGCGATGAGCAGTCGGCTCCAGAATGGGCTCTTCTCAGCATCCTTATAGTCCTCCGGGCCATCCGCGAGACTGCGCACGCCGGTAACGGATGGAATTGATGCAATCCGCTGTGTCAGGCGCTGCAGCCGCTCGAGGTAGGCGTCCGACGAAAGGTCGTGCGACGCGACGCTAAGAATGAGCTGACTGCCCGATGGGAAGCGGCGGTCGATGGCGTTCGATTCCTGCAGCTGCGGGTCATCGGACGCGAAGAAGAACTGCTGATCGACCTGCGGCTTGAGGTCGACGAACGCATATACGAGCAGAAATAGGGCGACGGTCGTTACCACCATCAGCCATGGCGGCCACCAATGAGATGCCGGTCGAGAACTGCGCACTCTCAACGAACGCCGCATGCGAGACGCCATCGACTCCCTCATCAACGTGTGGTGGAAGGTCGAAAACTGCACCGGGCCCGCATGACGTAATCCTCACGGGGACCAAGACGCCTGTGGGGCGAATCGTGCGGCGGCCTGATGCGGCCGTTCACGAAATTGGATGCTCGTGAAAAACAGACCGTGCCGTTTCGGGGTCACAGCGATCACGCCACTGCCCCACTATGTATCAGAACAAGGACGATCAGCAGGAGGCCGAGCCGGGCAATCACGGCCGATTCGAGCAGTTCAGGCGTCTCTGGGGCGCGGTGGGCGGCGGGAACGGGAATGCGGAAGCCATAACGCTTACTCCTTACTCCGATGGACGAAATCGCGAACGCGTTGCCGTGGTACGAATCCTGACCTGCGCATTACTGTGCGGAACGCGATCGTATCTCGTTCACCTGTGGCGGGTCCGGCGGGAGCTGATGGCATAAATTATCGCGGCGCAGTCCTCGACGAAACGTCTGTCCGGGTGGCCAGGCCTATCGCGCGACCGTCGGATCAATCAACGCAAGGCCGGACTCCCGATCGATTCTGCGATGCAAGTGACGAGGCAACTCCGTGACGACGATTTCGAGCGTGGGACGCACGGACGCTTCGATCAGATGGCCGCCGTATGCGGTCGCGTCAGCTTTTCCGAGCACCACGTGAGCGTGGACCTTCGGGCCGGCATCTTCGAGCGTGATGTCGCCCACCAGTGAAAGAACTTCCGTCTGTTCTTCAATCGGGATGTGACGGTACTGCTTGGCGGGCCAATCGAAGTACGCGACAACGGCTCGCGAGCACGCGCCAATCGCGCTAAAGTGGCTGCCGCCCAAGCCCTGCTCGGTCGCGAAGGATGCCAGCGTCTTCATCGCCTCGTCGCCGGTCGCCAGAACCAGCACGAATGTTCGCAAGCCATCTCGCTCGTCGATCAGCGCGCTCTTCATAAGCACCTCGCTCTTTCGCGGCGACGACCAGAACCCGACGACGTGAGCTCAGCGCACCTTGCTACACAGCGCACGCAATGGGATCGTGGCGGGCTCGTCAGCTCGATGTTCTTCCACCCGGGATCCGCACGATCCACAGCTTCTGCGCGAGCAGCCACGCGACCGCTATCTGCGCGGGCGTTGCTGTCTTCCGTTCGGCGAATTTCGTCAGCCACTCCATGAACGCGAAATTCGCTTTCCGGTTCTCCGGCGTGAAGCGCGGGACGACATTGCGAAGTCATTTCTGTCGAACGTCGTTTCGTCGATCTTGGGCGTCAGAAGCGTTTGCCAAGCGGACTGAACGGCACGAACCCGATCGCTTAACTCATCGTGTTCGCGACAAGCTGCAACGCAGGTGCAAGAGTACAGACGCCCGGCAGGTGATCAGCAGGCACACACGTCAAGGAAAAGGAGGCGTCACCGATTTCCGGGTCCCGGGTCGCGTCCAAACCGTTACGAGTCACAGAATATCCTGTGAAGGGCAGATCCGGAGGGACATCAAGCCTGGATTTGCGCTCGCAGTGGTCTTGATGAGCGCACCTCCATGGGATAGGTAAAGGAGGTGTAATCGAAGAGGACGTCGGAGTCCGGAGGCGCATTGCGAGCCAGCTGGAGCGCGCCTATCCACAGACCAACGACGGACTCGGTAAGGCGGTGTACTCCCTGACGCAGTCGCCCTCCGGCTTGAAGCGGACGATTCAGCCGGCGCTCGCCATGCTGATCGCAGCCGTTGCCCTCGTCTTGCTGATCGCGTGCGGGAATGTGGCGAACCTGCTGCTCGCGCGTGCGGCTTCCCGGCGTAAGGAGATGCCGGTGCGGTTGGCCCTCGGTAGCAGCCGCGTGCGAGTCGTGGGGCAGCTGTTGACCGAGAGTTTGGTGCTCGCCTCTCCCGGGCCCGTGATCGGGCTCGCGCTCGCGTTCTGGACGGCACGCTCACTGCCCGCGTTCCTGCCCCATCCGGGACTGCGGTCAACTGACGCCGGACGCTGCTCCTGCTGCAGGGCGTCGACGTGCGTCCAGAAGGCCACGTCCCGCAGTCCAGGCACCGCAGGAACCGTCGCCGTCGATCCCGTCGCAATCACGAAGTGTTTGGAGGAAAACGTGCGGCCGTTGACGTCGATGCTCTGCGCGTCGGAGAAGCGCGCGGCCCCTTCGATAAGGGTCACATGTTCCAGGCCGCGAAGCACCGCAGCGTATTTCTCATGGCCAAGCTGCTGGACAACGCCAGTTCGTCTCGGACGATCGCGGCCACATCGAGCCCGGTGACGCTGAGGTCAAGTCCTGGAATCCGGTGATGCATCGCCGGATGGAGCACCGCGGCGCCGAATCCGCCAGCGCCGCCGCCGATGATGATCAGGTCGTACTGCGGCATCGACGCTTGGGCCTCCTTCGTCTATTTGTTCAAGGCGTGGTTACATGGGCGATGGGTCAGGTCACCACTCTCATGCAAAAGGCCGAAAGTCCGGAGGCGCGTCGGCGCTACGAAGAGGTGACCGGAGGCAAGTACGTCCCGGATCGCAGCGCAGAACAGATCGAGTCAGCGCTTGGTCTGACGCTGACGAACACGCAGCATCAGGCACTCGCGACGGCGAACCACTGTATGGCGGCCTGGCAGCCGGAGCCATCTTCGCGCTGATCCGCAATCGAGTCCCGGGTGGACATCGCGGGCACGGAGTGCTCTCGCTTGGCGCTGGACCGATCCATTCGTAACGCCGACCGCTGAGCTGCGAAACCGAGACTTGCGCCTTGCCGCGGTGATCACACCGCGCCATAATCTACGGCCGCAAAGGAGGCGGTTATGCGCAGACGAATTGGTACGTGGCCAGCTTTGACAGGCGCAGCGATCGGATTAACGATTTGCTTGACGGCTCCTCCGATTGTGATCGCCAGCAGCGAGGCCCAAACCTACCAGCTACACCTGGAGGTTCCAAACATTGCGGAGGCCCCGAATGGTGACCGAGTCGCCGTAACCGGGTCGGGGATGTTCTCGATTCATCCTAAGACGGTTACCGCGACTGGCACGTTCACCCACACCGACAGCGCTGGCAATCTCGTTGGCAGCGGCTCCTGGACAGCACTCGAGCTCCTCACGTTTCAGCCCTACGGCTGCGGCGTTGTGACGTTCCCCGATCCAGACGTGATGCTGCCGCCGAATGTCTGTGGTGGCAGACTGATGCTGCGCGTACGGCTGTCCTCGACGGCGGGTCAGTTGGAGGGGATCCTCACGGTCTTCTGCATCATCGGGCCTAACCCGCCCAACAGCCATGACGATCCCTCGGAGGAAGGCGTGCACCTGAATGTTGTCGGCGTGATCAATTTCAACAAGATCGTCTCGGGAATGAACGTGTACATCAAGACGAGCTAGTCGCGTCGCGCACGCATGCTGGGATCCGACATCGGGTCTCAGCTAGCCACGCGCGTCCGCTGCTGCACAACACCCGCAGACATCGAAAATTCCCGGAGTCTCGGCGAGCTTGGCAGCTTCTGCCGGACGATCGGGCGAGACGCGCGCCGGGGGGAAATCGGATTGGTGGTTGGCGATGAGTACTTCGCGATCCGCGACTTCACGACGGAGTAGCAGATGAAACCGCAGCTCGATATGAAGACGATCGCCCGTGCGCTCGGTGCCGAACGCAGGGAAGGTATCCGCTACGAGGCCAACGTGTGAATTCGCTCGATGAGATTCTCTGAACCGCAGAGGACCTGATGCGCGCCTTCGCCGACGGTCAGGACGTCGCGCGCCGCGTCCTGCCTCTCGTACCACGCTGCTCGCACGACGCTAGAAGCCCTTCACGCCACAGCTACCGTCCACCGTCCACTCATTCGGAATGCTCTCGGCGGCCGCAATCGATTACTGCCCGATCCCGAGCTGTTTCATGTAGGTGGCGTTGTCCCAGAACAGGTACTCTTCGTCCATCGTGCCCTGCGCGTTCCAGCGGCCGACGGTATTCATCGACAATTTGAACGCCTTACCCGTCGGCGCGATGGGTTTGCCGTTCGGCGCGGGCATCGGCTTGGTGAACGTACCTTCCATGACACCGATCACGCTCGTCCACTCTCGGGAACCAAACTTTACGGGGTGCTCCTTGATCCGCGTGTCGGGTGCGTACACGAACATTGCCTTGAGATCCTCGATGTGCTGTTCGATGCCTTTCGTCACCCGACCATCGGGCCAGTGCACGACGATATCCTTCGA
>QHWT01000119.1 GCA_003222675.1 Acidobacteriota bacterium | reverse complement strand
CCTCGCGTCTCGTCGCGTGCAGATTATGGGGTCGACGGCGCATCCCGACGAGGCATTCATGCGCCAGGTCGGCCGCACGCTGACGATGGCTGACGCCGAGACCTGTCGCGTCCTGATTTGCGATCGGGATGCGAAATGGAGCAGGCCGGTGCGCGACGTCTTGCAGGAAGCGGGGATCCGCATCGTGCAAACGCCGTATCGAGCACCGAACGCAAATGCGTACGCCGAGCGATTCGTACAATCGATCAAAGAAGAATGCGTCGATCGGATCATTCCCCTTCGGTGAGCGACATTTCCGACGCTCCGTGCACGAGTTTGTTGCGCATTACCATCTTGAACGCAATCATCAAGGGCTCGGAAACGCACTGATCGATCGCGTCGCGGCCGACACGGTTGGAGCGATTCGCCGCCGACCGCGCCTGGGCGGATTGCTGAATTACTACGAGCGCGCCGCATGACCGTCGGTTCGGCCGATGAGCGGGATATTACGCGCTCGCCGGGCTGACGGACGTGATCGTCTCCGATCTGGCGTTGACGGAAATGGCTTCCGCGCTCGGGCGGCGCACGCGCGAACAGCGCCTCACACGCGCAGAAGCGCAGCGCCTCTATCGCGAAGCGTCGAAGCTGCACGCGGCATCGCACCGTGCCGAATTGACACCGCCGATTCTCGGCGTGCCGAACAGCTGATGTTGACGCTTGCGATGGCCCTGCGCGCTCTTGATGCTCCACTTGGCCACCGCACTCGATGCGAGAGCGCGACCGTCGTCACGTTCGATCCGCGCTTGCGGGATGCCGCCAGCTCGCAAGGATTATTCGTGGCGTCGAGTACGTAACGTCGTCGCCGCGGGCGCGAGCGTGCCCGTCAAAGACGTCTGGACAATTTCTGGACAATTCTTTGCCGAACAGCACGCAATACCAGGTTCTCACCCGAGCTACCGGCACGAAGAACCCGCGAGTCCGAAGACCTGCATTACGCTGTTAACCGGAGGGTTGCTGGTTCGAGTCCAGCCTGAGGAGCCAAATCCTCCATCGAGTCAATGATTTACAACGGTGCAAGTTCTTGGAATATCCGGCTGCGACGCCGATTGTGACATAACCCTCTGAAAACCGATCGATTTCGACGCGGTGATCGCGAAAATCATTCGGGAATTCGCGCAGACCGTTTGCACCATCCGGTTCGGGACCGGAAGGTCGCTGGTTCGAATCCAGTCGCCCCGATTTCCTCACAACCACAGAACATTCCGGTACGCGCAATCGCCGCTCTCGAACAGCCACGCAAGCACCCCTGGGAGACGCGCGGCGATCCAGCGTCAATGCCGAAGGCGTTCGTTGTCCAAGCCGTGCGCCATAGACCACTCGGCCATCTCTCAGTCTTTAGACTAAGACTAGACTCGAAGATTGGCGAACGCTCTGCAGTTCACGCTGTTGCGCACTGTGATACCTAATCCGATGCGATCACTTACAGGTGATCCCAGTGCAGCCGCAGGATTTCGGTTGCAGATCCAGCGCGTTGCTGCCGCGCCTGTCAGACGCGCAGCGGCTCGACGATACCAGATAAGTCACCCATCGAAGACATGACGCATGCTGAAGATCGGCGCTTTGTGAGCATCATGCCTTCGCCGCGAGCATCGCCTCGACGGCGTCGATCTCGTCCGCGACGATCGTGTGAGCCATGCGCGGGTAGATGCGTTCGTCAACGCTGGCGCCCATGCGCCGGAAGACCGCCACGGATTCGCGCACGCGATCGAGTGGTATGTGCGGGTCGATGTCGCTGCACCCGATGAAGATCGGAGTGGCGTCGAACGCGCCGACGTAGTTCCGTGGTGTCCCCGGCGGCCCGATCAGCCCTCCGCTGAATGCCGCCACCGCCGCGTACCGTTGCGCATGCCGGGCCACGAACTCGAGGGCAAGGCACGCGCCCTGCGAGAATCCCATCAGCACCACGCGCTCCGACGGGACACTCTGTTGCAGTTTCTCGAGCAAGGATTCGATCATATGAAGCGCGGAGTCCAGCCACGGCGCGTTCTGGTCGAAGGGCGCGAGAAACGAATATGGGTACCAGGTGCTGCCCGCTGCCTGCGGCGCCAGGTACGCGATGTCCGTCGCGCTGAACTGAGCGGTCAGACCGAGGATGTCTTCCGCCGAGGCGCCGCGCCCATGCAAGAGGATCGCGACGAGTCGCGCGTCCTTCTGAGATGGTCCGGATCGGAGTACCGGCTGATCTCTATGTGGATCCTGAAGATTCGTGGCCATGGCGGCGCGATTCCCTCAGTCGATCGGCTTCAGGTTCGCGAGGATCTGCGGGCGATGTGCCTCGAGAAATGGTGGCAGCACGACGTGCTCTCCCAGCGTCGCCGGATCCTCGTCCACCGCGAATCCGGGACCGTCCGTCGCGATCTCGAAGAGGACGCCATTCGGCTCGCGGACGTACAAGCTGCGGAACCAGTAGCGATCCACCTTGCCACTGTTCGGCACGTCGAACTCGGTCAGCCGCTCCGCCCAAGCGTCGTAGTTGACGTCTGGTGTGCGGAACGCCACGTGGTGCACGCCCCCTGCGCCCTGGCCGACCATCGGCAGATCGGGCTGCACGGCGACGTGCAACTCGGCATGCGGGCCGCCACCTCCCATCATGCGGACACTCACGCGCCATGCACATGTTGAACACGCGCGTCAACAGCGTGTCGGTGGGAGTCAGCGTCGGAATGCTGATGACGATGGGTCCGAGCCCCCGGATCTGGTGTTCCTTGGGCACTGGACTCCGGGCCCACGCGGTCGGCGGATCGCCGGCGCCGCCATCGTCCACAAGGGCGAGTCGCTGGCCTTCAGGATCCTCGAATCGCAGCGTGAGACGCCCGTCGCGCTCGAACATCTCGCTATGCGGGACACCTTTTTCATCGAAACGCTGCACCCACCACTTCAACGCGGCTTCCCCGTTCACGCGCAAGCACGTACGGATGATGCTGCGCGTGCCGCGGCGCTCACGGGGCACGGGCCAATCAAAGAATGTCAGATCTGTGCCCGGGCTGCCTTTCGCATCCGCGTAAAACAGGTGGTAGGCGCTCACGTCGTCCTGATTGACGGAACGCTTGACCAGGCGCATGCCGAGAGTCTGTGTGTAAAAACGATGATTCTCCCGTATCGCTGCCGAGATCGCTGTGAGGTGATGAATGCCAGTGAGTTTCATGATCCACCTGTGCTGCTGGACGCGCAGCAGATTGCCAGTCACGCAATCGGAGCGCCCTATTACTCGGAAAGCGTCAGTCGCTAGATTCAGCCCATCGTATCGAAGCGCCTTGCGAGCCGCCAGCGTGGACTAGGCCGGCAGGTCGGCGTTGTCTGGGTCGGAGCGAATTCCTCCGCGCGATCATCGAATCAGGTACATCATCAAT
>QHWT01000118.1 GCA_003222675.1 Acidobacteriota bacterium | reverse complement strand
AAGCGGATGCTGTCCGGCCGCGGCGTGAGCGTCTCGGGGCCCGCGGCCGCCACCGTGCCGGGCGGCCTGACGGTGAGCGCAACGGCAACGCGACGCGCGGCGGCGACCGACTCCAGCGGCTTCGTCGTGCTCACCCGCGGCGGCGAGACGAGACGGATCCCGTACTGGCTGCACGTATCGGCTCGCGCGCTCGCCCGCGAGCCGCACGCGGTCCTCCGCAGGCCCGGCACCTATCGCGGCAACACGCGCCGAGGCAAGAGCATCGTCTCGTCGTACCGGTTCCCGAGCGGCTCCTCGTCGCTGGGCCTGCGGGCGCACCTGTTCGGCCCGGAGCTGGTCTTCCGCCTGATCCTCCGGGGACGGGTCACCAACGCGGGAGCGCGCGTGCTATCGGAGGCGCCCGGCGTCTCGGTCTCGCCACGGCTCGTCCGGGCCGGCGACGAAGACCGCCTGACCGGTTACGCGGGGCTGCCGCTCAGACTCAACCCTTACGAGGCGAGCTTCTACGGGATCGAGCCTGTCGTCGGCGTCTTCCGGCCGGCGCCCGGCGAGTACGACCTCGTTTTCGACACGGGCAGCCGCCGCGTCGCCGGACCGTTCACGTTTCGCTACTGGGTGAACGACACAACGCCGCCGTCGGCGCGCCTCCTGACCCGGACGCTACGGTCGGGCTCGCCCCTGCGCCTGAGGGTGCACGACCGCGGCTCGGGCGTCGACCCGACATCGATGGTCGCGCGCGTCGATGGGCGCTACCGCCGAGTGCTGTACGGCTCGGGCCGCGTGGAGGTCGTGATCGGCCGGCTCGCCCCAGGACGGCACTCGCTGCTCCTCATCGTCGCCGACTACCAGGAGACGAAGAACACCGAGGACGCTTCCAAGACGCTTCCGAACACCCGCCGCTATTCGACGACGTTCTTCGTGCGTTAGCGCTTGAAGCGGTCCGACTCGTCGAGCGTCGTCGTCGGCAGCTGCTCGAGATCGCGCTCGACACTCGCGGCGAAGTCCTCCGCGTCCAGGTCCTGGTCCTCCGACTCGCCGCGGACGAGCTTCCACTGCGACTTGCGGCGCGCCCGCTGGCGCTTCCGCCGAGCCTCGAGCCCGAGCCACTCGCTCAGCCTGGGCCACTCCGCCCCGATCACCGCCAGGACGGCACAGGCGAGGAGCGCGACCGACAGCCAGCTCACGTGGGCCATTCTAGCCCGAGGGCTGAGGCGCCGACTCGGCGGCGCCGACCAGAGAGGACGCGGCGGCTGTGCCGACGCGGCCGTCCAACGCACCGGGTGGGATCGATGCCGCTTGGCCTGGCGCGCAGGGTTGCGTCTAAACCCTCACCGACATCCGACCGATACGCCGTGCATGACCTCGCCGGTGCTCTTCATGCCGTACTTCGCCCTCTGGGCGGCCCTGATGCGGGCGCTGCTCGTGAAGGCAGCCGTCCTCCCGGCCACGTGCGGGCGCTGCGGTCTCCGCTACGAGCGGCAGCATCTCGGCGAGCCAGTCTGCTCCTGTAGCCGCTAGCCCGTGTCGGTGATCGGCTCGCGCAGCAGGGCTGCGTAGGGAATCCCGGTCCGCGGATCGGTGTAGACCGCCCGGTAGAGGATCGGCCGGACCACCGGGGCGTCGTCGACGAAGGAGAACGCGCCTCCGGAGAGGTTCACGGTCGCGACGGCCACGCGCTTCTCACTGGGCCGCTCGCGGTAGAGCACGACTTTCCCGGAGCTGACGCCGGAAACGCCCCCGGAGACGTCGACGGTGCCGTCGCCCTGGTCACTGGCCTCGATCGTCACACGCGTCGTCAGCCGCCGCGGCGAGCGGTACCAGTTCAGCCCCGCGGCACCGCCTAGCAGAACATCGCGGGCTCCTCGAGGGGCAACCGCCAGGCCGGCGAGCCAGCCGTCGAGCTCGACGATGCTCCGCCGGTGGACGATCGTGCCGGCCCAGAGGTACTTCTGCCCAGAGACTCCGATGTCGTCCGGGCTCACCCACTCGTTCGCCGCGACCTCTGCCCCGGTACCGGTCAGCGCGAGCCCCGTGGTCAAGGCGCGGTCAAGGATGAACGTCGAGTCGCTGATCCGGCCGCGGGTCGCAAGCGTGACCGGCGCCGATGCCAACGGGATCAGCGACTCGGTCCACGCCGCATGGAGGTACCCGTCCGGGCCGATTCCGCCGAACAGCGGCCCGAGCGGGAAGTCCCCGAGGCCGGCGTCGATCCCGAGCCCGGTCCAGGTGTGCTTCTGCGGGAACCACTCGAATGTCGCGACGGTCCCGCGGTAGCCGTACGACTCCAGTACGTGGACGCGCCCGCCGACGATCACCGGCTCGGCCGGCGGCGGCACGTAGCTCTGCGGGAAGCCTTCCGCTGTGATCCGCGTCGTGCTCACGCCTCCCTTGGCGTTGATCCGCGAGAGCAGCAGCTGGCTCTTGAAGTTGCCGCTGTTCCAGCGCGTGTAGGCGACGAGCGGCAGGCCCGCGCGGTCGAGGGTCAGCCCAGGCCAGCCGAGGTAGCCGCGGCCCGCGAGCTTCGTGTTGAGGCGGATCGTCTGCCACCCCGGTAGCCGCTTGCGGACGAGGTTCAGCCGGCGGCTGTCGCCGCTGAGGACGAGGGCCACCGGGCCCGCCGCACCGACCTCGAAGGCCATCAGCTGCGAGCCCGCCGAGACGCTGTCGGCAACCTCGGCGCGCCAGCGGCCCGCCCCGGTCCGGGTCGCCACGAGGAGGCTCTTGCCGGGGCGAGCGAGCCGTCGTGGACCCCGCGGGCGACGATGTCTGCAGAGGCCCGGCCCGGGGCGATGAGGACAAACGCCAAGGCCAGCGCTGCCGGCCCCAGCCTCCCCATCGCGAGCATCCATCCTCCCCGCCGATGACCGAGCTTGTCAGCTTAGATCACGCGTCAAGCGGAGGGCCGGGCGTGGCCCGGCCCCGCTCGGGGATGGAGAGGGGTCGCTAGGAGCTCTTCCAGACGTTGCTGACGCCCGAGATGTAGCCGGGCGCAGCCTGGGAGCTCGGCATCACGATCCGAACCCGCGCGCGGTGCCGTGGGAGGCGGATCGTGAACGTCGCGGACGAGCTTGCGCCCAGCACGACGTGCTTGACCGTCGTGGGCCCGCTCGGCGTGAGCCGCTGCACCAGGACGTACTTGCCCGAGAACGACCGGCTCCCGTCCACCTCGACG
>QHWT01000084.1 GCA_003222675.1 Acidobacteriota bacterium | reverse complement strand
GACACCGATTCGTTGCCGCGCTCCCTTCGCATCGTCCTCGATCAACTCGACGCCGAAATCCAGAAACTCCACGCGGAGGCCGCGCTTGCTGCCTAAAAAACTTGCTTCAACCCGTAAGATCTCATGCTTAGAAAGTGTTTAGGATTGGCGGGGCCGACGAGACTCGAACTCGCGACCTCCGGCGTGACAGCCAGATAGTCACGCAACGAAGTAGTCGTTGATCAACGACTTACAGCGGGTGCCACGCTCGGGTGCCACGCCGGTATTCGAACGTTCGCAGCTCGCGCTCTGCTCGTCGACGATTTCAGCATGTGGAAGCTCCCGCACACCGCCGCCGAGGATCTCCTGCAGCTTATCATGTGGCGCTACGAACGGGCGTCGACACTCCTCACGTCAAAATGGTCCCGTGGACGATTGGGGCAAGCTGCTGGGCGACACTGCCGCCGCGGCCGCACTGCTCGATCGGCTGTTGCATACTTGAACAGCTTTTCGATCGTTCCGCCGTACTTCGACCGTGGCCATCATCATCTCATGACGGCGCGCAATGCGGCTTGACTGAGCGGCAGAACCCGCTTGCTGCTCTCGTATTTGCTGCGGCGACTGTGAAACGTTGTGGCAGCCACATCGACGTCCTTCTCCGCACATACTGATCCAGACGCTACGCATTGACGCGTTCGCCGCTTCAGAGGAAATCGACTCAGCTCGGCCGCTGCGTTATACTGCCGCCTGCATAGGCGATCCATGGAGTGCACGCGACTGATGGTTCGCGACGGAGTCCTGGAGCTCTAGGCGATGAACGTTCTGTGAATCGTCAGCAGATCGAACTCCCACAGGAAAACGCCTAAAGCAGATCACGAGTGCGAGGGTGCCACTGATGCCTAGAATGGTCGGCTACTGGGATGCACCCTGGTGCGCATCGCTCAGACTCCCGCGTCCGGATGGTCTGATTCGTGTGGGATGGCGTCTCTCTGAACGAGACAAGATTGCTGAGTATCTCCGCCGCGGTGTGCCCATCCACTCATTCTGTGGATTCGCGAGATGCCGGCTCTGCGATGAAGTGCTCGGGACGAAAGATCTGACGGACGGGGAATGGGTGTGGCCTGAACGACTTGAACACTACATTACACACCATGACATCACCTTGCCACGAACCTTCATCGCCACCATGCAGAGGAATGGTTGGAGTGCGCCGGCGCGCGCGGAGGTCACCGCGGCAAGCTCCTGCAATCGCCCGCCCCTCTTACCTTACAAATACGAGGCCTTCGATTACTGGCGACAATGGACCGGGCAACGGTCACGTTCACCTGCGGTACCAGCAGAGATCGTGGATCAGGCTAAGAACTCTCGTGAAGGTCAATCAACTACGAATGTCATCCGGTCGGTGTTACGACGATTGATGTTCGGCTCGAAGAAACGAGGAGAGTAAAACGGCCAGCCTAGCTCGGTATCTGGATTCGTTCGTCACGCGCCGGCGGCGAGTTGCTGTTCAATCTGACTACGGACCGTTACGAGCGCAGGGCTACGGCGTAGTGTCCCGTATCTGCGCCGAATCCAGGAACCGGATTCTCACGCCGCTCGCCCGTAGTAGTTGAGCAACCCACCGAGCCGTTGGCGCCGACGCACGCGACCGACACGTTCTTCCGCAGGCGCACCCTCAATCAATTCGTTGCCCAGTCCTTGATGATTCCGTTCGCGATGATAATGGGCGACAAACTCCGCGACGGCCCGCCGAAAGTGGCGCTCGCCGAACGGGATCAACCGATCGAGACATTCTTCCTTGATCGAGCGGACGAAGCGTTCGGCGTAGGCGTTCGCATTCGGCGCCCGATACGGTGTCCGGACGACGCGGGGCCCTGCGTCCTCCAATCGCGCGCGGACCGGCTCATTCCACTTCGCATCCCTATCGCAGATCAGCAAGCGACATCCGACGCCGTCCGCGATCGTGAGCGTCCGCACGACCTGGCGCATGAATCCGTCATCGGGATGCGGGTTGACCCGAGGATCTGGATCCGCCGCGAGGCGAGATCGATTACAAAGACCGTATAGAAGGTGACCAAGCCCCGCCATGTCCACACTTCTGTCGTAAAGAAATCCGCAGCCGCGATCTCACCCCAATGCGCGCGAAGGAACGTCTGCCACGAGGTCGGCCGCTCCGGCACGGGCGAGATCCCTTGCGTCCGCAGAATCCGTGCAATCGTCGATCGTCCAACGTGGTGTCCGAGATTCTTGAGGGCGCCTTGAATGCGCGTAGCCCCACGTCGGATTCTCCTTCGCCATCCGCCCGACCAGTTTGCGGACTTCAGCGAGGACGCCGCGACGGCGTGTTCGGGTCTGGGCGTAGGTCCATTTGCGGGCGATGAGCTGCCGGTGCCAGCGGAGCAACGTGTCCGGCGTGACGATCGTTGCGACGTTGCGCAGCGCCTGCCGGCCCAGCCGGTAGGCCGGCGCGGCAAGTCGCGGCCGGTCGTCATCAGTGAGCCGCACGCGCCGCCCACCCAGCTGCCGCCGCAGCACCCGATTCTCCTCGATCAGATAGGCGAGCGTCTCACGCTCGCGGCGGTCCAGCCAGCCGAAGACGGAGAGGAGCAACATTCGGACGGCCGAGACGTCGATCACAAACGGGATTAGATCACAGCCGCTGCATAGGCGTTTACAACGAAGTCAGCCGAGACATGGGACACTTCGGGCCTCGGACGTCATCCGTCACAAGGGCGTAGACGTTGCAAGGTCGGCCGATCGGCTCGTTAGAACCGTCCGATGGTCGTCCCCGCTTCTCATTTCCGAACTGGAAGGAGAGCTTATGACCCTTGGCGTTCTCCTAACTTCGCTTGTGCCATCGACCCGCCAACTGTTCGCATTCCTTGTCGTGCTAGGTACGCTCCCGCGCGTCGCCCACTCTGACCCTATCGTTAACACTGGTCCAGGACCTTCCCTTCTTGGCGGTTTTACACTCAACCCAACCCAATGGCTCGCGGGGGCGTTCACCGTCGATAAGGCTCATATCGTGACGAGTGTTGAGGGATGGGTCTTCGCCTCTAATGCCGGTGACGTGACCGTAAGATTGTACTCAGACGGGGGAGATATACCGGGTACGTCGTTATTCGCGGACACGGTTCGGGTCGAATCACCCGACCAATCCCCGGACTGGACCGGTGCGACGAATCTCAATTGGCTGATCAATCCCGGGACCTACTGGGCTGCGTTAGAGGTGCCTAGTGGCGAACACGCGTTTCGTGGTGGTATGACATTTCCAAGTCCCAACCCACTGCGGGACGAAGCAGCCTTTTCCCCGGCGGTAGGTCACTACGAATCGACGGACCACATCGATGTGGGTTGGCGTATTCTCGGCGACCCTGTCGCGGCGAACCCGACCCCAGAGCCCTCAACCTTGGCCCTCCTGAGCGCTGCGGTGAGCGGAGTGGCCGGTAGAGCGTGGCGACGCAGACGGCAACGACGATAGTTGGCCGCGCGTGAGCGTAACCGGGCACTATTCAGTT
Organism: Acidobacteriota bacterium; assembly: GCA_003222675.1. Taxonomy (GTDB): domain Bacteria; phylum Acidobacteriota; class Vicinamibacteria; order Vicinamibacterales; family 2-12-FULL-66-21; genus QHWT01. The sequence continues at coordinate 86,597 of QHWT01000084.1, read as the reverse complement.
CTCAAACAATGGGCGACGATCCGCCGCGGACACAGGTGGCCGCGCGGCGTCGTCTTGATGTTCTCCAAGCCTTCTACCCGAATCTGGACCGATAGACCGTTGTAGGGTTTGTCGTTTCAGCGTGTCTCGATCTGTACAGCCAACCCGGACGGCACGCTGGCATCGCCCTGCCGGAGGCGGTTGATTTCGTTGGAACGCGAGGGTTTGGCCCCCTCGCAGCGAACCCGCGACCGCCGGACTCAAGAGGCCGGAGGACGCGAAAAGGTAAGCGTCTTGTTTGCTTTAGATTTGGCGGGGCCGACGAGACTCGAACTCGCGACCTCCGGCGTGACAGCCATAAACTCACGCGCTTAACAAGCCCACTTGCAACAACTTGCTGCGGGTGCCACGCTCGGGTGCCACGCCGTATTTCCCATCGGGGCCAAGCCTGTCTTGTGGAATGAAGTCATTGGCCGTCGGCATCACGCACGAGAGGCGAGGGCGCTCTATCGATATGAAATACTTCCCGGCACTCGCGCGAGACGGGCGAGTCGTCTGAGTTGGACGGCATCACGCCTCGCATGTGCCGCCACCATCGCTTACACACCTCGGTCGTCGCGACTTCTGCCCAACGCTCTTCGCTCTCGATTTCCACGTACCCGAACAAGGAGTTCGTCTCCGGATCCAGGAAGATCGAGTACGTGTGGACGCCATGTGCGAAAAGCGTGCGCTCGAGTTCCGGCCAGATTGGATTGTGTCGTCGCTCGTACTCCTCGGCCTGCCCTTCGCCAATCCACATCCTGAAGCCTCGACGGATCATGCGACTTCTCCGTAATCGGTTCCACAGGCTGTTTGATGAAGTTCCCGTACCCGACGATCAGCGTCGACGCGACGAGAACAGCCAGGCCAACCGCAACGAGGCGGTGCGTGCGTGGACTTGTTCCCTTCCATTCCTTCAGGGCCACACCCCATAGAGTGCTGAAGATGATGATGCTGGCCATGTGGAGTGTCCAGCTCGAGAACCCGTACCGGCCCATCTGCGTTTCGCCCATGCTGTAAAGGAAGAACTGCAGGTACCAGACGGTCCCCGCGAGCGCGGAGAAGGCGTAGTTGGTCAGCAAAGGCGCCGGTTGTCGACTCGGGTCAGGCGCCGATGGCGGACGCAGGTTGAAATACTGGTACCCCGTGCGGTTTCGCACGTTCAGGATCACGCACCACACGAAGTTCGTCAGGAAGCCACCGGCGAGCACGACGATGAGGACGGGAAGGTTCTGCCACAAATCACTGCGATTCGAGGCCAATAATTGCGAACGTGTGAGCCGTGCCAGCGGCGCCCCGGCCGCAATCCCGTACGCGAAGCAGGCGCTCATGATTCCGCAAAACGTGGCGACCAGCATGCCCTTCCGGAAGTCGAACTCCGGGACAGCCGCCTGCTTCTCTTCGGCGGGCAGTTCTCGCTCCTTGGAAACGCCGGCGAGTCCGCTCACGGCGATCCCCATCAATGACACCAGCACACCGGCAAGGATGACCTGTCCCGGACCGACTGCGCGCGAGGTCATCGAATTCACCACTGAAGATCGGCGGCACGAGCGTGCCGAATGCGTTGCAGAGCCCCAGCGCAACGGCGACCCCCAGCGCAATGCCGAGATAGCGGACCGTCAACCCGAACGTGAGGCCGCCGAGGCCCCACAGCGCACCAAACGCGAACACCCACGTCAACGTGCTCGGCGGAGTCGCCGAGATCACCGCTGGCACGTCGGGCACGAGCAACACCGCGATCACCCACGGCACCACGATCCAGCTGAAGACGCCGCCGACCAGCCAGTAGGTCTCCCAGGCCCAGCGCTGCACGCGCCGAAATGGAATGTAGAAACTCGCGGCCGCGAGGCCGCCGGTCCAGTGATAGAGCACGCCAAGAAACGGATTGGGAGACATCGATCGGATCGCAAGCGCTCGCGTCCGGCTGGTGAGCGATCACTGTAGCGTGACGACTGCCACGCCGAGTCCCGGCAGCGCCATCTTGCCACCTGCGACCTGTCGAGTCGCCGGTGGATTGAACGCCGTCGTCTGATCGACCATGTCCGCGCGCGCCGCGCCAGCGGGAAGGACGATTTCGAAGGGGCGATCGCGTTTGTTCACCAGCAGGATCTTGCGCGCGCCGTCTCGCGCGACGTAGCCGCGCGCGTGCACGTAGGATTGATTTTCCGGAAGCGTGACCTTCGTCTCGACGAGCTTGTCGCCGGGCCCGAAGTTGTCGTGGAGGAGCTTCAGCACCCAGTAGCGCGCGTTCGGACGGCCATCCCTCCAATCCACCATCGTCACGCTGGGAAACTGCGTGGGGTAGCCGACCAGTTGAGACTCTCCGGCGACGTCAATGCCAATGTGGCTCAGTTCTGAAAAGAGATAGGCATACAGTGCGCCGGACAGATTCCAATAGGAGTCGGGAATCAGCTTGGCGACGTGACCCGGCTGGAATTGCAGCAGATCATCGGCGGAGATCGAGCCAATCTCGTTGATCATCGTGATCGTCTGCGGCGAGTAGCGTTTGCGAATCGTCTCGATATAACGCACGGTATCCAGGAATCTTTCGGCTTGCTCGAAAAAGGTGAACTGCTGGATCTCGGGTGTGTGGTCGAGTGCCGGAACGGCATAGAAATGATACGAGATGGCGTCGAGAGGGAGGCCCGCTTTGTGATTCTTCGGATTCAGGAAGTACTCGAAGAATTCCGGAGCCCTGCCCGGCGCGGCGAGCGAGATGCCGACGAACTTCGTCCCGGGCGATACGTCGTGAATGGCCGAGACCACCGCGTCGTACCAGATGGTGTATTTCTCGGGCGTGGGCTTGTGCTCGAGGTCCGGCTCGTTCAACACCTCCCAGTAATCGATCTTCCGTTTGTGGTCGGACTCGTGACGCTTTCCGAACTCGTCGGTGAACCCACCCTGCGTGTACCAGCTCACCAGCCGCGCGAAATACTCGCCCTGCTCCTTTCCTGTCGGGTCTCGCAGGTCGGTGCCTTGCGTATAGTCCCAGACTGGTTGATCGGGATCTGCGGGATAGGAGACAGGTTTATCCGTCTTGAACATCCACGCCGGAATGGTGCTGAAGTTCAAGACGATGGAGTGTCCCTTCTGCGCGTCGAGAAAATCGAGCGTCATCGGATCGATGAGCGAGAAGTCCCACGAGGTGCGTCCGTTCGCCGGCGCGTCCAGCGCTGGAACGGCCAGCCTGGGATATGGCAACCACGGGACGTACCGAACGTAATCGCACCCGAGGTCTTTGAGTGCCTGGAATGCTTTCTCATGAATCGACGCCCCTCTCCTGAGGAGAGGGTTCACAACGACCTGCAGTGTCGGCGTTGTGTTGGAGGTGCGAACGACCTTGGTCCAGTCGATCGTCAGCGTCGCGCTCTCGGGCGGGCTGGTTTGCGGCCCGCCGGCACTCCGTTCCAATCCGGTTGCCTTTGCTGCGCGCGCAGTAGCGGCCAAAGAACCAGCCGCGCCAAGCAAGCAGGCCAGGGCCGAGATCCAGCAGTTCACCTTTTTCGAGCAAGCCGAAAGATTCCTGGATACCGTGCGTTATATCGAGACGATTCGCAACAGCTTGCCGAGCATCTCAATTCGATTCGCGATGTGGCCGACGCCGACGGCACAGTGGTGGGCCGGCGCGTGGCTGTTCCACGCGGTCACGAAACGGCGGGCGCCGATCCCGAACCGGTAGCGGCTGTTCGTGTTGCCGATCTCCAGAATCGGACCAGGGACCGATTCGCCTTCGGCGACGAGCAGGCTCAGGGGACCATCGCCGCGCTCGACGACCGAAAGCAGCGTGACGGCCCCGTGCTTGACACTCATCTCCACCGACAGTCCGGTGCCGACCTTTCCGTGATAGACGCGGAGAGGACGAACCTTGATCTTCCCTTCGGCAATCGCGATGTGCCCCGGGCCGTCGTGGCCCATCAGGATTTCGTCCCGGTCGTAGTCCATTGCGTAGTACTCGGTGAAGGACCCACCCACGCCGAACGTGTCGAGAATCTTCATCGCCTGGACGTTCTTGACCTCGTATTCGCCCGCGACCGGGATACCACGCGCGGTGAGGAGCGAGTTCCCGAGGATGATCGAGCTCATCGCATCTTCGTTGTCCGCGATGCCGGTCCCCTTGTAGTAGTAGGCCAGAGAACCCAAGTCGCGATCGGCGACGAGCCGGTCGAGCGCTACCGACGTGCGCGCGGCGCGTTCGAGTTCGGCCTGCGGGCAGTCCGGCTGCACATCGAACACGTCGCGAAAATGTGCGACGCGGCAGTCGATCTGCTCCGGCGTGACCTCGCGGCGGACCGCCGCGAGCTCGTCGACCTCAAGGATCTCGATGTGCCCGCCCAGCGTCGCCGTATGCTGCGTCAGGTCCGAGTAGATGTCGAGCATGCCGCTGTAATAGTGGCCCATGACGCCGAGCCGGTTGTGGAACAGCACGTGCGCGACACGCGCGGCCTCGATCCACGCCTCCACCTCGTTCCAGCACACCGGGTCCTCGTCCAGCAGCCCCGTGATCTGATGGAAATCGATGCGGGCGCGCCGGAACACGTTGGCGATCTCGGGCACCGGGCAGGCGCCACAATGAGCCAGCCACTCCCCGGTCATCTCCGTCAGATCGCCCATTCTGTTGAAGAACTCGTAGTCAATCGCCGGCGCCGGCTGCAGATTGAGGACCACGACCGGCACGCGGGCGCGCTGGACTACAGGAAGCACCGTCGCCGACAGCGCATAGGTCGTGACGTGGAGGAAGATCAGATCCACATCCTCTTGGCGGAACCGATGACCAGCCTCGAGGGCCTTGGGCGGGCTATCGATGAGACCAAGATTCACGACGGCGACGCCGGGCCGGGCGAGACGATTGGCAACTCGCTGCACGTATCCCTGCAGCCGCTCCTTCAGGCCCGCGAATTGTGGCCAGTACGTGTCGAGGCCGATCCCGAACAGGCCGATCCGTACATCTCGCATCAGAAAATGATCCCGTCGTCAGACCGCGCCCTGTCTGCCGGGACCACGCGTGGCTTCAAACGGCCGTGCGGGACGGCGAGTCCGCTTTCACAGGATGAAAGTGCTCCGCTGCTCGAAAGGAATGTCAATTCGGCGCCCAGAAGCATGGCTCAACTCGATTGCGACGGGATTGCGCTCGACGAGATGCGACGGGCGGGACGCGGCTGATTGGATCGCATCTAATCCGAATGTCGCACGAGACCCGATCGGGATGACGCGGCCATGCTAGCACGATGAAGGGAGCCCAAGATGGATCCTCTCCAGCTCACGCAGATCCCGGTGACCAGAACCGGGATGCTCATCCGGCGGCCCGCAGCCGACGTGTTCGAGGCCTTCGTCAATCCCGACATCACAACGAAATTCTGGTTCACCAGGAGCAGCGGAAGACTCGAGGTCGGGAAGCACGTTCAATGGGATTGGGAGATGTACGGCATCTCGATCCAGGTGACTGCGAAAATGATTGAACCGGGCAGGCGCATTGTCCTCGAGTGGCCCGGGTACGGCGGTGCGCCGACCACAGTCGAATGGGCGTTCATGCCGCATGAGGGCGGCACCACGTTTGTCACTATTACGGAGGCAGGTTTCACGGGCGACGGAGATAACCTAGTGAAACAGGTGACCAGCTCGACTCAAGGGTTCAGTCTGGTGCTCGCGGGCCTCAAGGCACTGCTCGAGCACAACGTCAGACTAAATCTTGTGGCGGATCGTTATCCCAAAGGGTTCGAAGCTCACTGACGGGCCGTCCGCGAGAGGGATGGCACGACTCTACTTCCTCTCAACTGAGAACGCGAGCAGCACGTTGCCGCTCTGGCCACGCTACAGCCCGTGACCGGATGTCATCAGCACGATACCGTTCGCGATTGCCGGGCCGCCAACGTCGATCGATCCGCCGCGCGCGATGATGCCGTTCACGGTGCGAAATTCTTTCGCCGTGTCGAAGTCCGAGACGATCGGACCCTCCTTCGTCGAGTAGGCACGCAGATGGCCATCGACCGAGCCGGAAAACACAACGGCACCGGCGCCGTCCGTTTTGAAGATGCGGTGAAAGTAGTACGTGCTCATGCCGGCGCGCGTGGCCACTCCGCGAGATCGCGATGACCCACGTGACATCGAGATGCGCGCATCGTTTCGCTTCTACGGCGCCCCGAATGATTCTTTTCTCGCTGTTGCGTTCGCCGCTGCAAGGCTTGACACCGCGTCTGAGCGCAACGAATCGCGGTCCAGGAATCTAGATCTCTGAAAACGTTTCGCTGCTACGCTTCGGTCGCGTGAGGGTTGCGGCTCGCAAGTGCTCCAACGCGAGTGCAAGACGCAGCCTCGCGTACTGCAGGTCGGTCGAGAGCCGCGCCGCGACGGCGCTATCCGCTGCGTCGGCGACCTCTGCCTCGAGACGAGCGACGTTATTCAAAAGATGAACTTCTTCCGGCACGCAGTTCGCGTTTTAGAGGACGAAATAGCCCATTCGGAGGTGTTCGGGGATTGCGAAGTATGGTTCAAGGTCGAGCCGTGCGCCCGCGTTCGGCAGGTGATCGAATTCACCCGCATCAATCGCCTCGCGAATCTTCATCTCTGCGAGTTTTTCGAATCCCACGATTGGATTGTAATCCGCGCGCCACAGAAAATCTCGCGACGAGTCGATCTCTCCTGAGGCGCGCATCGAGCGTCCCGATGCTGGAGAATGGCGTGTGTTGTTGATCCGCCCCGCGCGAGCTGACGACCGAGACAGGATTTGGACCGTTCTGGAGCCTGTGCTCCGCGCGGGAGAGACCTACCCCCTGCCTCGAGACATCAGTCGGGACGAGGCACTCGCATATTGGCACGGCGAAGGCCACGAAGTATTCATCGCAGAAGATGAGGGACGTATTCTCGGCACCTACTTTCTTCGCGCGAACCAGGCTGGTGGCGGGAGCCATGTCGCCAACTGTGGATACATGGCGTCCCCTGTATCGCAGGGTAAAGGGGTCGGGCGCGCGATGCTCGAACATTCGATCGCTCGCGCGCGGGCACGATCGTTTCTCGCGATGCAGTTCAACTTCGTCGTAAGCACCAATGATCGCGCGATTAGGACCTGGCAGGCGTACGGCTTCGACGTTGTCGGAAGGCTGCCGTCCGCTTTCAAACACCCGACATTCGGATTCGTCGATGCCCTCGTCATGTACAAACCTCTCTAGTGCCGCAAACCGCGGGTGGCAAGCCGAGTGGCAAGAAACCACTGTCGCAGACGGCCAGATTAGCCGGCTCCATCGTTCCAGGCAGCGTGAAAGCGAGAATCTCTAGAAGTTCCCAACCTAGGGGATCCTCGCGACAGGACTCACGGCCTCTGGCCGTGGGTCGAATGGTCACCTGATCAATGTAAGTGGCTGATTTAAAAGATTTGGCGGGGCCGACGAGACTCGAACTCGCGACCTCCGGCGTGACAGGCCGGCGTTCTAACCAACTGAACTACGACCCCGCATGGTCGACGTCGCTGCAAGAATTCAACGGACTGAGGACGAAAACCGAACCAGCGTTTTCCTGCTTCACGTCTTGCTGTGTCCGTCTTTCTCCTGTGACACGTTGTGGTGGGCGGTACAGGATTCGAACCTGTGACAGCCGGCGTGTAAAGCCGGTGCTCTACCACTGAGCTAACCGCCCGACGCGGCTGCCAACAGCGGCCCGAAACCGGGAGTATATCACCGCAGCCGCAGGGCCAGCAACGCGAACGCCACGCAGAAGCCGATGAGCGCCCGATACTCGCGGTTCGTGGCAGCGCGGCGGAGACTGAACCGCCGCGCGTCGCCGCGCGCGAAGCCGTCCCGATACGCGGGATACGCGGCGCCGAACTTCTCCGTCAAGTGCTCCTCTTCCCTGCCGATCGCTGCCGCGAGCGTGACGGCCAGGTAGCCGAGCACGAGCGCCGCGACGATGACGCTGTGCGCCGCGATCGCCAGACCAACGCCCATGATCGTCGAGCCCAGATACAGCGGATGCCGGGTGAACCGATACGGGCCGGTCATCGTGACCTCGCGCCCCTTCTCCAGGTGGCCCGCGGCCCAAATCCGCAGCGCTTCGCCAATCGCCGCGACCACAAAGCCCGCGAGCAGCGACCCGCGTGTCGGTCGCGCGAGCCACCCCGCGATCGCGCCGCAGGCAAAGCCCAATGTGACGCGCCTGCGCGCAATCCATTGAACCGCGTCAGCCATGCGCTCTTCCGGCGAGCCGCTGTTGGACCGCCGCGCACACTTCCGCCACGGACACGTCTTCGAGGCACCAGCGCGGCGCGTGACACTTGCGATCGTAATGACAGACGCAGCGATCGAATCGCGACACGCTCACATCACCCTCTGACCATGGGCCGTTGCGGTCCGGATTCGTCGGTCCGAAGATGCTGACGGTAGGCGTCCCAACCGCCGTTGCAATGTGCAGCGGCCCCGTATCGCCCGACACGACGAGGGCGGCGGCGCGCGACAGCCCAACGAGATCCGGCACACGCGTCGCAGGCGCCGCAACGGCGGCATTGCCTGATGCTGCAATCACAGCGTCGGCGAGGAGCTCTTCACCTGGACCCCACAAGACGACAGGCACAAGCCCTGACGCTTCGCGCAGAAATGTCGCGAGCTCGCCGAATCGATCCGCCGGCCACCGCTTGTTCGGCCATGCAGCGCCCGGGTTGATCAATGCGAAGGGCCGACTGTTGACGCGCGTTCGCAGTTCATCGAGCGCCGGCGAGACGATGTCCACGATCGGAAAAGTGATCTCCTCGTCCTCGATGCCGAGCACGCGCAGCAGGTGCAGGTTGTTGCGGATGACGTGCGCGCCTTCCGCGGGCGCCGATGCCGAGTAGAACGGACGCGCGGTCTTCTCGCGCAGGTGCCAGATCGAAAAGCCGACGACCCGTGCCGCCCCCGAGGCACGGGCCAGCACGGCCGACTTGAGCAACCCCTGGAAATCAATCGCGATGTCGTACGCGGTCGCGCGCAGCTGGCGCGTGACGGCGACCCACGCATCAACTGACGGACGCTCCAACGCAATCGTGCGATCGATCGCCGTGACCAAATCGACGATCGCGCGGTGCTTCGCCTCGACCAGCCAGTCGATGCGCGCGCCGGGATGCGCGCGGCGAATGGCGGCGACGGCCGGCATGGCATGGACAATGTCGCCCAACGCCCCCAGGCGAACGACCAGGATATTCATTTTTTGAGAGGCGGGGACCCCTGCACCCCGCCAGGCGGCCTTCGCTCCGCCGGCGCTTCGCCGCCGGCTCCGTTCCGGCCGCGTTTGAGAGGCGGGGACTCCTGCACCCCGCCAGGCGGCCTTCGCTCCGCCGGCGCTTCGCCGCCGGTTCCGTTCCGACCGCCCCCGCGGATGCGCGATAGCAGATCGCGGGTCGAGTGATCCTTCGGATCGCCAACAATCGCGATCCGGCCGCCGTAGCCGACGACGGTCTCGCGCTCCGGCACGGTGTCGATCGTATAGTCCGTTCCTTTGCAGTGCACGTCGGGCTTGAGCGCGAGCAGCAGAGGCGTGACGTTCATCTCGGGAAAAATCGTGACGTAGTCGACGCCGCGAACGGCCGCCACGATCTCCGCGCGATCCGCGCCGGGAAGGATCGGCTGACCTGGACCTTTGAGGCACGCGACTGATTCATCGTCGTTGATCGCCACTACCAGACGATCCGCCTCGCGCGAGGCAGCCTGCAGATAGCGGACGTGGCCGACGTGCAGCAGATCGAAGCAGCCATTCGCGAACGCGATGGTGCGGCCGGCGGCGCGATCCGCAGCGATCGCGTTCAGCAACGCTTCACGTGAGAGCACGCGGCCCACCGGCATTACTCTGCCGCGCCGGCGATCGCCCGGCGCAGCTCCGATGCGCTGACCGTCGCGGTCCCGCGCTTCATGACGACAAGGCCGCCTGCGACGTTTGCCAGGCGCGCCGCCTCGATGAACGTCGCTCCCGCCGCAAGCGCCAGCGTCATCGTCGCAATCACGGTGTCCCCCGCGCCAGTGACGTCGGCAATCTGATCGGAGCCGAAGACCGGAATGTGCGCGGTACGCGTGTCCGGTTCGAACAGCGCCATGCCGCGGCTGCCGCGCGTGATGAGCACCGCTGCCGCGCGCGTACGGCGGAGCAGGTCGCGGCCGGCGCGCTCGAGCGTGCGCGCGTTGTCGCCGATGCGAATCCCGAGCGCCTGCTCGACTTCCGACTCGTTCGGGGTGCACGCCGTCATACGGTGGTAGCGAAGCAGCTGATAACGCGAGTCGACGAGCACGATCGGCATCCGCATCATCCGCTGCGCTTCTGCGGCAAGGGCCGGCGTGACGAGCCCACTGCCATAGTCCGAGACCAGCAGCGCGTCACAGCCGCGGACGGCGGCGAGGACCCTCTTGGCAAAGGCGTCGCGCGCGCCGTCGTCGGCGGCCGCCGACGCCGCACGATCGATCCGCACGACCTGCTGCTTGGCGGAATGGATCCCACCCGCTAGAATGCGCGTTTTCGTTGGAGTGCGATAGCGCCCGGGACGCGCGATGCCAGCGACGTCCACTCGGCGCCGCTTCAGCGTGTCGAGCAGCCGCCGGCCGGTGTCGTCGCGGCCGGCCAATCCCACCGCACGGACGGCCCCGCCTAGCGCGGCGACGTTCGCCGCCGCATTTCCGGCTCCGCCCGGGACGATCTCGGTCGAGTCGTAATTCAGAATCAGCACCGGCGCTTCGCGCGACACGCGGGCGATCTGGCCGTAGATGAATTCGTCGGCAATGAGGTCGCCGGCCACCGCCACGCGGCGTCCCTTCAGCGCGTCGACGAGCGCCAGCAGGCGCGAGCGGTCGGCGGGTGACATCACGCGGCGCGCAGGATCCAGGAAGCCGCTTCGATCAGATTGTCGACGATGGCCACGGGGGCCAGACGCGCTTTCGGGGCGGCCTCCTCCGTACGGCCATAACCGGTGCGAACGAGAATGCCGCGTGCGCCGACCGCGTCTCCTGCCTGGAGATCGTGCCAGCGATCACCAATGACGAAGGATCGCGCGAGATCCAGCTTCAATTCGTCCGCCGCTCGCCGCAACATGCCTGGTTGTGGCTTTCGGCAGTCGCACGATTTTCGATACTGTTCGACACTGGCCTCCGGATGATGCGGGCAGTAGTAGAAACCATCCACGCGCGCTCCTCCTTGCTCGAGCCTCATCGTCACGTGCCGGTGCGCTTCGCCGACAAACGCTTCGCGGACGATGCCGCGTGCCACGCCCGCCTGATTCGTGATGATGACGACGGCGAGATCGGCGCGATTGAGGAGCCGCACCGCGTCGACGCTGTACGGATAAAACACGAGCCGCTCCAGGCGATCGAGGTAACCGGCTTCTTCGATCAAGGTGCCATCGCGGTCGAGGAATACTGCAGGACGCACACTCACCCAGTCACCAAATCAGCAAATCACAAATCACCAAATCGTCAGATGTCGCGCCACCGACTGCGCGACATCCTCGACCTGAATCCGTTTCATGCAGCGGTGATCGATCGGACACTCGTGCAGCATGCAGGGGCGACAGAACACCTGCCGCAGGATTATGTCGACCGGACCGTGCGAACTCGGAGAGGTCACCCGCTCGTTTGTCGGCCCGAAGATCGCTGTCAGCGGGGTGCCGAGCGCCGCGGCCACGTGCATCGCGCCGGAATCATTCGAAACAAATGCGGCGCATCGCGCGATCACGCCGGCAAGCGTGCGCAATGTTGTTCTGCCGATCAGGTTGACGAGACGCGTGCCGGCGGGCAGCGATGATTCTATCTCACGCCCGGTGACACGATCGTCGCCGGCGCCGACGAGCACCGGCACGACACCGTGTGCGGCCGCAAGCTGTGCGATCAGGCGCGCCACACGATCGGGCGGCCATCGCTTGGCATGACCGTAGGCGGCGCCAGGTGCGAATCCGACGAGCCGCTCTCCGCCCGTGACCTTCGCGTCACGGAGCAGGGCCTCCGCGGCTCTGGAGGTCTGCTCCGTGACGGCAAGGCGCGGAGGCCCGTCGACCACGTCAATACCGAACCCGCGCACCAGATTGCGGTAGTACTCGATTTGATGAATTTTCCGCCGCGGCCGCCGAACCGCGCGCGTCAACAGGGCGCTGCGACCCGAATCGGCATACCCCCATCGTTCTCCGATGCCCGCGCGGCGGGCGACCCAGGCACTTCCGAACGAATTCGGCAGCACCACGATCGCGTCGGCGCGCGCGGCGCGCAACTGGTGGACCTCGCGCTTCATGTCGAGCACGAGAATCTCGTCGGGCCTGGCGTCAGTCTGTTCTTCGAACAGCGGCGCGAGCGACGGGCGCGCCGCGACGATCAACGCGCCGTCGATGTGCCTGCGGATTGATGCCATCGCCGGCAGCGCCATGACGGCATCGCCAAGCCAGTTCGGCGCACGAATCACGAGACGCTGCGGGCCGCCCGTCACTCCCCCTCCTCGTCGCCGCTCGCGGCCGCGGGGAACATGCCTCGCACAGGTGTGGCCGGTTCAACGTCACGCCAGCGACGGTGCATCCATAACCAGAGCTCCGGATACCGGCGCACGTACATCTCGAGCACGTCGGTGCAGCGCTGGGTGAAATCGCGCACCGCGTCGGGATCATCTGCCTTCGGCGGATCGACGGCATGCTCGTACACCATCCGAAAGCGTCCGCCGGCGAGCGGCAGCGCGAACACCGGAATCACCGGCGCGCCGGTCCGTAACGCAATTGCGGCAAGCGCCGCGGTCGTCGCCGCCGGACGATTGAAGAAGTCCACGTAAACCGCGTCGGTGTGGATGTGCTGATCGATGAGCAGCGCGACCGCCTGATTGGCGGCGAGCGTGCGCAGCACGCGGCGCAAGGCGCCGCGCCGATAGATGACCGTGTTGCCGGTCTGCGCGCGCACACGTTCGAGCAAGTCGTGCAGCAGAGGGTTGTCCAGCGGCCGCGCCATCACGGCCATCGGATGGAGCGTCAGCGCGTGGACCAATGCGTTGATTTCCCAGTAGCCGAAATGACCGGTAAACAGCAGCGCGCCGCGCCCCTGCGCGTGCGCGGCGACCACACGCTCGTGGCCGTCGAATTCGACGCGCGCGAGCATCTGCTCGGGCGTCATCGTGCTGAATTTCAGCAGCACCATCAGCAGGCGGCCGAAGTGCCCAAACATCTCGCGCGCGATCGCTTCACGCTCGTCGAGCGGCCGCACCGGAAAGGCGGCCTGCAGATTTACGAGCGCCAGCCGCCGATGACTGCGATCGACGGCGTGAAACACGCGTCCGAGGAGCGTCCCTGCCGCGAGCACCGCACGCATCGGCAGCGGGCGCAGCGCCGCCCGCACCATCATGACCGCCGCGTACTCGAGCCGGTGCAGCAACGTCGGTGTGCGGCCGGTTTCCGCGCGGACGTCGTTCACTGGACCGCCTCGCGCGCATTGAAGAGCGACGCCGTCAGCCATCGATTGAATGCATCCGCCGGCTCGATGCGCACGGACAGGGGCACCCATGCGAGCGATAGCGGAAACGGACGAAACCGGAGCAGCCGCACGAGATCCTTCTCCGTCGTGACGATGAGATCCGCTCCCTGCTCGCGCGCGACACGACAGATCCGCGCAACGTCGCCGGCCGAGTACGGATGGTGATCGCGGAACGCCAGCTCACGGGCGATCGGCCAACCAGCGGCGCGGAGGTCGGAGAAGAAGCGCTGCGGCCGCGCAATGCCCGCCACCGCGACCACCGATCCTCCTGACGGTTGCGCCGGTGCACCATACGGTTCAACCAGTCGCGCCTGCTCGAGCACGCGACGGGCGCGCCAGATCGATCGACCGGGGGCCAGTCCTTGCACCGTCGTCTCGTCCAGCGCGATCACCGCGCTTGCAGCGCCGAGCGCATCGAGCGGCTCGCGCAGCCGGCCGAATGGCAGCGTGCGCGCATGATCCAGATCTTCGCGCCCGATCACCACGATGTCGATCGATCGATGCAGCGCGAAATGTTGAAACCCGTCGTCGAGAACGTGCACCGTGCACCCGAAATGGTGTTCGGCGACACGGCCCGCAAGATAGCGATCCGCGCAGGTCAATACCGCGACACCGTCGAGGCGGCGCGCCAGCATCAACGGCTCATCCCCCGCGCGATCGATGTCGGCGCGAATGCCTGCCGCGTCCCGCACGACGACCACGCCGTCTTGTGCGCGACGCCGGGCGTAGCCTCGGCTCAGGATGGCGGGACGCTCGCCCGCAGCTGCGAGATGCGCAGCAATCGAGCCGGCGAGCGGCGTCTTCGCGCGTCCGCCCACCGCGAGGTTGCCGACGCTGATCACGGGACGTGAAAGGCGCCGCCGCCGCTCTGGATGCGTCGCGTAGTACCGGCGGCGATAGCGAGCGAGGGCCGCGTAGAGGCTCGAGAGCGGATCCACTTCGATTAGCAGGTTGTTGAAAAAGCCGGTGTCAATGCCAGATGCCTGATGCTAAATGCCCAAGTAGCAAGGAACTCTGGCATTCGGCATTGGGCATTCAGCATTGACAGCCAGACTGTGCTTTTCAGCAGCCTGTCAGTGGACGATCCGGAACGGCCTGACGTTGCCGGGGTTCTGAGGCGGCATGAGCTGGCCGACGGCCGTCATCGTCTTATTGCGCGCACCACGGTTCGCTTCCACGAGCGCGCGGGCGGCGGCGCCAAGGCTCGCGCGCCGAACCGGATCGTTCAACAGGCCCAGCAGGGCGTGCTCCAGCTCACGCGGCGTGCGCACCTGAATCGCCGCGTCGCGTTCGAGGAACGCGCGCGCGATCTCGGAAAAATTCTGCATATACGGCCCGAACACGATCGCCTTGCCGAACACCGCGGGCTCGAGGATATTGTGTCCCCCCTGATCCACGAGGCTGCCGCCGACGAACACCGCGGTCGCGATCTGATACAACTGCGCGAGCTCGCCAACCGTGTCGAGCACGATGATGTCGTGGCGCGGTTCGGCATCCACGCGAAGCTCGGTGCGGCGCGCGACGGTCCAGCCACCACGGCGCGCGAGCTGCTCCACCTCGTCGAATCGCTCGGGCTTGCGCGGCGCGATGACGAGTAGTGTCTGCGGCAAGCGCGCGCGAATGCGCTGGAACGCCTCGAAGATCGGTTCTTCCTCGCCCTTCAGCGTGCTCGCTGCGATGATCACGGGACGGTCGCTGCCGGTTCGAAAATAGCGCAGGATGCGATTGCGCCCGCGATCCTGCGCGGAGCCAGGAATCTCGAGCGAATCGAACTTCAGGCTGCCGGTCACCACGACCCTCTCCGGATCGGCGCCGATGTCCACGATACGGCGCGCGGATTCCTCTCCCTGCATGCAGAACCGATCGACGTGGGCCAGGACGCGACGGACGAACGGACGCGCCAGGCGGTAGCGCGGGTACGAGCGCGCCGAGATGCGTCCGTTGACGAGCACCGTCCTTACACCGGCGCGGCGGCACGCGCGCAGCAGGTTCGGCCAGATCTCTGTCTCCATCATGATGAACAGCCGCGGCTTCACGAGGTGCAGCGTCCGGTTCACGATAAAGCCGAGGTCGAATGGAAAGTAGAAGACCTCGTCGACGTACTGAAGATTGTTCTTCGCAACCTGCTGCCCCGTCATCGTCGTCGTCGAGAGGAACAGGCGGAGGCGCGGGTAGCGCTCGCGCAGCTGCGGCAGCAGCGCGCGCGCCGTCAGGACTTCGCCGACCGACACGGCGTGAATCCAGATCGATTCGTCGCCGTCGAGGTTGAACGAGATCGGCAGGTACCCGAGTCGCTGGCGCAGGCTGCCGATGTACTTGCGGTATCGGATCGCCTGCCACGCCAGGTACGGCGACATGACGACGAAGAACGTCACGATGAGGACGCTATAGGCGGCGTACATGGCTGCGCCAGACCACTGAAGGATTGTTTGCCCAGACCACTGATCGATTGCTCCGTGGGATCCGTGCGATCCGTGGCTACTGTAGCGAGGGTTTGACCCCCGCGCAAGCCGTTCACTAGAATCAATCGTTTGGGTCTGTCGGAGCATTAGATGGCAATCAAAGTTGGTATCAATGGATTCGGCCGCATCGGCCGCAACATCATGCGTGCGGCGCTGGGCTCGAACGACATCGATTTCGTCGCGGTCAACGACCTGACGAACGCGGGCACGCTCGCTCACCTGCTCAAGTACGACTCGATTCTCGGCAACCTGAACGCGAACATCAGCGCCAGCGGCGATAAGATCAAGGTCGATCGCGACGAGTTCCAGGTGCTCTCCGTAAAGGACCCGGCACAGCTGCCGTGGAAGGACCTGGGCGTTGAGATCGTGTTCGAATCGACGGGCCTGTTCACCGATCGCGACGCCGCCGCGAAGCACCTCGCCGCGGGCGCGAAGAAGGTGATCATCACAGCGCCCGCGAAGAAACCCGACATCACAATGGTGCTCGGCGTCAATAGCGACAAGTACGATCCGAAGAGCCATCACATCATTTCGAACGCGTCCTGCACGACCAACTGTCTCGCCCCCATCGCGAAGGTGCTCCACGAAACGTTCGGCATCCGCAAAGGGTGGATGACGACGGTGCACTCGTATACCAACGACCAGCAACTCCTCGACCTGCCGCACAAGGACCTGCGGCGCGCACGCGCCGCCGCGCTGTCGATCATCCCGACCACGACGGGAGCGGCGCTCGCGGTCGGCGAAGTGCTGCCGGAGTTGAAGGGCAAGCTGGACGGCATCGCGATGCGAGTGCCGACGCCGAACGTTTCGGTCGTGGATCTCGCGGCGCTCCTCGAGAAGAAAACGACAGACGCGGAAGTGAACGCGGCGTTCAAGGCCGCGGCTGACGGCAAGCTGAAGGGCATCCTCGAGTACGTAGAGGCGCCGCTCGTGTCGGTTGATTTCCGCGGCAACGCGCACTCGTCGGAGCTCGACGCCTCGTACACGAAGGTAATGGACGGCGACTTCGTGAAAGTGCTCGCCTGGTACGACAACGAGTGGGGCTACTCCAACCGCTGCGTCGATCTCGTGCGCCACATCGTCAAGAAGGGTCTGTAATGGTGTGTCTGCCCGAGATCACCGGCCACTCCGTTGTCCTGGCCGTGAAGCTTCGGGCCTTTCGGGGCCGGGTGGTACCGAATCAGCGCATACGGGCTGCTAAATGACAAAGCGGAGCGTCAAGGATCTCGATGTGAAGGGACGGCGCGTGCTGATACGCGTCGACTTCAACGTCCCGATCAAGAACGGAACGATCACGGACGACACGCGCATCCGCGCATCGCTGCCGACGATCAATTACGTCATCGACCAGAACGCCAGCGCCGTTGTTCTCTGTTCCCATCTGGGCCGGCCGAAAGGCAAACCGAACCCGGAGTACTCGCTGAAGCCCGTGGCCGCGGCGCTGTCGAAGCTGCTGAAGCGGCCGGTTGCGTTTGCGGAAGACTGTGTCGGCGATCCGGCACGACGTGCGATCGAGCAGGCAGGGACGAACGGCGTCGTGCTGCTCGAGAACCTGCGGTTCCATGCGGAAGAAGAGAAAAATGATCCTGAGTTTGCGAAACAGCTTGCCGCGCTCGCGGACGTCTACGTCAACGACGCGTTCGGATCAGCCCACCGCGCGCACGCATCGACGGAAGGCATCGTCCGCCACGTCAAGGAGGCGGCCGCGGGATTTCTGATGGCCGCGGAGCTGGAGCATCTGGGACGCGTCCTGGAGCGGCCCGATCGCCCGTTCGTCGCCATCCTCGGCGGCGCGAAGGTCTCGGACAAGCTGGAGGTGATCGAAAACCTTATCCCGCGCGTCGACGCGCTCCTGATCGGCGGGGCCATGGCGTACACCTTTTTCAAGGCGCGCAACGTTCCCGTCGGCACATCGCTCGTCGAGCAGGATCTCGTTGGAGCCGCGCGCGAGATCGAGAGCCGGGCGAAAGCACGCAACCTCCGGCTGGAGCTGCCCGTCGATCACGTCGTTGCGCCGAAGCTCGAGGCGGGGGCGCCGTCCGAAACACTTGACGTCGGCGACACGAAGATTGGCGAACGCATGGGGCTGGATATCGGGCCAAAGACGATCGCGATATATCGCGACGTCATCGCACCCGCGAAGACCGTCATCTGGAACGGCCCGATGGGCGTGTTCGAGATCGATCAGTTTGCGAAGGGTACCGTTGAGGTTGCGAAGGCGGTCGCCTCGGTGAACGGCACGACGGTGATTGGCGGCGGCGATTCCATCGCGGCCGTCGCAAAGGCGGGCGTGAGCGACAAGATCACGCACGTCTCGACGGGCGGCGGCGCGTCACTCGAATTTCTGGGCGGCCGGGAACTTCCGGGTGTCGCGGCGCTCCCTAACGCGTGACGACTTGAGGCTCATGGCTCATGGCTCATGGCTTATGCTGTCTCAGGGTTGAGGCTTTTAGTCGTGAGCCGTGAACCAACAAGGATCCCCATGCGCACACCATTCATCGCGGCAAATTGGAAGATGTACAAAACCGTCCACGAGGCGGTCGCATTCGTCAAAGAAATCCGCCCGATGGTGAAGGACGTGCACGACGTCGAGATCGTCATCGCGCCGCCGTTGACGTCGGTGCGTCCAGTCGTCGAGGCGGCGCACGCGTCGAACATCGGCGTGGCCGCGCAGAACATGTATTGGGAGCGCGAAGGGGCGTTCACCGGCGAGGTGAGCGCGCCGATGATCAAGGAGACGGGCGCCGAGTACGTCATCATCGGGCACTCGGAGCGTCGAGGGCTCTTCGGTGAAACTGATCACACCGTCAATCGCAAGTTGACGGCGGCTTTGGCCGCGCAGCTCACCCCGATCGTGTGCATCGGCGAGACGCTGGACGAGCGCGAGCGCGAGGAAACGCTGACGATCCTCGACCGACAAATCAAGGAAGGGCTCGACGGGTTGACCGCGGATCACATCGCGGGCCTCGTCGTCGCCTATGAACCGGTCTGGGCGATCGGCACCGGTCGCAACGCGACGCCGCAGCAGGCGGGCGAGGCACACGCGCACATCCGCGGCCGGCTGCGGCAGTGGTTCGGTGGTCTCGCGGCCGATCAGTGCCACGTGATCTACGGGGGCAGCGTGAAGGCAGACAACATCCGGGATCTGGCATCGATCCCGGACGTGGACGGCGCGCTGGTCGGCGGCGCCAGCCTCGACGTGCGGGGGTTCTTCGAAATCATCACGCGCAGTCGCCCGGCGGCGGCGGTGTAGTAGTCGGGCTTCAGACGTCAAGGCGCCTGCTGGCTTCCGGCTGTGGTTCGTGCCTCGTGCATGACTACTCGCCCAAGGGCCACGTGATATAATCTGTCTCTTATGCTGTATTACCTGCTCGTCGTCCTGTATGTGCTCGTGTGTTTGCTGCTGCTTCTCGTCGTGCTGCTGCAGCAGGGCAAGGGAGGCGACATGGCGAGTGCCTTCGGCGGCGGCGGCAGCAGCCAGACCGCGTTCGGCGCCCGCGCCGGCGCAACGGTGCTGACGCGCGCGACGACGATTCTGGGCGCACTCTTCATGATCGGTGCGATCGTGATTGGCATTTACGGCCAGCGCGGCCCGGGTTCAGTGTTGAGCGGCGTCCGCGGCCCTTCACAGCCAGCGTCGACGCAGCCCGCCACGCCAGCGCAGCCCAAGAAGTAGCTTGGTCCTGAGACCAGACGGTTCAGATGTGTAGGCCGGGTCTTCAGACCTGGCGATCCTCCCTCCTGAGCGGAAGTGGCGAAACTGGCAGACGCACCAGCTTGAGGGGCTGGCGGTAGCAATACCGTGGGGGTTCGAATCCCCCCTTCCGCACCAAACTCGCTCATAATTCACGCGAAGGCTGTCGCGCCGGAGCGGCGTGAGCCGCGGAGGCGGACTTCACCCGAAGCGGGCTACTCCGACGCTTTCGCGGCCTCGCCTTGTGGCAGGCCGAGTCTCCACCGTGATAGATCGAACACTCTGAACGAGCGCCAGTCGAAGGGCCTCACGCCGACACCTGTCGCAACTTTCCGCTGTGCGATCCGCGGCCTGGCGTCTGCCCAGTCCGTGGGCTTGGGCGATCACTCACCACATGTGTGGGTGGGACCGCTCATCGCTGTTTCACCGCTCACCATCCAATACGTGTCGCCACCATGGTCTCCGTCCGGAAAACTTTCTCCTGATTGACCTGGACATTGGCCTTACAGCCCAGCCAGACCTCAGCAGGTACACCTCATGCATATGCACCTCGCATAGTGGCGATCCGCGATGCGACTGCGAGCGTTTGCGGGCACCCGAGGGAGCGTTATTGACGAACTGATGCCCTGGGAGAAGAAAGCGATGCGCATTCGACCTGCGACGGAACCGTATCGTCGGCGTTCGTTCAACCGATTTCTCAAGGCCGCCACGGCGGCCGTCGGGCTCGCGATTGCCGCGGGACCCCTGTCCGGCTCAACGGTCAGCGCCGTTCAAAGCACGTGCGGCATCGACCTGAAGCTTCTTGTCATGTCTGCAGACGCCAAAGAAGCTGACCTTCCCGCCATCCAGCGCACCCTCGACTATCTCGGCACTCCTTACGACCTCGTTGTTGCCGCGCAGGAGCCGGCGATGACGCCGGGACGGCTGTCGAACGGCTGCCATGGTTTCTATCGAGGCATCATCTTTACGACGGGCGACCTGGTTTATCAGGTTGCGGACGGCACGTATCAGACGGCGTTCGAGCCGGGTGAGCAGGCGGCTCTTGATGCCTATGCCGCCCAATTCGGCACACGGGAGCTTATCTGGTACAGCGGCTGGACCTCGCCAGCCATGGGTTTCAACTGGCCGTCTGGCGCCCTTGATACGACGCTGGCGCCGCTACAGGCTCGCTTTACGCGCGATGGTGCGGCGGTATTCGCGCGCGTGAATACCTCGAATCCGATCACGATCGCCAATGCATACACGTATCTGACGACCGCGTTCGATCTCGCGACGGTTCCGCTCCTGATGGACGGCGATGGACACGTGCTTGCCGCTACGCGGACATTCCCGGACGGCCGTGAGCTTCTCGCGCTGACCTTCGACAGCAATCCCTACCTGAGGCACAACCTGGTGCTCGGCTACGACCTCGTGAACTGGGTAATGAAGGGCCTGTTCCTTGGCGAGCGTCACGCGTACATGAGTCCGCAGGTCGACGATTTGTTCCTGGCCAATCAGATGTGGTCGGCTGATACGCCGTGTGAAACGCCAGTCGATCGGACGTCCAGCGACTACCGCATGCGGGCAAGGGACTATGCCGCACTGATCGCATGGCAGACGCAGCTTCAGAGGCAACCCCAGACCTCGGGCGTGAAGATCACCTGGGCGTTCAACGGATGGGGTGCCAGCGGCGTGTACGCCGCGGACGATCTAACGACGATCGTGACGAGGAATGCATCGTTGTTTTACTTCGTGAGCCACACGTGGGACCACGAATCGTGGGAAACGATGTCGTCTTCGGACGTCGCGGAGGAGCTGCGGCTCAACAGCTGGATGGGCAAAAAACTCAAGCTCGGAGCGGATCCCACGACGCTGGTGACACCGGACGTCTCGGGTCTCAAGAATCCGGACGGGATGCGCACCGCTTACGCCCTCGGCGTCCGTTACGTCGTCACTGACACATCGCAACCCGGGTACAGCAATCCCACGCCGAACACGGGACTCTGGAATCCCCTTGCAGCCGGGTTGTTCATGATTCCCCGATATCCGACGAACATGTATTTCAACGTGAGCACGCCGGCGGAGTGGGTTGCGGAATACAACTGCGTGTACCGCAGCTACTGGGGACGTGACTTCACGTATCAGGACGTCCTGGACAACATCAGCGATACATGGCTGTCGTACCTGTTGAACGGCGACCTCAACCCGCTCATGTTCCATCAGCCGAACACGCGCTCGTATGACGGCACGCACTCGCTGCTGGGCGATCTGATCAACTTGACGGCCGCGAAATACCGCCGCCTCGTGAGATTCCCGATTCTGAGCCCCACGATGAGAACCGTCGGTGATCGCATGATCGCGCGCGAGCGGTACAACGCGGCGGGCGTCACTGCGACACTGGTGCCTGACATCGGCCTCGTGTTATCGGCCCACAGGGATGCAGTCGCCCCCATCACGGGGCTGAAGATTCACGGCGCGGAATCGTACGCGGGGCAGTCCATCGCATACGTCACGCTCGCTGCGGGACAGACGAAGACCGTCGCCTGGCCCTGAGACGATTGGGTCATGGACATGGTTATTTCGACAGCGCCCGAAGCGCTCGAGCGTGTGATTGAGCGCGTTGCGGCGGTGTGCCCGCACCCGGCGGATGCACTCGAGGCGGCCGCCGTGCTGGAGTCGCTTGGCTATACGGACGCGGTCGTCCGTGAATTGACCGGGCAACCGGACAGTCGCTCGCTGGGACGCATGCTGCACACCGTCATGAAAGCAGGCCACGGTGCCGAGCCGGGTCCGCGCCTCGTGCCGACCAGGCAGGGCGTCCGCGACGAGCTCCGAGTGCTTCTGCAGACGTTTTCCCTCAGTTCTATTTACGCACTGCCGTGGGTCGTCACGTTCGCGCTCGAACGCCGGCATCCCGACGTGCTGCAGCTGCCTCCCGAGGCGGCCGCGCCGTTCACGCTTGCGCTCATGCTGAGCCTGATCGTCTCGGGCGGCTTCGTGCAGTGCATTGCGCGCAAAGGGAGCTTCTACATTGGCCTCGGGCAGCACGCGCTCGGTGCCGCGGTGACCGAGCGCATCTGGCAGTGCGGTGTCGCCACCATTGCGGCGACGGCATTAATGGCGACCAGCGCGGCGTGGTACCTGGATTTGTTCGAGCTCAGGTACGCAGCGCTCGGCGCAGGCGTCTACATCATGCTCGGGACGTTCTGGCTCACGTGTGGTGTGCTGTGGCTCGAGCGGCGTTACTGGCAGGTGCCGGCAGCGTTCGGCGGCGCTGGCGCCGCGTTCGCGCTGTGTCGCGCGGTGCATGTGTCGCCTCTCGTCTCGCAGATTCTGGCGGTCTCGGTTGCGCTCGGCATCGCGCTGGGGTTGGTGGCGTTCGCGTTCAGCCGACATGGCGCCACGGCGGTCGGTGAACTCGCGTCACCGCGCCATGCGGTCCTGGTTCGCGCGCTCGCGCCGTACTTCTGCTATGGCTCCGGTTACTTCGCGTTCGTCTTTGCCGATCGCATTGCGGCAGGCACCTCGGTGCCTGCTGCGGCGGGCATTGAGTTCGCGATCGACGCACGATATCAGGCGGGTATGGACGCTGCACTGCTGTGTTTCCTCCTCTCGATGGCGGCGGTGGAATTCATCAACTATCGCTTCGTGCACTTCTGGCAGCAGGAGGCGTCGCGGTGGACACCCTCGGCCGGTGTGGAGTATCAGGCCCGCATTCAACGCCGATGTGTCCGCTCGCGCGCGCTCGTTGCGGTCGCGTTCGTTGCGATCGCGCTGCTGGTGCTACCAGTCGGGCGTCCGACGCTGACGGATCCGATCGCCTCACGCGTGATGGTGCTTGGCCTCTGCGGATACCTGCTCCTAGAACTTGGCCTATTCAACGCGCTCGTGTTGTTCAGCGTGAACGCGCCGGTGCCCGTCCTGCGCGCACTCGTTGCCGGCGTAATGGTGAACGCCCTCGGCGGCTATGTGTCGAGCAACGTGTTCGGCAGTACCTACGCAGCGGCCGCGATGTGTGCCGGTGCCGCCGTCTTCCTGTGGCGGTCGCACGTGGCGGTTGCTGTCGCGTTGGAGCGCCCCGGTTACGGCTGCTATGTGGCATGACGCCATGGTCAACGACCTGTTGAGGACCGCGTGGCTGCTGATCGTTGCTACCGTGCTCCTGCGCGCGTTCAGCGCAGATCGGCGCGGCGTCTTCGGCGATCCGATCGCGCGTCTTGCGCTGATCGCGCGCGCGACTCTCGTGACCGTTATCGCCGTCAACATCCTCGCGCGTCTCCACATTCTCAATGCGGCGACGCTGCTGGCCGCCATCCTCGCGTGGTCGGCGACGAGGTGGCTGATCCGCTACAACTGGGCAGCCGGGCATGCGGTGCGGATGGTCATGCGAGAGTGGACCATTGGGATGGTCCGTCGCCTCGAGCAGCACGGTTCGATCGATCTCCGGCGTCAGTGGCCGAACATTGCGCGTCGCACGGTTCTCGGGCGCGTGACGAGCATGCGACGGCAGCTCGATCGGCTGCCGCATCGGAGCGCCATGCTCGCCGCGACCACGGCTGCTGGTCTTGCGGTTGCTGGATATCTGCGAGTGCAACCCGTCCTCGGCGATCTGCGACTTGGCGACCCTGACGCGTATGCCATTCTGCTCAGCGCGCGGCGCGCGCTGTTCGATGCGCCAGAAGGATTCGTTCCCGTCACCAGCGCCGTGGCGGCCGCGCTCAGCTGCGCGTCTTCCTTGAATCCGCTTCACGTGGTTCGGCTGACAGGGCCCATCATCGGACTGTCTCTTGTGATCGCGTGCGCAGGGCTCGTGCGTTGCGCCACGAGAGAGCCGACGGCCGGCGTCATGACCCTCTGGGTGCTGGGCGGCTACCCGTTCGGCATCGCGAAATATACCGACGGCGGCGGCGAGTTCGCGCGCGTTCTGCGCCAAGCGCTGACGCGCCAATGGTGTCCCGGAGATCTCGAGGTAGCCGTACTGTTTCTCGTGCTGGGAGCTATTGCGATCGCCATGCGGCGTCCCGCCTCGTCCACGACTGCTGCCGCATGCGTGGCAGCTGCAGCGCTCGCACAGCCTCTGATCCTCCTTCTGCTCGTGCCTGTCGTTCTCCTGCACGCAGTAATGCCGTACCGTGCCGCATTCCTTGCGAGCATGGCGGTGTGTTCGTGCATTGCAGCGGCAGCAGTGGCTGGGGCGGGAGATGCGGCACGCACCATTGCATTGACGCTGCCGATCACAATCGCGTTGACCGCAGGCGCGCTCTACGCATTGGCGACGGCGCTGGTTCGCCAGTTCGCAGGAGCGCAGGTAGAGTACGCGCTCGCGTCGACCGTGGCGTGCGCGCTCGTGGTGCTGGTTCCGCGCACGAACGGCGCGCTCTACCTCGAACACCCGGTCACGCCGCAGAAGACCCTCGAGATTGTATCCAATTTGCCGCGCGGCAAGTGGCTCATCGTGGCGCCGGTGGAGCAGCTCGCGGAGGCGTTCGGCCGCGGATGGTACGAAGAGCCATCGGCCTTCGTCGATCGATACGCGCAGCGCGTCGCCGATCCCGACTTCAGCTTCGACTTCGCCGTCGACGACCTGTTGGTGTTCGTCGAGAAACGTCCGTTCAAGACATTCGCAGCAGAACCGCCGGAGGTGCCGTTCTCGAGACTGGCCGACCCGAGCTATCGTCACTATCGCTCGCTTGCAGGGCGCGCGAGCCTCCAGGCACGCCTGTTCGCGTTGTGCGAAGCGTACGGACGCTCGCATCACGGTGCGTCCGTCTACTACGACGATGAGCAGCTCACCATCTTCCGGTTCCGCGTCCGTGGCTGACCCCCGGACATCGTGCGTCGGATACGGCGCGGCGCTGATCGTCGCAAGCCTCGTGCTCTCCGATCTGCTGCAGGCTGCGGCGTCGCGTGTCGTCGAGCCGAGGAGGCTCGCGATTTACTACGGCATTCCGAGCCTGGTGAACGGCGCGGCCGGCGACCTCGCCCGCGCGGCCGCCGTCTTCGCGGACTATGAATTCATCGTGTTGGGAGACGGACTCGAGTTCGATGATGTCGTGGCCTCGCGCCGTCCAGCCGGTGTGGGCGCCGTCGAGTATCGCAGAACGGCCGCGCTAATTGCGAAGCTGGCGGCGACGCGCCGCAAACCCATCGTGTTCGGCTATATCGATCTCGGCCGGACCGAGCAGCTGACGCTGGACGAAATCCGCACGCGCATCGATCGGTGGAAGGCAATTGGAGCGGGTGGCATTCTCTTCGATGAAGCCGGCACCGACTTTGGCGTTACTCGCGATCGCCAGAACGCGGCCGTTGATGCGGTGCACCGCGCGGGACTTCGGGTACTGCTGAACGCGTTCAATCCCGACGACGCGTTCTCGGTGACGGCTGAGGGCGTCGCGCCGCGACTGAAGGCAGGCGACGCGTACCTGCTCGAGTCCTTCATGATTCGCCAGGGCGTAGCCGAGGACCCTCATGCGTGGTGCGATCGCGTCGAGCGCGCGATGAGGGGAGCCGCCGCCACGGGCGCGTCCGTGTTCGCGACGGCAACCGCCGGGTCGTTCGACTTCGATCGGTCGCTGTTGAATTACGCGTGGTGGGCAGCCGTCATGGCGGGCGTGGATGCCTTTGGATGGGGTGAGCCGTCGTTCAGTGCGACTGATAGCCAACTGCCGTGGCGCGGACGTCCGTCGATGCCCGCGGCCGTGTCGCGCTCGTCGTTCACCGGTCCGATCGCCTCGTCACACAACGGGTTCCAGCGACCGACATCCGCCGGCGTCATCCACATCGATACCGTCCGCCGCCGCGGGCGCTTCACCCGCTAAACGCGCGTAGCTTTCGCGATAGCCGTCAAGCATCGTCTGCAGCGTGAACTGTTGAAGCGCACGTGCGCGTGCTGCTGTGCCCAGGCGCTGCCGTTCGGCCGGACTGTTCAACAGCTCGAGAATCGCATCAGCCATCTCCTGAGGACGCGCAGGCCGGACGAGTACGCCGCATCCTCTGAGCGCCTCGGCCACGCCGCCGACATCGGTGGCCACGATCGCCGCTCCGCACAGCATGGCTTCAATCATCGCGTACGGAAACGCCTCGGAGATGCTCGGCAAGACGACAACGTCCGCTTGCTGATAGGCGATCCAAGGCGTATGCGTGGGACCGCGAAAATGAACGACGTCGTCGAGCTGTCGTTCGCGTGCCCGTGCCAGGCACTCCGCGTAGTACTTCTCATCGCTGGCCGAGCCGTACACCTCGAACTGCACGTCACGACGTTCACGCGCGACCGCCGCCGCCGCCTCGATCAAGTCGAGCTGCCCTTTCAGTGGATAAATCAGTCCGACGCTGACGACGCGCGGAGGTCCGGGCAGCCGCGCTTCTGGCGGCGCGAATCGCGCTGGATCGACGCCGTTGTGAACGACCCGGATGCGTGCGGCGGGTACACCAAGCCATCCCTCCCAGCGCGTGTTGTAATCGCACACTGGAGACACCTGGTCGGCCGCCGCGTAATTGAGCCGCACGACCGATTCCATCAGCCGATAGAGCAGCGTGCGAACAAACGTCGATGGGACTTGCCGGCGCAGATTGAGATACTGCTCCCGCAGATAGACGCCGTGCTCCGTCAGCAGATAGGGCGTGCCGCGCGAGAGCCGCCCGATCACGCATGGCAGCCCGCAGAAGCCCGCGGCAGTCGAGTGCAGGACGTCGGCATCGGGTACCGGGACGTTGAGCACCAGGAGAAAACGGTAGAAGAGGCGCAGCGCTTCGGCCAGCTCCGCGTACGTTGGTTCGACGACGTCGAGCGCGCCGCGGGCGCGAAGCGACGCCACGACCGTCTGGAAACACTTCCACGCGTCCGGCGTTCGCAGCGCGTAGTGGTAATCGTAGCGCACGAAATATTCGTGCAGATGGAGCGTCGCGGCTGCGAGCGCATCGGTGTCCGCGCCACCCTGTAGCGCAAGCTCGAAGAAGGAGCCGAGGGCCGGAATGAATTCGCTGCCGATCACCATCGACGTGGTCGACCAGCGGCGTCGCAGGAGCTCGGAAAACGGGACGTCCCAGGAATACTCCGCGGGCTCTTCGATGCCCCAGAGCGGCACCGTCACCAATCGGCGTAGGTTCGCGGGCAGCTGATAGCGCTTTTGCACGTACGGGTGCATAGCGACCGCCAGCAGCGTGTAATCGATCTCAGGCAGATGAGAGATCAGTGCGTCGCACCACGTGGAGACGCCGCCGCCGTGGAAGGGATACGTTCCCTCGGTCGTCATGAGCACGCGGAGCGGCCGCGCCCTCATGGCAGCATGAATCGAACTTCCGCGAGTTGGCCCGCGAGTACGCGTCCGGTGCGGTTCTCGAAGCGCACCGTCACCACGTAATTGCCGTTCCGGTTGGGAATCGGATTGACCGTCGCAATCGTTCCGCTCGCGTCCACAGGCGGAAAGCCCGGCAGCCGTACCCGCGCTGAGGCACCAGGCCGCAGGACATTGACCAACGATGTTGCGACCTGCATTTCGGCGATCAGCCGGTCGAGAACTGCCAGTCGCGCGAGTGGCGCGCCCGCGTACACCTGATCGCCCGCATGCGTCGGCAATTCGATGACAACGCCCGGAGCCGACGCGGTGATGGTGCAGGCGCGAATGTGTTCGTCGGCTATCTTCAGCCGGTAGTCAGCCTGTTCGCGTAGGACCCGCGCGGTCCGCAGCTCGCCGCGCAGGTCGAGCCGCCGTTGCTCCCGGTCGGCGCGTGCGACTCGAAGCTGCACGTCGGAGTGCTCCGACTGCGCGGTCCGCACCAATGTACCGGCCGCCGCGGCCTGGCGCGCGTTGACGAGATCGTCCTGCGCGACGCGAGCCGCAATCTGCGCGTCTTCGACCTCCTGCCGCGCGATCAATCCCTGGTCGAACAGCCTCTGCAATCGATCGGCATGGAGCTTTGCCTGATCGTAAGCCGCCTGCGCCCGTTCGGGCGAATCGCGCCATTGCCGCGTTGGAACCTGTGTGACCTCGCGCTCAGCCGTGGACAGGCGGGCGGATGCGAGCACCAGCTCCTCCACGGGTGTGCGATCGATGGTCGCGAGCTTCGCACCGAGGTCGTCGAGCCTCGCTTGCGCCGCGCGAACTTCGAGGGTCGCAGCATCACGGGCCGCGATCGCATCACGGTCGTCCGTCACGAGCAGAGGCTGCCCTTCGGCGACACGATCGCCGACCGCCACGAGCACCTGCCGGACGATCGTGCCTGCCGGCGCCGCGATCGCGAACGTCGTGGCGGGCTGGATCGTACCCTCGAACACGGTGCCCTCGATGGCACCAGCCTGCATCGCCAGCGTGCCGCCTCGCAGCTCGTAGTGCGCGACCCCCAGGCTGCTCATCGACGCGGCGAAGACCAGCGCCGTCACCCATAGCCATGATCGGCGTATCAGGGCATTCGCCGCGACAGTCGGCGGCTCGACGCTGCTGACAATTACCGGTGCAGCGTTGACAGGCGTCGCGGCCGCGGACGGTTCGATCGCGGGCTGTGGAGGGCGTGTGGCCTGGTACTCGTCGTAAACGGCCTGTGCGTGCTGGAACCTTTCCTGAACGTCGACAAGTTCACGCGCTCTTGCCGACCGGCCCGTGTGTGGCCGGACAAAATCCGTGACGGGTGGTGTGGGGAGTTCGCTGCTCATCGGAAACGGCAGAGGCAACAGCTGTGCCATATCTTTTTCGCGGCTTTGGCAAAGGTTCGCGTCGGCATTCCGTACAAAATCGAACGCACGCCGCAATGGATCTGGGCAGTATCCGCTGACCGCCGTCAGCGAAGTCAGCGGCGCCAGATCGCGTTTGGGCCCTGCCGCCAGGAGATCCACGTCGCATCTCGCGCTGATCTGCGAGAGCAACTCGGACAGATCGACCCCGAAGCAAAGCTCTGCCGTGTGGAATCTGAGCCGTGAAATCGTGAAGTTCTGGACTTGAATTCTGGCGAGCCGCACCATCGCTGTTGGATCGTTGGCAGGTCACGCCAACCGGCATGCGGCTGCCGCCAGCCACCCACATTACCGATCACTCGAGAACGCCAAGACGACCACGCCAACCGCGGCTACGAGCAGACCACGCATGCGCCGCACGAGCGCCAGCGTGAGCCCGACCGCAGCAGGTAGTCCGATCGCGGCGGCGAGCAGGGCATGGACGCCTTCTAATGCACCGAACTGAGCGGGAATGAACGCAAACGCGATCGGGACGAACTTCACGCCCCCTTCGATGATGAGGAGCTGGTTCCAGGAATGCGATGTTCCAAGGGCTACGAGCACGATCCAGATCTCGAGTACGAGAAGAAGATGCGCCGCGGTCTCGATCGCGAGCACTTCTGTGAGGCGTCCGCGATGTTCGTGGAGGAAATGGAGGATCGCATCTTCGACGCGGCTGAATCCGTGAGCCGCCCGCTCGGCCCGCCGCGCGCCGATGACGACGCGCGAGGCCCGCAGGACTGGTACGATTAGGCCAATGCCACTGATCGCCGCAAACGCGAACGCGCCCAGGAACGCGATCGTGAGAGCGATAACGACCACAACGCCGGATTGGACGCCTGGGGGAAGCGTGCCCCGAGCGAGCAGCAGCCACAACGCGACAATTGCCAGCCATGAAGAAGCGACGGTGTAGAGCAGATATTCGGTGACGACCGCTGCGAACGCATCGGCCGGCGTCAACCCGCGACGCGTCAGGAGCCATCCTTTCGCCGGTTCCGCGATGAACGGTCCCGTGAAGGTGAGCATCTCCACAGCCTCGCCTGCTAGCCGGATGCGCAGCACGTCCCCAAGACGGACACGTCCGCCCAGCATGGTTCGCCACAGCGCTGCGGCGCGGACGCCCACATGGAGTGCGTAAATCCCCACCACGGCTAGGAAGCTCCAGCCGGTGCGTACGAGCATGGCCCATAGGAAACGCGGGCCGGCGCGCCAGACGAGAAACGCCACCACGCTGAGACCGAACACGAGGAGCAGCAAACGAACGGTGCGCGTCACAATTTAGAATCGTAAGACCGCATCCTCAGAGACCGCTCCCGGTTGTTCCCTCACTCGTGCGGCGCACGCGCTCGACAGTGTCACGAATGGCCGCAATTACGAGCGCCGGTTCATCGAACTGTATCCAGTGTCCGCTGTTGGTCGCGACGATGTGGCGGCTCTGCGATGACAGACGCGTCAGCTGTCGATGCTTCGCGATCGTTTCTGGCGGTTGGTCGCCGCTCGAGATGATCACGAGGGGAACATCGCCAAGCGATGTGACGCGACTCGCAACCGCCGCAGTCTCTTCAAGAGAGGCCAGGTGACTGGCCATCGCCTGAAAGCATTTCGGCTGACACCACAGCGCCTGCACGACGGGGTGCACGTCTGGTGGCAGCTTTTGCACTTCGCCAACGAGTCGCTCCAGTGTGCGAGCGGCGGTAGGTCCAAAAACACGTACCACATTTCGTGGAACGCCTGGCGCTCCCCCGGTCAAGAGGGCAAGACACGCGCGCACGACTCCAATTCGCGCGAGGATGCCGCCAATACGCGAGAGGTGAATGCCTCCCCGGAGCAGGCGCGCCTGCTCTCGCGTGATCGCCTGCCACTCGCTCGGTGGATCGAGCAGCACGAGGCCGGCGATGGCGGTCGGACTCGCCGCGGCGTAGGCGCAAACGAGCAGGGCACCAAACGAGTGGCCGACCAACACAGCTGGTCCTGTTCTCGCTGCGTCGGCCAAAACGCCGTCCAATTCGCACAGCATCCGCGGCACGGTCCGCGCCCCTCTACAGGGCGCGCTCCAGCCCAGCCCGGCGCGATCGTACGCACATGCGCGCGTGAAGGTCGCGACCTCGGGCAGCACGCTCGCCCAACTCAGCGACGACGCAGCGATCCCGGACTCAAAAAGCACTTGTGGTTGACCGTCCCCTGCGCAGACCACGTGCAGGCGCTGCCGCTCAACGCTGATCATCACGCCCGGCGCCGTATATCGCCGTGCGCTGGCTCGTGCCCCGACGAACTGATAGAGGACGCCTGCGGCAAGGACGAGCGCAACCACACTGACGAGCACGATCATGATTGAACAGCGATGGAACCGCGAAGGCCGGACTTCCCTCGCCTTACGGCGAGCTTCGTCTCGACAGGGCAAGCGACTTCCCCAGCGCGTGAACTCCGTCGCGCCGAAGCGGCGAAGCCGCGAAGGCGGCGATCATCCTTGCAATGACAACTCGCGCCGGTTCCGACTAGTATGTCGCTGATGTTGTATACACGACGCGAGCTCGGCAAGATGGCGTTGGCAGTCCCGGCGGCTTCCCTCATTCGCTTTCAAGCCAAACCCGATTCGAAGATCAACGGTGTCCAGATCGGGCTGAACGTCCCATACAGCTTCGGGAACAACCTGATGCCAGCGGATGAAACGCTGCGCGACTGCGTTCAACTCGGGGTGAGCGCGGTCGAATTGCGTTCGCAGCCGGTCGAAGCGTTCATGGGCGTCCCCACGGAACTGCTGCGCAGAGCGTCGCAGAAAGCTGACGTCGATGCGCTCAGGCAGCCACGGCTGTCAGCGTCGATGGACAAGGCGAAGGCGCTTCGCAACCACTGGGAGGACGCCGGCGTCAGAATCGAGATCCTCAAGTTGGACGGCATCTACAACATGACTGACGACGTACTCGACTATGGGTTCACCCTCGCGAAGACCGTGGGCGCGCGCGCGATTTCCTGCGAGATCTCCGCAGACGGCACGAAGCGGGTGGGAGAATTCGCCGACAAGCACAAGCTGATGGTCGGTTACCATGGCCACGCTGAAACCGCGCCCGAACACTGGGAGGCGGCGTTCAAACAAGCAAAGTATAACGGCGCCAACGTCGATATCGGGCACTTCGTCGCGGGGAACAACACGTCACCACTGCCGTTCATCACCGAGTATCACGATCGAATCACGCATGTGCACGTGAAGGATCGGAAGAAGAACAAGGGGCCGAACGTGCCGTTCGGGGAAGGGGACACACCGATTAAAGAAGTGCTGCAACTGCTTCGCGACAAGAAGTGGAACATCCAGGCGACCATCGAGTTCGAATACCCCATTCCGGCGGGATCCGATCGCATGGCCGAGATCGCCCAATTGCATTCAGACGAGCGAGGAAAAACACTGGATCGTGGCCTTATCGGAGGCTCTGCACATGCCTGGTCCCACTCTCTGTCCATTCTGCCAATCGTCCCAAATCAAGGCCAGGCTGCCCGTCCACGATCTGCATGAGTACGAGTGCGAGGCGTGCGGCCGGACATGGCTCGTCGCACGCCCCAAGCGGGAGGCGAAGATCGTCGCTTTTCCAAGTGCCGCCGCGCGCGCGAAGCGCCGCGCAGGAGAGGCCGGCGGAGAGTGAGGGGAATTGGGGAATTGGGGAATTGGGGAATTGGGGAATTGGGGAATTGGTGATTTCGGTAATTTAGTAATTTGGTGATTTAGTGATTTGGTGGTTGGTGATGTCGACGAACGCGCCGTCCACCGTCACCTGCCAGGTGTGCAGCGCATCGAATCCTTCCTCGAGCGACGGTGGCACGAGTCGTTTCGCGCACGTGAAGATGGCGACCTTCGGCACGCGCCCCTTCTTTTCTTCGCGACGTTCGTTTCGTGCGACCGCTTCGCGCGTGGTCGCCTCGATGTAATGCCCCACGACGCGCGCGCCGAGCTCCCGCGCGATGGCGATCACAGTTGCACGCTCCGCCTGAGACACGTTGGTATTGTCGACTGCCACTGAATGCCCCGCCTTCAGCGCCTCGCGGACGAGGGCATCCTGTCGCGTCTGCTTGTTCTTCGCGCTCTGCAGGAGATCCTTGCTCACGTGACGGTGGGTTGCGGCGAGCCGCTCCCGATAGAACGTGGACTTTCCCGCGCCGGGGAGGCCGACGAGGATCGCCACTTCGGGCGTCATGCGGCGCGTTTACGGATCGGCGGCTTGCAGACGGGACATGGCCAGTACTTCTTCTCCGCCGCGGCAGCGAGAGTGATCCGCTCGTGCGACTTCCCGAGCTTCGGGCACGTCGCGCGGTGGTAGCGTTTGTCGCCGAGTTCGACGAACACGTACTGCACTGCGGGCGCGCCGCTCTTTGCGGAAGGCGCCTTGTCGGGATCGCACGCGGCATGCGGCTTCAGGCCTCGCGATTCCGCTTCCGCGCGCGTCATCGCCACGACATCCTTTGCGTCGCGCACCACATCGCACCCGGGCCGGTGATATTCCTTCGAACCCGGCTTGACGAGCACGTATTCAGTCGATGCCTGCCAAAACGCGAACAGCACGCCAGTCACGAGCAGCAGCGCGCGCATGCCCCATCGTAGATCGGTTGCGGGAGGACGGTTGCCGGAGGATGGTTGGCGGACCTCGGATCTGCCGGCCGGCTGGCCTGCCGTGCAGCTTGGACGAAACGGCGCTTGCCGCGCCGTAGCCGCTGTGCGGGCTATTCAGAATTGAGATGCCCGAGTCTCGCGAGGATCGTCGCCTTCAAATCCGCCTCTGACATTGAAGACGTCAAGTCGACGTCCGCGTCGGCAACCGCATCCAGCAACGCGCGGATCAGTTGCGCGCGGCTGATCGCCGCGCCGCTGTGCGCGCGGATGTTGGTACAACCGTAACCTTCGTCCAGGCTTCATCGTGAACAGGGGGACGGCCTGGTCGTCGTCCTTGAGGCGGTGCTTCTTGGCGCGCCATGGTGGCTCCGGAAGGCCGTCTGCGGCTGTGAAGCTGAGTTGCCGTATTCAATACGATGAGGGGGACTTAGTTCAAGCTCTGCGTTGGCTGACCACGGGCGTTTCGCGGATAATTGACGCACGGCATGGGACTCTTTGGTTGGCTGAAAGGCTCCGCGGCACGGGCCGACGGACTCAACGCCTGGCGGCGAGAGTGGTTAGACGCGGTGAGATCGCCGAATACGGCCACATTCGAACGGTTACGAAGCGCGCTCCACGTGCAGCCGCCGCTCGCTGACGATATTGAAATCGAAGAGGAAATGCTCGAAGGTCTCGAGCGATTGGTGGCCGTGACGGCGGATCTCGCCGCCGGGCGCCTCCCCCACCTCGAAACCAGCCATCGCATCGTCGGCGGCGACGCCTGCCATTTCAGTGCGCCGGTGTCGATGCCGGAAGACGCTTCACAGCCCACGGGGCGGTTGCTGCTGACCGGCACGCGTGCCGTGTTCGCCGGCGGCGCGCGGCCGACGACGCTCGCGTGGCATGCGGCAGCGGACGTCTGGCAGGCGGATCGCGATGTGCTGCTGATTCGATCGGATCGCGAGACCGCGTACCGGTTCCGGTGCAACAACTACGGAGACGCGCTGACGGCCGCGGCGATCGCGCGTCACCTCGCCGGCCGCGCGCGCGGGAGCGCGCGATCCCGCACGCTATAATCCGCGGATGCCCGTGCGTGTCGGTATCGAACGGCTGATCGACGGTCCCGATCGCACTTTGATCGCGGGACGCCGCGTCGGCCTGGTCTGCAACCCCGCGTCCATCGATGGCGCATTTCGTCATTCCGCCGATCGGCTCGCCGCGCCTGGCGACTGGACGCTGACGGCGCTCTTCGGCCCGCAGCACGGGTTTCATTCCGATCTGCAGGAGAACATGATCGAATCGCCGCACGCGCGCGACGCGAAGCGGCGCGTGCCAGTACACTCACTCTACAGCGAGACGCGGGAGCCGACGCGGGAGATGCTGGCAGACGTGGAGGTGCTCGTCGTCGATCTACAGGACGTCGGCACGCGCATCTACACCTATATCTATACGATGGCGAACTGCCTGCGCGCGGCGCGCCGTCATGGACTGCGCGTTGTCGTCTGCGATCGCCCGAACCCGATCGGCGGAGAGCGAATCGAAGGCGCCACGCTCGATCCGGCCTATGCCTCGTTCGTTGGGCAGTTCGCAATTCCGATGCGGCATGGCCTCACGATCGGCGAAGCGGCGCGGCTCTTCAACGACCATTTCGGCATCGGCGCCGCAGTCGACGTTGTCCCGATGGAAGGCTGGCGGCGGTCGATGTATTTCGATCAGACCGGGTTGCCCTTCGTTCTGCCTTCACCAAACATTCCCACGTTCGAAACAACGGTCGTGTATCCGGGCGGCGTGCTCTTCGAGGGGACGGTGCTCTCGGAGGGACGCGGTACGAACAAACCGTTCGAGCTGATCGGCGCTCCGTGGATCGACGGCGAGCGGTTCGCGGATGCGATGAACGCGCGCGGCCTGCCGGGCGTATTCTTCCGTCCGGCGTTCTTCGAACCGACCTTCCAGAAGCAGGCACAGCAGCTGTGCGGCGGCTGCCAGGTACACGTGACGAACCGTGACACGTTCGCGCCGATGCGCGCAGCGGTGGAAATGCTGGCCGAGTTCCGCCGTGAAGCGCCCAACAAGGTGATGTGGCGCGATCCGCCGTACGAGTACGAGCACGAGAAGCTGCCGATCGACATCCTCTATGGATCCGACCGTCTGCGGCGCGCGATCGATACCGGGCAGGACGGGACCGCCGTCACCGGGGAGTGGCCGCGGGATGAAGAGGCGTTCCGGAAGTTGAGAAAGAAGTTCCTGCTGTATTGATACGAGCCGGGTCTTTAGCTTAGAGACGCACGCGCGGGAGCGCGTGCGAAGCACAATCACCGGATTACCCAATCCCGAAATCACCAAATCTCGCAGGGCTGTCTTCTTCATCAGCAGCCTGCTAAGACCCGGCCCACACATCCGACCCGAAGGGGCGCGACCTATACCGCGACCTATACCTTATTCAACGACGCGCGCGCGATGCGGATCTGATCCGCGTGGCGATGCGCGTGAGGACCATAGATTCGAAGCCAGGTGTCGAGACCGAAACGCCCGACTTCGCTGTGCGTGCCTTCGCGCAGCCAGTCAGCCTCCGTCAGACACGCCATCAGCTCCGCGGTGTCGGCACGCGCGGCGCGAAACAGCTCCAGCGACGCCTCGTGCGGCCGTTCGTAATGCAATCGCCGGGCGAACTGGTCCTGGTCGTAACCCTTGATTGCGGGGCGATCTTCAACGAGCAGCAGCCGGAACCGTACCGCGGCCGTCATCTCGCTGTCCGCGAGGTGATGGATGATCTCGCGCGCGGTCCATTTGCCCGCCGCCGGGCGTGCGTCGAGCTCCTCCTTCGAAATCTTCACGAGCGCCTCAGCGACCACGCGGTAGCCATCCTTGTACTGCGCGATCAGTTGTTCGCGTTCTTCATGTTCCATCAGAGTCTCCTACCCGCGTGTCTTTGCAATGCCGGGCGCGCGATTCTCCTGCGCAGTCTCCGGCACGAGGTGGTATTCCATCAAGTGCCCCCGAAGCTGCTCCAGCGCCTGCTCGGGAGAGTCGACCCATCTCATCAACTCGAGATCCGCGGCATTGATTGCACCCCACTCGTCCATCGGCTTCAGGTCGAGGATCTGCTCCCAGTACTCGCGGCCATAGAGGATGACGCACATCTGCTTCGACAGCTTCTGCGTTTGCGCGAGCGTCAGGATCTCGAACATCTCGTCGAGCGTGCCGAAACCGCCGGGAAAGATCACGAGCGCTTTCGCCAGGTATGCAAACCAGAACTTCCGCATGAAGAAGTAGTGGAACTCGAGATGCAGCCCTGGCGTGATGTACCGATTGGCGCCCTGCTCGAACGGGAGCCGGATATTCAATCCGATGGTCTTGCCGCCGGCCTCGTGTGCGCCGCGGTTGGCTGCCTCCATGATGCCTGGCCCGCCGCCCGAGCACACAACGAAACGATGCCGAGGTGACTGCAGCGACAGGCTCCACGTCGTGAGCTGCTTCGCGAGCTCGCGTGCGTCCTCGTAATACCGCGACCATTGCACGGCCTTGCGGCTGCGCTTCAACGCGACGGCGTAGTCGGGCCCTCGCTTGCCGCTGCGCAACTTCTGGAGCGCGCGTTCGGCCTTCACACGGCTGTGCACCCGCGCCGAACCGAAGAAGACCACCGTGTCCTGAATATTC
The DNA here is from genome assembly GCA_003222675.1 of Acidobacteriota bacterium. GTDB lineage: Bacteria > Acidobacteriota > Vicinamibacteria > Vicinamibacterales > 2-12-FULL-66-21 > QHWT01. Next base: position 49,066 of record QHWT01000084.1, on the reverse strand, counting down.
TGATCGCGGAATCGCCGCAACGGCTCCAGGTACTCTGCAAGGATCCGGATCGGACGCGCTTCATCGCTCTCGAGAAACTCCAGGTCGTGATACGCCAGCGGCTGGTTATGCATGCTGGAAAAAATGTATCATTCTGTATGCTCCGAACGGTCAATGTCCTCGGATTTGCAGCCCTCGTCTACGTCGTCGCGATCACATTCGTCAGCGTCGGACAGGCTCAGCAAGAAACGAATGGTGGTGGTAAAGGTGGATGGACCCTGCCGCCGAACGCGGCCGACGAGAAGAACCCGTTGACCGCTGATGCAGCGACGCTCGCGGCCGGCAAGGACGTCTTCCACAAGAAGTGCGAGCGCTGCCACGGTCCCGGCGGACTCGGCGACGGCAAGGATGCGGATCCGGACGCGCAGCAGGACATGGACTTGACTGTCGCGCGGCGAGCCGCGCGCAATCCGGACGGGGTCGTGTTCTACAAGGTGATGAACGGGCGCAAGAAGCCGAAGATGCCGGCCCAAAAAGGCGAACTCTCGGCGCAACAGATCTGGCAGGTGGTCACCTACGTGCAGACTCTCCGCCGCAAGTAGAGCCACAGAACAACACGGAGCAACACCGCACGATACAGAGTCACACAGAACAACGCAGATCACAGGGATGACTCGGATCTACGAATCCGCACGTCATCACCTACAGAAGCCGCGTGATCAACTCGCCGATCGCGTAGCCCACCGCCGCGACGCCGAAACCGACCAGGAACATATCGCGGCCGCTCGCCCAGACGCTGCGGCCGGTGAACAGGCTGCGGGCGGCGCCGATCGCGAAGTGTGCGAGCATGCTGATCGCCAGCGACGTCCACATGGCCGTGTCGTGCGCCATCACGAGGAACGGCGCGATCGGTATGAACGCGCCCACCGCCGTCGCGGTGCCGGTCACCAGCCCGTCCTTGAGCGGCGCGAGCTCCGCGGGATGGATGTTCAGCTCCTCGCGCACCTGTGTCTCGAGCGCACGCACCGGATCCTTCATCATCGCTTTCGCGGTTTCGCGCGCGCGTTCCTTGGTCAGTCCCTTCGCTTCATAGATGAGCGCGAGCTCGTCTTCCTCGAGATCCGGCATCAGCCGCATCTCGTGACGCTCCATCTCAATCTGGTGGGCCTGCACTTCCGCCTCGCTCTTCGCCGCGAGGTACCCGCTCGATCCCATCGACAGCGCGTCGGCTATCGCGCCCGCGGCGCCGCTGATGATCACCACGTGTGGCGCCACGTCTGCGCCGAGCACGCCTGCGACCAGTCCGAAATTCGCGGTCAGCCCATCGTTGAATCCGTAGACGATGCTGCGAAGGAGGCCGCCAGCGCCGCCCACGTGCCATGGTTCCCCCTCGCGTCCCATCACTTCCGAGAGTTCGCGCGCGTGAACCGCCGATTCGGATGCGATGTCGACCGCCGCTTCGTGCGTCTGACGATTGGTCGACTGCCGCGCGAGTCCCAGGTACGCCTGCACCTCGCGCCCCTCTTCTGCGAGGATTAACGGGAGGACGCTCGACGGACCAAACTGCTTTGCCACCCACGCAAGCAGGCGCGTGCGCCGCGACGTCGCGTAGGAGGGCAGCGGCCGCTGGGCCTGCGCGAAGAGCGTCTCCCACCGCGCCACATGCTGGTCTTCGACCACAGCCAGCCGATCGAACAGATCGCGTCGTTCCTGGTCCTCCTCGACGCGTGCGAGCGCACGATACAGAAACGCGGCGTCTTTCTCGTCGGCGTAATGCTCGTCCCAGCTCTCGTCGGCCTGCGGCCGCTCGCTCGTCATGACCTACAGTGTACATGTGATGGAGATCCAAACGCCCGAGTTCGATCAGTCGATGCTCATCAACGCCGCGCCGACGCGCGTGCTCACTGCGTTCGTCGATCCTGAAGCGCTGGCCACATGGTGGAGGGTTATGCGGTCGGTGACGACCGCACGCGTGATGGGGGTGTTCGCGGTGGAGTGGGCGCCGACGATCGATGCCGACGAGGTGCTCGGGCGACTGGGCGGAATCTTTCACGGCACGGTTATGGAGTACGTCCCGGGACGTGAGTTGTTCATCGGCAACGCGTGGTGGATTCCGCCGGACGGTGATCCGATTGGCCCGATGGCGCTCGCGGTGAGCTGCCGGATGGATGGTCCCGCATGCCGCCTGCGCGTGCGGCAGACGGGCTTCGAAGAGGGACAGCGCTGGCGGCGCTACTACACGGTGATTGCGGGCGGCTGGCGGTCGTCGCTCGCGGCGCTGAAGGAGTATCTGGAGAAATAATCATCCACCAAGCTGCTGCACGTTGACGAAGTTCGCGTCGACGCGACTCAGTTCCTGGCTGACGTTAACGAAGACAACGACGGACCCAGCAGGGATGCCTGCGATCTCGCGGAGCGGCACCTGCAGGTGCCCCACCTGACGCAGCGGCGACACGATGGGCGTGACGCCCCAGTGGAGGGCGAGCCGCCGCGCCACCGCGACGGACGGCGTGACCGCGATAATTGCGGCGCGCGGGCGCAGCGCCGAGAGCAGCTGCGCGGTCTTTCCTTGCCGCGTCACCGCCACGATCGCGGCGGCCTGACCCGTGGTGGCCAGCGTCACCGCCGCCTCGCCCATCGCGCGGCCATGCCGCGACAGCGTCAGCTCGACTTCGGGAAGGACCATGTCGCCCGCCGGCAACGTCTCCGCATCGCAGATGACGGAGGCCAGCGTTTGGACCGCCCGGACCGGGTACGCGCCGACCGCCGTCTCTCCCGCGAGCATGATCGCATCCGCACCCTGATCGACCGCCGTAGCGGCATCACTAACCTCGGCACGCGTCGGACGCGGCTCGGTCCGCATCGATTCGAGCACCTGCGTCGCCACGATGACGGGACGGCCGAGCGTGCGCGCGTGACGGATGATCAACTTCTGCACGCGCGGGACCTCTTCGAGCGGGCATTCGAGACCGAGATCGCCGCGGGCGACCATCACGCCGTCCGAGACGCGGGTGATCGCATCGAGGTTGTCCACCGCCTGGGGACGCTCGATCTTCGCGATCAACGGGACCTCCCGGCCGGCGCTCCGCGCGATCTCGCGCGCGCGAAGGACGTCATCGGCGGTCTGCACGAAGCTGAGCGCCACGAGATCGACGCCAAGGTCGAGCCCGAACTGGAGGTCCGCCTCGTCCTTCTCGGTGATGGCATTCGACGGCAGTTTCACGCCGGGCGCGTTGATGCCTTTATGCTCGCCGAGCGTGCCGCCACTGACGACCTCGGTCACCAGCTCGTGCGCGTTGCCATCGCTGACGCGCAGCTCGATCCGTCCATCGTCGAGCAGCAGCCGATCGCCAGGACGCGCCGACGTGATGAGTGGCGCGTACGGAACGCAGACATGGCCGGCGCTCCCCTCTTCGTCACCGCTGAAGAGGCGCAGCTCGTCACCTGGACGGAGCGTCAGCGCCTGACCGTGCTTCAACCTGCCCGTGCGGATCTTCGGGCCGCTGAGATCCTGCAGGACCGCAACGTGCCGTCGGGCGCGCGCCGCGGCGTCGCGAACGTGGCGAAACACGCTGGCATGCGCGTCGTGCGTGCCGTGAGAAAAGTTCAATCGGAACACGTCGACGCCCGCCGCGATCAACGCATCAAGCGTCGCAGGTTCCGAGCTCGCGGGCCCGAGCGTGGCGATGATTTTGGTGTGCCGTCTCACACCCATGGATCCACGAGCGCCTTGGGAATGCGCATCGCTTCCGCATCCGCCAGCGCGGCATCGAGTTGCCGTAGGCCGTAGCGCCGCGCGCCGATCTCGCGCCACGGGATCGATGCGGCATGCCGCTCCAGAATTGAGAGCGCCCGCAGGAAGTGCCGCGCCTCGCTGCCCCAGCAGCCACGGATGTCCAGGTGCTTGCGGTTGATCTGCCAATGGGCGTTGATCGCGCTGGTGCCGACGTCGGTGTAGTGTCCGGCGATTACGTAGCGGCCGCCATCGCGCGCGAGATTCAATCCCTCTCCAATGGCCGCCGCGGAGCCCGCGGCCTCAATGACGATGTCGGCCCCTTCGCCATGCGTGACGGCACGCACCTGATCCAGCCGTTCAGCCTCGGACGTGGCTGCGAGATCGAGCGCGATGTCCGCTCCCATTCGCTCAGCGAGCCGGAGCCGCGCGTCGGGAGCGCCAATCGCAATGACGAGCGACGCGCCCGCCAGGCGGGCGAGCGCAACCGCGCTCAGGCCGACGGCGCCGGCGCCTTGCACGACGATGGTGTCGCCGAGCCGTATCCCCGCGCGCTCGGCGATGTGCACCGCCGTCAGCAGACCGCAGCCGGCGCCGATGTAGTCGTCGACGCTGACCGTGTCGGGCAAACGCGCGAGCCCCACGCCTGGTTCCAGAAAGATCGCCTGCGCCCATCCTCCGAACAGCCCTTCGGCGGCAGGATCGGTGATCCCGTAGACGCGGCGCGCACTGCACCGCGTCGGCGTGCGATGCACCGTGCACGCGCGGCACCGGCCGCACGTGCGATGCACGTCGAAGAAGACCACCGCGTCCCCTTCGCGGATCGGCGCGCCGTCGATGCCGGTCAGTGGCCCTCGGACGGCATCGATCACACCGGCGGAAACATGACCTGGGATGATCGGATACGGCACACCCGCCAGGCGCCCGTGCCAGAGATGCACGTCCGTTCCGCACACCTCAGACGACGAGGTGCGCAGCAGCGCGGAGCCGGGCGGAAGATCGGGCCGCGGATACTCGCGAATGTCAATCGGCTGGTGCGGCGCCGTCATGACAGCCGCCAGAATCCGGTCGCTCACACCGTTTACGTTATCCTTGAACGGATGCTGTTTCAAACACTGTCGGCCGCATGGCTCGTCGCGGCGATGACGCTGCCGGGATCGGCACAACCGGCGCAGTACTCCTCGGCGAAGGCGCGGCGGCATTTCATCACCCTCAGCTATGACTGGCAGTACACACATCCGCTGGCGTTCGCAAAGCATCCGCTCGAAGAACTGCTCGGCATGCCGGTGAGCGAAGTACACCTCGAGACCTTTCAATACCGGACGGCCGACGGTCGAACGCTCGTGAATGTCCTGGAGTTCCGCCATCCCGGCAACGGCGTCGGCGCGACGGTGTATCCGTTCGGATCGAGCGCTGGGGCGACGCTCGCGCTGCGCGGCAGCATCGAACAATTGCCGGACATCAGGCTCGCGTTCAGCGGTCCTGCGCCGGCGCCGGTGCACGCGCTGACGAACGGCCGCGCGCTCGACGCTGCGATCGGCGTCGACATGAGCGATCGCGCGCCGGGATGGGGGCTGGGCAGCCACGCATTCTTCTTCGGCGGCGTAGGGCACGCGCAGACGGATCAAATGGACGGCACGCGGTACTTCGTCGAGGGGGGTGGCGGTCTCACGAGCGGACCGCTCGGCGTGGATCTGTCGGTGAAATTCGCGGTGAATCGCTTCGACACGCCTGTGGCCCATCGCTTCTACACGATTCCCGTCAGCGTGCGCGGCACGGTGTCGTTCTGATATGGATGTCGCGAACTGGCTGGCCCGCGCGTCCGAAGATGCCGAGGCGCGAGGACTTCCACAACTGAAGACGCTGCTCGAAACGCTCGCGCGCTCGACGCAGGCGTTGCGCGACGCCGACGCGGAGTTCGGCCATCCGGCGGCGCCTTCATCCGAGCCTGCCGACACCAATGGTGATTCCCGCTAGCCTCGTCGAGGCCGCCCAGCGCATCGAAGGGCGAGAGATCTCGCCGGTGGAGCTCACCAACGCCTGCCTCGAGCGGATCGCGGCCCGGAACGACGCGCTGCACGCCTTCATCACCGTGCTCGCCGATCAGGCGCTCGCGGAAGCGAAGCGCGCCGAAAAGGAGATCGCAAACGGCAAGTACCGGGGAGCGCTGCACGGCATTCCCGTTTCCATCAAAGATCTCATCGACGTCGCAGGTGTGCCGACGACCTGCGGCTCGGCGGTTCCGGCGCGGCGGGCTCTTTACGATGCGCCCGTTGTCGCGAACCTGCGCCGCGCCGGCGCAATCATCATCGGCAAGACGAACCTTCACGAGTTTGCGTTTGGCACGACCAGCGACGAAACAGCTTTCGGCCCCGTGCGGCATCCGCTGGATCCCGCGCGATCACCCGGTGGCTCGAGCGGCGGAGCCGCAGTGGCGATCGTCGAAGGCATGTGCCTCGGGTCGCTCGGCACCGACACGGGCGGATCGATTCGCATTCCATCCGCGGCCTGCGGCATCACGGGACTCAAGCCAACCGTCGGGGAGATTTCGTGCGATGAAGTCGTCCCGCTGAGCACGACGCTGGATCACGTCGGCCCGATGGCACGCACGGTGGACGATGCCGCGCTGCTCTATGCGGCGATGCGAGAGGGCAAGGTCGACGCTTCGGATCGGCCGGTTGCGCCGGACTGTGCGCTCTGGCTCAGCGTCCCGGCCCCGTACTTCCTCGACAAGCTCGATGCGGACGTGCGGAGACTATTCGGCGACGCGCGCGCGGCGCTCGAACGCGCGGGACACGGCATTCAGGACGTGGCGATCGCGCACGCGGAACGTACGGCCGACGTGTACCTGCATATCGTGCTGCCGGAGGCGGCGTGGTATCACGCGCCGCTGCTCGCCGTTCATGCGCAGCGATACTCACCCGGCGTGAGGCTGCGGCTCGAGATGGGCGGCTACATCCTGGCGGAGGACTACGCGCGGGCCATGCACGCGCGCACCGTGCTGCGACGGGCCGTCGATCGCGCGCTGGAAGGCGTCGATGCGTTGATGTTGCCGGCGCTGGCGATCGCCGGGCCGCCGATTGGAGCGGCATCGGTGGGCGTGGAGGGCGGCATGGAACCGGTGCGCGGGATCATGCTGCGCCTGACACAGCTCTTCAACATCACCGGGCACCCGGCGATCGCGATTCCGTGCGGCCGCGGACGCGACGGTCTGCCCCGGGGGCTGCAGCTCGTCGGGCATCGCGGCGGAACGGAGCGGCTGCTCGCCGTTGCGGCCGCGATCGAGCGTCAGATGATCGGCGGCGCAGGATCGGTCGGGGGCGGCGTCGGATGAATGTCCGGGCGGTCGTCACCCTGCGGCTTTCCCGGTGGAATGGGCCGATTCACATCGATCGGGCTGTTCACGACGTCAGGCGGCTTCGGCACGTCAGGTTCGGGCGGTTGTTCAATCATATTGTGCCGTTTTGCAACATGCGCGCCGCCCCGAGGTCAGCCGCTCTTTGCCGTCTCGATTTTTCAGAAATAATGGAAAATTGACATCTGACCCCAAGACCCCCAGGACAAGTGCCCGAAGCTCAGCCAGAGCTCGACCCCATGCGACTTACGCGCCGCTCCTCGTCGGCTGTCAGGCCGGCGCACGGTCGCTGCAGGCGGCCGACCTGCTCGCTTCCGTCTGCTATCGGAACGCGCTTCAGAAGAAGCCTGACGAAGGACGCTGACGCGTGATCGCTCGCACCTTTCATCGCTGGGAACGCAAGCTCGCCTCCACGGCCAACAGAACCGTCCGGCCGTTCGAGTGGGGGTTCGAGTGGCTCGCGGATCAGCACATCGCACACGAAGATCCGTCGACGGCATTTCAGTCGTGGGGAGAAAGGACCGTCGCGGACAGCGTGCCGTTCTATACCGTCATTCCCGCGGACGACTACGCGCTGGACGACGACCGCCTCACGTTTACGAGCGCGATCCAGACGCCGCACGAACGCAACAACACGGTCGTCGCGCGGTACTTTCCGGACACCACCGCTCGGGGCCGCCGCCGCGCCGTGCTCGTGCTGCCGCAGTGGAATTCAGATGCGGACGGCCACGTCGGTCTGTGCCGGCTGCTGAATCGATTCGGGATCAGCGCGCTTCGATTGAGTCTTCCGTATCACGATGCGCGCATGCCCGCGGAACTGACGCGAGCAGACTACATCGTGAGCGCAAATATCGGACGGACGGCGCAGGTCTGCCGGCAGGCCGTGCTCGACGCGCGGCGCGCAATCGCATGGCTGAAGTTACAGGGCTACCAGTCGATCGGCATTCTGGGCACGAGCCTCGGCTCGTGCCTCGCGATGCTGACCACGGCGCACGAGCCGCTGATCCAAGCCGCGGCACTGAATCACATCTCGCCGTACTTCGCGGATGTGGTCTGGCATGGCCTCTCGACCGCGCACGTCCGCGAGAGCCTCGACGATCGCGTCACGCTCGACGCCCTGCGTCGAATGTGGCTGCCGATCAGCCCGCTGCCATTTGTCGACCGCGTGCGCGGCCGGAGCATCCTTCTTGTCTACGCCTTGTACGATCTGACGTTCCCGGTTGACCTGTCGAAGATGCTCGTCAGAGAGTTCCGGTCCCGCGCGATCGAGCATCAGCTCACGATCCTGCCGTGCGGGCACTACAGCACGGGTGTAACGCCGTTCAAGTGGATCGATGGGATTTCGCTCTGCAGATTCCTGAGCAGAAGCTTGCAGTAGGCAGGAGGCGGTCAGCAGTGTGCCTGAGGCCGGGTCTAAAGAGCCGGCCTAGGACTGCCCCTGTTTACAGATATTTCATGATTCCCTGGAGCGCGTTGTAGAGGACGCCGGCAAGCGCCTTCACCAGCGGTGACACCTCGCCCTGCGCGACGGCGGTCGCAACGGTGACCGGCTGCGTCATGATCAGCCAGATCGTCGCGGCCGCCACCGCCGCCGCGAGAACCCCCACGACGCCGGCGAGGCTCAAGCTGAGGCGGGCGAAGCTCATTACGGAGGCAGTGTATACCGACGCTTCGAGTCTGTCAGTTGGACGCACGAGGCCTGAAACTGGTTCCTCGCCACAGAACAACACAGAAGGGCAGGAAGAACGCGCAAGCACATGCAGGTTGGGTTTTCGGTGTTTTTCAGTGTTTTTCCGTGTTCTTCTGTGGCCCTTTTCTCTGTTGTTCCGTGGCCGGGCTTCACGCCACCTGCAGCACAATCTTGCCGAACTGTCCTTTCTCTTCGAGTCGACGCTGGGCAACGGCTGCGCGCGCGAGCGGGAACACCTCGTCGATGACGGGCCGCACGCGTCCAGCGAAGAGGAGCGACGCGGCCTCGCGCAACTCGGCAAACGTGCCCATGTAGGACCCCAGCAGCGAGAGCTGGCGGGCGAACAGGTGACGGAGATCCATTGCGGCGCGGTGCCCGGTCGTCGCGCCGCAGGTGACGAGGCGTCCGCCGTTCGCCAGCGCGCGGACGCTCCGCTCCCACGTCGCTTCTCCAACGTGCTCGACGACGATGTCAGCGCCGCGGCCGCCGGTGACGCGCTTGATCTCTTTCGCGTAATCGCCCGTGTAGTGGTCGAACACGTCCTCGGCGCCGAGTGCGCGCGTGCGATCCATCTTGTCCGGCGCCGATGTCGCGAACACGCGCGCGCCGGACACGCGCGCGAGCTGGATGGCCGCCTGGCCGACGCCGCTCCCGCCCGCGAGCACGAGGACCGTGTCGTGCTCGCGCATGCCCGCGCGCGTCATGAGCATGTGCCACGCGGTGAGAAAGGTGAGCGGGAACGCAGCCGCGGTGATGAAGTCTACGTGTGCCGGAAACGGGATCAGATTCTCGATTGGGATCGAAATCATTTCGGCGTAACCACCATCGGACTGGAGACCGAGGACGTCGTACCGGACGCAGTGATTGTCACGCCCCGATCGGCATGGCGTGCACTCGCCGCAGCGGACGCCGGGCTGCAGCATCACTTTCGTGCCTGGCGGGACCGATGCGTCGCTGACCGACGCCACTTCACCGGCGACGTCGCTTCCCGAGATGTGCGGCAAGGGCAGCGTCACGCGCTCGATGCCACGCCGCTCCCACAAGTCCAGGTGATTCAGCGCACACGCGCGCACGTGAACAATCGCGCGTCCGGAGGCAGGCTGCGGATCCGGCGCATCCTCGTATCGGAGGACATCGGGGTCACCATGTTGGTGGAAGCGAACTGCCTTCACGATTCAACACTGATGCCGGGTCTGAAGACCCGGCCTACGGCGCGAGCTCAGGGTGCCGGATCTGAAGACCCGGCGTACGGCGTGAGCCACGGGCCTGCATGAGGCGTGAGCCATGAGCCAGTTCTTCATCCCACCGCGACTTCGGATGCATCTCCGAGCTCTAACGCGGCGAGTGATGGGGAAAGCTTTTCGCGATCTCCCACGATGACCGTGATCAGGCGAGACGGATCGATGTGTGCCTCGGCAGCGCGCGTAATCGCCGCTTCATCGAGCGCGAGCATCTTGGGCACGAACGTCGTGAAATAGTCGTCCGGGAGATCGTACAACGCGAGTTGCGCGGCCGCGCGCGCGATGTGATCCGCGGTCTCGAAGTTGCGTGGATACCCGCGCGTGAGCGCGGCGCGTCCGAGCTCGAGCTCCTCGCGCGTGACGGGGCGATCGGTGCGAATCGCGCGCATCTCGGCCAGCGCCTCCCGCACCGCATCCGCCGTCGCTTCCGATTGCACGCTCGCTTGCAGCACGAACGGGCCCGGAGCGCGGCGGAACTCGAATGCCGTCCGCGCGCCGTAGGTATAGCCCTTCTCCTCCCGCAGGTTCATGTTGATGCGGCTGACGAACTGGCCGCCGAGCACCATGTTGAGGACGAGCGCCGCGTGGTAGTCCGGCGTCCGGCGCGCGAGCGCCACGTGACCTATCCTGAGTTCGGATTGCGCGGCCGCAGAGCGGTGCACGATCGCCAGGCGGTTGGTCGGCGGCGCCGGCGCCGTGAATGTTTCAGGATCCGGTGGCGCATCGCCGTCCGCGGGCGGCTGCCATCCACCGAAGGCCCGTTCGGCCGCGGTCGCCAGCGCATCGTGCGATGCATCGCCGACGGCAATCAACGTCGAGCGCGTGGGGCTGAACGTGCGGCGGTGGAAGCCGGCGATCTCGCGCACGGTCATCGCGCGCAGCGATCCTTCGGATCCGATCGGCAGGTGACCGTACGGATGATTGCGATAAAGGAGCTGCGCGAATACGCGGTCGGCGAGGGCCGGCGGCATATCGCGAAGCTGCAGCAGTCGGTGCAGCCGCAAATCGCGCACGCGATCGAACTCCCGCTGCTCGAACCGCGGGCGCATAACCATGTCGGCGACGAGCTCCAGCCCCTTGTCGAGAGACCGCTCGAGGGTGGTGAGGCCGATGACGGTGGCGTCGTGGCCGACGTCGGTGTCGAGCTGCGCCCCAATCCGGCCCAGCGCTTCGTGGACATCCAGGGCGGATCGATCGCCGCACCCCTCGTCGAGCATGTCGGCCGTGATGGCCGCAAGACCTGGACGATCCTGCGGATCGGCGGCCGCGCCGGCCGGCACCAGGAGCAGCGCGCTCACGAGCGGCACCTGCCGATGCTCGACCGTGCAAATGCGCAGACCCGAAGCGAGCGTGCGACGGCGGATCTCGGGAAACGTAAACGGCTTCTCGCGTCCGCGCGACGGCAGCCTCGTACGATCCGCCCGCCTCACGATACGCCCACCGGCTGAGAGGCGTCGAGCGCGAGCGCCAGACGGCCCCGCGGTACGACGCTCAAGACGACGCGCCGATTGCCGACGAGATAGCGTGCGGCTTCCTGGCGTAAAACCTCCGCAGACGCACCGCGGTAGCGCTGCAGATCGCGTTCGAAGAAGCCGGGGTCGCCGAGAAACGTGTTGTACGCGTTCAACTGATCGGACTTGCCGCCGAAGCCGCCGACGGTCTGCAGCCGGAAGATGAAGTGTGCTTCCGCTTGCGCGAGACAGCGTTCGAGCTCGGCCTCCGTTGGTCCCTTCTCGACGAGCGCGGCAATCTCGCGCATGATCGCGCGGTCCACTTCCCCGAGCGTCCGGCCGGGGGCGGCCGTGGCGACCACCTGAAAGAAGCTGCCAAGCTCGCGCGAATTCTGAGACGCCGCTACCTCGGTCGCAATGCGCTGCTCGTACACGAGCGCGCGATAGAGCCGCGACGTCTTTCCATTGGCGAGCAAGTCGCCGACCAGGTCGAGCTCCGCATCACCCTCCGAGAAGAGCGCCGGGGAATGCCAGGCCATATAGAGCCGCGGAAGCTCGACCCGATCTTCGAGCACGAGCCGAATCTCGTCGGCGGCCGACGCGGGCCTGGTCACCCGCACGGGACCAGGAGGGGGCGCGCCGGGTATTTCGGAGAAATAGATATCCGCGAGCGCGAGCGCCGTGCTCACGTCGATGTCTCCCGCGAGCGCAAGCGATGCGTTTCCCGGGTGATAGTACATTTGAAAGAACGCGCGCACGTCCTCGAGGCGCGCCGCATGAAGATCAGCGGCGGCGCCAATCGTGAGCCAGTGATAAGGATGATCTTCGGGATAAAGCGCCGAGACGATAGCCATCCCCGCGAGACCGTACGGCCGGTTCTCGTAATTCTGACGGCGCTCGTTCAGCACCACGTCACGCTGGTTCTCGAACTTGGCGTCGGTCAGCGCGGGCAGCAGGTAGCCCATGCGATCCGATTCCATCCACAGCGCGAGCTCGAGCGCGTTGGTTGGCACGACCTCCCAATAGTTCGTGCGATCCGCATTCGTCGAGCCGTTCAACGACGCTCCCGCTTCCTGTAGTGGATGAAAATAACCCTTGTCGTAATGCTGGGAGCCTTCGAACATCAGGTGCTCGAACAGATGCGCGAAGCCCGTCCGACCCGGTACTTCATTCTTCGAGCCGACGTGATACCAGACATTCACCGCGACGATCGGAACGCCATGATCCTCGTGGACCAGCACGTCGAGGCCGTTCGCGAGCGTGTGCTTCGTGAAGGGAATGTTCACCAGGCCACCAGTGCGCGCTCGCGTCGCAGATCAGCGCCGCCGCGCAGACGTCCGGTCGCGGAATCGATCCCGGCCGCGACCACGCCCGTGGAGATGCCGTTGGCCGGCCGCATCCGCAGCACGTGTCCCCGCGCGCCAAGGTCGGCCAGCACAGACGGGGGCAGCGTCGCCTCCGCTTCGAGCACGCCGGGAAGCGCTTGGTGATCCTCGAACGAGCTGACGGGGTGCAGCGAGTTGACGCGCGGCGCTTCGATGGCTGCCTGCACGTCCATCCCGAAGTCGATGATGTTCAGCAGGACAAGCAGGATCTGCTGGTCCTGGCTGTCGCCGCCGGGCGTTCCGATCGCGAGGAACGGACGGCCATCCTTCAACACGATCGTGGGCGTCAGCGTCGTGCGCGGGCGCTTCCCGCCCGCGAGCACGTTGGGGCTGGCCGCATCGAGGTTGAACGCCTGCATGCGGTTGCTCATCGGCACACCGGTGCGGCCGGCGACGAACGCGCCGCCGAGCAGCCACCCGGAGCTTGGCGTAGCGGAGAACAGGTTGCCCTGTGCATCGGCCACCTGCACCGACGTCGTGTCGCCGTATTCCTTCGCGCGACTCGACCTTGCGGCAGTCGCGTGCCCATCCGCGATCGCCTGCGGCAATTCCGCGGTGCCGCGAATCGGATCCCCGGGGCGCTGCTCCAGGCTCGCGCGGCGCGCGTCGATCAGCGCACGCCGCATCGCGGCATAAGGCTCCGACAGCAACATCTGGCCGGGAACGCGCGCGAAATCCGGATCGCCGTAATACCGATCCCGATCCGCGTACGCGAGCTTGATTGCTTCGACGGTGGTGTGCAGGGCATCTGCCGACCCCTGTCCCATCGCGCGCAGATCGAAGCCCTCGAGAATCCGGAACGTCTGCAGCAGTGCGGGCCCCTGCGTCCAGAAACCTGCCTTGTAGATCGTGTAACCGCGATACGGCGCAACGGCGGGCTCCTCCACACGACCGTGATAGGACACCAGATCGTCCTCGGTCATCACGCCGCCCGCTTCCCGCACAGCGGAAGTCATCTCGCGGGCAATCGGCCCTTTGTAGAACACGTCGCGGCCGGCGTCGATTGCCGACTCGCGAGTGGCGCCGCGTGCAAGCGCGTCTTTCTCTCCAGCGGCGATCGCACGCAGCGTGGCCGCAAGATTCGGCTGGCGGAACATCTCGCCGGTCGGGATGATGCGGCCATCGGGATAATACGTGGTCTTCGACCACGCGTAGATCTCGGTCGTGGCACGCTCCGTCTCCAGATAGTGGTGCAGGAACTCGTACATCGGAAAGCCGTCGGCGAGCTCGATTGCGTGTGCGAGCACGTCCGACAACGACTTCGTGCCGTACTTTGCGAGCGCGATCGAGGCTGAATCGACGGCGGCCGGAATGGTCGCGCCAAGCGGGCCGTTCCCGGGAATCACAGTCTTGCCGCCGAACAGCTGCGGTGTTGCCGCGCGCGGCGCGGGCCCTTGCCCGTTGATGACCCGCACCTGGCGATCCCGCGCGGAGTAGATGATGATCGGCGCCTCTCCGCCGAGACCGAAGTGAGAGATTTCGACAACTGCCGCGGCAAAGATCGACGCGACCCCGGCATCGACCGCATTGCCGCCCGCGGCGAGCAATCGGGCCCCCGCGTCTACGGTGAACGTGCGTCCGGCCGCCACCACGCCGTGCGTCGCGCGGATCTCAGAGCGGACGGTGCGAGTCGAGGCGGGCTGGTCAGCGGCGAGCGCCGCGCCGCCGAGCGCGAACGCCGTCGTCGCTCGCAGGCACGACTGAATGATCACAGTTGAATCCTATCGGCAATCTCGCCGATCGTAAACGGCAAATGCCCCGCCGGATGCTGGTGCTGATTGCCCTGGCCGAGTTTCTCGGGATGACGCTGTGGTTTTCCGCCACTGCCGCCGCCCCAGCCGTCGCCGCGGAGTTCGCAATGGGAGTATCCGTGCGTGCGTGGCTGACGATGGCGGTGCAGGCAGGGTTCGTCGGCGGCACGCTGCTCACGGCCGTGACGAACGCGGCGGATGCGATCGCGGCGCGACGGCTCTTCGCGGCGGGTTGCGTCATCGGCGCGATCACGAACGCGGGTGTCGCGCTGGCGCCCTCGGCTGCCGTCATCATCGCGTTGCGGTTCTGCACGGGCGCCGCGCTCGCGTGGGTCTATCCGCCTGGGATGAAGATCGCCGCAGGCTGGTTTCTCGAGCGTCGCGGCACGGCGCTCGGCTTCATCGTCGGCGCCGTCGGCGTGGGCTCGGCGTTTCCACACTTGCTCGCATGGCTCGGCGCGGGTCTGCCATGGCGCGGGATCGTGACCGCCTCGTCGGCCCTGGCCGTCGGCGGCGCCGTGATTATCACGCTCGCGGTACGGGATGGTCCGCACGTCAGCGCATCAGCCCCGTTCGATCGTCATGCGCTTCGAATGGTGCTGCAGAACCGCGGCGTCCGCCTCGCGACGTTCGGCTATCTCGGTCACATGTGGGAGCTCTATGCGATGTGGACCTGGATTGCAGCATTTGCTTCGACGTCGCTCAGCAGAGGTGCTTCGACGTCGCTCAGTGCGCGCGCCGCAACGGGCACTGGTTCGCTCGTCGCCTTCATCGCCATTGCCAGCGGCTCCGTTGGATGCGTGCTCGCGGGCCGCTGGGCCGACCAATGGGGCAAGGCACGCGTGGCCGCGGCTGCGATGCTCGCGAGCGCGACGTGTGCGGCGTTGTCGCCGCTGGCGTTCGGCGCGCCGTTTTCGGCATTGCTCATCCTGGTGATCGTCTGGGGCTTCACCATCGTCGCCGACTCGGCGCAGTTCTCCGCGCTCGTGGCGGAACACAGCCCGCGCACCCACGTCGGCACGGCGCTGACGCTTCAGACATGCGCGGGGTTTCTGTTGACGATGATTAGCATGCGACTCGTGACACAGATCAGCGCGGCGGCGGGATGGAAGTGGGCGTTCGTGTTTCTGGTGCCAGGTCCTGTGCTCGGCGCACTTGCGATGAAGCGCCTCGCGAGTCAGCTACCAGCGCCCAGCCTTCAGCTGCCAGCTTCGCGGGAAGTTCAAAGAAAACTACCAGCTGACAGCTGATGGCTATCTGACCGGCAACAGCGGTATTGCCGTCTTCTGCCTGAAGCTGGAAATCGACAGCTGCGCGGCGAGCTGCGATGCAGCGGCGCGGAAGGCCGCGGCGGCCGGCGACTTCGGCTCGCCGACGACGATCGGTACACCGGTATCGCCACCGATCCGAATCGGTTCATAGATAGGGATGCGTCCAAGAAACGGCACGCGCGTCTCCGTCGCGAGCATTTCTCCTCCGCCCTTGCCGAAGATGTCGCTCTCGGCATGGCAGGAGGGGCACATGAAGTGGCTCATGTTCTCGATGAGGCCCAGGGGCGGCACGTTCAGCTTTTCGTACATCTTGATCGCGCGCCGCGTGTCCGCCAGCGAAACCGTTTGCGGCGTCGTCACCACGACGGCGCCCGCGACCGGTACGCTCTGGCTCAGGCTGAGGGCGATGTCCCCCGTGCCGGGAGGCAGATCGACGATCAGGTAGTCGATGTCCTTCCACGCCACTTCGCGGAAGAACTGCTGGATGACGCCGTGCAACATCGGCCCGCGCCAGATCACCGGCGCGTCATCCTGCGTGAGAAACCCCATCGACACGAGCTGGATGCCGTACTGCTCCGCGGGGACGATCTTCTGCCCGTCGGTCGTGAGCTGCGTGCTGATGCCGAGCATGATCGGGACATTCGGCCCGTAGACATCGCCGTCGATCATCGCAACGCGCGCCCCCGCCTGGCTCAGCGCAATCGCAAGGTTGACCGAGACCGTGGTCTTGCCGACGCCCCCCTTGCCCGCGCCGACAGCGATGATGTTGCGCACGCCCGCCACAGGCTGCTTGTTCCAGTCGGGCCCGAGGTTCTGCCGCACCTGCGCCGTCATCGTGACGTCCACGGAGGTCACCTCTGGCAGCCGCGACACGATCTCGCGCGCCTGGTCGCGCATCTGATCCTTGACCGGGCACGCGTGAGTCGTCAGCTCAATCGTAAAGGCAACCGCCCCATCGTCGATGCGGAGGTTCTTGATGAATTTCAGCGAGACGATATCGCGGTGGAGGTCAGGGTCCTTCACGGCCCGCAAGGCGTCGAGAACTGCGGCTTCAGAAATCACAAAATCACCAAATCTTCCGTCTTGAAGGCGGGAGCCACAAGATTCATGGAGGAGGCCACAGGGAAATCCGATCGGCGGCAATCTGGCCGACGATCGGCAGCTTGAATTCCTCGCCCTGGTACGCCTTGAACATCAGCACCAGCCACAGGATGGCCGAGCCCGGAATGATGAACAGCACACCGATCAGGAACCCGAGCAGGGGAATCGCGTTCAGCAGCAGCCAACAGAGCGTAATCGCGCCGAACGCGAGCGCGGACTGCATTGCGTGGAATCGAACGAACCTGTCTTTCTTCTCGACGACGAGAAATACGGCGCCCGTCACGAAGCCGAAGAGATAACTCAAGGCCGCGGCGACATTCGCGTCGAGTCCGGTTGACGTCTTCTCGCTGTGCAGCGGCAACATGGGCCTCATGCGGCTGCGCGCGTCTCGAACAGCGCGCGCGCATCGTTGTGCAACAGAACCCAGAAGGCATAAATCGCGAGCGCCGTTCCGAACGGCAGCACGAACAGGTTCAGCACCGCGAGCACGAGCGTCACGATACGCGCCGGCGCGCGATGCTGCTGCAGTGCCCGACCCGCCCACGCATTCGCCCATCCGCTCGCGCCCAGGGCTCCGGCGAACATCACGAACAGCGCCGCGGTGAAGACCGCCGTCCATGGATCGCCGGGCGAAGTGCGCGCAATCGCGGCCGCTCCCGCCGCGAGCAACAACAGCGAGCCGCCGAGCAGCAAACCCATCGCGCCCCAGGCCAGCTGGAGCATCCCGAGCAAGTTGACGTGAGAACGCATGGAAGACGCTGCAGCCTCGATTGGCCGCGTCTACTAGTCTATCGAACGATGATGCGGGCGTCGATGATGGTGTCGGGAATGCCGGGAGCAGCCAGGCGGAAGCGCACGCGCGTGCCGTCATGCACGCGGGCCGGAATGCGCAAACGAACCTGGTGACGCGCGGGCATGTCGCCGCAGCCGCCACAGACGGCGCACCAGTCGCTCCACACTTCGCCGCGACCGCCGCAGTGCGCGCACGTCCGCCGGATCGGGAGCGCAATCGGCACTGTCGCGCCCCAGAACGCCTCCTGTGGCGTTACAAAAACGTCAGGCACTCGACGCGCCTGTTGATCGCCGAAAAACGCGTGGCGCATGCGATCGAGCACTGTGCTCACGGAAGGAAAATCGATGGCCACTTCATCCGCCAGGCAGTCCACGACACATCCCGCCACTTCTTCACCCGAAATGTCCGGGTGATAGCGGCGCGTCAGCTGCCGGTGGGCGCGCTTGATTTCATCCGCGCCTGCATCCGGCGACACGCCGAGGACGTCGTAGTAATCCCTCATGGTCGGGCGGACGATCCGTCGACGGATCGTGCTGCAGCAACGATGCCGCAGCGATCACGGCAAGTCAATGGTAGTTTGTGCGTTATGAAAGAATGTCCGATGTGCGGCGAGACCATGCGCCTGGTGACGCGTGATCAGGCCGATCGCGTGCCAGGTACGGGGCAGACCACCACGCGCGAGGTGCGCGAATGGATCTGCCCTGAATGCGATTACTGGGAAGAAGCCGAGAACACCGAAGAATGATGCAACCGAAATGCCTGAGGACGTGAGACGGGACGGACCTGGAGGGTCAGCGCGCGCCGAGCGTCAGCAGCATCTCCTTGCGCAGCGCCAGATCAAAATCCTCGAAGTTCAGCGCCGTCTCGCACTCGTCGCACAGGACCTCGATCACCGCGGGACGGCCTTCCTCATTCACTTCCACGCGCGCATCGTCCAGCCGGACGACATGCATCTGCAGGGTCTTGACCAGAAAATTCCGGTCATTCCCGCAGTTCGGACAGGTCAACGCCATCGAAACGCACTCCTCACGGCCCGGGGGGGCCAATCAAACCCTCGAATTGTACGGAATGGCTTAGGCATACGCAATCAAGATCTTCGGAGGATTGGCACTTGGATGCGAACGCGCCAGACACTCCTGACATCCGCAGCGAGGCCCACGGCCCCCACTGGGTAGCCTGGATCGCAGATGCGAACGGAAAACCCGAGAACTCGATTGTGCTGGTAGCGCCGACGCGAGAAGAAGCCGAGGAGCGAGCGAGACGGTGGGCCGCCGAACGCCTCGCGCGGTGATGCGCGAGCGCGCTATTCGTCGGCGTCCTCCTCCTCGAACTCCGCGGGATCACCAAGCCGCAGAATCTGCCCGGACGTGTGTCCGGCGAGGATGCAATGCGGTCCTTTCGCTTCGAGCGAGACGACCGCGACGTCCCAGGGACGGGCACGGTAGGCCGCCGCCACACAGCCGCACGGCAGCCCCTCGAGCGCTTCGAGCTCGAAGATAGTGCCTGTCGGCCTGACGGAGCTGCTGAGCGATCCCGATGGGACTGCCATACCGTTACCTCCCGCTCGCCCTGCCGCTCGTGCGGTGGGCGCTGCCGGCGTCTCTGCAATCCTAACGCCAGCTATCCGGTTAGACAGGCAAGCGGAGTCGTTGGTTCCCAGCCCCAGAAAAATCCATGAAAAACAGACATTTGCGGGAAATGGACGCGGAAAAGGAACATTCCTTTGGCGGTGACCGCTCAGGGCTACAGCAGACCGGGATACGTGACTCGACCGTTGTTAAGTCTCCCGAAGTCGCTCAGGCGATGAAGCTTAGGGTCGGCGGCATTCAGGATGTGATGCACCGGAACATCCCGCGCGAAAAGTGCGTCCGCAAGTAACTGGCGATGACACTGCCACCACACCGCCTCAGCGCACATGACCGTCGTCCGGGCAGTCGCGGCGAAGGCGAGCAGTGCCTCCACACCTGCAAAAAATTCCGCGCTTTGCATGTGATCTGCGTAACCGCGAAAGCCGGAATGACGCCAACCGGTGTTGACGGAATCGGGGCGAGGTTTCCGCAATCCAACCGAGCGCCGGAAAGTGACGATAGACGATCCCGTGAGCGCCCAGGTAGGTCTCGAGCGCGCCGCCATTCGACTGCGGGTGACGCCGCGATTTCGGGATGGTTCTTATATCCGCGACCTGGCGGACTTCATGCGCCTCAAGGAGTGTTAAAAACCGCTCCGCCGGATGAATCGAGTGGCCGATCGTATAAATCCCTGGCGCGTCCCCGGTCACGGACCGAATCCCATTGGATAAATGAGGCGTCCGTTCACAGATGCTTCGGGGAACAATCCCTGCGCCGCGCGCACATAGACGTTCAGTTGCGCTTGATGGCTCGGGCGCGGCCGGCCCGTCTTGAACTCGAGGACTGTCAACGATCCGTCAGCGTGCCGGATGAGGCAGTCAATAGTGCCGCGCATCACCTGATCGGGGGTCTCAGGCAAGACGATCGAGAACGGCACTTCGTGCAGGCGCTCGCCGCCCAGGAGCCGCGCGACCTCCGGCTGCTGGTTCATCGAGGTCCACACGTCAATCGCGCGACGCTCAACGGTGTCGACATCCATCAGTGATGCTCGGTCCTCGGGCGTGACAAGCGAGTCCGCAAACGCGACGAGCTCTTCGACCGGTGCGGTTGCCCCCAGCGCTCCGCCGAATTGAAACAAGCGGTGCACGAGGGTACCGACAAACGCATCCTCCGGATCGGCGCCGGCGCCCCAGTCCGTTTCTGAATCGCACGTCTCGAGCCAGCTCGTCACGCTCACGCGCGCGGTCCCTCGATCATCGGGCATGGCCGCGAAGTTGTCATCGAGCTGACGCGGTTCGCCGGCCGACGCCGGCTGCACTCGCACATCGCTCGCCGGTGGAGGGCAAATTCTGAACGCGAATGTGCGCCCCTGCCCGGAGCTTGTCGAAGGGGCTGACTCCGGGGTCCATTCGAGCGGCTCGAGCGCATCCGCTGACGGTGACGCGCAGGCTCGGGCGAACAGCGCCTTCACCGATTCGGGCAGCACCTCCGCAAGGCTGCCGCGTCCGGGCGCAAGCCGGCCGTCCTTCAATACGGATGCGAGATACAGCCGGTCGCGCGCGCGCGTGAGCGCGACGTAGAGCAGCCGCTTCGTCTCTTCGCGTTCCCGCGCCTTTTCATCCTCATCGGTTGCCGACACGAACGGACCGACCGACACGTCATCTCCGCTCACACGCACGGGCTTGGGCGGACCACTGGCGCCTTTCGCGAGATTCACGACGAATACTACCGGGTACTCGAGGCCCTTTGACGCGTGGACCGTCATGAGGTTTACCGCGTTGAGCGCTTCGATCACCGCGTTCGATTCATCTCCGGCCGTGAGCGCATCGAGATGATCCGCGATGCGCGCCAGCGTCGCATAGCCGCGGTTCTGGATGCGTCGCACCAGCGCACGCATCTTCTTCAGGTTCTCCCACGCCTGCTGGCGGCGAGGGCCGCGGAGCTCATACGCGTAGGCGACGTCGGGCAGAATCGATTCGATGAGATCCGCAGGGGGCACGCGATCGACCTTTGCGAGCCAGCCAGGCACGTGCGCTCGCGCCTGCTCGAGCGCGCGGCGGTCATCGTCGAGGAGCGCAGGAAGCGCCGATGGCGGCTCGGGATCGATGAGTGCCGCGGCGAGCCGCGGGGCCAGGACGCTGAGCGCGGCGTCGGACAGGCGCACGAATCGCGAACGCAGCACGGCTGCGGCCCGAAGATCCGACGAAGGATTCGCGAGGTAGCGTATCAACGCCGACATGTCCTTGATCTCGTCCGCGTCGAAGAAACCAAGACCCTTGTAAACGTACGTTGGAATTCCGCGCGCTTCGAGCGCGGCCTCGAACTCCCGATGGCTCGCGCGCGAGCGGAAGAGAATCGCGATATCTCCGGGCTTCACGTCGCGCGCGAGGCCGGACTGTTTGTCGCGGACGGTCTCTTCGCGCAGCACGCGCGCGATCTCGTCAGCAACCGCGTCGGCGCAGAGGGTCGAATCCCCGGCGAACGCGAGGCCCAGCATCGGCCCGCGCGGATCCCGGACAGCATCGACCGGGAAGCGGTCGGCCTCGTCGTACTTGAAGTCATCGGCGCGCTGGGCGCCGCGCCCCATCTCCGTAAACACCTCGTTGACGAACGACAGCAGTTGCGGCACCGCGCGAAAACTTCGCGTGATCGATCGCCGTCCGCTGGATCCCGGACGCAGCCCTTCGATGAAGCGGCCCGCTTCCTGGAGAACGGCAACCTCCGCGTCACGGAAGCGATAAATCGACTGTTTGCGGTCGCCTACGATGAAGATGGACGGGTTCGACGCGAGCCCGAGTCCTTCGCCCCATGCCTTGACGAGCAGGGAGACGAGCTCCCACTGTTTGCGGCTGGTGTCCTGGAATTCGTCGACGAGCACGTGGTGATAGCGCCCCTCGAGGCGGTAGCGGCTCTGCGAAAATTCGTCCATCCGCCCGAGCAAATCGACGGCTCGCTCGAGGACGTCGGAAAAGTCGAGGACCGATCGCTCGTTCAACGCGATGCGATATTGCGCGAGCGCGATCGAGAACATCCGCCGGATACCGCGCGCGAGCACCGTGTTGAGGTCGCGGCTGAACGCGCGCGCGAGATTCTCAATCGGCTCGCCGAGCTGCAGCGCCGCGGCGCGGTGACGCTTCCCTAGGTCCGGGGACGGATAGTCGCCGTTCGTGTACGGATGAATTCGATCGCTGCTGCGCCGCTTGCCGTCATTCTTGAGGAAGTGCGCCGACACCCGGTCGATCAGCCCGCGCACGGCGGCATCGTCGGCGTTCCGGAACGTCTCGAGCCGTCGAAGATCGCGCGCGAGCAGCTGGTAGCGCGGATGGTCGAGCGGTCCCTCGGCGATGAATCGCTCGAAGCCACCGGGTAGTTGGTAAAAGAGATCGATCAAGCCGTCAACGGCGCGCCGGCAGATGGCGGCGGCGGTCAAATCCGCGGGACCGCGCGCCAGGAAGCGATCCAGCACGTCCCCTGCGACGAGCCGTCGATCGAGCAGCGAGGCGAGCCCTTCGCGCGTGCGCGAGATGCCGAGCTGGGCGAGCACCAGCGCGAAATCCGGTTCGCGCTTCGCGAGCCCCACGAAGATTGCGAGCGACTTATCGAGCGCCTGCTCGACCAGACGCGGCACTTCGGTCTCGTCCGCCATTGTGAACCCGGGGTCGAGATCCGCTTCGAGCGGAAACTCGCGGAGCAGCGACAGGCAGAAGGCGTCGATCGTGCTGATCTGGATGTCGGCCAGACGATCGCGCAACGCGATCCAGCGTGCGCGATCGAACGTGTTGAGCTCGGCCGCGCGCCGCAGGTCGCGCAGGATCCGTTCGCGCATCTCGGCCGCCGCTTTGCGCGTGAAGGTGATCGCGAGAATGTTGGCGGGATCGACGCCGCGCATCAGGAGGTTCACGTAACGCGTGACGAGCACGGTGGTCTTGCCTGTGCCCGCCGACGCCTCGAGCACCACGTTGTGCGCGGGGTCCTGCGCGAAGATTCGCGCATCCGCGTCGGCGTCCGGCTCCACGCTGACGCTGCCGAAAAGCGACAACTGGTCACTCATCGCCGACGTAATCCTTGCGGCAGACGGTCGGGTACGCGCACCAGTTGCAGAGGTACGGTTCGTCGGGACGCACCGGGAATTCGCCCCGCTCGATACTCTCGACCGCGGCAACGAGCCTGGCCTGCCCATCCGCAAGCGCCGCCGCGATTTCCTCTTCGTTCCTCCCCAGCGGCGAGAACGGCTGCTTCTCGCGAAACGCGACATAGCCGGCGCGCGAAACGGTCCATTCGCGGTTGTGCCGTCCTTTCAATGCGTGCTGGGCGCACGCGCCGTAGACGGGCAACTGCAGCGATCGATCGCGATTCGGCGCCCGTCCGAGCTTGTAGTCGATGATCCGCAGCGTGCTGTCCTGCAAGAGGTCGATACGATCCGCTTTCGAGCGCAGATGGATGGAGCGGGGGCCGTCAGGACCCGTGAAGGCGAACACGCCTTCGAGCTCGTACTCGAGCAGCCGCTCGAGGACGGGGACGCCTTGCTCGACCTCGAACGCAAAGGCGCGCTCCGCAAGCCCCGGCGCCGCGGCCGACCCGAGCAACAGCGTCCGTTCGAGCGCGCGGTCCCCTTCGGGGAGATTCTCGAGGTGCGTTTCCGCGACCTGTCGGAACAGCTCGACGGCCTCGCCAAGGTTGGCCGTCGTGATCGCGCCGCTGCCGCACGCCTGCCATTCCGTGAAAAACTCGCAGAACACCTCGTGCACGAACTGTCCCCGTTCCTGCGGTGTCATCCACGATTCCTCTTCGCGCTCCTCCGGCAATCGCAGCACATATGCGGCGTAATAACGGAACGGACACGCGAGATACCGCTCGACGTGGCTCACGGCGTAGGATATGGGGGCGCGCGATCCTGCGGCGCCGCGGAATCGTTCCTCGTCGAACGTTCGAGCCACACGCAGCGTCAGCCACTCACGCGACGAGCCGTCGACCGCGTCGAACGCCACGGGCTCGATTGCGAGCGCTTCATGCGCGAAGGCCCGCGTGAATCTCGGCGCGGGCGCCTGCTCGATCGGCAGACCCACGGCATCGATGTCGTCGAGCAGCGGCGACGCTGAGACGAGGAACCGCGCGCGCCCCGCCGTCACACGGTCCTGCTCGGCGGGCCATCCGAGCTGCGACAGCAACGATTGTGGATAAAAGATGCTGCGCGTCGCGCGCTCGGGCCAGTCCGCTTCGCTGAGTCCGACGATGCGGATCTCGTCGAGGTCGGCGTAGGCGGCGGCACGGGCATCGAGCAGCACGAGCCCCGTTGCGCCCGTTCGCGGCGAGAACGTCTGTCCTTCGATCCACCGGCGGACCGCACCCGCCAGCTCGGCAATCGAGAGCGGCTCGGCATCGTACGCCTTGTGCGCGTCGCGGAGCATTTCGAGCGCGGCGAGCACCGCGCCCCGCGCGCGCATGTGACGCGCGCGCCACGCATCCGTTGCACGGGGTAAGCGTTCGTGTGCCGTGATGAAGCCGAGGATGCCCGCGATCTGTTCTGGCGCGCTGGCCGCTGTCGACACGCTGGTCAATGCATCGGCAACCGCCGCCGCCGCGGCGAGTGCTGATGCGTACCCCGTTCGCGCGCCGGAGCCGGCTTCTGACGACAACTCCGCCAGCCGCTCGGCGCCGCCGAGGTACTTCCGATCGACGAGAAACCGGTCGAGCGCGGCGATCTCGCTCGCTGCGACCGCGTGCGACGCGTGCCCGAAGGCGAAGTGCGGCGATCGCAGCAGCTCGATCAGCGACCCACGCGTGAAGTTCGCCGCGATCACCGCGAAAATCAGGTCGACGGCGGCGGCAAAGGGTTCCGCGGCGAGCGGCATCGAATCGAGTGCCTGGTAAGGGATACGCGCGTCCGAAAACACCTGTCGGGCGAGATAGAGGTAAGGGAGCGGTCGTTGAAAGACAATCGCCGTGCGATCGAGCGGCGTGGCGCGCCGCGGCTCGCTCTTGATCGCTCGCGCGAACTCGGCCAGCTCTTCTTCGCGATCGCGACACACGAACGCTCGGGCGTCGCTTGGGGGACTGGCCTCGCCAAAGCTTGCGGAAGATGCGACGCGAGCGGAGGCGGGCACAACCAAAATCGTCGGTGCCGCGGGCCCTTCGGCGCGCACCTCTTCAATGCCAGGCATCAAATCGTGGAGGCGCTGGTGGTACCCGGATTCCAGGACCGATTCGGTCGCGATCACGTCGATCGATTCGAGGCCCGGCAGGCGCGCGAGCAGATCGAAATCCGCGGTCCACAAGCCGCGGCGATCCGCTGCCTGGTCGCCGACCGTCACGATCACCTGGCGGAACACGGCGCGTGCGCCCGGTGACGGTTGCAGCGCCCGGAGGCGCAGGGCGTGCTCGTCGAGCCGGCCCGTCGCGGCGATTGCCGCTTCGAACCGCGTGAACGCAGATGCGAGAAAGACCGTTTGCTCGAGCAGCCGCGCCGCGCCGCGATCGTGATCCGCGCTGGGCGCGAGCGCTGCGACGAGGAGCCGCTCGAAGTCCGAGACCGTCTTATGGCGCCGGCGCAGCTCGTCGTACAGCGCGAGTATCTCGACAATCAATCCGGGCCGCAATTGAAACGGCGGCTCGGCGCCAGCCGCACTCGCGTCGCGGGCGGCGCGGCGCAACAGCACTTCACGGGCAAATCCAGAGAGCAATGCCGGCACATCGGGCATCCGTTCACGCATTCGCACGTAGAACTGATCTCTGGTCGAGAGCTCGGGCAGCACCACAGCGATCGCACCTGAATCGGCGCTCGCGAACACGCCGCCGGATCCGAGTGCAAGGTTCTCAATCGTCCGCCGCAGTTCTTCCGCCGCGCCGCGCGTCGGCACAATGACCGCGCAGTCGCGCACGGCATCGATCGTCCGGGGAAGAGCACGCACGATGGCACGCTGGAAGGCTTGTAGATCCGGAACCCGGACGAGCCGGGTACTGCGCGGGGTGATCACTTCAGTTCAGGGGCCTTGGTCAGTCTCTGGAGCTCGTCGGACGCGCGTTCGATCAACATGATTGCGCCGGCCGCGGCTGATGCCGCTTCCCACGCCGTCGGCATCTCGCCCGACGCGACGGCGCGCTGCCGCGCCGAGACCGCGCGCGAGGTGAGCTGCGCGGCGCTCGTCAACAATCCCTGGATTGTCTCACCTTCGACCGGAGGAGTCACGGCGGAGAGCTGCCGCGACGCGTCGGCGGTGCGATCGGTGAGGCGTTGCAGCATCACCCGTGACGTCGCCTCGAACTGCCGAATCCGCTCCAGCGACGATCGACCGCGCCTGAGCGTCGCGAGCGGCTCCGAGATGAGGCGCGAGTAGCCGCGCAACAAGTCGAGCCGGCCTTCCCACTGATCACGCGCGAGCCGCAGCCGCCGCGCCGAGTCGAGCCGTGCATCGAGCGAGGCGAGCAGGGACGCGATCGCTTGAGGACGGCGATTACCCAGCCGCTGATCGTCCTGCAGCACGCGCGACAGGAGGCGCGCGACGCCGCGAACGTCGGCGTCGCGCGCACGCCGATCGGCCGTCCGCAGCACGTCGCGCGACAGCGTCGCATAGTCTCGGTCGGTGCGCTCCTCTCCCGCAATCGCCGCGCTCACACGCGCGCGCAGCGACCCCGACCATGTCGCCTCGGGGCCGACAGTGGACAGTGTGGCCGCGACGGCGCGCAGCAGCGAGAGCCGCTCGCTGGGCTCGGCGAGCGTCGCGGCGCGCAATCCCTGTTCGAGGCTCTCGGGCAGCGTCGGCGGCCCCATCAGAGGCATCGAGGGGGGCACCGCCATGTTCGCGACGAGCGCGAGATCGACATTCGCCGCGCCTGACGCCGCTCGCGTTTCCGCGATCACGTCGTCGAACATGCCGGCGAGCTGCGCCACATCTGAGGCGCGATAGCCGTAATGCTCCGCCACCCAGCGCGTGACGTTCTGTCGCGCTTCGCCCGCCATCGCGATCTTCGTCGCGGAATCGCGCGTGACGGCTATGTCGGAGAGGGCGCGCGCAACCGCCGACGCGAGCAGCGCGTAATCATCAGGACCGCGCGTGACAGCGTAGTGCGCCGCGCGGGCGGATTCCGCATACGCATCGGTGCGTTCCCAGTCGACGACCGAGGCGGGGATCGTGAGCAGCTGGATATTCGGCGCCGAAGAGGATCCACCCATCGGAACCGACAACACCACGCGATCGGCCACGCGCGCGTAGTCGCCGTAACTCACGAGCGTCGTGCCGTCCTGCAGAAAAATGCGGTACAGCGTCACGTTCGCCGAAGATTGCGCGTCCGCGTGAGACGCGCACACGACGATCATCAGCGAGGCGAAGGCCGAGCGCACCGCGGCTGTGGAAAACATGTGGATGAGCGGTGGAAAGCTTGTGGACATTCTGACATGCTGCGGATTTTTTTTCGCGCATTGTTCCGTTTTGCCGAAGCACGCTGCATGTGGGTGCGCCTTCGCGGATTCTTTCGCTTGCGTCTCGGTGACGGGACGCAGAAAATGCTCGCCGGGTTTGCCACCCACTTCATCGTTTTCGCTTTCGATCGCGTCGCATGCCGCTCACCGTTCATCGCTTCGAAGAAACCATCAATGGCCGCGAGTACCATATCGAAGTGTCGCTGGTGGACCGCGATCAATGGCGTGCGCAGATCGCGCGCGTGCCTGGTGGTTCTCGCGCGCTGATGCCGTTTTACGGGCGAACGCCCGACGAGGCCGCACATCAGCTGAGCCGCTGGCTCAGCCTTGCGCATGGCCGTCCCATCCCTCAGGTATAGTGGCCGCGCCATGGGCGCCAGAGAAAGACAGGCCACGGAAGAACACGCCACAGAAGAACACAGAAAAACACAGACGAGACAGGGAACGAATTTGCCGTGTAGTTCTGTGTCTTTCTTTGTTTATTTCTGTGTTTTTCTGTGTGTTCTTCTGTGGCCGCTCTTCCTTCTGACGTTCCTGCTGAGCCCTTGGTCCGTCCATGCGGCGGTCCAGACGCGTCCGCAGCCGGCCACGGCACCGGAGATGCCGCGAGTGCGGCTGATCGCGACGGGCGGAACGATCTCAAACAAGGTGGGAGGCCGTCTCACTGCTGCCGAGCTCGTCACGCTGGTCCCCGACGTGACGCGCTGGGCCAAGCCGGAAACAGAACAGTTCGCGAACCAGTCGAGCAGCGAGCTGACGCTCGATCAGTGGCTCGCGCTGTCCAAGCGGATCAACGCACTGCTCGATGACGATCGCGGGCTGGCCGGCATTGTCGTCACCAGCGGAACCGACACGCTCGAGGAACTTGCGTATTTTCTCGATTTGTCCGTCCGATCCGATCGACCGGTCGTCGTCGTCGGCTCGATGCGCAACCCGAGCACGCTGGGCTATGAAGGCGCCGCCAACCTGCAGGAAGCCTTTCGCGTCGCGGCAACGCCTGTCGCGCGCGGCCGCGGCGTGCTGGTCGTCTTGAACGACGAGATCAATGCGGCGCGCGAGGTGACGAAGACCGACGCCTTGCGCCTGAACACGTTCCAGTCGCGCGGCTACGGCATTCTCGGCGTCGTTGACGCCGACCGTGTCGTCTTCTACCGCGACGTCGTGAAGCGGCACAGCATCAAGAGCGAACTCGATCTTACGACCGTCTCCGCGCTGCCTCGCGTCGACATCGTGATGGTCTATCAAGGCGCGCCCGGAGATTTGATCAAGGCGGCCGTCGACCGGGGAGCCAAGGGCATCGTGATGGCAGCCGCCGGCGCCGGCGCCACGAGCGGCACACAGGACGAGGGTATCGCCTATGCGACCGGTAAAGGCGTCTTTGTCGTCATCACCACGCGTACGGGCAGCGGCCGGATTGCGGCGCGCCTGCGCACGCCGGGTGCGCCGGGCGCCACCGCGTCATCGCGGAGATCTGAATACCAGATCGCGGGCGAAGACCTCGCTCCTCTCAAGGCGCGCATCCTGCTGATGCTCGCGCTCACGAAGACGCAGGATCCCACCGACATTCAGCGCATGTTCATCGAGTACTAAGTGGAGCCTTCGAGCACCCAGCCGGCGACCCAAGTACCGCGCCGTTTCGGGATCGTGCAGGCCACTGCCCTGAACATGAACAACATGATCGGGATCGGGCCGTTCATCACGATCCCGTTGTTGTTGACGGCGCTCGGTGGACCGCAGGCGATGATCGGCTGGCTCGCCGCACTCGTGATTGTCGTCTGCGACGGCATGGTGTGGAGCGAACTCGGCGCCGCGATGCCGGGTCCGGGCGGATCGTTCGGCTATTTGCGCGAGGCATTCGGACCCCAACGTCTGGGTCGGTTGATGGCGTTCCTCTTCGTGTGGCAGTTCATCCTGAGCGGACCGCTCGAGATCGCGTCCGGCTACATCGGCTTCGCGCAGTATCTCGGCTACATCTGGCACGGCCTGTCTGCGCGCACGGTGTTCCTCGTCGCGGCAGCCGTCGGCATCCTGAATATCGCGCTGCTGTATCGACGCATCCATTCGATCGCCACAATCACCGTGAGCCTCTGGGTCGGCACACTGGCGACGACGATCGCCGTGATCGTCACGGGCATGGCACATTTCGATTCGCGCGTCGCGTTCGATTTCCCGCCGCACGCGTTCGACATGTCATTAGGGTTTCTGTTCGGACTTGGCACCGCGTCGCGCATTGGCGTTTACGACTACCTCGGCTACTACGATGTCTGCTACATCGGCGACGAGGTGGAGAATCCCGGCAGGGTGATCCCGCGGTCGATTCTGATGAGCACCGTGGCGGTCGCGGTGATCTACATCGGCATCAATCTCTCGATCATCGGCGTTGTGCCGTGGCGCAGCTTCGTTCCCGCTGATGTGCACCCGGAGTCGAATTTCATCGTGTCGATTTTCATGGAGAAGATCTACGGCTCCGGCGTCGCGACGATGTTCACGCTGATGATCCTGTGGACCGCATTCGGATCCGTGTTCGCGTTGTTGCTCGGATACTCGCGCATTCCGTATGCCGCCGCCCGTGACGGATACTTCTTCAGGGCGTTCGGCCAGCTCCATCCGACGAAGGGCTTTCCGCACGTGTCGTTGCTGGTGCTTGGCGTCATTTCGATCCTGGCGTCTCTCTTCGCGCTCGGGATCGTGATCGACGCGCTGATCGCGACGCGCATTCTCGTACAGTTCATCGGCCAGGTCGCCGGCGTGATGCGCCTGCGGCGGACGCGTCCTGATATGCCGCGCCCGTATCGGATCTGGCTCTATCCCGTGCCGGCCCTCGTCGCGCTGGTCGGCTGGGTCTTCGTCTTCATCACAACGGACGTGCGCGTCATCGGCTTCGGTCTCGGCATCCTGGCGCTCGGCGTCGTGTGCTTCCTCGTCTGGTCGCGCCGGCTGCGGCAGTGGCCCTTCGCGGCCGCGCGGGCGTAGCGGCTACTTCGGCGCATAGAACGGAAACAATCGCTTGATCTCCTCGGCGTTTGGCCGACGGCCGTACTCCGAAATCTCGAACGCCTCCGCGTACTGCACAGCGTCCCCGCGCTCCGCGCCATACATCTCACGCAGCTTCGCGCGGTACTGGGTCGCCGTCGAGGCGAATCGCTTCCTGAACCCCTCGCGCACGTCATTCGTCCGCTTCGTCTTTGCAGCTTCGTCGGACGGCACCAGCTGCGGTCCGCCATTCGCTCCGCCCTCGTAAAACTGCGATGGCATCGCTTCGGTCGCGGCCAGCTTCTTCTCCACCACCCCGTCGATCGCCACGACGATATCGGCCTGAAATGGATTGGGCTTCGTGAAGTCATCCTCGTAGGAGAGGAACACGGGGTTGCGGTCGAGATTTGGTGTATCAGGGCAGAAGAACGGCACCGTCACCATGTAGGAGGCGTCCTGCACGAGCTGACCAACGGCCCGGTGATCCGGGTGATAGTCGTTCGGACGATGGGCGAGCACGATGTCCGCCTTCCATTCGCGAATCAGGCGTGTGATCGTGCGCCGGTTCGCGAGCGTCGGCTCCAGTTCGCCATCGTGCAGGTCGAGGACCTGCGTGGTGATGCCAAGAATCTTCGCGGTTTCCTGGACTTCGGCCGTGCGCCGCCGCGCCAGCGGCCCGCCCGCTTCCCTCCAGTGGCCGATATCTCCATTGGTGACGGACACGAACTTCACGTGATGTCCGGCCGCCGCCCACATCGCCGCCGTGCCGGCGACGCGCAGTTCGTTGTCGTCGGGGTGCGCGCCGAACGCAATGATGCGCAGCTTGCCGTCCTGCGCGGTCGCGGGAGCGACGCTGGCAACCAACCCGGCCATCGAAACCGCTGCTATGACGCTGAGTGTTCTGAGCATGGTCTCTCCTTCACCGCACTTCACTGTCGCAGATGGGTTTTCCGGTCGTGTGAGTCCTGCGGCAGTTCGCCGCGCATTCTACTGGAACGCCGGTCGCCTGACAGCGCACCCGTCCGGGTTACACTGTGCTTTGCCCTCCGGTGGCGCGGTTTTGAGTTCGTCCGTGTTCCGCCGCATTCTCTTCGCGCTGCTCGCAGCCTCGCTGTGTGTTCCTCCCGCGATGGCGAGGCAGTCGCAGTCTGCCCACCCGGGCGTGCCCGTAGTCCAGGCCATTCGTGCGACGACGGCTGTGTCGATTGACGGGCGGCTCGACGACGAGGTCTGGCTACGTGCGCCGGCCGCCACCGAATTCACGCAGCGCGATCCCGAGGAGGGGAAGCCGGTCACCGAACGGACCGAGCTTCGCATTGCATTCGATGCCGCGGCGTTGTACGTCGGCGTGCGGCTCTACGATCGGGAGCCATCACGAATCGCCCGCCAGTTATCGCGGCGCGATCTCGACGCGGAGGCCGACAGTTTCACGTTGTTCCTCGATCCTCATCACGACCATCTGACGGGCGCGGCGTTCACCGTCACCGCCGCGGGCGTGCAGGGAGACTCCACTATCTACAACGACTCGTGGCAGGACAACGCGTGGGATGCCGTATGGGAATCGGCGGTGAAGATCGATGAAAGTGGATGGACGCTCGAAATGCGCCTCCCCTACTCGCAGCTTCGCTTTCCGGCGGCGGCGCATCACACCTTCGGCATCAACGCGATGCGATACATCCAGCGCAAAGGAGAGCGCTCGTGGCTGGTGCACGTGCCCAAGACGGAGAGTGGCCTGGCATCGCGCATGGGTCATCTGGAGGGGCTCGAAGGGATTTCGCCGCACCGGAGCGTGGAGGTGCTGCCATATGCGGTGAGTCGCGCGGAATTCGTGGCGCCACCCGGGCCCAACGATCCATTCAATGACGGCTCGCGGATGTTCGCCGGCGCGGGCGTCGATTTGAAGTACCGGCTGAGCAGCAATCTGTCGCTCGACGGCACGATCAATCCGGACTTCGGGCAAGTGGAGGTGGATCCGGCGGTCGTCAACCTCACCGCGTTCGAAACGTTCTTCGAGGAGAAGCGCCCGTTCTTCATCGAGGGCGCGAACATCTTCAGCAACTTCGGCCATGGCGGCGCCAACAACTTCTGGGGCTTCAACCGATCGGAGCCAATGCTGTTCTACTCGCGGCGCATCGGGCGCGCGCCACAAGGCAGGGCCGACGGGGACTTCGTCGATCAGCCGTCCTCGTCGACGATTCTTGGTGCGGCGAAGCTCACGGGCAAGACACGAAACGGCTGGAGCCTCGGCTTTCTGGAGGCGGTGACCGGACGGGAGCAGGCGCAGACGGTGACCAACGCGTTCCACGGCGAAACCGAGGTGGAACCGTTGACCAATTACTTCGTCGGACGCGTCCAGCGCGAGATCGGTCGCCGCGCCTCCGTAGGATTGCTGGCGACCGCGGTGAACCGCGACCTGCACACGCCGGCGCTCCACAACCTCGTGCCTGGCCAGGCGTACGTCGCCGGCACCGATGCGCATTACTTCCTCGACAGCAAGCGCGACTGGGTCGTCACCGGCAGCATCGCGGGCAGTTACCTGACCGGCAGCCAACCCGCCGTCTCGCGTCTGCAGCAGGCAGCGCAGCGGTACTATCAGCGTCCGGACGCACCACATCTTCATTTTGATCCGAGCGCCACGGCGCTCGGGGGCTGGACCGGCAGCGTCAACGTGAATCGCAACAGCGGCGTTCACGGCCTGAATGCGGCGCTCTGGAGTGTGAGTCCCGGGTTCGAATCAGGAGATGCGGGATTCAACTTCAACAGCGATCGCGCCGGCGCGCACGTGGTCTACCAGTGGCACAATCCGAAGGTGAATCGATTCTCGCGTGACCGTTTCCTTGCGGTCGCGAAATTTTACACGTGGAACTTCGCGCGGGAGCGGCAGAGCGACGGCCTTTTCCTGTTGGGGAACATCCAGTTCAAGAACTATTGGACGCTGTTCGGCGATGCGCTCTTCTTCCGGCCGGTGCAGGACGATCGGTTGACCCGGGGCGGACCATCCATGGCCTCGCCATCGACGCGCGGTGCATTCATGGGCCTGCAGAGTGACGGGCGGAAGCGCCTGTCCGTCGGGGCGAACGGCAACACGTTCACGAGCGACGCGGGGTTCACCTACAGTGGGAGCGTCAGCGTCCGCTACAGGCCCGCCGCTTCTCTCGAGATCTCCAGCGGACCAACCTTCAATCGCACCCACCAGCTGGCGCAGTACGTCGGCACGTTCGTCGATCCGGCGGCGACGTCAACGTTCGGCTCACGCTACGTCTTCGGGACAATCGACCAGAAAGAGTTCGGCCTGCAGACGCGCGTGAACGTCGTGCTCTCGCCCAGAATGTCGATCCAGTTCTACATGCAGCCGCTCGTGTCGGTCGCCGACTACCGCGAGTTCAAGGAACTCGCGCGTCCGCGCACGTTCGACTTCGTCCGCTACGGTATCGATCGCGGCGACCTGTCGTACGAACCGACCGCGCGGATCTACACCATCGAGCCAGGAGACGGGGGCGATGCCTTCCACTTCGGCGATCCCAACTTCAACTTCAAATCGCTGCGCGTGAATGGCATCTTCCGCTGGGAATGGAAGCGGGGCTCCGCGATGTACCTGGTGTGGACGGAACAGCGCCGGGACTCGGCGAACCCCGGACAGTTCGTATTCCACCGCGACCTCGCCGGCGTCTTCGGCGCACCGGGTGATGACGTCATCCTCTTCAAGATCGCTTACTGGTTCCAACGATGACAATCGCCCATCCCTGATCCCTGATCCGCAATCACTAATCGTCGATCGCGAATCCTCATCCTTCATTCTCGATGGTTGATTGGAGATCGAGGATGAAGGATTCGCGATGAGGGATCCCGGATCAGGGATCAGGGATTGACGATTCACTCGCTCGCGAGCGCGAGGACCGGATCGATCTTCGTCACCCGGCGCGCCGGCAGAATGCTCGCGATGAGGCTGGCAAGCGCCAGCGTCGCGATCACGGCGGCGAACACGAGCCGGTCGCGCGGATCCACGTGATACAGGACCGGTTGGAGAGCGCCGGACGCGAGGAGCGCGAGCGCCAACCCGAGGAACAGACCAATCGTCAGCTGCAGCATGCTCTTGCGCATGACCAGCAGCACGAGCTGAACTCCCGGCGCCCCGAGCGCCGATCGCACGCCCATCTCGCGCGTCCGCTGCGTCACCGCGAAGGACATGACCCCGTAGAGTCCCGCCGCCGCGAGGAAGAGCGCACAGAAGCCGAACGTCATGAAGAAGCTGCCGAATACCGTGTAGAACCACGTCTGTCGATCGATTACCCACCGCATGGTGTGGATCTCGTAGATGGCCAGGTCGCCATCGAGCGATGACACGGCCGAGCGCACGAGCGATGTCAGCGCGCCGGGCTCGCCCCGCGTGCGGACGGCGACGCGGACGCCGTTCGCTACATCGCTCTGCGCGATCGGAATGTAGTAGCCAACCGGGCTCGCGTTGTTGTTCCCGATGCCTTCCATGAGGAGATCGGGCACCACGCCGACGATGGTGAGCCACGGCTCTTTTGACTCGGGGCGGATGCGCTTGAACTGGTGCCCGGTCGGATCGATGTTCGCAAAGTGCGCGCGCGCGAACGACTCGTTGACGATCGCGACGGGCTGGCTTGTCGCGACGTCCGCCGCCGTGAATTCCCGTCCGCTGACGAGCGGCGTCTGAAAGGTTTCGAAGTAACCGGCCGTCACGATCCCCTCGCGCGCCGCGGGATAGTCGATCGCGTGCGGGTACGCCTTGCCCTCGATCTGCACGGTGATCAGCCCGTTGCCCGCCGCCGGCAAGCCGTCCGACAGCGCCGTGGCTTCGATCCCGGGGACGGCCCGCAGCCGCGGCAGCAGCTGTTCGAAGAATCTGATGCTCGCGGCGGAGTCTGGATACTTGCCGCGCGGCAAATCCACGCGCGCGGTCAAGACGTTTTCAATCGCGAACGGCATTTTGACGTTCTTCAGCTCGACGACGCTCTTGATCATCAGGCCCGCGGCAATCAGCAAGCCACACGACACTGCCAGCTCCGCGACAACCAGTGCGCTGCTGAACTTGCCCAGGCTCGCACTCGTGGAAGAGCGGCTGTCGTCCTTGAGGGCCGCGCCGGCGCTCACCCGCGCCGCATGCATCGCAGGCAATGCACCCGCGCACAAGCTGGCGAGCACAATCACGCCGAGCACGAACAGCATCACGCGATAATCGAGCTCGAAGGTGATCCAGAATGGCGGCGGGTTCACGGACAGCGCCCGCGTGAACCAGCGCATGCCGAAGACGCTCAGCACGATCCCGATGCTGCCACCGAGGACGGCAAGGACGAGCACTTCCGTCAGGTGCTGCCGCACGACCCGATGGCGCCGGGCGCCGAGCGCCATGCGCACGGCAACCTCCCGCCTCCGCAACGACGCCCGGGCGACGAGCAGGTTCGATACGTTAACGCACGCGATGAGCAGCACGCCGATGCCGGCGCCGAGCATCGTATACAGCAACGCGTAAATTTCCGGACCGAGAATGGTTTCCGTATACGGCATCACGTTGGCGCCGACACCGCGATTGGTTGCGGGGTATTCCGTTTCGAGCTGCGATGCGATCGTCGTGACCTGCGCCCGGGCCTGGGAGAGGCTGACGTCCGGCTTCAGCCGTGCGATGACCAGGTAGCTTGGCCCCTTGCCTCGTTGCGTGGCGAGCGGATCGATCGAAAGCGGTGTCCAGAGCGACTCGCGAATGGGAAACGCGAACCGCTCGGGCATGACGCCAATCACCGTGCGCCGCACGCCATTGGCGCGAATGGTCGCACCGATGATGGACGGGGATCGCCCGTATCGATCGCGCCACAGCTCGTACCCCAGGAGAATCACGGCTTCGGCGCCCGGCCGATCGTCGCCGTCGCGAAACCCGCGGCCCAACATGGGCTGGACACTCAAAGTCTCGAAGGCCGCCACCGAGAGCTGGCCGCTGCTGAACCGCTCGGGCCTTCCTTCCTCCGTCGACAGATTGATGGGCGCAAACCCGTACGCGCCGAATCGCTCGAACACCGTCTGCCGCGCCTGCCAAACCGCGAGATCGTGCACGCTGATCGGCTGCCGCGGCTGCTGTTGCGAAGGGTTCGTCGCGACGAGGGCCACGAGGCGATCCGCGCCCGGAAACGGGAGCCCCTTGAAAAGGCCGCCGTTCACGACGCAAAAAACCGTCGTGCTCAGCCCGATCCCGAGTCCGAGCGTCAGGACCGCCACAATCGACAGCGTCGGATACTTGACGAGCATCCGAAGGCCGGAGCGGATATCTGTCAGCAGCTGATGCACGTCACTAAAGACGAATTCGGCGGCCGCCCGGTTCTCATTGGCGGTTCGTTGCGACCATGGCTGCTTTGACATATCCTCCGGCGATCATCGTCGTCGAGAGATTCTCAATGAACAATCGCGCGTTGCTCATCCTGTTCGTCGTCAGCCTCGCCGGTGGCTGCAGCGGCAAGCCACAGCCCTCCTCGACCGAGCGCGGAGCCTCGAGGCCACCGGCAGCGTCGACGACGCCGGCCACGCGCATCGGGCCCGGCGACTGGATCGCCTACAACGGTTCGCTCGCCGGCGATCGCTACTCGCCGCTCGAGCAGATCACCCCGTCCAACGTGACCGGGCTGCGCCAGGTGTGCGCATTCGATACGGCCGACACCGTCAGCTTTCAGAGTGGCATCGTCGCCGTGGGCGGCGTGCTCTACTTCACCGCATTCAACAACACGTACGCGATCGACGCGACGACGTGCCGGCAGAAGTGGAAGCAGACGCGCGCCGAGCCTGAGACCTTTCTCGACGTGAATCGCGGCGTTGGCTATCTTGCGGGCAAGGTGTTCCGCGGCACCGGTGACGCGCACGTGCTGGCGCTCGATGCATCGAACGGCAGCGTGCTCTGGGACGTCGCGATCGGCGACGGGAAGAAAGGCGAGTCAGTGCCGATGGCGCCGATTGCCTGGAGCGGTCTCGTCTTCGTCGGCAACGCGGGCGGCGACAACTTCAATGTGTCGGGACGCATTTACGCGCTCGATGCGGCGACGGGCCGCACGGTCTGGCAGTTCAGCACGATTGCCGAATCCGGCCCCGAGCGCGCGACGTGGCGGGCGTCCGCCGGGAATCCTCCGGGAGGTGCAGCGACGTGGACGAGTTACGCGTTGGATGAAGCGAGCGGATTACTCTACGTCTCAACCGGCAATCCGGCTCCTGATTTCGTCGCGCAACTGCATCCCGGCGAAAACCTGTATTCCAACTCGGTGCTCGCGATCGACGCGAAGACCGGACGCCTCGCCGCCTACGTGCAGCCGATCAAGGGAGACTTCCACGACTGGGATATCTCGGCCGCGCCGGCGCTGATCACCACGAAAAGCGGGCGTCACTTCGTGGCGGCTGGCGCGAAGGACGGTTACGTTTATGGCATCGAGCGGACGACAACAACGCACCTGGGCGAGAGAGGTCCTGGCGGCACCACGCTGGTCGTGCGCTCCAAGGGCATCGCGACGACGCGTGCAAACGCGGAAACGCCAATCACCTCGGCGCGCACGACACGGTTCTGTCCGGGCACTCAGGGCGGCATCGAATGGAATGGACCGACCTTTCACCACGAGCTCGGCCTGGTGTACGTCAACGCGATCGACTGGTGCACGTCCGTGAAGCTGCAACGGCTCGATACGCTCAAAGGCACGCCGGGGTTGCCGTGGAGCGGCGTGGACGATCCTCAGAGCCCGTTCGGGAAAATGGACCCGACCGATCGCTGGAAGGGTTGGGTCACCGCCCTGGATCCGGAGAGCGGCGCGATCAAGTGGAAGGTGCAGACGCCGAAGCCGATGGTGGCCGGCATCACGGCAACCGCCGGCGGCATGGTGTTCACGGGCAATCTCGATGGCGATGTGCTCGCGTTCGACGCGCAGACGGGGAAAGCCGTGTGGCAGAGCGCTACGGGGAAAGCCGTCGGTGGGGGCGTCATTTCTTACGAGGTGGGCGGCAGGCAATTCGTTGCCGCGGCGGTGGGCTTGAATTCGAAGATCTGGCCGGTGACGGGTGGGTCCGCGCGCGTGGTCGTCTATGGACTACCCTAGAGCGGTTTACGACATTGCGTAGTGCAGCCCTTCAGGGCTGCATCAGCGCCCCCGGGGCAGGCCTAAAAGGCCTGCGCTACGAAGCGAGTGAGAAACGAGCATGACCAAGATTGAACCTTGGCCGGCGCTGCCGTACGACGCGTGGAAGGATACATATGCCACGCTGCACATGTGGATGCAGGTTGTGGGCAAGGTGGCGCTCGCTCTCGCGCCGCCGGTCAATCACTCGTGGGGCGTCGCCTTCCACATCACGCCGCGCGGGCTCTCGACGCATTCGCTGCCGCACGATCGCCGCTCGTTCACGATGGAGTTCGACTTCATCGATCATCGTCTCGTCGTGCGCACGTCAGATGGCGAGGAGCGCGCGCTGAAGCTCGAGCCGCGGACGGTCGCCGATTTCTACGGCGAGATGATGGCATTACTGAACGAGATGCGTCTTGAGGTGAAGATCTGGCCGGTAGCCGTCGAGATTCCGACGCCGATTCGCCTGGACACCGACGTCGACCATCATTCATACGATCCGGCCTTTGCGACGAAGGCGTGGCGCATCTTTGCCGACATCGAGCGCGTCTTCACCGACGCGCGCTGCTCGTTCGTCGGCAAGTGCAGTCCAGCGAATTTTTTCTGGGGCAGCTTCGATCTGGCCGTCACGCGCTTCTCGGGCCGGCTCGCGCCGCCGCGAGAGGGACCCGCATTCATGCGCGAGGCGTATTCGCACGAAGTGATCAGTCATGGCTTCTGGCCGGGCAGCGGGCCAGTCCTCGAGCCCTCGTTCTACGCGTACGCGGTCCCTGAGCCGGCGGGATTCAAGGAAGCGCAGGTGCGGCCGCGCGCCGCGTACTACCATCGCGAAATGGGGGAATTCATCCTTCCGTACGAGGCGGTACGGACCGCCGCGTCACCGGAGCAGGAGATCCTCGCGTTCATCGAGAGCACCTACGAGCGAGGCGCCACGCTCGCGAAGTGGGACCGTGCCGTGCTCGATCGCGCGTCCGCGACAGCGGGTCAATCTGCGCGGCATGCCGGTGCAACGTAACCCTCCCCGAGACTGTTCGCGCCGCGAATCCCGCAGCCGGCGCTCGGCGATCAGGTTCACAGCATTGTCGTACAGCCGGGACGGCATCGGCACGCGATCGTGTGATCTCCGACGGTGGCGTAATCGTAGGTCAGTTCCTCGCCTCTACAAATCAACCTGGACGCGCGAATCCAGATCGTCTTGTCGACGATCTCGAACCAGCAGTTCGGCGTGCAGGAGTGATTGATGAAACGTGCGATGTTGCCGCCGACGCCGGCATCGCGGCTCCAGGCGCGATTCACGCGAAAGACCCAGATGCAGCCTTCCTCCAGGTACCGCGCCTCGCGCCCGGCGGTTTCCGAGTTGCGCACGAGCTCTCCGGCGTAGTCGATGAGCCGCCTGTTCTTGTTGATCGATTCGGCGGCGAAGACGCCAAAGCCGTGAAGGCTGGAACGCTGCCTGATCAGCCTCGGCAAAGAAGAGTGCCGGCTGCTCAAATCTGAATCTTCGCGAAGGCGCGAGCGCCGAGCATCAGAAACACGCACGC
Organism: Acidobacteriota bacterium; assembly: GCA_003222675.1. Lineage (GTDB taxonomy): Bacteria > Acidobacteriota > Vicinamibacteria > Vicinamibacterales > 2-12-FULL-66-21 > QHWT01. The sequence goes on along the minus strand of QHWT01000084.1, from coordinate 8,713 downwards.
AGTGACGGCGAGCACCGCGATGTCGGTGGCCATGCTGAAGTGCGCCGTCTCGATGAACGCGCCGCGCAGCCCGTCGATGCCGTAGGTGAGCGGATCGATCCGCGTGGCCACTGCCAGCGCCTTCGGCAGCCCCGTCAGCGGGAACAGGGCGCCCGACAGAAAGAAGATCGGCATGACGAGAAAGTTCATGATCAGCTGGAAGCCCTGCATGTTCTGCAGCTGCGAGCCGATCGCGGTGCCGAGCGCGGCGAACACGACGCTGATGAGAACCATGAACAACGCCACGAGCGGCAGCGTCGCGATGTGCGCCGGCCGGAAACCGGCAAAGAGGCAGACGATCAGCACCAGGAGGCCCTGCAGGATCGCCGTCGTCGCGCCGCCGAACGTTCGCCCGATCATGATGTGCAGGCGCGGAACGGGTGCGACGAGCGTCTCCTTGAGGAAGCCGAACTGGCGATCCCACAACAGGCCAATCCCCGAAAAGATCGACGCGAACAGGACCGACATGCCGATGACGCCCGGCGCGACGAATTGCAGGTAGCTGCCCTGGCCGGCCTTCTGAAACACCGGGCCGAGCCCGAACCCGAACGCGATCAGATAGAGCAGCGGCGAACCGAGCGACGCGAAGATCTGTGCGCGCGAGCGCGAGTATCGCTTGAGCTCCCGAAGCCAGAGAATGTAAATGGCGCTCACGGTCACCGCCTCCACATCTTCGCGACCTGCCGCATCTGGTCCGCAGCGTCGGCGCGTTCATCGCGAATTGTGTTTCCTGTGAGCGCGAGGAACGCGAGCTCCAGCGAATCGGTCCCGGTCTGTTCCTTCAACGCCTGCGCGCTGCCCTGCGCGACGATGCGGCCGTGATCGATGATCGCGATGCGGTGTGCCACGCGATCCGCTTCGTCCATGTAGTGGGTGGTCAGGAATACGGTCACCTGTTCGGTGGCGTTCAGATGCTTCACATGCGTCCAGAGCTGATTGCGGCTCTGCGGATCGAGGCCCAGCGTGGGCTCGTCGAGGAAGAGAATCTTGGGTGTGTGCAGCAGCCCGCGCGCAATTTCGAGGCGCCGCTTCATGCCGCCGGAGAACTGCTTCACCAACGTCTGACGGCGATCCCACAGCTCGAACAGCGTGAGCAGCTGCTGAGTGCGCTCCACGCGGGTGCGCCGCGGCACATGGTACAGCACGCCGTGCAGCTCCATATTCTCGTACGCCGTCAGCTCCGAGTCCAGGCTCGGATCCTGAAAGACGATGCCGAAGCGGCGCCGCACGTCATGCGGGTGCGTCCCGGGATCGAGGCCATCCAGCAGCATCGATCCGCTCGTGGGCCTGATGAGTGTCGTGAGCATCTGGATGGTCGTCGTTTTGCCGGCGCCATTCGGGCCGAGAAACGCGAAGATCTCGCCGGCGGCGATCTCGAACGACACGTCGTCGACCGCTTTCACGTCGCCGAAGGACTTGACCAGATGCTCAACACGGATCATGGACACAGATCGCCTCACCTCGTTGGGAGGCCAATGGTACCCGTTTCTCCCGATGAGCAACAGAGGTCGATCTAATGGGGACCCTGAGCTCGGGCGCCGAGCAGGGCTGTTGCCGGGCGACGCGGCGGCTGCAGTGCGTAATCCTTACGTAATGCGAGAAGCGTCGCGACAGTCAATTCAAGTCGCCGACGCGTGCTCTCCGCAAGAATCCGACGTGCGATAGCGGCATTCGACTTGCGGGCGCATGCGACTTCCTGCAGGAGGTCGCCATGCGTCGCACCTCGTCGCATTGTGTGCTCATTGCCATCGTCCTGTTCACCACGATCGACATCGACTCTCGTGCGCGTGTGGCGCCAAGCGAGGTCGGAAGCCCTATTACCTTCATCGAGAACCGTGGCCAGTGGAATGACCACATCCGCTTCATGTCACGAATCGGCACCGTTACCGCCGGGGTCGAGCAACGTACCCTGACGCTGCGAACGGATGCACGACCGGACGCGGCTGTCTCGCTGACGTTCGAAGGCGCATTCGACAATGTCACGGTCGCGGGAGAAGGCAAACAGCCCACCTACTACAACTTTTATCTTGGCGGCGATCCGGCCCGATGGCGCTCGACCGTGCCGGCATACGGCGGCGTCTCCTTTCACGATCTCTACAACCACGTCGATGCGATGCTGCAGGATCGAGGCGGACACCTCGAGTACGAACTGCGACTTGCTCCCGGCGCGGACCTCGACCGGATAATCATGCGCGCCGACGGCACGTCAGATCTCCACATCGACCGAGACGGTTCCCTCGTTCTCGACACATCGATCGCTCCGCTTCGACAGTCGCCGCCGCGAAGCTGGGTAGAGTTGCCGGACGGGCGTCGACGCGACGTGCCAAGCCGTTTCCGAAAGATCGACCGACAACGATACGGCTTCGAAGTCGACCGCTACGATCGGGCGCTGCCTCTGGTGATCGATCCCGGAATCGAGTGGTCGACGTTTCTCGGCGGTGCGGGCGCCGACTTCATCGGGCCCGCAGTCGTCGCGCGCGACGGGACCGGTGACTCGTTTGCGCCCGGTATTCAGACTCCCGCGTTCGTGGTACGACTCAACCCGGCCGGCTCCGTCCTCAAATACGCGACGTTCATCGGTGGATGGCACGCGCAGATCGTGCGGCGAGGGCTGACGGTGGATGCCGCGGGCAACGCGGTTCTCGTGGGACAGACCTTCTCGCCGGACTTTCCGACGACCGCATCTGCGTTCGACCGCGTCGGTCTGAACAAGGATGCATTCGTGGTTCGCCTCAATCCCACCGGCGGTCTGATCTTTTCGACGTTGCTTGGCGGATCCGGCGAAGACGATGCGAGCGCCGTCGCGTATGATCCCGCCGGCAACATCATCGTCGGCGGCACGACGGCGTCGCCGGACTTTCCGACGACGCCGACGGCCTTCGATCCGTCGTACAACACACCGAATGCTCCGGCTGATGGCGGCGCGGATGGCGACATGTTCATCGCGCGCCTCACGCCCGACGGAACGGCGCTGACCTACGGCACGTTTCTCGGCGGACCGCAGAGCGACGTGCTCGAAGATCTCGTCGTGGATTCGAACGGGTTCGTGACCGTGTGCGGTTGGGTGACTGGCAACAACGTTCAGGTGTTCGTGACCACGGCCGGTGCGTTCGATCGGACCTGGAACGGATCGCAGGACGCGGCTATCGCCCGTCTGAAACTCGACGGCGCCGGCGCCGGGGATCTCAAATACGCCACGCTCATCGGCGGCGCCAGCCAGGACAATCTCTGGGTCGCAGCCATCGATCCGACCAACCCTGAACTGGTCACCTTCGCGGGCCGAAGCTGGTCGAACAACTACCCTGTCACCGCAGGCGTCGTCCGTCCGACCAATCCGCCCTTCTCACAACTTTTTCCCGACGTCGAAGCGGGCATCATCACCCGCTTTCGCTTTCCCGCAGCCGGCGGCGGATCGCTCGTGTGGTCGACGTATCACCACGCCGATCGCATCACCGGACTGACCGTCACCAGCGCTGGCGAGCCGATCGTCGTCGGTCCGTCGGCGGCGTGGGACATGGTCACGACCCGCGGCGCGGTCGATCGTACCGCTGATGGATCGGGGGCGCCGGGCGCCGGATTCATCAGTCGGCTGGATGCCAGCGCGACGCAATACGCATATCAGTCGTTTTTCGGCGGCAGCGGCGGCGTGTCGGACAACATTCAAACGGTGCCGCAGGTCGCGTATGTCGCGGCGAACACCGTGATCGTCAGCGGCCAGACCACCTCGAATGACTTTCCGATTACGGCGGGTACGGTCGATCGCACATCGAGCAATGCGATCGGCGGCGGCGCATCGAATGAAGGATTCGTCATGAGAGTCGCGCTCGATCCGGACGCGAGCGGCGATCTCACGGCGGATCCACCGACGCTGGCGAGTCCCGCAGATGGTGCGGTCTTTCACAACGGACTCATCGGTCGTCTGGACTGGAACGGCGTGACCGATGTGTCCGGCGTCCATGCCTACGAGTTTCAGATATCCAATCGTTCTGATTTCCCGAAGGACTTCATCCTCTTCCGCGGCGCGATCCCGGCGACGACCGCCATCATTCCGCCAAGCGTCGGCTCGAGCGGAGGACTCGCCCAGATCACGTATTTCTGGCGCGTCCGCACCGTCGACAACGCGGGGAATCTGAGCGCCTGGTCGACCGTGCGCACCTTCACCGTGAGTCCCTCGACGGGACAACCCACGATCTCTTCGATCGATGTCGACTCCCCGACCGTCACGGGCGGTGCCCAGGCGACAGGCATGCTTCAGCTCTACGATCCGGCACCGGCAGGCGGCCTCGTCGCGAAGTTGACTGCCTACCACGATCGATCGCAAGGGCTCGACCGCACCCGCACACTGCCGGTGCCCGTCAGCATTCCGGATCTCGTGAACGTTCCGGCAGGCGCACTCTCCGCATCGTTCCCGATCGCAACGAGTGCCGTCTCGGATGTGATGGGCGTCAGCCTCGTCGCGACCATCAACGGCGTTGGCGCAACGGGAACGATCAGCGTGGCGCCCGCTGATGCCGGCGGTCCGGCGCCGATGGACGTCACTGTTCTGCCGGGCATCGTGACCGGCGGCACTTCGGCCACGGGCATGGTCACGCTCAATCAGGCCGCGCCGGCGGGCGGCACGGTCGTCGCGCTTGCCAGCACGCACCCGGCGGTCGCGAGCGTTCCGGCCAGCGTCACGGTGCCCGCCGGATCGCGCAGCGCGACCTTCTCCGTCACGACATCTGCCGTCACGACAGAAATGGACGTTCTGCTGTTCGCGAGAAGCGGAGGCACGACATGGAATCGCCCCTTCTATGTGCGCCCGCTGAATCATCTGCCGAAGCTCACATCGATGACGATCTCGCCGGGCGCCGTGACCGGCGGCAACAATTCGGGAGGCACCCTCACATTCAGCGGTCCGATCCCGGTCGGCACATGGCCCGCGCTGCCGGATGCGGTCGTGCGATTTTCGAGCAGCGATCCTGACGTCGCGGCGCTCTTTCCGGGCGACGATTACGTCGTCGCAGGCTCGACGCAGCACACATTCCGCATCTTTACGCGTGGTGTCCCGACGACGCGCAACGTGACGCTCACGGCATACTTCGATTCGACAGCGCTCAGCGGCGTGCTGACCGTCGGTGCCGTCACGGGCGTCACGGTGTCGTCGGTTGGAGCGAACGTCACGACGTTACGCGGTGGCGAAGGGGGCGTCGCAACGGTTGCTCTTGGAGCGGCCGCACCGGCGCCGCTGCTCGTGACGCTGTCGACCAATCATCCGGAGTTGTTCGCGTCGCTGCCGAAGAACGTGACGGTGTTCACCGGATCGACGACGGCGTCGTTCGCCTTCGTCACGAGCAAGGCAGTTACCTCGTCCACGCCGGTATCGCTGACGGCTGCATACGGCGCAAGCGCTGCGAGTCTCGGGCTGACGGTGAATCCACCAGCCGCGGCGACGCCGCCGCTCATCGACGTGACGGTTTCGCCAGCGACTGTGAACAGTGGCACATCGTCTATGGGGACCGTCACACTGCAGAGCGCGGCGCCATCGAGCGGCGCCGTCGTTCAGTTGTTCAGCTCGAACGCCGCAGCGAGCGTGCCAGCAAGCGTGACGGTGCCCGCCGGCGCAGCGACTGCCACGTTCCCGATTACGACCGCGTCAGTAACCGCCACCACGACTGCCACAATCAGCGGCCTCCTTCGTCTGAGCGCGAGCACATCGCTCACGGTGACGCCGTCCAATGCTCCGCCACCGCCGCCGGGTGGACCCTCGCTGTCGAGCATCGCGCTCAATCCGACGAGCGTGACCGGCGGCAGCGCGTCACAAGGGACGGCGACGTTGACGGGCGCCGCGCCGGCAGGCGGCGCAGTCGTGACGCTGTCGAGCAACAACCGGGCGGTCGCGAGCCTGCCGGCCAGCGTCACTGTCGCCGCGGGCGCGACGAGCGCGAACTTCAGCGTCACGACCACCGCCGTGGGCGCCTCCACGCTCGTGACGATCACCGGCGCGTTCGGAGGCACCACGAAGACCGCAACGCTGACCGTTACACCGCAGCCACCGCCGCCAGGACAAGCCGTCACGCTGACGGTTACCGCCAAGGGCCGCAGCGGCGAACGGGTGACGTCGAGTCCCGCCGGTATCAACGTCGCCGTCGGAAGCACCGCGTCGGCGTCGTTCTCGACGGGAACCTCGATCACGCTGTCGGTCTCAAATGGCCGCGATGCGATCTGGTCCGGTGCATGTTCGAGCAACGGAACCAAGACGAAGACCTGCAGCTTCACGCTGAACGGCACTGCATCCGTGACCGCGAACGTGCAGTGACATTCCAGGAGGAATGGTTTCGCCGGCCGACGCGTCGGAATGGCGTCGGGCGTTTGACCTGCCTGGGCACCTGCCTCCGGACACGATCTCTCGCAAAATCGGGCTTTTACCCGAGCGCTGAGCAGGCTGTCTGACGTTTTACGGGCCTCGTCGCGCACTTACGTGGCGCGACGAAACTTGTCTTCCTCTTAGGTGACTTCCTCAGATCTTTCACGCCGCGCAATGCGGCGTCGATCGTGAAGTGCGGTCCGGCACAGTTTCAAACTCGAGGCCCCTGCGATCCAATTAGGAGGATACATGCGAGTCAGAATTCTCACCCTGGTGGGGGCCCTCCTCGCGGCGAGTACCTTGGTACCTGCTCAGTCACCGTCTGCGGTTTTGGAGCTGATCAGTGTCAGCAGCGCGGGTGTTCAGGGGAACAACGACAGTGGCACGTCCTTTTTGACAAGTCCGAGCAACGATCGCGCGTCCCTCACTCCCGACGGTCGCTTCGTCGCGTTCATGTCGCTCGCGGACAATCTCGTACCGGGCGATATAAATCAGGTCGCAGACGTCTTCGTTCGCGATCGGCTGATGGGGACCACGGAGCTCGTGAGCCTGAGTTCGAAAGGACGTCAGGGCGACGGTCACAGCGGGCTGGGAGCGCCGGCTGGCGCCGGTATCAGCGACGACGGCCGTTTCGTCGTGTTCGCATCACAAGCATCGAATTTTGCGAGGGGTGACGTGAACACCAATCCCGACGTTTTCGTCCGCGATCGACTCACCGGCACGACGGAACTCGTCAGCCGGGGCCTCGATGGCACGCCGGCCAGCGGAGACGACCCGGTGATCAGTGCCAACGGGCAGGTCGTTGCCTTTCGATCGTCCTCTGCGACGCTCGTCAGCGACGGCAACCCGAATTTCACGACACACGTTTACGCGTTCGATCGTCAGGCCCAAACCATCGAACGCGTCGATGTGGATTCTAACGGCGTCCTCGCCGCCGGCCAGGCGAACAACCTCGCGATCAGTAGCGACGGCCGCTACGTGGCGTTCGACAGCTCCGCCGACAATCTCGTGTCGGGGCCCGGCGATCAGCAAGGCATCGACGTCTTCGTTCGCGATCGCGTGAACCACACGACGGACGGAATCAGCACGGTGGGAGACACCGGGACGTTTGAAGGCAATAGTTTTCTCTCGTCGATCACCCCGGATGGCCGCTTCGTCGGGTTCAGCTCCGCGGATCCGACGCTCGGCGTCTCCGACACGAACGGGTTCGTCGAGGACGCTTTCGTGTTCGATGGCCAGAACCGCACCGTGCGGTTGGTAAGCCGGGCCAGCAGCACCAACCCGGCGAACCCGGGCGTCCAGGGGAACGACTCGAGCTTCAGCCCGCTCGTCAGCGCGGACGGGAACTTCGTCGTGTTCAGCTCGCGGGCTTCCAATCTCGTCGCGAACGACACCAACGGCGTGTTCGACGTGTTCCGTCGGAACCTTTCGACGAACACGACCGAGCGCCTCGCCGCGGACACCACGTCGTCCCACTTCGATGTCATCGGAAGCGGCATTACGCCCAATGGTCTGATCGTGTCGCTCCTGACGCGAGCGGAACTCCTGCCCGAGCAGCCGATCGGCGTTTTCGCGTTCGACGTGTACGTGCTCGACACTGGTCCGGCGGCTGATGTCGCCGTGACCAAGAACGATTCGCCCGATCCGGTCGCGGTCCGCACGAATCTGACCTACACCGTGACGGCGCGGAACCTCGGTCCGTCTGCCGGGCGCAGCGTGACGTTATTCGATCAGCTCCCGGCCGACGTGGTGTTCGTGTCGGCGACCCCATCGCAGGGCTCGTGCAGCCGCAGTGGCAATCGGATCACGTGCGCGCTCGGGACGCTCAACGTGTTCGCGACGACGACAGTGACGATCGTCGTGAGTCCATCGCGTGCCGGCGCGACGCTGACGAACACCGCGACCGTGCGCGCCAGTTCTCCGGATCCGGACCTGGCGAATAACACAGCGACGGCGACCACGACCGTTACGAAGTGAGGCATCGATGGCGAGGCGGTGCCGTTGTGCGCCGCCTCGCACGATCACCAGCCCTCTCGAGTATCGAGCCTTTTCGTCAAGCCGGCGCCTTGGTGTTACAATCAAGGTTCGCCTTCCCAAGCCGTGGGCCTGTAGCGCAGTTGGGAGCGCGCCTGAATGGCATTCAGGAGGTCACCGGTTCGATCCCGGTCAGGTCCACCACCCTTCGCTCGCCCGCATCCGTGAGCGAGCTACGGGTGGCAAGCCAACCTTCGCGCACGATCTCAGGCGAAGGCTCGCCGTCCCGCGAGCTCACGCCACCAGATACGCGAAGGGTGTCCACCGGAGCGCCGCAGGCGCGAAGGTGGACTG
>QHWT01000083.1 GCA_003222675.1 Acidobacteriota bacterium | reverse complement strand
GCGGCGATCGAGTCTGCGATCAACGATCTGAAGTCCTCGATCGAGCAGAACGACATCGAGGGCATGAAGAAGCGCATGGACGCCCTCAACCAGGCGCAGCACAAAGCGGCCGAAGCGATGTATCGCGCCGCGAGCGCCGCGGGGGGCGGCGCAGCTGGCGGCGGTCAGCCGGGCGGCGGAGGATCCCAGGGGGGCGAGAGCAAGGCCCATGGGGACGTCATCGACGCCGAGGTGGTGGAGGAAGAGAAGAAGTAGCGATGTCGGGATGCGGGGTGCGGGATCCGGGTCGCGGAATCCCGAATCCGCAGTCGTGAGGCTCCGAGCGCAGCCCGCGCCCCGCGTCCCGCAACCCGATTCGTCATGGATCTCTACTCGCTGCTAGGGCTCGCGCCCGGTGCGACGTCCGCGGACATCAAGCGGGCGTATCGGCGGCTCGCGCGGCGGTATCACCCCGATATCAATCCGGGTGATCGCGCCGCCGAGACGTTGTTCCGTCGCATTTCCGATGCCTACGAGACGCTCGTCGATCCCGAGCGGCGCCGGGCGTACGATGCGGCGGAGCCGCAGGCTGCGGACGCGGCCGCGACATCGTTCGAGTTTTCGGGATTTGATTTTTCTTCGGCGGCGCACGGGGCGCAGGCCGCGACGTTCAGCGAGCTGTTTGCGGACGTGCTGCACCCGATTACGTTGCCAGATACGGAACGGCCGGAACCGGGCGTCGACCTGCACGCGGCGATCACGTTGACCTTCGAAGACGCCATGCGCGGCGTCGAGCGGCAGGTCGTGGTGACGCGCCAGGACGTGTGCAGCGCCTGCGGTGGCGCGGGACACGTCCGGACACCCGAAGGCCGATGTGTGCCGTGTCACGGCACCGGCAAGGTGCGATGGGCGCGCGGCCACATGGTGTTCACGAAGAGCTGCGCGGCGTGTCACGGCACCGGCCGCCAGCGCACGCAGCGATGCGCGATCTGTGCCGGGCATGGGCGTCACGTACGAGGGGACGCGGTCGTCGTGAAGATGCCCGCCGGAATCGAAGACGGCGCGCATCTGCGCCTGCCGGATCGCGGACACGGGGGACGGCATGGCGGCCGTAACGGCGATCTCTACGTCACCGTGCACGTGCAGCCGCATCCGATCTTCCGACGCGAAGGGGACGACCTGCACGTCGTGGTGCCGGTCGGCGTGCACGAGGCGGTGCTCGGCGCGCGGATCGACGTGCCGTCGCTGGAAGGTCCGGTCCGCCTGCGCGTCCCGCCCGGCACGCAAGGTGGCCAGCGGCTGCGAATTGCCGAACGCGGTGCGCCGGGCATCAGCGGCCGCGGCGATCTCATCGTCGAACTCCGGGTCGTCCTGCCGCAGGTGGTGAACGAGGAAGGTAAAGCGCTGATTCGCGAACTCGGGAAGCTCTACGGAGAGAACGTGCGAACCCAACCGTCAGCCGGCAACCGATAACCGACACCCGACAATCGACAACCCGCCTTCGCCGCCAAGCGGCTACCGCGGGCAAGCCGACAACCCACATATGGCGAAGCGTGGCGGCAAGGCGTACTACATGATCAGCGCGGTGGCGCAGAAGTACAACATCCACCCGCAGACGCTGCGCCTGTACGAACGCGAAGGGCTGTTGAAGCCGTCACGCACCGAAGGCAACACCCGTCTGTACTCCGAAGAGGATCTCGAGCAACTGGAAACGATCCTTTCGCTGACGCGCGACCTCGGCGTGAACCTCGCCGGCGTCGAGATCATTTTGAACATGCGCCGCAAGATGGAGCAGATGCAGGGAGAGGTCAACCAGTTCATGGAGTACGTGAAACACGAGCTCGCGCGCGGGCTCGGCGACTGGGAGCAACGCCTCAGCACGGCCCTCGTCAAGTCCTCACCCACAGATCTTGTGCGCGCGACGCCTCCAACCGTCACGGTCGAAACGCCCGAGAGCGTGCCCGAAGCACCGCCAGGCACGCGTCGCTCGTCGTGAGCGGTATATCGGCGTAGGATTGCGCCGTGGATGACGATGCGCTGCAAGCCTACCTGCGTGCGCTCGCGCGCCTCCCGCGTCTGAAAGTGGAAGAAGAGCGCGAGCTGGGTCAGCGGATTCGATCCGGCGACGTCGAAGCCCTGCGGCGCCTCATCGAAGGCAACCTGCGGTTCGTCGTCAGCTACGCGAAGCGGTATCGCGGACTCGGCGTGCCGTTCCTCGATTTGATTCACGAAGGCAACCTCGGCCTGATGGAAGCCGGCCGCCGGTTCGATCCCGATCGCAACGTCAAGTTCATCACCTACGCTGTATGGTGGGTGCGCCAAGCGATCATGCACGCGCTGTCGGGCCAGGTGCGGGCGTTCTCGCTGCCGCAGAAACTCTCCGGCATCGCCGCGCGCTTCGGTCGCGAAGTGGCGGAGCTGACCGAACAGCTCGAACGCGCACCGACGACGAGCGAAATTGCCGAAGATCTCGAAATCTCGGAAGCCGACGTCGATGCGCTGCGCCGGATCGGATCGAGCGATATGTCACTGAGCGATCACATCGGTGCCGGTGAGGGCGACGGTCTGGAGCTGGGGGACATCATCGAACAGATGAGCGTCCCGCCGATTGACGAAGCGTTGATCCACGAAGCGACGGTCGAGCGCGTGCGCGACGCGCTCACCGAGCTCGACGAGAAGGAAAGGGAAGTGGTCACCCTCCGTTTCGGTCTCGATCGTGACGGCGAGCCGCGCACGCTGCAGGAAGTCGGCGACGTGCTTGGCCTCTCGCGCGAACGCATCCGCCAGATCGAATCGCGCGCGAAAGACAGGCTGCGGCGATCGAAACGCGCGGGCGAGTTGCGAAGCTACCTGAATTGAAGATTGATTGCAGCTTCACGGATTGATGCATGTCGATTGGCGATCACATTGCCGATTGACATGGCCATTCGCGATTGTCAATCGACGGATTGATGATTGCGGATTGCGGCGCCCGCGCGTTACAATCAACGGACAACTAAATGTCTTGCGAGCTCTGCGACGATACCGGTTGGAAAGCGGTCACGACCGATGGTGTTCGTCGCGTGGTACGCTGCGACTGCTGGCGCGACGGGCTGGCCGCGCGCCTGCTCGACGAAGCACGCATTCCTCCGCGATACAGACGCTGCGAGCTCGAAACATTCATTACTTACCAGAACGAAAAACTTCTTACGGCAGTCCGCCTTGCCAGCCGCTTCGCGGAGCATTTTCCCGGAGGCGAACAGGCAATGAAAGGATTGTGCCTGATCGGACCGCCGGGGATCGGCAAGACACATCTCGCAGTGGCGGTTCTGCGTCGCGTGATCCTCACGCGAGGCGCGCGTGGCCTGTTCTACGACACTCGCGATCTGCTGCGGGTAATCCGCAGCACGTACAACCCTCTCGTGCGGACAGCCGAGATGGATATTCTGCGTCCGGTCATGGAAACGGATTTGCTCGTGCTTGATGACCTGGGATCCGAGAAGCCTTCCGAGTGGGTCGAAGAGACGATGAACCTGATCGTCAATACTCGCTATAACGAACGCCGGCGGACAATCTTCACATCGAATTACGAGGACATGCCCGAACGCGATGCCGAGGGCCACGACTTTACGCTCAAGGAGCGAATCGGTTTCCGGATCCACTCACGGTTGCACGAGATGTGTGAGTTCCTCGAATTCGACGGCGCCGATTTCCGCCACGGCCCGCCCAGTCCGACTGGCGATGATCTGATGACGATGTGGAAGGCCAAGAGCGGCCGCCGCACCCTGCCGGCGCGCGCCAAAGGTCCCGTGCGCGCACAGATGAAGCCTGCGAAGGAGCTCGGCTGGTCCGGCGGAAGGGCCGGAAGCCGCGACTGAGGTACCAATCGGCAGTCGGCAATCTGCAATGCTCGGCCTCTACATCCACATCCCCTTCTGCTCGTCGATCTGCAACTACTGCAACTTCAATCGGGGACTCTACGACGAAGCGCTGAAGACGCGATACGTCGCGGCGTTGCTGAAGGAGATCGAACGCGCTCCGGCCGGTCTTCAGGCTGACACGATCTTTTTTGGCGGCGGCACTCCGTCGCTGCTCGATCCGGATGAGATCCGCGCGATCGTCGAGGCATGCGGTTCGCGGTTCGCGATCCCTTCCGACCGGGAGATTACTCTCGAGACGAACCCGGAGACCGTCGATCTCCACACGCTGGAACGTTTTCGCGCGGCCGGTGTCGATCGTCTCAGCTTCGGCGTGCAGTCGTTCCAGGACGACGAGCTGAAGCGGCTGGGGCGAATTCATTCAGCCGCGCGCGCGCGCGCGGCGGTCCGCGAGGCCCGCGCAGCGGGGTTCGACAACGTCAGCCTGGATCTGATGATGTGGCTGCCCGGCCAGGGCGTCGACGCATGGCTGCGCAACGTCGACGGCCTCATTGCCGCGTCACCCGATCATGCGTCGCTGTATCTGCTGGAGCTCTATCCAAACGCGCCGCTGAAGGAAGATATGGCGCGTGCGGGTTGGTCGCTGGCGCCTGACGAAGACGCGGCGGAAATGTACGAGCGGGCGATGACGCGGCTCGACGAGGCCGGCTATCTGCAGTACGAAATCTCGAACGTTGCCAGGCCCGGCCGCGCGTCGCGTCACAATCTGAAGTACTGGACCGACGGCGAGTGGCTCGCATTCGGCTGCGGCGCTCATTCCACGTTCGATGGCGTCCGGTGGAAAAATGTTTCCAATACCGAGGAGTACATTTCACGCGTGACGAGTGGAACTGACGTCGGGACGGACCATCGCGTGCTCTCGGCGACCGAGCATCTCGAAGAAGCGCTGTTCACGGGGCTGCGGCTCGTCGACGGCATCGACATCGCGGCCATCGGCGCGCGTTATGGCTGCGACGTGTGGGCGCGATATCACGAGGGGCTCCAACCATTTCTGGATGCGCGCTGGCTCGTGCGCGAAGGCACCAGGTTGAAGCTGACTCGCCCTGGCATGCTCATGGCAAATGAGGTCATGGCGGTCTTCGTGTGAGGCAGGATCCCTGTGGTAAAGTGGCGGTCTTTGCCATCCGACTCGCCCAAGGAGATTGGAAGATGCGTGTTCTTGTCGTTTCAACCTTCGCGGTCGCCCTGATGCTCTCGCCCGCGGCCGGTTTCGCGCAGGCCCCACCCGCACAGCAGCCGCCAACCGCACAGCCGCCCACGGGGCAGCCGCCCACGGGGCAGCCACCGACCGGGCAGCCGCCAACCGGGCAGCCGGCAGCCGGAGCGCAACCAGCGGCGCCGAAGCTGTCGTTTCCCACCCCGGCCGGCGTCTTGCTCGTGCAGGTCAAACCCGATCAGGCATCGGCGTTCGAGGAAATGATCGGAAAGTTGAAAGCCGGCCTCGCGAAATCCGACAAGCCGGAACTGAAGCAGCAAGCCACCGCGTGGAAAGTCTATCGAGCCAACGAACCAATGGCCGGCAATACGCTGTTCGTCGTCCTCATCGATCCGGCGATGCCGAATACCGAATACCAGTTCCTCCAGGTTCTGAATAGCACGTTGACACCCGACGAACAGCGCGCTCCTGAGACCCAGGAGATGTACAAGCGCTACGCCGCCGCGATTGCCTCCTTGAACCGGCTGAACGTGACACCCGTGGGCGGTGGACAATAGTGCGCGCCTGCTGGTTGATTGTCGCGTTCGCCGCGTCGCTTGCTCTTGCCTCCACTGCTCAGGCGATGCAGTCATCGACAGAGCAGCCACCATCCACGCAGCAGCCGCCATCCGCGCAGCAGCCACCCGCGCAGAGCGGCCAGACGCCGGCGCAGCCCGCTCCTTCGCCTCGATCGTTCTCATCCGATGCCGGCATGTTCTTCAACAACGTCAAGCCGGACAAAACCACTGACTTCGAGATGATCATGGGGCGTGTCAAGGAAGCGCTCGCGAAGAACCCGGATCCCGTGCGCAAGCAGCAGGCGGCGAGCTGGAAAGTGTTCAAAGCGGTTGAACCCGGAGCGCCGCTCCCCGAGGGCGGACGCGCGGTGCTCTATATCTTCGTGATGGATCCTTCGGTGAAAAACGCCGACTACACGATCACGAAGATCCTCGCCGAAGCTTTCCCGAGCGAAGTGCAGGACCTCTGGAACAAGCTCGTCGCGTGCTATCCATCCCAGGGCGGGCAGAGCATCGTCAATCTGCAGGCGGTCCTGAATATGGCCGGCACAGCGGCCTCGGGCGGCAAGTAAAAAGTCGGACGACGGTTGGTGGAGGACGGAGAACGGAAAACCAGAACGCGATCTACGACCGTGCTCCGCGAACCATCTGATCTCCGACCTCCGACCTCCGACCTCCCTCTTCCTAGAACTTGAGATTCACTCCCGCGTAAAACCGCTGCACCGTTGAGTGGAGCGGCTGTCCTTTCAGCGTCAACACGCGGTAATCGAAGCGCAGGCGCAACGGTCCCGCGAGGGTCATCTTGACCCCGCCGCCGACGTTGATGCCGACGTTCGTCTCGGAGGTGTCGGGCACCGACAGCGTTTCGCGGTACACGCCTGCGCCCGCCGTCGCATACGGCTGGAGCCGCGCGATCGCGAACGGCGTCTGCACGAGCCCATTGAACATGAAGGTGCGAAGTGCGGGCGCGAGCTCTGTCGCGTTCGTGAGGTCTTCATTCGTGTCGGCGTACTCGAACTCGAGGCCGACGATCAGCAGTCCCGCGCCGACCGCCAACCCTCTCACCGGCCGATTGGTCGGCGTCCCGTTGACGCCCAGAAACGCGGTGATGTCGGCAGACGCGACCGATGGTGTGAGCAGCACCATCAGAAGAGCAGAGAGCAGACCCAGGACGCGGAATCGGATGCGCATGCATCATGGTACCACGCGCCTTCCGCGTTGGACCTCGGACCTCGGACCTCGGACCTCGGATCTCGGATCTCGGACCTCGAACCTCGAACCTCGCGTGATAATCTCGTCTGCGATGGATTTTCGTCCCACCGAAGAGCAGGCATTGCTGCGGCGCACGGTCCGCGAGTTCGCGGAGAGCGAAATCGGGCCGCACGTCATGGAGTGGGACGAAGCGCAGCACTTCCCGATGGAGCTGCTGCCCAAGCTCGCCGCGCTCGGCCTGATGGGGATTCAGTTTGCGGAACAGTACGGCGGCGCGGCGATGTCGGCCGTCGATTACTGCATCTGCATCGAGGAGATCGCGCGCGTCTGCCCGGCCATCGCGCTCTCGGTCGCGGCGCACAACGGGCTGTGCACATCGCATATCGCGATGTTCGGCAACGACGCGCAGAAGGATCGCTACCTCCCGCGTCTGATTGCCGGCGAAGTGCTGGGCGCATGGGGGCTGACGGAAGCGAGCGCGGGCAGCGATGCCGCCGCGATGCGTACGACGGCCATGCGGCAGGGCGCATGCTGGGTCCTCAATGGATCGAAAACCTTCATCACCCACGGCCGCATCGGCGGCGTGATGGTGGTGATGGCGATTACGGACCGCACGAACGGACACCGCGGCATCTCCGCTTTCATCGTCGAGCACGGCACGCCCGGGATGAGCGCGGGCAAGAAAGAGAACAAGCTCGGGATGCGCGCGAGCGATACGAGCGAGGTGGTGTTCCAGGACTGCCGCGTGCCCGAGGCGCAGCTGCTCGGCGCGGAGGGGCAGGGATTCATCAACACGCTGCAGGTTCTCGACGCCGGCCGCATCGGGATCGCGGCGCTGTCGGTCGGCCTGGCGCAGGGAGCCTACGAGGCCGCCCGGAATTATGCGACAGAGCGGCGGCAGTTCGGCCAGCCGATCGCCGCATTCCAGGCGATCCAGTGGAAGCTCGCCGACGCCGCCACGAAGATCGAAGCGGCGCGCCTGCTCACGTATCGCGCCGCGTACCTGAAAGATCTCGGCGTGCGCACCACCCGCGAATCGTCGATGGCGAAGCTCTACGCGAGCGAGATGGCCGTGCGCGTCGCCGACGATTGCGTGCAGATTCACGGCGGTTACGGGTTCGTGAAGGACTATCCGGCCGAGAAATATTTCCGTGACGTGAAGCTGCTGACGATCGGCGAGGGGACGAGCGAGATCCAGCGGCTCGTCATCGCGCGCCAGCTGCTGGGACAGTGACCGATTCCGCCACGACAACTACGCGTCCGCCGCTGTCCGAGCGGGTCCTGCAGGGAGACCCTCGCGCGGTCGCCCGCGCCATCAGCCTGATCGAAGACGAAGCCGCTGAAGGGGCGGAGCTGGTGCGCCGGATTTTTCCGAGCACCGGGCGCGCGTATCTCGTCGGCGTCACCGGCGCGCCGGGCACGGGCAAGAGCACGCTCGTCGATCGATTGATCGCGGAATTTCGCGGCCGCGGCCGAAGCGTGGGGGTCGTCGCCGTCGATCCGACCAGCCCGTTCAGCGGCGGCGCGATCCTCGGCGATCGCGTCCGCATGCAGACGCACTTCGCGGACGCCGGCGTATTCATCCGGAGCATGGCGACGCGTGGGCACCTCGGCGGCCTCGCGCGCGCCACCGGCGAGGCCGCGCTCGTGCTCGATGCGTCCGGCAAGGACACCGTCATCATCGAGACTGTTGGCGTCGGTCAGGACGAAGTCGACATCGTGCGGACCGCGGACATCTCGATCGTCATGCTCGTGCCCGGCACAGGGGACCAAGTACAGGCGCTCAAGGCGGGCATCATGGAGATCGCGGATATCTTCGTGGTGAACAAGGCGGATCGCGAGGGGGCCGATCGCACCGTCGCCTCCATCGAGGCGATGCTCTCGCTCGAATCCTTTGGCGACGGACGCTGGCGTCCTCCTATCGTCAAGACCGAGGCAACGGCGGGAAAGGGGACGACGGAGCTGGCGGACGCCATCGAGCGCTTCCGCGCGCATATGGCACCGGTACAGGGCGAACGGCGCCGGGCGCGCGCAGAGTGGCGCGTGCGCGAGCTGCTGGCGCACCGCTTCGTGCAGCACGTCCAGGAGCGGGTGCTCGGGGAGGGGGAATTCGACCGGTTCCTGGATCGCATCGCGGCGCGCGAAACGGATCCGTACACGGTTGTCGACGAAATACTCAGGCGCTCGATTCAGCGACCGCGGTAGCCCGACGTTCGGGTCCGGCGTCTTCGGAGCGAGCTGATTGCTGATTAGCCGACACGCCCGGCATACATGTCGGGCCTACAGGTGGCGATGAAAGCGATATTGGATCACGTCGGTATTGCGGTGGCGGATTTGAGCGAGGCGCTGACGTTTTATCGCGACGCGCTCGGGCTCGAGATTGAGCCGCCCGAGCTCGTCGCCTCCCAGAGCGTGCGTGCCCATTTTGTGCCGGCGGGAGAATCGGCCCTCGAACTGTTAGAGGCGACGTCGGCCGACTCGCCTATCGCGAAGTACGTCGCGAGGCGGGGGCCCGGCCTGCACCACATCACGCTGCGCGTGGACGACATCCGCGCGGCGCTCGCGCGGCTCACGGCACGCGGCGTGCGTCTCATCGACGAGGCGCCGCGCGCCGGCACGCACGGCTCGCTCGTCGCATTCATCCATCCCTCGAGCGCGCACGGTGTCCTGGTGGAGTTGAAAGAGGTTTCAATCGAAGGACGCGAAGCACAATCGAAGCATTCGAAGAAGAAATAGACTGTCTCCCTTCGACGTCTTCAATTGAATATGACATTCGGCGATCTCGAGCTCACGCCGCTGCTGGACGGCTATCTCCGGCTCGACGGCGGCGCGATGTTCGGCGTGGTCCCGAAGCCCTTATGGGAGAAGCGCGCGCCCGCGGACGAGCGGAACCGGATCCTGCTCGGCATGCGGCCGGTGCTCGTGCGCGGTGAGCGCCTGCTGATTATCGATGCGGGCGCCGGCGACGCGATGGACGCCAAGAACGCGGCCATCTATGCGCTCGATCGCACCGAGACCCTCGACGTTACACTTGCGCGCGCCGGCGTGTCCGCCGATGCGATCGAGATCGTCCTCGCCTCCCACCTGCACTTCGATCACGCGGGAGGCTTCACGTCGCGTCAGGCGGACGGGATGATGCGTCCGCGGTTTGTGAACGCGCGGTACCGGGTGAACGAGGGGGAGTGGCACGATGCCACGCACCCGCACGAGCGCAACCGCGCGAGTTACATGCCGCACAACTTCCTGCCCCTGCACGATGCCGGCGTGATTGATTTCACGCGCGGCGACGAGACGATCATGCCAGGCGTCCGCGTCCGCCGCACGGGCGGCCACACGCGTTTCCATCAGATCGTGTACCTGGAGTCGGGCGGACACACCGCCGTCTTCGCGGCGGACCTCATGCCCACCACGGCGCACATCGATGAACCGTGGATCATGGGATACGACCTCTACCCGATGGAGACGCTGGCGTTCAAGCGGCACTTCGTGCGCGAGGCGATCGAACGCGAGTATCTGATATTTTTCGAGCACGACCCGAAGATCGCGGCAGGCTATATCCGGGAAACGAACGGGAAGAAGCACGTGGAAGCTGTTGAAGAGAAGTAGCCAGTAAACAGTAGCCAGTAGCCAGTAACCAGTAGGCAGTAACCAGTAACCAGTAACCAGTAACCAGTAACCAGTAACCAGTAACCAGTAACCAGTAACCCGGCAACCGGTAACCGGCAACCGGCAACCGGCAACCGGCAACTGGCAACGGGCAACTGGAGACTGGCAACCGGCAACCGGCAACTGGCAACTGGCAACTGTAGACTGAAAACCGTGAACAACATTCAGATTGGCATCATCGGCGGCAGCGGATTGTACGAGATGGCGGATTTGACCGATCGCGAGGAGCGTCTTGTGAAGACGCCGTTCGGCGATCCGTCGGGCCCCTATGTCGTAGGCACGTTGCGCGGCAAGCGCGTCGCGTTCCTCGCCAGGCACGGGATCGGCCACCGCTACATGCCCACGGAGCTGAACTACCGCGCGAACATTTACGGTATGAAGACGCTGGGCGTGGAGTACATCCTGTCGGCCAGCGCCGTGGGATCGCTGCAGGAGCGCTACGTGCCGCAGCATCTCGTGATCCCGGATCAGTTCTTCGATCGCACCAGGGGTCGTATCAGCACGTTTTTCGGCAGTGGCCTGGTCGCGCACGTGGCCTTCGCGCACCCGGTGTGCGAGCGCCTCGGCGCGGTCGCGTACGATGCGTGCCGCGCCGTCGGCGCGACGGTGCACAAGGGGGGCACGTACGTCTGCATGGAAGGGCCCCAGTTCTCGACCCTGGCCGAATCGAAACTCTATCGGTCCTGGGGCATGGACATCATCGGCATGACCAACTTGCAGGAGGCCAAGCTCGCGCGCGAGGCGGAGATCTGTTATGCGACGATCGCGCTCGTCACCGATTACGATTGCTGGCATCCGGAGCACGACTCGGTGACCGTCGACATGATCGTCGCGAATCTGGTGGCCAATGCGAAGACGGCGCAGGCGGTGATTGCCGACACGATTTCGCGTCTGCCGTTCGAGCGGACGTGCGGCTGCGCCAGCGCGCTCGCCCACGCGATCCTCACACGTCCGGACGCGATTCCCGAGGAGACCAGGCGCGCGCTCGCGCCGATCATCGGCAAGTACATCAAGTAGCAACCTCGGACCTCGGACCTCGGACCTCGGACCTCGGACCTCGACCATGTCAATTGTCGTCACCGGATCCATCGCCTTCGATTACCTCATGTCATTTCCCGGGAAATTCACCGAGCATTTCCTTCCGGAGCACATGAACCGGGTGAGCCTCAGCTTTCTCGTGGACACGATGGACAAACGCCGCGGCGGGTGCGCGCCGAATATCGCCTATACCCTGGCGCTGCTCGGCGAGCGGCCGCGCCTCATGGCCACCGCCGGCCAGGACTTCGAGGACTACCGCCGCTGGCTGGAAGCGGCGCGCGTCGATACGTCGCTCGTCAGGGTGGTGCCGGACAAGTTCACCGCCTCCTTTTTCTGCAGTACGGACGTCGAAAGTAATCAAATCGCGTCCTTTTATACCGGGGCGATGGCCAACGCGGGAGAGCTCTCGTTCCGGACCATCAAGGACTGCCGGCTCACAATCATTTCCCCGAACGATCCTGGAGCGATGCTCCAGTACGCGGAGGAATGCCGGACGCTCGGCATTGCCTATATCTGGGATCCCGGCCAGCAGTGCGCGCGGATGACGGGCGACGAGCTGCGCGACGGGCTGGTCGGCGCCGCGATTGTCATCTGCAATGATTACGAATTTGAGCTGATTCGTCAGAAGACCGGTCTGGACGAAGACGCGGTCGCTCACCACGCCGGGGCGCTGGTCATCACGCGGGGCGAGCAAGGCTGCACGATCCGGGAAGGCACACAACAGGTGGCCGTGCCCGCCGTCCAGCCCCACCGCATCGTCGATCCGACGGGCGTGGGCGACGCCTTCCGCGGCGGCCTGCTAAAGGGCCTGGCCGTTCGAGCGGACCTCGAGACGTGCGCCCGACTCGGCAGCGTTGCCGCGACTTACGCGCTGGAGCATCTTGGCGGCCAAAGCCACGCGTACACCTGGGAGGAATTCCGCGAGCGCTACGAGGCGCGATTCGGCGCACTGGCACGAATCGGCTGAATCCGCGATACTCCGCGCGACGGCGCCCGAAGCGGCCGGGTTCACACGTAGATAGCCTGCTAGCACAAACAGTAAGCGGTGGTTACGTGAGTGACGCGACGTTGATGCGCGACGGGCGAAATTCCCGTGGCTTGTGAGGGACGAGATCCGGAACGTCCCTTGCAGTCCAGCTCGGTGGAGGTTGGCAGCTGTGACACGCCTCACCCTGGTCTCCGCCCTTGTTTTCGCCACCGCCCCGGCGCTCGCGCAGACCGCCAATCCGTCTGATGCGCAGGCCCCCACGTTCCGCAGCGGCGCCAGTCTGGTTTCGCTGAACGTGACGGTCATGGACGGCAGTGCGCGTTACGTGACCGGCCTCCAGCCGGGCGACTTCGCGGTGTACGAAGACGGTGTGAAGCAGGACGTGCGCTTTTTCGAATCGACGGCCGTGCCGGTTGACTTGTTCGTGCTGCTCGACACGAGCGCCAGCATGACCGACCGCATGGACGTCGTGCACGAGGCGGCGATTGGCTTTTTGCGCACGCTGCGGGCCGGCGACCGCGGCGCGGTGGTGGCGTTCAGCGACAGCGTCACTGTCGTGCAGCCGCTGACCGAGGACGGATCGCTGCTCGAGAAAGCAATCGAGTCCACGCACGCGCACGGCGCAACCGCGCTCAACAATGCCATCTACATCGCGCTGAAACAGTTCGGTCAGCAGGCCAAGCTGGATGGCACGGTGCGGCGACAGACGATCGCGGTGCTGTCGGATGGTGAGGACACCTCGAGCCTGGTGTCGTTCGACGATGTGCTGGCGCTGGCGCGGAAGATGGGCGTCAATATTTACACGGTGGCACTGCAGTCAAAGTATGCAGGTCAACGGCAGGCGCAGGATGGCGCGCGCCGGTATTTCTCCGAGTCCGACTATTCGATGAAGATGCTCG
This sequence comes from Acidobacteriota bacterium, assembly GCA_003222675.1. GTDB lineage: Bacteria > Acidobacteriota > Vicinamibacteria > Vicinamibacterales > 2-12-FULL-66-21 > QHWT01. The sequence continues at coordinate 15,091 of QHWT01000083.1, read as the reverse complement.
CGCGCGAAACGGGCGCGCAGTCATTCTTCCCTTCGCTGGCCACGGAACTCAAGAGCGTGTATGCCTCGATTGCGGCGGAGCTCGCCAGCCAGTACTCTATCGGATATGTCCCGGCCAACGGCCGCAACGACGGCCGGTTTCGCCGGGTTGTCGTGCAGATTACGTCGAGGCCTGAACTGAAGCCGCGCACACGACTCGGGTACACGGCTGACGGCGACAAGGCGGCGACCGATCATTCCTCCGGTGGCGGCCAGCGCTGACGCTCGCCCGCCTTCTCGTTTTCAGCTTGCTCCTGTGGGTCGCGGCGGTGGTGTTCGCGCCAATCGCCATCGCCTCGCCTGTCCCGGCGATCGCGCGCGCCGCCCTCATTGTTTACGGCGCGGGCGGTCTCGTCTGCCATCAGCGCCCCGAACGATCCTTCCAGATCGGCGGCCGTCAACTTGCCGTCTGCGCGCGATGCACGGGTCTTTACGTCTCCGCGCTTGCCAGTGGACTCCTGGCACTCATCTTTGGCGTCGCATCCATGTCCCCATCGCGCGCGCGAGTGTGGCTCGGCGCTGCCGCGCTCCCAACGCTGCTCACCGTGGCTCTCGAGCTCGCCCACGTGGCGTATCCGTCGAACATGACACGCATGCTGTCAGCCCTTCCACTCGGCGCTGTTGCTGCGTGGCTCGTCATCGGCGCGCTGCACCGAGCACCCAGCACCGATCAGCACCGAGCACCCGGCACGTAGCACCTTGCACCGAGCACCGATCAGCACCGAGCACCCAGCACCTTGCACCGATGTATCTCATGCCGATGGTATGATGCCGTGATCGCATGAGCAGTAAATCCACCGCTGCGGAGCGTACGCGCGCAGCAGCTGAACCCGGCATCCTCGCCCTCGTCATCATGCTGGCCTGGCTCGTGCCGGGCGCGGGACATCTCTGGCAGGGTCGCCGTCAGAAGGGGATCGTCTTCCTTCTTGCGCTGCCGCTGATGTTTGCGGTCGGCCTGATGCTCAGTGGACGCCTGTTTCCACTCGAGCTGTCTGAACCGCTGGTCTTTCTCGGCGCAATAGCAGACAGAGGCATCGGGTTTCCATTTTTTCTCGCGCGATTCATGGATGCTGGGGCCGGACTCGTAACCGCTGTGTCGTACGAGTACGGCAACACGTTTCTGATGACGGCCGGCCTGCTGAACTTGCTGGTGATCCTCGACGCTTACGACATCGCGGTGGGACGGAAATGACCAGTCATTTCTGGATCATGGTGCTGTTCGCGTTCTTCGTGTCGCTCGTCTTCGCCGTGCTGATGCGCGACGACCCGCGTGCGCAGCTCAAAACGGCCGGCATGATGCTCGGAGCCTTCGTCGTCGCGGCGTACGTCCTTGGGTGGCTGATGTACCCGCTGCCGCTATAACGCACTGCTGAAGGCGCAGCCTGTATGCCAGATGGCACACGGCGAGAAGATCAATTGACGCGACATTTCGCGTTGAGCATTCGATTTTGACAAGATTCCGCTAATGCCATGAGCTTCGAGAACCTGCTGATCGAGCGCGACCACGCCGTCGCGATTGTCACGGTCAACCGCCCCAAGGTCCTCAACGCGTTGAGCACGCAGACGCTCGATGAGCTCCGCCGCGCGATACTGGAGTTGAAGTACGACGAGAGCGTCCGGGCGGTGGTGATTACGGGCGCCGGGGAGAAGGCGTTCGTCGCCGGCGCGGATATCAACGAGCTGGCCGTGCAGAGCCCGACGACCGGCCGCGAGCACGCCATTGCCGGCCAGCAGGTGCTCGATTTGATCGAGCACCTGGGGAAGCCCGTGATCGCGGCGATCAACGGTTACGCGCTTGGCGGCGGTTGCGAGCTCGCGATGGCGTGCACGATCCGGATCGCATCAGAGACCGCAAAGCTCGGACAGCCCGAGATCAATCTTGGGATCATCCCCGGCTACGCCGGCACGCAGCGCCTCGCGCGGCTCGCCGGGCGCGGTCGCGCACTGGAGCTGCTCTTGACGGGGGATCAGATCACGGCGCAGGAAGCCTACCGGCTCGGACTGGTGAACCGCGTCGTGCCCGGCGCCGAGCTGCTCGCGCACGCGAAGGCGCTCGCCGCGTCACTGGCCGCGAAGGCGCCGATCGCGATCCGTTACATTCTCGAGGCGGTGCACAAGGGACTCGAGATGCCGTTTCCGCAGGCGCAGATCTTCGAGGCCACGCTGTTCGGCCTCGTGGCGAGCACCGACGACATGCGGGAAGGGACCAGGGCGTTTCTGGAGAAGCGCAAAGCGGACTTCAAGGGAACGTAATGATGCGTGGGCAGGAACAGGCACCCGCACCGCTCGCGGATGCTTCGCGGCTTCGCATCGCCATTATCGTCGCGCGCTTCAACGCGTTCGTCACGGATCGGCTGCGCGACGGGGCCGTCGCGGCGCTGCGCGAAGCGGGCGCCGCGGAATCCGCGATAGAAATCTTTCCCGTGCCGGGGGCGTTCGAGATCCCGCAGGCCGCGCGTGCGGCCGCAGAGACGGGGCGCTTCGACGCGGTCGTCTGCCTCGGCTGCCTGATTCGTGGCGACACGCCGCATTTCGACTACATCGCCGCCGCCGCCGCGCAAGGGATCACGGCCGCGGCGGGCGACACCGGCGTCCCCATGGCGTTCGGTGTGCTGACGACAAATACCACCGAGCAGGCGGTTGAACGCGCCGGCGAGGGGCGCGACAACAAGGGGCGCGAGGCCGCCGCGGCGGCCATTGAGATGGCGACGTTGTACCGCGCGCTCGCATCCACTCAGTCGCGGCCATCGGGGTTCCGCGTATGAGCCCGGTTGGCGTCGAACGGCACCGCGCGCGGGAGGCCGCGCTGCAGATGCTCTATCAGTGGGAAGTGGGCCGCGCGAGCGCGCACGAAGCGGCCGTCACCTACTGGCCCGCGCGGGAATCCGACACGCCGGTGCCGGAGGAGACGCGCGCGTTCGCGAATGCGCTCATGCGCGGGACGATCGATCGCGTGAAGCAGGCCGACGAGCTGATCGCGGCACATGCGCGCAACTGGCGCGTCGAGCGCATGGCGGTCATCGATCGCCTCGTGCTGCGTCTGGCGATTTACGAGCTGCTGACGGAAGCCGACACGCCCGCGAAGGTGATCATCAACGAGGCGCTCGAGCTGGCGCGGACCTTCAGCGGCGAAGAGCCGGTGCCCTTCATCAATGGAATCCTGGACGCGGTCAGAAAGACGCTGGAGAGAGAGTGAGACCGTGGGTCGTGAGCGTGCGATGTCGACAACAGACGAAAGGGAATCCGATCAGCTTCGTCAGCGGCGAGCAAATTTCGAGGAGCTGCAGCGACTCGGCGTTCCGGCGTATCCACGCGTGTTCGAACGGACCGATACGATTCAGGCGCTCGTCAACACGCACGGCGCGAAGACCGCCGAAGCGCTCGCAGCCGGGCGCGTCGAGACCAGGACCGCCGGCCGCATCCTCGCCATCCGCAGCTTCGGCAAGGCGAACTTCCTCGCGATCTCCGATGGTCAGGCGCGCATCCAGGTCTACATCCGCAAGGACGCCCTGAGCGAGCGCGACTTCGCGCTGTTCAAGCTGCTCGACTTCGGCGACTTCGTCGGCGTCGAGGGACACCTGTTCCGGACGAAGACCAATGAGCTGACGATCTGGGCGACGAAGCTCGAGTTCCTCGCCAAGTGCTTCGTCCCGCTCCCGGAGAAGTGGCACGGCCTGCAGGACATCGAGATCCGCTACCGGCAGCGCTACCTCGATCTGATCGTGAATCCCGAGTCGCGCCGCGTCTTCGAGACCCGGAGCCGCATCCTGGCGGCGGTCCGCACGTTCCTGAACGCGCGCGGCTATCTCGAAGTCGAGACGCCGATGATGCAGCCGATTGCCGGGGGCGCGCTGGCGCGCCCCTTCGTCACGCACCACAACGCGCTCGACATGGAGTTGTTCCTCAGGATTGCGCCGGAGTTATATCTCAAGCGGCTCGTCGTAGGTGGCCTCGAGCGGGTCTACGAGATCAACCGCAATTTCCGGAACGAGGGGATCTCGACCGAGCACAATCCCGAGTTCACGATGCTCGAGTTCTACCAGGCCTACACCGAGTATCGCGAGTTGATGGAGACGACCGAGCAGATGCTCTCGGCGGTCGCGCGCGAGGCCATCGGCACCGACCAGGTCAAGTTCGGGGATCACGACATCTCGCTCGCGCCGCCGTATCGTCGCGTGTCGTTGCGCGACGCCGCGCGGGAGGCCGCCTCGGCGCGCCTCGGCACGACCGTCACCGACGCGGAGCTGCGATCACGCGATTCCGCGGCGGCCATCGCGCGCAAGCTGCACGTCGAGCTGCAGCCGTCGTGGGGACCCGGAAAGATCGCGACGGAGATCTTCGAGCGGCTGAACGAGGAGTCGCTCATCCAACCGACGTTCGTCTACGATTTCCCGACGGAGGTGTCGCCACTCTCGAAACAGCGGACCGACGATCCGGACACCGTCGAACGCTTCGAGCTCTACATCGGTGGTTTCGAAATCGCCAACGCGTTCAGCGAGCTGAACGATCCTGCCGAGCAGCGACGCCGCTTCGAAGGGCAGCTCAAGGGCAAAGCCGCCGGCGACCTCGAGGCACACGCGATGGACGAGGACTACATCCGCGCGCTCGAGTACGGCCTGCCGCCGACCGGCGGCGAAGGGGTGGGCATCGATCGCCTCGTCATGCTGCTGACGAACAGTCCGTCCATTCGCGACGTCATCCTGTTTCCGCTGATGCGCCCGCGGACGTAGGCCGCGGAACCGGCGGACCTGAAGGTCCGCCCTACACGTTTTCAGGCCGGGTCTTCCGTCTTCGCTTAAGCTCCGGCGGACCGCCGTAGCCTTGGCGCAGGCGGTTAGACCCGGCGGACAGCGTCGATAGGCAATATAGTTAAGGTTCTTTGCATGAATCTTTCGTTCGAAGCCTTCGTGGCCACCCGGTATCTGCTCGCGCGCCGGAAGCAGGCGTTCATCTCCCTCATTTCTTTCATCTCAATCCTTGGCGTCATGGTTGGCGTCATGGCGCTCCTGATTGCGCTCGCGCTGATGACGGGGCTGCAGGGGGAGCTCCGCGATCGAATCGTTGGATCCTCCGCGCACGTTTACGTGTTCAAAGCCGGTGAGGGCATCCGCGATCCAGCGGCGGAGGTCGCCAAGCTCAGGCAGTTACCGCACGTGATCGGCGCGGCCTCCGCCGTCATCGGACAGGGGCTTCTCACGAGCGGACAAGCGCAGGCGCCGGTGACGATCAAAGGTATCGATCCCTCGCTCGAGCCGTCGGTGACCGACATCCGGCGCGCGATGAAAGCGGGGAGCCTCGACGCGGTGCGCATCAAGCCAGAGGGGATGGATGGCCTCGTGCTGGGGCAGGATCTCGCGCAGACGCTCGGCGTGCACGTCGCTGACACCGTGCGGCTGCTGACGACCGAGGGGATGCTGTCGCCTTTCGCCCTCCTTCCGCGAACGCGCACCCTCAAGGTGGTCGGGATCTTCAGCCTCGGCCTGTTCGAGTTCGACAGCGCGTACGCGCTGATGGATTTGCCGGTGGCGGAGCGGCTGCTCGGCAAGGATCATCCGGACTTCGTGCAGCTGCGCCTCGACGACATGTTCTCGGCGCCGGCGATTTCCACGAACATCCAGGAGACGCTCGGCCTGGAGTACACGACGCAGGATTGGGCCGACATGAACAAGTCGCTCTTCTCCGCGTTGAAGCTGGAGAAGATGGCGATCTCGATCACCATCGGCCTCATCGTCATGGTTGCGGCGCTGAACATCGTCGCGTCGCTCGTGCTGCTCGTGATGGAGAAGAGCCGCGACATCGCGATCCTGAAGACGATGGGGAGTCCGGCGGCGAGCATCAGGCGCATCTTCATGCTGCAGGGGCTGATCATCGGCATGGTGGGGACGACGGCCGGCGCAATCGCAGGGTGCACCCTGATTTATATTCTCGATCGCTACCGGCTGATTCACGTGCCGATCGACGTCTACCAGATTTCCTACGTGCCGTTCACGCTGATGCCGCTCGACTTCGTCACCGTGATCGGCGCGGCACTCCTCATCTGCTTCGTCGCGACCATCTATCCATCGCGCCAGGCATCCAGACTGGATCCCGCTCAAGCGCTTCGTTATCAGTAGGCATGTCGTTCATCGACGCGCTCGGCCTTGACAAGAGTTACCCGGTGGGCACGAATCGCCTGCCTGTGCTCCGTGGACTGAGCCTGTCGGTCGAACGTGGCGAGATGGTGGCGATTGTCGGCGCGTCGGGGGTAGGCAAGAGCACGCTGCTGCACGTGCTCGGCGGGCTCGATGCGATCGACGGCGGGTCGATCCGGATTGGTGATAAAGACCTCCCGGCGATGCGGCCCGACGACCTCGTCGCGTTTCGCAACCGTCACGTCGGGTTCGTCTTCCAGTTCCATCACCTGCTGCCGGAGTTCAGCGCCATCGAAAACGCCGGGATGCCCATGCGCATCGCGCGGCGATCGGCCGGCGAGCGGGAGCAGCGGGCGCAGGGGCTGCTCGAGCGGGTCGGACTTGGCGAACGCCTCACACACAAGCCGGGCATGTTGTCGGGCGGGGAACAGCAGCGCGTCGCGATCGCGCGCGCGCTCGTGATGGAGCCATCGGTGCTGCTCGCAGACGAGCCGACCGGGGACTTGGATGAGCACACCGCCGAATCGCTTCACGACCTGCTGCGGGAGATGCACCGCGAGCGCGGCCTCACCTCGATCATCGCCACGCACAATCCACGGCTCGCCGCGGCGTGCGACCGGGTGCTCAGGCTCGAAGAGGGAAAACTTCGCGAAGCCCGGTGACATCTCGGAGCCCGGACTTCGGATCTTCCGCCTGAGGTGGAGGCCACGGGTTTCGTGCTCGCCGCCGCCTCGACCCTCCGGCCCTCGGCCCTCTGACCTCGACCGTCACGTTCAGAACCGAATCTTCCCCGTCAGCATCTCCTTGAACATGACCCAGTCGCCGGCGAGCGAGTAGAGAGGAGAGTGGAAAGTTGCCGGGCGGTTGTGTTCGAAAAAGAAATGGCCGGCCCAGGCGAAGCCGTAACCGACGAGGGGGACCGCGACGAACCAACGCCAGTCGCGCGTTGCGAGCGCCAGCCCGAGGGTCGCCAAGACCAGAGCGCTGCCGGCGAAATGTAGCCGCCGGCAGGCCGGATCCTGATGCTCGGCAAGATAATCGGGGTAGAACTCCCCAAAGCTCGAATACTGCTTTCGCATCGGCGTCCTCCGGGACACAATGATGCCGCAATCTCGTATCATGTTCAGGTTCAAGAGGAGGTTCGGTATGAAACGGTTGCTCCCGCTGTTCGTTGGGGTTCTCCTGGTAGCTGCACCAGTCCTCGCGCAAGACAAGCCCGCAGCGAAACCCGCAGCCAAGTCCACGTCCGGCGCCGCCAACAAGACGATGACCACGATGGGGACGGTATCGGCTGTCGCTCCGGACTCGCTCACCGTCAAGGCGAAGAGCGGCGAGATGACCTTCGCCGTCGATACCAAGACGATGATCACCGGGCATGGCGCCAGCCACAAATCCGCCGCGATGAAGGGCGAGAACAAAGCGACGCAGATCACGGACTTCGTGAAGGTTGGCGACGAAGTGTCGGTGAAGTATCACGATATGGGCGCGACCAAGCACGCCGCGAGCGTGACGGTCCGCGGCGGGACGTCTGCCACCGCGAAGCCCAAGAAGTAGCGTCACGGATCGCCGGGATCCGTTGAGCCACGGATTTCACGGATCGCACGGATCAACGTTGTTTTGATCCGTGTCGATCGGTGTGGTCTGTGGCTTTTGTATTTGGCGATCCATTGAGGGGGGTTTTTGGCGAGGCGTGGCTTGGTTTATCCTGCGTGGATGCGGCAGAACATTTCGAGCGGCACCAGGTGGGAGCCGATTGTCGGTTACTCGAGGGCGGTCAAGGTCGGCGGTGTCATCTATGTCTCCGGCACGACGGCAACGGGTGACGATGGGGCACTGGTGGGGAAGGGTGACGCGGGATTGCAGGCCGTCCAGGCGCTCGCGAACATCCGGCGCGCGCTCGAGCGTGCCGGCGCCACGCTCAACCACGTCGTCCGTACCCGGATCTACGTGACGAATATCGCGCGCGACTGGGAAGCTGTCGGGCGCGCCCACGGCGAGGTGTTTGGGGCAATCCGGCCGGCGACCGCCATGGTGGAGGTCAACCGGCTGATCGATCCCGACATGCTGGTAGAGATCGAGGCGGACGCGGTCGTGTAACGAAGTCCGCGGATCCGGCGTCTTACCGGACAGGGGCGACTAACCCCCGTTCTGAAACGCACTTACACCGCAGAAAGGCGTTGGCCGAACGCCACCTTTGCCGTATAATGGCGCCAAGGCTGGCGATGCCCTCAGCCAGGTCCCATACACCATAGGACACCGGATGTTCGAACGCTACACCGAACGAGCGCGACGCGTGCTCTTCTTCGCGCGCTACGAGGCCTCGCAGCTCGGAAGCATCTCGATCGAGACCGAGCACCTCCTGCTGGGCCTCATTCGCGAGGGCAAGGGCCTCACGAGCCGCATCTTTGCGCGCTCGCACCTGTCCCTCGAGAGCATTCGCAAGGAGATCGAAGGACGCACCGTGTTCCGCGAGAAGGTTTCGACCTCTGTCGAGATCCCGTTCAGCGCGGAAACGAAGCGCGTGTTGCAGTTCGCTGCCGAAGAAGCGGACCGTCTCCTGCACAACTACATCGGCACCGAGCACCTGCTGCTCGGCATCCTGCGCGAAGAGCGCTCGGTCGCAGCGACGATCCTCATGGAAAAGGGGATGCGCCTCAACACCGTGCGCGAAGACATCGTCGCGCTGCTCAACGAGAAGACCACCCTGACGCGAGTAAAGGAAACGCCGCTGCTGGCCGAGTTCTCGAGGGACTTGAGCGACGCGGCGATGAAAAACCAGCTCGACCCGCTCGTTGGCCGACATATTGAGCTCGAGCGGGTCCAACAGGTTCTCTGTCGCCGAACGAAGAACAATGCCGTTCTCATCGGCGAGCCGGGCGTCGGGAAGACGGCCATCGTCGAAGGGCTCGCGCAGAAGATCGTCTACGGCGACGTCCCGCACTTCCTCGCCGACAAGCGGATTCTGGCGCTGGATATCTCGCTTATCGTCGCGGGCACGAAATATCGCGGCCAGTTTGAAGAGCGCCTCAAGGCGATCATGAAGGAGCTGACCGAGAACCCGAACATCATCGTGTTCATCGACGAGCTGCACACGCTCGTCGGCGCGGGCTCGGCTGAAGGCTCCCTCGACGCCGCGAACATCCTGAAGCCGGCGCTCTCGCGCGGCGAGATCCGCTGCATCGGCGCGACGACCCCTTCCGAGTACCGCAAGTACATCGAGAAGGATCGCTCGCTCGAGCGTCGCTTCCAGGCGGTCAAGGTCGATCCGCCGTCGGAGCGCGAAACGATCGAAGTGCTGATGGGCGTGAAGGACCGCTACGAGCAGTTCCATCACGTCGATTACACCAACGAAGCGATCGAAGCGGCCGTGTATCAGTCGAGCCGCTACATTACGGATCGCTTCCTGCCCGACAAGGCGATCGATCTCGTCGACGAGGCGGGCGCGCGAGCGAAGCTGCGCGAGGCGGGCTACAGCAGCGAGGAGTTCGGCGAGATCAACCGCAGCATCCGCGTCGCCGTCGAGCAGATGGAGAACGCGGTCTCGGAGAAGAACTTCGAGAAGGCGCAGTTCTATCGCGAGCAGGAAATTCAAGCGCGCGACAACCTGCAGTTTGTCCGCGAGAAGTTCGACGTGAAGTCGAACACGCGCCGCGTGACCGTCGGCAAGGGCGACATCGACGAGGTGGTTTCGAAGTGGACGGGCGTGCCGCTCACGTCGATCAACCAGGACGAAGGGGACAAGCTCCTGCGGATGGAAGCCGAGCTGCACCGGCGCGTCATCTCGCAGGAAAAGGCGATCTCCGCGCTGGCGCGCGCCATCCGCCGCTCGCGCGCCGGCCTCAAGAATCCGAATCGCCCGGTGGGCAGCTTCGTGTTCCTCGGCCCGACCGGCGTCGGCAAGACCGAGCTCGCCCGCGCGCTGGCGAACTTCCTGTTCGGCAGCGATCATGCGCTCATTCGCTTCGACATGTCCGAATACATGGAGAAGCACTCGGTGTCGAAGCTGATTGGCTCGCCGCCGGGATACGTCGGCCACGAAGAGGGCGGTCAGCTCACCGAGAAGGTGAAGCGCAATCCGTACTCGGTCGTGCTGCTCGACGAAATCGAGAAGGCGCACCCGGACCTCTTCAACATCCTGCTGCAGGTGTTTGAAGACGGCCATCTCACTGACGGCCTCGGGAACCGGGTGAACTTCAAGAACACGATCATCATCATGACGTCGAATATCGGCGCCCGCTTCATTCAGAAGAAGGCGTCGCTCGGCTTTCAGTCGACCGATACGTCGGCGATCAGCCGGAGCGTCAACGACATGGTGCTCAGCGAGGTTCGCAAGACGTTCAACCCCGAGTTCATCAATCGCATCGACGAGATCATCGTCTTCGAGGCGCTCACGGACGACGATCTCCGGACGATCACGCGGCTGCTCGTCAAGCAGCTGAACGACAACCTGGTCGACCGCAAAATTCGGCTCGAAATGGCGTCGGAAGTGGTCGACTGGATCATCGAACAGACCTGCAAGGATCGATCGTACGGCGCGCGTCCGCTGCGCCGGGCGATCCAGCGTTATATCGAGGATCCGCTGTCCGAGGAGCTCATCCGCGGACACCTCAAGGGAGGCGACATCGAGGTCTATCTCGAGGGCGGTTCCCTCGCTTACCGCCCGGCGGGTCAGCCGCAGGAAGGCCGTCCGCTCGCCTGAAACGTCTAAAAAAGCTGTAAAATCATCGCTTGGCGTGTTCACGGCATTCCGCCGCGGACACGCCAGGTCCCCCGCTTGACATGCTGAAACTCCGCGTTTACATGCTGGCGTTCGCGCTGTTCCCGGCGCACGCCGCGCACGCGGGAGCGCAGGCGCCGGCCCGGGCCCAAGGGCGTGCGCCGGTTGCTTCCGCTCCAGCGAGCCAGACACCCGCTCCCGCCGTGCCACCGCGACAGCCTTCGCCAACCCGCCCGCGTCCGGCGCCCGTGCCTCTGCTGCCTGCGCCCACGTCATCGGCTCCTGCGGGGCAAACCCCCGCCCAGCCGCGGCAGGCGACCGGCACGCTGTCGCTGTGCAACGGGATGTACCAGATTGGCCCGCCGTCGAAGCTGCCGCCGACGGGATCCGCGCCGGTGATTTACCAGGTCGGTCCCTGCTTCGCGAAGCAGGGCGGGCTGTCGGTCATCGACGCGAACACCTACCTGTATTACATCCAGCTTCGTCCCAGCGTGCCCTCGCAGGATCGCTGGATCCCGTACACCGATGCGACCGAGGATCAGATCGTCAAGGACTTCAAGGCGCTCTGGGCGACGAACTTCCTTGACGACCTGTCAGCAGAGACCTACGACTACGTCTTTGCCAACGGTGTGCTCGGGAAGGTAATCCTCTACAACATGGAGGAGCGCCAGCGGGTGAAGATTGTCGACTACGTCGGCTCGAAGAAGGTCGAGCAGTCGAAGATCGACGAGGAATTGAAAAAGCAGAGCATCCAGATTCGCCTCGACTCGTTCATCGACGAAGGGCTGGTGCGTCGCGTCACCGGCGTCGTCCGCGATCTGTACGCGGAGAAGGGCTACGAGTACGCCGAGGTGAAGCCGGAGATCAAGCCGGTCAGCGGCGGCACGAAGATCGTCAACCTCACCTTCAACATCACTGAAGGTCCCAAGGTCAAGATTCGCAGCATCGACTTCATCGGCAACAAGGCGATCGGCGACGGCAAACTCGCGCGCAAGATGAAGGAGAACAAGGCGCCCGGGTTCCTGAAGTTCATCACTGGCGCGGGCACCTATAAGGAAGCGAAGTTCGAAGACGACGCCGAGAAGGTCGTTGGCTACTATCGCGAGCAGGGCTACGTGAAAGCGCGCGTCGGCCAGCCCGAGCTGAAGATCCTCGAAGACTCGAAGGACGGCAAGAACCGTTTCATCGAGCTGCAGATTCCCGTCACTGAAGGGGATCGCTACCGCGTCGGCGAATTCACGTTCGCCGGCAACAGCGTCGTGAAGAGCGAAGGGCTCCGGCCGCTGTTCAAGCTCGATAAGGGCGATTGGTACAACGAGAAGAGAGTCCGCAAGGGTCTCGACAAGGCGCGCGAGCTGTACGGGAGCGGCGGCTACTTCGAGTTCGTCGGCTACCCCGACCTGGCGTTCCCGAACGATCCGGCGGCTCCGGCAAACAGCTTGACGAAAGGTCCGGCCAACGGGGATGGCGACGGCGCCGGCCCTCCGGGGCCCGCGGCGCCTGCGATTCCCGCGAAGCCGAGCACGAAGCCCAACGCGAAGTCGGTGGTCGACGTCACGATGCGCATGGAGGAAGGCAAGCAGTACTTCGTCCATCGCATTACGTTCGTCGGCAACACGACCACGCGCGACAACGTCATTCGACGCGAGGTCAGGTTGTTCGAAGGCAACGTGTTCAACACGGAGGCGCTGAAGTACAGCGTGCGGCGGTTGAATCAGCTCGGCTATTTCAAGAACCTGGAGGGCGAGGCGATCGACGTTCAGAAGACGCCGAACGCCGACAACCAGGTCGATGTCAAGCTGAAACTGGAAGAGCAGAACCGCAACCAGATCACGTTCGGCGCGGGCGTGTCGCAGTACGAAGGGTTCTTCGGGCAGCTCGCGTTCCAGACGTCGAACTTCATGGGTCGCGGTGAAACATTCAGCGTCTCGCTGCAGCAGGGCAATCGCGCGAAGAACTATCAGGTCGGCTTCACGGAGCCGTTCCTGTTCGATCGGCCCATCACCGCGGGCGTCGACGTCTTCAACCAGGAAATCCAGTATCTCGGCGCTTACACGCAAGCCTCCAAGGGCGCGACGACGGTGTGGGGATTCCCGGCGGGGCCGTTCTCCCGGTTCTTCATCAACTACAGCTACCAGAACGTCCGGGTCAAGGACCTGAATCCCGCGTACCTGACGGCCGCGACATTCAACAACAACAATCCGTTCCTCGCCGATTCGTTGCTGCTCAATCAGGGAGGCGAACGTCGCATCAGCAAGATCGGCCCGAGCTATGTCTACAACACGGTCGACAATCCAATCTTCCCGACGAGCGGTCGCCGCTTCTCGGCGTCGTTCGATCTCGCGGGTCTCGGCGGCAACAGCAATTTCGTCAACCCAAAGGGCGAAGCCGTCTGGTACTTGCAGCAGACCCACCGCACGTCGTTCGGGTTCCGCGCGGCGGTTGAATACATCACGCCGTACGGCAAGTCACAGCAGCTGGGGCCGGAGGGCAAGCCGGTGCCGGTGCAGCTGCCGATCTTCGAGAAGCTGTTTCTCGGCGGCGAGTACAGCATCCGCGGGTTCGATATCCGCAGCATCGGCACGCGCGATCCGGGCACTCAACTCGTGATCGGCGGTAACAAGAGCCTGTTGTTCAACGCAGAGTACTTGATCAGCATTGCGGGGCCGGTGCGGCTCGTGCTGTTTGCCGACGCGGGTCAGGTCCGCGATCAGGGTCAGAACTTCGCGTGGAAGGAAACGTTGACGCGCCAGATCACGCCGGGCGGACTCACGCCGTTCGCGGGCGACGTCTACCAGGTGCTGCCGTTCCTGCGCAGCCCGCTGCCGAGCGTCACGGTTCCCTTCGACCAGGTCGCGGCATTCAAAGTCTCGACGGGCGCGGAGATTCGGTTCTTCATGCCGGTATTGAACGTCCCGTTCCGGTTGATCTTTGCCATGAACCCGTCGCGTGCGGGCGTGCTCGACAACAACTTCCGGCCCGAGAAGCAATTCAAGTTCCGATTCGCGGTGGGGACGACGTTCTGAGAGGAAGTTGCCGGCTACCAGTTGCCAGTTGTCAGTTTCTAGTTCCCCGTTTTCGTTGCCGATCAGCAGCTGGCGGTCGAGCCACACTCGTGGACCAGCCGATACACTGGACACTGTAAACTTCAACGTGGACGATGACCTGAGAGCCAGGAAACTGGCTACTGGTTACTGATCACTGTCACTGATAGAAAGGGCATTATCGAGATGAAATCGCTGAAGCTGATGATTGCAACCGCCGCCCTCACGTTGACGTTCGTCGCGACTCCCGCGCTCGCGCATGCGCAGGCCACTCCTCCGCCGGCGCAGCCGCCTGCTGCGGGGACGCAGCCGCCGGCACAGCCGCCCGCGACCGCCCAGCCGCCCGCCACGACGACGCCGGCGGCGCCAAAGCCGCCCGCTCCGTTCCCGCAAGGGGCGAAGATGGCGTTCGTCAACATCCAGGCGATCGCCGCGAATTCGACAGCTGGCAAGGATGCTTCGAAGAGACTCGCGGACCTCAATACGAAGAAGGCGGCTGAAATCAGCGAGAAGAACAAGCAGCTCCAGGCGGCGCAGACGAAGCTGAACACCGGCGGCGCCGTGCTCAGCGAGAGCGCGCGCGGACAGCTCGAGAAAGACATCGACCGCATGCAGCGCGACATCCAGTTCTCGTCGCAGAACGCACAGGCCGAGATGAACGATCTGCAGAACGAGCTGCAGGGTGAGTTTCAACAGAAGTTGATCCCGCTCGTGAAGGCGATCGCCGAAGAGAAGGGACTCCAGGCGGTATTCAGCATTCAGGATTCCGGCGTGGCCTACTGGGATCCGGGCCTCGACATTTCCGACGAGGTGATCAAGCGCCTCGACACGACCAAGTCCACCGCGCCGGTGAAGAAGTAAGCGATTGGTGAATTGATGATTTGCTGAATTGGTGATTTGGTGATTTGGCTTCGCCCGCGCAAGCTGAATCACCAGATCGCCAGATCACCAAATCACAATTTGATACACTCCCCTTTCGTGCCCTCCGCCATCGACATCCCCGTAGCCCTCGACCGTCTCTGTTATCGCTATCCTTTTCCGCTGGTCGACGCGGTCACCGAACATGAACCAGGACGTCGAGTCATCGCGGTCAAGAACGTCACGGTCAACGAGGATTTCTTTCAGGGACATTTTCCCGGCGAGCCCCTGATGCCGGGCGTA
>QHWT01000125.1 GCA_003222675.1 Acidobacteriota bacterium | reverse complement strand
GATGCTCGCGGCCGCCGGCCGTGCGCCTCCGGAGCGCGAGCGAAAAGTTTCTCTCGAACGGATTGTCACGATGAGACAAACGCCTCCGGTGATGGCGGCCGCGAGCGCAGCGGCTTCGAAGGTGGCGCGCAATCCGATGCGTGGAATGAGAAGAAACCCGGCGGCGAGGGCTCCTGTGATGGCGCCGACGGTATTCGCGGCGTACACGCGCGACGTCATGCGGGCGACCGACGCTTCGGCCGAGACAGGGCCCGATGCAGCGGCGAGCGCAAAGGGAAACGTCGCGCCGAGCGCGACCGTCATCGGCAGCAGGAGCAATGCGACGCTCGCCGCCTGCGACACCACGAGACGGCCGAACACGACGCTCGGATCGGCCACCTGCTGCGCGATGACGAGCGGCATCCGCGTGGCGGCGAACCACGCGGCCGCCACGGCAGACACGGCGCTGACGAGAAGCATCGCGGCGAGCCACGTGGCCGGCCTCGAGGTGCGGCGCGCGATGCGCGTCGCCGCCGCCGATCCGATCGCCAGCCCGCTGATGAACGCCGCCGCCATCGTCGCAAACGCGTAGGTCGTCGGGCCGATGACGAGCGCGAGCAGCCGCGTCCACGCGACTTCGTAGACGAGCGCGGCGAAGCCCGAGACGGCGACGGCGATCCAGGCGATTGTCGGGGAAGCCTTCACCTCGAGAGCCGATTGGCCTGAAGACTTCGCCGCGCGAGTTGAACGCCGGGATCGCTGAGATCGCAGAGAATTCTTCGTTCGGTCTTCAACAGAGAACTTCTCGGCGGTCTTTGCGGTCTCCGTGTTCGCTGGCGTTCGTGTCGCCAACCAGAACGCGCCGCTCGCCGCGACGCCGTTCAGCGCTACGCCTACCCATGTTGTCGCGCGCAGTCCGATCGCCGGAATCAACCAGAATCCGGCGGCAACGGCGCCGATTGCGGCGCCAGCGGTGTTCGCGGCGTAGAGTCGAGCCGCTTCGGTCAACCACTCGGCGGCGATTGGAAACGTCGCACCCATCGCGGCAGCCGGAACGCCGAGCACGACCACGCTGATCGCGACGCGCACGAGACCGAACCGTGCGGGCGCCGTGCCGTCGGCGTAAGCCCACGCGAGCGCCGGCACCGACGCGCGCAGCACCAGCGGCAGCAGGAGCGCCGAACCGGCGATGACGATCTCGAGCGTCGCGTACGCGCGCAACGGCGCCGCCGCACGCGCTCGCGAGTCGACAGGCGAGTCGAAAGAACCGGCGATCCATGCGCCGAGCGCGAGCCCGCCCATGAACGCCGCAAGCACCGTGCTCGCCGCCGCCACTGTGTGACCGAGTTGAAGCGTGAGAAGGCGGGTCCAGACGACCTCGTACACGAGAGCCGCCGCGCCCGATGCCGTATAGAGAAGGATGAAGATCCGCCGCGCAGAGGTCATCTGCGCGGCGAGTGTAGTCCAGCAGCTATCAGAATTCCCATCGCACGCCGAAGCGCGCCGCGCGCGGATCGAGCACGGAGATGACCTCCTTGAACCGCGCTCCCGTCACGGTCCGGAATCC
The DNA here is from genome assembly GCA_003222675.1 of Acidobacteriota bacterium. Classification (GTDB taxonomy): domain Bacteria; phylum Acidobacteriota; class Vicinamibacteria; order Vicinamibacterales; family 2-12-FULL-66-21; genus QHWT01. The sequence goes on along the minus strand of QHWT01000125.1, from coordinate 3,860 downwards.
GGTAATCGGGTTCTCGTTGAGCGCGTTGAAGAGATCCATCATCCCTGTGATTCTGCGCGCGGCACCGACACTGAAGCGCTTCTCGACTCGGAAATCCAGGATCTGCACGTTTCCGGTACGGTTGGCGCTGAGCGGCTCCATCAGCACCGACTCGCTTCCGGCATTGGGCAGCGCGACGCTGGTGTTCCTCGCCCAGTTGTAGCCGCTCTGTAGCTTGTACGAGCCGCTTACCCCGATATCGAACGGGAACACGTACCGGCCAAGGATCTTGTAGTTCCAGTACGTTGTCTTTTGCCGTCCGAGCCGGCGGCGGTTTGGCTGTCCCATGACGTCGGTGGCGCCCGTGAAGCCGGTCGGCGCCTGCCGGACGACGTCGAGCGCGCCGGTGGCGGTGGTCGTGTTCCGGAAATCGTCCGCCCACGTATTCTCGAACGACGTCAGCAACAGCCACTTGTCGTGGAATCGCCGATTCAGCGCGAATTCCACGGTGTGGTAATCGCCGTCGAGCGCTGGGACGCCGGAAACGCGGCCCGGATTGGTGAACGTGCGCGCAGACGGCAGTCCGGCCGCGCGATCGTACAGCGTCAGCACCTGATCGTCGGCCGTTCCGCGCACGCCGTCAGGACCGATGTCGGTGAACAGCCGTTGCGCGTGTTCTTGTAGACGTAGGACGCGCGCGCCGACAGATACGGCGCGACTTCCTGCTCGAAATGCGTCGACGCTTCCTGACCGTACGCGTGCTGAAGATCGCGATCCACCTTCACGAACCCGGCCCCCCCGACCGTCGTGATCAGTCGGCCGAGCTCCTGCGGGCCGTCCAGGACCTTGTTGTCATTCTGATCGTTGAATTGATAGCGGTACGCCGCCTGACCGACAGGGTTTTCGAGCGACGTGACATCGGTGCTGGGGTTGAAGTAGAACCGTCCGAAGAATCCCTTCCACACCGTCTTGCCATTGCCGACCACGTCCCACGCGAATCCGAGGCGTGGGCTCGTCGACTTCAGATCGACGACAGTCGTTTCGGGCGTCGACACCGGCTGGAAGTACGCCGTCTGCTCGGGCGTGAAGCTGTTCTCGGGCCAACCGATCTTGTAGCGATCGAACCGAATGCCGGCGTTGACTGTGAAGCGACGTGTGACGCTCCACCCATCCTGAGCGTAGAAATTGGTCGACGTCGAATCGTCGGAGCTCGTGTTCGGCGTGTTGTAGATGTCGACTTCGCTCGGCATCGTCCCGCGAGCAGGAAATTGCGTCGTACGCGATACACCTCCGCGCCGATCTTGAAATTGTGGCTTCCGGCGAATCGATCGACGAAGTACGAGAGCGCGCCGGAGAATTGCGGCTTCAGCGTAGTGCGGTTATGGTAGTAGTCCGACGCGCCGGACTGCTGGCTGGTGTCGAGATCGATCCGTCCGACCGGCACCCCTTCAACCGAGGTCGATTTGGTCTGAGTCGGATAGAGCGGGAAGTAGTTGCCCCAGTGCGACGCCTGCAGATCGAGGAAGGCGCGGCTGCTCAATGTGCTCGTCCACTCGATTTTCTGCGGTCGATTCTTCGAGTCCTGCCAGTTCGCCGCCGAGACCGGAATCGCCAGCGATAGATCGCGCAGCGGCTGGAACTTCGATCGCACGTTGTAGAAGCCGATGACCTGGTTCGACTTGGTGAGCTGATAGGTGACCTTGGCCGTCTTGTTGAGAAGCTGGCTCTGCGCGACCTCGCCGGGCAGACCGAGGATGGTCTTGTACTGATTGTTGTCGCGATAGCTGAGGAAGAACCACAGCTTGCCTTTCTTTATCGGTCCGCCCGCGTTGACGTTGAAGTCGTACTGTTTCGTAATCGGGTTACCGCGAGAGAGGCCCAGGCGCTGACCCGTCGCCAGGTCGACGATCGTCGGCGCCTTGAATCCGCGCGAATCGACGCCGCCGGGCGTCCTGAACGCATCCGGCACGTTGTTCGACAGCGTCTTGTCGCCCACGATGTCGTAGTAGACCTGCGCGCCGAATGTGTCGCCGCCCGACTTGATTGTCAGGTTCAGGAACGCGCCGAGCCCAGACTGCTCGCCCATGTTGCCCGAGCCGCCAAGCTGGAATTCCTCGAAGCTGCCGAAGTCGAAATAGCCGGCGTTGCCGCCAGTGCCCTCAGTGACGTTGATCCCCTCGAGCAGCGTTTTGTTCTGATCGCCGACGCCATAGGTCTGATACCCGGTCTGCGTACCGGTGTGCGAGCCACCGACGTCGTAGGCGGTCATCTGAAAGCCGGGCGCCTGCGCCATCGCGGCCCAGACGTCGCGCGCGTTCGGGATATCCTGCAGCAGCTCCTTCGTAAAGTTCGTTCCAACCGTCGTACTCTTGATATCCACGGTCGGCGATTCGCCGGTGATCGTGACGGTCTCTTGTAATGACGAGAGCTGCAGCTGAGCATCGACGCCGAGCGTCTGGTTCAGACCGAGACGGATTTCTTCGCGCTTCAGCGTCTGGAATCCGGCGAGCTCGAAGGTCACCGTGTACAGGCCCGGCGGGAGCGCGGGATACCGGTACGTGCCGTCCGCCGCGGTGACCGCGGTCTGCGGCTGAATGAGCGCCGGGCCCGCGATCGTGACGCTGGCGCCGGGGAGCACGGCGCCGGTGTTGTCGGTGACCACACCAGTGATTCGGCCGCGAAGTTCCTGCGAGCCGGCCGGCAGGGCCGGCGCGAGCAGGAGAAGCGCGACAAGGGCAACGGGGTAAACGCGTTGACGCATAACCGACCTCCGCTTTCGAGGTGTGCGCGGCGAGAGAGGAGAGCGTAAAGGAAACGCGTGGAAAGGAACAGAGGAAATAAAAACGGCGGCCGAGTCACCCCGGCCGCCGCCCATCAATTACGTTACCCGATTGCTCGATTACCCGATTACCCGATTCAGAAGTCGAACTTCAACCCGATCTTCAGCACGCGCGGCGCGACGATTTCCTGGACGCGTCCGAAGTACGACGTTCCCAAGCGCGCGGCGTCGAATGCCACCTGGCTGGCGAACCCGCGGGTCACCGAGCCGTAACTGCCTGCCGCAGCCGCCTGTCCCGCGCTGGAGTTGAGCGCATTGTGCAGTTCGGCGATGAACGCAGCGCGGTGCCCGCCTCCGAGACGGAAGCTCTTGTCGGCGCGAAGCGACAGCAAGCTCAACGTGTCGCCGCGGTAGGTGCCGCGTGGCTCGACGCGGATGTTCGCAGTGCCCTGTGAGAACGGAACGCTCAGATTCCGGTCGCGCGGCAGACCGCTCACCGCCTGATAGTTTGCGCCGACCGTCACGCCCCATGGCGCCTGGTAACTGCCGAGCAGCTTGAACGCGTGCGGCTGATCGGGCGACGTGGTGTTGCCGATGCCGCCGGTCGTCGTGGACCCCTTTCCGACGAAAGCAATCAGGTTGTTCGGATTCGTGTAATCGAGCAGGATGTCGCCGTTGAGCCGCGACCACACGTACGACCCCTGCATTTGCCAGCGGTTCGACATGCGCTTGCCGACGCTGACTTCGAACGCCTTGTACCGCTGAGTGCAGCTCACCGACACATTGTTCCCGCAGTTGGTGTGGAAGAACGAGTCCTTGCCGAGGAACTCGGGCTTCACGTCATAGAACGCGAGCTGACGATCGTCGCCGGTGCCGCGGATGTTGTCCGGGCCGAAATCGGGGACTACGCGGGTCTGCGCGTAAGCAGTGGACGCGACTGCGTTGCACGGCAGGCCAAAGCAATCCTGATCGACGGTCTGATCCTTGAACCATCGCTGGATCCAGTCCACGTTCAACGACCAGTTGTTGGCGAGCTCGCGCTGGAACGCGACCATTACCTCGTCGTTCTTCGGATCGCGCAGCTTCTCGTCGATGCTGTTGG
>QHWT01000124.1 GCA_003222675.1 Acidobacteriota bacterium | reverse complement strand
ATGCCGAGCGCCGCCAGCGCGCTCGGCGGATCGGCCTGGCCGTCGCCGGTGATATCCACCTGGGCCCGGCCGTTCGCATCCTTGCCGAGCACCTTGATCACCTTGCCGTTCGGCTCGGGTACCCACGTGCCCTTCGCGGCGTCGTAGCCCCCGGTGGGCACCACCGTCCCCACCGGCACGTGCAGGAAGTTCTCGACGTAGAACGGCACGGGCTGCGCGAAGGTGACGCGTGCGCCGGCACCCGCCGCGAGCTGCTCGTCCGCACTCAGCTGGACGGCATAGGTGTACTGGCTCGCGGGCGGCAGCTCGGCGGGCATCGCCAGCTTGCCCGAGTCCCCCACGCTGTACTCCGTGGCCCGCACCGATAACGTCGTGAGCGACTGGGTCGACCCGTCGGGCCGGGTCAGGGTCGCCGTGTTCCCCGGCTTGAAGATCAGCGTGGCCTGGCGAGACCCATCAGCGTCGGATACGACGCTCGCACGCGCCACGGGCGGCGTTTGCGACGTGAGATCGACGACCGTCACGGCCGGATCGGGTTGCAACAGGATGACGTCGTTCAGCGTCGTGTAGTCCTGCCACGACACGTCCGTCGCGCGTTGCGCCGGGAAGTAGCCGCCTTTCACGAAGCTCAACGTGAGTCGGCCGCCGCCGTTCACGGCGAGGTCGTACCCCCCATCCTCGCGCGACAGCGTCTGGCCCAGCTCGGGGTGACCGAGGACCGTGACCGCGGCACCGCCCAGCGGGGCGAAGCTCTTGTCGAGCACCCGGCCGCGCAGCACTGCTGCCCGTACCGGGTTGATCGCCCCCGCCGCCACCCCCGTCTGGATCGGTGTCGCCCCCGCGTACAAGAAGCTCGTCGCGTCCCCGATGGTCGTGACTTCGGCTCGATTTACCACGCTCGCCACCAGCGCGGGATCGGGCGGCAGGTTGGACGTCCTGCGCGTAACGGTGATGCTCTTGGTCGCACTGTTGCCGGCCGCATCGGTCGCCGCATAGGTGATCGTGTTCGCGTTGGGCGCGAGCGGCACCTCGACCGAGAACGCCCCCCCGGAGCCCAGCGGAGCCGGACTGCCGTTCACCGTCAGGGTGCTCGCCGTCGCGTCGGTCACTGTGCCCGTAGTGGTCACCGACGCGGCATTGATGATGTCGCCGTCGGCGGGCTGCGTCACCGCGATCGCCGGCGCATGGGTGTCCAGCGTGACGATCCGTACGACCGTCGCGGTGTTGGTCGCCGCATCGTGCGCCGTCACCGTGAGCGGATTGGCGCCCTCGGCGAGCGGGACCTGGCCGGTGAAGACACCGGCTCCGTCTACCGGCAAGGGGACGCCATTCACATCCACGGTCACCGGCGTAGCGTCGGTCACGGTCCCCGACACCGTGACCGGCGTCTGCTTCGTGATGAGACCATCGGTCGGGGCCGTCACGGCAAGCGCCGGCGGGTGCGTGTCGAGCGTAACCGAGCGCGTGTCGGTGGTCGCGTTCCCAGCCGCGTCGGTCGCCACGGTCGTCAGCGTGTTCGCGCCTTCGGTCAGCGCGACCGATCCAGTGAAGTGCCCGTCGGCGCCGACCGTGAAGGGCGTACCGTTCACGGCCACCGTCACGGCCGATGCATCGGTGACGGACCCGGACACCGTGACGGGGCTGTGGTTCGTGATCAGGCCATTCGTGGGTGCCGTCACCGCCAACACCGGGGCATGCGTGTCGCGCGTGACGGTGCGGACCTGGCTCGTCGCGTTGCCCGCCGCGTCGGTCGCCGTGACGGTGAGGATGTTACTGCCCTCGCTGAGCGCGACCGCGCCGTGGAACGCGCCGGTCGAGTCCACGGGCAGGGGAATCCCGTTCACGTTGGCGGTCACGGCAGTCAGGTCCGTCACAGTGCCCGAGACCGAGGTGGTCGTATCTTTGGTGATCAACCCGTCCGCGGGGCTCGTGAGCGTGAGCACGGGCGGCTGGGTGTCGTGAATGACCGTGCGGCTCGAATCGGTGCTGTGCCCTGCGGCATCGGTCGCCACGATGTGAATGACGTTGTTGCCCTCGGCGGCCAGAGGCACCGTCGCGGTGAAGCTCGTGCCGCTCATCGACGCGGGCTGCCCGTTCACTCGCACGGTCGTCGCCGTCTCGTCTTGCACGCTTCCCGCCACCCCGACCTGCGCCTCGCGCGTGATGAACTTGTTCGCGGGCTGGCTGATGGTGATCACGGGCGGTGTCACGTCCGTGGCGTTGAAGCAGAGGTCGATAAAACTGCCCGGCGTGGCGGTGAGGCTGATGGTGATCGTGTTGTCCCGCTGCAGGGTCACTTGCTTCATCAGCCCGCCCACATGCTGGTTCAGCTCGCTCTGGGTCACGACCGACACGCCGTTCACCATGATCGTGGCGCTCGAGATGCGCTGCGTGCCGTTCGCGTTGCCGTTCACGATGCACATGCGGTAGGGGGCCGCGGCCGTGGCCGAGGTCGTGAAATGCCGCGTCTCGGTGACCGGCGTGCCACTCGGGCGGATGAATCGCTCCGGCCCGAACACGAGGAAGCTCGCGTCCGGCGTGGAGAGCAGGGATGCCGTGACGTACGCCCCCGCGGTGCCCTGGACCGCGACCACGATCGTGTCCTCGGACAGCGGCTGCACCACCCGGCTCCACCCGGAGGCGCCGGACCCGAGGTCGGCCGAGGAGAGGATTTGGCTGCCGTTGAGGATCACCGAGCCGCCGCTTACGCGGTGCGAGCCGTCGGTAGCGCCGTTATCGACCCGCAGGGTGTAGCGCCTGCCCGGCACGACCGCGAGGGCGACAGGCTGCCCGTCGGTGTGTCGAAGCGGCTGGGACCGTAGACGACCTGCGTGTCGCCTGACGCCATGACGAGGGGAGCAGTCGGTTCCGCCGGCCGGACCGCGGCCGACCGGATGGCGCGCGGCGCCAGGGCGGCGAGCACGACGCCGCCGACCAGGGACGCCACGGCCGCCAGGCGGGCGCCGCCGCGTGCAGGGAGTCGAAAGAATGACCGCGGGGCAGAAAGGAGCTTGGGTAGCATGGGACACGCTCTGGGCTAAGGGCTCAGCCCGCAGCATGCCCGCGCATCGTGGCGAACGGTATCCTGCAGTTCTACTGGGTGGCGGCCCCCGGATTCTACGGGGTATGCCTGCGTGGTGATCGCGAGGGTGGAACGCCCAGATCACTCTCCGCACACGAAGTCGATGTGTTTCTCCACCACGGAACTATCCTGTTGGCCGAGAATCTCAGCGCGTATCCGCAAAGCGTCGCAGCCGCTTTCGTACACCACGAATGTCTCGAACCACTTATCAGTCGTCTCACCAAATAGACCGATCGGCGGCCTGCGATCGACGAGCACCGTGCCGTCAGTCTTGCGGACGGTCAGGTGGATCTTGCGACCGGGAGCGTATTGTCTGCGCTGCTCCGCGATTTCGACCTTGATCAGCACCTGCTCGGAAGGGCTTCTTGCCCAACCCGCACCCGTTGGCGTGTTGAAGAGCTCGCCCCCTACAATCGTGTCCGCGATGTCCGCCGATAGCGAGTCTTTTTGGTTGAAGTA
>QHWT01000131.1 GCA_003222675.1 Acidobacteriota bacterium | reverse complement strand
ATTGGTTTTCTGGATCAGCGCGAAGTCGGGCGTGATCACCGTCATGCCGGTAGTGATCGACCCGGTGTACGTTGTGCCGCCACTGGTGACGCTGTCGGCTCGCAGTGCGATCGTGTTGGTCGCCGAATTCACCGCGTCGACGATTCCCGACACAGCCTCGAACCCCCAAAGCAGGTCGCCTACCTTCACGTCCTCGTTGACGACGAGGGAGATCGATGTGTCGGTCGCGGTGGTGCTTTGGGCCAGGCGTACCATGTACTTGCTGCTGTTCAGCACTTGTACCTTCAAGTGCTTCCCCCAAGCGCCCTCGGTCTTCCCCAGCACCCGCAAAGCGCCAGCGACCACGGTGCCCGCCGCGTCTTTCGCGTTGAAGTCCTGGTAAGCGCGCGTGGCCGTCACTAGCAAGTCGTCCCGCGTTCCGCGAAGAAGTGCTGCACGGCGTACGCGAGGTGCGGCAGCAGCGCCGGGATCGTAGCGTCGGGCTGCATCGGACCGCCGAACACGCGCGCGAATTCCGCCGCGCTCGTAATCAGCGTCGCGCGGCCAATCGGACCCATGCTCGCCACGCCGATGAACGCGGCGATCGACGTGCTCATCGCTTCGATCTGCTTGTTGCCTGAGGATTTCTCCTCCACGAAGACTCCTGGTGCCAGGTACGTCGCCATCGCCTACCTCCTATTCGCTGCGTGGAATCACGAGTCGTCGTGCTCGGCGCGTTTGCGACCGCGCCGCTCGGCGCCCGCGGGTTTCTCCGGTTCGGGCGCCGCCTCCGGAGGCGCAGCTGTGCGCTTCTTTTCCTGTTCGAGCACGATCGCCGTGCCTTCCGCCAACAGCGTTTGCAGGGCGGACGTGCGCACCGCGAACGCCGGCAGCTTGATCGTCTCGAACGCCCCCAGCCGCACCGCACCGTGGCCCGGGACTTCGAAGACGAGGGGGCGGTGCGCGCGGCTTTGGATCTCGACGGGCTCGACCGCGGCGGCAGCGCCATGGGGCGCGGGCGAGTGCTTGGCAGGGCGGTCGGTCATGGGATCCTCAATGACTTGATGTGCGGATCAGGCGGCCACCAGCGACACGATTTGCGACGCTCGCGCGCCAGCTGCGACCGCGAAGGTTTGCGTCTGCGTCACATGTCCGGTGTTGCTCACGGACACGCGCAGCTGGGTGATCGGCAGGCTGGCCGGGAAGTAGAACACGCACCAGCCGCGCGCGTCGGCAGTCGCGGTCACTGCATCCACGGGGCCAAGTACGCTGCGCTGCGTGCCGAACGTAGCCACCGTGAGCGGGAGCGTGCCCACCGTCACGCTCGCGGGTGCCATGCCGTTGATCCGATCGATGGTCGTGATGGCGCCGGGCAGCGGCGCGCCGTCGGCTGCAGCGAGCACCGCGATCGCGATGACGGTTCGGTCGGCGGGAAACGCATAGCCGGCGCCCGGCCGCAGCACGAGATGGCGGCTGCGACCCAAGCGCAGCACGGCGTTGGCAGCCACGCCGGTCACGCTCGCGAGCGTGGCACCCGCCACGGTGTCGCCTTCCAACACCGCGGCCAGCGTGGTGCTGAAGCCGGCCTCGCCGATCACCGGCGCGCCCAGCGGAATGGTGGGGAGAAACGGGATGGGGTCGAACGTCACCGCATTCGTGGCGACGTTGATCGTCTTGACCACGACGTAGACCTCGTCTTCCCCATCGAAGGTGAGCTCCACCGGGGCGACCGCCGGCAGCACCTGGGATACCGTCCGCGCACGATAGCCCTCTCCCGATAGCCGGATTTGCCGCGGCACTGCGGGCGGGGCGAGGTCGCTGAACACGAAATAGCCGTCCACCTTATAGAGCGGCGGCTCGGCGTCTGCGATACTGGCCTCGAAGCGCCGCATGGGGATGACCTCACGCGTGAGCTCGTCTTTGAGCCGCCCGTAGCAAGTCGCGGTGCGTTGTCGCCGCTCGGCCTCAAGCATGCGCCGTCACATTCCCTTTCCGAGGAACACTCCGTGCGATCTGGAGTCGCCGCGAAGAGTGTGATGCAGCCGTCGCAAGCGCGTCGACGATCATCTTCCATCCCAAGTTGCCCATGACACTTTCTCTGCCGCCGCAGTGCTACGAGACCGCCGGTCGCACGGCTGTCCGAATCGCCTCAATGAGCGCTTCCGGCGATACCTCGCCCAGTGTTCGGCGATACGGCCGCAACTCGTACAGAAACGCGTGCCGCCCGTCGCCGGAGACGCCGAGCAGCCGGGTCTGCGGCCGAGCGCCGAGCAGCACCGCGTATTCGCTCGGCAAGTCCGCGTCCGGGAGACCCACCACCACTACGTCCGCGTCGGCCTCCGCGACAGCTTCCGTGAGCGACACCCGACCGGTCGCCATGCCGACCATTTCCATGTCGGGCTGACAATTCACAATGTCGGTGATGATGTCACTCAGCATCCGCGAGATGCCTGCCAAGACAATTCGGGTTCGCCGCAATGAGGCGCCCTGTTGATCGTCGGCCCAATGTGCGAGGGGAGCAGCTAAGTCGAAATGATCCGACGGACTCAAGTTCGGTCCACGCCACCGATGCACGAACCCGCTGAGCCAAAGGACTCAGCGGGTTGAAGGACTGGGCGTAGATCCTGGGTTCTGAACCCTCGGGTGGGCCGGATTCAATCCGAGCCTCGATCGGCATCGAGTCCCGGAAACAATGCGGCTCAGGGGGGAGCGGTCGGCTGAGAGCGCCCCTCGGCGGCGCGCTAGACTCTCTCCCCCCGCCGAATCGTCCACATGTCGTCGGCGAGATTGCGGTTCGACAGGTAGTCGTACGGTATGGTGAAATAGCCCTCCAGCCCCCAACGCGCACCCCAAGAGTTGCGCACGACAAAGCGCCGCTCCGCGTCGTTGTAGCCCACCGCGAGCACGGCGTGGCCGCCGGCCACCCGCTCACCGGGCTGCGGCATCGCGACCACGCCCGTCTGCGCCACTTGCTGCGACTGGAAGCTTTCGTACACGGTGAACCCGAAGACGAACGGAAAACCCTGCGCCAAGCAGGCGCGCATCTCGTCCAGCGTGAGAATCCGCTGATAGGACGTGACCTGGTGCTGCAGGGCGTCCTTGTAGCAGGGCGCGGGCGGTTTAACACCGAACTTCGCGATCGCATACGGCCACTTGCGCTCCGAGCACGCACCCTGCTTGACGACCGTCTTGATCCCGTCGCGGAGCATTGCGCCCGAGTCGGACGCTACCGTGTGTTCGATCACCCGCTCGTTGTAATAAATGAAGAGTCGGCTCCTCCAGGAACTCGAGCGCGCCGGCGATCGCGTTAGCGGTGCAGCTGCCCAGTGAACCCTGATCCTCCACCGGCGAGCATCCGGGCCGTAAGTCGGCACTGGGCGGCAATCTCGCCGGCACGGCCTGGACCGCACTGAAAAGGACGTCCCGTTGATCGGGTAGATCGGGGACCCAGCCGAACCCGGGTCGCTGCGGTTGCTGCTTGGTGGCACGACGCTTCGCTTTGGGCATATGCACTCCCCGTTTCTAGGGCACGACCAGCGGCGCCACATCCGTGTAGGGTTGGGACCGCGCTTCGATCCGATAGGTGTACAGCGCGCCAAGCGGCAGCACCCGGACCTCGAGGTAATACGTGCCGGGCGCAACACCATAGATGTAGTACATGCCGTCGCGACCAGTGTAGGAGGGATCCGTGCGGTGACCGGTGTCCGGCGTACGCAGCGTTACCGTGAGGTACGGCGCTGGGTGGGGATGG
>QHWT01000082.1:34607-35776 GCA_003222675.1 Acidobacteriota bacterium | reverse complement strand
CCGTCGCAATCGCGCGTCTCGATGAGCGCCAGAAACGAATTCACCGTCTTGCCGCGCTCACGACGGGGCGCTCGCCGACTCCGTCGGCTCGCGCCTGACAGAAGACCAAGAACATGTGCAGAAACCACGATCAACTGTTACCCATGTCCCTGGACTAATTTGTTACCTATGTCCCCGGACGTTCCGCTACAGCCCCGAAGGGCTGCGCTATGACATGCGTGACGGGTTGCGCGACCGCGACTCCCGCGAGTTTCAGGAACGCGCGGCGGTCGATCCCGCTCACGGCTTGATGCGCGAAGGCACGGTGCCGAGGTCGCGCGCAGAGGGGAGCCCCTTGGAAGAGGTCGCCTGCGTAGCCGCGCGAACGATTGCGTCAGCCATGGCTTCTGCCGCGAGCGCTCCCACCTGCCCGTAACTGGCCTGCCCGTTCCAGGTGCCCGTTGCCAGCGAGAAAATCGTGTCGCCATCGGCCGGCGTGTGGACGGGAGAGATCGCACGCGCGTAGCCGTCGTGCGCCATCTGCGCCACTTTCTGCGCCTGCACCTTCGTCAGCATGGCATTGGTCGCGACGATGCCGATGGTGGTGTTCTCGCCAGCGCGGCCTTCGCGGCCTCCGCCCTGGCGAAGGAGCTTCCGCGCGTCCGCCAGCTTTCCATCCGCGCCGCGAACACCCGCGACGACCTGGCCCGTCGCGGGATCGATGATGTCGCCGACCGCATTCACGGCGACGATCGCGGCCACGACGAGGCCGTTCGGCAGTTTGATCGCAGCCGATCCGATCCCGGCCTTCATCGGGCCGCCGCTGCCGGTTCCCCGGCCAGCCGACTTGCCAACCGTCGCTCCCGCGCCCGCGCCGACGTTTCCTTCTTCCACAGCGGATTCCGATGCGGCTTCCGCGGCGCGATACCCGCAATCGGGGCCGGGACGTACCTTCGGATCGCCGCCGAACCAGAGATCGATCAGGATCGCGGAGGGCACGATCGGAACAACACCCGCTGCGCCCACTGGATATCCAATGTGGTGCTCGTCGAGCCACTTGACGACCCCGGACGCCGCATCGAGACCGTAGGCACTGCCGCCCGCCAGCACAATCGCGTTGACGATCTGCACGTCGTTCACCGGATTGAGCAGATCCGTCTCGCGCGTCCCGGGGGCGCCGCCGCGCACGT
>QHWT01000082.1:0-34577 GCA_003222675.1 Acidobacteriota bacterium | reverse complement strand
ACGTGCCCGACCTTGAGTCCTTCCACGGCCGTCAACGTCGTGTTGTCGGCCGCCGGTTTGGCGAACGCTGCCGCTTTTGGATCGGGTGTGACGATCTGAGACTGCTGCAGTGGAGCTGACGGTTTCTGCGCCATCGCGGCGCCCGACAAGCCAACCGCCGCGGCGATGACTACTCCGAGTGCGATGTGTGGGACCTTCATATGCACCGCTACTGACCTTAGAACAAGTACTTTATCGCGAGCTGCATCACGCGCCCGTCCTGCGCCGACGTGATGTGGCCGAAGGTCACGGTATTGATTACGCCGCTCGGATTGTTGAAGTGGGCCTGGTTGAACACGTTGAACGCCTCGACGCGCAGCTGAATGCGGCGGCTGGCACCGAAGTCAATGTTCTTGAAGAGCGACAGGTCGGTCGACGCAAAGCCGGGGCCGCGGATCGTGTTGCGGCCGGCGTTGCCCGGGCGCTCGCCCGTCTGCGCCAGCGGACGGACGACGAAACAGGAGGTGTCGAACCACTGGTCGGTCGTGTGCGGCGCGTTCGCATTTGGGTCGCACGTCGCATCCGGACGGTTCGTCAGAAACCGGATGTCGAGCTGCGAGTTCGTGACCGACAGCGGGAACCCGGTCTGCGTCTGAACGATCCCGTTCAACTGCCAGCCGCCGACCACGTGCTTTACCACAGCGCCCATGTTCTCGGGCGTCGGCAGTTCCGCGCCGAAGCTCAGGACGAAACGGTGACGCACGTCGAAGAGCGCGTCACCCCATTCGAATGACAGGGCGCGATCGAACGTCGCCTCGTCTCCGATCGTCACCGGCAACACCGGTCGTGGCTCACCGCCGATGTTCAGGCCCGACACGTGATCCATCGCGTGGCCGAGCGTATAGGACGCGAGGAAGTTGATCCCGTGATTCGGCCGCATGCGCACGCTCGTCTGCAGCGAGTCGTACTTCGACTTCGCGGCGGAAAATGTCGGGCGCACCAGCGCGTACGCCGGCAAGAGACGCCTGCTCGGCGTGGTCTGGCCCGGTGTGAACAGGCCCGGATTGACCTCGATGAAGATCGGGAGGTGCTCGCCGCGGGACCCCACGTAGCCGAGCTCCGCGCCGAGATAACTGCCCATCTGCCGCTGCACGGTGAGGTTGAAATGATACGAGTACGGCGTCTCGAAGTTCTCACCCCAGCCGATGATCGTCAGCCCGGGGGGAAATGCGGTGGGTCCGCCCGTGATGACACTGAGCGGATTGTCGAGCGTGATCGCCGCCGGTGGTGAATTCACCTCGACGAGCGGAGTGAACGGCGGCGCCAGGACGCCGTTCTGGAAGAAATCTCCCTGTCCCGCCAGTGCGTCATAGAAGATGCCCCACGCCGCTCTCGCCGTCGTCTTGCCGTCGCCGACCGGATCCCATACTGCGCCGACGCGTGGGGCGAGATTGTTCTTGTCGGCCGCATATGTCCCGCGCGGCACGCCGGGATCGCCGGGATAGACGAGACCGACAGGCGCATTGGGAAAACGTTGCGACTGCACGCCAGGATGGAATGCGTTGAGGGCATCGTTCTTGTCGACGAACGGCTGCGGCAGTTCGTAGCGTACACCGGCGCTGACGGTCAGGTGCGGACTCGTACGCCACTCGTCCTGCGCGTACACCGAGGACAACCAGCCCACGCCATCCTGCGCCTGGTTCGTTGTCGTCCGTCGGAATTGCGACGGCACGCCGAGGAGGAAGTCCGCGGCAGCGTTGCCCGAGTTGACGCCGTTGAACGTGAAGTCGCCGTTCGGCCGGTTGATGAACGCGATGACCATGTGTTCCTTGCGGATGTCCGCGCCGAACTTGAGTCCGTGACGGCCGCGCGTCCACGTGAAATCGTCGGTGACCTGGAACACCTCGTTGACGCGCTTGACGAACGGCTGCTGCGCGTCGCCAAGGTTGAAGAACCCGGTGATCGCGATCGAGGCGAGCCCCTGCGCGAGCGCGTTCGTGTTCGGCACGTTGATGCCGTAATCCTCGTTCCTCAGCCCGCTCGTGACGGCCGGGTGGGCGTCAATCCGGTTGTAGGAAAACCGCGCCACGTTGATGGCGTGAGGCGACAAGATGACGGTGTCCGAGCCCATGTAGTCGCCGAGCGTCGCCTTCGACGTGTTCCCGATCGCGGTCGTGATGGCCGGCGTCCTGGCGTTGGTCTTCGTCTGCAGGTAGCGGCCGAGGACGGAGTGGCGCTGCGACAACTGATAGTCGAGGCGCGTGCCGAGCGAATCGCGATTGTCGATCGTGTCGGGAGACGCGACGTAGCGGTTCGCGCCGAGATTCGCCTCGGGCACGAACCGATCGATCAGCTTCACGGCCGCGGCGCTCATCCGGTCCGCCGGAATCGTGTTATTTGAAAACGGCAGGCCGGTCTGCGGATCGCGAATCGTCGTGGACCCGAAGTTGCCGACCCGCTGTGCATCCGAGAGGACCACGACGCTCGTCGTGCTGCCGTGAGTGTTGCGGTATCCGTCGTAGTAGCCGAACCCGAAGAGACGGTTCTTCATGATCGGACCGCCGATGCTGCCGCCGAACTGGTTTTGTTTGAGCTTCGGCTTCGCCTGATTTGCCGGCGCGAAGAAGTTCCTCGCCTGCAGCGCGTCGTCGCGATTGAACTCCCAGGCGGCGCCGTGCAGCGCATTGGTGCCGGACTTGGTGACGACGTTCACGACCGAACCGGAATTGCGGCCGAACTCCGCATTGTAAGAGTGCGTCTGGATCTTGAATTCCTGAATCGCGTCCGGTGGCGGGCGCATGATGAAGCCTGTGTTGAACGTGTCGTTGTTGCTGGCTCCGTCGAGCAGGAAGTTGTTCGACTGGTTGCGCATGCCGTTGACGCTGAAGCCGGCCGTCACGGCGCCGAATCCGCCTGGTGTTGCATCACCGGCTGCGCCGCCGAGACCCGCCGGCGGCGCGATGACGCCCGGAATCAGCGGCCCGAGCTGCGTGAAGTTGCGGCCGTTGAGCGGCAGATCGACGACCTTCTGGTGATCGATCGTGATGCCGAGTGTCGCGTGCGAGGTCTCGACGAGTGGCGACTCGCCCGCGACGGTGACGCTCTCTTCGAGGCCGCCGATGGCGAGCTTCAGATCGACGCGCGCCGTGTCGCCGACGGTGACGGTGTTCCCCTTGCGCAGCATCGGTTTGAAGCCGGAGAGCGTGGCCTTTACGTCGTACGGCCCCGGCTGTAACAGAGGAATGGTGTAGTAGCCGTCGTCGCCGGTGACCGCCGTGCGCAGCTGGCCGGTCGCGGTATTGGCGACTTCGACAGTGACTCCGGGCAGCACGGCGCCCGACTCATCGCTGATCACGCCGGCGATGCTGCCCGTCGCCTGTGCGTAGGCGGCTCGGGGCGCGAGGCCCAGCACGGCAATCGCGAACAGGGCTGCCAGTCGTTTCGTCATCTGGTCTCCGTCAGCTGGTTCCGGTCAACTCCAGCACCGCAAGGGCAATCACTTTCGTGGCGTTCACGAGATCCGCGATGTCGCAATATTCGTCCGGCTGATGAGCGAGGTCGAGAATGCCGGGGCCATACGCCACACAGTCTGGCACGCCGGCGATCCTCGCGACATGCTTCTGATCGTATGTGCCGGGACTCGCGACGAGGCCGCCGCTTCTTCCGAGCACGCGGTGCAGCGCGCGATCCAGCGCGCCGATCACCGGAGAATCATCCGGCGTGCGCGTCGGGTGGACGACCATCAGATCCTGTATCGAGTACTTGAAGTCCGGCACGTCAGCGGCGATCGACTCGAGCAGCGCGACGATTTCCGTCTTGGTTCGGTCGAATCCTTCTTCGAGCAGGAAGCGACGGTCGAACACTGCCCGACATGTGTCGGCGACGCAGGGCGTCTGGATGCCGTCGACCGGCTGACCGCCGATGACGCCATTGATATTGATCGTGGCGTGACGCGCGCCCGCCGGGGCGACAGGGACTTCCGTGTGGCGCTCGGCGAGCCTCGGTTCGAGCTCCCTCCGCACGCGCTCGAAGAAGATACCCATCTGATCGATCGCGTTGATGCCGTGAAACGGCATGCTGCCGTGCGCGGTGCGTCCCACGGTCTCCACCTCGAACCAGTAGACGCCGCGATGACCGATGCAGATCCGATCCACGTAGAGCGGCTCGGGGATGATCACGTAATCGGTCCGTTCGCGGCTGAGCCGCCCGTGTTCCGCAAGCCAGGCGACGCCGGCGAAGCCTCCGCTCTCTTCGTCAACGGTGCCGCTGATCTCGAGGGTTCCGTTGAGATCGATGCCAGCGCGCCGGATAGCCTCGGCGGCAAAGATCGCCGCCGCGATGCCGGCCTTCATGTCGCACGCGCCGCGGCCCCAGATACGTCCGTCGCGAACCTCGCCGCCAAACGGATCGACCGTCCAGCCCGCGCCCGCCGGCACCACGTCGAAATGGCCGTTCAAATGAACGACCGGCCGCGACGATTTTCCCCGACGGGTGCCGATGACGTTGATACGTGGGTGGATTGGCGTGTGCTCGGGGCGGCCTTCGGCAGCGTGGTACTCGAGCTCGAATCCGCATGAGCCGAGCATTCTGCCAATCAGGCGCGCGCAGTCGTCGTACAGCTCGCCCGGAGGGTTGACGGTCGGCACGCGCACGAGGTCCGCCGCGAACGCCACGGCTTCGTCCGCGGCGTCATCAACGGCAGCGAGAACGCGATCAATCGAACCGGTCATCGGCACGTGGTGATTTAGTGACTCCGTGAATGCCGATTGAGAATCGCATCGACTATACCGGTACAATACGACTCGGCAGCCACCCCATACACGTCCTCTTGATCTGATGGCGTACCTGCTGATCATCATCTTGTACTCGCTGGCGCAGATCGCGCTGGGGATCTGGGTCGCGCGGCGCGTGCAGGGATCTCGCGACTTCTTCGTCGCGGGACGCAGCCTCGGCCCGGGGCTGCTGTTTGCCACGTTCCTTGCCGCCAACATTGGCGGTGGGTCGACGATCGGGGCCACGGGCCTCGGCTACCGTGACGGACTGGCCGGCTGGTGGTGGGTGGGTTCCGCGGGAATTGGATCCATCATTCTCGCGCTGTGGGTCGGGCCTCGGATCCGCCGCATTGCCGCGGCGCACGATCTCCGGACCGTTGGCGATTTCCTCGAATGGCGATACGACCGGCGCGTGCGCGCCACGATTGCCATCCTGCTGTGGATGGCTACGATCGCGATTCTTGCGGGACAGTTGATCGGCCTCGCCCGGGTCCTGACCGTCGTCATCGGGCTTCCGAAGATCGTCGGCTGCGTGATCGGCGCCGGCGTGGTGACGGCGTACTTCGGAGCGGGTGGACTCAAATCGTCGGCTGCCGTCAACGTCGTGCAGCTGACCGTCAAGGTCCTCGGCTTCGTCGTCGCGCTGCCGCTCGCGCTGCATGGGGTCGGCGGCGTCCATGCGCTGCGAACCGCGCTTCCCGACGCGGCGATGTGGAACCCGTGGGAAAACGGCGAATCTGGATGGATGTACGTCGCGATGCTGACGCCTGCGTTCGTCGTGTCGCCCGGTCTCCTGCAGAAAGTGTACGGCGCGCGTGACGATCGCACTGTGCGCATAGGCGTTGGCCTGAACGCGGCAGCGCTGTTCGGATACGCGCTGATGCCGGCGCTGCTCGGCATGATCGCGCACGTGCTGCACCCGGACCTTTCGAATCGCGAGCTCGCGCTCCCGATGCTGTTCATGCACGACCTGCCGTTCTGGGTGGGAGCCCTCGGCCTGGCGGCGGTGTTCTCGGCAGAAGTGAGCGCCGCCGATACGATCCTGTTCATGCTGGCGACGTCGCTCTCCCAGGACCTCTATAAACGCTTCGTGAATCCAGCGGCGACCGACACGCAGGTACTCACCGTCGCGCGGGCGGCGTCGGTCGCGGGCGGTCTGCTCGGCATTCTCGTCGCGTCCCTGTCGGACACCGTCGTGGATGCGCTCAGCATCTTCTACACGCTGCTGGGTGTCAGCCTGTTCGTGCCCATCGTGGCCGGGCTGTTCATGCGGCGCGTGCGCGCATTCGACGCGCTCGCGGCGATCGCCGGAGGGCTCGTTGCGGTCGTGGCGGCGCAACTATGGAACGGCGGCAAACCGATCGGCATCTTCACGCCCGCGATGTGCGGGCTTGGCGCGGCCGTGATGGCCTTTGCGGCCGCCGCCTTTCTAACCGGGCGTCCTTCTTCACCAACGCCGGCGGCGGCGAGCAGCTAGGGGGATCTCTGTTGGGCGGGCTGTTCGATCTGACGGGAAAGACCGCGGCGGTGATTGGCGGCGCGTCCGGAATCGGTGAAGCCGTGGCGCTCGGCTGCGCCCGTCAGGGCGCACGCGTGATGTGCCTCGACGTCAACGAAGCGGCGGCAGGCAAAGTGGCGGCGCGTGCGGCGAGCGAAGGATGTGCGTGCGAAGCGGGCGCGCTCGACATCAGGAATTCGGCCGCGGTCGACGCGGTTTTCGATCGCCTCGCCTCCCAGCACGGCCTCGACATCGTCATCTGCACGCCAAGCATCAACGTGCGCAAGCCGATCCTGAAATATACCGACGACGAGGTGTCGCGCGTGCTCGATGTGAACATCAAGGGGAACTTCAACGTGCTGCGATCCGCCGGTCGCGTGATGACGCCGAGGAAGAAAGGGAGCATCATTCTCTTTTCCTCCGTGCGATCGCAGGTCGTCGAGCCCGGCCAGAGCGTCTATGCTGCGACGAAGGCGGCAATCGTCCAGATGGTGAAGACGGCCGCCGCGGAGTTCGGGCCGCACGGCGTCCGCGTGAACGCGATCGGGCCGGGCGTGATTGAGACGCCCCTGACCGCGCCGATCAAGGCGAACAAGGACTGGTACCAGGCGTATGCAGCGAAGAGCGTGTTCAATCGCTGGGGGCAGCCGGAGGAGATGGTGGGACCGTCGGTATTTCTTGCGTCCGATGCGGCGAGTTACGTCACCGGCACAGTACTCTTTGCCGACGGCGGCTGGCTGGCGGCGGACGGCAGGTTCACCCCTCCGGGCATGTAAGCCGTGAGCCGGCATGCGCCCCTGAGTCATTAAGTCATGAGCCATTCAGGAGCCAACATGAAGATCGCAGACAGCACGACGGCCGGCCTCGATGGGCAGACGATTGTCGACCTCACGCGCCGGCATACGTTGTTCGAGTGGTCCGCGCAGGGAGCAGTCGATCCGATTCCGGTGGCCGGCGCGAAAGGCTGCTGGTTCTGGACGCCGGAAGGAAAGCGCTTTCTCGATTTCAACAGCCAGTTGATGTGCGTCAACATCGGCCACGGCCACGAACGGGTCGTTCGTGCCATCCAGCGTCAGGTCGAGACGCTCGCGTATGCCAATCCGTTCATGGCCACCGAGCCGCGCGCGAGGCTCGGACAGAAGCTCGCCGAGATCACGCCAGGAGACATCGACACGTTCTTCTTCACGAACGGCGGCGCCGAGGCCAACGAGAACGCCGTCAAGCTCGCGCGCCAGTTCACCGGCCGTCACAAGATCCTCTCGTTCTATCGCTCGTATCACGGCGCGACGGCGGGCGCGATGATCCTGACAGGGGATCCGCGCCGGTGGGCCTCCGAGCCCGGCATGGCCGGCGTCGTTCATCTGCTCAATCCGTATCACGGCATTCAGCGCGGGTGGGACACGACGGAGAAGGCGCTCGCGGATCTCGAGGAGACGATCCAGCTCGAAGGCGCGCAGACGATCGCCGCCTTCATCCTCGAACCCGTCGTCGGCACGAACGGCGTGCTCGTGCCGCCCGACGGTTACCTTCAGGGCGTGCGTGAGATCTGTACGAAACACGGAATCCTGATGATCGCCGACGAGGTGATGTCCGGCTTCGGCCGGACCGGCGAGTGGTTCGCCGTCGACAACTGGCGCGTCGTGCCGGATCTGTTGACGATGGCGAAGGGCCTGACGAGCGCGTATGTGCCGCTCGGGGCCGTCGGCATGCGGCACGCGATCGCGGAGCACTTCCGCGACAAGGTGTTCTTCGGCGGCCTCACCTACAACAGCCATCCGCTGGCGTGCGCGACCGCGCTGGCAACGCTGCAGGTATACGAAGAGGACGGTCTGATTCAGAACGCGCGACGGATGGGCGGGATCATGAAAGGACTGATGGACGGTCTCGCGTCGCGCCACGCGATCGTCGGCGCCACGCGCGCGATCGGACTCTTCGGGATCGTGGAGCTGGTGAAGAATCGATCGTCCATGGAACCGCTGGCGCCATTCAACGGTACCTCGGAACCAATGAAGCGACTCGGAAAGTTCTTCCGCGAGGAAGGGCTCTACACGTTTGTCCGCTGGAACACGTTCTTCACCAATCCGCCGCTGTCGATCAGCGAGGAGGAGCTGCGCCACGGGTTCGGCATCATCGAGAGAGGCTTGTCGATGCTGAAGAATGCTGAATGCTGAATGACGAATTGCGGAAGAACCGTTGAGCATTCAGCACTCGACCTTCCGCATGGACATTATTCGCGTCAGCGAAGTGCCCGCGAATAGAACAGATCGTGATTGCCGGGAGGTTCGAGGCCCGCGCGACGCAGCGAGAGCGCGATCTGCGCCCAGTGGTGGGTTTCGTGCAGCAGGCAGTGGAAGAGCAGCTTCCGCGGCGTCAGGCTGAACTCGCCGCCACTCTGCACCGTGAATGTTGGTTGATCCGCTTCGTCGGAGTCCAGATCGGACACGAACTTTTCGAGCTCCCGCCGCACCGACGCGCCGTAATCGAACAATGGCGGCGCGTGATGGCCGCTGAGTCCCGTGCGCTCGTCCAGTTTCGTGCCCGTGAGCCGCTGCAGGTGACGCCGTTCGACGAGGAAGATGTGATCGATTAGCGCGCCCACCGTTACGAACCGCCCGCCCGGCTGCACTTCGGTCGCCATCGCCTCGGGATGCGCGCCGAACCACGCGCGCCACTTGTCGCGTTCCCCGTTGGTGTAGCGGACGAATTCGTCGAATTCCAGATGCATGTTCGAGGTTCGAGGTCCGGGGTCCGGGGTCCGGGGTCCGAGGTGTGTAGTTACTTCATTACGTCCGCAGCTTCCACGATGGTTACCGGTCCCAGGTTCAACGCGCGGACGCCAGGTTCGATCGCTTTCCGATCGCCGACGATCACCACGGCGAACTTCGCGGGCTGGATGTACTTGTCGGCGACGCGCCTGACGTCAGCGGCTGTGACGGCGCGCACCCGCTGTCCGTATGTCTCGTAGAAATCCTGCGGAAGATCGTACACGGCGATCTGCACCAGTGCGTTCGCGGTGGCACGCGTGGTCTCGAAGTTCCGCGGCAGCAGCAGCGACAGATAGTTCTTCGCCTTTTCGATCTCCTCGACGCCGACAGGCTCGTGGATGCGGTTCAGCTCGTTGAAGAACTCCTTCAGCGCATCGGCGGTCTTGTCGGTCTGCACGCCCGCGGCTGCGAAGAAGGGCCCCGCCCGACGCCGCGTGTCGAATGCGGACGAAGCGCCGTAAGCATATCCGTGCTCCTCGCGCAGGTTCTGATTCAGATGCGACGTGAACGCACCGCCGAGGATCGTATTCAGGACCCGCAACGCGAAGTAATCAGGCGTTGAGCGCGGGACGCCAATCCACCCGATGCGGATTTGCGACTGCGCCGCGCCCGGCTTGTCGATGAGGTACACATGGCGCGCGGTCAGCTGACGAGCGTCGCTGAGTCCGGGCGGCGGCGCGGCGGGGTTCCCCTTCCACTGACCGAGCGTGGTCTCGAGCATCGGGATGACATTGGCCGCGATCACGTCCCCCGTCACGACAAGCATTGCGTTCTGCGGTCGATACACCGCCGCGTGAAACGAGACGAGGTCGGCCCGCGTGAAGCCGCGCAGCGACGCGGCGGTCCCGATGGATGCCGTCCCGTAACGGTGCACCGCTCCGTACACCAGGCGCGGAAACGCGAACTGTATCAATTGCCCCGGATCGTCCTCGGCCTGGAGCAGCGAGGTGATCCGTTCTTCGCGGAGCCGCTTCAATTCGGCGTCGGGGAACGTCGGGGTGTGCGATGACATCGGCCATCACCGGCAATGCGTCGCCCAACCGGGCAACCGGGACGTGCAGGTCGACATACGAGGCGTCGCTGGAGCTCGACGTTTCGAGCTCTGCGCCGAGATAGTCGACCGTGTCCGAAATCTCGAGCGCCGAGCGGGAACCGGCGCCTTCATCGAGCATGTCGGCGGTGAGGCTCGCAAGGCCGAACTTCTGTGCCGGGTCCGCGCCGCTTCCCGAGGCGAGCGCGAGCTCGACGTGAGCCACCGGCACCTTGTGCTCTGCGACGATCCAGACCTGAAGACCATTCGAGAGCGTGCTCTTCTCGATTGCGGGAAGGTGCAGCTCCGGCGGCGCGCCGATCGCAGGAGCCTTCGAACGATCGGGCTGCTGACCGGCGTGAAGCCCGACACCACACAAGGCAGCGGCGGCAGCCGGTACACAGAGGCGGCGAAGAAACGAAGACCGAGGGATCACTTCGCGGCCTCCACGACGAGCTCCACTCGTTTATCCAGCGGCAGGAAGCGCGCCGCCGCGGCCTGGATGGCTGCTGGCGACAGCGCGGCATACCGGGACAAATCCTCGTTGAAGTAGCCGGGATTCCCCGCAGCGAAGTAGTAGGCGTTGAGCTGATCGCCCACGCCGCCGAATCCGCCGACCCTTTCCAGCCGGTTGTAGAACGACGATTCGATCTGGTTGAGCGCGCGGCGGAACTCGCGCGCGTCCGGCGGCGCCTGCTGCAGTGCGCGAATCTCTTCGTCCACGATGCCGCGAATGCGTTCGATTGTTGCGGCCGCGGTGGCGCCGTCAGTGCCCGGGCGTGCCGTCACGGCGATCTCGTATTGCGAGTTGAGCGCCATCGACTGCTGCACCGCGGAGACGTCCTGCGCAATCTGGAGGTCGTACACGAGCCGCTTGTACAGTCGCGAATTCTTTCCGCCTGCGAGGAGGATCGACACCACGTCGAGCTCGGCGTCTCCCGGCGCGAAGTGCGCGGGCGTGATCCAGTCCAGGTACAGGCGCGGCAACTGCACCCGATCCTGGATCGTCTTCCGCTTCGCTTCCGTGAGCAACGCGTGCGGGTAGTCGATTGGAGGGACAACGCCGGTCCCCGGCTTCACATCGGAAAACCACTTCTCGATCCCCGCGCGCGCCTTTGCGGGATCGATGTCGCCTGCAACGACCAGGCTGGCATTCGCCGGCTGGTAGTACTTCTTGAAGAAGTCGACGACATCCTCGTAGCTCGCCGCGGTGAGATCTTCCATGTAGCCGATCGTCGGCCAGTGGTACGGATGTCCTTGTGGATAGAGCATCTCTCCGATCGCGATCGAGGCCATGCCGTACGGCGCGTTCTCGTAACTCTGCCGCCGCTCGTTCTTGACGACATCGCGCTGCCCGTTGACGCGGGCAGGCGACATCGCGTCGAGCAGGTAGCCCATGCGATCGGATTCGAGGAACAACGCGAGATCGAGCGCGTTCGACGGCGCGTCGATGTAGTAATTCGTGCGGTCGTTCTCCGTGGATCCGTTGTTGGTCGCCCCCGCCGCCTCGAGCAGCTCGTCGAACTGCCCCTCCTTCACGTGCCCGGAGCCTTCGAACATCAGGTGCTCGAAGAGATGCGCGAACCCGGTGCGGCCGGGTTTTTCCCGGGCCGAGCCGACGTGGTACCACACGTTCACCGTCAGCAGCGGCACAGTGTGATCCTCGTGCAGGATCACGTGCAGGCCGTTCGGCAGCGTGAACTGCGTGTAGGGGATCTCGATTTTCACTTCGCTCGGTGGGGCCCCGACCCCACCGCGCTGCGCGCTCGCGGCGCTCGCTTGCAGGTGAGCGACCATGCCGCTTCTGACTGTCGTCAGCGTCAAGGAAGATGCAAGAGCGAGGAGGCCGACGATCGACAACACCGGACGAGGCATGAATCGTTCACTCACCAAATCACCAAATTGTTCAATCACCAAATCACCAAACCGTGCACTCACCGAATCACTAACTTACCCGATCACCAAATCAAATATTCTACGAGGATGTTCTCTCGGCGCGTTCCCGACGATCGGCGGCCGAACCGTCTCGCGGCCGTGCTCGCCGATCTCCGGCGCCGCGGCGTCCCGTTGATCGATCTGACCGTGTCGAATCCCACGCGCGTAGGGATTTACTACCCCGAGACGCTGCTCGCGGCGCTGGCCGACGCGCGCGCGCTCACGTATCGCCCTGAGCCGTTCGGCCTGCGCGAAGCGCGCGAGGCCGTCGCCGAAATGTATCTCCGGCGCGGTGTTCGCATAGCACCCGATCGCATCATGCTGACCGCCAGCACCAGCGAAGCCTACTCGCTGCTGTTCAAGCTGCTCTGCGACGCAGGACAGTCGAGCGTGCTCACGCCGGTCCCCAGCTATCCTTTATTTGATCACCTGACACGCCTCGATGCGGTTACCGATCGCCGCTACGCGCTTGCGTATCACGGTGCATGGGAGGTCGAGTGTGGAGACCTCGACCGTGCATGGACGCCCGACACGCGCGCGGTGCTTGCCGTATCGCCGAACAATCCGACCGGGTCGGCACTGACCGCGCGTGACGCGGATGAGCTCGTAAATCGTTGCGCGGAGCGCCGCGTCGCGCTCATGCTGGACGAAGTGTTCTGCGATTATCCGTTCGCTGAGGCGCCGCTCCTCGACCCGCCGGCGCTTGAGCGCGGAGACTGCCTGCTGTTCCGTCTGGGCGGGTTGTCGAAGACGGCCGGTCTTCCGCAACTCAAACTTGGTTGGATCGCCGTCAGCGGACCCACTCGTCTCGTCGATGAAGCCGCGGACCGCCTCGAGCTGATTTGCGACACGTACTTGTCCGTCTCGATGCCAGTGCAGGTTGCCGCGCCGGCGCTGCTCGCGGCCACATCTCCGATTCGCGATCAGATCCGCGATCGGGTGCGCCACAATTACCGCGCGTTGCATCGGGCGGTGGCGGAGAGTGACGCGGGCGTCAGCGTGCTCGCGGCCGACGGCGGCTGGTCCGCCGTCCTGCGCGTGCCGGCGATCGCAAGCGAGGAGGCGCTCGCGCTCGATCTCCTCACGCGCGACGGCGTGGTGGCGCATCCCGGCTTCTTCTTCGACTTCCCGCACGAAGCCTTTCTCGTCGTGAGTCTGCTGCCGCAGCCGGACACGTTCGCCCGCGGTGTGTACCTGATATTGGAGCGCGTGCATGCCGCGTGACTTCTTCACCGGCCGACACGCCGGCCTGCTGGTGCCGCTGTTCTCGATCCCCTCGAGGGAGAGCTGGGGCATCGGCGAGATTCCCGACCTCATTCGCATTGGCTGCTGGATGCGCGAAGCCGGCTTCAGCTTCGTGCAACTGCTCCCGCTGAACGAGATGGCCGAGGGACAGTACTCGCCGTACTCCGCGCTCAGTGCGATGGCCGTCGATCCGCTGTTCATTGCTCCTTCTCGGGTGCCGGATATCGAAGCGCTCGGGGGCGAAGCCTCGTTGACCGACGAGGAGCAGTCGGCGCTGCGCACGGCGCGTGAGGCGCCGGCCATCCACTACCCCACGGTGCGAGCGATCAAGAACCGGGTGTTCAACGCGGCATTCGATCGCTTCAT
Organism: Acidobacteriota bacterium; assembly: GCA_003222675.1. GTDB lineage: Bacteria > Acidobacteriota > Vicinamibacteria > Vicinamibacterales > 2-12-FULL-66-21 > QHWT01. Next base: position 20,987 of record QHWT01000082.1, on the reverse strand, counting down.
GGCGGATGAATGGAGCGCGCAGTCGCACCGCGCCGCGCGGCTGACGGAATACATCCAGCGCGAACGCTGGTGGCTCGATGACTACACGCTGTTTCACGCGATCCATGCGCGCGAAGGCCGCCGTCACTGGAAAGCGTGGGAACCGGGGCTGCGCGACCGTGAGCCACGGGCGCTCGAGCACGCGCGTCAGGCGTTCGCCGGCGAGCGTCTGTTCTACGCGTACCTGCAGTGGGTCGCCGCGGAGCAGTGGGCCGATGCGCGCGAGCGATCGGGCATCGGCCTGTTCGGCGACTTTCCGTTCATGGTAAGCGGCGACAGCGCGGACGTCTGGTCCCGGCAAGGCGACTTCCGCCTCGACGCGTCCGTCGGCGCCCCTCCTGACGCCTTCTCCGAAACCGGGCAGGACTGGGGCTTTCCGGCATACCGATGGTCGAAGATCGCCGCGGAAGGAGATGCCTGGCTGATGGCACGCGCGCGCCGCAGCGCGGAGCTGTACGACGGCTACCGCGTCGATCATCTCGTCGGGTTTTTCCGCACCTACGTGCGCGAGCAGGATGGATCCGCCGCGTTCGTACCGTCCGACGAGCCGTCACAGATCGCGCAGGGGGAACGGCTGCTGACGCTGTTTGGATCCACGGGCTCGCGCGTCATCGCAGAAGACCTCGGCGTGATTCCAAAATTCGTGCGCGACACGCTGAAACGCACCGGCATCCCCGGCTACAAGGTGCTGCGCTGGGAGCGCGAGTGGGACCAGAGACGGCAGCCCTTTCGCGATCCGCTCACCTACCCTCCCATGTCGGTGGCGACGAGCGGGACACACGACACTGAAACCCTGGCGGAGTGGTGGGACACGGCCCCCGGCGATGAGCGGTCCGCCGTCGCGACGCTGGCCGCGCTTCAGAGCGCGGGATGCGATCCCGCCGCGCCGTTCGGCGACGACACGCGAGACGCGATTCTGCGCGCGCTCTTCGAATCAGGATCCGCCATCGCGCTGCTGCCGATCCAGGACATTTTCGGCTGGCGCGATCGGATCAATGTCCCCGCTCTGATCAGCGACGTCAACTGGTGCTGGCGGCTGCCGTGGCCCGTCGAAGATCTCTTGCAGGAGCCGCAGGCCCGCGAGCGCGCTCGCTTCCTCCACGGCCTCGCGCGCGAGTTCCATCGGCTGTAACGCGGGTTGCGTCGCGTCAGGTCAATGGTTATCAGTTGTGGTAGACGTGCTCGGCTTTCCTCTCCAGATCGATAGATGTTGATCTGATAGATGGCCACGAAGGAGATGGCGGCAATGCGCATGTTGGCTCGCTTCTGCATGGCTACCAGTCTGCTGCTGATCGCACCGCGGCTCTTCGCGCAGACACCCGATTGGAAGCAGATTGAATCCGAGGCGCTCACGACGCTGCAGGCGTACGTGCGCATCAATACGTCGAACCCGCCCGGTGACGTGACCAGGGCAGCGGATTTCCTCGTCGACCTGCTGAAGCGCGAGGGAATCGAGGTGAAACGCTACGAGTCGGCTCCCGGACGGTCCATTGTCCTCGCCCGCTTGAAGGGCAGCGGTTCAGGCGCGAAAGCACTCCTGCTCGAGCATCACATGGATGTCGTCGCGGCTGACGCCAGCCGGTGGGTGCGTGGTCCATTCGCCGCCGAGATCGCTGACGGCAAATTGTGGGGACGCGGGGCGATGGACATGAAAGGCATTGGCGTCACGCAGATCTACGCGTTCCTGCTCCTGCACCGCCTGAAGGTCCCGCTCGCGCGCGCCGTCATCCTGCTGGCGGTTCCCGACGAGGAGGTGGGCGGCGCGCTGGGCGCGCAGTGGATGCGCGCCAATCACTATGACGAGCTCGATCCCGAATACGTCCTGGATGAAGGGGGCTTCGGCAGCCGCGACATGTTCACGCCCGGCAAGCTGGTGTTCGGCATCTCGGTTGCGGAGAAGAAGATCATGTGGCTGCGGGTCCGCGCGGAAGGCGTCGCTGGACACGGATCGCAGCCGCACCCCATGAACCCCAACGATCACCTCATGCGGGCGCTGAACCGGCTACTCAGCGAGCCGATGCCCGCGGGCCGGTTCGCCGTCATCGAAACGATGAAGGCGCGCATCGGGCCCCTTGCGGACAACAAGTTCAACAACGCGATTCAGCAGTCGACGATCTCGATCACCAGCCTCCGATCCGGCGTCGGCGATCCTCCGAGAGCGAACGTGATCCCGTCGGTTGCCGAGGCGACGATCGACTGCCGCGTCCTTCCCGGGACTTCGGCCGCGCAGTGGATCAAAGAGGTCGAACGCCGGCTGGCGGACCAGACGATCAAGATCGAAGTGATCTATGAGGGCGACGACCCGGTCGTGACGCCGCAGGACACGCGGTTCTATCGCGCGCTCGAATCCGCGGTGAAGCGCCATCATCCGGATGCCGTGGTCACGCCGATGGTCGTGCCGTACGGGACGGATGCGAATGGCTTCCGTGCCAAAGGCGTGAACAGCTACGGCTTCTTTCCAGGCATCGCTTCCGCGGCGGCGATCGGGTCGATGCACGGCGACGCGGAGTTCATCCCGACCGACGCGATCGCGCCCGCGATCCAGATCCTGTTCGAGGCCTTGCGGGAGACCGTCGCGAAGTAGCGTCGAGCGCCGCCTGTTCCTTTTTGGTGAGCTTCGACTTCACCAGCGCGTGCGCCTCGCGCACGCAGGCGTCGATCGTTCGATCGTCGAGCGCATCGAACCGCTCCAGCGCGACCCATTTCGCCCGCGCGAGATAAGGCGCGGGAACGACGCCCTCATTTTCCTGCAGCTCGACGAAGTGGTCCTCGGAGCACTTGAACGAGACGCGATGGCTGGCGCCCGCGTCCAGCGCGGCAACGGCGAACATCCGTCCGCCGACCTTGAAGACGAGGTCATTGCCCCACTGGACGCGCTCGGTCGCGCCGGGCATCGAAAGGCACAGCTGCCGGAAGCGTTCGATGTTCATCGGCCGAACATCGTAACTGCGTTCGTGTGGAATCTGCCAGCGTTGATCCTGAGGTAACGTGTGCGCACGTCGGGGAGGATCAGCCGAAGCGGAATCGCCCGCGGCTGGGCGAGCGCACCAGCAAGAGCCAGCGCGCCGGGGGCTTCCTCGAGCGCGAGCGACCACGCGGATCCATCCGCGGACGTCTCGATGCGGATCATGGCGGGCAGCCGCACGAGATCACCGTTCGTGCGGATCTCCACCGCGCGTACGGTCTGCGGCTGCCCGAGGTCTGCAACGAGCCAGCCGTCACGCGGCTCGATCGAGGCCGAAGGCAGCACCGGCCCGGTTGTCACCTGCCTGGGAAACGCCGCGGGCGGCATTCGATACACGCGACCGCTTCCCGACACGCCAAGCAATTGCGTATCGTTCTGCGCGTCCATGAACCGCGTCCATGTCTCCGCCTCGGGTCTCGACGCCACCACGACGTATAAAGGACGGCCGCGGCGAAGCTCCATGAGGATCGAAGGATCGCGGCGGCGGAGCGCCCACTGAATCACGTCCGCGACGGGCGGAATGTAGCCCGCATAACCATTCACCACCGGCATCCGGTGCGTTATCGATCGATACATCGCGTAGATGTGCACGTAGGCATCATCGAACGGCAGCTCGATTACTCGTCCGTCCGGCGTCATCGATGCGAAGCTGCCGGGAGGCACGCCGAGCTGCATGCCGGGGATCGCCCCGTCCGCGATGAAACCGGCGAACACGATTGCGGCAACGACGCGTCGGCCGCGCCGTATCACCAGGTTCAGGTGCGCGAGCGCAAGGGAAGCCGCAATGGCCAGGCAGAGCGCACTCAGCAGAAAGAACCGCGGCGGGACACGGATGCCATTGAAACCGGGAAGCCACACGATCCAGTCGTAGGGATGCCACAGCGACGCGAGCGAGATGCCGTCCGCGGTCGGTCCCACGCACAGCCACGCGGCCAGGACGGCAACCAGGATGTAAAAAGCGAAGGCGCCGCGCCGAAGCCCTGTTGCCGCGGCCGCGATGATGAGAACGAGCACTGTGAGTCCGGGAAACAGATACGCTTCGGTCGTCGTCCGCTCGACTTTCGGCCAGAGCCAGAGTTGAGGCGCTGGCGACACGAACGCGCTCCAGTTTGCGCTGTAGAAGATCATCTGGTCTCGCGTGCGCACCAGGCCGAGCTGCGCCTGCACGCGGTGATACTCGAGCAGCACGGGGAGGAGCGGCATCGAACAGACCGTCCACGTCGCGAGGATCGGCAAGCTGCGCTTCGAATCCGTGCGCCAGGGCGTGAACCACGCGATCCAGGCGATCAACAACAGCGGTACAAAGAACACGCTGTATCCGTACGTCAACGTCTGCATCAGCCAGGCGATGCCGAAGAGCGCAAGCCATCGACGCCGGCCCTCGTCGTAATAGGCGTGCAGCGCCCATAGCGTCACGGGGAGCCACCACGACGCGTAGATCTGCAGGTGCGCAAGTTGCGAGGTTCGATAGGGCGCGAGCGCGAATGCAATTCCGCCGCAGTATGCCGCCAGCTCATTCGATGTCAGGCGGCGCACGAGCGCGTGTGTCGCCAGGCCCGACCACCACGTCGCGCAGATCAGGATGACGTTATACGCGAGGATCGGAGAGCCGCCGAGTCGTTGAATCGGGGTCGAGATCGGCGACAGGCCGGCAAGATGCTCGGTCAGCGCGAGCGCATCGGTCATCGGCCAGAAGAACGGCGCGTTCCACCACGCGCGCGTCAGGGGCACGGCGTGTGCGTTCCACCACAGCAGGTAGGTGACGAGCAGCGGGTCCCCGGGATCGTGGGTAAGGCGATTCGAGAGATGAAGAGGGAGCGGCCAGGACCAGGCGAGGGCCAGCAGCAGATACACGGCCGCGGGCGGCCATGCCCGCGACTGCCCGTTCGAGATCACCGTGTTGCGCGTCCGGCCGCCGCCGCGGGCAGCGGTTTGCGCCGCAGCTTCTCCTCACGGTTCGCCGCGAGACACGCGAACGCCGTGATGATCGTCGCGTTCTTCATCCTTCTCCTCCGTGCTGCGGGGGCCAATCAAGCCAGCATACTTGGGATCTGGTGACTTGGTGATTTGGTGACGTGACTTGGTGATTTTCGTGATTTGGTGATCTTGTCGCACGCGCTCCCGCGCGCGCTTCAAAGCGCGGCCAGTACGCGGCGCGTGCCCATCGCTGATTCATCAGTCAAATCAACCCATCTCTGAACCACCAAAACAACAATTCTGAGTTGCACAATCGTGATCGTACCGACAGGCCTGTAAACCGACGCGAGGGCCGCCGCGCGGTCCGAACGGGCATGAAGTGTCGCGGCCCCCGTCGTTTGCGGACGTTGGCCCGATTCATGAGAGGCGTGGTCCCACCGTTGCAGCCGCGCGACGCGTATGAATAGCCTGTCGGCCCCGTCCGAGCGTCCCGAGGCGCCGCTTTTTTCCGATGGCCTCGGTGACCGCGTCGTCGCCGTGGACGGCGCGACGGGGGACCTGCTGCAGATTCTCCGTCTGCGGCCGCAGTTGCTCGCGGTGCCGTCGTTCGAGTTCGCGCTGCGCGAGCGCGCGGCGCGCCTGGCGAATTTCCGCCACGCCTACTACGCACGCGTTCGCCGCATCGACCGTCACCCGGGTGGGCTGGCGATTGTTTCGGATCACGTCGAGGGCACGCGCCTCTCGGACATCCTGCGCGCCGCGTCCGAGCGACGGCTGCAACTCGATCTCAACGCCGCGCTGTGCCTCATTCGCCAGCTCGTGCCCGCGGTGGCAGTGCTGCACGAGAACGCACGCGACGTCGCGCACGGCGCGATCGCCGCCGAGCGTCTCATCGTGACGCCGCACGCGCGCCTTGTCGTCGCAGAGCACGTGGTGGGATCCGCTGTGGAGCAGTTGCAGTTCAACCGCGAGCGGCTCTGGCAGGAACTGCGCGTAGCGATGCCGGCGACGGCGGGTCCGCCGCGATTCGACCATCGCGCGGACGTCACGGCGATGGGGCTGGTCGCGCTCGCGTTGATCCTTGGCCGCCCGCTCCGCGCGGAGGAATATCCGCAGCGCGTGAGCGCGCTTCTGGGCGCGGCAGTTGCGCGCTCGGCGCTTGGCGAAGAACAGCCGTTGCCCGCCTCGCTCCGTGGGTGGGTGGCGCGCGCAGTGCAGATCGATCCGCGCAACGGCTTCGCGTCCGCGCTCGAAGCGCAGACTGCATTCGAAGAGGTGCTGTTCGAAGACAGCGGGTTCGTCGCGGCGCCGGTCGCGCTCGAAACATTCCTCTCGCGCTATATCACGGCGCTCCTCGAACCGGTCGTTGACACTAGCGCGGCCAAGCCTGCCGTCGTCGATACCACGGTGGTGAAGCCGGCCTACGCCGAACCGTCTTCCTTCTCCGCTCCAGCGTCCGCCGTACAGGTCACAGCAGACATCCCGGCCACCAAGCCATCACGCAACGATATGGCGGCGCTGAAGGCGGAATTCGTCGAGGCGCTGGCCGAAACGCCCGAGCCGGACTCGGTGCAGGCAGCCACGGCGTGGCTCCCGTCGCGAGTTCCGTCGGAGAAGCCCGCGGTCAAGAAAGCGGCCGCCGAAGTCTCGGCGCGAAGAACTGCGACGACCGACGCGCCCGCGAAGCGGGTCGTCAGCGCCGCGCCTCCGCGGAAATCCGTCGTCACTGAACCAGGCAAGCCGGCCGCCGCGAATCCGTCGGCACGCGTCGAGGCGCCGGTCGTCAAGCCTGCTGCGCCGGTCGCGACGACGCCGATCGAGCCACCCGACATCACCGAGCTGCTGCGATCGATCGATGCCTCGTCCGCCCCGCTCAGGATCGAACCCTCGCGCTTCGACGAAGAGCGGATGTTCGAGCCGGAGCCGGCGAAGACGCGCAGCGGCGGATCGCGGTGGCGTCGTATCGCGGTCGCGATTCTGGTGCTCATCGCGATCGGGGAAGGCGCGGTGATCGCGTTGCGCGGATCCAAGCCAGGCGTGCCAACCAACGGCATGTTGTCCGTGCAGACGAACCCGCCGGGCGTCGCGGTGTTTGTCGACGGCGACGCTCGCGGGAATACACCAGCGCGCCTCTCGCTCGGCACCGGTTCGCACATTCTGGAGCTGCGCGGGCGCGGTGTGCCGCGTGTCATTCCGGTGAATGTCACCGCTGGCGCGGAGGTGTCGCAGTACCTCGAGCTGCCTGAAACACCGGCCGCTGGCAGTCTTCTCGTGCAATCCGACCCGCCGGGCGCGCGTGTGACGGTTGACGGCGTCGAGCACGGCGTCGCGCCCGTGAGCATCGCCGATCTCACACCCGGCGATCACGAAGTCGTGCTCCAGGCCCAGCGCGGCGCTCCCGTCCGGCAGCGCGTCGTGATCCAGGCGGGCGTCACGTCATCGGTGCTCGCGCCGGTCGCGGCAGCGCAGGGTCCCGTCTCCGGATGGCTCTCTGTCAAAGCGCCGGTGATGATGGAGATCAAGGAAGGCGGACGGCTGATTGGGACAACTGATTCTGATCGCCTGATGATGAGCACGGGCCGGCACGAGGTAGAGCTCGTGAACGACACGCTCGGGTATCGCGCTACCAAAGTCATCCAAATACCGGCGGGGAAGGTTGCCCCGCTCGCGATCGAGTTGCCCCAAGGCACGATCAATCTCAACGCATCGCCGTGGGCCGAAGTCTGGATCGACGGCCGACGGGTCGGTGAGACGCCGATCGGCAATCTCGCCATCCCCATCGGACCGCACGAGATCCTGTTCCGCCATCCGCAGTTCGGCGAGAAGAAACAGGCGGTGTCGGTAACGATGAACGCGCCCGTACGGTTGAGCGTCGACATGAAATAGGCGGGGATGATCATGTCCAGTCGAGCACGTCGAATCCTCGTTCCTCTCCTGCTCGCCGGATCCGTCGCGCGCATGGCATTCGGTCAGGTGCCGTCCGGCAAGGATCCGGTCGGGGCCGCGCGCGAGTTGTATGCGTCGGCGCGCTACGACGAAGCGCTCGCCGTGCTCAACGACTTGAAACCGACGGATACGACGCCCATCACCGACCGACGATCGATCGAGCAGTACCGCTCGCTCTGCCTGCTGGCGCTCGGGCGCGAAGCTGAAGCCGAAGGCGCAATCGGTGCGGTCGTGACGGCGGACCCGTCATATCAGCCGAGCGAGACGGAAGCGTCGCCGCGCGTGCGCTCCGCGTTTTCCGAGGTGCGGCGCCGGCTGCTGCCCGAGATTGCAACGATCCGGTACACCCAAGCGAAGGTGGCCTACGATCGAAAGGATTACGGCGGCGCAGTAAAGCAATTCCGCCGTGTGCTCTCGCTGCTCGACGACCCCGACATGGGCGGCCGTCTTGGCGATCTGCGAATGCTATCGTCCGGATTCCTGGATCTCAGCGTCGCGGCCGCCGTGCCTCCATCCGAACCGAAAAAGGAGCCGGTCGCCGCGGCTCCGCCACAACTCGACTCTCAGCCGGCAACGACTCGAATCTACACGAGCGATGATCGAAACGTGACGCCGCCAGTCGCCGTCCGCCAGGAGCTGCCGCGCGTGCCTCCCGGGATCGCGAGGCAGGCGCGTGAGCGCGGCATTCTCGAGCTCGTTATCGATGAAATGGGCCGCGTGATCTCGATGGCGATTCGCCAGTCGGTGCATCCGATGTACGACGCGCTCCTGCTGACCGCGGCGAAGGACTGGCGCTATCAGCCCGCGACATTGCAAGGCAAGCCCGTGCGGTTCCGCAAGATGATCCAAGTAAACGTCCGCGCGTCCTGAGTAACGGGTTTCCATCTCGAGCGTCACTTCCGTTTCTCTCAGGGCATGCGCTTTCACAGCTTTCGTGCTGCGTGTCGCATCGGGCCTTCCGAGTGATTGGCAGAGACGGCTGTCGGGGCGTGTAATTTTGGTGACGACTGGCCTGTTTCCCGCTCATCAATAGCTCCGAAGCAGGTTGCCTCATCTGCGCAAATGCATCTCGCGTATTACAATTGAAAACTCCGGTGCGTGGCAGCAATCTCGCACAGCGAATGCGCCGAGATGCCCACCCGAGTTTCATTATCTGAGCTGGCCGCCTCGGGCGTGCGCCTGCGCGCCGCCGATGCCGTGGCCATCGTGTCGGAAATCTGCCGGCAGCGGGATCAAGGAGTGCTGCGTGGGATCCCGTCGGCGCACATCGTTCGCCTGACAGAGCAGGGCACGGTTGTGGTCGAGGGACCGGTCAATACGGATCGGCCGCCCGTGGCAGGCGCCGCTGCGCTCCTCGATGAGCTGCTGGAGCAGTTCGACGCGCCGGTAGAGTATCGCGCTCCAGGCGCCTTGCGGCTCGTAGTTGCGCGCGCGCTTGGAACGCTGGATCTCCCGCCGTACGCCTCACTCGAGGAATTTTGCGGTGCCATCAATCGTTTTGCGGCACCGAATCTCGAACAGGTCGTGCGGAATCTGTTCGCGACGGCCGCGGCTCAGATCGAGCGAGAACACGCGGCGTCCGCGCCGCATGCCGCACCCGTTCCGATCGATCTTCCAGCGCGCGAGGCATTGACGATTTCGGACGTCAGACGCGCGCGGCGCGCAACGGGCTTGTCGCTGGAGGAAGTCTCGACGCGTGCGCGTATCCCCGCACACCTGCTGCGCGAGCTCGAATGGGGGTATCTGCGTAACTGGCCGGAAGGCTTGTACGGTCGATCTCAAATGGTGCGCTACGCCCGCGCCGCCGGCCTCGATGAGTCCGTCGTGGTCAACGTCGCATGGCCGCTGCTCGAAGAGGCGGTCGCGGTGCGCGGTCCGGAGAAATCTGCACCGGTACCGGCGGAGCGGCCTATCGAAGCGCTCGTGCCGTACGGTCCTCATGCCGTCGAGCGACGCGATGTCGATGTGATCGACGCCGAGGTTGAAACAATCGAGCCGCTTCGCCGCCGCGCCCGCGGGATCTGGATTGCAGCAGTCGCAGCGGCCATGCTCGCGCTCGCCTTCGTGCCGGCGGTGTGGGAGCACGTGCAGCGTCCAGCCGTGCCGGCCGAGACCGTCTCGGCCAGGGAAGTTCGGAACCAGGTGCCGACAGCCGGGAGCCCCGCACCCGAGGGCCGCGCCGTCGAGAGCTCTGCGGCCGAGACCGCCCGCACTCCGACCGGGACGAACTTGCGCGCCGTCGATATGCCCGCGCCGCAGGATCGTTCGCAGGAACTGCCGCGCGCGATTACGCAGCCCGTGTCGTACTCGCCGACGTTCTCGAACACCGGGACTGCGATTTTCTTCCACGAGCAGGATCGCACCGGCAGCGCGCTCGTGCGCGCCGATACCGGCGCCCGCGGCGAAGTCTTGAAGATCACTCGCATCGTCGACGACACCGCGCAGAACTTCCATGTGCGCCCGTCACCCGACGGCGCCTCCATCGCCTTCGATTCGGATCGTGAAGGTACGCGCGCGGTGTTCGTCGCCGACGCCGACGGCCACAATGTCCACCGGGTCAGCGGCGATGGTTTCGCGGCAGTGCCAAGCTGGTCGCCCGACGGGTCGCGGCTCGCGTTCGTCAAGGGGGAGGCGACGAATCCCCGCGTGTGGAATCTGTGGGCGACGGATCTCGAGAGCGGCAAGCTGCAGCGTCTCACGTCCTACGACTACGGCCAACCATGGGGCGGCTCATGGTTTCCTGACGGATCGCGAATCGCGTACAGCCACGAGACCGACCTGGTGGTGATGAACCTCGAAACCGGCGCGCGGCGCGTGTTCACGACCCCGATCCGCGGCCGCCTCGTGCGTACGCCTGCCGTGTCTCCCGACGGCCGGCGCATCATCTTCCAGGTCTACCGGGATGGCGCGTGGCTCCTCGATCTACGAAACGGATCGATGCGCCGCGTGCTGGACGATCCGACCGCGGAGGAGTACACGTGGGCGCCCGATGGTCATCGCGTCGCGTTCCACAGCCACAAGACGGGCGGGTGGGGCGTGTGGGTGTCGGGCCAATAGGTCTGGTGATTGGGTGATTTGCCAGTTTGGTGATTTGAGGAATCACCAAATCACCAAATCACGAAATTGCGAGATCACCAAATCGTAAGATCATAGGCTCCCCCGGATTCTGCTATGCTCCGGGCATATTGAAGACCCGGAGCCTTTCCCTCGTCGCAGTGTGCGCGCTGGCAGTGGCTTCCTGCAGCCGGCACGAGCCGGTCAGGCAGACACTGCCGCATCCTGACGTTCGCCTCACATCGGAAATCGAAACCATCGAGGCACGCGTGCCGCGTCATGCGACGCTCGACACGCTGTTGCGCGCGCACAATCTGCAGGAGACGTTCGTAGTCGATGCGGTGAATGCGGCCCGCGCGGTCTTCGATCCGCGGCGCCTTCGCGCCGACCAGCCGTATCGACTCGTTCGCACGATCGACGGTCTGCTGCGCGAGTTCGAATATCAAATCGACACCGACCGTTTCCTGCGCATCGTGAGCCATCGCGGCGAAGACCGGGGCATGCTCGACGCGGAGGTGGTCCCGTACGAGAAGCAGACGGAGGTGGTCGCGATCGACGCGACGATCGACAGCGACCATCCTTCGCTGATCGCGGCAATCGATGAATCGGGAGAAAACGTGCAGCTCGCGATGGCGCTCGCCGACATCTTCAGCGGCACGATCGATTTCCAGAGCGACCTGCAGGCAGGTGATTCGTTCCGCGTGCTGTTCGAGAAGCACTCGCACGATGGTGCGTTCTCGGACTATGGCGCCATCCTTGGCGCCGCGATCGACGTCGAGGGTCATCGGCAGCAGGCGTTCCGGTGGCAGGATCGGGCGACAGGAAAGACGGGCTACTACGACGAAGACGGCCGGTCGCTCAAGCGCTTCTTCCTGCGATCGCCGCTGAAATTCGAGCCGCGCATCACCTCACGATTCTCATTGCGCCGGCTGCATCCGATCGATCACGTCTATCGCGCGCACCTTGGCGTCGATTATGGCGCGCCGATCGGGTCGGCTGTCGTCGCGGTCGCGAGCGCCGTCGTGGTGTCGGCGGGCTACAGCGGCGCAGGCGGCAACATGGTGCGCCTGAAACACCCGGGGGGCTTCGAGACGTACTATCTGCACCTTTCCGCGTTTGGAAAAGGCATTCGGCCGGGCGCGCGTGTCGAGCAGGGACAGGTGATCGGCCGCGTCGGCGCAACCGGCGCGGCGACGGGTCCGCACCTGGACTACCGGTTGAAGAAAAACGGCGTATTCGTCAATCCGCTCGCCGTGCACTCGCGGCAAGCGCCGGGTGAGCCGATTCCGGCCGTGCACCTCGCGGCGTTCCGCGCGACGCGCGACACGCTGCTCGCGAACCTGTCGACCGCCCTTGCCGCAGCGGCAGCGCCCAAACCCGACGCGGAACGCGCCGCTGCGCGGCGCTAATTTCAATCGGAGAAGTTGAAGGAAGACCGAAGGTTCGAAGGAATCATCAAAATTCATGTTGGCTCCTTCGATTCCTTCGCTTCTGCTGCGAATCTTCGATTGTTAGAAACTGACCTTCATCGCCAGCTGCATGATACGGGGGCCCGACGAGGTCAGCGGCTCCTGGAAGTTCGATGCGCGCGTCAGCACTGTGCCGTTCGCGGTGTACAGTCCGTTGCGCACCGAGCTGATGTTGTCGCGATTCAGCAGGTTGAACGCTTCCCAAATCACCTGGATCTTCGCGCGCCCCGCGGCGATGTCGCGCGCGATGCGCGGATCGAGCGAGACCTGCGACGGCAGCCGGAACTGGTTGCGCAACGTGCCGGGCGCGATGTCGTTGCGGTTATTCCCATCGCGATTGATGTCCGCGCTGACGTAAGCGCTGTACGGCTGTCCCGACGCCGCAGTGAAGATCGCGGCGAACGTCCATCCATGCGTCAGCCGCTCGACGAGCGCGCTCGATCCATGCGCGTTCGTCGTGTAGACGCCGCTCAGCACCAGACGTTGGCGCTGATCGTTGTTCCCGGGTGCGCGGTCCGCGTCGAAGTTCGCCGGGTTTGACGCGAACTTCGCATCGTCACCGCCGCCCGGCACTACCGCCGTCGCGTCCGGCACGGTATCTTCTACCTTGCCCAGCGTGTAGGCCGCGCGCCCCTGGAAGCCGTGTATGAAGCGGCGATTCAGCTCCAGCGTCATCCCGTTGTAGGTCGAGACGGCGGAACTCTGGAACGCGATGATGCGTCCGAAGTTCGTGAACGGTCCGGCTGCGAACTGGTAATACGGGAGCGATTCCCCGGTGGTGGTCGTGAATGCGATCGGCGTCGAAGCGCCGATGTTGATGTCCGTCGAGCGCGACAACTGATCGCCGTGCACGAAAAGGTAGCTCACCGAAACCGACGTCGCGGGATTCAACGCGAAGTCGACGCCCGCGCTCGCCTGCTGCACACGCGGGTTCTCGTAGCCGGGATCGAACACGAAAATCGTCGGCTTCGGGATCGTGGCGCCGCTCGGGATCGAGGCGAAGGTCTTTGGATAGGTCGGCACCTGCGCACCCGTAAAGGTGATCGTCTGCACGTTGATGCCATTGTTCGAGTGCGCCGTGCCCACCATGATTGACGGTGTGCGGCCGTAGAACAGGCCGTAGCCGGCGCGCGCCACGTAGCGGCGTCCTTTCGGGCTCCACGCGAGGCCGACCCGCGGGCCCCAGTTGTTCGCGTCGGTGTTCAGACGGCTGGTGTCGATTCCGGCGCCGGCGAGCTGCGCGTCGGGATTCTTCACCGCTGGCTGCGCGAAGCGCTGCAGATCGTAGCGGATGCCCACGTTCGCCGTCAGATCGCTCGACAGACGCCACTCGTCCTGCGCGAAGAACGAGTACTCGTCGATATCAGGATGTGTCTCGGGGCCCGTGGTCCCCTCGCCCGCGAACGCCTGCGTGTAGCGTTCGCCCGGTCCGCTGGGCTGGCCGCCCGTGAACGACGCGAGGCTGTTGAACAGGTAGTTCCCGGAGAAATTGCCCGGAAAGAAGTTCAGGATGCGATCGAACTGCAGGTCCATGCCTGTCTTCACTTTGTGCGCGCCGGCAATCCAGGTAATCGCGTCCGCCGCCTGGAAGCGCTTGATCGTCGTCTCGCGCGGGCTGAAGTTGTTGCGCCCGATGATCAGCACCGTCGAGACGCCCTGGCGGATCGTCGCCTCCGGGTTCGCGCTGTTCGCGAAGCCTGGCTCCTGATCGCGTGCCCACTGCGCGCGCGCCTCGTTGAGCAGCGTCGGCCGGAACACGCTCGTCACGCCCCCATTGATCGTGCGCGTGCGCACGTTCGATGCGCCCGTGTGCTCCAGCGAATTCTGCGGTCCACCGTTCTCGAACCCCTCGCCGGTGAAATTCTGGTGGTTGTAGCGGATGGTGAGCCGGTGGTTCGCGGTCAACTGCGAATCGGTCTTCGCAAGGAAGACGTCCTGGTTCTGCGTCCGCGTCCAGCTCGTCGCGAGCGGTTGCAGGCGCGCGAGCGCCGCCTGTGTCGCCGCATCGTTGGGAGTGCCGGCCGGCACGTTCAGGAACACGTCGTTCGGCTGCGTGTTCCGCTGGCCGTCGTAGTTCGCGAAGAAGAAATGCCGATCGCGCTGGAGCGGGCCGCCGACGGTGCCGCCGAACTGGTTGTAGTGATACGGGGACTTCGCGCGGTTATTCAGCGCGTTGATCGCGTCGTTCGAGTTGAGCGCCTTGTCACGGTAGAACTCGAATGCGGATCCCCGCACGTCGTTCGTCCCCGACTTGGTCACGACGTTGATGACGGCGCCGCCGGCGCGTCCGTACTCGGCGGAGTATGCGTTGGAGTTGACCTGGAACTCCTGCACGGCGTCCTGGCTGAACTGGTATGGCGCGCGTCCTGAACCCGTGCGGCCGAGCGTCTGCCCGAAGAACGTATTGTTGTTGTCGGCGCCGTCGACAACGAGGCTGTTGAGGGTGCCGCGCTGGCCCGCGAAGCTGATGTCGCCCGTCCGGACGTCTCTGGTGACGCCCGGCGTGAGCAGCGCGAAGTCGATGAAGTTGCGGCCGTTGACCGGCAGGTTCTGCACCGACGTCTCACTCACGGTGGAGCTGATCTGACTCCGGCTCGTCTCGATCACGGGCGTGCTGCCGCTGACCGTGACGTTCTCGGCCACGGTCGATACCGTCATCTCGAGCCGTAGCGTCAGCGTTTGCCCGACGTTCAGCGTGACGTCGCGCTGCTCGACGATCTTGAAGCCGCTCAGTTGTGCTTTCACGGTGTACTGTCCGACAGGCAGCACCGGCGCGCGGAAGACGCCTTCCGCGTCGCTGACGACCTCGCGAGTGACGGCGGTGGCCTGGTGGGTGATGGTGACGGCGACGCCCGGTAGCACGGCGCCGGTCGTGTCAACGACTACGCCGTCGATGGAGCCCGAGGTGCTTTGTGCGTACGCGGGCACAGAGAGTGACAGGACCGCCGCGACAAGTCCGGCCAGCAGACGAATACGCATATTCCTCCCGATTCGATTTGGTAGAAGAGAACAAGCGAGCGTACCGGTCAGTACACGCGGTGTCAATGGAGAGACGAAAGAAGGAAGCTGAAGACGGAAGCTGCGAGACTGAAGCACATCCTTCTTCTTTCTTCCGTCTTCCAACTTTTTCCTCCACTAAAATAGCGGGATGGCCACAATCCGTCCGTTCCGCGCGTTGCGCCCCGCGCGTGATCGCGCCGGGCGCGTCTCCTCTGTTCCGTACGACGTGGTCAGCATTGACGAAGCCCGGCAGATTGCGGCAGGCAATCCGCTGAGCTTTCTCCGCGTCACGCGCTCGGAGATCGATCTACCCTCGGGCACGGAACCCTACGCAGACCAGGTGTACGCCAAGGCGCGAGAGAACTTCGCCGCGCTGCGCGAACAGGCGCCGATGGTGGAGGAAGATTCGCCGTCGCTGTACTTCTATCGGCTGCGGATGGGCGCGCACGAGCAAATCAAGAAGCACGAGCGGACGCGCCGCGATAAGGAAGACGATCGCACGCGGCACATCATCGAGCTCGGCGCGCAGACCGGCGTGGTGTTTCTCACGTATCGGTCCACGGATGAAATCGACCGCTGCGCGCGCGCGGTCACGGCCGATGCGCCCCTTTACGATTTCAGGGCGGAGGACGGCGTGCACCACACGGTGTGGAAGGCTGGCACGGCAGAAGCCGCCTGTCTCGTGGACGCTTTCAGGAGCATCCCGGCCCTTTACATTGCCGACGGGCATCACCGCGCCGCGAGCGCGGCCCGGGCGCGAGCGGAAATGCGGACGCGCGGCAACTCGAACGACGCGGACGCGTTTATCGCGGTCGCGTTCCCTGAGATCCAGATGCAGATTCTTCCGTACAACCGGACCGTGAAGGATCTCGCGGGCGCGACGCCCGAGCAGTTCCTTGCCGCGCTTCGCGCGCGACTGCCTGTCCGCGACGGACGTCCGACGCCGCGCGGCAAGGGAGAGGTCTCGATGTTCCTGGCGGGGAAGTGGTACGCAGTGGATCTTTCGGCAGCCCCGCCCGCCGATCGGTCGCGCGCGAGCGGCCTCGACGTGGCGCTGCTGCAGCAGCACGTCCTCGAGCCACACCTGAAGATGGGCGACGTGCGCACGGACAAGCGGATAGACTTCATCGGGGGTGCGCGCGGTACCGCCGCGCTCGAGGCCGCGGTCAACGGAGGCAAGGCTGCCGTCGCGTTCGCAATGCACCCTGTCACGATTGACGACCTGATGTCGATCGCGGACGAGGGAGGCATCATGCCGCCGAAGTCAACCTGGTTTGAACCCAAGCTGCGCGACGGGCTATTGGTGCACCTGATCTGAACAATCGAAGGCTTCGCAGGAAAACGAAGGAATCGAAGGACCCTTCGTTCAATCGGTCGAAGGATCCTTCGACTAAACTAACGGACGATCCTTCGATACGTCGGTATTCCTTCGACCCTTCGATTGCAATAGACAGATGAAAGTGCTCGTCGCGGACAAATTCGAGAAGAGCGGAATCGAAGGGCTGAAGGCGGCCGGTTGCGACGTTATATACGAACCCGATCTGAAGGACGATCCGCTGACCGAGGCCATCGCGGCGAGCGGCGCCGACGTGCTGGTCGTCCGCGGCACGAAGGTCACCGCATCAATGCTCGACGCCGGGCACCTCTCGCTCATCGTCCGGGCCGGCGCCGGGTATAACACTATCGACGTCGCCGGCGCATCCAGTCGTGGCATTTACGTATCCAACTGCCCGGGCAAGAACGCGATTGCCGTCGCGGAGCTCGCCTTTGGCTTGATCCTGGCACTCGACCGCCGCATCCCCGATAACGTCACGGAGCTTCGCGGCGGAAGCTGGAACAAGAAGGAGTACTCCAAGGCGCAGGGCCTCTACGGCCGGACGCTCGGCCTGCTCGGCGTCGGCAGCATCGGGCGCGAGATGATTCGCCGCGCCGCGGGGTTCGGCATGAGCGTCGTGATGTGGAGCCGCCGGTTCGACGGCGAACGGCGGCCGATCACCGACGTTGAAGCGCGAGAGCTCGGCATCGAAGGCGCGATGCGCGCGATCAACATCGAGCTGGCCCCGACGCCGTCCGACGTCGCGTCGCGCGCGGACGTGCTCAGCGTTCATGTTGCGCTTGCGCCCGAAACGAAAGGGCTCGTCAACGCGGCACTGCTCGCGAAGCTCAAACCGGGCTCTCTCTTTCTGAATACCGCCCGCGGCGAGGTCGTCGATTACAGGGCCCTCGCGGCAGCGGTGAAGGAGCGCAACCTCCGCGTCGGCCTCGACGTTTATGCGAATGAGCCGGCCAGCGCCACCGGCCCATTCCAGGATGAGCTCACCGCCCTTCCAGGCGTTTACGGCACGCACCACATCGGCGCCTCAACGGAACAGGCGCAGGAGGCCATCGCGGCCGAAACCATTCGCATCATCCGAAGCTACAAGGAAACAGGGCACGTGCCGAACGTGGTGAACCTTGCACGCCGCACGCCCGCGACGCACATGCTCGTCGTCCGTCATCGCGATCGACCGGGCGTCCTCGCGCACGTGTTCAGCCATCTGCGGCAAGCGAACCTCAACGTGCAGGAGACGGAGAACATCGTCTTCGAAGGCGCTGAGGCGGCAGTAGCACGCATCAATCTCGACGCCGAACCGCCCTCGCCGCTGTGTGACACCATTAAACGTGGAAACGCGGACGTGCTGGATCTGCATCTCGTGAAGCTGTAGAAGCTGGGAGCCGGGAGCGATGCTAGCGTTGCACAATGCTGCGGCGAAACGCGCACTTCACGGGGAGAAGACGGTCTCACGCAGAGAAAATGCCAGAGGAGCAGAGGACGGCGAGGAGCCTGCGAGCCGGCCCGCGCGAAAGCGCGGGGCTGGCGATGCGCCGCATGGCAGCCGCTTCTTCAGTTGTCTTCTCCCCGTGCTCTGCGCCTCGGCGCCTGCGCGTGAGACCGTACGTGACAAGTGAAAGGCGTGAATAGCAACAGGCAAGACTCTCCAACTCTTGGCTCTGAGCTCCTCTCCTATTCACCTCAAGAAGGACATATGCCTACGACTACTGCACGTATTTTCAACTTTTCTGCCGGCCCCGCCGTGCTGCCCGTCGAAGTGCTCGAGGAAGCGCAGCAGAATCTGCTCTCGTACCCCGGCGTCGGGATGTCGATCCTCGAGATGAGTCATCGCTCGAAGACGTTCGACGACATCATCCAGGGGTGTGAGGCGGACATGCGCGCGCTCGCCAACATCCCGTCGAATTACAAAGTCTTGTTCCTTCAGGGGGGCGCGAGCCTGCAGTTCTCGATGGTGCCGATGAACCTGCTGCCCGCCGGCGGGTCGGCCGACTACATCATCACAGGCGCGTGGTCGCAGAAGGCAGCAAAGGAAGCAAAACGCGTCGGCGCCGTGAAAGTGGCCGC
The DNA here is from genome assembly GCA_003222675.1 of Acidobacteriota bacterium. Taxonomy (GTDB): domain Bacteria; phylum Acidobacteriota; class Vicinamibacteria; order Vicinamibacterales; family 2-12-FULL-66-21; genus QHWT01. Next base: position 2,200 of record QHWT01000082.1, on the reverse strand, counting down.
ATCGACCGAGAGCGAGAACTTCACGCGCGTCCCGAAGCAGAACGAGTTGAAGCTCGACCCGAACGCCGCTTTCGTGCACATGACGTCGAACAACACCATCTTCGGGACCGAGTGGCAGTACCTGCCGGATGTCGGGACCGTGCCGCTCGTGTCAGACACGTCTTCAGACATGTTCAGTGGCCCGATCGATGTCGCGAACCACGCACTCATCTATGCCGGCGCGCAGAAGAACCTTGCTCCGGCCGGCGTCACCATCGTCATCATCCGCGAAGACATGCTGCAGCGATCGCCGGCGTCGCTCCCGACGATGTTGAATTACACCGTGCACGCGGAGAACCAGTCGCTGTACAACACGCCGCCCGTGTTTGCGATCTACATCATGCGACTCGTCATGACGTGGCTGCAGAAGCAGGGCGGCCTCGCCGCCATCGACAAGGTAAATCGTCGCAAGGCGGACAAGCTGTACGCGGAGATCGATCGCACCGGCTACTACCGCGGGCATGCGCAGAAGGACAGCCGGTCCCGCATGAACGTCACGTTCCGGCTGTCGAGCGAGGAGCTCGAGAAGAAATTCGCGAAAGAGGCGACCACAGCGGGCCTCGACGGCCTCAAGGGGCACCGGTCCGTCGGCGGCATGCGCGCCTCGATCTACAACGGGTTCCCCGAATCGGGAATTGACGCGCTGGTCGACTTCATGAAGGAATTCGAGCGCAGAAACGGGTAGGCAAGCCTCTCCGTTGCAGGGACTTAGCTGCGTACAGAAGTCTTACAAACAAGGCTGTCCGGACCTGCTACTTTTGTCGTCTGTTCCCCTTTTGAGGAGCCACGTTGACGACACTGCGCGCAGCCGTTCGGACAGCTTATTCACTGACGACACTCAACTGGATCACCGCGGGGTTCATGGTCCTGTTCCATGTGCTTGCCGTCGCGGCGTTCTGGTCGTTTTCCTGGACGAACCTCGCGGTCGCGATTGCGCTGAACTGGATAGGGGTGGGTTTCGGCATCAGCCTCGGTTATCACCGGCTTCATACGCATCGCGGGTTCAAGACCTCCAAGCCGTTCGAATATTTCCTTGCCCTCTGCGGCACGCTGACGCTCGAAGGCGGTCCGATTTTCTGGGTGGCCACGCATCGGCAGCATCACCAGCTGTCGGATCACGAGGGTGACCCGCACAGCCCGCGCGACGGTGGATTCTGGGCGCACATCGGCTGGATTCTTTTCGGCGACACCCATCACAACAACACCGAGTTGATGGGCAAGTACGCGCCAGACCTCAGCCGCGACCCCTTCTATCGGTGGCTGAACACATTCCACTACGTTCCGCTGACCACGGTTGGACTGATCCTCCTCGCGATCGGCGGCTGGCCGATGGTGCTCTGGGGCATCTTCCTGCGGGTCGTGTTCGGCCTGCACGCGACGTGGCTCGTGAACTCCGCGACGCATATGTGGGGCTCTCGCCGCTTCGAAACGCGCGACGATTCGCGCAACAGCTGGTGGGTCGCGCTCCTGACGTTCGGCGAGGGCTGGCACAACAACCATCACGCGCACCCCGTCTCCGCCCGGCACGGCCTGGCGTGGTACGAATTCGATATCAGCTGGATCACGTTGAAGATGTTCAACGCGATTGGGCTCGTGTCGGATCTGAAGGTCGCAAAGATCCCTCAGCCGCTTCCTGTGGAAGAAGCGGCGTAGCGTCCTCACAACATCATGTGGCTTCCGCCTTCAGGCGGAAGTCAGCTGGAAACCACCGGGCCGACTTGCGAAGGCGCAAGCCGGTCCTTTCTTTTTCCCGGCATGAGCCACGACGAGATTTTTCGCATCGCGGTGATTGCGGTGACCGGCGTGGTGATGCCGATAGGCCTGTATCACCGCATCAGATCCCAGGCGACGGGCGAGAAGCTCGATCGCCGCCAGGAAGGACTCTTCATCCTCGCGACGCTGCGCCCGATTGGGCTGCTGCTGTCGGTGAGCGTGGTGGCGTACGTGATCAGTCCACGCTCGATGGCGTGGTCGTCGCTGCCGCTGTCCGTGTGGCTGCGCTGGGCGGGGGTCGTGCTCGCGCTCGCTGGCGGCGGACTTCTCACCTGGACGTTTCGATCGATCGGCACGAACATCACCGACACGGTCGTCACGCGGAAGAACCACGTGCTCGTTACTCACGGTCCATATCGGTGGGTGCGTCACCCGTTCTATGGATCGG
>QHWT01000004.1 GCA_003222675.1 Acidobacteriota bacterium | reverse complement strand
GCGGCGGGGCAGGCCGTACCGGTAGTACCCGCCCGTGGCGCTCGCGGGCGCCTGGAGGATCTGTGCGACGGAATCCCAGGTAGCAACCGGGGTCTGCGCCGGGGCGGTCGCAGCGACGGCGACCAGGAGGGCAGGGGACAAGAGCAGAGTTGGCGCGTGCATGACGGGCTCCGTTTCGATGATGGAGGTAAGGAACCTCTCCACAAGTGATCGTGGCGCTGGGGGTCGGGGCTAGGGCGCCTACACGCGAGGGCACTCCGAAACACGCCTCGGGGACGTGTGCCTGCCCGAGCCTGCTCCGCGCCTCCGAGTTCCGCTTTCGTGGCGCCCTCGCGTGTAAAGCGCCCTCCGCCCCGACCCCCAGCGCCACGTGCCGAGTTGTGCAGAGGTTTCGTAAGAGAATTAATTAGGGATACCCAGCCGGCCGTGGCGCCTCGTACATTGTCGGCGTGGCCGAGTCTCCCATCCACCTGTCGGTCGTCGTGCCTGTGCGGAACGGGGCGGACCGCTTGCCCATGCACCTCGAAGCGCTGCGCCGGTACGTGTGCGCCCAGCCCCGGCCCACCGAGCTGGTGCTGGTGGACGACCACAGCGAGCCGGGCGCCGCCCGGCTGCTCGCCGACTTCGCCGGCACGCTCTCCGGCGCGACCCTGCTGCGCAACGATGCCAACCGGGGCAAGGGCTTTTCGGTGGCTCGTGGGATGGCCGCGGCACGGGGTGCCCGGCGCGTATTCACCGACGCCGACCTCGCCTATCCGGTCGCCGAGTGCGCGAGCTCGACGGCGGTGCCGACGTGGCGATCGCCTGCCGCGTGCTCCCCGAGTCGCGCTATCTGATGAGCCCGTCGTTCTTTCATTACCTCTACACCCGGCACCTGATGAGCCGGCTGTTCAACCGGGTGGTGCGCATCGCGCTCTTGCCCGGGATCCTGGACACGCAGGCCGGGCTCAAGGCCTTCACCGCGCGCGCCGCCGAGCTGATCTTCCCGCGCCTCACCGTCGCCGGGTTCGGGTTCGATGTCGAGCTGTTGTACATCGCGCGCAAACACGGGCTCCGGGTACGGCAGACGGCCGTGCAGTATCGCTACGACGACGAGCCGAGCACCGTGCGCTTCGCGGCCGATGCGGCGGCCATGCTGCGCGACCTGGCGCGCATCCGTTGGAATGACTGGCGGGGGCGCTACGCCTAGCGGCGGACGCCTGGTCGTGAACGCCGACGACTTTGGGCTGTCGTCGGGCGTGAACGACGGCATTCTCGAAGCGCACGCCGCGGGCGTCGTGTCGTCGGTCTCGGTGCTCGTGAACGCCCCCGGGTGGGAGCACGCGGTCGCGGCGCTGCGTGGCACGGAGTCGCTGGGCGTCGGGTTGCACTTGAACCTCACCGCCGGGGAGCCGCTGAGCGAGGGCAGAACTCTCGTCGACGCTCACACCGGTCGGTTTCACGGTCTTGCCGGCCTGGTGACGCGCGCACTCACCGGGCGGATCGATCCGGAGCACGTGGCGGAGGAGTGCGGCGCGCAGCTCGCCCGGCTGCGCGCGGCCGGGGTGCGCGTCACGCACATCGACAGCCATCGGCACGTGCATGCCTTGCCCGGCGTGTGGGCGCGCGTGGTCGCCACCGCCCGCGCGCGCGGCGTGCCGTTCGTGCGGGTGCCGGTGGAGGACGGAGCCGAGGGGGGGGCCTGGGTCAAGCGCTGGACCATCCGAGCCGCGTGGCGCGTGGCGGCGCGCGGCGGCGCGCTGCCGCGCCATGCGGATCGCTTCTGTGGCATCGGGCTGCAGGGCGACGTCCGATTCTTGACTCGGCTGCTCGCCCTGATCGATCGGCTGGGGCCCCGCCCTGGAGTCACGGAGCTCATGGTCCACCCGGGCCGTCCCGATCGCGTGCTGGCCGCCTGGGACGGCTACGTGGCGCCGCGGGCGGCCGAGCTGGCGGCGCTCACCTCGTCAGCGGTGCGCGAGCGGCTCGGGCGGGGGGATGTCTGCCTGACGCACTTCGGGGCCGTGTAAGCGGGGCCACCCCAGCAGCTCCGTTTGCATCACGATCCAGGCGACGAGGCAAGGAATGGCCTTGACGCGATACTGGCCCAGTGCGTCGTGGACGGCCCACGGCACGATCTGCACGTCCTGCAGCACCAGCGCGATTACGGCCGCGAGCGCGATCGCGTTGCGCACGCGATCGGGCTCGCTGGCCGCATACCAGATCGCCAGCCCCGTGTAGGCGATGACGAACGACGCGCGCTCCGACTGGTGGTTGAAGAGTACGAGGTAGAGGAGCAGTGAGCAGAGGAACCGGAGGCGGAAGGCGCGATCGCTCCAACGTGCACGGTTGACGGCGATCGGAGCCAGCAACACCAGGGTGCCCGCGAGCTGCAGCGGCCAATTCGGCCAGTCCATTCCGACCCACTGGTGGAGGTATTGCATCACCGAGTCGCCGCGGTTCACGCGACCGGCGTCGGACACTTCGATGGCCAACCACGAGCGGTACTGGGCGACCAGCTCGTGCGACGGAATCACGACCAGCGGCAGCAGCGCGAGGCCCGCGCCCACGGCGGCGAGCAGCAGCGTGAATCGCCAGCGGCGGGGATGAAACAGCGCCAGCGCGGCGGCGCCGAGCGGGAAGATCTTGATGAATGCATCGAGGCCGATCAGGAGCGTCGCCCGCGGCTGGCGTCCCTGTTCGAGCGCGAGGAACGCGAGCAGGATGAGGGCCGTCACGAGCCCGTTGCTCTGGGTGTACTGCATCGCGAACAGCACTTCCAGATAGACGAGCGCCAGGGCCAGTGTCGCCTGGCGGTCGGGCAGCAGGCGCCGCACGGCGTACCAGAGCAGCAGGGAGTTGAGGAGACTCCAGATCAGGAGCGCCGGCGCGAATGGCAGCGCCGCAAAGGGGGCGAACAGCAGCGCGAACGTGGGGCTGTACTTGTAGAAGTCGAAGTGCTGGTCGGGGTGGGCGGCGTACAGATCGCGGTGCGCCAGCAGGTTCACCGCCGCGGCGCGGAACACCTTGAAGTTGTTGGAGCGACCGACGACTCCCTGCTGCACCGTGACGAACACGGCGCTGGCGAGGTACAAGACGAAGATCGAGTGGCGGGCGCGACCGGCCATGGCGGACGCGGGGAAGTTAAGCTCCCCGGCGTGCCACGGAAGCGGTCAGGCGTCGTGGTGTCGAGCGATGCGGAGACGAGTGAGGTGTGTCAGCCAGCCGGAGACACTGCCCTCCGTAACCAGGAACTCCGCGGCGCTGCGCCGCGCCGCCTCGAACGCGTCGGCCACGACAGCGTCGACCTGCTCCGGGTCGAGCAGCACGGCGTACGCGGTCGCGTAGACGGTGCTGCGGTAGCGTGCGAGCAGCTCGGAGAACGCCGTCTCGTCGCCGCGCGTGATGCGCTGCACGAGGACCCGATCGGTCGCGGACGAGGGGCGGGGGCGGGGATGAGTGCGTTGGGCGCGCAGGAGCATATCGTAGCTAAAGAGTCACGCAGGGAGGGCATCGTAACGGTCGACTTTACGCCAACACGCCCCCCCGAACCCCGGAAACACGGGAAACCCGAAGATTCTTGTCGAGGCCGCGTCAGTAGACAGAGACTTGGTGCTCTGGGTCACACGGTCAGTGGTAGCGACGCGCATTCACGCGGCCAGGGAGGTCCGCCATGAACGGCTACAACTTTACGGATCGTGTCCGCAGGGTGCTCCAGATGGCGCGAGAGGAAGCAGCCCGCCTGCGCCACGATTACGTCGGGACGGAGCATGTTCTGTTGGGGTTGATCCGCGAGGGCGAGGGGATCGCGGCGGCCGTGCTCACGAACCTCGACGTCGACCTCGAAACGATTCAGCGGAAGGTCGAAGAGACCGTCGTGAGGGGCAAGGCAGCGCAGGCGGCGGGTCCCGACCTGCCGTACACGGGGCGCGCGAAGCGTGTGCTCGAGCTGGCGATGACTGAGGCGCGCGAGCTGAAGTCATCGTACGTCGGCACCGAGCACCTGCTGCTCGGCCTCCTGGCGGAAAGGACTGGGATCGCCGCCCAGGTGCTAAACGACGGGGGCGTGACGCTGGAGCAGGCGCGCGCAGAAACGCTGCGGCTGCTTGGGACCGAGATGCCAGTAGGGCCGCCGGAGCAGGGTCGGCGCGGGGAGGTTCTCGCTCGGATGCGTGCGCTCGTTTACGAGCTCCTCGCCACCGAAGCCCCGGATGCGGGCCGGCTCGCAGTGATCGCCACAGAGCTTGGAACCTTGTTGGATGAACTCGCAGCAATGCGGTGACGCGGCGCGGCCGTCAGTAGAGTGCCGTAGAGTCGCCACGGGATGGTGCCGCGGGGATGGAAGTCGCTAAGTTGTTGTGCAGCCAGCGTCCGACCCGGTAGCTCAGTTGGTAGAGCAACGGACTTTTAATTCGATTCAGCATATGCTCAGGGGCTCGCTAGTGAGGAAACACCGGCACTAGCGGGCCCCTCTGGTATCGTGTGGTGTCGTGTGCTGGGGAAACATTCGGGGAAACATCTTGGAGAAACAGGAGCACGCGGATTTCGAGAGAAAAAATGGCAGTAGGGAGCAACGGGCTTTTTCGACCCCGAACATTTTCCGATTTCTCGTGAGGCGGAGCGCCGGCGACTGGTCGGCGCTCGGCATGTTGATCGGCGAGTCGAGATGCCCCGGCTCGGACCACGCCGAGCCGGGGACGGTCACAAAATCGAGCTGCAGTCTCGATGCGTTGGTGGCGAGCGGCGCGGGCCGATCGCAAGCCGTGGCCAGGAGCGACGAGAGCCCCCGTCGCCGTAGTGGGTTAGCTGCGCCTCCATAGGCTACTCCTTTCGGTTCGGGCGTCCCATCACGACCACCCGGCTTTCGTCTGCTTTGTCCTCATCGTCATCACGGTCGATTCCACCGAGCAGCCCGAGCGCTCGCGCGATGTTGATGCGCCCCCACCCGTAGTAAGGATCCTTCCCGGGAGCGCCGAGGTCATCCGCCGAGTGCAGTATCCTGGAGCGGATGCGGCCTGGCTTCCCGTGGCCCAACTGCGCCACCAAGAGCGCGGCGAGTCCGGAGACGTGTGCAGCAGAGAGGCTCGTCCCGAACGGCTGCGCGATGGGCCTGCCCGCCAGGCAGGCCGGAAACGAGACTTCCGTCGGTGTCGTCGTGCATAGAGTCCAGATTCGGCCGAACTGCAGTCGAGTTGGATCGGCGAAATCGCCGGTTCCTCCGGGCGCCGCCACGGCGATAGCAAAGCGGCCGTAATTGCTGTACAGCGTCACGAAGGCATCCACATCCACCCAGGGTCCGTTCACACCGGCGTTGGAGGTGGGTCCGGTGGCGGATACGCAGATCACGTGGGGGGCTTCGCAGGGCAACACGACCACATCGCCATTGTGATCTAGCTCGGCGGCGTCATTCCCCGAGCTGGCGACGAGGACGGCGCCCTTGCGGAACGCATAGTTCGCCGCCCGGTTGACCGCCGCCACGCTTGCCCGGTCCTTACGTCTGTCGAAGGTGTCCCCAAGACTCATGTTGATCACGTCCGCTCCTTGGTCAGCCGCGTACACGAGCCCGGCGAGCAACTGTGCGACAGACCCTTCGTTCAAGCGGTTAAACACCTTCACAGCGATCAACGTGACGTCTTGATTGACTCCCGCCAGGATCGTCCCCTTGCTCCCGATGACGGACGCGACCGCCGTCCCGTGACTGAAGAGGTCGCTGATCGGGAGTCGGCCCGGGAAGCGCTCGGCAACGATCGGATCCTCATCGGGCGTGAACGACTTGGATCGATTGAGGTCAACGAGCCCGTCGAAGTCCGGGAGCGTGTAGTCCAGCCCCGAGTCAAGAAGCGCGACCACGACGTCGCGGGAGCCACGGTGGCCGGCGGCCCATGCCTGGTCGGCGAACACGGCACGCATGTTCCATTGACGCGCGTAGAACTGGGCCGCGGTCGGTGACGCCGTGGCATCTGCAGCCGCGAGGGTCTCGCTCGGCGTCAGCTCCATGGAGGCACCGCCATCGTCGACACCGTCAGGCTTCAGGGTCACCACCCGGTCGGGTTGCACCGACTGAACGTCCGCGGTGGCAGCTAGCTTGTCCGCGGCGGCTTGCGACAGTCCGGTCACCGCAGCCACGCCGATGCTGTCGAGCGAGGCCTCGACAGACCCGCCCAGCGTCGCAACGCGCTCCCCGAAGTCGGCCGGGACCTGTTCGGCGGCGAACAGAACGATGTAGCGACCGGGTTGATGATGCGACAGATCAGCCGAGACAGGATGGCGGATAGCACCGGGCGCCGTGGGCGCTGGCTGGTCGGAGCAGCCCGTAACTGTGAGGGCTGCGACGACGGTCGAGGCAAGGAATCTCTGGACTGTCATGGATATCTCCTCACGTCGAGCTTCCCGAATGGTTCCCTCGCTGGTTGCGGCGCGCGGGGGGCGGCGTATGTTCTGCTAAAGGTGCGCGCACCGGGTTTGCTGATGGTTTGATATCCGTTAGACGGCGGCTAACGGCGCGCACCGGCGAGGGCTGGGCTATGATCCGGTTCCGGATGCTGGGGACTGTGGATCTCCGGGATTCCGGCGGACGGGAGCTCCGTTCCGTTCTCCGGCGGCCAAAGTTGCTCGCCCTGCTCGGCTATCTTGCCGCCGCCCGCCCCTTTGGCTTCCACCGTCGCGACAGCCTCGTAGCGCTCCTCTGGCCCGACCTCGATAACGCACACGCTCGAAACGCTCTACGGCAGGCCCTTCATGCGTTGAGGGACGCTCTCGGTCCCGAGGTCGTCGTGGCGCGAGGCGAGGAGGAGCTGGAGCTCAGCGAGCAATCGTTCTGGTGTGATCCCCGTGCCTTCGCCGCTGCCCTCGACGCGGGACGGGCCGAAGAGGCTTTGGAGTTGTGCCGGGGCGGGCTGCTCACCGGCTTGCACCTGTCGGAAGTTCCGGAGTTCGAGCGCTGGCTCGACGAGGAGCGGGAGCACATCCGACGGCGCGCATGCGAGACCGCACACACCCTCACCGACCGCGCGCAAGCAACCGGCAATGCGACCGCGTCGGTCGGCTGGGCGCGGCGGCTCGCCGAGTTATCGCCGTTCGATGAGACGGCGATACGGCGACTCATGCAGCTCTTGGATCACGCGGGCGATCGAGCTGGCGCCGTCCGAGCGTATGAGGACTTCGAACGACGCCTCGGCCGCGACCTGGAGGTCGAGCCCTCGTCACAGACGCGTGCGCTGGCGGACGGCATTCGGGCTCGGCGGCACACTGAGCGACCTGTGCCGGCCGGCGACGCGACCCGTACGAACGCCGAGGTGTTGGAGACGGAGCGGAGCCCGGTTGCCGTGCCGGGCGTTGTGCGTGCGCGCCCTGACCCGCCCCCTGCCGTGGGCTCGCGCCCCGTACAGGGGCTGGCTCAGGCGCCTGGGGATCGGCGCAAGGTCCTTCTGGTGCTCGCGCTGCTCGGGTGCCTCGTGATCGGTGCGTGGCTCACCGGCGCCGCGGGGGTGCTGTGGGCACGGTACCGGGGCGTCCCCTTGCTCCAGGTGCGGGTCGCCGCAGGCCGCTGGGAAGACGCACACGAGCTCGCCGCCCGACTGGAGGCGGTTATCCCGCACGATTCGAGCGTCGCCGCTCTGCGCGCGGCGTTCGCGGATACCGTAAGTATCGAGGGGACGCCGCCCGGGGCGCGGGTGTACCGCCGGTCCTACAACGGCGCCACCGCGAAATGGGCATTCCTGGGCGTCGCCCCAAGGCGGGTCGTTGTACCACGGTTGCCGGTGGTCTCGCAGTTCAAGTTCGAGGCGCCCGGCTTCAGCTCCGGTCTCGACATCGGGGCAGCGGCGGCCGTGACCCCCGTGGCGCAGCGAACCGTCCTCCGCTTCGCTCTGTCGCGAGAAGGCGTGGCGCCGCCGGGGATGGTGCTGGTCGTGGGCGGCGAGGGCGACACGGGGATACCGCAGCTCGACGCTCGCGACCGCGCCGTCCTGCCCGACTTCTTTATCGGGCGCCTCGAGGTGACCAATCGCGAGTATCAAGTGTTCGTCGATTCCGGCGGATACCGGCGGCGCGATTTGTGGCCGCGCGAGTTCATCGCCGACGGGCGCCGCCTCTCGTGGAGGGACGCGGTCGCGCGGTTTGTCGACCAAACGGGGCAGCCCGGGCCGTCCACGTGGGAAGCGGGGCACTATTCCCCCGAGGGCGCTGATCATCCCGTTGCCGGAGTCAGCTGGTACGAGGCCATGGCGTACGCCCGGTTCCGCGGGGCGCGGTTACCGAACGTCTTTCAGTGGACGCGTGCCGCGCGGTTCGACGCGGCGGGGACGATTGTTACGGCGAGCAACATCGATCGGGTGCGCGGCGGGACCGCCCCGGTGGGTTCTTTCGCGGGCATGAGCGGGTCCGGCACCATGGACATGGCGGGGAACGTGCGAGAATGGTGCGTCAACGAATCTCACAACGCCCGCGGGCATTACATCCTTGGCGGAGGCTGGAACGACCCGGCATATACGTTCTATGAGTCGGCGATTCAGCCGGCGTTCGATCGCTCTGCCACCAACGGGATCCGTCTAGTCCGACCCCTGCCGGGGCAGGCTGACGCCACGGCCGACCGTGCGATCGAGCCGTTCTTCCGGGACTATCACGCGGAGCGGCCCGCTTCCGACGAAGCGTTCCGCTTCTATCGGCGGCTGTTCGCCTACGATCCCCTACCGCTGCATGCCGTGCTTCAGCAGCGCGACTCGTCGGCGGCGTGGATCCAGGAGAAGGTGTCGTTCGATGCCGCGTACAACGGCGAGCGGGTCACGGCTTACGTCTTCCTGCCACGAAGGGGCCATCCACCGTACCAGACGGTCGTGTTTTTTCCGGGCAGCTCTACTCTATGGATGCGTTCGAGTGACTCACTGGTTCATGTCAGGATGTTCGATTTTCTCGTCGAGGCGGGGCGAGCGGTCGTGTACCCGGTGCTTAAGGGGACGTATGAGCGGGACGACGGCACACGTTTCTCGGATCCCAACGAGTCCAACCGGTACAAGGAGCATGTGGTGCGGTGGCAGCAAGACATCAGCCGCACGCTGGATTATCTCGGCACACGGGCGGATGTCGACACGACGAGGTTCGGGTACCTGGGGTTCAGTTGGGGCGGACGGTTCGGCGGCGTGGTCCTCTCGATCGAGCCGCGGTTACGCGCCGCGGTTCTCACGGTGGCGGGGTTCAGCTTCCTGCGGCCCGAACCGGAAGCAGACGACATCAATTACACGCCGCGGGTCCACATACCAGTGCTCATGATCAACGGGCGTTACGACAACACCTTCCCCCTCGAAACCGCGGCGCGGCCAATGTACGATCTGCTCGGCACGGCCCCGGACCGGAAGCGGCTGGTAATCGCGGGCGGCGTACACTACGTGCCGCGTACGATCCTGATTCGCGAAGCGCTCGCCTGGTTCGATCGGTATCTCGGGCCTGTGGAGTAGGGCGGGCGGACGTGATAGGGTTCTGCACCACGATCCCTAGCGCACCGCCGCCAGCAGGTAGACCGCCGCCGCCAAAATGATCGGCGCCGAGTGCAGCCCCGGCATCGCTATATAGATCGACCGACCAGGTGCAACAAACCGTTCCCCGCCATCACGATCCCGAACACGCCTGTTTCGGCTCTTCGACAGTCAAGTAACGGCAAACCCTGGCACTGCCCCGTCGGCCGAGGCTCCGCTAAGTTCTTCTCCTACGATCACGGCGGTAGTTTAGCGGGGACAGCAGTCGAATGACGGGGAAACAAACGGGGAAACATCAGACACCTGTCCAGAGCTAAGTCATTACAGACCCGGTAGCTCAGTTGGTAGAGCAACGGACTTTTAATCCGTAGGTCCTGGGTTCGATTCCCAGCCGGGTCACTCCATCCGCCTCACCCGGTCTCCCACCACGCCACGATCCCTTGGTGCCCGCACTGCTGGCACGAGGCCACCGCGGGAATGACGTTGTTGCGGAACGGCAGACGTGTGGCGCACCTCGGGCACACGCCGTAGCGGCGCCCCGCGTCGGCGCGGGTGCCGCGCGCCGGGTTCGGGTCGTCGCGGGTGCGGTACACGACCGTGAATTTGTCGGGCCGCTTGTCCCGCACTTCCAGTGCCTCCTGCGGCACCGTCAGCCGTTGTCCCGACACCTCCAGCACGGCCCGCGTGACGCCACTGCTCACGATCGGATACCACGCGCCCTGACGCAGCAGGCCCTCGTCTTCCTCGCGCTTGAGCGCGTACCACACGCGCGCCCAGGCCAGTGGTTGGTCTCCCATGGACCTACTGATTGCCGTTTTGGGCCAGCCTTTCCGTGATCTGGGTAACATTCCCGAGGCCCGAGCGCCGTAGCCGGGGGCTCGGCCGGACCGGTATATTCGCCTAAGCGGCCCGGAGGAACGATTCACTATGGCACGAGGGATGCGCAACCGGCTATGGTCGGACATCGTTTCCCCTCTCCCGGAGGGAGAGGGGATCAAAGGGGTGAGGACTAGAGGACACGGCGTGAGGACTGCCCGCGTGACAGCCGCGGCCGCCGCCGCCCTGGCTCTCGCCGGGTGCCTCTTGGCCGCGGCCGGGGCCGGCGCCGGCGGCGCGATCTACGTGACCGACCGCGGCGCTGAAGCGGTCATCCCGGCCGGGCTCGATCGCGCCGCAACGGCCACGCGGCAGGCGTTCGGCCAGCTCAAGATCCACGAGACGAAATCAGCCAGCGAAGCGGGGGAGGGCGGGGAGCAGCGGCACATCGAGGGGACCGGCCGCGACCGCGACGTCAGCGTCACCCTCAAACCTGAGGGAACCGGCTCTACCCGCATCCAGGTCGTGGCGAAGGCGAGCGCCGTCACCTGGGACAAGGACTTTGCCAGGCAGATCCTGGACAAGATCGCCGTCTACTCGCGCTAAAGAGGACTA
>QHWT01000081.1:47674-115123 GCA_003222675.1 Acidobacteriota bacterium | reverse complement strand
GTGTCGCCGTACGGGGTGACGAAGCTGTCGGCCGAGCAGCTCGGCTATCTGTACCACGTCAATTACAAAGTGCCGGCGACGGCTGTGCGCTATTTCACCGTGTATGGTCCTCGACAGCGGCCCGACATGGCGTTTCACAAGTTCATCAAAGCGGCACTCAAGGGCGAAGAGATCGTGCTCTACGGCGACGGCGAACAGACGCGCGACTTCACGTTCGTCAGCGATGCCGTTGGCGCAACGATCGCGGCAGGGGAACGGGGCGTGCCAGGACGCGCCTACAACGTCGGCGGCGGATCGCGCGTGTCGATCAACCAGGTGATCAAGTTGATTGAAGAAGTGGCCGGACGCCCGTTGAAGGTGCGTCGCGAGGAGAGCCAGAAGGGAGACATGCGCGACACGTATGCCGATACATCGCTCGCCCGGAAGGATCTCGCGTTCGAGCCCAAAGTATCGCTCAAGGAAGGGATCGAGGCGGAATATCGATGGCTGTCTTCGTCGGCGGCGCTCCTGTGAGGCGCCGCTCGTTCCTGATGATTCGGTGGTCAGCGGCGCTCGCACTCGCGCTCTTCCTGGTGGCGTGCGCCACAGGCGGCGCGAAGCGGCCGCCAACCGGCACGGCCGAACCCGATCGGTTTCTCTGGGACCGCGGAACTGAAGCGCTCAACAAGAAGCGCTGGATCGTCGCGCGCGAATACTTCCGGCAGCTGGTGGACAGCTATCCGCAGAGTCCGTATCGCGCGGACGCCAAGCTCGGGATCGGCGACAGCTACCTCGGAGAGGCGTCCGCCGAAGCGTTCGTGCTGGGCATCAATGAGTATCGCGAATTCCTCAGCTTCTACCCGACGCATCCCCGCAATTTTTACGCGCAGTTCAAACTCGGCATGGCGCACTTTTACCAGATGCGTGCGCCGGCGCGCGATCAGACGGAAACGCGCGAAGCCGTGCGTGAGCTGACGGTGTTCGTCGAGCGCTTCCCGAATTCGCCGCTGATTGAGGAGGGCAAGCAGCGGCTGCGCGAGGCGAAGGACCGCCTGGCCGACTCCGAGTTCGCCGTCGGACAGCAGTACTTCCGGATGAAGTATTATCCGGGAGCGATCGGCCGGCTGAAGCCGCTCGTCGAGTCGGATCCCGGTTATACGAACCGTGACGCGGCCTTCTACTATCTTGGCGAATCGTTTGTCGCCGTCCAGCAGCCGGCGGCGGCACTTCCGTACTTCGAGCGCATCGTGAAGGAGTTCGAGCAGAGCCAGTATCTCGAGCGCGCGCACAAGCGGGTGGATGAGTTGAAGGCCACGCTCAAAGCCAAAGGATCCCCATCATGAAAGGTCGAGTGCTTCCGATCGTCGCCGTCCTCGGCTGGTCCGTCCCGGCGTTCGCACAGCCCGCGCCGGAGACGAGCGCCTCGCGCGATCGTCTCCAGATGGCGTGTGCGCCCATGAGCCTCCCGGCAGCGCCCAACCAGGCGCTGCGCGTGCTGGGCGGCTATCAGCGCGGAAGACTGCTGTTCGGTCCCGACGAAGCGTTGATTGTCAATGCCGGCGCCAACCAGGGCGTCCGGCAAGGACAGGAATATTATGTGCGCCGTGTCGTGCACGATCGCTTCACGCGCTGGACGCTGGGGTATCAGCCAATCAGCATCCATACCGCCGGCCGGGTACGCATCGTCGATGTGCAGCCTGATGTCTCAGTCGCCGCTGTGACGCAGGCGTGCGACGGCGTGATGTACGGCGACTATCTCGAACCGTTCGTCGATCCTGTACTACCGCCCGGCGCAAGCGTCATTGGCCAGCCCGACTTCGAGCACTCGGCGCGCATCGCGCTGGGCGACGAACGGCGGCAAACCGGCGCGCCAGGCTCGCTGATGGTGCTGGACCAAGGGAGTGATGCCGGGCTGCGTGCCGGGCAGACGCTCACGATTTACCGGTGGTCCGGGCAGCCGACGCCGATGATGGCCTATTACGGTCCGACGCTGCGGGGCCGCGGCCCCAGCGTGCGCGTCGGCACCGCGCGCGTGCTCAGCGTCCAGCCTCGAACCGCGCTCATCCGCATTGAATCGAGTCGCGAAGCGGTCTACGTCGGCGATTTCGCAGCGGTCCACCGCCCCGCACCGTAGGCCGGAGCCTGCCTTGCCGAAGCCGCCGCATCGATTCGAGCGGCGAAGGCGGGTCTTTAGACCCGGCGTGCTGAGCCGCCGTCTGTCATGAGTCCTGAGCCAAACATCCGGGATCTGAGCGACCTCTCCGCGCCGTGGTGCGTGCATGTCGTCGTCACGCTCCAGATCGCGGAGCACCTGGCCGCGGGACGAACGGGGATCGAAGACCTCGCGACAGCCGCCGGCGCCCATGGCGAGTCCTTGCACAGAGTCCTCAGGCACCTTGTCAGCAAGGGCGTGTTCGAAGAAACCTCGCCAGGACAATTCGCGCTCAACGAGCCCGCCCGTGCACTCCTGGACTCGGGCGTTCGGCTCGGAATGGATCTGGACAGCTTCGGCGGCCGCATGGCGTCCGCCTGGGGCAGCTTGCTCAGTGCGGTGCGAACGGGTGCGCCGGCCTATCACGAGATCTTCGGCCGCCCGTTCTGGGACGACCTGAAGGCGCATCCCGGGATCGCGGCGAGCTTCGACGCGTTGATGGGGCCCGCCGGCCACGGAACGCCAGATCCGGATGTCCTGATCACGAGCGACTGGGAGTCGGTGCGGAGCGTGGTAGATGTCGGCGGGGGAACCGGATCGCTTCTCGCGGAGATCCTCCGCGAACGCCCCGCGGTGCGAGGGACCCTGGTCGATCTTCCGGCGACCGTCGCACCGTCCGCCGACGTCTTCAGTGCGGCCGGCGTTGCGGATCGCGTGACGACCGCGGCGCAGAGCTTTTTCGATCCGCTTCCTGCCGGCGCCGACTTGTATCTGTTGAAGAACGTGCTTGCGGATTGGCCCGATCGCGAAGCCACCAACCTCCTGCGGCGGTGCGCCGACGCAGCGCGCCCGGCGGGACGCATCGTTGTCCTGGGCGGCGTTTCGCCGGACGAGCGCGGCGCGTCGCCGGCGCTGCTGATGATGGTGCTGGTTGGCGGAAAGGAACGCAGCCTCTCGGAGTTCCGGGCACTCGCCCGTGCGGCGGGCCTCGAGGTGCACGCCGCCCAGCGGCAGGCGTCAGGACGGTTCGTGGTCGAATGCCGCGGGGCGTGATGCCGGCGGCTTCGGCGCGCTGAGCAGGTGATTGAACTTCCGGTAGTAGTCGAAACCGGACACGAGGGCGGTGAGCATGGCGATCCACAACGCGATCGTGCCGAGAATGAAGAACTGCTGCAGGTGATCGCGTCCGAGAATCAGCAACAGGATCGCCACGACCTGCGACACCATCTTGAACTTGCCGAGCGGCGACGCGGGAATCACGACGCCCCTCGCGTGCGCGATGCTGCGCAGCACGGTCACCAGGAACTCGCGCCCGAGAATCACCACGACCATCCAGCCCGGCGCCAGATCCATCTGCACCAGCGACACGAGCGCGGCGGTGACCAGCAGCTTGTCCGCCAGCGGATCCATCAACTGCCCGAGCGTCGTGATCTGCTTGCGGCGCCGCGCGAGATAGCCGTCGAGCACGTCGGTGAGCGACGCGAGGCCGAAGATCGCGGCGCCGACGAATTCCTTGCGCACGCCGAGAATCAGCCGCCCCTCGAACTTCGTCAGGAGCACGACGACGAGCAGGGGCACCAGGAAGATCCGGCCCACGGTGAGCGCGTTCGGCAGATTCATGGACCGTTGCGAGGATCTTATCAAAGCCTGGCCGTGCTCGGTCGCCGGTGTTCCGGCCCTCGGCGAGCAATCACGGCCAGGCTAGTAACGAAGCTTTGCCGCTGCGCGCCGATGTTTTTTGCGCCTCATTGCGGCAAAGCTTCGTTACAATGACGGATTGTCATGAAGGCCATTCTTCTTGCTGGTGGCAGGGGTACGCGGCTTCGTCCGCTGACCGTCCATACGCCGAAACCGATCGTGCCGATCCTCAACCGGCCGTTTCTCTACTATCAGATCGACTTGTTGAAACAAGTGCCGGAAATCGACGAGGTGATCCTCAGCCTGAATTACCAGCCGCGCCGCATCGAAGAGATCTTCGGCGAAGGTGAAGGGCTCGGCATCCGTCTTCGCTACGTGGTGGAACCGATGCCGCTCGGCACCGGCGGCGCCATTCGCTACGCCGGGGATTCGCTGAGCGAATCGGTCGTCGTCTTCAACGGCGACGTGCTGACCGAAGTGGACCTCGCGGCCGTGCTGCGGCTGCACCGGGAGCGCAAGGCAAAGGCGACGATCGTGCTGACACCGGTCGACAATCCGCGGGCCTACGGGCTCGTCGAGACGGACGCCCGTGCGAACATCAAGCGGTTCCTCGAGAAGCCGGGCGAGGACGAGATTACGTGCAATACGATCAACGCGGGGATCTACGTACTCGAGCCCGACACCTTCGATCGCATCCCGAAGGACACGGCGTGGTCGATCGAGCGCAGCTTTTTCCCCTCGCTGATCGAGCGCGGCGAGACCTTCGTCGCGTACATCTACGATGGGTACTGGATCGACATTGGCACGCCGGCGAAATACTTGCAGGTCCACCGCGATATCATGGACGGTCGTTACTCCGCTCCACCGTTCAACAACAGCCAGGGGCCTCGTGGCTCACACGGATCCGAGGGCAGCCGCGGAGCATACGGATCCGGAATGCACGAGCTCCACGGCTCCGGCCTCGCGTGGATCTCTCCCGACGCGCGGATCGAGCATGGCGTGGAGTTGCAAGGGCCGTGTTTCATCGACGAGGGGGCGGTCATCAAGGCCGGCGCCAAGATCCTGGCGCACTCCGTCATCGGCCGGCAGACGCATGTCGAGGACGCCGCCGTCATCGACGGATCGATCATCTGGCCGAACGGCTGGATCGGGCCCGAGGCGACGCTCCGTGGATCGATCCTCGGCCGCAACTGTCACGTCGGGCGGAATGCCGTCATCGATTCACCTGCCGTTCTGGGCGACAAGACCGTGATCACCGATTACAGCCGGATTTGAGCCATGCTGAAAACATCCATCAATCCCGCCATCTTCAAAGCCTACGACGTTCGCGGGCTGTATCCGCAGGAAGTCAACGAGGAGGCCGCGCGGCTGATCGGGCGTGGGTTTGTGGCCTACCTCCAGGCCAAGCGGATCGCCGTCTCGCGCGACATGCGGCTGTCGTCGCCATCGGTCGCGGCCGCGTTCATCGAGGGGGCGCGGCAGCAGGGAGCCGATGTCGTCGACTACGGGATGATGGGCACCGACATGCTGTACTTCGCCGTCGCGCGCGACGGGCACGACGGCGGCGTGCAGATCACCGCGTCGCACAATCCGAAGGAATACAACGGTATCAAGTTGGTGCGCCGGGAAGCGTTTCCGCTCTCGGGTGAATCCGGCATCGGCGACATTCGCGACATGATCGCGGCGAACCGGCTTCCGCCGCCTGCGCCGACGCCGGGCCGTCTCACGCAGCAGAACGTCGTCGACGACTACGTCAAGCACGTGATGTCGTTCATCGATCCGTCCATCATCAAGCCGTTCAACGTCGTCCTCGACGCGGGCAACGGCATTGCGGGAATGGTGGCGCCGAGGCTGTTCGCGCATCTTCCCTGCCGCGTCGACACGCTCTGCTTCGAGGTCGACGGCACGTTCCCGAACCACGAGGCGAACCCGCTCATCGAAGAGAACCGTCGCGACATCGTCGAGCGGGTGGTCGCCACGAAGGCGGATATCGGCATCGCGTGGGACGGCGATGCGGACCGATGTTTCTTCATCGACGGCGCCGGCGAGTTCATCGCGGGTGATTTCGTCACGGCGCTCCTCGCCGAGGCGTTCCTCATCAAGCATCCGGGCGCGAAAATCGTCTACGACGTTCGCGCGAGCTACGCCGTCAAGGATATCGTCGCGAAGTACGGCGGCACCGCTCTAATGAACCGCGTGGGGCACGCGTTCTTCAAGCGCCGCATGCGCGAGGAGAATGCGATCTTTGGCGGCGAAGTCACCGGCCACTACTACTTCCGCGATAACTTCTACGCCGATAACGGCTTCATTCCCGCGCTGCTGATCCTGGAGTTGATGTCGCGCAAGGGACAGACGCTCCGTGAGCTGCTGGCGCCCCTGCGGCAGAAATACTTCATCTCGGGGGAGATCAACACGCGCGTCAGCGACATGAAGAAAGTGCAGGAGAAGATCGACGGGATCGAAGCGCACTATCAGGGGGGACGCGTGTATTCGATGGACGGCGTGTCGGTCGAGTACCCCGACTGGCACTTCAACGTTCGTGCATCGAACACCGAACCGATGCTCCGCCTTAATCTCGAAGCGACGACCGAGCGCATCATGGAACAGAAGCGCGACGAGGTGCTGACATTCATCAGGGCTTAGCGCTTATGGCTCAGGGCTCATGGCGGCTCAGGGATTGGCGCCAGCGTGAGCCTTGAGCCCTGAGCCGTGAGCCTGATACGATCGCTCAGAGCGCGGGCTTAGCATAGTGGTAATGCCCTGGCTTCCCAAGCCAGTTAGACGGGTTCGATCCCCGTAGCCCGCTATCCAATCCTTACTTCGCTCGGTGGGGCCCCTTTCACATTCCCCACCTCGCTGCGCGCTCGGTCGCTTCGGGCCAACGCTGCGCGTTGGTGTCCTCGCGACTTCCCTCCGGGGCTCGCTTGCGGCCGCAGGCGCTTTGATCCCGTGATCACGCGAGAGTTGTCCACCGTCGCGCGACTTGTCCGCCGTAGCGGCGCAGCCGCGGAAGGCGGAAGGCGGACCTCAAGTAGTTCCCGGCGTGGTCCCGTGTCCAAAATATCTCCGCGTCTTGCGCGAGTTCGCCACCGGACTGTGGTCCGTCCAGCAATCGGATCGCGTCTTCCGTTGCCGCCGGGCTCAGGTGCATGTAGCGCTGCGTCGTCGACAGGTCCGCCTCTCCGGCCAGCTCCTGAAGGGCCCGCGCGGGCGCACCTTTCATCGCCAGGCGCGAGCAGAACGTGTCCCGCAGGATGTGCACGCCCTGCTCCGGCAAGCCTGCCACGCGCTGTGCACCGCGAACGGCCTCGATCACGCGATCGCGCGTGATGGGCGATCCCTCGGGCAAGCACAACACCCGCTCCGATCGCAGATGCCGCGCCGCTTTGAGCGCGGTCGTCAGTCGCTGCGTCATCGGCAGTTGACGTGACCGTCCGCCTTCGGCACGGTGACGTGACCCAACCTGTCGGATCGCTGCACGGTGAGACGGCGCGCCGGCAGATCCACATCGCACTATTCGACCGCGACGATCTCGCCGAGCCGCAGGCGCGCATCACCGCCCAACAACAGCATCAGGTACGCGTCCGCACCACGCTTGCGCGCGACAGTCAGCAGTCGCTCGTACTGATCGAAGTCGTGAAATCCCATTGTTTTCTTGGGATTCGGCAACAACTTGTAGCAGGTAGTCCGCGCGGAACAACACGCGCCGACGAATGCGGATGACACCTGGCACCTGGCGACGTTCGATCATCGCGTAGATCGCGCGCCGTGTCGTTCGCAGCAATGCCGCGGCTTCGTCGACCGTCAGCAGCAATGGAAGTGAGTCGCGGCGCCGGCCGGCTGGCGCGCGGTCGTCACCGAAGTTGCTGGCGCCGTTTTCGACCGTGAATTCCACGACCCACCTCCAGGCACTGACGAGTCATCGCGGGAGGTCTGGCGCTGTGCCCTGAGGGCAGGGTGCAAGACCGGATCGATCGCATGATTCGCGGACGCGTCGTCGCGCGAATGGGCCAACCAGGAAGTGCGTCGAGAGAAGAGAACGAACCGTGACCTGAGGCCGCCGGTTCGTTGGCGCTCCGCATCGGGCGATGCGAAGGGGGCTGCGCGTGCAGCCGTCGAAAAGAATTCGACAATACCGCGCTCGATGGTCCCGTCAAGAGCTCTGCGGGCGCCCGTGCCGTTTCGCCGCAACTCAATGCTATTCCGCGCGCAGAGCCGTCACCGGATCCACCGATGCTGCACGTGTCGCTGGGAACCAGGCTGCGAGGCACGCCGCTGCGCCGAGCAGTGCCACGACGGCGACAAGTGTGGCCGGATCGTGCGGGGCCGTCTGGAACAGAAAGCTCGTAATGATGCGTGTTGCGTAGTATGTGCCGGCCACACCCGCGAGGAGGCCGAAGATAACCGGCCACACAGCATCACGGACCATTACCCCGACGACCTGGGCAGGACGTGCGCCGAACGCGAGGCGGACGCCGATCTCGCGCGTACGACGAGCGACGGCATACGCCGTCATGCTGAAGATTCCCACGAGCGTGAGCAGCAGCCCGAAGACGCCGAGCAGCGTGAGCAGCAGCATGCGGTGCCTCGGCTTCGCCACGTGCTCGCCCAGCACTGCCGCCGCCGGCCTGGCCCTTCCCACGAGGACGCGTGGCCCCACCGCTTCCGCAATTTGCTTCAGTCGATCGAGCGGCACGGACTCACGCCCGCGAAGCCGCATGACCATGGCGAGCGTCATCGAAAATGGTCCCGAAACGTGTGGATCCGGCAGAACGTACATCTGTGGCTCCACGCGTCCCTCCGGACCAGAGTGCCGGATGTTGGGCACAACCCCGACAATGCGCCACTCACGTGGGTTCTTGTCTCCGACTCGCAGCGTATGGCCGATCGGCGCGCTGCCGAAGTACCGCTCGGAAACGGTGACATTGACGACGACCGCTTCGCCGCTCACCAGGTCTGCGTTCTCCAAGAGGCGCCCCGCGAGCGCGCGTACGCCCATCGCCTCGAGGTATCCAGGCAGCACCGTGCGCTGTGGACCCTCGACGTTGGCGCCTGTATCCGCCGTCGGGAAGGCGTACGAGCCGCCCCCGGTCAGGGCCAGTTGATCGATGGCGCCAGCCGACACGACCTCCGGCAGCCGCCGAAGCTCGTTGGCAAGTGAGACGTAATACTCACGCCGCATAGCCGCCGTCTGATCGAGCGGCTCGACCTCCAACGTGACAACGTTGGCAGTGTCGAAACCGAGGTCGACGGAGACGAGCTTGGCGAAACTTCGGAGGATCAACCCGGACCCGGTCATCAGCACGAGTGCCAGGGCTATCTCGACGCCAATGAGCCACTGTCCGGCGCGCTTCGACAATGGCGCACCGCTGCGCCCGCCGACGGAGAGCATGGTGCTGATCATCTTCGGTGCGCGCGAGAGTTTGAGCGCCGGCACGAGACCGAAGAGCAGCGCCGTGGCGACCGTGAGGCCGAGCGCGAAGGCGAGGACGGTCCCGTTGATTGCGACCGGTGAATTGGCCGGCAGCGACAGCGGGATGAGCGCGACCAGCGAATCGAGCGAAGCGTACGCGAGCAGGACGCCAATGAGGGCGCCGGCGATGGCCAGCACCAGACTCTCGGTGAGCAACTGCCGGACCAACCGTCCTCGTCCCGCGCCGATCGATGCCCTTATCGCCAGCTCCACGTCGCGCGTGGCGCCTCGCGCGAGCATCAGACCCGCCACGTTGACGCAGGCGATGATCAGGATGAGGCCGACGGCCATCGACAGGGTCCGAATCGTGGGGCCGAATTGTTCGGTTTCGTCGTCGTACATCGACTGGATCACCACGCGAGCCGGGACCGGCGTCGGCCCCATCATGGTGGACGGCGGCGTCACGCTGTCGAGGGCCGCCGCGGCCTGAGCAAGGGTCACGCCGGGCCGCAAGCGCGCGATCGCCGGCGTCCCTGAACCGCGGTTATCGAGCCAGGCGCTCGAGACCTGTCTGGCCTGCCAGACGGCCGTGTCATTGAAGAAGCCCGCGGGTAGTACGCCAACGATCGTCACGACCCGATTCTGGATGCGAATATCCCGGCCCAGTACGTGCGGATCACCGCCGAATTCACGCTGCCAGAACGCATGACCGAGCAGCGCGACCGCAGAAGCGCCTTCGCGCGTATCATCCAGCTGAATGCCTCTGCCGAGAATCGGGTTGACGCCGTAGGCGTCGAGAAAGTCCTCCGATGCTTCCGCAACGGTCAGTCGCTGCGGTGCGCCTGTTTCGACGATGAGCGGCACGAACCCGCTGACGCGTCCATTACCAGCATGCGAGATGATCGTGGTGAGATTCCTCCACGTTCGAATGTCGGCGATGGACGGCGCATAGCGCGATGGCTGGCTGCCCTGGGTTGTTTCGTCCACGTTGAGAGTGACAAGCTCTTCGGGATGCGGGTACGGCAGCGGCCGCAGCAGCGCCGCATCGATAACGCTGAAGAGCGCGGTCGACACGCCGACACCGAGCGCCAGCGTCAAGACAGCCACGATCGAAAACGAGCGATGCTGGCCCACTTGGCGGAACCCGTACTTCAGGTCCTGAAGCATCGTCTCCATCACGCCTCCGCCGCGCACGTCGTAGCCGCGGTCCTGTATCACCGCGAGATTGCCAAACCGGCGCAGTGCCGCCTGCCGCGCGGCGCGCGCATCCATGCCATGCCGGGTGTATTCGTCGGTCCGCATCTGCACGTGGAACTGAAGCTCCTCGCGGATTTCGTCCGTCGTCGCGTCGCGCCGGAAGAGCGCGCGCACTCTCGCGATCGCGATTCGCATGACAATCATCGGAGCGTCTACCCGTGGAGAACGTGGGCGACGGCCGTGGTCAGCCGCAACCAACTCGTGGTCTCGGCCTCAAGCTGCGCGCGCCCCGCCTTCGTGAGCTTGTACACCCGCGCGCGCCGCCCAGTCTCGGTCACTGCCCATGCGGAGGCGACCCACCCGCGCCGTTCCATTCGATACAGCGCCGGATACAGCGACCCCTCCTCGACGTTGAGCACATCCTTGGACATGCGCTCGAGCCGGACTGCGATGGCGTATCCATGGAGCGGACCGCTCTCGAGGACCTTAAGGACGAGCATGTCGAGGGTGCCGTGAAGCTGGTCGCTGTTGGTCGGACGTTGCATACCTAGAACACCTAATGGTTAGGCATTCTATGCCACGGACGTTCGGCTGTCCAAGTCAGCCGTTTTCGGTCACCGTACTCACCGCCACTGGCGAGTGGGATGCGAATCGTCGAGCGCCCATTCTCCACGACGGTGCGATCGCAATCTTCACACGATCGCCCATCCCCGGTAGCGATCGCGCACGTGAGGACAATTCGAGTGATCGATTCCCAGGCAATTGTTGAACGAGATGGGCCGCGCGACTCTGAGAGCGACGCTGACCAAGCGCTCCGTGTCAGATGCAGCGGTTACGGAGATTGTGCACGATGGCACCGAAGACATCTGTACGATCCGCCGAGGCATCACGACTGTGAACGATTGAATGCGCGTTTATTGAAAATGTCCTGCAGCCATCACGTAAGTGCTACCTTCGAACCGCGCGCAGACGTCGTCAAGGCCCCAAGGCCCGCGCAGCGGATCGAAGCGCAGCGGAGAGCCTTGACGATGTCGGGCACGGTTCGATACTCAAAATGTGACAGCAAGAGCGATGATATTTGGCCGCAGATGGTGAGCGAGAGTGCATGGCCATCTGCGCGACATTTGCGACGCGTCGCACGTGCAAACGGCGCAAACATTTGCGCCGAGATCCGCATTGTTTGCGCCTGTGACAGCGGGGGCGTGAGCGACCCTCCGAATCGGCTTCGGGGCGACACCGGCCGAAAAGCAGGGGGGTCGTTCACGCCCCCGTTCCCTGGTGCGCGGGACTGCGGCCGGCACAGAGCGCCGCCCGCCACGTGGAGGTGCGTGCTGTGAGAAGCGAGCCGTAACCGTCGACCGTTGCATTTGCCGCCCATGCTCGCGAACGGATGCAGCGATTCGATCGAGGATTTTGACGTCGGTTTCCGCTATCGCGCGCACGCCAACCATCTCCTGATCTCGCGGCTACCCTCGCGGCGTCAGCCGTTTCGATTTCAGCTGTGGCAAAGCAGGGAGGGCGAAGGTGATCTTGGAGCCGTCCGTCATCAGTTGACCGAGGCCTTCTCTCCTACGCTGGCCTCGTGAACTTGCAGCTACCTCCGGAACTCGAAGCGAAGCTAACGCGCCTCGCTGCACGGACCGGGCGCGCTGTCGACGAAGTCGCTTTGGACCTGTTGGTGAGCTGCGTCGACCATGACGAATGGTTCCGGCGCGGGGTCGAGAAGGGCCGCCTCGCCGCCCGCGAAGGCCGACTGCTCGATCACAACGAAGTGGCTTCCGGCTGGATTAGACCGGACCCGGGATCCGCCGTGCATCCACTCCTTCTTGTGCTCGGCCGCAAGCACTCTCACGTCCGCCGCCCGAGGGACGTAGTACACGTGATAGCGGCTGCCCTTCAGCAGAATCCGACGCGTCCCTAGGACGGGCGATTGGCGGTAAACGCGACCGATTTGAGGCGTGTGACCGATGACATCGAAGGCCGCCAGCAACTCGTCGGCGAACAGGTTCGGTGCACTGGAACGGTTCTCGCGCCACCAGTCGTCAATGTTGCGGATCTGTTCGTCTGCTTCTGGAGTGGTTGTGACTGGCAGGCTCACCGACGGCGGCGGAGTTCATCCAGAATCGCCGACGCCGGCCGGACGTGACCGGACTCAGCGGATTGCCAAGACGCAGACAGCGCGTCATGAAGGGCACGGCGCTCGTCCTCGGTGAGGTCATCACCCTCATCGTCCGCCACCAGGTCTATGACCGTCCCCTCGGGCAAGGTTGTCGCCTCATCGAGGACCAGCCGCCCGTTCTGGACACGAGCTCGGAGAGGGCTCATACAGCTACTTTACGGGTTTCCCAAGCGGCCGGCAAGCGTATGGTTGCGCCGGACTCGTCGACCTGCTGAAACCATAAACGCGCTCGTTCACGATTTCGCATTAGGCGTACCGCACGATGGTGCTGTAGGAGCTTTCACATCGACGCGCGCCCGGTCAACTGCCACGAGCCGATTTTTCGACCAAGTGAACACTGGGCGCCCGCTCGCGAAAATGTGCTCGCGTCACTGCGGCTATCATCAGCTGAAGGCGCGCGCGCTGCCTGAGTCAAGTACCGCTCAAGGATGCGGCAGCCACCCACCCGTATCTGAGAGCACAAGGGACAACCGAGCGCCATGACAAAAAGCGAATTCTGGACAGACCTCGAGTATCGTGTCTGCCGGGGACTACGAGGCCTCTCCGATAACCGGCTGCGATTTCTCTGGTGCGACGGTTTCGTGCCGGACGACCATCAGCCTGACGCAGCGATTATCGCCGGTCGGGCGTGTATTTCGGAGGACGATGGTCAAACATTCAACACGTATCGATTTCACCTGATGCTTCAAGTGCAACGCGCCACTGGCCGATCTCTCATTTGGTTTTTGCATTCTGTGCGCCCGCGTCTTCTGTAATATCCACCTCATCGTCAGGAAGGGCGTTGCCAATTGCGAAGCCTGCGACGAGATGCGGCGCCTTCGCGAGAGGTCGGGTAGCGTCTCACCAGCCGACGAGGTACGAGTCGTTGACCTCCTCGTCCGCGATTTAGTCTGCACCATCGGGCCCGGCCATGAGCCGATCGTTATAGAGGCTGCTGCGCGCATTCTTCTGTTCAGCGACGGCCCCGACGACTTCGAGAATCGTGTTGTCGACGACGTGCAACAAGCGATGCACGACAGTTTCGTCGACACGAGTTGGCCCCGGTGTCCGGATCACTCTCGTCATCCACTTTGGTACCTGGACAAGCGGTGGACGTGTCAGCAGTCTGGTAGACGTGTAGCCCCTCTGGGTGGACTCGCGGCGGTCCTCAAGTAGATGTCGTCCAACAACCCTTTCCAGCACCGGAGCTCCACTGATGCGGGCTCACACGTGACCCTGTAACTGTGTCCAAAATGTCTCCACGACGCTGACAGAATCCGGAGGATTTCAGTGCACGCTGGTGGACGGTTGTGGAAGCGCTAGCCGCTTGGAGATCAAACCCTTCGCACCAGAAATCGCGCGCCATCACCGACTTGGAAAAACAGGGTTAATCGAGTTCGATCCCCGTAGCCCGCTATCCAATCCTTACTTCGCTCGGGGGGGCCCTTTCACATTCCCCACCTCGCTGCGCGCTCGCGGTCGCTTCGGGCCAACGCTGCGCGTTGGCGCCCTCGCGACTTCCCTCCGGCGCTCGCTTGCGGCCGCAGGCGCGCTTCGCCAACTTTCGGCCTGCCGCGATCCACGCGAAAGTTGTCTCGCCGTAGCGCGTTAGCGCGAAGGCGACGCTACTCGTGCTGCAGCGCTTGACTAGGATTGATACGGGTGGCGCGCCGTCCGGGTGCCAGGATGGAGAGTGCGACCACCGCCGCGAAAAACGCCATGGCCATCACGTATGGGAGCGGCTCGAACACATTGATCCCGGACATCGTAGGGATTCCGCTCCGCAGGACTCCGGCCACAGCCGACCCGCCAAAAGCGCCGCAGACGAAAGCAATGACGATCGAACGGCTCATCGGGGCCAGAATGGCGCGGACAACGTGGCTCGCGCGGGCTCCGAGCGCGATGCGCAGTCCGATCTCGCGAGTGCGCTGCGCCACGGTGTAACCAGCGAGGCCGGCCAGCCCGATGACCGAGAGCAGGATGGCCACGATACCCAGGATCGCGATCGCCGCGATCGCAGCGGAGGCTCTCTCCACTTCCCGGTCGTACGTATCCGTGACCACCTGCACCGTTGGTTGCAGCCGTGCATCGAGACCGCGGGCCGTCTCCTGGAGACGTCGGACGAAATCGCGCGGCGAGCCTGAGACACGGACCAGCAGGACGGAGTCCGGCGCGTCGCTTCGCAATGGCGGCAGGTAGAATTCCAGGGGTTCGCGATTGTCCACGTAGGCGGTCGAGGCGTTTCGCAGGACGCCGATCACCGTCTGGCCCGGAGGATCCCACGGGAGCGACTTGCCGAGCGCATCCTGGTCCGGCCACAGCACGCGCGCCGACGCCTCGCTGATTATCGCCACTCCGTCTTCGCCCGGCCGGAAGTTGCGCCCACGCACGAGGCGCATTCCCATCGTGTCCAGAAATTGCGGATCCACGTGATTGCCCGCGTACTCGCGCCCCATCCAGTTCGCTCCCATGTGGAGGTCGTCCCACGGCCCGAGCCAGAGCTGGGATGTCGCCTTCACGTCCGGCCATGCGGCAGTCCGCGCACGAAGCAGATCGAGATACGCCTGCGCGGCTGGTCCCCCATAGCCATGCGCCTTCAGGCCCGGCGAAATCCGGACGAGATGGAGGTAGTCGAAGCCAGGGTCAGTGGCGCCAAGCCGTTGCCGGCTGTTGACCAGAAGACTGGAGACGACCAGCAGCAGACAGCTCACGGCCACCTGTGCGCCCAGGAATATCGTGCGGGCGCGTCCCGCGCGCGGCACCAGGCTGGCGAGCCGAAAAGCCGGCGGCAGCCCAAAGACCAACGCGGACACCATCGCCGCTCCGAATGTGGCGGCGAGCGCGCGCCAATCCGGGCCCACGCTTGCGGTTGAATTGTGCTGCAGCTGAATCATCTTCAGGACGACGGTGCTGAGGAGCAACGCACACAGACCGCTGAGTACCGCCAGCAGGAGCGATTCGGTGAACAGCTGGCGCACGACACGCAGGCGACCGGCACCGAGCGCCATGTGGACGCGAATCTCGCGTTCGCGCGTCACGCCGCGGGCCAGGACGAGTGTCCCGAGATTGGCGCAGGCCGCGACGAGCAGCAGAATCCGGGTCTGGTACGAGCCTCCGTGAAGGTCGGTCACCACTAGACGAAAGACACTCAACGGAACGCCGATGCCAAGAACCAGAACCAGCATCGCCGTGAGGGTAAAGCCGGGGGCATTGCGAAGCACGCGGGCGCCGTATGTCAGATCCTGATGCAGACGATCGAGTCAGGTCCAGCCCCAGATCTCGCGCGTGTCTTCGCGCAGGCGCAGTTCGTCGCCGAAATTCGTCCGGCGGTCTTCGCCATCCCATAACCGCACCGATCAGTGCTTCATCTCATGACTCATCGAATGCCCCAGCATCGGCTGCGACATCCGCATGTTCCACATGCGTCCCATACTGCTGACCGGCGGACGCAGCCGGAAGTAGATTTGAAACGACACCGGGTGTTCACCGTGGGTCACCTTCAAAACCTCGGGGACGGCGTACAACGTCAGCGCGGCGCCGATGCCCCCTTCGAACCGGCGCCACGGCTTGAGGTCCCGCAGTCCGCCAATCGTGAATGCACCGACGGTGTCTTTCCTGGCCGCGGCATCGCCCGTCAACGGAATCGCGTCGTTGACCAGCAGGTCGGTTTCGACCTGAACCACGTCGATCCGGCCGAAGACCGAATTCATACCAACGTGTCGCGTCGCCTCACCGAAACTCGCCTGGCGTTTGCCTGCGTCTGTCGCGTTGACGCCGTACCCGACGGTAACCGCCGTGAAGTCCGCACCACTCCGTTTGAACCAGGATGCTGATGCCGTCGTGCGTTGAATGTTGCTGGGCTCGAGCTCCTCAGGATGTGTCAGATGACCGGTGGAGGCCTGGAATTCCCACTGCTCCGTCGGCCGATACCACACACGTCCTGATACGGAGTCGAGGGCGCCGAAATCGAAATTCCAACGGTTTTCATCTGGTTCACGACCGTTGAACACGGAGCCTTCGACGATCCATGGCCCGTGATCGACAGCCGCCGTGATCACGCCAAACGCAATGTGTGTTGAATCAAAGGTGTGATGTCCCAGTGATGCGAGCGGGTACTCAGCGGCGGATGCTCGATGCATGAACGCTATGGGGCCCAGCGCCGGCTCACCTACGGGCCCGCCCGCGAGAGTCAAGCCCGTTCCACTCGAAAGCGGCATGCGCCAAATCGCGGCGAGCTGCATGAAGAGATCGTGCGGATGCTGACGATCGATTAGCGGGCGGCCGTCTGCGGCCTCGCCCACTTGGAACAGCTCCCTGTACCCGCGCTTGCCGGCCGTGGCCGGGTCAAGACTCAGCATCGCGTTGAGCGTCAGCTGCGACGATCCGACTTTTCGCGAGAGCATGCCCATCCACCAGTTCGGTGCCTTGAATTCGTTGCCGCCGCGCGGCTCACCCTGATGATTGAACAGACCGAACATCACGCCGTCCTGCATGAACTGCCATGTCGTCTGGTCCATCTCCATCTGCATGTGTTGATGCTCGGGCGGCTGACTCTGCGGGTTCGGCGTTGCTGTCGCGGCGGCCTGTTGGCCGTTGGCAGATTGCCCGATCGCGGAAGCGGCGAGACAAAGGCTCAGCCCCGACCCCAGAAGAATACGAAAAGCGTGCCTAGACATAGTCTGATTCCAGATCTCCTAGAGAAAGAAACACCGCTTGCGACATCTGCATCGCATCGGCAATCAGCGTGTCGAGGTGAACTGGAAGAGGATCTAAACGCGCAATGGCGCGGCGAAGGAGGAGGCGATGGGAGAGCCCGGAGAGAGCCTGAACGGAGGTGCAGCGGCGAACGCGGCCTGGACTTCACGAGCGCTCGCACATGCGACGAGTGCCATCGGTGCCTGTAGAAGCGTCAAGCGGCTGCCGCCGTCTGTCGCGGCGGCGACTTGTGTCGCCGGCTGCCCATGCTCGTGGCTGCAGCGCTTCGAATCGCCACGTACGTGATATGGCGAATCCGAATGGGCGGCGGCATGATGACAAGCGTGCTCACTCGAACCCGAGAGTCGATGCGAACCGGTGGGTGTTTGACAGCTCATGAGACAGCCGTTGAGCAGCACAGGCGCGCCGGCAACTGCCACGGCAAGCACGAGCACGAAAAAGCGAGCCGCTGCCTTCATTTCACCGATCCTATCGTACGCGTCAGTGAATGGCGCCGGCCATCTCAATGGCGCGAGTGTGAACCGGCAGATGCCCGCATCATGGAGGGCATACGAAACCATCCGTTGATCCGGCTCGCCAGACCAGCACTCCAGCAAGGCCGAGGAACACGAGGTTGAGAATCGTCGTGTAATTCATCGTCACATGCGCTTCGGTTACCACCGCTGTGCGCTCAGCGGGCACCCAGCCGAGCGCCTTGAACACGAACTCTACGATCATCCCTGCAGATGCCATCGCGAAGAACTGCCTCCAGGTCAGAAGCCACGCGATGCCAGTCGTGCAGTACTTGCGGTAGATGTTTAGAACCGGCAACACGATCAGATCAACATAAATGAATGCGACGACGCCACCGAAACTGATGCCGCTATTCCAGAGCACAGCGGCGAGCGGCACGTTGCCCACCGAGCACACGAATGACGCCACTGCGACGAGTGGGCCGACGATGGGACTCCAGAACAGCGCGACGCCCGGGTGGCTGGCCAGGAAGAACGCTGTCCAGAACGTCTCGTTCCCATCCCCATCATTCCGAGCAGCGGGATCAACACGAGCACAGCGAGGGCAATGACGATCTAAATCAGAGCTTTTTGATTCACGTGATCCTTCCAACGCGCCTCGCACAGAGCTCGTCGCGTTCTCTCGCGGCTTACAGGGTCATACCAGATACTCTCAGCCGTCCCTTACGCAACGCTCGCAGCTTCATGACGTAGAAAATCACAGGCGTGATGACCAGGACATGGATCGTCGAGGTCACCATTCCGCCGATGATCGGCGCTGCGATAGGTTTCATGACATCGGAACCCACGCCGGTGCTCCACAGGATCGGCACCAACCCCGCCATCACGACGCTGACGGTCATCAGCTTCGGCCGCAGTCGCAGCACCGAGCCGGCGATGGTCGCTTCGCGGACATCGCGTTCGGTGATGTCGCCGCCCTGGCGCAGCCGTTTATCAAGGGCCTCGTGCAGATAAACAACCATGACGACGCCGGTCTGGACAGCGACGCCGTAGAGCGCGATGTACCCCACCCAGACGGCCACCGAGAAGTCATAGCCAAGCAGCCACTGCAGGATGACGCCGCCCGTCATCGCGTACACGACCGACAGCATGACGATGCTCGCCTCCGAGGCCGAATGAAAGGTCATGTACAGCAGCATGAAGATGATGAAAAACACCAGCGGGATGAGGACCTTCAGCCGCTCACGCGCGCGGACCTGGAATTCGTACTGCCCGGTCCAGAGAAGCGTGTACCCCGACGGCAGCTTGAGTCCCTGCGCAATGGCAGCCTTGGCCTGCTCGACGTACCCGCCGATGTCCCCGGTCGCCGTATCGACGTAGACATAGCCGGCGAGCTGACCGTTCTCATCACGGATCATCGCCGGGCCTGATGCCAGCGTGATCTCTGCGAGTTGACCGAGTGGGATCTGCGCGCCGGCCGGCGTCTTGACCAAAACGCGTTCCAGGTCTGGAAGATTGTCGCGAAATCCGCGCTCGTACCGGACGTTGACTGGATAGCGTTCCCGGCCCTCGATCGTGCGGGTAATATTCTGACCACCGATCGCCGACTCGATCACATCCTGCACATCGCCAATCATCAAGCCGTGGCGCGCGATCGCTTCGCGATCGATGCGAATGTCAGTGAAGTACCCTGGGCCGCCCGTTCGGCGTACACGCTGCGCGTGCCTTGAACACCTTGAAGAATCCGTTCGATCTGTCCCCCGATATGCTGAATTTCGTTCAAGTCGGATCCCAGAATCTTGATGCCCACGGGTGTCTTGATGCCAGTCAGGAGCATGTCCAGCCGGTTCCTGATCGGTTGTGTCCAGACGTTCGGGAATCCCGGAAACTGCAGCTCCGCATCCATGTCGGCCTGCAGCTTCTCGAATGTCAGGCCGGTCCTCCACTGATCCCTGGGCTTCAGCGTCACGGTGGTATTCACCATGCCCATCGGTGTGTTATCGGTTGAGGTCGTGCCCCGGCCAACGGTGCCAAATACGGTATCGACTTCCGGAAACTTCCGCAGCATCTTGTCCTGTACCTGCAGCAGCTTCGTCGCTTCGGTAATCGAGAGGCCGGGCGGCGATGTTGGCATATAGAGCTGTGATCCCTCGTAGAGCGGCGGCATGAACTCGCTGCCAATCATGAACAGCAATGGGATCGTCAATGGCACGACCGCGAAGTTCAGGGCCAGCGCGGTCCATTTCCAATCGAGGGCCAGGCGGATGATTGGGTCGTAGATCCAGGTGAACAAACGCGAGATTGGATTGTGAGACTCGGGCTTCAACCGCTTGCCACGGATGAAGATGATCATCAGCACGGGCACCAAGGTGATCGACAGAATGGACGCCGCCATCATCGCGAACGTCTTCGTGAACGCGAGTGGACGGAACATCCGCCCTTCCTGCGCCTCGAGCAGGAACACCGGTACGAACGAGATGACGATGATGGCCAGAGAGAAGAAGATGGCGCGGGCGACTTGCTTTGCAGCCCGCACGATGAGCCTTGGCTGCTGCGCGTACGGAACGGTGTGCGGTTCGGTTGTGCCTCCGTGAACGTCCACATCGTTCGAAGGCGTACCACTTGCCGCCGGCAGATCGACCGTGTGCTCTGGTTCCGATACGTGGCGGTAGGCGTTTTCCACCATGACGATGGACGCATCGACGAGCACGCCGATCGCCAGAGCCAGGCCGCCGAGCGACATGATGTTCGAGGTCACCCCGAGGTAGTACATCGGGATGAACGAGGCGAGCACGGCGATCGGCAGCGCCAGGATCGGCACGAGCGCCGACCGGAAATGGAACAGGAAGACGATGATGACGATCGACACGACAATCGCTTCTTCGATCAACGTGCGGCGCAGCGTCCCGATCGATTCGCCGATCAGCCATGATCGATCGTAGGTGGGCACGATCTTCATGCCGGCCGGCATCGAGTGCTGGACTTCCCGGAGTTTGGCCTTGACGCCATCAATCACCGTTAACGCGTTCTCACCAAATCGCATGACGATGATGCCGCCGACCGCTTCGCCTTTGCCATCGAGCTCGGCCACGCCGCGACGGATATCCGGTCCGAGGCGGACCTGTGCCACGTCGCCGACGCGAATCGGCGTGCCTTTCGCATCGGCTCCAAGCGAGACGCGTTCGATGTCGGCGATGGACGTGAGATAGCCACGGCCGCGGACCATGTATTCGCGGCCGGCGAACTCGAGGAGGCGACCCTCGACGTCGTTATTGCTCATCTTGATCGCGTTGGTCACGTCCTTCACGCCAAGGTTGTAGGCAGAAAGCTTGTTCGGATCGAGATTGACCTGGTACTGCTTGACGAACCCACCGATGCTTGCCACCTCGGCAACGCCTGGCACGGACGCAAGCCAATAACGGAGATGCCAGTCTTGAAAGCTGCGGAGTTCGGCCAGATTGTGTTGACCGCTTTCATCGACCAGCGCGTACTCGAACACCCACCCGACGCCGGTCGCATCCGGCCCGATCACCGGATTCACGCCTTCAGGTAATTGCCCGCGAATGCCCTGCAGGTACTCGACGACCCGGCTGCGCGCCCAGTACATGTCGGTGCCGTCCTGAAAGATCACATAGACGTACGAAATACCAAAGTCGGTGAAGCCCCGGACGGCCTTCACCCGGGGCGTGGAAATCAGGGCACTGACGATCGGATAGGTGATCTGGTCCTCGATCAAATCGGGGCTGCGACCCATCCAATCCGTCGAGACGATCACCTGCACGTCCGAGATATCGGGCACGGCGTCCAGCGGCGTCTTCGTCATCGCCCAGATGCCCCACACTGTGAGAACAAGGGTGCCGGTGAACACCAGGAACCGATTCGACGCACACCAATCGATAATGCGTGCAATCATTTATTACTCCGCGTGGGGCCCCACCCCCACGCGCTTGCCGTCGCTTCCGCTCCGGATCTTTTTACGAACGCCTCGCGTTGAACTTGCGGCAAACATTCATCACTCCGCGTGGGGCCCCATCCCCACGCGCTTGCCGTCGCTTACGCTCCGGATCTTTTTACGAACGCCTCGCGTTGAACTTGCGGCAATCCGGTTTTACTCCGCGTGGGGCCCCACCCGCACGCGCGGCCGTCGCTTCTGCTCCGGATCTTGTTAGCTGCGCCGCGGGTTGAACTTGTGGCAGTGATTTCCTACTCCGCGTCGGGCCACACCCCGGCGCTGCCGTCGGTCACGCTGCAGTGAGCACAATTTTGTTCTGACCGAGATGTTTTCCGTTCTGCTTGACCGTGATGGTTGCGTTCCATTTGCCGGCCATCATCACGTTTCCGGAGCCCGTGTACTTTCCGGCGCCTGCGGACTTCAGCTTCACCTCATTCCGCATCTCGCCCATTTGGCCCATCGGCGGCATGACGAGGAGGACCGACACGTCGGCGTTGTCGATCGCTTGCCGTCCGCACCCTTCACCGTGACCTCGAATTGGTTGTCGCCGGCCTTTGGCTGCGCCGGTTGCGCGAGCACGATATCGATGCTCGATTTCTTGGCCGCCCTTGGCTGCGATTTCGCCTGGGCGGATGCCGCCGCTGCAGTGATCCCCAACATCGCTATGACCGCAGGTCCCATCGCGGCGTGTCGGCCAACGGAACGAATCAGTGCTTGAAACGTACGCATGTCCATACACTCCTTTTTCAATGGCTCGCGGGGCGCCACCCCCGCTCGCACTCGGGCGGCGCGGCCGAGCCGCGCTGCCCTCCGGCGCCTCGCTCGGGCCGCAGGCGCCTTGTCGCGTCAACGTGTGACGACCGGCAGCTGTTTGGTTCCGAGGCGCTGCCCCCCTCGCGTCACCGTCACGGTCGCGTCCCAACGGCCGGCCATCATGACTTGTCCCGTCCCTCGATACGTCCCGTTCCCAGCGGGCGACAGCTTGGCGTCGCTCCGCATGGCCGGCATGTTCATCGTCGGCATCGCGGGCATGACGAACTGCACCGTCACTTCCGCGTCGTCGACGGGTTTGCCAGTCGCATCCTTGACCGTCGCTTCGAGCTGGTTCTCGCCCGTCCTTGCCGGTTCTGGTACCGTCCGGAACGTAATCTCAGTGGCGGAGGATGCCGGCGAGACCGTCGGAGCGGGCGCCGCTTCGTACCCTTGCAGCGAGGCGCGCAGCTGGCTCTCGGAATCGAGGAAGAAGGCTGCCCCCGTTGCGACCTGTTCGCCTTCTTTGAGCCCTTCGAGGATCTCGACGGAATCACCCACGCGGCGTCCGATCTTGACGTTGCGTGGCTCGAACACCCCGTCGCCCTGCGCCACGAACACGACTTGCTCTTGGCCCGAGTCGAGCACCGCGTTCGTTGGTACGATGAAGGCCATGCCGCCGGTGCTGCGAAGTTCGACCGTCGCGTACATGCCCGGCTTCAGGCGACCGCCGCGGTTCGCAAACTCGAAACGCACTTTGTTCGTGCGGCTCTTCTCGTCGACATACGGATACACGTAAATCACGCGACCGCTGAAGCGCTCCCCCGGATAGGCATCGATGGTGATTAGGGCCGTCGCACCGCGACGAACCGTCGACAGCTCGCGTTCGTATACGTCTGCTTCCACCCAGACCACGGAGAGATCAGCCACGCGATAGAGACTCTGTCCAGGCATGATGTGCAGCCCTTTTATGGCCTGCTTCTCGATCACGAATCCCGTGACGGGCGATCGGAAGGTCACCACTTCCAGCGGTTGCCGCTTGTCGTCGAGAGCGCGAATCTGTTCTGCGGGAAGATCCCAGAGCGCAAGGCGCTGTCGCGCAGACGCGACGAGCTGGTCTGCACGGTCGCGTGCATCCGAAATTGCCGAGCCCTGCATCTGATCACGAGTCTTGAGAGCCAACAGGTACTCCTGTTGCGTCGCCAGGAGGTCGGGGCTGTACAGCGTGAACAAGGGCTGTCCCTTCTGAATCGGCTGGCCGGTGTAGTCAGCGTACAGGTCGCGAATCCATCCCTCCACCCGGAGATTGATGTCCGCTTGCCGAGTCTCGTCGTACCTCACCACGCCAACGGTCCGCACGGTCTGCTGCATCGGTTCGTGCGTTACAGCCACCGTCTTGACGCCAATCAACTGTTGACGCCGCGGATCGATGGTGACGGGTCCACGGGGAGTGCCGGCCGGTTTGGAGATGGCGGGTGCATTCCCGGCCGGCATGCCCGGCATGGCCTGCGGCGCGGCGCTCTGAGCGTTCGGGGCGGACGCGCGATTGCTGCGCGTGCGGATCGCGTAGGCGCCTGCGGCGACGAGGAGCACGACGCCGACCAGGATGATGAGGACGTAGAAGACGCGTCTCATCTTCGTGTCTCCTGAACGGACACAACGGCGGTTGTCCCCGCCGGTAGGTCGCTGCCGACGGCCCGTTCGAGATCCGCGAGCGCCTGGCTGAAGTCGCTCAAGGCGCGGAAGTAGTCCAACCGCGCGTCGAGCAGCATCCGTTCGTTGTCGATCAACGCCTGGAAGTCGACGCGGTCCGTTTGATACGCAACGCGCGAGACCTCGAGGGTCTGCTGCGACTGGGGCAGGATCGTGGTCCGCAACAGCGCGGCTCGTTCCTGCGCAGCTTTGGCGCGGACGTACGCCTCCTGCACGGCCAGGCGCACCGTGTTCTCCATCGCGCGAGCGCGGGCTTTGGCCGCCTCGACCGCCGCAGCCTGTTCGGCGACACGCGCGTCGACCTTCCCGCGCGACCACGGCGCCTTGGGCCAGGTGACCGCGATGCTGCCCATCCAGGCATCAGTCATGCGAGGCGCCAGCATGTAGCCGGCCTGCACGCTGACATCGGGCTTGTAGTCACGTCGAGCGACGGCGAGCTCCGCTTGGGCCCGGTCGATCTCGATACGCGCGCGCTCCAGTTCAGGATGCTGCCCGATTGCCGTTCGCTGCAGATCGGCCGTCGCCGGGAGCAGCATCTCTTCGCCTGGCTCCATGAGCGGACCAAGAGGCGTCTCTGGTGCACGATCCAAGAGCAGGTTCAGCTTCGCGGTGGCCAGATTCGCCTGTTCATCAAACATGATGATGTGGTCATGGAGCTTCGAGAGCTCCACGACGGGCTTCAGCACGTCGTGTTGCGAGATCCGCCCCGTCGTGTACTTCGCCTGTCAGACGTCGGCAATCTGGCGCAGCAAATCGACGCTTTCCAGGTGCACATCGATCGCTTTCCGTGCGATGAACAGCGTCGCGTAGGCCTGCTTGATTTCGTTGACAATCTGCCGCGCCCGGACCGTGACGTCGTTCTCCGCCAGCGCGATGTCCTTTTCGGCGACCGCGGCTCGCAGGTCACGCTTCCCGCGGCCAGGCAGTTCCTGGCTGACCATGAACATGTACATGTTCGTGTTCGCAGGGTTGATGGAGTTGATTGGCCACTGCCAGATCTGCGCTTCGGCCATCGGCGGATTCAATCCCCGCTGTTGTGCCGGACGTTGACGCATGACGTCGATCTGTTGCCGCAGAACAATGAGATCAGGATTTTTGTCGGCAGCTTCCCGGAGCAGAGCGGTCAGCGTGACTGGCGGCCCCTCGTAATTTCGATACTCCTGCGCATGCTGCGCCCCTGCGGATCTCGGAACCTGGCCGCTGACCACTGAGTCGCCACCGATCGCACCGGTCAGGATGGCGAACGCCAACACAATGTTCTTCCTCATAGAAACCTCTCAGACGTCCCGCCGGCTTGCGGCTCGTCCGGATCACGCGGAAGGAACTCGCGTGGTCGGAGCGCTCGCAAAGGCAGCTGTCGGCGCGCATCAGATGCGCCGACGCGACAATATCCGCGCGCACCGGGCGCGCGAATACACGACGAGTGTCAGGAGCTAAACGAGGAAGACGGAGAGGAGGAGGTGTCGCGGAGTCGCACTGACGGCGATCGGAACGCCCGCCCGCCAGCCGTCCCGGAGCGGTGCAAGGTCCGGTAGAGGAAATGAAACCAACGTGGACACGACGGCGAGCGTGATCCCGACGGCATGCGAAGGAGCCGACGGCATGGACGGTGAATGTTCAGAAAGCGCACAGCAGGAATCGGCTTGCGCCTGCGTCACCCTTGCGCGGTTCCCGGAGCCATGGCCGCCGGAGTGCATTGGGCACTGATGTTCTTGTGCACAGCACGCCATGCGGGCTTCAGCCGTGCTCTGCCAGCCAGCACACTGAACCCAGGCGCTCAGAGGCAGAGCGATCAACACTAGAACAGCGGCGAGGCGCATGATCAGCGACCGCACCCCCCTAGAATGCGGGACTTCTGCGACAGAGTCAAATTAGTCCGATATTCCACGGCCCACGCGGTCGACTCCGGGCTGGTTCGCGCGCCCTGGCGCGTGACTTCCGGGCTTCTCATTGCTGTCGTGTGCCTCAGTTGCCATGTCGCTGCCCCACCCGCGCTGACGCTTGCCACAACGACCAGTGTTGGTAACTCCGGCCTACTCGACCAATTGGCACCCGCTTTTCATCAATATTACGGCATCGAAATCCACTCACA
Organism: Acidobacteriota bacterium; assembly: GCA_003222675.1. Lineage (GTDB taxonomy): Bacteria > Acidobacteriota > Vicinamibacteria > Vicinamibacterales > 2-12-FULL-66-21 > QHWT01. The sequence goes on along the minus strand of QHWT01000081.1, from coordinate 88,911 downwards.
CCTCGTGGGGAGCGGGCTTGCCCTGCAAATGCTCGCGAAGCGAGAGGTCGACGTCGTCATCAGCCATGCGCCGGCCCTCGAAGCCGTGGCCCTTCGCGAGCGCCCGGATTGGCGATATCGAAAGATCATGTTCAATGACTTTGTGCTCGTCGGTCCTTCAGACGACCCTGCAAAGGTGAAGAGCGCCAGCGGCGTCGTCGATGCGATGCGGCGAATCGCATCTTCCCCAGTGAAATTCCTGTCACGAGGTGATCAGTCGGGCACCCACGAGCGCGAGGAAGCGCTGTGGAAGTTCGCCGAAAAGCGACCGCCCTCGGACCGGCTCGTTGTCGCTGGGGCAGGAATGGGAGCAACGCTTCGAATCGCGAGCGAGGTTGGCGCATACGTCCTCACGGATCGCGCCACGTTCAGTCAGCTCGCGTCCAGTCTTCGACTTGTGATCGTATTCGAGGGTGGAGTAAGTCTGCTGAATACCTACGCCGTGATTGTGGACCCGAGCGGTCCGCTTGGGACTAGCGCCGTGGCGTTTGCTGATTGGCTCAGCGACGGCGACGGCCGCGGCGTCATTGAGCGGTATCGCGTTGGGACCGATGTGCAGGCATTCAATCCGTGGCCTCGTGAGCGACAAAGTCAGCGACCCGAGGACTTACCGGATTGACGGTTCCCTCTGGCGATCAGCCTGGGTTTGGTGAGATAACATCCCAGGAAATGAGCCCGAACTCTCCGACGGTTGTTGCGGGACGGTACCGCATCGAGCGGCAGCTCGGCGAAGGGGCATGGGAACGGTATATGCGGCGCACGATCTTCATCTCGACCGTGCCGTCGCGATCAAACAGATTCGTAGCGGCACCGCTGGACCGGCGGCGCGTGAGCGACTGAAGCGCGAAGCGAGGATTGGCGCCGGCATCAACCATCCGAACGTCTGTCAGATCTACGAGCTGGTCGAGGATGCGGAGGAAATCTTCATCGTCATGGAGCTCGTGGAAGGAGAACCACTCACGGAACGTTTACACAACGGCGCACTGCCGTTGGCAACGGCGGTCCCCTTGGTGCTCTCCATGCTGTCCGTGCTCGAAGAACTGCACCGTCGCGGGTTGATTCACCGCGATCTGAAGCCTTCCAATGTTCTTCTGACGCCGCATGGTGTGAAGCTTCTGGACTTTGGCCTCGCCAGACCTGTGATCAGGGCATCGATCGACACGATGATCTGGATGACGACCCCGGGAATGGTCGTGGGCTCTCCCGCATATATGTCTCCCGAGCAAGCCCAGGGTCCGACTGTCGACCATCGAACGGATCTGCATGCCGGGGCGGCCGTTCTCTTTGAAATGATCGCAGGCACGCCGCCGTTCGTCAGGGATTCCGTGGTTCAAACGCTTCACGCGGTTGTCTACGAGCAACCCCGCTGCGCTCCAGTGTGATCTTGGGCAGGCCGGCGAAGCACTCTTCTACGTGGCACGTACGTATGCGCGGTTAGGGAGAGAGTGAACGAGCAATGAGTGTACTGGAGCGCGTGTCGCGGCCGGTTTCTTCTGCTATCCGATCTTCGTTCAGGATCCCTGGCTGGATCCGCTGCGAGGCGATCAGCGGTTCTTACAGGTGCTGCACACGGTGGAAAAACAACACCGACGCGCGACCGCCGCGTTCAGCGAAAAGGGGGCGAGCGCTTGCTTGGTTGCCCGGCAAGCTAGTGGTCCGATTGGGAAATCGCTCGTAGCACCGAGGGCGGGGATGCGCCAGCGATGCAAGGCACGACGACCGAGAACACCGGGAGTATTTGAGGGAGGAGCAACGCAGCAGCGCGGGATGCAGCCCCGGCCGAATGCCGAGGGATTTCCCGATCGGGCCACTGGTTCGAGGTCAGCCGCCAAACGCCTACGCAAATGGCATAAGAGATGGCCCATAACGTCGTCCCAGCCACAGCAGCAGGCACTGCGATAGTGCGAGGCGAGTCACTTACTTCAGACGGCGTGCAATCTCCCGCTCGAGCTCATCGAGACGGCGATTGAGTTCCATCCACTGTGTTTGTTCTCCGGCCAAGTAGCTTGACAACTCCGTCTCGCGCGCCCTCAACTGTTGGTCTCTGGCACTCAGTTGCTCGGCCCTTTCCTTCATTTGGACCTGTTCCTGGACGATCTGACGACGCCGTGTCGGATCGACCTCGATGGCCACCGCGTCCTCGAGCTTAGCCTCGTCGGCCTTTACGCGGGCCTTTACGTCCGACACGTCATCAATTTCCCGTCGAATGGCTGCGACGTCGCGACTCGCCGTCGACACGCGCTCGTTCTGGACCCGCAGCCGCGCGCCGAGCAATTGCATTTCAGGAGCGGTCGTCGCCGCCCGTTCCATCGTGAGCCGCAGTTGATGGACTTCATTGAGTAGCGCCGCCAACGGATCACCGGTTTGACTTTGAGCGAGGATCGGCAACGCACATCCGGTGATGAAAATCGCGGCCGCGATCGCAGTCTGTCGCGTTCGATTCATGGCTGGCTCCTTTCTGGGTGCTGGAGAGATCGTCACATGCAGGCGGCTGGCGGCCGCACCGCGTACAGCGCCCCCGGCAGTGTGCCGACGTACAGCATGTCGTCAGAGCCGCCGATCGAACGGATCGGGGCGTCGGGGAATTTGTGTGACCAGGCCGGGGAACCATCGGCCGCACAATAGGCCGTCACCTCGCCCGATGGCGTGCCAAGAAGAACAGTTTTCTCAGTTGCGAATACACGCGTCGTGGTCCAGCGATCGGGCGCGGCACGACGCCAGTTGACGCGTCCCAATGCAGGGTCAAGAGATACGAGCGCTCGATATTCGGCGTGACTGTCGGCGAGCAGGACAAGCACACCGCTGGGCGTGATCAATGGCACGCTGCCGGGCTTCAGCTTGGAGTCCAACTCGAGCGACGCCAAAATCTCGCCGTCTTTCGGCGCGAAACGGTGCATGGCCCCATCAGCAGTACCGGCGTACACAGCCGTTTCGGTGGCTCGGATCGACGTGCTGACAGCCGTACCGAATTTCTTGCGCCATTCGATCCGGCCGGTCTCGTCGTCAAACGCATATAACGACCCGTCATTCGAGCCCGCAAAGACGCGCCGCGCCGCAACGCCCGGGCTGTCCCACGGCGAGGCATTAAGGGCGTTGCTCCATTCGCGCTTGCCGGATTCAATATCGAGCGCGATCAAATCGCCGGTAGCCGTGTAGACAAACACGCGTCGGCCCTGACCAACAACTGCGCCTTTCACTCCCTCACCGGTCGGCTGCGTCCAGAGCCGACGGCCCGAGACTCGATCGAATGCGTGGACACCCGCCTCCATGCCGGTCGCCGGATCGACGTCGGTACTTGCGATGATGCGATCGGCCGCTACGAACACGTCGCCGTGAAAGAAGTACTTCAGCGCAGTCCCGCGGATGTTGGTTTCCCACCGTACTTTCCCGGTCCTTGCATCGAGTTCGCGAAACATGCCGTTGCAGGACCCGATGTACACGCTGTCGCCCGCAGCCGCGGGCGTATGCGCGAGTCAGCCTCCGGCTTGAAACTGCCAGACGATCTCGGGCGCAGCCGAGCGTTCGGCTTGGCGTGCCGCGGTCCCTGTCGTCAGCATCACGAGCGTGCCAAGAGTGGCCGGCACGACGCATCCGCGTCCGAGCATTTCGCAGTCCTTTCAAGAAGAATTCGTTCGGCCGTCCGGACGATCCGGCCTCGATTGTACGCGCATGGATTGCGACACCAGAGCCAGTTCGCGACCGTAGCGGGAGTCACCGCTCGAGTCCCTTCGCAATCGGATTCCCTTCAGATCTCCAATTCTCAAACCCGCCGCGCACCGCCCACACATCCGACAAACCCCGGCGCCTCAGTTCGAGCGCCGCACGGGCGCTCGTTTGTTCCGCCATTCAACTGCAGTAGGTCGCGATGGGCTTTCCGAACTTCCGCAGACCTTCGACGTGTTCACCGATCTTCTCCAGCGATATCCAGGTCGCACCAGGAATGTGCCCTGATTCGTACTCTTCCTCGCTGCGCACGTCGATGACCGCGATCTCGCCTTGTTCACGGAGCTGTTTGAATCGGACGAAGGGGATGCGCAAGTCAGGACTGGCGAGTGAGGCCTCGTCGTCCGAAGCTGTTGGCCTCGATGCAGAAGATCGGCTTGATGACTCAGAGTCTAAATTCCCTTCCGCGGTCGGTAACGCGAGGAGGTCAGGGACCGCAACGAGCAACCACATGATGTCAGAGCCGCGTTCGGTAAACGGATCTTCGGCTCGGGCAATTCGGAAGCCGGCGTCGCGCGCATCTTGTTCGACGAACGGCAGCGTAATCTCATGCATACGGAACAGCACGTCGCGCGACTCGTGGCGCCGTTTCTCTGTCAACGGCTCGACAATCACGAGGCGTCCTTTCGGTTTGAGCGCACGCCGCAAGCGACGAAGCATCGCTTCGTGTGCACGCATTTCGTGATAGGCGTTTACGATGACTGCCGCGTCGAGTGAGTCTGGTGTCAGGTGCGGGTCGTCTTCGGCTCCTTGCACGACTTCGACATTCGTGAGCCCTTCCTGCTGGACGCGCGTTCGAAGGCGTTCAACCACGCGCGTATCGGTATCCACCGCGATGACTCGGCCCCCAGGGGCCACAGCCCGGGCGAGCCGCACCGTCAGAAAGCCGCCGCCGGCGCCAACGTCCGCCACGACAGCCCCAGCCTGAACACCCATGGCGTGGAAAATATCTGCGACTCTCTGGTACGCTTCGCGCGCGGTTTCCTCCTGCCGCACCTTTGCCGGAACTTGCGCCTGACTCGGAAACGCGACCAGTGCCAACAACAATCCGACGGCACCTCGATGCCACTTGCGCATACCGACCTCCACTGAGACCACCAGCCTAATCAGCGGACGACATTACTAGGTGGAGTGGACGTCAATTGCACGTCAGAAATTGGTGAAGTTCACACGTTTCTGACATTTCCCTGACCTGTTGCGGACGCTTCCCAGGCTGCGAGCAGTCGTAGAATGGAGGCGATGCGCGATTTCAGGCCGATGACACCATCGCGCCTGCTCCGGGGCTGGCGTGCGCGATCGATCGTGATTGCCGCTGTCTTACTCGTGACGCTTGCGGTCGCCGCCACGCTCGCATACCAGGCGCAGCAGGCTGTTCGTTCCCACCGAGCGACGGCAGAGAACGTGCTGCGCGACTACGCGGCCCTCGCGGGCGACGAACTCACGCGGCGGACTGAACGTGAGTTGCACGATGTGATCGGCACCCAGCTGACGCGACTCGCATCGTCATGTGACGGACGTGACCGCCTTCCCACACTCGATCAATGGATACGCGTGAAAGATACCTGAGGCGCGGATCTGGCTGCGGTTCGCAGCCTCTTTGCGGTTCCGCGTCAAGGCGGTGACATCGTCACGAGTGGGAGGCCGCTCTCCAACACCATCCAACGCTCGCTCGCCGAAGGCCTGGCGCAAGTGAGGACCGGCCAGCTCCGCGCTGGCCATCCCCTGGTGCGAATCGATGCAGGACCAGAACCACACGTGCTCGTGTGGCGCGTGCCGGATCCACAAACGCCGCAATCAGCGCCCATCATCGGGTTCGTGGCCGATCTCTCGTTCATCAAAGGACCGTTTGAACGGATTCTCGCCCAATCGCCATTGCTCCCGCCGTCGTTGGGCAACGACACGCGTCGACTTGTCAGCGTGCGGGTACTCGATATGAACCGGCGTGAGATCTACGCGTCGAATTCGGAGTGGTCGTCGTACGCAAGCGAGAGGGTGCTCGGTGCGGAACTTGGTAATCTGCGGCTGGACGTTGCGCTGCACCCCACGGCTGCCGGGACGCTCATCATCGGCGGCCTTCCTCGCAGCCGGCTTCCGCTGCTCGCCGGTCTGACCGTCCTCACCGCCGCGCTGGTTCTCATTGCCATCGTGCAGTTGCGGCGCGAACACGAATTGGCTCGCCTTCGCGCTGACTTTATCTCTGGTGTGTCTCACGAACTCCGCACACCCCTGGCGCAAATCCGGATGTTCGGTGAAACCCTGCTTCTTGGCCGGGTGCGTTCACCTGCCGAACAGGAGCGGTCGCTCGCGATCATCGTGCAAGAATCGCGGCGACTTACGCATCTGATCGAGAACGTACTGCAATTCTCGCGCGCCGACCGAGGGGCTTCATCTGTCTCACTCGCGGCGGCGCGAGTGGATACCTTACTGAACGACATCGTGGACGGCTTCACGCCGCTCGCGCACTCCAGGCGGGTGTCGATCGTCCGCCGAATCGAAGGCGGCCTCACCGCCCCGATTGACGCCGAGGCATTTCGGCAAATCATGCTCAACCTTCTCGACAACGCTGTGAAGTACGGTCCACAGGGCCAGACCATTACCGTGTCGGCCCAATGCAACCACGACGTCGCGCGCATCGCCGTTGAGGACGAGGGACCCGGCGTACCACCTGAACATATTGACAGGATCTGGCAACCGTTCTATCGACTGACGCGTGATACCGCGGTCGGCGGCACCGGGATCGGTCTGGCGATCGTCAAGAAGCTCGTCGAGCTCCATCAAGGGCGTGTCTCGATAGAGCCTCGGGAATCAGGTGGGGCGCGTTTCGTTGTCGAATTCGCAGGGGGCAGCATTGCACCCGACGTGAGCGAGTGGCCATCGGCCGTCGCGAAGGTCTAGAACATGTTAGCGATTGGGCCGAGAGCGCAGATGAGTGCTCCGACGAGTCATCGACACGAGTTCATTGCGCGAATTCTCGTCATCGAAGACAACGAGGACCTTGCATACGGGCTTCGTAACAATCTGGAGATCGAAGGCTACACCGTTGAGGTGTCAACCGACGGTGCAAAGGGCTTGGACCGAGTGCGTGAGCTCCGGCCCGATCTTGTCGTGCTGGATCTCATGTTGCCAGGCCTTGACGGCTACCGCGTGCTGCGTGCGATGCGCGACGATGATCTTCAGATGCCCGTGCTCATCCTGACCGCACGCGGCGAGGAGGCGGACAAAGTCCGTGGCTTCAGGCTCGGCGCTGATGACTACGTGACCAAGCCATTTGGCATTTTGGAACTGATGGCACGGATTGAAGCACTATTGCGGCGAAGCAGGGGCAGTCACTCTGGACGTGCCGCGCCGATGCGCTTCGGGAATGTTCTCGTCGATCCAGACACACGAACCGTGCGAAAGGGCGATCGCGCCGTGGCTCTCACCGCGATGGAGTTCAACCTGCTGCTCGCGTTGCTGGAGCGTGACGGAGCCGTCGTATCGCGCGTGGAATTGCTTCGAGAGGTGTGGGGCCACGCCGCCAGCGTCCTTACGCGCACGGTCGATACTCATGTGGCGGAACTTCGCCGCAAGCTGGAGGACGACGCGGCGAAGCCGCAACACATCCTGACGATTAGGAAAACGGGGTATCGACTCAGTCGCGATTCGGAATAGCCGCCGCTGCTGCCTTCACAAACACATCGGCAGACCACGTCAGCGTGTAACGGCGATTCGCAAGTCTGAAACCCGCTGCTTCAACAATTCGCTGCATCTCGGAAGGCGGATGAACGAACGTCCGAAACGGGTTGGACCGCCACCACCTCAGCGTGTTCTCCAGCCACACCCTGAACCTGACGAACCACCGGTCTCGGGGATACGAATAAGCAAACCGATGCACGGCGTGCTGCAGCGACTCCGTCAAGAGTGGCTGGTACCCCGGATAACAACAGACCACACGATCGAGCGTGACCAGATCACCCGGCGGGAGCTGGTCCGAGATCATGACGAAGTCCCCGGGAACGACGGACGTCACGGCAGCGCGGCCTCGTCGATTTGCTTCGTCGGAGGCGGCCGCGAGATACGCTGGTGAGGCGTCAACGATAACGGCGCGCGTAACGCCTCGGTCGAGCAACTCGAAGGACAACGCACCTACGCCGCCGCCAATGTCCAGAACGGTCCCGTCAACGGGGCCTGCGTTCACCAGCCCATCTCGAAGCAGCCGTGTCGTAGGTCCCGGACCCTTCTCGCGATAGCGAGCGATCTCGGACGCAGCTTTCTTTTGCGAGAATTGCCGTTCGGTAGCATTGAGGAACGCGCAACAAGAGCAAGGCATCGTTAGTGCCTCCTTTCTCTAGGACCTGGCAGGGCTTACCCGGGTCTCGCTCATGCGGAATGCCGTGACCCACCCTGAAACGAACGTGACCCCCGCGACAATCCATATCGCCCCGGCAAGTCCCAGCAGGTCTGCGGTGATACCAGCCAGCAGCGCGCCAATGGCGTAGCCGAGATCACGCCAGAGGCGGTAGACGCCCATCGACGATGCCCGCCAGGACGGTGCGGCTACATCGCCGATCGCAGCCAGAAGCGTCGGATACACCATCGCGGTGCCGACACCGAGCAACACGGCACCCAACGCAAAGCCCGCAAAGCCTCCCGACAGGACGATTACAGCAATGCCAGCGGCTTGCGTCCACATTCCGCTTGCAATCAGCCACTTCCGCCCAACGCGATCGGACAAGGCACCGGTCGCCAGTTGCACAACACCCCATGCGCCCGGATAGATGGCGGCTAAGATCGCGATCCTCTCCAGACTCATGCCTGCTGCAGCAAAGAACAGCGGGAAGAGGCCCCATGCCATGCCGTCGTTCAGGTTGTTCACGAGGCCGGCCTGACTGATGCTCGACAGGTTTCGGTCCCTGAGCGTCGTCAGCCAGAACACTTCACGGGGCGACGGGTCGGCAGTCGATGTGTTGCGAAGAGAGGTCTCGAGTTTGACGTGAGGCGCTGTCTCGCGAATGACTGTGAGTGAGAGCCCGAGACCGAACACGACGAACACGACACCCAGATAAAACGGATCGGGGCGCAGACCGGTACGAGCGGCGATCCAGCCGGTGGCCAGGGCGGCCGCCGCAACAGCGATGTAGCCCGAGAACTCATTTAGTCCCATGGCCAGTCCGCGGCGCTCCGATCCAACGAGATCGATCTTCATGATCACGGTCGTGGACCACGTGAATCCCTGACTGATGCCCAACAGCGCATTCGCCGCGAGCACCCACGACCAGCTAGGCGCCCACATCAGCAAGAAAGGTACGGGTGCCGCGATGATCCAGCCCGCAATGAGGATGCGCTTGCGGCCCACGCGATCGGCGAACCGCCCCGCCAGGTAATTGGTCAGCGCTTTCGTGATGCCGAATACGACGATGAACGACAGGACAGCCGTTCGCGCAGCGAGCTGAAACTCCTGTTCTGCCAACGCCGGCAGAATGCTGCGTTCCATGCCCACCATTCCGCCCACGAAGGCATTCACGAGCACCAGCAGCGAGAACTGAACGATGTTCTCGCGCAGGCCGAGATGCACGACGGGCCGCACCCTATCGACAGCCGTACTCACAAGCCGACCTGGATCTCCCCGTGGCCTCGATTGAACGCCTGAATCCGGGCCATGTCCTCCGGCTTCGGCGGGACGTCCGCGAGTGCCTCGACAAACGCCTCGCGGTCCAGGGAAAGCATGGCATTCCACCGGCGCTCGAACCCGATTGTGCTCATCGGCTTTCCGCTCAACCCAGCGCCGCACACGGAGCCTGAAAAATGCCCGGGATAGACTTCGACGTCGTCGGGAAGCGTGAGGAGCTTCTGATGAATGCTGGCGTAGAGGTCCGCGGCATTCTCACGTGCGCGGCCGGGAAGGTCAGGACGTCCCACTGCGCCGACGAACAGGGTGTCGCCCGTCAACACGAACCACGGATCCGGTCCACGTTTGAGATCTGTGACGAGGAGACAGACACTGTCCTCGGAGTGACCGGGCGTGTGAATCACCTTGAGCTTCGTGTTTCCCAACTCGATCTCGTCGTCATGCTTCAAGGGCGTAAACGGCAGGTCAACGTCCGCCGATTCGTGTACGCAATAGGGCACGCCCATGCGCCGCGCCAGTTCCGGACCGCCCGAACGGTGGTCGGCATGGACGTGTGTGTCGATCACGTGCGTGATCTGCATCTCCTTCTCTGCGGCGAAGGAGGCATACGACTCCACGTCTTCCGCACGCGCGTCTACGACGGCGCATCGCCCGAGGCCGCCGCAGCCGAACACGTATGCGGAGCACCCACGATCGAAGTAATAGAACGGTCGGAAGATCATGATCATCTCCTTCTCCGGTAGTCGACACTACCGAATACGACGGGCGTGCTCGTGATGGTGGGATTGGATTGCGAGAAGATTCACACCGCCGACGCCGTACCGTCGGGCCGTGCGCTCTTTGGTGGTTCCGGCGAAACAGTCGAATCGCGCGACGATGCGCGGGGCCTCGAAACCTGCGGACGCGAACGCCGAAATGAGCTCTGCTTCCAGCAGAGCGCCAGCGATTCAACCGGTCCAGAGATCGACGTCGCGCAGCGCGCGGTCGGGCAGGGTCTCGCCGATCACGATGTCTGCAATCTGTACGCGGCCGCCAGGTTTGAGGACCCGGCAGATCTCCGCAATCGCCCGGTGCTTGTCGGGCACGAGATTCAACACGCCGTTCGAGATCACGATATCGATACTGCGATCGTCGACCGGCAGCGAGGTCGCATCGCCGTTGCGCACGTCAACATTCGAGAGTCCGCATGCCGCGGCGCCGGCGACAGCGCGTTCTCGCATCGCCTCGGTCATGTCGACGCCAATCGCGCGCCCGCGAGGTCCGGATCGGCGCGCGGCCAGGAGCAGGTCGGTTCCTGCACCGCAGCCGATGTCCAGCACGACGCTGCCCTCCTCAATTCGATGGATGGCGTGCGGGTTGCCAACGCCAGCGAACGAAGCAGTGACGTCTGACGGTAGCGCTGCGAGCTCGCGCGCGTCGTACCCGAGCTTCGTGGCCGCGTACTCGGGGCCACGATGGAAATGAAAATCGCCGTCGGGCGATGCGGCAACACGCGAGTACATCGTCTGGACCTCCGCCCGGAGACCCGCGACGTCCAAGTCAATCGGACAGGTCAGTGCCATACGTCACCTCCATGCTCGACAGGGAAGCCAGCCGCCCGCCATTCGGGGAATCCCTGCAGCAGTCGTCGGGCTCGGCGCTTACTGCCTCGGAGGAGTTCCACCGCGCGATCCGCGTACACGCAGTACGGGCCACGGCAATAGGCGACGTATTCCTTGTTTTTCGGCAGCTGTCGAAGACGCCGTTGGAGCTCGTCGACCGGGACCGAAATCGCGCCCGCGATATGCCCGGCCTGGTATTCGCTCACCGGCCGTGCGTCGAGAACAATCACAGCGCTCGACCGGCGTCGCTCGAGGAGCTCCTCCAGCCGAACTGGTTCCGGGGTCGCTCGGTCGCCGAACTGCTCATGCACGAGCCGCTCGAGATCGGCGAGCCTGCGCTGGGCGACACTCTGGATGGCCGCGCACAACTCGAACACCGCGGGATCGGCGAGGCGGTAATAGACAAAAAGCCCTTGCTTGCGGCTTTCGACCAGTGCGGCCTGCTTCAACGCCTGAAGGTGCTGCGAGGCATTTGCCAGCGACACTCCAGTTTCAGTCGCAAGCGAGTCGACGGTGCGCTCGCACTGAGCCAGGAGTTCCAGGAATTCCAGTCGGTGCGGATTGCCGAGCGCTTTGCCGATTCGGGCGAACTGGCCGTACAGGCGGTCCTTGAAGTCACGATGCTTGGGCATATGGTCAAGTAATCAATAGACCACTTGATGAGTCGTGTCAACACCCTCTTGCCGTAGCGTGCCACGACCGACCGAACGGCAACGAGACCAATCGACCGTATAATTCCGTACGTGCGTCGCTTCGTTGCCGCCCTTGTGCTGACTGTTTTCACGGCGCTCACCGCAATCGATGGCGTGTGCTGCCCTGACGGCTGTACTCAGAAGGACAATCTCCCCTGCAGGAGCAGCATGCGTCGTGCTGCGCCGGCGCCTGTGTCCTGTGTAGCGGCGGCCTCGGCTCGTCGACCCGACCCGAGCTCAGACCTGCTGAAATAATCGTCGGCGGTGTCGCGACTCCGATCCTGCTCCCTCCAGTCGACGCGATTCTTCGCTCTGTCGAGCATCCTCCGCGCGCGTAAACACTGCAGTCGAGATCTCCTAAAGCGTCTGTCAGCGTCTGGTGGACGGGTGTTTATATGCGTGCGTTTGTCCTCGCATTCTCTATTCTGGCCGGCTTCTGCGTCGAGTCTGTCGAAGCGCAGGGTGCGAACGGTTCCATCCGCGTTGAAGTACGGGCAGCCGGCCAGCCGGTCGCAAACGCGGATGTCGTTGTCGGCGGTATGACCCACCACACAGACGAATTCGGCGTTGTCACGATTACGTCATTCGCGGGTGCGGTTGAAGTCACAATCGTGAAAACGGGATATTCCCCGACGACTGTAGCCGTGCAGGTTGCAAGCGGCGCTCAGCGCGACATCGTCATCGAGCTGCAACCGCAGCCAACGATCGAGGAGCACGTCACCGTCATCGCCGCCACGCGAACCGACAAGCGTCTGGAAGATCAGCCGATGCGCGTCGAGGTGCTCGCGCGTGAAGAGATCGAGGAAAAGATGCTCATGACGCCCGGCGACATCGTCATGATGCTCAACGAAATGGGGGGCATGCGTGTGCAGGCGACGTCGCCCTCGTTGGGCGCAGCGACCGTAAGGATTCAAGGCATGCGTGGACGCTACACCCGTGTCCTCTCTGACGGCCTGCCGTTGTTCGGCGACGTGGGCGGGCTCGGACTGCTGCAAATCCCGCCAATGGATCTTGGGCAGGTCGAAGTCATCAAAGGCGTGGCGTCAGCGCTCTATGGCGCCGGTGCAATGGGAGGCGTCGTCAATCTGCTATCGCGGCGGCCGACAACGAAACCTCAGCGCGAGTTCCTGCTGAATCGCTCCACCCGCGGCGCCACGGACGCCGTCACTTTTCTATCCGGCCCGCTGGGTCGCCGCTGGACCGCCTCCCTGCTTGGCGGTGGCCACTGGCAGAACACGAATGACGTGAACGACGACGGATGGGCGGACCTGCCTGGCTACTCGCGAGCGGTCGTGCGGCCGCGCCTATTCTGGGATGGCGGCTCCGGACGAACACTGTTCGTCACCACGGGATTTACCTACGAAGATCGAAACGGCGGAACTCCTGACGGGCAGGTGCTGGCACCAACCGGGCTGCCCTACGTCGAGTCGCTACGAACGCGGCAGTACGATGCCGGCGCTGTCGCGCAGTTCTTGGTCAAGGGCCGCTACGTCATCACCACACGTGCGGCGGGCGCGCGCCAGAGCCACGATCATCAGTTCGGTGAAATCGCTGAGCGCGATCGGCACGACACTGCGTTCGGTGAGACGGCGATGCGCACAACGACGGGCCGGCACACATGGGTGGCGGGCATTGCCATTGAGCGCGACGCTTATACGCCGCGCGACGTGCCGAGATTCCATTACGCGTTCATCGTGCCGGGACTGTTCGCGCAATACGACGTCGACGTGAACCGCGTCCTGTCGCTGTCGTCGAGCGGCCGCGCGGACTTTCATAGTGAGTACGGCACGTTCGTCAGTCCCCGGGTGTCCGCACTCGCACGCAAGGGACGGTGGACCAGCCGGTTCTCTGTTGGCAGGGGGTTCTTTGGTCCCACACCGAACACGGAAGAAACGGAGGCCGCGGGCCTGACCCGGCTGACGATCCGTCAGCGATTGAACGCCGAGCGCGGGCTGAGCACGTCATTCGATCTCTCGCGTACGGACGGTCCGCTCTCATTTACGGCCACGCTGTTTGCGTCGCGAATTGCGGATCCCATCCATGTGGACCGATCACCGGAATACGTGTTGGGCAAGCTGACGCGTGCGAGTACCAATGTGGGGATGGAGCTCCTCGGCACGTTCCGGCGGGACCCATTCTCGGTCACGACGACATACACCTACGTTCGCGCGCGCGAAGCCATCGCGGCTCACCGACAGGACGTGCCCCTAACGCCGCGGCACAGCGCTGGCATCGTCGGTATGTGGGAGGCGGAGGACGTGGGGCGCGTCGGGATCGAGTGGTACTACACAGGCCGACAGCCGCTCGAAGACAACCCCTACCGCACGATCAGCAGGCCGTACGCTGTGGTGGGCCTGCTGGCGGAGCGTCAAGTTGCTCGCGTCCGGCTGTTCGTGAACGGCGAGAATTTGACAGCTGTCAGACAGACGCATTGGGATCCGCTGCTGCGCCCCACACGCGCGAGTGATGGTCGATGGACCGTCGATGCCTGGGCACCGCTTGAAGGCCGCAACATTAACGGCGGACTGCGGGTGCGCTTTTAGAAATCACGTGACGTCCATTGAGAATCGTCCGCCCCATGGCTGAGTCCAAATGATGTCCAAAGTTTTCCGCGAGTTCGCCGCCGGACAGTCGCTCGTCGAGCAATCGGATCGGGGTTTCCGTTGCCGCTGGATTCAGGAGCATGTAACGCTGCGGCGTCGACAGGTCCGCGTCTCCTACCAACTCCTGGATCGCCGGGCCTTATGAACCGGCAGGTGTCGATGAACTCCAAGCGAAACTGACCCGGCTGGCCCACCGGACGCAACGTCGATCAGGTTACCCTCGACCTTCTGGCGACTTCGGTAGACCACGACGAACCGGCTTCCGTCTTAATTCAAGTGAGGGCTGAGTCCCAGCTCTTCGTGTCTCGCCGCGTCTCGTCGGAGAGCGCGGAACGCCTGATTAGAAGAACTCACGACGCTTCGTTTCCTGCATGATTAGCGAATTAGCTAATCACAGCGAGCTTGTAAAGCGCGGGTTCCTCATGTCGATGACGGATGAACGTTGGTTAGTGTCAGGCTGTCGGCGCCAGGCGTCAAGCCGCCGCGATCCACGTTCTCGACGAAGCGGCCGTGAGGGCTCCAGGTTTGCGCGTGGCAGGCGCGATGCCCCAAGTAAACAGAAGAACGACGGTCGTTCGAATCGCCGTCGCCAGATTCGAGTCCATTCCGGTGACGCCCACCTTGGCCAACACCGCCGTCATACCCGCAAAGAGCGCCGACAAGAGCGCCCAGAGCACCCAGGTCATGCGCGCCGCTCAGGATTTCTGACTTCGACATCGGAGATCGCGATCATGCCTTCCTGGACCATCGCTTTGATGGTGGGCATGAAGCGATCGATCTTTGACGCCTCATCGATCAGGCACACCATGATTGGCAAATCGGCCGACGTCAGCAGGTGCCTGCGATGGATCCGGCTGCTCGCGCCGTAGCCTTCGATTCCGCGATACACCGTCGCGCCTGCCAGATCCTGCCGGCGCGCTTCCTCGACGATCGCTTCGTGCAGCGGCTTTCCTTCCCAGCGATCGTCTTCCCCAAAGTGGATCCGTACCATCTTGGCCGGCCCGTTGAGTGTCATGATTCCTGCGCTTCCTTGAGGCCGGCCTCGAGCCGGTGCGTGTACTTGATGACGTCCACATCCGACAGCACGACAAGGCCCTCCTCGAGCATCTGCTCGAGAACCGGAAGGTACGCGCGCAGCTTTTTCTCGTCGTCCACAACCGACAACATGATGGGCAGGTCGCTCGACAGGCGCATCCGCTTCTCCTTGTGCATGCGGCTGTGTGCGCCGTAGCCGCCGATCCCGCGATACACGGTCGCGCCCGCGATGTCGTGCGCGCGCAGGCTCTCCACGATCGCGTCGTACAAACGTTTGCCGCGCCACTTGTCTTGTTCGCCCAGGAAGATGCGCATCAGCTTCGCCTTTCCCTCGAGTGCCAGTGGCGCGAGCGCCGCCGCACCCTCGAGCCTGCCGGCTTTGACAATGGTGGTGTCCTGGATCTCGACGAGCCCGTCCTCGACGATCTGCAGCAGCTTGGGCAGGATCTCTTCGGTCTTCGCGCGTTCCTCGACGAACTCGATTTTGACAGGCAGGTTCAGGCTGGTTTCGACGAAGCGCGCCATCTGAAGGTGATGCTCCGCCCCGAACCCGGCCGCTCCCCGCGTCACCGTCGCGCCCGACACGTTGTGATAGAAGAGGTAATTCAGGACTGCGATGTACACCGGCTCGCTCCGGTGGCGCGCGGCTTCCCCGACGTAGATCGTCACCTTCTTCGCCGGTCCCTGGTGCAGCATGGCAACCTCTCAGAATAGGCGGGCGAGCGTCGTGCCCGCCCATTGTGACCCCTGTTTACATGGCCCCGTCTGCCACCGCCTCCACGTCTCGATGAGTCCCTCTTGCGGCAGCAGATGCGTCGGCATGAACAACGAGTGTGCGAGCAGAGTCGGAATAACCGCACTGCCGATGACCGTCGCGACCAGGTAAGAGTACTGCGCGTCCGAAATGATTCCATGGCCGAGACCGAACAGCGCGAGATCGTCCCGAACGTCAGGCCGGTGGAAATCATCAGCGGTCGATCAATGGACATGAAATGCGGTTGATGAAACGGCAGGCGGCTTCCCGAGTACCGATCGTTGATCGCTCGCACGCGCAACCCACACGCCTGTCGTGGAAGACTCCATGTTGCTTGCAACGCTGAGATTGTTCGCACCGCGCGCGACCATTTTCATCCGCCTCGGCGTCGGACTGATCTTCTTCCTCGAAGGGATTAAGAAGTTCCTCTTCCCGGCCGAGTGGGGAGTGGGTCGTTTCGCGCACATCGGGATTCCGTACCCCGGATTGATGGCCCCATTCGTCGGCGTCGTTGAAATCGTCTGCGGTGCACTGATCCTGATCGGGCTCCTCACGCGGTTGGCGGCGGTGCCGCTGCTTATCGACATCAGCGTCGCCATTCTCAGCACAAAGGTACCAATCCTTCTCGCCAGGGGCTTCTGGTCGATGGAGGCCGAGGCGCGGACCGACTACGCGATGCTCACAGGACTGCTCTTCGTTCTGTTCGCCGGCAGTGGTCCATGGTCTGTGGATGCACGCCTGGTACGCGCTCAGGACGAAGGGTGATTCCGAGCACCAGTTGCCAGCAACACGATCTGTTTGGCGAGGATGGCTTCGAAAAGATGGTGGCCTCAATCGAGAAGACGCTCGGCATCTACGATCTCGCACAGTTTACGCCGCGCTAGGTGATGGGACTCGAGTTGGCGGTTGCCGCTGCCGCGATGGTGGCCGGCGGCATTGCCTCGCTCGCCGGATTCGGCATCGGCAGTGTGCTCACGCCGTTGCTGGCGCTTCGCGTTGGTGCGAAGCTGGCCGTCGCCGCGGTCTCGATTCCCCATCTGATCGGAACGGCCGTCCGTTTCTGGCTGCTGCGCGGCCATGTCAATCGACGCATCTTCATCTGGTTCGGCCTCACGAGCGCGGCGGGCGGACTCCTGGGCGCGTTGCTGCACGCCTACGCGTCGAACCGCGCACTGGCGGTCGTCTTCGGCTGTCTGCTGATCTTTGTCGGTCTCTCCGAATTGACAGGGTTGATGAACAACGTCCGGCTTGGCCGCCGATCTGCGTGGGTTGCTGGAGGCCTGTCGGGCATGTTCGGGGGTCTCGTGGGCAATCAGGGGGGAATCCGCTCCGCGGCGCTGCTCGCTTTTGATACCGACAAGCAGACGTTCGTCGCTACGGCAACGGCCGTGGGCCTCGTCGTCGATGCTGCTCGCATGCCGGTCTACATCGTGTCCGAACGATCCGAGCTCCTGCAGATCTGGCCGCTCATCGCCATGGCGACCGGCGGCGTCATTGCGGGCACATTGGTCGGCACACGAGTACTCGGAGAGGTGCCGGCGTCGCTCTTTCGTCGCATCGTCGCGCTGCTGCTGCTCGCATTGGGAACCTGGATGCTGCTCGGTGGCGGCGCCTGATCTGTTCCTGTGTGTCTGAATCTCGACGGCTACGGCACTTTCGGAGCCAAACCAACGATGATTAAAGCTCCGGCAACGGCAATCGCGGCCCCGACCAGGTCGGTCGTACTCGGCCTGTGGCCTCGACGCGCCACAACCAGATGAGTGAGGCCGCAATATAAATTCCGCCGTAAGCCGCATAGGCGCGACCCGCGAACGCGGTGTCGGCTCGCGTCAGTGCGAGCGCAAACGCAATGAGGCTTCCGATTCCAATCAGCGCGAGGAGCGGCGATGCGCCGCGCCGGAGCCACACCCAGAACGCGAAGCATCCCGCGAGCTCGAGAAACGCTGCGGTGACGAACACGAGCACGTTGGTCATGGCAGATCGAACATCGCAGCGAGAAATTCGCGCGTGCCTGCCGGTCCGGTCAGATCGAGCGTAATCGGTCCCTCGTCCGGTTCGACGGTGACGGTGAACTGAAGAAAACGGCAGCACTGCCGTTCGGCGTCTACGGTCCGCGCGACGTCGAGAAGAATCTCGTGCCCGGTCGCAAAGCGAAGCCGGCAGCCGTTCGGCAGTTCGCGGCGTTCGCTCGCACGCTGCAACAGTGCGTTCAAAAGATCTTTTCGCCGTGCGTTGAGAGCAGCTGGGCTCAACGTGCACGCGACGGGTAAATCGGCCATGGATCATTATCGCGCCGATTCGATCTCGCCCGGGAACAAGGGAGTGGCCAATGTGACGCCCAGACACTCTAAAACGAGTGAACAACGATTGTCCGACGCAGGTTGATCCTTTTACTGTCCTGACCGTGCGGCTCTGACTCTATTGGCGATCTCTGCCGCAATGTGGACGATCGGGCCATTGATCAACACCGCGGCCGGCATCCGATCGGTCCACATCGCACCGGGCGGATACACCGCCGCCAGATCCCACAGAATGCCGTGACGCTCGCAGCAGTCAGGTTCCGGCTGCGGCGCGCGCGCGTCGATCCCCATGCGCCTGGCAATGAGGTGATTGGGGTCCCAATACTGTCTCACCCGCCGGTCGCGCATTCTGCGCAGCACGAAGCCCGTTGGTGACGTCCAGTCAGTGGGCAGCATTGGTTCCCACACGGCGAGGACCGCGACAGGCTGGTCGCCGATCTCCTTCAGCACGACATCGACTGCGGAGGCCCCCCGCAGACATGTTGGTCAGGTGGGAGACAGCAGCGCGATCACTCGCACCTGACCACGCGCCCGATTGAACTCACTCTTGAATTCGTCGAAGGTCTGTTGGGTTACTTCCACCAGCGGCGCTTGACCAGCAGGCGTGGATCGATCCGCGAAATTCGTATAGGCGAAGAACGCGACGACGATCGCGAGGACCACGCCCATCGCAACGGCGACAGTCTTTCTCAAGGCGTTACCCAAACCAGTCTGCCAATAACGTCGCGACGAGCTGCGGCATCAGCAACAAAACCATCACGACGATCGCTGACGTCCAGAGGACAAAAAGAGTAACGCGGCTTCGGCGGGCACATTGTGACGGCCGTCTGTACACTTGCAGGAAGCCGACCGCGAGCAGCGCAAGCGAGGCGCCCATAAGCCACAAGCGATATTCGAGCACTGCCGCGCTCAAGCCTGCCGCTCCAAGGGCACCCGCAAAACTCAGCGGCAGACAGCAAAGGAGCGTCGTTACCGCGCTAAAGGCTGCAGCAATCGGTGCGAGGCGTTCACCGGCACTCACGGCCGCGTACTCCCGTGGTTGAAGGTTCGTGATCCCTGTTATTCATAGCACGTCTCTGCCGCCGAGGCTTCACGGTGGGACCTACGACGTTCTTCAGTGATGACCGAAGGAGTCTGAATGGTGAGCTACTGGGGTGCTGCACTTGCGAAAGAGTGCAGCTGCGTCCATATGCGATGGCGACTGAGAAGCTCCCTGAGGAAGCAACAGTAACACCGGCAACAGGGTTGGAATCGCCTGGGTCGCATGCCCATGTCCCCCAATGGGGTCTCAATTGTCAGGCGCAGCGCTGCCCGGCAATGCTTCGCGTAATGGATCGTGGTGGGGGTAGCGTACCCCCACCACGTTGCTAATCACGTCTACTTGGAGAAGCCGAACACGAGGCCAACGCCGATGCGGAGCTCGTTGCTGGTTTCTCCTTCCAACCGAATCATTCGGAAGTCACCCTGGACACGAGCACCCAGCGAGGAAGTCAGCGGGATATCGACACCTCCACCAGGCTGCATCGCGAATCCGTTCGAGCTATCGCCTTCGCCGAGAAGATTGACCGACGCGCGCGCGACGCCTACCAGAAACTGTCCGAAGGGCATCACCTTGGGCCGACGATTCTGAACACGAACGCCGCCGAGGAAGGAATGCACACGAAAGTTCACGTCGGTGCCGAGGACACTGACGGTCTTATAGTTCCCGCCCGTCTCGCCTACCACGGGCGACTGCACTACGCAGGTACTACCTGTGCGCCGATGGCGCACACGCGTGTGCGGCGTTTTACAGCTTGAACAAACGGGAGCGCAGCTTTCGCGACTGAATGCGACTGATCTGAAGTTTCTGTCCGTTGCTCATCAGCGCGACGTGCGTGCCGCCTGGCATCACGTTGACTTTGACGATCGCTCCCAGATTCGCGAGCGTGCCGCGCCCGAGCCGCACGAAGCGCGAAGGGTCGAGCCGGGCTTCGAGATCCTTCAGTCGAAAGGTAATCGTCTGGCGCCCTTGCATGAGCGTGTGCAGGTGCAGCAGTTCTCCCTCGGCGATCACCGACGCGACTTGATCCACGGGCAGGAACGTGAGCTCGTCGCGCTTCCGGATGGGAATGCGGTCCAGCGGCTCCGGTTTAACCGCCGCCTCGTACGCCGTAGCGGCCGCACCGGCACGGCGGATTTCCCCGACGTTGTCCTCCGTGCGTTCGATGCGCTCGTGGGCGCGATTCAGTGTGTCGCGCAGCCGCGCCTTGTCGACGGGCTTGAGGAGATAATCAACCGCGTTCAACTGAAACGCGCGGACGGCATACTCCTCGTACGCCGTCACGAACGCGATGAGCGGAACCTCATGTTTCTTCAACGCGCGAACGACGCCTAGTCCACCGAGCTCCGGCATGTGCAGGTCCAGTAGCGCCAAGTCCGGCTTCTCTCGAACGATCAACGAGACGGCCTGACGGCCGGAGTCGGCTTCCCCGACAATCGTCACGTCGTCGAACGCGCGCAGCAGCGCTGCGAGGAATGAACGCGCGGGCCGCTCGTCGTCGGCGATAACGATGCGCAATGGCGCGCTCACCCGGCGTTCCTTTCGAACGCGGCCGCGGGGGCGGGGGCAGGAATTGCCACTTCGACGACGGTTCCGTCCAGGTCGTGTGGACGAATCGTCAACGACGCCGCGCTACCGTAATGACAATCGAGGCGCCGCTCGACATTTGAGAGGCCTACACCACGTTTCCACCCAGGACGCCGCCGGTGCCTCGAGGGATCGTCGTTCGCAGCATCTGCAACCGTCACGCGAAGTGTGCGGCTGCTCTCTGCGCCATCCAGACGGGCGGAAATCGTGAGTTCACCACCCGAGCGCGTGGACGCGATGCCGTGCTTCACCGCGTTCTCGACGAGCGGCTGAATGAGGAGGGCGGGCACACGGATCTCCCGGCATTCCGCCGGAACGTCGACGCGAACCCGCAGACGCTGCTCGAACCGCGCGAGTTCAATGGCGAGGTATGCGTCGATCATCTCCAGTTCGCGGCCGAGCGTGGTGAATTCTCCTTCGGACTTCAGCACCGCCCGAAGCAGCGTCGTCAAGCGCACCAGCGTATCCACGGCGCGATCGGGCGCTTCCTCCACGAGGTACCCAATCGTCGTGAGCGCGTTGAACAGGAAATGCGGGTTGAGCTGCGCGCGAAGCGCGCGCAGCTCCGCTTCCGTTGCGAGCTGCGCGATTTCGCGCTCGCGAAGCTGCTGCGTGTAGCGCTCCTGCGCCAGACGAATCGCGTCGATACGTCGCGCAGCGACGAGCGCGACGGCGGACACCAAGGTGACGTCGCCTGAGAGGATGCGGCGGCCGCCAGTCAATCCGTCGACATCGACGACGTACCGTGGCTGCTCGCTGACAGGAATGCAGATCTCCGCCCGCCGACCCGCGTCGACTTTGACGAGCTCCGATACTCGCGCCTCGGCCGCATCGTCAGGGCGCCACCGCACCGAAGCAGCGCTCAGCGCCTGTGACAGCGTAGCTCCGAGCTCGTCGAGCACGAGCGCGTGATCCTCCACCATCTCGACGCGCCGCGCGAACTGCGCCTCGACCGCTCGATAATCGGGTCGCGTCAAGAGAACGGCATCCACGAACCACGCGACGCCGAGCGCAAGCCACGGATATGCGAGTGTGATCGCCACCCACACACGGCAACGGACGCCGCGCCAACCAGCCCGATGAGCGTCAGCGCGCGTTTCAGGAACAGGTCAGCGAATGCGAACGGATAATCCTGATAAAGGATTGCGACTGCAAGCGGGATAGACGCGTGGTGACCGACGAGCTCGATCGGCCACGTGGAACCACCTTCGTGATGCTGGGTGAGGTGGAGGGCCGAGACCGCGAACGCCGCCAGCGCGACACCCCAGATGGCTCGTCGTCCGCCCGGCTGCCCGCGCGTCAACATCCACAAGGCGGGCAGCATGCCGATGAAACACACCGTCAGCAGCTGTAATGCCAGCACCGACGGCACCTGACCGGCCGAGACGACAGCGTTGACGTGCAGCACGGCGGCCACGGCGCTCGCCGTGTACGCGACCCCGAGCAACGCCGTCCGGCCACCCTGCGGCCGGCGATTGCCGCGCAGCACACTATGTACGACGACGGCTGGCAGGAACCCGAGCGCGGAGAATCCTGCAGCCGCGATCCATCCGCTGCGGAATCTCGGCAGCTCGTAAATCCACAGCGCGGACACGTTCCACGCGAGCCCGAGCAGCGCCGTGGCCACGAGGAGACGGTCAGGCGCGGTCCGCGACTGCCGCGAGCCCACGACCATCGCCAGGAGCATCGCATACAGCGTGGCGCCGAGCGTCAGGCCGACGATGTTGAGGAGCCCGTTCACTGCAGGTTATTTACCACGCCCGGACCCTATCTGACGCGACAACGGAGGCAACGACCATTCATCTGCCGAAACCGACCACTCATGGAGTTCAGCCGAGCGCCGCACAATAATCGCACTACTCTCGTGGCTTCCGGCTTTAGCCGGAAAATCCATTCGCTGCCAAGCGACTTCCGCCTGAAGGCGGAAGCCACGAGGAAAGACGCTGAGCAGATTGACGAGCGTGCCGCGTCGCCGTGCGACGTGAGAACAGCCGCTGCCTACCGGTTGCAGATCGGCGTGGGCTTCTGACGAACGACGGCTTCAATCGTGCGGGTCGATGACTTACATCGACGCGCGTTGGCCGTGTCCAAAATGATGTCCCCACGAACAGGGACCATCGAGAGGACTGCGTCGCTACTGCCCTAGCCGGAATGCAGACAAAATTCGTTGCTGCGCGCCACGCTGTGTGAACGTCAGTTCCACAATGTAGTCGCCCGCGCCGAGCGGCGCGAGGACGAGATCGGCCGTCAGGCATTTCTGAGTGTTCGATGCATCGGTGCGAACGCCCGTGGTGACGGGCACGCCGAGACGCTTGCCGGTGCGATCGAGGAGCGCGCCGGTCCAGCTCGTGACATCCTCTGTTGCGGCGGCCTCGAGATGCAGTCGATCCGTGCGCGAAAAGCGCCGGTTCGGTGCGGGTTTCAGCTGATTACCCGTCATCGGACCGCGACGGAACATCGCCGGCGCGCTCAGTTCCGGCGTCCGCGACATCAGCATCGTACGGGATTCGTCGATCCGCGCGTCCCGCTCGAGCGTGTTGAGGGACGCTTTCACCGCCGCAGCGTCATCGGGCACGCTGGCGGCCGCCGTGGCCAGATTCGCCGCGGACGCGACCTCCGTCTCGGTGGGCGCGCGATAGCCTTTGCGCGCGCGGATGTCGACGCCTGAACGCTTCGCGCGCACCTTGATCGTCCTGAATCGTCCATCGAGTTGGTTGTTGGTCGAGTAGTAACCGACCAGGTAATAGGATGTCAGATCCACGGCGATCCGACGCAACTGACGATTCAGGTCGTTGTTGTCCAGGAGCGCGATGCCGTCCGTATTGACCGCGAGCGTGCGCAGCGTGTCTCCGCGTCCACGCAGCATCGCGTGGTCCGTGATGATGTCCGGTGGCGCATCCGGTCCGATGGCCGTGTCGAACGCCGCCAGCCCGCGCGGATCGATTGGGTAGAAACTGACGTTCGCGCGGTTGGCTTCGCCGAACAGGTCGCGGAAGTACTGCGCGTTGTCCATCATTGCCAGGTTCATACGATCGCGGTCGCATTCGGTCTGCTCGTCAGCGAACTGATCCCTGTTCTGTTTCGTCGTGAGGGTGCCGCCGCGTCCGACGCCCACGGGCGGTGGCGATCCGGGAATCGGTTCCTCCCAGCCCAGCGGACCCTTGCGAAGAACGGTCAGCGTCTGATTTGGGCGGTACAACAGCCACCCGTCGGTCACCGCTATGACAGCAGTCCGCCCTTCGCGGATCGATCCCATGTGAACGATCATGTCGTTCAAGGATTCGAGCACAACCCGTTCGCGGCGACGTCCCATCAGTTCGCTCGCCAGTGCGGAGTGCTGCCCCTGTTCCCCCGGCATCGGCGGATAACAGATGTCGTACTTCTGCTCGTAAGCGTCGATCCGGATGCTGTCGCGCATGCCCCACACCCAGTTCCTGCGCAGTCCCTCCTCGATGACCTGCGTCTTGCGGCCGAACGAGATCTGCGACGGGCTCATCTCGGGGGTCATCACACCAACGAGATCGTCTGCGCCGAGAATCTCCGTCAGCAGGTTGATCAGCGGTTCCTTGATGTGGTGCGAGCCCTCGACGGATACGTGAAACGTGTCGAGGAACACGAGGAAGACGCGCCTGTGCGGATCCGCCGCGAGCTGGTTCGCCACGGTCGGCGACGAGGGCTCGACGCGCGCGTCCTGCGGGCCCGCCGGGGCGACGACGATGTGTTCGAAGGTGTCGATCTTCTGCGGCGCATTGTCTTCGAGGATCTCGAAATCGGCGGCGGTCAGGTCCTGCACGGGAACGCCGTCACGCGTCGCGAAGACATCGACCTGGACGAAGTTCGTGCCGCCGCGGAATCGTGGCGGCTGCTGTGGAGTGGGTTGCTGTGCGACGGCCAGCAAGAGGACTGCGATCACAGATTTGGACACGTCACACCTCGCTGACAGGCTGGCCTTCCGAGTCTAGCGCCGACCTCAGGATCGGATCTCGATTTTTCGAACGAAATCGAAAATCGAGAACTGACCCCAGCCCCAGCAGCCCGACGGTGGCATTGACGTGTCAGGTTTTGCGACAAACACCGTCGGGGAAGCAGCCGGACGCTGAGCTGGCGATGACGAAATTCCTAACGATTGCGGACGAATGGGGTTGGCGCCAATCTTGAACTTTAATATCGATTCAACATCGAGGTGTCTCTCCCATGACGACGCACAAAGTCGACGACTGGACGATTGAACGCTGGCGGATCGAGCCGCGCCTCGTCGGTCTTGAATTCGACGAATCAACGCCATCGGAGCAGGCGCCGCCGCTGTGGAAGGACCTGACGGTCGCCTCTGCTGTTGCCGTGCTGTTGTGGGCCGCCGCAGCTATCGTGTTCGGCTGAGTTCAGACGGCCCCCGCAGGCGCTTCGGGCACGTCCTGCCACCCCTGGGCGCGGAGCCGTTCGCCGTAGATGCGCGCCCAGTCGAGCGCCATCCACTCTTCCTGAAAGATTTCTGTGACGACGACGTCGCGGTCGTGGATCACCCGGACCTCGACAGGAATGCCGTCCGCGAAGACGACGCATCGCACGTCAGCCGCGCGGCGCCGCAGGCACCACACGACGCGTGCGCCCGGTTGCACGGCGTACTCAGCCACGTAGTCCCGTTCGGATAAACTGCGGGGAATCAGAGAAGTCTACGCCCCGGGCGCCTTTTCGCGCAAGCTGGACTGGCCCGCGATCCCCCAACTGACTGATGCCCGACGCGCCCCAAATTCCCTCGAAATCTGATGTTGTGGTGATCGGCGCGGGCGCCGCCGGCCTGGCAACGGCGATCGCGGCCCGCCGGGCTGATCCTTCCCTTCGCGTCGTCGTGCTCGACGGTGCGTCGAGGCCGGGCGCCAAGATCCTCATCAGCGGCGGCACACGCTGTAACGTGACGAATGGAGCGGTCACTGAGGCAGACTTCTGGGGCGGCCGCCGGACCGTCGTCCGCAACGTGCTCCGCGCGTTTCGCGTCGCCGATACGGTCGCATTCTTCCGTGACATGGGCGTGACGCTCCACGAGGAACCTGGTGGCAAGCTGTTTCCGGATTCCAACCGCGCCCGTGACGTCCTCGCCGCGCTGCTCGCTGCGCTCGAGCGATGCGGTGCGTCGCTCGTCGCGCCAGCGCGCGCGCACCGCATCGAGCAACAGAGCAGCCAGTTCCTGATCGAGACCTCCCGTGGACCGATCGAGGCGACGGTCGCCGTACTCGCCACTGGTGGACAGTCATTGCCGAAGACGGGAAGCGACGGCGCGGGTTACGCGTTCGCACGCGATCTCGGGCACACGATCGTGCCGACGACACCTGCGCTTGCGCCGCTGCTGCTCGACGCAACTTCGGCGACGTCCATTCATGGCGCTGTCTCGGGCGTTGCGCTCGACGTTGAAATCGTGATCTGGATCGATAATGCCGTCACGACCCGTCTCGCGGGCGCATTGCTCTGGACTCATTTCGGCGCCAGCGGACCGGTCGTGCTCGATGCGTCGCGTCACTGGGCGCGCGCACGACTCGAGCAACGCGCCGTCCGCCTCACGGTCAATTTCTTTCCGGGAGCGACGTACGAATCGCTGGACGCACGCTGGCGTGGTGCGGCGACCGAGCGGCCTCGCTCGTCGATCAGGACTCGGCTTGCGGCCTCGATGCCCGAGTCGCTCGCGACGGCAATACTGCGCGCCCTTCATCTCGATGGTGACCAGCCGCTCGCACATCTGTCGCGAGCCGATCGGCGCCGCCTCGCGCGCATGCTGGTCGAGTGGCCGCTGAGTGTGACGGAGACGCGCGGCTACAACTTTGCCGAGGTCACCGCGGGCGGTGTCGACATCACGGAAATCGATCCCTCGACGATGCAGTCGCGCCGATGCCCTGGACTGTTTCTCGTCGGCGAAATCCTCGACGTGGATGGGCGTATCGGCGGCTTCAATTTCCAATGGGCGTGGGCGACGGGACACGTGGCCGGACGCGCGCTTTCCGCCGCGGTCCGGGCCCGACAATAAGGGGTGGCATGAACACTGCTATAGATCTCGCCAGCGCTGCGGCTGAGGGTGGAAGTGCATCGATGCCAAGCACTCTTGACTCCCAGGCGTTACAAAGTTCTGCATATGGCAGAGTGGAAAAACGAGGACGACATCAAAGCCGAACTTCGCGAGCTCACCTCAGAGCTGCGTCGCCTGAGAGAAGAATTGCTCGGAATGGTCGAGCCCGCCCCGAAGGCCCATTCAACCCGCGCGTTTCTTCATAAGCAGTCGTGGCCGTCTGAGAACACACCTGCAGTGGTGGCCGATCGCACAAAGCGCCGTTCACGCAGAACGAAACCCTGACAATCAGCGTTCCGCCAGACCGCCTCGGCCAAGGCTACGGCGAGTCCGTGGAAGCGTCTCGCGCGAAGACGAACGCGGAGCCACGAGAGCAGTGAGTGTTCCGTTTGAACGTGAAAGCCGCAAGGGACTTAAGCGGAAGTCGGCGCCTGCCAATCTTTCAACAAGCTGAAGTACTCGGCCCAGGGACCCACTTCGCGGCCAAACGCGCGCGTCAGCAGGCGTGAGATCTGCGCCGCGTGCGCGAGATCGTGCGTCGCCCAGCACGCGAGGAGTTGCCGCAGCGTGACCCGCCCGAACTCGGGATGTTCCCCTGTCTTCCCGAGATCTGCGGACGTCAGGCACAGCTCGTCAAGCGCGTCGAGGTTCGATCGCCGCAACTGCGCGAATTCGCCGACGAGCGCGATCGCGGTCCAGCCCTTGTAACGCAGGAACCCTCCCTCTCGATCGAAGGGAGTGAAGCGGCCACCGCCCGATCGGATCTTCTTGATGCGCGGCATCCAATCGGTGATCTCGCCGTCGGCGAGATGCGACAACACCTCGACGCAGTTCCATGCGCCAGGGGCGTCGCGAAACATCAGCGCTTCTTCGGTGGCGCCGGCGATCAGCGCTTCGATCGCGCGCGGTGTCTGACGCAGCATTTCGTACACTTGTTCGATCATGGTCATTCTGCTTTCAGGGTATCGATGGGATCGATCCGTCGCACGGGCGTCGCGGCGGCCAATGCCGCAGCAAGGCCCACCAGCAAGAGCGTAGCAGACACGAGGACCACGGGCGCGGCGGCGAATGCCTCGACACCGAAGAGCACGGCGCCGAGCGCAGGCACTGACGCGAGCGCGAGCGCCGCGCCCGCGATCAATCCCACCCCAATCGGCCTCACGGCATCGAGCGGCACCGTGCGGAGGTTCTGCGCCTGGCGCGCGCCGAGCGCCGAGCGAATGGCGAGCTCGCGTGCGCGCAGCGTCACGCTGAATGCGGTCATCGCGTAGACGCCCGCGGCCGCCAGCAGCAGTGCGATCGTTGCGAACGCGCGAACGAGCCAGAGATTCACGCGGCGGCGGGGACGCGGCGCGCCGTCTCGAGCACGCGCCGTCCTGCCGCCGTGAGCACGAGCCGGCGGCTCACGCGCAGGAAGAAGGTCGTGTCGAACCGGCCTTCGATGTCCCGTAGCTGGTGACTGAGGGCGGACTGGGTGAGCAACAGGCGGTCCCCCGCCTTGGTCATGCTGCCGGCGTCGGCAATCTCCGCGACGAACCGCAGGTGGCGGACCTCGAGGTCCATGCGGCGGAGCCTAACACATGAGTCGTTCTCATGACTCGTCGCGAGACCTATGTGCCGGCTTCATGTCGTCGCGGAGCCGGCGCTGGCGGCCGATCCACTGATCGAGGTCGCTCCTGCGGAACCGCCACTCGTCCCCGCACCGCACGGCGGGCAGCACGCACGTCGACGCGATTCGGCGCAGCAGCGGATCCTCGAGCAGGCGATCGACGACCTCCTCGCTCGTCAGCCACTCGCTGGCCTCGTTCGGTCCTCCCGTTGGTGTCGCAGGCGTTCGGGTCATGTGTCGGTACACCTACGATGGTACGGTCCGGCGGCGCGGCTGTGAATATGCTGAAAGGGAGGTTCCGATATACCGCCAGATATACAACGGCTGACCCACACAGACCGCACCGGTTCGTCAAGATTGAAACCGGGGGCGACTTGCGGCACGATCACCGCTCACCATGCCCATTCGCGTTGTGCTCGTGGATGACCACCAGATCGTGCTGCACGGGCTACAGCAGCTGTTCTCCCGGCAGCCGGACTTCGAAGTGCTGCATTGCTGCTCCGACGGGGCCAGCGCGATTGAAGCGGTTCTCGAGAGCCACCCGGACGTGCTCGTCCTGGATCTCCGGATGCCGAACCAGAGCGGGCTCGACGTGCTGCGCGCTCTTGCAGCCAGGCGGGCAGAATGCCGCACCGTTCTCTTGACGGCCGCCGTGCGCGACGAAGAGGTCATGGAGGCGGTGAAACTCGGCGCCATGGGACTCGTGTTGAAGGAGTCGCAGCCGGAGGTGCTGATCGACTGCGTGCGCAAGGTCGCTCGGGGCGAGCAATGGATCGAGCGCGAGACCGTCACGCGCGCGTTCAGGAGCTACGTCGCGCGCCAGTCCTCAGCACGCGACATGCCGGCCGCGCTGACACCGCGCGAAATCGAGATCGTGCGCATGGTGTCGCAGGGGCTGCGGAACAAGGCCATCGGCGAGCGGCTCTCGATCTCCGAAGGCACCGTCAAGGTGCACCTGCACAACATCTACGAGAAGCTCGGCGTCGATGGCCGTCTGGAGCTCGTGCTGATCGCACAGCAAAGGGGCCTGAGCTGAAGCTTCACCTCTAACAAGGCGAAAGGCTGAATGCTGATGTGTGAAAGCGATTGGAAATTTCAGCATTGGGCATTTGACAGTTGACCGTTCAGGCCCAGGTGTTCACCAGCCTGTTACATTAAAAAGAGCTCCGTATCTCCTGATCTCGTAGCCGTGCAACCCCGGGCAGGATGATCTCCACGCGAGAGCCCGTCGGGGCCGACTCGATGGCCAGGCGTCCTCCCGCCGCCGCGACGCGTTCACGGAGGCTGAGCGGTCCCGCATTCGACGAAACGAGCGCGTCGTGCTCCAGCCGGCCGCGAAACGGAAACCCTCGCCCATCGTCGGTGACCACGAGGCGCAGCGCGTCGGCGCCGTGTGGCTGGACATCCACGGCAATGCGTGAGGGGTGCGCGTGCTTGAGCGCATTGATTGCCGCCTCACGCACCATCAGGCGCAGCGTCTGCTCGACGGGCGCGGCAACGGCCAGGCCGGGTGGGCTCACGCGCACGACGATCGGCGTCTGCCACTCTGCCGCAAGGCGCGAGCGCAGCTCCTCGAGCGCGCCCGCGAGATCGGCCTCGGTCGAGCGATGGCTGCCGATGGGTTTCAGATCCTCGATGAACAGCCGCAGCTCGCGCTGCTCGATGGCGATCGCACGCTCGACGGCGAGCAGGCGATCGCTGATCAACGACGGAGCGCCGTGCTCGTCGGCCAGCGCCTGCAGCTGCAGGCGGATACCCGTCAGCGACTGCAGCACGCCGTCGTGAAGATCGCGCGCGACGCGGATCCGATCTTCGCGGATCGCGATCTGCTGCAGCCGATCGTGCAGATACAACTGCTCGAGCGAGTTGCCGACCTCGCGCGCTACGATGTCCGCCAGCGGCACGATGTCCGCGGGTGTGCCGGGGATGCCGCTGAACGACACCCGGCCGCGCAGATGTTCCAGCGCGAACGAGGCGGACGCGGAACCGAGCGCCTTGTCGTAGTGCGTCGGCGCGTCGAACGGTTCAGGCGCCACGGCGTCGCGTTCCACAGGCGAGTGTCGCGCGACCGCATCGGGTCCGCCGCTGGATGCGGACTCGAAAATCCAGGGCTCCTCCTCGGCTTCCCAGACGACGACCGCACGCGCGCAGCCGACGACATTGACCGCGTGCTCGAGGACCTTCCGTGCGCCGGCGGCAAGCGAGGCATCGACGAATACCGGCCATCCGCTCACCTTGCGAAGCGTATCGACCGCCGCCTGGAGCTCCTCGAGCGCGTCCCGCTGTGCCGCTTCCGCCTGGCGGCGCGCGGCGCTGATCGACGCCGTCACCACGCCGACCGCCGCGAACACCGCGAGCCGGATGATGTCGTCCGTGCCGACCTCAAATGAAAAAATGGGCGGAACAAAAAAGAACGCGAGCGAGGCGGTGGAAAGCACGGTGGCCAAGAGCGCGGGGCCGTAGCCGCCGTAGACTGCCGTGAGGATCACGGCCGGAAAGAACAGCAACGAGATGCTCGGGCCCATCAGACCGCGCAGCAGGAAGGTGAACGCCGTTGCTGCGGCCACGGCGCCGACAGCAGCCGCGTACCACATGATGCGGGATCGTTTTGACATGTCTCCCGATCTTACCGGGTTACGATAGAGCCTGGAACGAATGATCTCGAGCGTCGGTTCTATTCCAGCATTTCCTCCACTGCTCAGCGCGTACCCCGCCGTCACACCCGGAGAAGGGCTCCTCCACGTGCTTCGCGCGCGGATTGACGCGGAGCCGTTCAACGCCGTCGCGACGGCGATCTTCCTGCTCGCCATCCTCCACACGTTTGCGGCGGCGCGGTTCGCCGCGTTGGCCGACGCCGTCCAGCGCAAACACGACGCGCGGGCTCGCGCCGGCGGACGCGCGCCCGTTCCAAGCGTCGTCGCCGAGATGCTTCACTTCTTTGGCGAGGTCGAGGTCGTGTTCGGCCTCTGGGCCGTCGTCCTGCTCGTTGCGATCACGCTCGCCAAGGGATGGGACGTCGCCACACATTACCTGAACGACGGCGTCAAGTACACCGAGCCGCTGTTCGTCGTCGTCATCATGGCGCTGGCGTCGACGCGGCCGGTCGTGCGATTTGCTGAAGATGCGCTGCGGCAGCTGGCGAGCATCGGGCGCGGCACGCCGGCGGCCTGGTGGGTGTCGATCCTGACGGTGGGGCCGCTGCTCGGGTCGGTCATCACGGAGCCCGGCGCGATGACCATTTCGGCGCTCCTCCTCGCACGTCAGTTCTACGATCTTCGGCCCAGCACACCGCTGAAATACGCGACGCTGGGATTATTGTTCGTGAATGTGTCGGTCGGCGGCACGTTGACGCACTTCGCGGCGCCTCCGGTGTTGATGGTCGCCAGGACGTGGAACTGGGACACGCCGTTCATCCTGACTCATTTCGGATGGCGCGCCGCGCTCGCAATCTGGCTGTCCACCGCCTGCTATTACCTCGCGTTCAGGCGAGAGCTGAAGGCGCTTGCGAGCCGTCCGGCGGAAGTCGACATCGAACAACCCGATGAAGATGCGGACAGCGCGGCGCCTGCGCTCCTGCCCGTGCCGGCGTGGGTGACCGGCGTCCACCTGCTGTTCATCGCCTGGATGGTCTTCAACTCGCATTATCCGGCGCTGTTTCTCGGTGGGTTTCTGTTCTTCCTGGGCGGACTCGTCATCCACGGCGGGCTCCAGGGGTGGTGGATCGCGCCGGTGCTGGGCAGTCTCTCGCGCGTGCCGCTCTTCGTCGGTGCGACGTTGCTCACAAGCTTCAACGACAACGCGTTGATTACGTATCTCGGGACGCTTGTACCAGACCTGAGCGACACCCTCCGTTACGCCGTCGTCGCGGGCGCGGTCACGGGCGGAGGGCTGACCGTAATCGCCAACGCACCAAATCCGGCAGGACAGGCGTTGCTGGCGGGATGTTTCGGAGGCACCGTGTCGCCGCTGAAGCTCCTGGCCGGCGCCGTGATCCCGACGCTGATCGCTGCAATCTTGTTCATCGCGCTCTGAAGTCAGCGCTTGCACTGCTGGTCGTCTCTGTGGATGTAGTATGGCTTGTAGTTCTTCGCCTTCGGGTCCATGCAGCCCGAGAGATTGAGGACTTCGATCTTGCGGAACTCGGTCGGATGGCTCTCGGCCTGAATCGCGATGTAGCCCTCGCCGAGCGGCTTGCCATCGGTCTTCACGGCTGGATCGAACCCACTGACGTTGGGGCCGCCGATCTGCACGTTGTCGTACTCGAGCACTTTCTGTCCCCCGACAAAATGCGTAATGTGCTCCGAGCCACGGACCTCCGCCTCCACGCGCACCCATTGATCGCCGCGAAAGGTGGGTGATGTCGAGTTCGTGCAATGCGCGCGCACCATCGTGCCGTTCATGAAAATCTCCGTCCCCGGCGTGCAGACGTTCGCCGTCGGCCGATCACCGGTCGGGCCGCCGCCGAGGAGCTGGCATTCCACTGAGATCGGAAAATCCTGGTCCTTCCCCATCGTCTCGGGCGCCTGGCTGTGGAGCATCAGACCGTTGTTGCGCAGCGCCCAGTTCGGGCCGCCCGGCACCTGCTCGCCGACGAAGCGGTACTCCGCGGCTACGCGGTAGTACGAGAACTTCTGACGTTGATAGAAGAGGTGGCCGAACTTGCCGCCGAACTGCGAATACTTGTCGTACGACACCCGGAGGACGCCGTTCTTCACGCCGAACGTGTCGCCGAAGTTTTCACCGAGCGCGTAACCTGTGATTTTCGGCACCCAGCCATCGAGATTCCGGCCGTTGAACAGTTGAATCCAGTCCTTCGGCTTCGGTGCCCCCTGATAGGACGCGAGTGCGACGTTCATGCCCGCGGCCAACGTCGCGATCAATATCAATGTCCGTCGATCTGCCATGGCCACGCCTCGCTTGCCACAGAAAAGTGCCACACAAAAACACAGAAGAACACCGAGAAACGCAGAAAAACACGAAAGAACAAAAACAGAGAATTTCGGTCGGTATTTTCTGTGGTCTTCTGTGTTTTTCTGTGGCGCCTTCAGTGGTTCATCACGAAGGTCCACAGCATGTCGCCGGCACCGACGACGACGTACTGCTTGCCATCGAGCTCGTAGGTGATTGCGCCGTTACTGGCGCTGCCGTTGAGGCCCGCATGCCACAACGCCTCGCCGGTTGTCGCATTCAGCGCGACAAGATCGTTCGATGCGCCGCCGCTGAACACAAGATTCCCGGCTGTGCTCAGGAGGCCGGCGCGCGATGATCCCCCCTCCCACTTGTGGCTCCAGCGGATCTTCCCCGTCTTGTAGTCGATCGCCTGCAGCATCGATTCGCCCCAGCCGCCGCGATCCGTTCCTCCCCATCCTTGCGGGTTATCGCCGGGATCGTAGATGTAATACACGCTGAACGCCCGTGTCGCATTCACATAGAAGAGTCCTGTCTGCGGGCTGAACGTCGGCGGCGGCCAGTTGGCGGCACCTCCCTGATTCGGCGTGACGAGTGCGCCATCAACCTGCGGGTTCTTCGCAGGATTCGGGATCGGCTGTCCCCTGTCGTTGTAGCCGAGCGTCCAGTTCGTCTTCGCGTAGTCGCTCGACACGAGCGCCTTCCCATTCGTGCGGTCGAGGACGAAGAAGTGTCCGTTGCGGGCCGCCTGCGCGATCAGCTTCCGCGGCTGGCCGTTGATCTCGCCGTCGAACACCACCGCGGTCTGTGTCGAATCCCAGTCGTGTGTGTCGTGAGGCGACGACTGGAACGCCCACGCCATCTTTCCCGTGTCAGGATTCAACGCAACGATGGAGGCGGTGAACAGGTTATCGCCCGCGCGATTCTTGTGCGCAATGACGGGCTGCGGGTTTCCCGTCGTGACGTACATCAGGTTCAGATCCGGGTCGTACGTGACGGGCTGCCACGTCATCCCGCCGCCGTGCTTTGCCGCGTCTTCGTTGGGCCAGCTTTCCAGCCCGGGATCCCCTTTCGACTGCGGCACCGCATACCAGCGCCACTGCATCTCGCCCGTAACCGGATCGTGCGCCTGCATGTAACCGGGGATGTCGAGGTCGTCGCCGCTCACGCCGGCGATGACGCGATTGTTGATGATCGTCGGCGCGACCGAACCGTAGTAGAACTGATCGAGATCGCAGATCTCCTTGCGCCACCGCTCGGTGCCGTCCTTGATGTTGAGCGAGACGAGATGGCAGTCCGGCGTCTCGAAGAAGAGCGACTCTCCGAGAATGGCGACGCCGCGGTTGCCGATGTGCGTGCCCCCTTTCGAATCCCACCCGAAATGCCACTGCTCGCGGCCCGTGCGCGCGTCGATCGCCCAGACGTGGTCGGGAGACGTGAGATACAGCACGCCGTTCACGAGGACAGGTGTTCCCTTGATGCTGCCCACGTTGGCTGCAGCGGCCCCGCCGTTCAGGCGGTACACCCAACCGAGGCTCAGCGCGCCCACGTTGTCCGCGTTGATTTTCGTCAGCGTGCTGAAGCGGCGTCCCGAATAGTCGCCGTTGTACATCGGCCAGCTGTCGGTTCCCGGCTTGACCAGGCCGGCGGGATCGAGTCCCTGTGCGCCGCCGGCAAGCACGGCCGCAGAGACAATCGCTATCGCGACGAATACGACACGCCTCATTTCAACGTCTCCAGATAGGCCACCACGTCGTGCATGTTCTTGTCGGTAATCGTTTCGAGCAACGCGCGGTGCGCGGCGAGGGGATCGGTCTTCGTGACTTTCAGCGCCGGCGTGCGCGTGAACGTCCGGAACCAGCCCGATGCATCCCTCAGCGACACCGTGAAATCGTCGAGCTGCAGCAGCACGCCCGACACAGGCTCGCCATTCGGCGGCGTCACTGTGACTGTGATCGCCGTGGCCGGCGAGGGCGCCGCGCCGCCGCCAGCGCGCCCGCGCCCGCGCCCGCCGCCCGGCGTCGCGTTGCGCGGAAACAGGAAACGCTGCTGTATGTCCACCGGCTCGTACTTTCCAGCATAGCCGCGCAGATCAGCAGACACGGAATGGCACGTGGTGCACTTGCCTTCCGTGTTGAAGTACGCCTCTCCCGCCTTCGCGTCCCCGGTGAGGATGTTCTTGACTTCGAATTCCGACGATCCGCGCAGCGTGTCGTTCACGCGGTCCCTGAGAAAATGCGCGAGCATGAGGACCTGATCGTCGGAGAGCAGCGCGCTCGAACGGCCGCTCTGCATCTTGTGGCCGCGCTTCAGGAACGGACCGAGCGCGCTTCCGAAGCGATCTCGCAGCACGACGAGCGAGCGCACGAGGTTCGGACCATTGTCTGTGCCGCGCGCGTTCGTGCCATGACAGGTGATGCACTCGAGCGCCCAGATCTTCTTGCCCTCGGCCGCAGCGACCGGGTCGACGCCCGGCTTGTCGTTCGCGCCGGCGTTCACGCGCGGTTGCTGCAGTCCGGATGGCGGACCGCCCCTGCCGCCAGGCGGCGGCTGAGGGCGCGGTTCCTGAGCGGTGACATATAAAGAGCCAGCCAGGACGAGCGCCGCCGCCGTCCAGGCGCTTACCGGGTTTCGCATGTGAAGGTCTCCTCGCGCAACCCGCATACTTTACATCGAGGCGTTCTGCTTCTCCCAGAGGAGAGCGCGCGCACGCTCGCGATGGTCGCTGACGCGCAGGAACCAGCGATCGAGAGCGTAACGCACGAGGGGAGGAACGCGCATCAGAGTCCTTGCGAGAGGCATGGGAACGGAGAGGCCGGTCTTCGCGGTGGCGCCAATCGAATTCGCATACGCAAGCGCGTCGACCGACGCGAAATGCCCGCCTGACGCGACGATGGTTCTCGCCGCGATCGCGCCGGACTCCACCGCGGGTGCAATCCCCTCTCCGCTTTCCGGCCAGGCGAGTCCCGCCGCGTCACCGATCAGCAGCACGCCCTCGCCCGCCACGTGCGGCGTCGCGCCCCGCAAACGATACGCGTGCCCGCGCCAGTGCGTCCAGTCGAGCACACGCTCGGGTACCGTGCGCGACACCTTCAGCCACTGAACGAACCCGCGCACGTGTGTCTGGAACTCATGGCCGGTCCGGCGGCCGAAACCGACGTTGAGGAAATTTCCCTTGCGGACGCACCAGCCGTAGCCGTTCAAATCGTGGCAGAAGTACAGCTCCGGTACGCTTCCGTCGATGCTGCAGCGATCCCCGTCGATTGGCAGCTCGATCTCACGTGCGATGACGAGTCCGTCGCGTGACGGCGGGTTCAAATGACGCGCGACCGGGCAGAACTGCCCGCCCGCCCCGACCAGCAGCGTGGCGGACACGTGTTCGTTGATGATCCAGCGATCGGCCACCCGGCGCAGCGTGGACACGGCGGTCCCTTCGACCACTTCGACGCCCGCGCGGCGGAGAAGATACCGATCGAACTCGCAGCGACGGACGCCGTAGCTGACGATGGATTCGTATCGTGTCGAGACCGGCCGTCGATTGGGCAGGACGCTCGTGCGGAAGCCCGTCATGTCCTGCATCACGAGTCCGCTCGCCCGGTACTCCTCGGGCGTGAGGCCGAGGACCTCGAGGACCCGCGGCGTAATCCAGCCCGCGCACACCTTGTCGCGCGGAAAGCGCGCACCATCCAGCACGAGCACGTTCGCACCCGCGCGCCCGAGCGCCCAGGCGCACGTCGAGCCCGCGGGGCCGCCGCCGGCGACAACGACGTCGACGTGCCGCATCAAAGGAGCCCGGCCAGCTCGGAGTAGACTTCCGCGCGCGTCCAGCGCACGGTGCCCGCCGAGGAGGGCGCGAACAGCACCTGGAAGAGCTGCAGTGACCCGATCGCGAACGCCGCCTCCGACGCGGTGAGATAGAGCCGCCACGCGCGACAGAACGCTTCGCCGAATCGCGCGCGTACTTCCGGTTCCGCGGGAGTGAACCGCTCGCGCCAGTGCCTGAGCGTGCGCGCGTAGTGCAGGCGGAGGTTCTCCACGTCGAGCACCGACAGCCGCGCCGGCTCGATGATCTCCGTCGTCACTTCAGCGAGCGTCGGCGCGTACGCGCCGGGAAAAATGCGCCGGCGCGTCCAGGCGTTCAACGGACGCGCCGTGTCGCGGCCGATGAAGTGCAACAACCCGCGTCCCGCCGGGCGATCGATCACGCGCCGGAGGATCGCCGCGAGCGACGAGAAGTTCCGGCGGCCGACGTGCTCGAGCATGCCGACTGAGACGAACACATCGAAGCGCCCCGAGACGTTGCGATAGTCGTCTTCGATGAACGTCACTCGGTCGTAGAGACCCTCGCGACGCGCGCGCTCCTTCGCGAAGGTGATCTGCTCGGTCGAGATGTTGAACGCCTTGACGCGGACGCCATACATGCGCGCCATGTGCAAGGCCAGCGCTCCCCATCCGCAACCCGCTTCGATAACTGTTTCTCCCGGCATAAGCCGAAGCTTACGGCAGACGAGATCCAGTTTTGCCACCTGCGCTTCTTCGAGTCTCGCCGACGGCGTCGGGTAGTACGCGCACGTGTACACGAGCTGCGGATCGAGCCAGAGGCGGTAGAACTCGTTGCCGAGATCGTAGTGATGACGAATGTTGCGCCGCGCGCGCACGAGCGCGTTGGGCCTCGCTGCCCAGAGCGCCAGCCGTTCGCGCCACGAAATCGGCGCGTCGATCGATACGCGCGAAATGGCCTCGACGACCGTGGCGAAGTCGCCACGCACATCGATGCGCTCGGCGCTATACAGCTCGCCATACTGCAGATCCGGATTCAGGAGGACCGCGAGGAGCGCGCCGCGATCGCGAATCAGGAGGTCGCCTGTCCGTGCGCCGCCCGGATGAGTCGACGTCCCGTCCCACAGCTCGACGCCGACCCCCGCTGGTGCAATCGATCGTTGAAGTCGCGCGGCAAGCCAGCGATCCAGCGGCGTCGCGCTGGCAGTACTTCGAGGGCGAACGACGACTCCAGATGCAAGCAGCGAACGGCGCATGTACCACCTCGGCAGGCGGATAAAAGACACCGCCTGCCAGCCAAATGTCAAATTCAGCTCCCGGGGAGGTTCGGAATCGGGCAGCTGCCTTAGCGTGCCCCGGAACGCGCGGACCGGCCGCTCATCGAGCTTGGAGCATCGAGATGCGCTCCCTCGTCAACGCCGACGCCAAGGCGATCGACGAGTTCTCCGCCCAGCCACCCGGTCACGGCGCCGAGCACGATGCCCGCGAAGATCAGCACCGACGCCGTCATCGACGGGATGTACCCCTCGACTCGGTAGCGCATCAGGCAGCTGACGAGGAACAGCACGACGACGATGACGTTGCCTACGCCGTGATACAGGCCGATCGACTTGGCACGCGTGCCGGATGGAATCGCCCACCAGTCGATGAACCCGAAAACAGCGGCCAGCAGCCCGCCTGCAATCCCCGCGCTGATGTCCCAGTACGCCACCGCGGCGAACGTGATATTACCCGTCACGAGGTACGCGGCATCACTGAACACCGCCATCAGGAACAATCCGAGAGGGAGCACGATGAGCATCGGATGAATCGGATGTCCGAACAGCTTGGCTTTGCTCTCCATCATCTCCTCCAGATGAGCTGGTGGGTACACCGGCGCCGACTAATGTATGTTGATGCACACCGCGAGGAAAGGTGACACGCCCCCTCACCTTTCGCGTGCTGGATACTCTGTGTAACGGAAGGCCCGTAGACCGCAAGGAGGACACTGTGCGTATCGCGAGATTGGCAGGGTTCGGGTTAGGTTTGGCGCTGTTGCTGAACGGTGTGCCGACGTTCGCCGCGGACAAGACATGGACCGGCTCCATCAGCGACAGCATGTGCAACGGGAAGCACGCTTCCAAGGACGAGCACGGCGTGAAAGTGACGGATGCGGACTGCACGAAAGCCTGCATCGACAAGGGCGGGAAGTACGTGTTCGTGACTGGTGGAAAGACGTATCAGATCGCGAATCAGGACTTCGCCGGGCTCAAGGACCATGCGGGCCATCGCGTCGCGCTGACCGGCGAGATGAAGGGAAACGACATCACGGTCTCGAAGATCGAGATGCCGGCCGGCAAAAAACCCGCGACCAAATAATCATCGGAAGGGCCGGGGTCGTGTCGTGTCGCTGACCTCGGTCCTCATTTCCGGAGGCGGATCTCCTTCGCCGTCGGCAGCGCCTTTCCCGCCTGGTTCTTCGACTCATTCATCACGACCACGATGCGTTCGCCGGGCTTGATGTCCGCGGCCTTCTGCGCCGTGACGCCGCGAAGGATCCTGGTCTTGTCGTTCACAACGACCTCGGATGTCTCCCCTGTCGTCGTTGTCACCTGAAGACGTTCCCCGTGGATTGCCGCGACCGTCCCCATCAGCTTGTGAAGGTGCCCTTCGTGCGCGAGCACCCTGGGAGCGATCGCGAACACGAGGAACAACGCGGCTGAAACACGCTTCATCCTTTCCCTCCATGCGTATGTTGATGCGGCGGCGGGGTCTTCGGCGCTGCTCCTCCTTGGAGGAATCGGTGCGTCTCTTCGTCCTGTCGATACTCTTCCGGCGACTTCGGATTCAGCCCCTTCATCGTTTCGATCTCCGGCTGCGTCACTTTCGGAAGATGACGGATGAAGCGGACGAGACGCCAGTTGTCGTCCGCGTCGTGCTCCGAGCCCCCTCCCCACGCCGGCATGCCGGTCAGACGCACGCCATTCTCGATGATGTAAAACAACTCGCCGTCGGTGAGATTCTGCGTCGCGGCCTGCCGCATGTCTGGTGCGCGTGGACTCATGCCCCGGCCCATCTCCGTGTCGCCGCTTCCGTCGTTGGCGTGGCACACGGCGCAGTGATCCGCAAAGTGCTCCATCCCTCCCTTGATCGCGTCGGCCGACGCCGGGATGGGATTCTGCTGCTCGCGCGCGGCGCGCGGGATCGCTCTGGAGCGCAGGCGGCGCGCCATAACGGTCTCGAGCCGGCCCGGAGGGGTCTTCGCGCTGATGCCGCGCGCCGCAAAGGACGCGCCGCCGACGACTGCGATGGCGCCGACGATGGCAAGAAGTCCGACGACGACCCGGAAGGCCGTGCGAAGCATGATGAACCTCAGGATGCCGTCAGCCGGGCGAGCACGCCCGCCACGATCGCGTCGCATCGCGACAGGTGGAGCTCGAATACTGACGCCGTGGCAACACCGACGCGCTCGCAGAGTGCATCGCGGAGCATTCCGCGCGCGCGGTGCAGGCGCGTCTTTACCGTTTCTTCCGAGACATCGAGGCACTCTGCCGTGTCAGCAGTGCTGAGGCCTTCGATCTCCCGCATTACGAACACCGATCGATATGCATCGGGCAAGCCGTCGATCGAGGACTCCAGCAGGACCTTGAGCTCCGCGGTCAACGCCTGCCGTTCCGGATCGGGTCCCGGCGCCGCCAGCCTGCTGCTGTCATCCATGGGCCATCCTTCGTCGAGCTCGAGCGTGACGGTCGGAAATCGCTGCCGACGACGAAGCCGCCCCAGCGCTTCGTACACCGCGATCTTCGTCAGCCACGTTGAAAAACTCGCGCGCTTGCCGAATTGGTCCAGATGGAAATACGCGTTCACGTACGCCTGCTGGACGACATCTTCCGCCTCGGCCGGATCGGTGACGATCCCACGGGCAATT
>QHWT01000081.1:0-47584 GCA_003222675.1 Acidobacteriota bacterium | reverse complement strand
TCATTTGTACAGAGTCACGACGCGAGAAAGGGTTACAGCTGCCCGATGCGGCCCAGAGTCGCGGTACCCCCGCAGGCATGCGATAAAATGCTGCGCGAATTCAGTACACGAGGGAAGCCAATCCAAATGAAACGTGCGTTCATTATCGTAGCAGGTTCGCTGTTCGTGTCGGCGGCGGTCGATAAGACGCTGATCCCGGGCCCGAAGAACGCCGAGCTCAAGGCCTCCGCGTGAAAGTATCGCCGGCGTTCGCAGTGCACCTCGACCACGCCAGGCAGGTGCAGGCGTCGCTCGAAAAATCCCATTGAGTTCGGTCCCGCGTCCGGAGGCGGGAACGTACGCCAGTTCCCGGGCACGTGCGCCCTCCCCGATGCATCCAATCAGCAGGTTCGATACGTAGAGTCGGTACCTCGATTGCGGCCCCTGTCGTGACGCCGCTCAAACGGGAGGCTCAGGAGTGCAGGAATGCTGAAATTTCAATCAGTTTTCCGGCATGCCCTCAGCCTCTGCCCCTGCCGACGCTGATGACGCCGTTCCCACGAGTCGCGATGAACAGGAACAGAAACGCGTACAAGACGGCCAGCTCACCCTGATTCTGAATCGGCCATCTGGCCTTCGGCTGATGAACCATGAAATAGGCGAACGCC
Organism: Acidobacteriota bacterium; assembly: GCA_003222675.1. Taxonomy (GTDB): domain Bacteria; phylum Acidobacteriota; class Vicinamibacteria; order Vicinamibacterales; family 2-12-FULL-66-21; genus QHWT01. Next base: position 46,937 of record QHWT01000081.1, on the reverse strand, counting down.
ATCTCGCCGCTGCAGATGAACGCCGCAGGCGTGGCGAACAGCCCGATCATGACCAGCACGCCACCTACGATTTCGATAATGCCGGCGGCGCCTGGCATCGAGGCCAGCGCGAAGCGCGGCCCGCCAAACATGCCCAGAATCTTCTGGAGTCCGTGAAAGACGAACAGGAATCCGGCCACGATGCGGAGCAGCGAGTAGGCAATCGACTCGAAACGCTTCAATGCATTCATTCTGCGGCCCTCCCCGCGAACATCATAGGATTGACGGCGATGAAGATCAGCGACGCGAAGGTGGTGGTCTGCAGCCCGGGACGCAACTTCGTCACCCTGAAAATCTATACCGATTCAGGCGTATACGGTCTCGGCGACGCGACGCTGAACGGACGTGAGCTCGCCGTCGCCACCTACCTCGCCGATCACGTCGTCCCCTGCTTGATCGGCCGCAATCCGTTCCAGACCGAGGACATCTGGCAATACCTTTACCGCGGCGGCTACTGGCGCAAGGGACCCGTGACGATGATGGCGATTGCCGCGGTCGACGTGGCGCTGTGGGATATCAAGGCCAAGGCCCTGAACACGCCGTTGTACAACCTGCTCGGCGGCAAAGCGCGCAGTGGCGTGATGGTCTACGGCCATGCGAATGGCGGGACAATCGCCGAGACGATCGACGAGGTCGGCCGGCACATCGATCAGAAATACCTCGCGGTGCGCGCGCAGTGTGGCGTTCCAGGACTGGCGGGCCTTTACGGCGTCTCGACCGACAGTCAACCGTACGAGCCGGCACAGAAGGGGCTGCCATCGGAGAGCGCCTGGTCATCCGAAAAGTACCTGCAGTTCGTCCCGACGCTCTTCGAAGAGCTGCGCAAGGCATTCGGTGAGGACGTTCACCTGCTTCACGACGTCCATCACCGGCTGACCCCGATCCAGGCGGCGCGTCTTGGAAAGGCGCTCGAGCCTTTTCACCTGTTCTGGATGGAAGACGCCGTGCCCGCCGAACTGCAGGAAGGCTTTCGCATCATCCGCCAGCACACCACGACGCCGCTCGCGGTCGGCGAGATCTTCAACACGGTCTGGGATTCGAAGCTGCTGATCACCGAGCAGTTGATCGACTATCTCCGCATGTCGCTGCACGGCGGCGGCATCACGGCGCTGCAGAAGATCGCCGCGTTCGCGGACATGTATCACGTGCAGATGGGATGTCATGGCGCGACAGATCTTTCGCCAGTCACGATGGGGGCGGCGCTTCACTTCGACATCTCCGTCACGAATTTCGGCATCCAGGAATACATGCCGCACTCGCGCGCCACGCTCGAGGTGTTTCCACACGGCTACCGCTACGTGAATGGCTACCTCCATCCCGCCGAGACCCCGGGCCACGGCGTCGATCTCGACGAAGCGCTCGCGAAGAAGTTTCCGTACGAGCGCGCGTACCTGCCCGTCAATCGCAGGCTGGATGGGACAATGTGGAATTGGTAGCTGGGAAGTGTACGAACGTATCACATGCGTGCAACCCAAGAGTTCTTTGCGTTCTCCGCGACCCTTCGCGTGAGGTCGTGCGTGGACACGTGACGGCCGTCCCAATTGCAAGAGAGCGTCAGTAGTAAAAGAGCTGGAGCTGGATGGTGAACTCGTGCTGCGCCGCACCGCCCTTGGGGTCGATGTGGACGTAGGCCGCCTTGATGCTGGCGTTGTGCGCCGCCCACCAGTAGTTTGCGCCGATGGACGTCCGCGTCTCGTCCGGTGTTGCCGTGAGATTGACCACATCGCGGTGCACGAACTGCAGCACGGGCGTGACCTTGATTGCGCGCACCAGATACCCGATCTCCAGGAGCACATCGTTCTGCTTCGGCAGCGTCGCGAGCGTCACGTCGCCGTCGAAGTGCGTGAGATCGAGCTGACCGTTAAAGGCACCCGGTCCAAACGGATATTCGGTGAAAACGTCGGCGTCATACGCGTGATAGTGACTCTGCGTGTCGAACGCTGCGCCGATCGCAAGGATCTTCTTCGCGCCGACATAGGTGCCGGCGTAGAAGAAGCCTGTCTCCGGATCCAGCACGTTGTATTGCAGGCGGCCGGCGTAGCGCAGCGCGTTGTTCGAGCGCGCATTGCGGAGTCCCTGGAATGCGCCAATCCGGTACTCGAGCCGGTTCTTGACGAAGTTCCCCTTGGCCTGGAAGCCCGTGTCGCGGCCCGTGGAGGATTGGGTCGGCGCGCTCTGGCTGAACGTGTACGCACCGTAGTCGATCGGCAGAAGCGTCGCCGCGCTCTGGATGCTGTTGCGTGAGAACGGCACGAACATCAGGCCGGCGTCGACAGAAAAGCCGTTCGAGGGCTTGAACTCGCCGTACGCGTCCTGGATGATCGTGGCAGGGGTGATGTTCTTGCCGGTAGCGAGCGTCTTCCCGAGGTTTGGTGTGTCGGTCTCGACGAAGAAGGTCACGCTCTTCGCGACCTGCCCGCCGAAAAGCAGTCGCAGTCGCCGCACGAAGAGGTTGCTGGCGGTAACGTCGGTGCCGTTGTCCTTGATCGTGTCGACCTGGAACTGCCCGAGCACCCCCAGCTTGAAATTCACATCGTCGTTCACCTTGATCAGCACCTGCGCACGCGCGATGGACGCAGACACGACCAGGACTCCCATCGCCAGCGCGGCGATGCCGCATACGCTATAGGCTTTTTTCATTTCAGATCTGTCCGCGCGGTTGGGTCCGGAGGGCGACTACTGCGCTGCCGCGCCTGCTCGTAATCGGTGCGCGGATCGCGCCCCGTCGCGCGCCGGTACCACGCCGGATGGTGGGTCCATGCCCAGCGGCGCTCGACCGTGCCGCGCGTCATCGCCTGGAACGTGCCGGGCTGCGCGCCCGTTCCTTCGTAGAGGTGAACGATGAAGCCGACCAGCATCACCAGCGCGGCGATGTCGTGCAGCACGTAGCCGATGTCTACTGTGATCCGGCCGAAGGTCTTCGGGAACCACATCGGAAAGCCAGAGAGCAGGAACACGACCGCGCTCGCCACGATCGCCCAGAAGTAAAGCTTCTGTCCCCCGTTGAAGAAGTCCACGTACTCGGGCTCGACGGGCTCTTTGTTGGTCACATAGCTTTTCACCTGCTTCATCCATCGACGGTCGTCGGACGTCCACGTCATCGGCTCCAGCCAGTTCAGGATCTGGAACGCGAAGAAGATGACGAAACCGAGGCTGAACCACGGATGCAGCAGGCGTGTCGTCGGCCCGCCGCCGAAGAGCGGCGTCAGCGCGCGATAGAGCCACGGACTGTAAATCGCGAACCCGGAGAGGAGGGCCAGAATGAAAAAGATCGCGACGCTCCAGTGGAGCACGCGCGTATAGACGGGATGCCGCACCAGCTCGTTCTCGCGCACCATCGTGCGCCCGTAGGCCCCGACGCGCCGTCGCGCGCGATCGTCGAACCGTTCGATCGCGCCATTCATGGTGCCGGTTCCTTCGGCCCTTCCATGACGTAATGGAAGAATGCGACGGGCGCGGCCAACAACGCCAGCAGCAATCCGATGGGCTTCGCCGCGCGCTTCCAGATCGTGTAAGTCGGCGGAATGACTGGATTGGCAGGCAATCCGCCGTACTGCTCCGGTTTCGTGGCGTCGTGCAGCACATAGATGACGTGCGTGCCGCCAACTGACGGCGGATCGTAGACGCCGGCATTGGCAAATCCCGAATGCTCGCGTAACTGCTGCGCCCGCGCATCCGCGAGCGCGCGCATGTCTGTCTTGGTCCCGAACTTCAAACAGCCCGTGGGGCACGCCTTGATGCACGCGGGCTCGAGCCCCTGACCGACGCGGTCGGAGCACAACGTGCACTTATAAACCTTCTTCGTCGAACTATTGAACTTTGGAATGTCGAACGGGCACCCTGACACGCAGTACTGACAGCCGATGCAGTTTTCCTGCTGAAAATCAACGATGCCGTTCGTGTACTGCACGATCGCGCCGTCCGCGGGACACGCGCGCAGGCAGCCGGGATCCTCGCAGTGCATACACTGGTCCTTGCGCATCAGCCACATCAAGGACCCGTCATCGCGCTGGTGCTCGTTGAACTTGATCAGGTTCCAGTAGTTCCACGCCGTCGCCGGCATCGTCTGGTAGGTGTTGTCGAACGTGGTCTGCTGGAACGGCATGTCGTTCCACTCGACACATGCGACTTCGCACGCCTTACATCCGATGCACGTGGTGACGTCGATGTACTTGCAGACGTCCTCTTCGCGCTGCACGCCCTGCCCGGGGATCGGACCCGAGTGCGCGGATATCGCTTTGATCTGCAATGTCCCGCTGGGCATTGGTTAGGCCTTCTCTAACTTGACCAGGAACCCCTTGAACTCCGGCGTGTATGCGTTCGGGTCGATCACCGTCGGCGACAGCAGGTTCGCCGAATCGAGCGACGTGCGGCCGGCGTCTTCGGCGATCCCGCGATAGCCCCAGTGAATCGGGATGCCGATCTGATACGTCTTCTTGCCGTCGATCATCATCGGCTTGATGCGTCGCGTCACCATTGCCTTTGCCACATAGGACGCGCGCGCGCTCGTCACCTTGATGCGCTCGCCTCCCTTGAGACCCATGTCGTCGGCGAGCTCCACCGGGATCTCGACGAATGGCTCCGGCACGAGCTGCACGTTCATCGGATTGTTCTTCGTCCAGTAGTGATAGTGCTCGGTCAGCCGGTAGGTCGTGCAGACGATGTTGAACCCGCCGGCCGGTTCACCATATTTGTCGAGCGGCGATTTCATTTTCCTCACGACCGGGTTGTTCGATTGCGCGGGATGGAGCGGGTTCGTAATCGGACTCTCGATTGGCTCGTAATGTTCGGGGAACGGTCCTTCTGCGAACGCGGAGAGCGGCGCGAACAGCCGGCCGACCCCTTCCGGATTCATGATGAACGGCCCCATGTGATCCGAGGGCTTCGAGTCCACCTTGAAGTCGGGCACGTCGTTGCCGACCCATTTACCGGAGCCTTCGTTCCACCAGATCTGCCGCCGCGTCGCGTCCCAGGGCTTCCCGGATGGATCGCACGAGGCCCGGTTGTACATAACGCGCCGGTTCGCGGGCCACGACCATGCCCAGTTCGGGTAGATGCCGAGGCCCGACGGATCGTCGGTGCCGCGCCTCGCCATCTGATTGCCCGCTTCGGTCCAGGATCCGCTGTACAACCAGTTGCCGCAGAGTGTCGTGCCGTCGTCTTTGAGCCACGCAAACCCGGGGATTTGCTGCCCCGCCTTGATGGACGGCGCGCCCTGTCCGGTTGGATCCGTAATTTCTGCGAGCGCCTGACCATTGATCTCTCGAGCCACTTCCGCGAGTGCCGGGTGATCCGGCTGCGTGTACGGCCAGCGCACGTTGAGGATCGGATCGGGGAATTTGCCGCCTTCCTTCTGATAGAGCTCGCGCACCTTCAAGAAGATCTGGGCCAGTATGTCCTGGTCCAGCCGAGCGTCTCCTGGCGGCGGTACCGCGACGTTCTTCCACTGCAGCCAGCGCGCGGAATTGACGAACGTCCCGTCCTTCTCGGCGAAGCCCGCGCACGGGAGACGGTAGACCGTCGTCTGGATCTTCTTCATCTCGTCCGCGCTGGTGCCCGGTGCGCGCCAGAACTCGCTCGTCTCGTCCGGATAGATCTCGCCGACGACGAGCCAGTCCGCCTTCTTCAGCGCGTCGATGTTCTTCCGCGAGTTGGGCCCGATCTGGACGCCGTTCATCCCGAAGGCGAGCAGCCCCTTGATTCTGCCCGCATACATGTCGTCCCAGATCTGCGCCCACGCGTAGTTGCGATCGATCTTCGGCAAGTAGCTGAAGGCCCAGTCGTTTTCCTTTTTCGCGGCGTCGCCGTACATCGCCTTGAGGAACGAGACGGCGAACTTGGACGTGTTCGACCAGTAGTTGTACGACTGCCACTCGGCGGGGTTCGATGCCGTTGGCGTGATTCGTTTCACGTACGTCGCGAAATCGCCGTCATCGGGATTCGGCATCTTCAGGTATCCGGGCAGGATGTCGAAGACGCCCGCCAGATCCGTCGCCCCCTGGATGTTCGAATGTCCACGCAGGGCGTTGACCCCGCCGCCCGCACGCCCGACGTTGCCCAGCAGGAGCTGCAGCATCGCCGCCGTGCGGATGATCTGCGTGCCGAAGGTGTGCTGCGTCCAGCCCACGGCGTAGATGATCGTCGACACCTTCTTCATGTCGCCGTTGATGCGGACCGACGTGAACAGATCGGCGGCTTTCAGGAACTGGTCTTTCGGAATCCCGGTGATCCGCTCCACCATCTCCGGCGTGTAGCGCGAGTACTGCTGCTTCAAGAGTTGAAAGACGCACCGTGGATGTTGGAGTGATGGATCGTACGCGACGTTGGGAGGCAACGACGGTGGCGCGCCGGCTGCGGCTGCCTGACCGCCGGGGTGCGATCCGCCGGCACCCGCTTTCGCGCCGCCCGGTCCCTGCGCCGCGTATCCAAGACCCGTCCGGGGCTGCGATGATTTCGCCGAAGGTGGTGCGCCGCCTGACGGTGCTGGCGCGTCGGCCTGGGAAGTACCTCCACCGCCTTTCGCGGTATCGCCTGCCGCCGCAACCGGGGCGGCGCTGACGCGGCCGCCCGCCTCGTAGTTCCACGTCGACTTGTTGTAAATCTGCGTGGACGGATCGAAGCCGGAGTACAAACCGTCCTCGGGCAGCTTGAATCCTTCCTGAACGATGAAGGACGCGTTCGTGTAGTTGACGAGATAGTCGTGCGCGATCCGATTCTGCGCGATCGCGTAGTTGATCAGGCCGCCAAGGAACGCGATGTCGCTGCCGGCGCGAATCTGCAGGAACAGGTCGGCATTCGCCGCCGTCCGCGTGAAGCGCGGGTCGACGACGATCATCTTCGCATTGCGATGGAGCTTGGCTTCAATCGGCCACTTGAAGCCGCACGGGTGGTTCTCGGCCGGATTGCCACCCATGATCAACATCATGTCGGTGTTCTTGATGTCGATCCACCCGTTCGTCATCGCGCCGCGTCCGAATGTGGGCCCCAAACTGGAGACCGTTGGCCCGTGTCAAACCCGGGCCTGGTTTTCCAGGTAGCAGACCCCCAGGCTGCGCATCGTCTTGACGACGAGATAATTGAATTCGTTCGTATCGGTGCAGCCGCCGTTCCAGGCGAGGCCTTCACAGCGATTGACGGTGCGTCCGCGCGGATCCTTCTCCACGAACGTCGCGTCGCGCGTCTTCTTCACCCAGCGGCCGATCTCGTCGATCGCCTGGTCCCAGCCGATGTCTTCCCAGCGATCCGCGCCCGGACGGCGCACCTGCGGGTTCAGCAGGCGGCGCTCGTTCAGGATGTCCTGTTCGAGCGAGGCGCCCTTGGGACACAACGTGCCGCGGTTGATGGGATGATCGGGATCGCCTTCAACGTGCACGACCTGCGGGATCGCGTTCTTGGCCTTGTCGCCAAGCGTGTGGATGATGATGCCGCAACTGACTGAACAGTAGGGGCAGGTGCTGCGGGTTTCCGTCGTGCGCGAAATCTTGAGGGACTTGGCCTGAGCGTAAATGGGTGTGACGTCGAATCCGAACGCTGTGATCGCCGCGCCACCCGCGAGAGAACGCTGCAGGAACGTGCGCCGGGAGATCGCCATCTGCTCCTCCGAGACACGACGACCAAGGGCTTCGATCAACATACCACAAAGCGTCTCGTCAAAGCCCGAGAAGGTTCAGTTCAATCTTCTCGTACCCGCGCTCGCGCGCCCAGAGATCGAGCGGCGCCCCCGCGACCTCGTCGACGATGGGGACGGCACGGCCGAGCCGGGTGAGATCGACGGATTTCAAATAGTGCTTGCACGTGTCGCACGCGTCGACGCGCAGGTGATCGTACGCGGGCGAGTGGAAATATCCGAGCTGCCGCTCGTCCTCTTCGCCGCATCGCGCGCACAGCAGGCGACGGAATGGCCACGTGGTCAAGCACGTGGCACAGAGCAGTTCGCGGCCGCCGCCATCGGTGTCCGCCGCGTGATGGAGAATCGACACCTGCGGCGCGCCGCCGCAGAAGGGGCACACGTTGTCGGCGCGCGGCAGATCGCGATCGATCGGGTGTAGACCATCGGTCGCAAGGCAGTTCGCGTAGGATTGCAAGACGGCTTTGGCGAAGAAATGCTCGTCCGACGGCGTCCGCCATCCCATGAGAAGCATTGAATCGATGGCCGACTCGCCGCCGTCGATCATCTGCCGCGCTTGTTCCGCGAGGCGCGGCGGGCCGGTCCTGGCGATCTCGTTGAGGATTCGGGGAACGCACGCCCTCACCGTCGCCAGATCGCGTTCGAGGGCACCAGACAGCCGCGCTGAATGTGCGTGCAACGATGCGTAGCAGTCCCGCTGGAGGACGAGCAGACGCCCGTAGGCGTCGAGCAGCGGTCTCACCGCCTCGTCTCGTGCGGCCAGCTCCGACGCGCGGTCGATTCGCTTCTGCCACGAATCGCGCATGGCTGCCGAGTCTAGCAGGATGCTGAAGTAACTGGCGTGCTACCGTTCGGTGCTGTTGTACCAGCTCCGCCAGGCGGAGGGATCGTGTGGAAGGCTTTGGCCCGTGATATCGCGGAGCGCCTGGAACACCCACTTGCGGGTCTGGTCGTCGAGTGAAAAGTCTTCGGCGAAATCCAGGAGGCGCGGCACGGCCGTACGCCGCTGCACAGCGCTCAGCATTCCTGACTGGGCCAGGCCGCAGGCCGCGCGTTCACGAATCATTGGCGACGGATCGTCGTGAAAGATCTGGAGCAGGGGTTCGACCGCCTCGTCACTCCCGAGGTACGCAAGCCCTTCGACGGCCCAGTACCGGATGTTGACGTTCGAATCGTGAATCGATCCGAGGAGGATGTCGCTGATGCGTCCTGGCTGCACACCGCGACTGCCGAGCAGTCCGAGATCCCACAGGGCATTCGCGCGCGGTCCCTGCTCCCCCGTCCGGGCAATGGTCTCGAGGCGGTCGACCGTCGCGTCCGATTTCTCGAGATTGCGTGCGGCGATGTCGACCTCGATCGCGGCAGCGCGCACGCGCAGGTCGTCAGAATTGATCCCGGTGACGAACAGGTTGTTCAAGCGCGCGTCCAGCGTAATGCGGCCGCGCCATCGATCGACGCGCGCGACAATCTGATCGTTCGCGCCGTGGTAATGATTGATCGATCGCTCGAGCAGGAGCGTCGCCTGTTCCTGTGGCGCCATGGAATCGAGCACCTCGATCTCGTGCTCGGAGAGGACGTTCGCAGACGCCGGTTCCGGCTTTCCTTTGAGACTCAGGAACTCCGCTATCTGCTCCCATGCCGCGCGACCTGTCGCGGGAAACAGCAGGAGCGCTCCGACCAGAATCCCGGCAGCGCCGAGAGCGGCGCCGCGCGCGCTTGGCTTTTCTGGTTGCGTGGGCCCGGCGAATGGATCGGGCGGCTCTGCAGTCACAACGGTATCCGGTGCAACGCAAGGCAAATGCCGCCAGGCCGGGGCTTCCAATCACGAATGCGGTGCCCGTCGCCACGAAACGGCCGTTTCTGAACTTACGAATTCGGCGGCCCGCTCACCAATCTGGTGCCCAGACACAAAACGAAGCAGCACGAAGAGAACCGATGTCAAAACGAAGCAACGAACAAAACAGAGTAAACGAAGTGGCTTCGTTTTGTTCGTTCTCTTCGTTGCTTCGTGTGTGGATCCGTTACCTTCGTCTCCTCTCATCAGGTGCCGTCGGCGTGAATACTGCAATAGGATTCACCCCATCGGCAATCAGGGTGAGGTACGGCTCATGAGTACCAGGCCTTCTAACCACCTCGAGCAGCAACAGCCATTCACCAACCGCCGCGACGCAGGCGCGGAGCTCGCTCGGCGACTCGAACGTTTCGCCGGCAGAACTGACCTTGTCGTGCTCGCGTTACCGCGAGGCGGCGTTCCGGTGGCCTACGAAGTCGCCCGCGCGCTCGCGGCCCCACTTGACGTGTTTCTCGTACGCAAGCTCGGCCTGCCAGGTCATCGCGAGCTCGCGATGGGCGCGATCGCGTCGGGCGGTGTCCGCGTCCTGAACAACGATGTAGTCAGGTGGTACAGGATTCCGGATGCGATTATCGATGAGGCCGCGCGTGAGGAACAGGCGGAGCTCGAACGACGAGAGCGCGTCTACCGTGAGGGTCGACAGGCGGCGGAACTCTCCGGCCGAGTCGTGTTGCTGATCGACGATGGCCTGGCGACGGGGTCGACAATGAAGGCGGCGGTGCAGGCTGTGCGCGCTCGCGCGCCCAGCCGGATCGTCGTAGCGGTCCCCGTCGGCGCGCCTGACACGTGTGAGGAGTTCCGAACGATCGCCGACGAGGTGGTCTGCGCCCGTGTTCCGGAGCGCTTCAGCGCCGTAGGCCAGTGGTACCGCGATTTCTCCCAGACAACCGATCAGGAAGTCCGCGAACTGCTTCATGACCGTGAAACCGTCGGGAGATCCCACTGATGGCCGATCGCGCTGTTGACGCCATTCGACGCGACGCGCTCTGGTTCGAGCCCACTCCTGATGGTCTCGGGCCGCTCATGGACGCCATCGGCGATTCGCGGCTCGTGCTGATCGGTGAAGCAACGCACGGCACGCACGACTTCTATAACATTCGCGCGGAGCTGACCAAAGCGCTGGTCCTCCGCAAAGGTTTCAATCTGGTCGCCGTGGAAGCGGACTGGCCGGACGCCTACCGTGTGAACCGGTGGGTGCGTCGCGCGGCGGCTGAACGGGACGCAGAGAGCGCGCTCGGCGACTTCACGCGTTTTCCACGATGGATGTGGCGCAATCGCGACGTTGTCAGCTTCGTCGAATGGCTGCGCGCGCACAATGCGAGCCAGGCGGCGCCGTCACAGGCGGGGTTCTACGGCCTGGACCTGTACAGCATGCACGCGTCAATGGAGGCGGTGCTGGCATATCTCCGCAAGGTCGATCCGATCGCGGCGGAGCGCGCGCGGTATCGCTATTCGTGCTTTGAACACTTCGGGGAGGACACGCAGGGCTACGGCTACGCCGCTACCATCGGACTCACCAGGTCGTGCGAGAACGACGTCGTCGCGGAGCTGATGGATCTTCGTCGACGCGCGGCCGAATACGCGGCGCGGGACGGGCGAACGCGTTTGCGCCGGGCGGGCTCGTCCCAGTTGGAGGCAGCGGTGACGGCGCCCGCATGCGTGGTGAACCCCACGAGAAATGCGTCCGGTCCGTACTTCTCGCGAACCAGCTGTCCGAGATTCAGCTCGCCGCCATCACCCATTTGTGTCGCGCGCGCATCGCCGAGATGCGAGTTGTGCGCCCAGACCACCGCCCGCGCCGTTCCCGACACCTGCCGGAGGTGCGCGAGCAGGGCCTCGAGCGTCTCCATCATGTGCGTATCGCGGAGGTTCCGAGCAGAACGCGCGACTGGTCCGCAACGCCGAAGAGTACTACCGCGCGATGTTCGGCGGCCGCGTCGAATCGTGGAACCTCCGCGATACGCACATGATGGAGACGCTCGAGGCCCTGCTCGCGCACCTCCGGCAGGTGTCGGGAACGGCGCGGGCGGTGGTCTGGGCGCACAACTCGCATCTCGGCGATGCGCGCGCGACACAAATGGGTGATGGCGGCGAGCTGAATCTCGGACAGCTGGTTCGCGAGAAGTACGGACCGGACGCATTTCTCGTGGGGTTCACCACGCATGCGGGCGCCGTCACCGCTGCCTCCAACTGGGACGAGCCCGCCCGGCGCAAACGCGTTCGCCCGTCCATCGCCGGAAGCCACGAACGCCTGTTTCACGAGGTCGGCCTTGAACGCTTCCTGCTGCTCCTGCGCGCGCCGTCGATGCGGGAGGCGTTGCGCGAGCCGCGCCTGGAACGCGCGATCGGCGTGATCTATCGCCCGGAGACGGAGCGTCTCAGTCATTACTTCCGCGCGAGGCTGCCGGACCAGTTCGACGCGGTCCTGCACATCGACGAGACCTCCGCCCTCGAGCCGCTGGAACAGTGGGCGCACGATGAGATCGATTTGCCCGAAACGTATCCGTCGGGCATGTGAGGGTGCCATGAAACAGGCTGCCGTGCATGAATCGGTTCGCATCGAGACCTGTTCCGTCGCGCTCGACGGGGACCTCCGCGTGCCGGACCGCGCTGCTGGTCTTGTGATCTTTGCGCACGGCAGTGGCAGCAGCCGGTTCAGCTCCCGAAACCGTTCGGTCGCGGGCGTCCTCGAGACGAGCCGGTTTGCGACGCTGCTGCTCGATCTCCTCACACCCGAAGAGGAGGCGGTCGACGAACGCACACGGCAGTATCGATTCGACATCGAGCGGCTGGGCAGCCGCGTGGTCGGCGCGTGCGACTGGGCGCGGTCGCGAAGCGAGACCAGTCATCTGCCACTCGCGCTGTTTGGCGCAAGCACCGGGGCCGCTGCTGCGCTCATTGCGGCGGCGGCGCGTCCTGAGCTGACGCGCGCGGTGATCTCGCGCGGCGGACGCCCCGACCTGGCGGATGACGCGTTGTCACACGTGCAGGCGCCGACGCTCCTGATCGTCGGCGGGCACGACGAGCCGGTGATCGAGATGAACCGTGACGCGATGCGCCGGATGCGCGCGCACGTGGAATTGACGATCGTGCCGCGCGCCACGCATCTCTTCGAGGAGCGCGGCGCGCTCGAGGAGGTCTCGCGGCTTGCGACGGAATGGTGCCGGCGCTATCTCACTGAGACACCCTCATGAGCGTGCGCGATATTCCTCGGAGCGAGTGGCCAACCGCGCTCCAGGAGTTCAGCAACGACCATCGCGCCTGGCTGGCCACGGTGGAGCGCATCGATGTCGTCGGGGAACGGCACGTCGAAGCCGTGGAGCGGCCCCTCAGTGCCGTCACGCCCGAAATGGAGGCGCGACGAGTGGTCGGCATCGCGATCCAGTTCCAGGCCGATTCGCACAGCAGGACGGTCCACGTCAACACGCCGACGCGCCTTCGGGTGGATCAGAGTGGTGGCGGAACTGCGCGCGCGCTCGAGATCGAAGCCGCGAACGGCGAGCGCACGCGAATTCGATTCCGTGCGATTCCTCTGCCCGAGGCGCTCGACGGCATCGCTCCCGGCGAGATCTAGTGGTCGGCCCGTGACCAGAAATCCACGCGGTCGATGCGGCCGGCGTTTCAGGTCTCCGGACTTCCGACGCTTCCCAGGGTGTCGCGCGACGGTACAAGCTGATGACGCTCCAGCCGTCGATAGAGCGTGCGGCGACTGAGGCCCAGCCGCTCGGCGGCGGCCCGCTTGTTCCCTCTCTCCTCAGCAAGCACGCGGATGATGTGATCGCGTTCGATCGCGTCCAGGTCGTCCGATCGCGGCGGCGTGGGACGCCTATCCAGGCTGTCTGTTGAGCGTGGCGGTGCGGCCGTTGTCGACGGCATCGAGGACTGGATCTCGCGTTCGGTCAGGCTTCGGCCTTCGGCCAGCATGCAGGCGCGCTCCAGCACGTTCCGCAGCTCGCGGACATTTCCCGACCACCGCCCCTCCATCAACGTGCGCTCCGCGGCGGGGCTCACGCCATCGATCTGCTTGTGGAACTTGACGGAGAATTCCTCGACGAACGCCGCGGTGAGGTACGGGATATCCTGGAGACGCTCGCGCAGCGGCGGCACGGCGAGTTCAATGACGTTCAGCCGGTAATACAAATCGCTCCGGAACCTGCCGGCATCCGCCTCCGTCTTCAACTGCCGGTTGGTGGCCGCGACGATGCGAACATCGACCTTCTTTGGTTGCATCGATCCGACGCGCTGCACTTCCCCGTTCTCGATGACGCGCAGCAGCTTTGCCTGCACGGCACCCGGCAGTTCACCGATCTCGTCGAGGAACAGAGTGCCGCCATCAGCGGCCTCGAACAGACCGGCCTTGTGGTCGGTTGCGCCTGTAAACGCGCCGCGCATGTGTCCGAACAGCTCGCTCTCGAATAAGGTTTCGACGATCGCGGAGCAATTGATCGTGACGAACTTGCGCTGCCGGCGCGGCCCGAGCTCGTGAATCGCGCGCGCGATGCCTTCCTTGCCCGCGCCGGTCTCTCCGGTGACGAGCGCGGTGCGGGCGTGGGGCGCAATGCGCCGGACCAATCCGAACAGCTCCTGCATGACGGCGCTCCGGCCGATCATCCCGCACAGCTCGAGCCGATGTGCGGTCTGGTTTTCGGCGGCGAGCAGCGCAGCGCGCCGCTCGGCGTCTTCGCGCGCCTGGGAGAGCAGCTGTCGAAGTCGATCGATATCGAGCGGCTTCGAAAGGTAGTCGAGCGCGCCGAGTTTGACCGCGTTGATCGCGCTGTCGACCGCTGCGTGTGCAGTCATCAGAATCACGCCGCACTGCGGCTGGATCTCGCGAATCGCCTTGAGGACGTCGAGGCCGCCGAGTTCGGGCATCTGGAGATCGATGAGTGCGACATCCGCCGGCGACGCAGCCAGGCCCGCGAGCGCGTCGCGTGCGCTCGTGTGCAGAACCAGCTCGAATCCCGTCGGACGGACGATCCGCTCGACCAGGGCCAGCATGCCCGGCTCGTCATCGATCACGAGCAGAACGGGTCGTGCCCCCATCACACTTTCTCTCGGTCCGGGTGCAGCAACGCCACCGCCGCGAGCGCGGCCCTGTGAATCTCGTCGAAGTCCGCGCGCCGCGGGTCGTCGGGCCCGCACTCCTGCAGGAGCACCTCGATGTATCCGAGGATGATCGCGATGTGGTTCTTGAGCGCGTGATCGATATCGTGCGGATTGGTCATGATTGGTGCATGTCGCCCGATGTCCGCGCCGCCACTGTCGCGCGGACCGCTTCCACAACCTGCTTCGGGGTGCTGCTCGCCTTCGCGAGCACCTGGGTCGCGCCCGCTTCCCACACTTCGGTCAACCGTTGTCCCGAATACGAGTTCGAAAAGACGACGATCGGCAGCGCGGTCCATTCCGGATCGGCCCGGAGTGTGCGCAGTACCGACAGGCCATCGACCGCGGGCAGCATCAGATCGAGCAGCACAACGTCCGGCCGAAAGGATGAAACGGCGGCCAGGCCCTTCGCCCCGTCGGCCGCCGCTTCGACCACGAATCCTGCCGCTCGCAGCATGTTGCGGTAGAGAGTCGTGACCGTGACGTTGTCTTCTATGATCAGCACTTTCATCATCGGGCGTGCCCCTCGAGATACGCCGTGAGAAACCGCATTGTCTCTTCGAACTCGCGCTCGAGGCCAGCCATCAGATTCGCGAGTTCCTCGCGCGAGACAATCCGGCCGCGCATCTCGAGTTCGAACAACCGCGCGGCAAGCGCCGCCGCGCCGACGGCGGCGCAGCTGCCTCCGAGCCGGTGTGCCAGGCTGATGAGGGCGGGGCGATCGGGTTCGCCGACGGCAACGGTCATCGCCGTAACCGTGTCGCGGCTTTCTTCGAGAAACAACTCGACGACCTGCCGCATACCCTCATATGTGCCATCGGAGAACCCCTCGAGTCGCGCCAGATCCACGGCGTCAGCCAAGCGCGTTGACCAGCTTGTCGATCTCCGTCGCGAGGTCCTTCAGCGACAGGTTGGCCTTGACGTAATAACCAGACGCACCGAGCTGGACCGCCTGTCGCTTGTCCTCTTCCCGCGAAGAGTTCGACAGAATCAGGACGGGAATCGCGGCCGTCGCGGGGTCGGCGCGCAGCGCGCGGAGCACCTCGATCCCCGGCAGCTTCGGCATCAGCAGATCGAGCAGGACGATGTCTGGATACGGCTCCGTACGGGCCATACGCAGCCCTTCGTCGCCTTCCGTTGCCGAGGTCACCTCGAAACCCCGCTGTCGCAGGCTGGCTTCACAGGCGCGCCTCAGGAATTTGTCATCCTCTACGACCAGGATCCTGGGTGTGCGCGTCATATGGCGACCTCTGCTTGTGGCGCAATGGGCAGCGTAAACGAGAACACAGCGCCCTGACCTTCTTCGGATTCACACCAGACGCGGCCGCCCGCCTGCTCGACGATCAGGCGCACGAGGTGAAGGCCAAGTCCCGTGCCTTCGACCTCCATTGCGACCACGTTCTCAGCGCGATAGAAGCGCTCGAAGAGGCGGGCCTGCGCCGCCCGGGGAATACCCACGCCGCTGTCCGCGACACTCCACTGCAGGGTGCCGTTGTGTTGCTGCAGCGAGACCGCGATCCGTCCGCGGTGCGGCGTGTACTTCACGGCATTCGACAACAGGTTCGCGATCACCTGCCGCACGAGCTGGGCGTCAGCCCATGCGGCGGCCGTCGGCTGTTCCTCGATGTCGACCGCGTGCCCGCGCTCCGCAATCAGCGTGTGCATTTCATGCAGGACGCTGCGCGTGACGTCCCGGAGGCATACGGCTTCCGGCGTCGCCATCGTGCGTCCGCTTTCGAGCCGCGCGATGTCGAGCAGATCGTTGACGAGCGTGACCAGACGCGCCGCCGATTCGCGCGCCTCCTGGACGTAGCCGCGTGCGGTGTCGGGCAGACCCTCGCTGTCGCCGGCGAGCTCCAGCATCCAGTTCATGCCCGCCAGCGGCGTCCGAAGCTGGTGGCTCACGAAAGACACGAAGTCGGATTTCATCCGCTCCGCCTCTTTGCGGTCGGTGATGTCCATCATCGAACCGATCATCCGGCGCGGCTTACCTTCGGCGTCGCGCAGCACGTAGCCGCGATCCAGGACCCACGCGTAGGTCGCCCCATTGCTGCGTCGGAACCGGTATTCGGCGATCCATACGTCGGTGGAGCCCTCCAGAAACTGCTGCATGCTCTTCGAGACGCGGTCGAAGTCATCAGGGTGAACCAGCCGAGTGCGCAGTTCGATTGCGGAATCAGCATAGATATGGCCGAAGAGGTCGGCAAACGCCGTGTTGCACCAGATGCGGTCCGTCGGGATTTCCCAATCCCACAGCGCGTCATTGGTGGCACGCGCCGCCAGCCGCAACCGCTCTTCAGCGGCGCGCAACGCCTCGGTGCGCTCGAGCACGCGCTGCTCGAGCGTGGCTTCGCTTTGACGCAGCCGCGTGATGTAGCTCTCCAGCTCGGCGAGATGGGCCTGCGCCCGCCTCGAGGATTTCTGGCCGTAGACGCCCGACGCTCCAGTCACGAGGAGAATCGCGGCGCCGAGAATCGCTTGATACCAACGCAGTGTGTGGGCGGCCCAGCGGTCGTCATCGAGCAGCGTCAGCTCCGAAGCGATCGCGTCCCGGCGCAGCTTCGCCAAGACGTCCGTCAGCCTGGCGTAATTACGGTCCATCGCCG
Source organism: Acidobacteriota bacterium (assembly GCA_003222675.1). Lineage (GTDB taxonomy): Bacteria > Acidobacteriota > Vicinamibacteria > Vicinamibacterales > 2-12-FULL-66-21 > QHWT01. The sequence goes on along the minus strand of QHWT01000081.1, from coordinate 29,710 downwards.
CCATGCTCTGGCTCGCAAGCGTCGATTGGCGGCGGCGCATCTGCTGGAAGACGACACGTCCATCCGCCACCATGCGAACACTGGCAGCCTGAGCCGCCGCCAGATCGGCGAGCATCGTCTCTCGTATGGGATCGTTGCCGGCCGCAACCGTCGCGCGCGTGGCCGCCAGCGCCTGATTGAATGCGCCCGCGGCCGCGTCGAGTCGTCGCTCCTGACGCCCAACATCGGCGTCGTCGAACACGTCATTGCCCGGTGCGTCGATGTCGGAGGCGAGACGATCCAGCCGCAGGTACATGTCCGCACGTCTGGTCGCCGCTGTGTTGCCGGCGATCGACCTCTCGAACATCGTGGTCACACGATGCGTGAGGTACAGACCAACGCTGACGGCAGCGATGTTGAAGAGAGCGATCAGGTAGTAGACCCGTTGTCCGTTGTGCGTCATGAGGGCCGCTCGCTCGAGGCACGGGTATCCATCCGCTCGTCTATCAGTCGGAGCAACTGTGTAACCTCGATTGGCTTGGTGAGATATGCCACTGCGCCGGACGCAAGGAGCCGTTGCCGCTGTGTGGATGTCGCGTCCGCGCTCAGCACGGCGACCGGCAGCGGGCGCGTATCTCGATCCGACCAGAGGCGCCGCAGGACCTCCTCCCCGGGCATGTCGGGCAGATGGAGATCGAGGAGAATCAGATCGGGCCGTTCCTGCCGCGCGCACGCGATGCCGTCCTCGCCGCACATCGCGGTCAGCAGGCGGATGTTCCGCCGGCGCCCGAGGAGACGTTCGAGCAGGCGCACGTTCGAGCGATTGTCTTCGATATAGAGGAGAACCCCGCTCGATGTGGCTGGCACTTCCGCTCGAGGAACGTCCACCGGCGTTGCGGCGGCCGTCTGCGGAGCCTGTGACTGCGGCAGTTCCACCCAGAAGGTCGTGCCGCGATCGACTTCCGACGCGACGCCGATCGTCCCGCCCATGGCTTGCGCGAGGCCCTTCGAGACGGCAAGGCCGAGGCCGGTGCCTTCGATGGCGCTCTGTTCAGCGCCCAGCCGCTCGAACGGTTGAAAGAGGAGCGCCAGCTTGTCCGCCGGAATGCCTGCGCCGCTGTCAGTCACGCTGATTCGAACCCGATCGCCTTCTCCACGCGCGCACGCGACGGAGACGGTTCCGTGATCGCGGTTGTACTTCACCGCGTTACCAAGAAGGTTCAGCAGGATCTGTTTCAACCGCTGCCGATCCGCGCGAATGTAGCCGCCGGCGGCTCCTGCGGTATCGACGCGCACGGAGAGGCCGCGGGCTTCGGCGAGCGGCCGAATCAGGTCAGCGCTCTGCTGCACGATTTCGGCAGCCTCGACAGGCTCGGCTGACAGAGAGAGGTGCCCGGCCTCGATCCTTGCGATATCGAGAACCTCATTGATCAGTTCGAGGAGGTGTCGGCCTCCCTTCAGAATCTGTGTCACGCAATCGGTTTGGTCCGGCGGCAGCGCTTCGAGCTCGAGGAGCTGCGCGAATCCGAGGACCGCATTGAGCGGCGTGCGCAGGTCATGACTCATGCGCGACAGGAACTCGCTCTTCGCGCGGTTGGCGCGCTCGGCCTCGAGCTTCGCGAGGCGCGCCTCCTCCTCGGCGGTGCGCCGTTCGGTGATGTCCTCCGAGATGCCGAGCAGGTACGCGGGCTCTCCCCTCGAATCGCAGATCGGAATTTTGCGAGTATGGAGAATTCTCGGGCCGCGATCCCGCGTGGGCACGATGTCCTCGGGGATGTCGACAATCGATCGCCCGGTGAGCGTCGCCCGATCCGTGGCGCCGTAGGCGTCGGCTACGTGCGGGGGGAACAGATCCTTGTCGGTCTTTCCGAGGATCGTCGTCCGCGCAATGCTCAGCATGCGCTCGCCCGCGCGATTGAACCGCACGAACCGGAGGTCGCGCGCGTCCTTGACGAACAGCATGACCGGAAGGTTCTCGATAATCGAGTCGAGGAAGGCATTCGCCCGCTGCACCTCTTCCTCCGCCGCCTTCCGGTCGGCGATATCGAGCGCGTAGCCGAGCACCGCAGCCGGGCGTCCGTCTTCGCCGTACTCGATCCGCAGCAGATTGAAGAACCACCGGTAGCGCCCGTCCTTGCTGCGGCACCGGTATTCCTGCTCGATCTGCACGACCATCGCATCCATCGCCTGGCGCAGACGCGTGAGCGCTTCCGCGCGATCGTCCGGATGGATGATCGATTCCCAGAACCCGGGCACGCCGATCACTTCGGCGGGAGTGAAGCCAAGCAGCCAACCGATGTTGGGGCTGACGTACGTCACGCGAAGATCGTCGGGTTCAAAACGGAAGATCATCGACGGACTAGCCGCGACCACGTGCTCGAGAAAAGCATTGGCCTGCGCGAGCTCCGCCTCGCGCCGCGCAAGCAGGCGATTCGCCTCGGCGAGCTGCGCTGTCCGTTCGACGACCCGCTCCTCGAGTTCAGCGTTCAGCCGGTGCACTTCCGCTTCAGCGCGCTCGCGCTGCCGCCGGTTGTGCGACTCCTCCAGCGCGCGCCGCACCGCGGGCGCCAGGCGCATCAGACGATGCTTCAGCACGTAATCGGTCGCGCCCGCCTTCATCCGATCGATCGCGACCTCTTCACCCATCGTGCCGGATACGAATACGAACGGCAGATCCGGACGGCGTTCCCGCGCGATCGTCTGCGCCGACACGCCGTCGAAGCCGGGGATCGCGTAGTCGGAGAGAATCAAGTCGAATGCACCGTCGATCGCCGACAGGAACTGCTCGCGCGACGCCGCGCGCACGCATTCGCAGACAACGCCTTCCTGCGCGAGCGTCGCCGCCACCAGCTCGGCGTCGACCGCATCGTCCTCGAGGTGAAGAATGCGAAGGATCTGGTCCATGCAGGTCGTTATCGCGACACGGCCGCGGGCGGTGCTTCGTTGACGAGCGCCCAGAATCCCCCGAGCTGCCGCACGGCGGTCATGAAATCTGCGAACGCGACCGGCTTCACGACATAGGCATTCACGCCCAGCTGATAGCTCTGGATCAGGTCCCCTTCCTCGCGCGACGAGGTCAGCATGACCACAGGAATCGTCTGGAGCGCGGGGTCGCCTTTGATCGTCCGGAGCACCTCCAGCCCGTTCACCCTGGGCATCTTCAAATCGAGCAGGAGCACGGCAGGATTGCCGTTGGACCTCGCCTTGAAAGACCCGCGTCGATAGAGATAATCCAGCGCTTCGGCGCCGTCGCGTACCACGTCAACCTGGTTGGCGAGCTTATGCTCGGCGAGCGCCGCGAGCGTCAGCTCGATGTCGTTCGCGCTGTCTTCCGCCAGAAGTATCCGCATCAGTTCCGTCATCATTTGTCCAGATCCTCCAGGCATGCCGGCACCGTCACGAAGAACGTGGCGCCGTTGCCGACTGCCCCTTCCGCCCGCGTCCGTCCGCCGTGGCGCTGGACGATCCGGCGCACGTTGGCGAGACCGATACCGGTGCCTTCGAATTCATCGGCGCGGTGCAGTCGCTGAAAGCCACCGAACAATTTATCGGCGTGCGCCATGTCGAAGCCGACAGCGTTGTCGCGCACGAACACGACAGCACCAGCCAGACCGATGTCCAGCCGGCAGCGCCGAGCAGACCGAGACTGCCGAGCACGAGTGGCGGACCAGTCCTGACGCTGCGGGACATCGTCATGATGCGACCGCCCGCGCCTGCACGCCATCCGACCCGGCGGGCAGCGACACGTAGAAGGTTGCGCCGCGATCGGGTGCCCCTTCCGCCCACGCCTGGCCGCCGTGTCGCTGGACGACGCGAAGCACGTTGGCGAGTCCGATCCCGGTGCCCTCGAAATCGTCGCTGCTGTGCAGCCGTTGAAACACGCCGAACAATTTGTCCGCATAAGCCATATCGAAGCCAACGCCGTTGTCGCGGACGTAGAGGACACGCTGTCCATTGATGGGCGTGGCGCAGCCGATCTCGATTTCCGCGCGCGCCCGGGTGCTCGTGTACTTGAGCGCGTTCGACACGAGATTCAACACGGCGATCCGCAGCATCGCGCGATCGCCATGGATGCGCGGCAGTGCGTGGACCGTCCAGGTCACGTCGCGCTCTCCGCCTTCGCGCTTCATCTCGCTCACGACATCGCTGATCAGCTCGTTCAGATCGACGTCGCCATTCAGCATTTCCGCGCGGCCCATGCGTGAAAACGCGAGCAGGTCGTCGACCAGCCGTCCCATGCGCGCCGCCGCGTCCGTTATCGTGGCGAGATATCGACGTCCAATCTCGCTCAGGCGATCCCCGTCGCTCTTCTCGAGCAGGGACGCGAATCCGACGACGTGCCGGAGAGGCGCGCGCAGATCGTGCGACACGGAATAGCTGAAGGATTCCAGCTCCGCGATGGCGGCCTTCTTGGCGACGAGCCTGTGCAGCAGTTCCGCCTCATGCTGCTGCAGCAGGGTCGCCGAGTGCTGGAGCGCCGCGTCGAGCGTTCCCAGTTCGTCGGTGGCGGCGGGGAGCGCCACGAGGGCCACACTGCTGGCGAGGCGCCCCGCATTTGCCGTCAGATCGCGCACGCGCCGGGCGATGCCGGAGGTGAAGAGGAGCGCGGCCATGAGGCCGCCGAAAAGCCCCACGCAGACGCCACCGATCGCGAGCGCGGTTCCCTTGCGTCGCGCCGTACGCGCCTCCGCGGTGTGCCGTACGAGCAGTGTGTCCTCCGCCGCCTGTATCTCGGCGATGGCCGCGCGCAGCGCCGTCATCGTTGCGCGGCTGCGCGCGAGCAAATCCTGGGGCGCCGGCGTGTCAAGCGGCGTCTTGTCTGCGTATTCGATGAGCGACCTGAGTGGCCGTCCCTGGGCGATCGCCGGAAGCTTCCGCAGTCGTGCGATTTGCTCGGGGTTGTCAGCGACGAGTCCCGCGATCCGTCGCAATGTTTGCGGCAACGCCGCGCTCGCCCCCCGATATACGGCGAGCGCGTCAGGACTGTGCGTCATGAGATACTCGCGCGCGCCGAGTTCCGCATCCACCAGTAGCGTGAGGGTCTGCGCGAGCTCCGTCTTCACCTGAAGGCTGTGCGCGACCCATTGCTCCGCCTTGTCGGCTTCGCGCTGATTCGCGTAGAACAATCCGGAGGTGAGAAGCAGCGGCAGCAGCGGGATCGCGACGACAGTGAGCCCCTTGCCGCGAATCGCAAGATCGCGCCATTGCAGCCGGACGCGTTCAGCCCACGTCACGCGCGTCCTCCGTGCAGAACTGGATCAGCTCGTCGACCAGCGCCGCGTCTCGCCAGCCGTTCCTGACTTCCGCCGAGAGTTCCTCGAACGCCCGCTCGGCCGAGAGCGCCCCTTTGTACGGCCTCTCCGTCGTCAACGCGTCGTAGACGTCGACGATGCCCGTGATTTGCGCCAGCAGCGGCACCGCCCCTCCCCGTAATCCATCGGGATATCCGGAGCCATCGAGACGCTCGTGATGGTGACGGACGATCGGGCGGACCCGCTGCAGCAGCCGAAGCTCGCTGCAGATGCGATCGCCGATCAGTGTGTGGAGCTTCATCTGCGCGAATTCGTCCACAGTCAGCGGCCCGCGCTTCAGAAGCACCGCGTCGGGGACGCCGATCTTGCCGATGTCGTGGAGGATGCCGCCGCGCGCGAGTGCCGCGAGATCGTCAGCGGAGACGCCGACGCGCGTGCCGATGGCCGCCGCGAGCCGCGACAACCGCTGGCAGTGACCCTCCGTGTTCGGGTCGCGTGCTTCCACGGTCAACGCGAGGCTCATGATGACGGCTTCGGCCGAGTCGAGCTCGTCCGTGTAGCGCTTCAGCCGCAGCAGCGATCGCACGCGCGCGCGCAGCTCGTGACCGTCGAACGGCTTCAATACGAAGTCATCCGCGCCCGCGTTGATTCCTTTCAGTCGCTCCTCGCGTCCCTGTAGAGAAGTGATAAGGACGACCGGCGTGAGGCGGGTGGCCGGGTGCGCTTTGATGGCCCGACACAACTCGTGGCCGTCGCGCCCGGGCATCTGCACGTCGGTGAGCACGAGATCCGGCCGCTCCCGTTCCACGATGGCGAGCGCCTCCACACCATCGGCCGCCGTGAGCACGACGTGGCCTTCGCGGCTCAGCAGCTGCTGCAGCAACGCGACATTCGCCGGCGCGTCATCGACAACGAGCACACGACCGACCGCGGGGCGCAGATCGGTCCCTGCCTCGAAACGGGGGACTACCGGAACAGCAGACATCAATAGAGAATAGAAACGAATCTCGTTCGCCTGGGATGGAGCGCCCGGCACTCGACTGGGGGGAGCAGCGCTGGATGGGCCCATGGTACGGCTGGTGTGCGATCCTGACTATCGGTGTTTGTCCTATACAAGGACCATGGAAGTCAGTCCACTCGTAGGCGTTTCTCCTACGTGAAAACTTCAGCGGGGATATCTCTTCACCCATTCGCTGACACCAGCCCTTGAACTCACGTCACTCACCCTCGAAACGTCGGTCCTGCCGCCCGGAGCGAGCGTCACCGCGACATCGTCCCGCGCGACCCGGCGTGAAGGCATCGGCGATTGCGCAAACGCGCGACCAACGTGTGACGGAGCGCAAGGCACTCGAGTCCGAGCAGCGGTTGCGCGAGCTGTCCGCGCATGCGGAATCGGTGCGCGAGGAGGAACGGCGACAACTCGCGCTGAAGCTGCACGACGAGCTCGGACAACTGTTCACGACCATCCGTCTCGAGTTGGCTGGCGCAATAAGCGAGTTCCGCAAGATCTCCACATCGGCAAAGATCGATATCGTCGACCGGCTTCAATGCGCCGCGGGTCTCACCGACATCGGTATCGCATCGCTCCGTCAGCTCACGAGCGAACTGCGGCCGCCCATCCTCGACCACCTCGGTCTCGTGCCGGCTATTCGATGGGAGAGTTCTCTCTTCAGCCAGAGGACGAATATCCGCTGCTACGTTCGCGCGACTCCCGCGTCGATGAAAGTGGACGAGGCGGTCGCCACGGCCCTGTACCGGATCTTTCTCGAGGCGATGGCCAACGTTGCCCGACACGCGAAGGCGGGAGCGGTCCGCGTGTCGTTGACGCAGCACGACGGCCTCACCGTCATGGACATCCGCGACAATGGCCGCGGCATTACCGCCCAACAGGTGGATAATCCGCACACGATGGGCCTGATTGGGATGCGGGAACGCGCGTTGTCGGTGGGGGGACACGTGCGGATCACCGGGGCACGCGGACGCGGCACGCGCGTCGTGGTCACGGTCCGCTCGCGTGACAGAGGCAGCCGGCGTGCGTAACGTGCTGCTCGTCGACGATCATCCCGTCGTCCGTCAGGGCATCGCGCGCATTCTGACGACCGAGATTCCCGACCTGCACGTCAATGAGGCTATCGACAGCGCCACCGCGCTCGAGCAGCTCAGCGCCGGTCCGTGCGATCTGATCCTGCTCGATCTGACGCTGCCGGGCGACAGCGGCGTGTCGCTCCTGCGCAGAATCAAGCGGCAATATCCGGCCACACCCGTTGTGATCGTGAGCATGCATCCGGCCGATCAGTTTGCGCAGCGCACGTTCCAGGCCGGCGCCGCCGGCTACGTCACGAAAGACAGCGACCCGCAGCAGCTGGTCAGCATCGTGCGGCTGGCACTCGCCGGAAAGCGCAGCATCCCTCCGGAGGCCGGGAAGGATGCGCGCGTGGAGACGGAGACGCAGCCTCACGATGCGCTGTCCGATCGCGAGTATCAAGTGCTTCGGATGATCGGAACCGGGCGTACCGTCTCGGAGATCAGCGCGGAGCTCGGGCTGAGCGTGAAGACGATCAGCACCTACCGTTCGCGAATCCTGCAGAAGATGAGGCTGCGCACGAGTGCGGAGCTGATGCACTATGCAATCACGAATCGGCTGGTCCCCTGAGGTAACTGCCGCCAGCAGCGCAGCGACGGCGCCCGATTCAACATCGCTTCATCTCAGCCAAAAGGCTAACGAGACACCTCCGCTGGTACCAGACTTGTAATGCCGGCACCCGGGGCACGCACCATGTCAGACAGACGCCGCATCTCGCGCAGAACGTTTCTGGAATCGGCCGCGCTTGGCGCAGGCGCGCTCACGCTCGGTGGCAATCGCACGCTGGCCGGCCAGTTCCTCAGTCCGGTACTCCCCGATCCCGCGCAATCAGGCATCGATCACGTCGTGCTCGTGATGATGGAAAATCGTTCCTTCGATCACATGCTCGGGTGGCTGCCCGGCGCGGACGGACGTCAGGCGGGACTGACGTACGTCGATAGCGCGGGCGTCCCCCACGACACGCATGCGCTCGCACCGGATTATCAGGGCTGTGGACATCCGGATCCGGATCACTCGTACGAAGGCGGGCGCGTCGAGTACGATGTCGGCAACTGCGATGGATGGCTGCGCGCAGGTCAGAACGACGACTACGCGATCGGCTACTACGGCACGAACGATCTGCCGTTCCTCGCGCGCGCGGCGACGGACTGGACGGCCTGCGATCGGTACTTCGCCGCGATCATGGGACCGACGTTTCCGAACCGCATGTATCAGCACGCGGCGCAAACGGATCGGTTGAGCAACACGTTCGACCTGAGCACGCTTCCAACCATCTGGGATCGCCTGGCCGACGCGGGGCTGACCGGCCGCTACTACTTCCAGGATGCGCCGTTCCTCGGGCTCTGGGGCGCGAAGTACATTCCGATCGGCCGGAACATCCGCTCGTTCTTCCTCGCGTGTCAAACCGGCCGACTGCCCCACGTCTCGTATGTCGATCCACGGTTCATCGAGGAGCTCACCGGGACGACGAACGATGACCATCCGCACGCGGACGTCAGGAACGGGCAGGCGCTCATGAACCAGATCTACGACGCGGTCACGCGAAGTCCGGCGTGGAAGCGGATGCTGCTCGTGATCAACTACGACGAATGGGGCGGGTTCTTCGATCACGTGCCGCCGCAGCGGGCGCCGATTCCTCCCGCCACCCGGGCGGCCGGCGACCGCGATGGACTGCGCGGCTTCCGTGTGCCGTGTCTCGTCATCTCGCCGTTTGCGCAGCGCCAACTGGTGTCGCACGACGTGTTCGATCACACCTCGGTACTCCGGTTCATCGAGTGGCGTTTTGGGCTCCAGCCGTTGACCAAACGGGATCGAACCGCGAACAACCTCGCTGACGTGCTCGACTTCAGCCGGCGCGACCGCACCGCGCCAAGCTATGACGTACCGCCGGGTCCATTCGGCACGCCGTGCCCGAGCTCGGAGGCCAACCCTTGGATTGTCGTCCGCGAGATCGCGCGCAGTTTCGGCTGGACGGTGTGACGCCGGGCGTTACGGACGGTCCGGGTGATCCTGGTTCACCGTAAACACCTGGCCGTTGACCGCGATCGTGCCCGTCCGCGCGTCGTGGTCGGTATTCGGGTCCACGGTGAATTCCACATTGCCGCCGCCGGAGCCGTTCGCGCCGTTGGTGATCTTGATCCATGGCGCGTTATTGACCGCCGTCCACGTGCAGCCCCCGCTCGTGCCTACGGCTACGGCACCCGATCCGCCAGTGGCAGAGAACGACTGGGATGTCGGCGTCAACGTAATTGAGCATCCACTATCCTGATTGACCGTGACGGTCCTGCCGGCGATCGTCGCCGTGCCGCTCCGGACCGGTCCGGTGTTCGGTTGGATGTCGAGCCGGACTGTGCCGTTGCCGGCTGCAGTGCTGACCGCGCCGATCGCGATCCAATCCGGATTGTTGCTGTTCGCCGGCCACGAGCAGTCGGGCGACGTTGTGACGTTCACGATCTGTGACCCACCGCCCGCCGGTTCGGCAATCGTGTCCGGCGCCACCGCCGGATTGCAGCCGCCATCCTGATTGACTGTGAAGGTCTGACCGGAAACCGTGATCGTCCCGCTGCGTGCGCCGCCGGTGTTCGGGTCCACCGTAAATTGAATGCTACCCGGGCCGGTGCCGCTCGCGGCCGACGTGATGTGAATCCACGGCACGGTTGGAGGGTTCGCGTTCCAGGCACACGTGCCGGTGGCGTTCACGTTGAACGATCCCGAACCGCCCGCAGACGGTACCGCCTGGCTGGTGGGAGCAATCGAAACCGTGCACCCACTCGCTTGAGTAACCGTGAACGTCTGGCCCTGTATCGTCACGATGCCCTGGCGGTCGACGTCACTGTTGGGCGCAATCGCGAGTTGCAGCGCGCCGTTGCCTGACCCGCTGTTGCCCGATGGGAATGTGATCCAGCCGACGTTGCTGGAGGCGTTCCACCCGCACCCGTTCGGAGCCGTCACCGCGACCGAGACGTTGCCGCCGCTGCTCGGAACATTCTGGCTGGTCGGTGCGATCGCATACGTGCACCCGCCCCCTTGGGTGACCGTGAATGTCTGGCCATTGACGGTGATCGTGGCGCTGCGCTGCGCGCCCGTGTTCGCTGCAGCGGTGTAACCGACCGTTCCGTTGCCGCTACCGCCACTCGTCACGGTCAGCCAGCTGGGGTCGCTGCTTGCAGCGTTCCAGGCGCACCCGTCCGCCGTTCGCACGTCGAACGTACCCGTCCCGCCGCCTGCAGGCACTGACGCGGATGATGCCGTAAGCGAGAACGCGCATCCTTGGCCCTGGTTGACGGTGAAGGTTCGCCCGGCGATTGTCATTGTCCCGGAGCGTGTCGGACCGGTGGTGGCGTCAACGGTGAAGTTGATGCTGGCGTTGCCGCCGCCGCTCGGGGGGTTCGATGTGATCCGGATCCACGGCGCGTTGCTCCTCGCCTCCCAGTTGCATCCGCCGCCGGCGGTGACCGAGACGGTGCCGCTCCCGCCGGACGCCGGGACGTTCTGCGAGTCCGGCGAAATCGAGAACGTGCAACCCTGCCCCTGGACGACGGTCACAGTCTGGCCCGCAACGGTGATGGTTGCGGATCGCGATGGCCCATTCGTCGCTGCCGCGGTGAACGTGACCGTTCCGGGCCCGGTGCTGTTTGCGCCGGCCGTAATCGTGATCCACGAATCTCTGGTCGATGCGGTCCATGTGCAGCCCGCCGCGACGGTGACGTTGATGGTGCGCGTCCCGCCGCTTGCATCCACATTGATATTGAGTGGTGAGACGTTGAAGCTGCAGCCGGGCGACTGCGTGACGGTGACGGTGTGTCCAGCGACCGTCAACGTGCTCGTACGCAACGGGCCGTTCGTCGCCGCAATCGTGAACGTGACGGTGCCTGCGCCGCTGCCGCTGGTCCCTGAGGAAATCGCGATCCAGGAGTCCTTGCTCGATGCGGTCCAGGCGCAGCCTGCAGCAGCAGTGACGTTCACGGTGCGCGTCCCGCAGCCCGGCGACTGCGTGACGGTGACGGTTTGTCCCGCGATCGTGAGGGTGCCGGTGCGCGCCGGACCGTTCGTGGCCGCAACCGTGAAGGTAACCGTGGCCGGGCCGCTGCCGCTCGTCGCCGACGACATCACGATCCACGGATCGTTGCTCGATGCTGTCCACGTGCAGCCCGCGGCGGCGTTGACGTTCACCGAGCGGGTTCCGCCGCTCGCGTCGGCGTTGTGAGTGAGGGGTGACACGTCGAAGCTGCAGCCGGGCGACTGCGTCACGGTGAAGACCTGGCCAGCGATCGTCACCGCGCCCGTTCGCGATGGACCCGACGTCGACGCGACCGTGAAGCCGACCGTTCCGTTGCCCGTACCGGACGTCGCCGTGATCGAGATCCAGTTCGCCTCGCTCGCCACCGTCCATGGGCATCCGGCGCCTGCAGTAACGGTCACCACGTTGGAACCGCCGGAGGCGTCGGCGGCGTACGTGGTCGGTGCGATCGCGTACGTGCACCCTTCCGACTGCGTGACGCTGAAGTGCAGTCCCGCAATCGTCAACGTGCCGCCGCGCGGCGGGCCCGTCGTCGGCAGCACATTGAACACTACCGGCGCGGATCCTTTGCCAGTGGCGCCGGAGGTGATCGCGATCCAATCGACGTCGGACGCTGCCGTCCACGTGCACTGTGCGCTCGACGCGCGCACGTCGACACGACCTGTTCCGCCTGTCTGGGGAAGCGACGTGGAGGGTTGCGCGAGCTCGTACCGGCATTCCCCCGCAGCCTGCGTCAGCTGTGCGCGCAGGCCGTTCAGCATGATTCCGCCGATGCGCGTGACGGGGTCCGCATTCGCAGCCGCATTGAATTGAACGGTGCCGTCACCTTGGCCTGACGCGCCCGCCGTGATATTGAGCCAGGCAACATCCGGCTGGGCTGTCCACTGGCATTCCCGCTCTGTCTTGATGTTTATCGCGCCACCACCGCCTGAGGCCGGCAGCGGGGAAGCTGGTGTGTCAAAAGTAACCCCGCATTTGGATACTGCGGTAGGAGACGTAAAGGTCTTTCCAGACGAGCCGCAGCCGCTGATCGCCACCAAACAAGCCAGTAGCGCCGAGTTCGCTGCGGAAATGACGATGTGGTGCCGCGGATGTGTATGGCGCATCTTCGGAACGGCTGTGGTCGCCGGTCGCGAAGATGAGTAGCGCTTTCAAATTGCCTACCAACCGATACGGTTGGGCTCTGGATTCTCACAGTCGCGACTTCCGACGGCAGATTGCCGATTCACGAATGACGAGCGGCGATTGCCTATTAACAGATTCGCCGTTCTTCGGTTGGCAATCCGTGAATCTGCAGTCTGCGATCCTCATTCTTCAATCGCTTGAATCATCGCTGCGCCGGTCACCTGTCTCTTCACCGTTTTCTCGTCGCCGACGACGACGAGCGTCATCTTGTCCGGGGTGAGGTGCTGATTGGCGATGCGGCGAATCTCTTCGATCACAATGGCCGGTCATGCGTCGGTACCATCCGTGAGCCGGTCGACGTCCTTTGCGTACCGATTTTCTCGGTCTGTGCGACACGCGACATGCCAGAAAGCGGTCGGCGTGCTTATCCAATGAACGGTACTCACGCTCTAAGATGCATTCAATCCCGCCGAGCCGCGCGTGGATCTCACGGTCCAAGGTGAGCGGCGGACTCGGTCAATTCCGTCGCAACAAGTCAGCGGGATTGATCAGGATGGCACGACGAGCAGGCAGCCACGCAGCGATGATCGCGACGATCATCAAGGCCGCGGCGGAGGACACCATGGTCATCGGATCGCGTGGTCGAACATCATAGAGAAGAGCCGCGACGAATTGCGAGAGCCACAGGCTCGCTCCAACGCCCATCAAGATTCCCAACGCGACGAGGCTCACCGTTTGCGAGCACACGAGGCGCACGATGCCTGAAGTGGAACTACCGAGAGCCAACCGAACACCTATCTCCGTCTCGCGGCGGCTGATTCCGTACGACGTCAGACCATAGAGACCGAGACCTGCCAAGATGGCGGCAAGCGCACCGAAGAAGCTGGAGAGCACTGCGACGAGCCGTTCCTGCGACAGCGCCGCCCGTACCCTATCGCCCACAATCCGAAACGTGAACGAGAGTTTTGGATCGACCTGGCCGAGCACAGCACCGACCCCTCGTATGACCGGTGTCAGCTCTCCACCGACCGCGCGGAGACTAATCTGGAGGCTTGTCCTTGGCAGGCCTTGACCCAGTCCAGCTGACTGGGCGAGTGGCATGTACGCCGTGCAAACGATCCTGTCGCGCCTTGATCCATAGACCACATCGCCTACGACACCCACAATCGTGCGTCGCGTGTTGGTCGAGCTGTCATCGAGCTCGGCGCCAAGGGGGCTACGGCCCGGGAAGAATTCCCGAGCGAGCGTCTCGTTGACAATGGCAACGGGCTGCGCCTGCGCCGTGTCGCCGTCGGTGACATCGCGGCCCGCACGCAGGGAAACGCCATACGTCGAAAACCACGCCGACGTCACCGCATTCATCATGATGCGACGTCCGACGTCCACGGCCCTGCCGCGCGCGTCCGTGAGAAGATTGGCGCACCGCCCAGGCCAGGTGTGGCCATCGAGGCAGCCGCCTGCGATACACCTGGAACAGCAGCGACCGCGCTCACGAGGCGGCGGGAGAACCAATCCCGATCCTTGGGCGCGACGCTCGCACGAGACGTGTCGACGGTCACCACGAGGATCCTGTCCGCGTCAAATCCGATCGGTTTGCTCTCGAGGCGCTGAAACGTTTCGAGGAAGAGCGCGGCGGCGCAGACCACGACGAGCGAAAACGCCACCTGCACGGCGACAAGGCTGCTCGACATGGTTCCGCGCTGCAGCCCTGGTGCACCTCGTCCCTGCGCCTTCATCGCATCGAACGGGGAAACCCGCGACGCGCGAAAGGCTGGGACCGTGCCGAAGAGCAAGGCGGTGGCGGTAGCGACGGTTGCCGTGAATCCCAGGACACGCCAGTCGATCGGCAGATTCAAGAACACCGGATCGCCGGAGGTCGATAGTTGCGACACGAGCAACCGGCTGCTCCACTTCGCGAATTGCAAGCCGAGGACGGCGCCCACACCCGCGATGATCAGGCTTTCGAGGAACAGTTGCCATGCCAGCCGAGCGCGAGGCGCGCCGAGCGCCAGACGGACGCTGAACTCGTGTCGCCGGGCCGCTGCACGCGCCAGCTCCAGGTTGGCGATATTCACACAGGCGATCAGCAGAACGAGCGCCGTCACGGCAGCAACCACCAAGAGCGGCTGCTCGTAGCGTTGCCGGAGCTGGGATTTGTCCGTCGAGCCGGTCGCCGCCGGCACAAGGACGAAAGCCTCTTGAGCGAACTTCGGCAGTTGCGATCGGCCTAGATCGAGAATCCGTGGCTGCATCGCGCCGATGGCTGCTGTTGCCGATTCGAGGGATTGCTCAGCCTGCAGGCGAAGCATGATCGTCAGCAGCAGCGCACGCGGATTATCCAGCAGCGTGCGCGTACCTTTCAGGAGTTGATCTGTGCCCAAGGGGACGACGAGATCGAGCGATTCGCCAACTTCAATGCCAGAGAATTCCGGGGGCGTTACGCCCACGATCGTGAATGGCACGCGGTCGAGTTCCAGACGACGACCGATGACAGTGACATCGCCGCCGAACCGTCGCTGCCACAGCGCGTAGCTGATCACCGCCACAGGTCCGTCTGGACCGCCACCCCGCACATCGTCGGCGGGCGTGAAGGTCCGGCCGATGACGGCGGGAACACCAAGAGTGGAAAAGAAGGAACCGCTCGCAATCATTCCCCGCACCGGCTCGACCGGTCCACCGGGTGAGAGGTTGAACGTCGCCCACGTCCATGCGAAGGCGTCCTCGAACGCCGAGCGCTCCTGTTCGAAGCGACGCCACATGTCGTAATTCCAACCAATACCGTTGCGGTAGCCATGTGCGAGCGCGAAATTGGATGAAACGGTGACCAGCCGCTCGGGATTCCTCACCGGAAGCGTGCGCAGCAGCACAGTGTTGACGAGGGAAAAGACGGCCGTATTGGCACCGATACCGAGTGCAAGCGAGAGCACCGCGAGAGCAGAAACGAGAGGCGTGCAAAGGAGGGCGCGGACAGCGAGCCGTACGTCCGGCATGGCCCATCCTATTACCGCGTAGTAAAGATACTCAACGTCGCGCTGACCCAGATGACTGGATGTCGCCGCTGCGAGTGTCGTTTGTCCCGGCCGATCGAGATCGCGCACGTTGTTCGCCTATTAACGCCGCAGTGTTTAGGAACCGAAACGAGCAGCCAGCATAGCGGCGCTGTTGTTGTTCTCGTGCGATCGGCGGCCACGAACATCAGCGTGCGGCTTCTCGTGTGGTTGCCCACTGGTACCAGGCGGGCATTCTACCCGCCCGAATCGCCTGTGCCGCTTCTTTCAAAGAAGCGCTCTCCAGCAGGTTCACCGTCGCCATCCGGTCGTAGTACTCCGCCACGGCCTGATGCTCGCCGGCCTTCAACAAATACCGGGCCAGCCGCGAGCTCGCAATCCCACCGGCGTACTTGACACCATCGGATGCAGGCACATCCGGCGCAGCGCGGAGGTGCTGAAGGGCCGTGCGGACGTCGCCATCCCACAGCGCGATCGTGCCCAGGAAGATGTGCGCGTTGAACATCGCCTCTCCTGCCGCCGGATGACCCGGATTCCGGGGACCGATCGTGAGGGCATCTTCCGCGTGGATCTTCAACCGTTCCCATGCGGCCTTCGCCGCGGCCTTGTCCTTCTTGTAGTAGTCCTGGCTCTCGCCTTCGTAATAGGCGCCGGCAATCAGTCCGGCCAGCACGTTCAGTCGATCCTGCTCTGGAAGCGCGGCGATCGCGCGGACACGCGCGTCTGGAGCAAGCCCGTTCAGCGGCGACAATAATCGGTGATTCTGCTGGAGCACCCGCTGTCCGTAGAGCAAGGCTGCGGGGACGACCGCATTCGGATCGAGCTCGAGCGCCCGTTGCAGGTACTTGATCCCGAGCCTCTGGACGTCGAAATCGATCGAGCTTGCTGTCTCACCCATCGTGTTGAACTGTCTCGCGAAGAGCAGGTATTGGCCGGCGGAGGTGAGAAGCTTGACATCGGATGACGAGTCGAGTTTCTGCCGCACCTGTTGCGCATAGGGGCTGTGCGCGTCCGTCATGCTGACGTTTCGCAGCACGTTCAGCGGCATCGAGGCATTCGATCCCATCAACGTAAAGGCGTAGAGGCGACCGAGCTCCGGCGACCACTTCCCCGGCTCGCGCTCCGCCGCCTTCAGCCAGTTCGCTTCCGCGAGGGGCTTGTCGGCCGTCTCGAAGAAGTGCGCAGCATTCACAAAGACGTGGACCGGCGGGTGGTCTCGTCCGATCTGTGCGAGCCAGAGCTGCTTCGCCTGTGCATAACCGTCGGGATCCGGATTCGGATCCTTGTTCGTCGTAAACAGCCGCATGCCCCAGGAACCCGCGAGCTCACTCTCGGGGTGGTGATCGATCGTCCAGAGCACGTGTTCCCGCCGGGCAGCCATCTCGCCCGCATCCAGCTTCCGCTCGCGGTAGCCGTAATAAAGGAGCAGCTTCTCGCGCGACCCCAGATCCTCCGGGTTGCGGGCAACCGCAGCCTCGAGCTGCACGACCTGTTCAGGCGTCATCTTTTGCGCCGCCCGCATGCGCTCGGCGCGCGCTTTCTGGTCCGCCTCCCGCTGGGCAACGGTGGGATTGGGCCGGAGTTCGGGTGGCTTCGTCGCCGGACGGCAGGCGACGGCGACGCCGATGGCGGCGAGGCACGCGCCAGCCACGAGCACCTTCTTGCCGCGCGACATAGAAGTCCACGGCGGTTCGCTGAGGATGCGATCGATGCGCGCCTTCAGCCGACCGTTGCCGCCGACGGCAATCCCCTGCCATGCGAGCCTGCCGCCATTGCGGCGCACGTCGTCGGCGATCTCGACGAGCGCCCGTGCATACACGACCGGTGGACAAACGCGCGCCGCGGCCTCGTCGCACACGTACTCTGCCGACGCCGCGAGTCTCGAATAGAGCCACCACGCCAACGGATGGAACCAGAAGACGCAGCGATTCAGTCGCGCGAACAACGCGACGAGCGGATCCCGCCTGCGCATATGGGTACGCTCGTGCGTGAGAACCGCGACGAGCGTTTCCTCGGGCCAGTCACGCCACGCGGAAGGCAGGATGACGCAGGGCTTGAACACGCCGGCCGTCAGCGGTGCGGCGATGAGCGGGGACACGTACGCCCCGCTGCCGTCCGGCAAAATCACGCGCCGAGAGCGCCGCACGATTGTCGTCATCGCGAGCCAACCGGCCGACACATAGACCAGTGACGCGAACAACCCTGCGAAGTAGACCAACGCAGCCGCGACAGGCCACCTCGATCGAGTGGAAACCGCCCGTGCAGCCGGCGCGCGGCCGAACGGCCGCGCCGGGCAGTTTCTCGCGGGGATCAGGGGTAGAGAGCGCCGCGGCCCACAGTTCCATCGGCGGCAATGCCGCCACGGGAACCGCCGGCACGGCGCGCGGCAGAAGCGGCATCGCTAGCATGGCGGCGGTGACAGACGCCCACACCGCGTGGCGCACCGCCGCGGCGCGTGTACGCGTCACGAACAGGATCACCGCGGCCAGCGCGGCGGCAATAGTGGCGCGCAGCGACGCTTCCGCGAGGATGCTCCACAAGGCCCGAGCAGCTTCGGTCCACATGGCTTACCGCCTCTTCTTGACACTCCGCGCAAGCTTTCGAATCTCTTCCAACGACAGCACCTTCTCGTCGACCATCCCGAGCAGGAACCGCTCAGCGGATCCGGACCAGAATCGCTTGATGATCTGTCGAATGACGCCGGCAGCGACGCTCTGCGGCGGCAGCGCGGCTTCGTAGACGAAGATCTTTCCGTCCAGGTGGTGGGTCAAATAGCCGCGCGCCTCGAGACGCCGCAAGAGCGTCCGGACGCTTGAGTCGCTGAGCGGAAACCTGACAGCTAATCCCGAGCGCACCTGCTCAGCGGTCGCCGAACGCCGCGACCAGATCAGGTCGAGGATGGCCTGCTGAAGCTCGGTTAAGGGACGACGCTGACTGTTACGATCTGTCACGTGACGATCTGTAACACTTCACCACCGCCAATGTCAACCGACAGACCGGCAGCTGGAGCGATCCGCGATTTCCATGAGTGCGATAGGTTGGCTCGCGGAGAGCGCCAATCCGGAGTTCCTCGCGCCTGCGGGCGCCTTGAATGAACTGGATTTGCTCGGCCGCAGGAGCATCGTTGCCGAACGAGGAAAACTGCCTCCCGACGGTACCGATTGTCAGCCAATTGTCAGCCGACGGTACGCCTCCGCCCCGTAGCTTGTCGGAAATTTCAAAAACCCTAGAGATTTTGATCGGGATGCCGGGATTCGAACCCGGGACCCCCTGACCCCCAGTCAGGTGCGCTACCAGGCTGCGCTACATCCCGTATCGGATACGACGCCGGGTCGTCAGACCCGCCGTATGTGATCGCCGGGTCTCAAGACCCAGCCTACATGATTGCTCGCGAAACAGCCGGTCTGGGCCGGCCTACCGTTTCTTGGTCTTGCCCGCGCTCTTCTTGGGCGCCGGCGATCGCTTCTTCGCTGGCGACGGCGCGGCCAGTTCGAACTCACCGTGCCCGTTCGTCGCGCCCGGCTGCTTCGCGAGCATCGACGCCAGCTCGCGCAGCGAGTGCTGCACGTGCCGGATCCGCTCGCGCGCGTCGGTCGTCAGCAGATCGTCGAGCGGCGTCGGGTCCGCGTTCGGCGTGAGCTGCTCGTCCGCCAGCTTGCGCCGCGCGCCAGCAAGCGTCAACCCCTCGACGAACAACAGATGCTTGATCCGGAGCACCCGCTCGAGGTCGGCGCGGCGATAGACCCGTGGGCCGCCTGCGGTTTTCGCCACGCCCAGATCGGGGAACTCCGCTTCCCACGAGCGCAGCACGTACGGCTGCACCTGCGCGATCTCGCAGATTTCAGGTTGCCGAAACAACGACCGGTTGGGGATCTGGACTGTGTCCACCAAGAGCATGCAGGGCGCTGGCGCGTCAGTATATCAAAGACTTGCGAGGAACGGACTACATTAAAGGATGCGCGACGCGAGGTGCGAATCGGGCCGCTTCGGGTGCAGCTGTTAGAATCCCGACGTGCCTCGCTGTCCGTCATGCGGCTTGCCCGTCGACGACACGATCGCCACGTGCCCCTCGTGCAACACGCCGCTCCCCTGGCACGCCGACATAACCCGTTTAGCGGACGTTGACGCGGATTTGACGCGGCTGGCCGCGCCCCCGTCTAACGGCCTCCGCCCCGACTCCGGTCAAGCTTCGTCGAGGTCTCGCAGTAGCGCTCCGCGCGAAGGCGGACAAGGCTACGGCGAGTCCGCCGGTGCGTCTGGGTCCGCAGAAGCAGGAAGCCAGAGGATATCGGGCGAGAGGGCCCCAAGCGCGGCAGCGGCATCACACATCGCACTCCAGAGCAGGCCTGGCAGCTCCAGCAGCACGAGTTGGCTTACCAGCACCGGCGCGATCGATCATGGCCGCTTCCAGCCAGGCGCGCTGCTCGACGGCCGCTACCGCATCGTCGGCCGCCTCGGGCGCGGGGGCATGGGCGAGGTGTATCGCGCCGACGATCTGCGGCTCGGACAACCCGTCGCCTTGAAGTTCCTGCCCGAAGACGTCGACCACGATCCGGCCCGCCTGACGCAGCTGCATGCGGAAGTGCGCATGGCCCGGCAGGTCTCGCATCCGAACGTCTGCCGCGTGTACGACGTGGGCGAATTCGAGGGACACACGTTTCTCTCGATGGAGTATGTCGACGGGGAGGATCTCGCGATCCTCCTCCGCCGCATCGGCCGCTTTCCGCAGGACCGCGCGATCGAGCTCTCTCGGCAGATCTGCGCCGGGTTGTCCGCCGCGCACGACCGCGGCGTCGTGCATCGCGATTTGAAGCCCGCCAACATCATGGTCGACGCGAACGGCCGAATCCGGATCACCGACTTTGGCCTCGCGGGCGCTGCCGGAGAGATCCTGCGCGCGGGTACGCCCGCGTACATGGCGCCAGAGCAGTTGTCGGGCGCAGAGGTCACGCCGCGCAGCGACATCTATTCGCTGGGACTGGTTCTCTACGAACTGTTCACGGGCCAGCGGGCGCTCGAAGGCAGGAACCTCGCGGAGTTGATCGCCAAGCGTGAACAGGCGGGGATCACGCCGCCGACCGCGATCGTTCAGGATCTCGATGCTGCAATCGAAAACATCATCTTTCGCTGCCTGGAACCCGATCCGGCCCGGCGACCTCGGTCAGCGCTCGCGGTCACGGCGGCGTTGCCGGGCGGCGATCCGATCGCCGCGGCGCTCGCTGCCGGCGAGACGCCGTCGCCGGAGATGGTCGCGGCCGCCGCGTCGAGCACGGAAGCGCTGTCAAGGACGACCACCGCCGCGGCGATTGCGTGGATTGTCCTCGCGTCGATCGCCTTGCTCGCAATCTCTCAACGCGTGCTGCTCATCAACCGGGTACCACTGCCAAAGCCGCCCGCCGCTTTGATCGATCGCGCGCAGGAGATTGCGCAGAAGCTCGGGTACGGCGATCAATCCATGTACTCGGCCGCGGGGCTGACGACCTCGCTCGATTGGGTGCAGTACATCGCGGCGACGAATACGTCGCGCGATCGGTGGAAGGCGCTGGCCACGCCGCGTCCGGCGACTGAGGTGCTGTGGTATCGGACGAGCCCGCGGCCGCTGATTCCGTACGGAGACGAGAACCGCGTCGAAGCCGTCAATCCGCCGCTGACCACCAGCGGCATGGCGCTCATCGTCGTCGACGCGAACGGACGGCTGAGCGAGATGATCGCCGTCCCTGAGCCGATTCAATCCGACCGGCGGATCGTACATGCGAACTGGTCCACGCTGTTCGACACCGCGGGACTTTCAATGGACGCGTTCACACCCGTGACGCCACGGTGGGTGCCGTCGGTCTACGCGGACGAACGCGTCGCGTGGGAAGGACATCTTCCCGAGCGTCCCGACCTCACAGTTCGAGTCGAAGCAGCGGGGTATTCGGGAAAACCCGTCTTCTTCGGCATCACGGGACCGTGGACCCGATCAGCTCGCACGGCGTCCCCGGGGCCACGCTCGTGGCTTGAGCGCACGACAGGGCTGCTGTCGTCACTTATCATGCCAGGGCTGATGTTGTGCGGCGCGTTGCTCGCACGGAGGAACTTGCGCCTCGGACGCGGCGACCGGCGCGGCGCGTTCCGCGCGGCGACGGCGGTGTTCTTCATCCTCATGGCCGCATGGCTGTTGAGCGATCGTCACGTCAGCGTCTTCAGCGAAGAGGTCAATCGCTTCTTCGGCGCGATCGGCCAGGGACTCTTCAATGCCGGGCTGCTCTGGGTTACGTATCTCGGCCTCGAACCTTATGTCCGACGGTTTTCTCCTTCCAGCTTGATCGGATGGACGCGCCTGCTCGCCGGCGGCTGGCGCGATCCTCACGTCGGCCGCGACGTCGTGATTGGGATTGCTGCAGGACTTGCCATGACGCTCGCGTACGCTCTGCACAACGTCGTGCCGCTCCTCGCCGGCCGGCCGCAACCGATTCCGCTGGCATACGATCCGACGGTACTCATGGCGCTGCATCACTCGCTCGCGCGAATTCTCGATCGCACGCAGGTCGCCATCACGTCGGGCATGCTCGGGATGGCGGGCTATGTCGCGTTCCGGATTCTTCTGAAGCAATCATCGGCCGCGGCGCTTGCCGCAATCGCTTGCTACGCGCCCGTCGTCCTGAACGGCATGTTCCCGGGCGACACGCCGATGCTGGACGTCGCGTCCGGCATCGTGATCGTCACGATCTTTGTCGCGGTCGTGGCCTGGATCGGACTGCTTGCGACGATTGCGGCGCTCACCGCGCATTTCATTCTCCTGCGCGCGCCGTTGACAACCGATTTCTCGTCGTGGCGCGGCCCGACAGGGCTGGTCTTCGTCGGTGCGATCGTGGCCGCAGGCCTGGTCGGCTGCTATGTCGCGTCTGGTTCGGCGCAACGCGCAACGCGCCCAATCTGATTCTCATATGCCTGCCTGTCCTGCCTGCGCCATCGAACTTCCCACGTCAGCGTCGCTCTGTCCGAGATGTTTGACGCCGCTGTCCTGGCCCTCGGATGAGACCAGACTGGCCGATGCAGGCTCTCTTCCGCCTAAAGCCGGAAGCCACGGGGCTGCTGATGGCGCAGGTGGAAGTCACGACGTTCGAACAGGCCGGACCAGCAACACGGCCTGGCTGAGGAGCACGGACGCGATCGATCACGGGCGCTTCGCACCCGGCACGCTCCTCGAGGGACGCTACCGGATCGTCGGACGGGTTGGACGCGGTGGCATGGGCGAGGTGTTTCGCGCCGACGATCTGAAGCTCGGACAACCCGTCGCGCTGAAATTCCTGTCCGAAGCGGTCGACAAGGATCCCGCGCGCCTGACGCAGCTCCACATGGAGGTGCGGGTCGCGCGACAGGTCTCGCACCCGAACGTCTGCCGCGTGTACGACGTCGGCGAGTTCGAGGGACACACGTTCCTCTCGATGGAGTACGTCGACGGCGAGGACCTCGCGTCGCTGCTCCGCCGCATCGGCCGGTTTTCGCAGGATCGCGCGATCGCGCTCGCGCGCCAGATCTGCGCGGGCCTTGCGGCCGCGCACGACCGCGGTGTGGTGCATCGCGATCTGAAGCCGGCGAACATCATGCTCGACGGGAACGGCCGCATCCGCATCACGGACTTCGGCCTCGCCGGCGCGACGGGAGAATCCATTCGCGCGGGCACGCCCGGGTATATGTCGCCCGAACAACTCGCGGGCGGCGACGTCACGCCGAGAAGCGACCTGTATGCGCTCGGACTCGTCCTGTTCGAGCTGTTCACGGGACGCCGCGCGCTCGAAGGAGGGAATCTCGCTGAGCTCATCGCGAAGCGCGAGCAGGCGGGAATCACGCCGCCATCCGAGTTCGTGCGCGATCTCGATCCGACGATCGAGCGGGCGATCATGCAATGCCTGGAGTCCGATCCGGCGCGACGTCCACGGTCGGCGCTCGCCGTCGCCGCAGCATTGCCCGGAGGCGATCCGCTTGCCGCCGCTCTCGCGGCCGGGGAAACACCGTCGCCCGAAATGGTCGCCGCTGCCGGAGAGACGAGCGCGTTGAAACCGCTCGCCGCAACCGCGGCTCTCGCAGTGGCACTCGGCGCTCTCGTCCTGTCCGTCACGCTGGCCGATCGCGTCCTGGTAACTAGCGTGGTCCCGCTTCCCAAACCCCCGCTTCTCCTGTCCGAGCGAGCGAAGGAGATCCTCGCTTCCATCGGCTATCAGATCGAGAGCGTCGACTCCGCGTACGGATTCGGCGTGCCCGACGGACTTATCGAATACCTGCGTGAACACCCCGAAATGGGGAGCAAAGAGCGGCTGTCGTCAGGCACGCCCGCCGCTCTTCAATTCTGGCGCCGCGGGAGTCCGTCAATCCTCATGCCGACCGGCGACCAGGACCACGTGACGCTGACGGATCCGCCGCTGCTGATGTCCGGCATGACACTTGTGAAACTGGATCCGCGGGGGCTGCTGCTCGAGCTCGCCGTCGTGCCGCCGCAGCTCGATCCGGAGTCCAGGCCGGCGCCCGTCGACTGGAAACCGTTGTTCGCCGCTGCCGGCCTCGACATCTCCGTCTTCACGCCGGCCGCGCCGCAGTGGACGCCGCGGCAGTACGCCGACACCCGCGCCGCGTGGACGGCACCGCTCGCCGGCGTTCCAGGGGCGCAGCTCCGCGTCGAAGCGGCCGCATACCGCGGACGTCCCGTATCGTTCCAGCAGATCCCGCCGTGGACGCGCACCGCCGACGTCGACATCGCGCGCACGCGGGTATCTGTGTGGTCCGCGTTGATCACGCTTGCGGTCTTCTCGGTATTCGTCGCCGCGGCGCTCATCGCGCGCCACAACCTGCGCAAGGGGCGCGGCGACCGAAGAGGCGCCTTCCAGCTCGCCGCATTCGTCTCGATCGTGGCGTTCGCGGTGTGGCTGATCGATTCGAAGCACGTCCCCAATCCCGGCATCGAGATGGAACGCTTCTTCACGGGGCAGCCCCTCTGGGCTGCGGGGCTCCTCTGGCTGCTCTATCTCGCGCTCGAGCCTTACGTGCGGCGATTCTGGCCGACGACGCTCGTGTCGTGGTCGCGGCTGATGGCACGGCAATGGCGGGATCCCCTGGTGGGACGCGACATCATCCTGGGGGTCGCGATCGGCATCGTCGTACATGTGATCGATGTGAGCAACGGCATGGTGATTGAATGGCTCGGCTATCCGGTCCCGCCGCGTGTTCCGGATCTGAATCAGCTGATGGGCACGCACATCGTGATCGCGCGTGTGCTCAACCACGTATTCAATGCCGTACTCAACGCGCTCTTCGCGGTCTTCGGCATGGTCCTGCTGAAGATCGTCGTCCGTCGCGAGCGCGCCGCCGCGGCGGTCGCCATTGCGCTGATGACATTCATGTCGGCGAACAGCATCTTCGAGTCGGGTCCGCCCCTCCTCAACCTCGCCTTCAACGTGCTGTTGATCACGATCGTGGTGATCACGATTCAGCGCCTGGGCCTGCTCGCGACGATGGTGCTGACGCTCGTGAACTTCATCATGTCGCCTGCTGTTCTCACGTTCGACACGTCGAAGTGGTTTTTTGCGAACGCGATGCTGGTGATGCTGATCCCGGCGGCGCTGGCGTGCTACGGGTTCTACGTCTCGCGCGGCGGCGAGGCGATTTTCGGAAGGAGATTGTTGGACTGACGCCGGGTCTCAAGACCCGGCCTACGGTGATTGGCTTCCATCCGCGCCCCGCATCCCACGCCCCGCCCTCCTAGCTCGCGCCTCTATTTCTCCCGGCGTCTTACGTGCAGCCTGATCGGCGTTCCCGCCAGGCCGAACGACTCGCGCAGACGATTGACCAGGAAGCGTTCGTAGGAAAAATGAAATGAGGTCGCGACGTTGGTGAAGAACACGAAGGTCGGCGGCGCGACAGCTGTTTGCGCGGCATAGAGGATCCGCACCTCGCGCCTGCCAGGGCTCGCGGGCGGGTGCACGGCGGTGACGGCCTGCACGAACCGATTCAGCTCTGATGTCGGAATCCGGCGATTGCGCGCCTCGGCGACCTTGTCGATCGTTTCGAGCAGCCTTGGCGTGCGTTCGCCCGTGAGCGCGGACAAGTGCAGCAGGGGCGCGTAATCGAGGAACTTGAGCTGCCGCCGCAGCTTTCCATCGAACTCCTTTACGAAGTCTGCGCCTCGCTCCTTCATCAAATCCCACTTGTTCGCGGCGATGATCACCCCGCACCCCGTCTTGTCGGCTTCTCCAGCAATTGCGGCGTCCTGATCGGTTGCTCCTTCAACGGAATCGATCACGAGCACCGCGACGTCCGCCTTCTCGATGGCGCGGCGCGCCACGATGACGCTGATCGATTCAACCTGCCCCGACCGCGCGACGCGGCCCGGACGGCGGATCCCCGCTGTGTCGAGAATGCGGAACGTGCGCTTGTGCCACTTGAGGATCGCGTCGACGGTATCGCGCGTCGTGCCGGGGAGATCGCTGACGATCGATCGCTCGGCGCGCAGCAGGCGATTGAGCAGCGACGACTTGCCCACGTTCGGCCGGCCGACGATCGCGATGGCGGTTTCCGGTTCCGGCGCGCTCTGATGGCCGTCGCGGCGGCCTGTCGGAAAGCGGTGGACGATTTCATCGAGCAGATCGCCGACGCCGTCGCCGTGTTCGGCTGCCATCTCGATCACCGGCTCGAATCCGAGTCGGTAGAACTCGAGGGCACGCCCGCGCGCGCGGCGATCATCCGTCTTGTTGACCGCCATCACCACCGACGCCTTCACGCCGCGGAGCGCCGCCGCGATCTCCTCGTCGGCCGAGACGAGGCCTTCGCGACCGTCCACGACGAACACGACGACGTCCGCCGATGCGATGGCGCGCCGGCCGTGTTCGATGACCAGTTCATGCAGCGGATCGCCGCTGGCGCCAAACATCCCGCCGGTATCAACGAGCGAAAACGGCGTCCCCTGCCACTCGGCGGGCTGCGCAATCGTGTCGCGCGTGGTCCCTGCGACTGGCGTCACGATCGCACGGCGAGAACCGGTGATTCGGTTGAACAACGTGGACTTTCCAACGTTCGGACGGCCCACCAGCACGACCGTTGGGCCCGTTCCGGAGCGTTTCTGGGCCATGTCGGAAACTCAGTTAGCTCGGGTCTTGACAGTGTAAGTAATGGTAGATATGCTAGTTACACTTCCCCAGGAGCACCTAAGCATGATCAAGGTCGACATCGTGAACGAGGTGTCGCGCGTGGCCGATATCACCAAGGTCAAGGCCGAGGTGGCCGTCGATGCCGTATTCGAGGCGATGCGGCTGTCGATGCAGCGTGGCGAGCGGATTGAGCTGCGCGGCTTTGGCGTGTTCCAGGTAAAGCCCCGTAAGCGTGGCATCGGCCGAAACCCACGCACCGGCAAAGAAGTGCGAATCCCGCCAGGGCGCACCATCCGCTTCAAACCCGGCAAGGACCTCCAGAACATCGGGGGCTGATGGGCGACGTCGATTTCGAATTTCCCCAGGCTGGGTACTCCTCCGAGCCGTTCGAGCCCGTTTACCTGCCGCCGCGCCGGTTCGCGAACCGGTGGTGGCTGCACGCGTTGCTCTTCATCGCCACGGTCTTGACTACGACCGCGATCGGTGGCTTCCATTATCTGTCATTCGTCTCGAACTTCTGGCGCGTCGAGCCGCACCTGGACGTCGTCGGCCTGCTGACGAACGGCTTCTGGTACAGCGGCACGATCATCGGGATTCTCGGAGCGCACGAGATGGGACACTACGTTGCGTGTCGCATCTACCACGTGGATGCATCGCTGCCGTACTTTCTGCCGCTGCCGTTGCCGCCCACCGGCACGCTCGGCGCGGTGATTCGGATCCGCGAGCAGTTCCCCACGCGCGCAGTGCTGTTCGATATCGGCGTCGCGGGGCCGATAGCGGGGTTCGCGGTCCTCGTGCCGGCGCTCTTCGCGGGCCTCACGATGTCGACGAT
Organism: Acidobacteriota bacterium; assembly: GCA_003222675.1. GTDB lineage: Bacteria > Acidobacteriota > Vicinamibacteria > Vicinamibacterales > 2-12-FULL-66-21 > QHWT01. The sequence continues at coordinate 2,287 of QHWT01000081.1, read as the reverse complement.
CGTGGCCGCGCCCCAAGGCCCGACGGCATGGTTGGGCGAGCCTCTCCTGTTCAAGCTGGCCGTGCGCGTGATGTTCGGTGCGATTCCCGATGCGAGTGCATTGAACATCCATCCCATGGTCTTCGCCGCCTGGTTCGGTATGCTCGCGACCGCGATCAATCTGCTGCCATTCGGCCAGTTGGATGGCGGACACATTACTTATGCGGTGTTTGGCAGGAAGTCATCCGTGATCTCGCTGATCACGTTCAGCGCAGTCATCGGCCTGGCGGTATTCGTCTCAGTGAGCGTATGGCTCGTCCTCGCAGCGATCATGCTGGCAATGCTGAAAATGGTGGGCCGTGAACATCCGCCAGTCCGGAACGAATACGAACCGGTTGGCAGTCAGCGTGTGGCGATCGCTGTCCTCGCGCTAATCATTCTGACCCTTTGCTTTACTCCGGCGCCTTTTTCGCTTTGAACATGTGCCCGACATTGGGCGCCGCGAGCGGGCGTTGGGTCCCGGGTGGCGAAGCGAGCCTGGCCGGGTGCTGGGGTCTGCGCCATTCACCGGCGCGTCGCGGAGCGGAGTGGGCCGTGGGGCCCCACGGCGCGAAGCGAGCTTGGCGGGTGCAGGAGTCCGCGCCATTCACCGGCGCGTCGCGGAGCGGAGTGGGCCGTGGCGCCCCACGGAGCGAAGCGAGCTTGGCGGGGTGCAGGGGTCTGCGCCATTCACCGGCGCGCGCGGAGCGGAGTGGGCCGTGGGGCCCCACGGAGCGAAGCGAGCCTGGCGGGGTGCAGGGGGCCCCGCCATCCAAAATTGTTGCGCGGTCCGAGATCTGGAGAGGAGGAGGCCCCGACTCCCGGACCGCGCGGTTCCGGCCTGATTAGATCGCCGGAGAAGGCTCGGCGACGCCGATAGGCGGCCCTGTGACGTCGATCGCAGCAGCGGGTACTTCCGTCGATCCGCCCGCGTGTACGTAAGCTTCCTCGCCGTGCTGTGTAACATCCAGTCCCGCGCTCTCTTCGTTGGCTCCGGCGCGCAGCGGCGTGACGAGACCGATGGCCTTCAGCAGGACGAAGCTCAACGCGCCGCTGTAGACGATCGTCGCGAGGACCGCCAGGGCCTGCACCAGGAGCTGCGACGGATTTCCGAATAGCGCACCGTCGGCGACGCCGTTCAGCGCTTTCTGCGCCAACACGCCGGTGAGCAGCGCGCCCACCGTGCCGCCCACGCCATGCGCGGCAACGACGTCGAGCGAGTCGTCGAGTGACGTGCGCGCGCGGATGAGAAGTCCCGCGTAGCTGGGAAGCGCCGCGATCGCGCCCAGCGCAATCGCGCTCATCGGGCCGACGAATCCTGCCGCGGGCGTCACGGCGACCAGACCGACGACGATGGCAGTTGCGGCGCCGACGGCGGTCGACCGGCGCGAGCGCGCCATGTCGAGTAGCGTCCAGACGACCAGCGTCCCGGCCGGCGCGAGCAGCGTGCTCGTGAACGCGAGGGCGGCGATCCCGTTCGCCGCAACCGCGCTGCCCGCGTTGAAGCCAAACCATCCAAACCAGAGGACGCCCGCGCCGAGCAGCGTGAACGGCACGTTGTGCGGCAGCAGCGAAGCGGACTGGTAATCGCGGCGCTTGCCTACGACGATGGCCGCGATGAGCGCCGCGATCCCGGCGTTCACATGCACGACGGTGCCGCCGGCGAAATCAAGCGCGCCCAGCTTCGACAGCCAGCCCCCGCCCCAGACCCAATGCGCGATCGGCGCGTAGACGATGATGGACCACAGCGTGATGAAGGTGATGTAGGCCGGAAAGCGCATGCGCTCGACGACCGCACCGGAAATCAGCGCCGCCGTGATGATGCAGAACGTCGCCTGGTAGCACATGAAGAGCAGGTGCGGGATCGTGCCGTTCGGCTCGAGCCCGACGCCGTGCAGGAACAGGCGCGACAGATCGCCGATGAACGCATTCCCGGGGGCGAACGCGAGCGAATAGCCGATGAGCGCCCAGGCGACGGCGACGAATCCCAGCGAGATGAAACTCATCATCATCGTGTTGAGCGCGTTCTTCGAGCGGACGAGGCCGCCGTAAAAGAGCGCCAAGGCGGGCGTCATGAGCAATACGAGCGCGGTAGACACGAGCATCCATGCGGTATCTGCCTGGTTCATCGATAACACCTCACATATGAGCGGCGATTCGCCGGAAAGGACATCCGGTCCCTGACTGAGCAACAGCGTCGCCACAAGGAATCGATAGATCTCGCGGGAAATCGACGGGACCGATTGACAAATTTGTTCACTCGCCGCGG
>QHWT01000026.1 GCA_003222675.1 Acidobacteriota bacterium | reverse complement strand
GCTGGAGTTGCTGGCTGGATTGAATCGAAGGCAGCGGGCAACGACAGACCCGCGCGGAGCAACTGACGCTTTCGCCCGCGTCATTCGAGCGCAAATAAAGGGTACGACTCGTGCGCCGACAGAGTCTTCAGCTCATCGATGATCAGCACGCGGCGGCGCATAGTAGTTGAGTTACGGCGTGCAGTACCGCAATAGCTGTTCTTTCTCACCGACTCCCAGCCGCATTCATGCATCGTGGATCGGTACGAACCAACGTTAGTCCTTTCGACTCTGCGAATGGTAGGGAGTCGTCTTGATTCACACGAATCGCGCGGCAATCACGCCGAACGTGCGATAGATTCGCGTTAGTTCCATGGTACTGACATTGCTGCACCGGCGGCGCTAGCTCTATTGAGGAGGATTGATATGACGGCCCAAAACAGCAAGAAGACATCGCGAATTGTCTGTGGATCCATCGTCGCTACCGTCGCGCTGCTTGTGACTCTGTTGGCGCCCAGACCTCACGCCACGGTGATCAGCTGTAGCCTGAGTGTTAACCCCACGGCCGACTGTAGCCAATACGATATCTATTCTTCGGTTAGTAGCCCGACAACCAACCCGCGGCACAATCACACTGATCCGGGAGACGGGTCTACTGCATGTGACGCGTGGGCCAGTAGCCCGGGGACGCCAGCCGAGTGCCGTTGGACTCACACCTACGCCAACGGCAGTTACACGGTCAGTTTGAGCGGTAGCGGAGATGGTGAAACATGTTCACTGACTCACCCGCTCACCGTCTCCTGCCATTAGTCACTTGTTGCGATTCCGGTTCACGTGATCGCTCAATGAGCGGTGCGGTCCATGACTGGGTTTGAAGTCTTGCTGTTCGTTGCCTTGAGCGAGTCGGCAGTGAAAGGCCGCTCGCTGCAGGACTGGTCCACATCTCCGGAGGCGTACTTTCTTACGTCGGACGAACAAAAAGAATGGAAGACACTGCAGTCGGAAGGAGCCCGCGAGCGATTTCGCGAATCCTATTGGCGGCGTCGCGATCCAACGCCAATGACCGAGAGAAACGAGTTCAGGGAGATCGTTTTAGCAAGAATCCGGACCGCCGATGGTCGATTCGCGATCGGAAAAAACCCAGGTTCGCTAACAGCGCGAGGCCGCGTGTTGGTCGTCTTGGGCGCGCCGTCGGCGGAGCGTCAGACGATTGGACCGCTGAACAGATCGCCCGAGATGATCACGCCAGGAAAGATGGGTCTGCCGAGCACGGCGTTCGAGACAACCGAATGGCACACGTGGGTGTACGACCGCAGCACGGCGGACGAACTGCTGAAGATTATCGAGCGCCCATCGGCCGAAATCAGCTTCATCGTGGAACCGGGACGCAGCGATCGAATTGAGAACCGCGACATCTTCGAGCGCTGGAGGGAAAAGGTCGCGCAGCGATCGATCGTGAATCCTTAAAACCGGAAAGTCGCGTCCAACCACCGCGGCGAGCGAGGTCGAGGCGCGACAGACGGTGGGGTGGGCCCCACCGCCAAGTAGTTTAAAAGACGTACTTGAACGCGAACTGGAAGTTCCGCTGCGGATCCAAGCCGAAGTACGCGGTCGACGTGATCCGGCCTGCGTTCGGATTGTTGTTGCCCGGCACGCCGATCTCCGAGTCCGGGTTGCCGAGGTTCACGTGGTTGAAGACGTTGACCGCCTCGATGCGGAATTCGATCGCCTGCCCGGTGGCGAAACTGAACCGCTTGAACAGCGACGCGTCGGTTCGCCAGTAGCCGGGGCCCGTTAGCGCGTTTCGCGGCAGGTTGCCGAAGGTCCCTTTCGCCGGCCGTGAAAACGCGCTGCCGGAGCTCGCAATCGGCGCCGCGTTGAACCATCGATCGCGTGTGCCGCCCCCCGCCATTGGGTCGCCAACGAGATTCGGACGGTTCGGACCGGTGTCGCGGTCCGCGTCGGCGTCGCGATAGGTCACGTTGAACGGCAACCCGCTTTGAATGGTCGTCGCCTGATTGAACTGCCAGCCGCCGAGCAGCCGATTGTTCTTGAAGATCGGGAGCTCGTACGTCGTCGCCAGCGAGAAATTGTGCGCGCGATCCCAGTCGGCGGGCCCGTACTCCAGGTCGGGCAGATAGAAGAACTGATCGCCGCCGTGTTGACGCTCGCGCTGCAACGTGTACTGCGCGAAGATCGAATACCCTTTCGAGAATCGCTTGGTCAGTTTCGTCTGCAATGAATCGTAGCGGTTCGTGCCGCAGTTGCAGTAGATGTCGACGCCCTGCGTCCATCCGTACCGCTGGAAATAGGGCTTTCGAAGATCGGTCGCCACGTTAGGAAATCCGTCGAGCCTCGGCTGGTTGCCGTTGATGGACGGACCGTCGCCGATGAACACGCGCGCGCCGCGGTTGCCGACGTAGGCGGCCTCGACTGAAATGTCCGACGTGAGCTCGCGCTGCACGGTGACGTTGTAGGCGTCGACGGCGGGTGGGTGCTGTTTATCCGGGAGCACACGCGCGAAGACGCCGTCCGGCAGCGGCAGCAGGCCGTTGGACGGAACAGCAGGAAAGACGGCCGGCGACGGACCATCTTTCAAGTTGAACACCGCCGCGAAATTCTGCGGAGCGTTCAGCTCCTGCGCTGACAGCACCGGCAGGTTCTGCGTCACCGTGTGGCCGAAAATCGATCCGAACACGCCGAGGTCGTAGCTGCGGCCGTAACCGGTGCGCAGCACCGTTTTGTCGTTCAGCTGATACGTGACGCCGACCCGGGG
>QHWT01000025.1 GCA_003222675.1 Acidobacteriota bacterium | reverse complement strand
CCATCACCCGGCCCATGACCAGGAGCCCCACGCCGTAGGCGATGCTGAACCACGAGACGATGGCGGCGTAGTCGGTCTCGGTCCACCGGAGCTCGCGCGAGAGCGTCGGCGCGAGGATACCGAGGACCTGGCGATCGACGTAGTTGACCGTGGTGGCACCGAACAGCAGGGCCACGACGGTCCAGCGGTGTCCGACTCGCGGCTCAGACACCGCTCGCCACGCTGAATCCGCCGTCCACCGGGATGACGGCGCCGGTCACGAACGACGCCGCGTCGCTGCACAGCCATTGCACGGCGCCCACGACCTCTTCGGGCTTGCCGAAGCGACCCATGGGCGTGTGGGAGATGATGGCGCGAGCCCGCTCCGTGTGGCTGCCGTCCGGCTTGAGGAGCACGGCGCGGTTCTGTTCCGTCACGAAGAAGCCCGGCGCGACGGCGTTCACCCGCAGCCGGTCGCCGTAGCGCCGTGCCAGCTCGACGGCGAGCCAGCGCGTGACGCTCTCGATCCCGGCTTTCGCGACCGAGTATCCCAGCACGCCACTCAAGACCCGGCGCGCCGCCATCGACGACACGTTCACGATCGAGCCCGAGCCCTGGCGGCCCATGGCCTCCCCGAACGCGAGCGACGGGACGAGCGATCCGTGCAGGTTGAGCCGCAGCACCTCGTCGAACGCGTCGAGCGGCACATCGAAGACGGGCCGGTCGTCGCTGCGCGCGCGCGCGACGTTGCCCCCGGCCGCGTTGACGAGAATGTCCACCCGACCGCGGGCCTCGAGCACATCGTCCCGGGCCGAGCGCACCCGCGCCTCGTCGAGGACGTCCGCGATGAGGACGAGGGCGTCGCCCCCGTCCTCGCGGATCTCCTTGGCCTTCGCCTCGGCGGCGGCGCGTCGCCGGCCCAGGACGGCGACGGCCGCCCCCGCGTGTGCCAGGCCTGATGCGATGGCGCCGCCGATCACCCCGTACCCGCCCGTGACGACCGCGACGCGACCGGCGAGCCCGAACGGCGACAGGGTGCCGTGCGCCACGGTCAGGGAATGAAGAGGGCCAGGTCGATCGCGTCTGCCATCATGCGGTAGCCCGCCTCGTTGGGATGCAGGTGATCGCCCGTATCCGCCAGTGGCAAGAGACGCGAGGGCTCCGCGGGATCGCGCAGCACCGCGTCGAAGTCGATGACGGCATCGAACGCGCCGCTCTCACGGATCCAGTGGTTCACGCGTTGGCGCGCCGCTTCACGGTCGGCTCCATCATACTGCGATCCGCCGAACGGCGAGATCGTGGCCCCGTAGACGCGCAGCCCGCGCTCGTGCCCGCGGGCGATGATTTCCCGGTAGGCCGCCAGCAGGTTCTGCGCCACCGCGGCCGCCTTCCCCGGCTCCCGGGCGCCACCGATGTCATTCACGCCCTCGAGCAGGATCACCCAGCGTACGCCCTGCTGTGCCAGGACGTCGCGTTCGACCCGCGCCAGTGCCGTGGGGCCGAGGCCGCCCGCGAGCACCGTGTTGCCGCCGATGCCGGCGTTGAGCACGGCAACGTGCCGGGTGCGCGCGTCTGCCTGGAGGCGACGCGCTAGGTTGTCTGGCCAGCGGTCGTTCCGGTTGGTGCCCGAGCCGCGGCCGTCGGTGATCGAGTTACCCAGGGTGACGACCGCCCCTCCCGCTCCCTCCGCCACCACGTCGAGACCCGCGAGCACGTACCAGTGATCGGTCGTCGCCGCCTCCGCCAGCTCGGGCGCGCTGGCCCAGCGGCCGACCCGAAGATACGACGTGGTGCGTGACCCGGGGTGGCCCGTGGCGGCGCCGGGTGCGGTGGCGATCTCGATCGTGACGACGAGGTCGCCGAGCGCGGGGACGGCGTAGTCCAGCGGATCGGAGGTGACCGCGGCGCCGGGAGCGATGCGCACCGAGTCCGCTCCGGCGAACGTCAGCGCGCGGTCGCTCGCCACCTCGATGGCGCTCCCGCCGAGCGACCGGGCGACGTGAGCCGCGGTGACGGCGAGCGGTCCGTCACCGAACGTATTCGCGAGCCGCACCCGCAGCGTCGATCCGCCGACCGACGTGTGGATCACCTGGCGCAGCGTGCTGCCGGATAAGCCGGGAGCGGGAGGCATGTTGCGTGGCTCGACGAGCTGCTGCGCCGCCGTCCACGTCCCCACCCACTGCTGGCGGGGCGTGGCTGACGCCGGCGCGCAGGCGACGGCCGCCGCGAGAGCGAGCGTGAGCGTCAGGGCGCGCGCGGCTGCGATCCCGCCGCCACCGGCGGCCGGCCGAACGCGGGCAGCGGCTCGAGCCGGGAGCGGCCGTCGCTGCCGATGAAGGCCCGCAGCTCGACGTACGCCCGGTGCGAGTTGTTGCGCTGCAGCCCGGCCCGGATCCACGTCTCGCCGTACCAGCGGTCGAACGGCGGGTATTCCGCCCGAGCGAAGTCGTTCTCGAGCTGCTCGAGCGGCGTGACCGCCTCGCGCAGCAGTCGCCACATCGCGCTCGAGTCCGGTGCCTCGAGCGCATCGACCAGCGTCAGCGCGGCCCGCGTCTGCCGCTCGTCCACCCGCAGGCCCAGGCCGACGTCGACCGAGAAGAAGCGGCGCTCGGTCCGGTTCATGGCGCTCCCGGCCTCCGCCTCCCGCGCGAGCGCCGAATCGAGGAGCGCGATGCGCGACCGGAGCACCGCCAGCGTATCGGCATTGGAGGGCGTGAACGGCTGCCCGGTCGCCCGGCGCCACAATCGCTCGATCAGGTTCTGCACTGCCTCAGATGCGTACCACAGCTTATCGGGCGTGTCGAGCAGCGTATGGTAGGCGTCGTAAGCCGCCCGGGCTTGCGCCGCGGCGGGGGCGAAGTATTCGCGCGTCCACCATGAGAGGTAGCGGCCCGCGGGATCGGGCGAAGCGTACACCGCCGGTGCGTTCCATGTGATGTCGGCGATCATGCGGGCGCCCATGACGTAGTCGCGCAGCTCCGAC
>QHWT01000024.1 GCA_003222675.1 Acidobacteriota bacterium | reverse complement strand
GAGTTCCTCTACGGCCTTCGGAGCATCGACGACGTCCTGCCCCATTTGCGGCGGCTGGCCGGCCAGGGGTTGTACACGATCGTCAATGAGACCATCGACGTTAAAGACGGCGGCGTGTCCGGAGTCGCATTCGGTGACGTTGTAGAGTTCGCGCCCGAAGATACCCCGCGCAGCGTCGAGAAGCCGGGGACGGCAGCGCTGCCCCGCTCGATGGCCCGTCGGTTGTTCCAACTCGTCTACGGTTTCGCGCCGGCGCTACCCGGCAGCTCGCGGCTGCGGGTCGAGTTCAGCATACACCCGCTGCGCCGTGGTTTCCGTCACGACCATACGATCGTGTGGGAAATCGAGCAGGCGGCGGCGCCACCGAAGAAGCCTTCACCCACCTGGCCGAACCTTTTCAGTCGGTTCATCGGTGACAAGGCCTTCGGCTTGTTGATGGCGCACTTGGTCGGAGTGCGTGTGCCCCGAACGACCGTGATTCCCCGGAAGACTGCGCCGTTCACGTTCGGCGTCGACACTGGCTCGGCCGAGCCCTGGATCCGCACTGCCCCTACCGAACAGATGCCCGGCAAGTTTACAACCCGTCGTGGATGGCTAGATCCGTATCGGCTCATGCAGGACGAAGATCCGACAGGAACCGCCATCGCCTCCGTTCTGCACCAAGCAGGTGTCGCAGCACACTATTCGGGTGCCCTGGTTACGACCAAGGACGGCGAAGTCACGGTGGAAGGCGTGAGCAGCTTTGGTGACGAGTTCATGGTCGGGCGGCGCGGGCCGGAACGTCTGCCCGATGGAGTGAGACGCGCGGTGCTACGCACATTCGAGTCGATGCGCAAACGGCTCGGGCCGGTGCGTTTCGAGTGGGCATACGACGGGAACCACGTGTGGATTGTTCAGATGCACGTTGGGGCGACCGTCAGTACCGGTCGGACGATCTATCCCGGAGCACCGAAGCGGTTCCATCGCTTCGACACCGACCGCGGAATCGAAGCCCTTCGAGAGCTAATTGCGATGGTCAGCGAATCTGGCGACGGGATCATCCTCGTCGGCCGAGTGGGCATCACTAGCCACTTCGGGGACCTGCTCCGACGGGCTCGGATTCCGTCAAGAATCGAAGCGCCGGGGTAGCTACCCCCGGTTGCGCCGGTTCGGTTCTCACGAAAGGGTGGCCTCACATGCGTCAACATCGCCCGTCCTTCCGGGACCGTGCCGCCAGGTCCCGAGGCCTGCTTCTCCTCGTTGCTCTGGTCGCGTGTGGGCCGTCCCCCGACACAGAAGTAGGCTTCATCCATGCCGCTGCGCCCGACCTCCTGGTCGATCTGGCGAAACCTATCCCTTCGGCGACCGGCCCCGGCGCCAGCCTCTCAGCGCTGCTTCAGACGGCCGGCGAACTGCCCGGCACAGCCGAGACACCCGACTTCATCGTCGTAACAGGCGTGCCTCGCGATATCGGGACTGGCCAAGCGCTGCGCGGGCGACGGCAACCTGCCAAGCAGCTTTCGCCGGAGGCAGTGGTTGGAAGGGTGGTCGACGCCTTGCGCCTTAGCCGCGTTCGCCGAGTCTATCTAGTCCCTCGCGGGGACGGGACGCGAGATACGAGAGGCTTCTGGGCCGCCGTGCGTAATCGCAGCGCCGCGGCCAGAATAGCGATCCAAGATTTGACCGCATGTTACACGGCTGACACCGTTCGCGACGACGAATGCAGCGTGGATATCGCGGGCGGTCACGTACGCGTCGTGGGGTTCCCGGCGTTGGCCACGACTGTGCTGCCGTCGGACACTGCGTTCGGCCGCCTATTGACGAAGTGGGTCGCCGTCCTGGACACTCTGGTGGCGCGAGCAGCCGCTGCCGACAAGGTCGTGGTGGTCGTGACCGACATGCCAGATCCGGCATCATGGGCTAGCACCGGTTTCCCCGCGGGAGCCGCCTCGCGGCTGAATGCGATCGTTGCTTCAAACCCCGTACTGGGAGTTGTCGGAGCGCGGCGTGGCACACGACCCTTGCGGCGCGAAGGCGATCGGATCATCTCGACCCTGGCGCTCTCGGCGGACGCGAGCCAAGTCGACAGCGTACTCGGGTTCACGCTAGTGCAAGTGACGAGACGGGATCTCTCTACCGTCAGGTTTCAGCGGCGTGACGCTACACTGTCCTTCGTTACCGAAGAGCATCGGAAGGCGGTTCGGCCCGCAACATCCTGGCTTGGGCAGACCGCAATTGGGATTGAGGACTGGCTCTGGCGGCTGACACGCTCCGCCGACCTGCTCGCGTACTGGGCGGTGCTGAGCGTCGCCTTCGTGGTGGCGTTCCTAACTGTCGTGCAGTTATGGGATGTTTCCGACGACCGCCCAGGGAGCCCCACCCCGAGCGATCGTGCGGGGTTGTCCGGCACGGGCTCCGCAGGCGTCGCGCAGGCGCCAACGGTCGGCACCACCGGGGCGACCTCGGGAGGCGGTGGGGCAGCCACAACCGGGGCTGTGGCGGGGTTGCTGGACACCAATGTCGGGCGCGCCCTCGGCGCCGGCGTGTCGGGGATGGTGCTGGTCTCGTTTCTCGACGAGTTCTGGCGCGCGGCCCGCTTCAACGCAAAGGCGTTCTACCTAGTGGCATTCGTTGGATTGTTTTTTGCCTTCCTGGTTCTCTCGGGTGTATGGCGAGCGATTCAGGAGGCGCTGCGCCACCGTATCGCCACGCACATGCCAATTTGGTGGGTGGGCGCAAGGGCGACGATTGCTGGCACACCGGCCCGCTTCTGGGTGTGGGTACTTTCACTTCGTGGCACCGCCCTAGTGTTCTCTGACACGTTCTTTAACGTGCTCCAAGGGCGCAACCAGCTGAAGTCGGCGGTTTGGACCGACGTGATCCTGGACCATCACCAGGCGATCCTTGCCACGGCCGAACGAGTGCGCGTGGAAGTGGACAAAGCCGTGCGAGCGGCACAAGGGCCTCAAGGCCGTCAAATCCGGGTCAACATCACGTTGCTGTCACGCGCGGGT
>QHWT01000023.1 GCA_003222675.1 Acidobacteriota bacterium | reverse complement strand
TGGTGCGGCGCGCCGTCGTCTCCGCCGGGCACGAGCTAGTGCGCGCGGAGACGCTCGAGGACCAGCTCGACCGGGTCGCCGAGTTTTTCCGCCAGGCGCTCCCGCGCTGAGACCCGTCCCTCATCCGAGCGATGAAGGTGCCGCCGCGAGCCTCCGACCAGAGAGGCGATGGAGGCTTTCCGCCGCGCCGCCCTTGCCCTCTCGCTCGCAGCGCTCTTCGTGCTCGTGCTCTGCATCTCGCCCGCGACCGCCAAGCGGGGCTCGACCAAGGCCGCGGTGGCCTCACAGAACCTCGTCGTCAACGGCAACTTCGCCCTGGGCCTGCACGGCTGGCGGGGCAAGCGGGCGCGCCTCCGCGTCGTCGGTCGCTCGCGCCACGGGCGCGCCGTTCGCGTGATTGCCCGCCGGCATCGCCCGGCCGCGATCTTGCACGCCCCTCGTCCGGTCCCTTCGACGATGGGGCGGCAGCTCTACTCGGCCGGGGCCTGGGTTCGCGGCCGGCCGGCATCGCGACGGGTCTGCCTCCGGCTGACCGAGCACTCGCAGGGCCACGTCCTCGGTAAGCGAACGTCATGCGTCCGCGGCGGTAGGCACTGGGCTCACCTTCGCGTCCGCTACCGGGTGCGTCGCTCCGGCAGCGAGCTGGGCGTTGCGCTCTTCAGACGGCGGGGCTCGTTCGAGGTCGCGCGCGTCTCGATCCGCAGGTTCTATCGACGGTGCAATCCACATCGCAACTGCCCGCCGCCACCACCGCCACCGCCTCCGCCGCCGCCGCCTCCTCCTCCTCCACCTCCCCCGCCTTCGAACGGACGCTGGTACTCGAGCGACAGCGTCTTCAACCAGCCGATCGCGTCCGGGGCGACCACCGACCCGCACTCGAGCGCGATGGTGCAGTCGCTTGTGTCCGGAGCTTCCGGCGGATTCGCAATCGCGACGAAGCGCTGGTCCTTCCCCGTCTACGACGCCTCGCAGACGACCCCGCACGTCACGGTCTCCCTGACCGCCTCGTGGGCCCCCGCGCACAGCATGTCCGGAGTCCCGATCCCGTCGGGGGCGGCGCCCGATCCGGCCGGTGACGGCCACCTCGTCGTGATGAATTCCAGCTCCGGCTGCGAGTACGACTTCTGGCAGGCGCAGAAGCACAGCGACGGCTCGTGGTCGGCGAGCTGGGGCAACGCGACCTTGGCGACGAACACGGGCATCTACGCGGGCGGGCTGGCGGCGCGGGCCGCGGGCTTCGCCAACGGGCTCGGACTGATCCGGCCTGAGGAGCTCGCGGCGGGCACGATCCCACACGCGCTCAGCTTCGCCTACCCCTACACGAAGTCGGGCGGGCCGGTCGCGCCGGCGACGGCGAGCGACGGGAGCAGCAACGCCGCCGGAGCGACCCCCGAGGGCGCCCGGATCCAGCTCGACCCGAACCTGAACCTCGACAGCCTCGGCCTCAACGCCTGGCAGAAGACGATCGCCCGCGCGCTGCAGACCTACGGGATGTTCCTCGCCGACGGCGGCGGAACTGCCTCCGTCTACGCGCAGAACCCACAGTCGACCACCGTCGGCTACCCCTGGGGCGATGCCGACTACCCGCAGCTGCCGACCTCGCTCCTCTCCCACATGCGGGTGCTCACGCTCCCCGCGCAGGCGCCGTGGCACGGGTTCCTCGTCCCGACGCCCTGCGCTGTCCTGAGCTAGCCGCCCCGGACGGCAGATACCGTAACCTCGATGAGGCTGCTCTACCTGACGCCGCGGTTTCCGAGCCCCACGCTCAAGGGCGACCAGCTCGTCGCCTACCGCCGCCTGAGGGTCCTGGGGCGACGCCACGAGATCTCGCTCGTGTCGTTCGTCGAGCGGGACGAGGAGCTCTCGCGGCTCGACGAGGTCCGCGAGTGCTGCGTCTCCGTCGACGTCGTCCGCCTGCCTCGATGGCGCGCTCTCGGCCGCGTCGCCGGCCGCGGGCTCGTCTCGGGAGCGCCGCTCCAGATCCTCTACTACCAGTCGGCCAAGTTCGAGCAGCGCGTACGGGACCTGGCGCAGGAACGCAGCTTCGACGTGGCGCACGCGTTCATGCTGCGCATGGCGCCGTACCTCCGGCTCGTTTCGACGCGTTCCGTTCTCGACGCCATGGATTCGATGCAGCTCCGCATGCAGAGGAACGTGGCCGTCGAGCGCGCGCCGCGCCGTTGGCTGTTTCGTGAGGAGCTCCGGCGCGTGACGCCGTACGAGCGAAAGGTCGGCCCTTCCCTCGACGCCCTGATCGTGCTCTCCGACCTCGACGCCGAGTTCTTTCCCGGCGCGGCCTCGACGGCGGTCGCGAACGGGGTCGACACCGAGATCTTCGCGCCCGACCCGGCGCTGCGAGAACCGAACACGATCGTCTTCTCGGGGATCATGAGCTACCCGCCGAACGTCGCAGCGGCGCGCTGGTTCGCCGAGCGCTGCTTCCCGGCGGTTCGCGAAACCGTTCCGAGCGCACGGCTCTTGCTGGCCGGCTCGAGCCCGCCGGCGGATCTGTTCCAACTCGGGCGCCGCGACGACATCACGGTGACCGGCCTCGTCGAGTCGATGCCCGCCACGCTGAACCGCGCCTCGGTCGCAGTGGCACCGATGCTCTCCGGCGCGGGAATGCAGAACAAGGTGCTCGAGGCGATGGCATGCGGGCTCGCGGTGGTGACGACGCCGTTGGGACTGGGGAGCATCCGAGCTGAGCCCGGCCACGACCTCGTCGTGGCAGAGGGAGCGGAGACGTTCGCCGCGGCGGTTGTCGAGCTGCTGCGCGATCCTGCCCGCGCACAGGAGCTCGGGGAGCGCGCACGCGCCTGCGTGATCGAGCGCCACAGCTGGGAACAGGCGGCAAGCGACGTCGAGGCGATCTACGAGCGGATCCTCTCGCGACGCCCCTCGGAGGCGGCCATCTAGTGCGTCTCCGCCACCTGCTCGCGCTCGCTCCGCTCGTGCTCCTCCTCTGTGCAGCCTGCGGAAGCGCAAAGGGAGGCGGCGCGGCGCCGACTCAGACTCATGTGCTGTTCGCCGCCGGCGACC
>QHWT01000080.1:30415-45950 GCA_003222675.1 Acidobacteriota bacterium | reverse complement strand
GGCCGGGCATGTCGATCTCCGGCACCACCGTCACGAAATGCGTGGCGGCATAGTCAACGAGATCTTTGTACTGCTCCTGCGTGTAATAGCCGCCCTGGCCGCCGCCCACTTCGCTCGCGCCGCCGCGCCGCGCGAGCTCGGGCCAGGCCTTGATCTCGAGCCGCCAGCCTTGGTCGTCGGCAAGGTGAAGATGGAGGCGGTTGATCTTGTACAGCGCGATCAGATCGATGTACCGCTTCACCTCGTCGATCGAAAAGAAATGCCGGGCCACGTCGAGCATCGCGCCACGCCACGCGTATCGGGGCGCATCGATGATGTGGACCGCGGGAAGGGTGACCACGGGCGGCTTATGGTACAACAGCGCGTCGTATTCCGAGGATTCGGGCAGGAGCTGACGCAGCGTCTGCATACCGTAGAAGAGTCCCGCCGGCGTGCGCGCGCGAATCGTGACGCGGCCAGGCGCGATCGTCAGGTCGTAGCCTTCATCCGGCGTCGACGCGCTCGCGTCGAGCGCAAGCGCGATCACGCTGGCCGGCGCAGCAGGCTCACGTGCGACGAGGATCGGCGCTGCTAGACCGGTCGCGCGGCGGACGAACGTGGACAGCTGCGCCGCGACGTTCATCACGAGCGGGCTGCTCTCGCTGGGGACGATGGTCGTCGCCGGCGTGAACGTGAACGGCTCGCCGCTCGCGGGCTCGAGGCGCTGCGGAAGCGGCAGAAGGCCTGCGAATGGGTTGTTGGTGGACGGCTGTGGTTTGACGGAGGGCGGTTGACGGTTGACGGAGGTCGGAGGGTTCTCTGCGGCCGGTCGCGGGGTCGGCGGTGCCGGTTGCGGCGTTTTGGGCTTTGGCGTGCGTGCGCACGCGGTGATCACGAGAACCAGGCATACAAACAGGAATGGCCGTCTCATGCTGTGTCTTCTTTTCTTAAATGCTCGCGGGGCGCCGCCACTTCAGGCCCCTTGCGGTTCACTCCGTCGCCTCGCTCGGGCCGCAGGCGCTCTGCTGTCCCGGAACCGTGAACCGCGAACCGTGAACCGTGAACCGTGAACCGTGAACCGTGAACCGTGAACCGTGAACCGTGAACCGTGAACCGTCAATAGGTTACACTCGCCGGGATGAGTGACCCAGCCGTCGCATCGCCTACCGCCGACGCGCGCGCGGCGGCGCGCGGCCCTGCCGAATGGGACCACGGCTTCTTCGGCCACCCCCGCGGATTGTCGACGCTCTTCTTCACCGAAATGTGGGAGCGTTTCAGCTACTACGGGATGCGCGCGTTCCTGATCCTCTACATGACGGCTCCGGCCGCGGCGGGCGGGTTGGGATTCGCAGACGCGCGCGCCGCCTCGATTTACGGTACATACACCGGCAGCGCGTGGGCGGCGGCGATTTTCGGTGGCCTCCTCGCCGATCGCGTGCTCGGTCAATACCGCAGTGTGCTCATCGGCGGCATCATCATCGCGGCAGGACATTTCACCCTCGCGTTCAAGGCGCTGCCGTTCTTCTACACGGGCCTGGCGCTGATCGTGATCGGCACGGGCCTGCTGAAACCTAACGTCAGCACGCTGGTGGGGTCGCTGTACGAGCACGGGGACTCGCGACGCGATGCGGGCTTCTCGCTCTTCTACATGGGGATCAACCTCGGCGCATTCATCGGGCCGCTCGTCGCCGGCTATCTCGCCCAGCGCGTCGACTGGCACCTGGGATTCGCCTGCGCCGGCATCGGTATGATCTTCGGCCTCACGCAATACGTGCTGGGCAGGCAGCGCCTGCGGCAGGCGATGAACCGGCTGGAACACAAGCCGCGCACGACGACGACGCGCGCCGCGGCACCGGCCGCAGATCAATCGACAAGCCGCGGATTAACGGGCGCGGAGTGGAAGCGGATTGGCGCAATCGTGATCTTCTTCGTTGCCGCGGTCCTCTTCTGGGGCGCATACGAGCAGGCGGGGTCGACGCTCAACCTGTTCGCGGATCGTTACACGCGGCTGGAGGCGTTCGGCTTCTCGTTCCCGTCCTCGTGGTTCCAGTCCGTCCAGCCGGTCTTCGTCATCCTGCTCGCGCCGGCCTTCGCCTGGCTCTGGATCCGACTCGGTCGACGCGAGCCTTCGGTGCCGACGAAGTTCGCGATCGGACTCCTCTTCATGGCGCTCTCGTTCCTCGTGCTCGTCCCGGCCGGCGCGGTGGCGCAGAGCGGCGAAGGGATGCGCGTGAGCCCGTGGTGGCTCGTCGCGTCCTATTCGTCGGACTGATGATGGGCGTGTGGTTCCTGTCGACTGCGTTTGGCAACAAGCTCGCCGGGTGGGCCGCCGGCTTCTTCAGCTCGATGCCGCTCAACACCCTCTTCGGCATCGTCACCACCGTGCTGCTGGCGGCGACGGTCATCATGTTCGCGCTGGTGAAGCCGAGCAAGCGGCTCATGGGCGAGGCGCGATAATCAAGAACTTCTGACCTCGGACCTCGGACCTCGGATTTCGGACCTCGGACTTCGGACCTCGGACCTCGGACTTCGGACTTCGACATGGTGCTTGAAAAATACAAACAAAAGCGGAACTTCACCTCGACACCGGAACCCTCCGGTGACTTGAAGCTCGCGGAGGAGCACGCGAAGCAGGAGAAGACATCCAAGTCGCTCTTCTTCTGCGTGCAGAAACATCTGGCGAGCCACCTGCACTACGATTTCCGTCTCGAGCATCGTGGCGTGCTGCTCTCGTGGGCCGTGCCAAAAGGGCCGTCGCTCGATCCGAAAACGAAACGTCTCGCGATGATGGTCGAGGATCATCCGATCGAATACGGCACGTTCGAAGGCGTCATTCCCGAAGGCTACGGCGCCGGAATCGTGATGCTGTGGGACCAGGGCACGTGGAGGCCGGAGTCCCCCGACGTCGACGCCGCGCTGAAGAAAGGAGATCTGAAGTTCACCCTCGATGGCTTCAAGTTGAAGGGATCGTGGGTACTGGTGCGCACCGGCGGCCGCTACCCCGGCAGCTCCGGATCAAGTGATGCCCGGTCGTGGCTGCTGATCAAGCACCGCGACGACTGGGCCGGCGACGTCGACATCACCGAGTTCGCGTCGAAGAGCGTGAAGAGCGAAGGGGACTTCGAGGACATCCTCGCGCAGGATCGCCCGGACGTCTGGGAATCGAACCGTCCCGCGAAGGGGGGCGAAGCGGGCGCGATGCTCGCCAAGATCATCGAGCGCGCCGCAGAGCTGAAGGCGGGCAAAGCGTCCCCGGCCAGCGCGAGCGGCCGGAGGGCAGCGCCGCAAACCAGGACCACGGTCAGCACCACGAAGAAACCTCGCGCACGAACGACGACGCCCATCAAGAAAAAAGCCGGGCCCAAGCGTCGCACCAGATCCTGACTTTCTGTCCTGGCGACGGCTGACCGCCTATCGCTTACTGCTTACCGATCACCGACTACGAACATGAACCGAGAAGACTACATCCTGTTCAGCGGCGCTGCGCCGGGCGCGGAAGCGGAGTTCGGCGCGTGCGCCGAGCGTCACCGCATCGAGGAAGTGAACTTCACGTTCGAGGGGCACGCTGAGGCCCGCCGCCGCGGCATCCGCGTGCTCAATCACGAGGAACTGCAGGCAGGCGACGTGAGCCTCGCGTATGTGTCGCGGCTCATGCACCGCCGGTACAGCGACAGCCCGACGATTCGCAAGGTCCTCCAGACGCTCTGGTATCAGGTGAACAGCGGTCAGGAGATCTACGTCATCGGAGTGATTCAGAACGACCAGACAGTGCGCGGCGGCACGGGATGGGGCGCAGAGTTCGCGAAGCTGTGCAACAAGCCGCTGTTCGTGTTCGATCAGGAAAAAGACGGCTGGTTCGAGTGGTCGGGTGAAACGTGGAAGCCGTCCGGCGTGCCGACGATCACCCACCCGCACTTTACGGGGACGGGCACGCGGCAGATCCATGACAACGGCAAGAAGGCAATCGAGGCGCTGTTCACGAAGTCGTTCGAATGAAACCGGCTCATGGCTTAAGGCCAGGGTTCAGGGCGCTCGCGGCATACGGATTCCGCCGATCAGAACCCACGGGCCACGGATCACACGGACTCACACGGATCAACAATCCAACGGCATCGGAGCCGCGCCGTTTCGCCGATCGCATGGACTGAAAACCTCATGGAATCAGATCCGTGAAATCCGTGTGATCCGCGGCTTCCTTATTCCGTGGCCGCCGTTACTTGTATCACGCGCAGGAACGTATCGACGACCTGTGGATCGCACTTGCGTGCCGGCGCAGCAGCGGCTCACCTCGAGACACGCTTCGCCAGCGCTGATCGCGTCCCTGAACACGCGCGGGTGGGTCATACGGATTCCGCCGATCCGAGCCCACCGGCCACGGATCACACGGATCTCACGGATCAACAATCCAACGGCATCGGAGCCGCGCCGTCCCGCCGATCGCATGGACTGAAAACCTCATGGAATCAGATCCGTGAAATCCGTGTGATCCGTGGCTTCTTCATTCCGTGGCACCCCTGCCTCGCATGACGCGCCGGAACGCATCGACGATCTGTGGATCGCATTGCGTGCCGGCGCAGCGGCTCACCTCGAGGCACGCTTCGCGAGCGCTGATCGCGTCCCTGCACACGCGCGGGCGGGACTCAGGGCTGAGGACTCAAGGTGCCCATCAGCGCGTGAACCAACTCGAGCCATAAGCCCTGAGCCCCTGAGCCCTCAGTCAAGTCGTGGATTTGGCGACTTCCTCGAGCTCGACCCAGCGATCGAGAAGTGCCTCGAGCTCCGGGGCGATCGCCTCGATCCTCGCGAGCACCGTGCGAATGTGTTCTGCGGTGGCCTTGTAAAACTCCGGCGAATGCGACTCGTCCCGCAGGCGCTTCTGTTCCTCTTCGAGCGAAGCAATCTGTCGCGGCAGCGCCTCCAGCTCGCGTTGTTCTCTGTAGGAGAGCTTACGCGGCCTGGTGCGGATCTGTCCGCCGTTCTCAGTGCGCGCGGAGCCCCGCCCCGTGTCGTGCGTACTGGCGAGTGGCTGACGCTGTCGCAGGTAATCGTCATACCCACCAACGTACTCGACCACTCGACCGTCCCCTTCGAACGCCAGCGTGCTGGTGACGCTGCGGTCGAGGAACACCCGGTCGTGGCTGACGAGCAGCACGGTGCCATCGAAGTCGCCGACCAGCTCTTCGAGCAGCTCCAGCGTCTCGATGTCGAGATCGTTCGTCGGCTCATCGAGCACGAGGACGTTCGCGGGGCGCGCGAAAAGGCGCGCGAGCAGGAGCCGGTTGCGCTCGCCGCCCGACAGGGACTTCACGGGAGACTGCGCGCGCTCGCGCGGAAACAGAAAGTCCGCGAGATAGCCGATCACGTGCCGCGGCTGGCCGTTGATGACAACGGTGCTGTTGCCGTCGTTGATGGTGTCGGCCACAGTGCGTTCGGGATCCAGCTGCTCCCGCTGTTGATCGAAGTAGGCCACCTGCAGACGCGTGCCCCGGCGAATCGTCCCCGCGTCGGGCTCGATCTCGCCGACCAGCAGGCGCAGGAGCGTCGATTTCCCTGAGCCGTTCGGCCCGATCAAGCCGACACGATCTCCGCGGAGTATGCGCTGCGAGTAATCGCGGATCACGGACACGCCGCCGTACGCTTTGCTCACCCGTTCCGCTTCGAACACGAGCTTGCCGGTCGCCTCGGACGCGTCGATGCTCATGCGAACGTCTCCGACGTGCGCCCGCTTCGATGCCCGCTCGGCGCGCAGCTTGATCAGATCCCGCACACGCCCCTCATTTCGCGTGCGCCGCGCCTTGACGCCCTGTCGCAGCCAGGCTTCCTCCTGCGCGAGCTTCTTATCGAGCCGTTCGAGATCGCGTGCCTCGTTCTCGAGCGCCGCGGCTTTCTTTTCAAGGTACGAAGAATACGATCCGGGCCATGAGGTGAGGCGCCCGCGATCGAGTTCCACGATGCGTGTTGCGAGCGCGGACAGGAACGCGCGATCGTGTGTGACAAACAGCACCGCGCCCGCGTACTGCCCGAGGAACTCTTCGAGCCAGCGAATCGCGTCGATATCGAGATGATTGGTTGGTTCGTCCAGCAGGAGGACGTCCGGCTGGGACACGAGCGCCTTGGCGAGCAGCGTGCGGCGCCGCCAGCCGCCGGACAGTTCACCAACGCGCCGATCGGCGGGCAGATCGAGCCGCGAGACGACGAGTTCTACTTTCTGCTCCAGACTCCAGCCATCGTCGCGCTCCAGCCGATGCTGCAGCCCCGCGAGCGTGGCCAGCCGTCCGGCATCAGTCGGCGCTTCCGCCAGCGCGACCGCAGCGTGGTGATAGTCCGCGACGAGTGCGCCGAGCGCGCCTAGACCGCAGGCGATCTCGTCGAAGACCGTCCGATCCGCGCCGCTTGGTACGTCCTGCTCGAGACGGGCGACCCCGAGCGCCGGCGCGCGCCAGATCGTCCCCCCATCCGGTGGCAGTTCACCGGCAATCACCTTCAGCAGGCTCGATTTGCCGCTGCCGTTTCGCCCAATCACGGCGATCCGTTCGCCGGCTTCTACCCGCAGATCGGCGTCTTCGAGCAGCGGCAGATGCCCGAAGGCCAGGGAAACGTGCGCGAGAACTGCCCACACCGCGTGCGCCAGGCGGCGGCGATCGTGGCGCGCGATCTCGCCGCGCCAGAATTCCCCTGACACGATTTCGCAGCCGTTCGGGACGTCTCCCACCTCGAGCGGCGCTTTGTGTTCCTGCGCATACCGTTCCAGCGTGGCCGCCGATGGACGCGCGGTGTTCACGACGATGACGTCAATGGTGCGGCCGATCGTGTCGCTCAGCCGGCGCATGGCGCTCCCGGCGGTAAAGCCCACCATCCCGCGCCCCTCGGTCAACAGGTTCGTGACGAGGACGATCGGGCCGCGCACCTGACGCACCGCCTCGGGTGCGCCGCGCACGAGAAAAATCGGCATGAGGCTCGTATAGAAGCTGCCGGGGCCGATGATCGCGGCGTCGAAGGCCGGGATCGCGGCGGCGGCCGAGGGATGCAGGCGCACCTCCGGCTCGAGCCAGAGCCGCGTGATGCCGTGGCCCGATACCTGGGCCGCGTCCACTTCCACTTCTCCGCGGGTGCGCGATCCGTCCTCGTATTCGGCGCACACGCTCGCCTGTTCAACACTCACCGGCCAGACGCGTCCCGCGCACCCGAGCAACCCACGCAGGCCATCGACCGCCGCAACGAAGTCTCCGCTGTAGCGCTCCATCATCGAGAGGAGGAGGTTTCCTCCGGTATGTCCGCCGAGCCGCGCGTGCTCGAGCGTCGGCAGCCGCGCGAGCAGCACCCGGCGCGCCTCGCGCTCGTTGCGCGCCAGCGCCAGCGCGCATTTCAACACGTCGCCCGGTGGCAGTACGCCAAGTTCATCCCGCAGCACACCCGAACTGCCGCCGCTGTCGAACATCGTGACGACGGCGTTCACGGAGAGCCACGGGTTGGTCTTCAATCCACCCAGCAGGCTGGGCAGCCCCGTCCCTCCGCCGAAGCAACCGATATTGAGCGTGCGCAGATTCATGGCGAAACGTTGATTGTAACGGTACCGCCGGCTGAAGCCTGCGCCGCGAACCGTGAACCATGAACCATGAACCATGAACCGTGAACCGTGAACCGTGAACCGTGAACCGTGAACCGTGAACCGACAACCGTATAATCATCTGATGGACTTAACGCCGCCACAGCAACAGGCGATCTCGGTGCTCGCGAGAGATCTCGGGCGTGTCTTCGGCGGACGGCTCGAGTCGCTCGTCGTCTATTCAGGGCATGACGGGGACGGCACGCTGCATTCGCTCGCGGTCGTCGAAGCCTTGAGCTTCCGCGACCTCACCGTGTGCCTGCCACTCGCCGAGAGCTGGCAGCGACATCGCCTGGCGGTGCCGCTGATGGTGTCGCGCGACGAGCTGCGGCGTACGGTCGACATCTTCCCGCTCGAGTACGCAGCGATCATCGCGACGCACGCGGTGGTCTTCGGTCGCGCGCCGTTCGACGGCATCACGATCCCGGCGGAGGATCAGCGGCGCGCGTGCGAGGCGCAGGCGAAGAGCCACCTGATCCACTTGCGCGAGGCGTTCCTCGAATCGCATGGCGAAGCGCGCGCCGTGGCCGCACTCATCGCCTCCTCGGCGGCCCCATTCCGCGCCATCCTGTCAAACATCGCGCGACTCCCCGATGCGGCGGCCCCCCCTGCGGATCCGATCGCGCTCTCCGACGACTCGCTCGCACGTGTGGCAGAGACACGCATCGGCATCCCCGCCGCTCTGGTTCGCGACGTCCTGTCGTCGGTCACGACGGGCCAGGCATCCATCGCGGAACCATCCGCCCTGCTGGCGCGCTATATCGGCGCCGCACAGCGCGTGTGGGAATACGTGGACCGATGGCGCTGACGTTCACGTCATTGTTCAATGCTCAATGCTCAATGTTCAAAGCCATCCGGCTGTGCGCCGTCGTGCTTCTTTGGACATCGAGCATTGGATATTTGACATTGACGGCCGGCACGTCTGCAGACGAGAACCCGCCTCTCCTCACCGCGCCGGTCAACGATTTCGCGCACGTCATCGATCCCGAGAGTGCGGCGGAGCTCGACCGCCGCATCCGTGCGCTGCAGAGCGCGACGGCCGACGTGATCGTCATTGCCACGGTCCAGACCTTCAAGCCGTATGGCGACATCGGCGAGTACGCGACGAAGATGTTCGAGAACCACGGGCGCGGGATCGGAGCGAAGGGCAAGGATAACGGACTGCTGATCGTACTCGCGGTCGAGGATCGGCTGATCAAGATCGAGCCGGGCTACGCGCTCGAGGAGTTCATCACCGACGGGTTCGCCGGAGAAACGATCCGCAACGTGATCGCGCCGGAGTACCGGCAGGGACGTTACGGAAGCGGACTGCTCGCGGGGACGACGCGGATCATCAATCGCATCGCCGAGCGCCGCGGCGTCACGCTCAGCGATGTGCCGCAGCAGCCGGTCTCCTCCTCGCCCGGGCGGCCCCGCATTCCCGTCTTCCTCATCATCTTCATCATCATCGTCGTCATCATGCTGAGCCGCGGCGGCGGGGGGCCGGGACGCCGGCGTCGGTACTGGGGCGGCGGCCCGTGGAGCGGATGGAGCAGTGGCGTCGGACCGTTCGGCGGCGGCGGATTCGGCGGCGGCTTTGGAGGCTTTGGCGGAGGTTTCGGCGGCGGGGGTGGCGGCGGCGGGTTCGGTGGATTCGGCGGAGGGCGCTCCGGCGGCGGCGGCGCCTCAGGAAGCTGGTAGTTGGATTCGGTGATTTCGCGATCTGGCGATCTGGTGATTTGGTGATCTGCTGATTTGGTGATCTGGTGACCAGGTAATTTGGTGAGTTGGTGACTGGGTGATGCGGAGCAAACGGAGATAACGATGAGAGTGAACGCGCGTCGGGCGGTACACGTTCTGGTGCTGGCGCTCATCGCCACCGGTCTGTCGGGCTGTTCCTACAACAAGTTCACGACACAGGAGGAAGCGATCAAAGCGCAATGGGCGCAGGTGCAGAACCAGCTCCAGCGGCGCAACGATTTGATTCCCAATCTCGTCGAGACGGTGCGCGGATACGCTACTCACGAGGAAAGCGTGTTGAAGGAGATCGCCGACTCACGCTCGCGGCTGCTCGCCGCGAAATCCCCGGAGGAAACGATTCAGGCTGCCAACCAGCAGACGTCCGCGCTCGGCCGCCTGCTCGCGGTCGTCGAGAACTACCCGCAGCTGCGCGCGAACGAGCAATTCAACCGGCTGATGGACGAGCTCTCGGGAACGGAGAATCGCATCGCGACCGAGCGGATGCGCTACAACCAGGCCATCCAGGAATACAACACGTCGCGGCGCAGGTTTCCCGCGAACGTGACCGCGAAGATGTTCGGCTTCAAGGAGTACCCTTACTTCGAGGCGCCGGCCTCAGCGCAGGCGCCGCCGAAAGTGGATTTCAGGAAGTAGGGCATGGCGATCAAAGACGCTCTTCTGCCCGAGTATGACCACGAGATGGGCTCGACGCGCCGATTGCTCGAGCGTGTGCCGGAAGCCGACTTCAAGTGGAAGCCCCACGACAAGTCGTACAGCCTCGGCCAGCTCGCCGGGCACCTGGCGAACATTCCAAACTGGATCCCGTTCACGTGCGACTACGCGGTCTTCGACGTCACCAGCATCGGCGAGGACGCGCGGCCGAAGGAGCCGGTGACGCTGTCGGATCTCCTCACGACATTCGACGCGAACGTGACGAAAGGGCGCAAGAAGATCGAGGAGCAGACCGACGCATCGTTGATGGGAATGTGGACGTTCAAGCAGGGGGAGCACGAGGTGTTCACGATGCCGAAGATCTCCGTGCTGCGCAGCTTCATCATGAACCACACGATCCATCATCGCGGTCAGCTCACGGTCTACCTCCGCCTGCGCAACGTGCCGCTGCCGTCGATCTACGGTCCGACGGCCGACGAGGGCTGACGCCAATGCTCACTGTTCAATGTCGAAAGAACCTTCGTTGAACATTGGACAGTGGACAGTGGGCATTGCGCTGTTCATGGTGCTCTGCACCATGAACAGCGCCGGCTATCGCTACGGCGCATCCGACCAGGCGTTCTATCTGCCGGTCGTTCTTCGGCACCTCGACGCGTCGCTCTTTCCCCGCGACCGCGCGTTGATCGATGCGCAGGGGAGGCTCACGCTGTACGACGACCTGGTCGCCGCGCTCGCGCGCGTGACGCCATTGAGCCTGCCTCACCTGTTCTTCGCGCTGTACCTCTGCACGCTGGCGGTTCTCTTCGTTGCGGCGCTCCGAATCGGCGCGCACTGGTATCGCGCGCGCTGGGCGCCGCTGGCGCTCGCGGCCGCGCTCACGCTGCGTCATGCGATCGCGAAGACCGGCGCGAACACCCTCGAAGGCTACTTCCATCCGCGGCAGCTCGCGTTCGCGATCGCGTTGATGGCGCTCTCCATGTTCCTCCTGCGGCGCGATGGTCGCGCGGCGCTCCTGCTGGTCATCGCCGCGGCCCTCCATCCCACGGCGACGGCATGGTTCGTCGTCTGGCTGGGCGTGGCCGTGTGGGTGGCGCGGCCCCGATGGCGCCGGGCGATTCTCGCCGTCGCGGGAGCGGGCATCCTCATCGTGACGTGGATCGTCGTGCAGGGTCCGCTTGCGGGCCGGCTGGTGAAGATGGATGGGGCGTGGCTCGCCGTCATCGCGGACAAGGACTACCTGTTTCCTCT
This sequence comes from Acidobacteriota bacterium, assembly GCA_003222675.1. GTDB lineage: Bacteria > Acidobacteriota > Vicinamibacteria > Vicinamibacterales > 2-12-FULL-66-21 > QHWT01. The sequence goes on along the minus strand of QHWT01000080.1, from coordinate 34,726 downwards.
CTCCTGGCCCTTCAATGTCTGGCTGACGAATCTCATCACGATTCCGATCATCGTCCTCGGCTGGCGCGCCAGGCGCCGCGCGGGCGCGCTCGTCGAGCGGGAAACCGCGCTGGTGGTCGGCGCGCTCGGGCTTCTCGTGCTGTTCCTTTGCTGGCTACCGTTCAACGCGGCACACGTGGCGCTCGCCATACAACTCCAGGTCAGCCGGCTGTTCTGGCTGCTCGACCTGCTGGCAACGATTTATCTGGTGGGAATGCTTGCTGACGGGACGGCTCGTCGCGCGGCGGTTGCCGCGCTGGTGCTGGCGCTCGCGTCAGCGGCGCGCGGCGCTTACATCTGCTTCGTCCAGTTTCCAGATCGCCCGATCGTCGCGCTCGATCTGCAACATCGCGACTGGCGCGACGCGATGGCCTGGGCGCGCCAGACCCCGACGTCGAGCGGCTGGCTGGCGGATCCGTTTCACGCGACGCGCTACGGCTCGAGCGTGCGCGCGGCCGGACAGCGCGACGTGTTCCTCGAACAGCTGAAAGACACGGCGCTCGCGATGTACGATCGGGATGTGGCAATGCGCGTGGCCGATCGCGAACGTGCGCTGACGTCGGTCGCCTGGGATTCGCCGGACGGCGCACGCGCTCTGGGCCGGCGCTACGATCTGGACTATCTGCTGGTCGAACATCCGATCGATCTGCCGCTCGCCCACCAGGCGGGATCGATCTTCATTTACCGCTTACGTTGAATCAATGTCCCCTGCCGGCCGACAAAAAAAGACAGCCTCCCTTGCGCAGTGAACATTGAGCATTGACAGGCCTCGCGTGAATTCGTTCGTGCCCCGGCCCCGTTTGACGTGGGGGCACTGGATGACCTTGTACTGCTGGGCGGCGCCAAGGCGCCTGGATCTCCCTGTCCCTGAAGAGCGGCTGTTCACCGTCACCGAAGATACGCAGGTGCTCGCGCACTGCTACTGGCAGCCGGACCGCCGCGCGCATCCAACCCTCATCGCGCTGCACGGACTCGAAGGATCCAGCACCGCTCACTACATGCGCGGCATCGCGCACAAGGCGCACCGCGCCGGCTTTAACGTCGCCCTCCTCAATCAGCGCAACTGTGGCGGCACCGAACACCTCGGACCAGGGCTCTATCATTCCGGACTGACTGATGATGCGGCGTTCGCGATCCGGACGTTCACCAGCGAAGGCCTCCACCGCATCGTGGTCGCCGGCTACTCCCTCGGCGGCAATCTGGCGCTGAAACTGGCTGGAGAGCACACGCCGGCTGAATTACCTTCGTTGAAGGCCGTGTGCGCCGTCTCGCCGGTGCTCGAGCTCGAACAATGTGTCCGCGCGCTCGAACGGCGATCCAATTGCATTTACCACTGGAATTTCGTGCGGAACCTGAAGGCGCGCATGCGGCGGAAGGAGCGCTGCTGGCCCGGCCGGTTCGCGCTCGACGCGCTCGACCGCGTAAGGACTGTTCGCGAGTTCGACGCCGTGTATACCGCACCGCATTTCGGCTTCGGGAGTGCCGAGGAGTACTACCATCGCGCGGCTGCGATGCGCGTGGTCGATCGGATCCAGATCCCCGCGCTCGTGATCACCGCGGCGGACGATCCGTTCGTCCCCCTCGACGCGTTTCGCGATCCCGCTCTCAGCGGCAATCCGAACATCCGCCTGATCGTTACGGAACACGGCGGCCACTGCGGCTTCCTCGGCGCGGCGTCAGGCGACGGTGACGATGGGTATTGGGCGGAGAGAAGGGTCGTGGAGTTCGCTCAGCAGTTCGCTTGAGCGTTCAGCATCGTTTCGAGCGCCTTGGCAAACTCCGGCCCGATCCCTTGTTCTTCGTGTTTGAAGTAAACGAACGCGTCGGCGAGCCCGGAAAGATCGCGAATGACGGTCGCCCACCGTTGCAGATCCGCGGATTGATACCCTTCATCACGCAGCCTGAAGTACTCAAAGTCGGCGGTCGAGACGATGGGCGTCCTCATTTTTTCGCTGTCCGCAATGCATAACGCGACGTTGCGGCTCCGCAGCCGATCGAAGACCGCTTGGTCGTGCCAGGACGCGTGGCGGAACTCGAACGCGGCGCGCGTCCCCTCGGGCAGCAGCTCGAGAAACGATCCGAGCACCGCATCATCCCGCTTGAACGTCGGCGGCAGCTGAAAGAGGAGCACCCCGAGCTTCGACCCGAGCGTCGCCGCCGTGCGGCAGAACGACTGCGTCAGATCCTCGCAGCGCTGCAGCTTCGAGTCGTGCGTAATCCGGCGCGGCGCTTTGAGCGTGAACGTGAACTGCTCGGGCGTGCCCTTCGCCCATCCTTCCAGCAGCGCCACCGTCGGCATCCGATAGAACGTGTAATTGACCTCGACGGTCCGGAACCGCTCGGCGTAATAGGCGAGCATCTTCGACGTGGGGAACTTCTCGGGATAGAAGGTCCCTCGCCACTCGGGGTAGTTGTAGCCAGAGGTTCCTATCAGGATGTTCACGGGTTAATCCTAAATGCTCAATGCTGAATGCTCAAACAGTTCGGTTCCGGGACGCACGGTCCCACACCCGGACAGACCCGCGGGTATTCGCTCTAAGGGCGTACCGCCGTAAGTTACAGAGCGAGCCGGTTTTCGGCGCGACACGGGCGTTTGGCAGCGCGTTCGCTATCCTGAGGCGGCGTTGCGCCGCATTCAGCACTGACGCGCATCCAGCCATGAGCCACTTCCGTCTCGCCGTTCGCCTTCTGGCCCGCTCCCCCGCGTTCACGTCAATCGCGGAATGGCTCCCCGCACGACGCGTGCTCCGCGTGGATCCGATGACGGCCATCCGAGCCGAATAGGACGATCTCATGTTGAAAGACCTGCGATTCGCGGCCCGCATGCTCCTGCGCAGCCCGGGCTTCACAACGGCGGCGCTCATGATCCTCACGCTCGGCATTGGCGCGACCACGACGATGTTCGGCGCGACCAATGCGGTGCTGCTGCGGCCGCTCCCCTTCCCCGATCCGGATCGGCTGTTCGTCATCCGCGAAACCCGGGCCCAAGCGGGATTCGAGCGGACGGTCGTCTCCGCAGAGGAATACCTGACGTGGACGCGCGGCAGCCGCGTCGTCGAGAACGCCGCGATCTTCAGCTATCCGGGGCTCGCCGTGGCCATCGACGGCGCGGCCGATCGACTGCCTGCGCTGCGGGTATCCGCAGAGTTCTTTCCGCTGCTCCGCCTGACGCCGATCGCCGGCCGTCCCTTTACCCGCGAAAACGAGCAGCCGGGGCGTGGAGACGTGCTGCTCATCAGCTATCGTCTCTGGCAGGATCGCTTCGGCGGCGCGCCAGACGCGATCGGCCGCGCAGTGCGCGTCGAGGGCAAGCCGGCCGTCGTTATCGGCGTGCTGCCGCCGAAGTTCTCCTTCATGGGTCGCGTCGACCTCATCGTGCCCGAGACGCTGACACCGGAGCTCGCGGCGGCGGACCAGGGACACTCGTTCGCCATCTACGCGCGTCTCGCGCCTGGCATCACACGCGAGCTGGCCATCTCCGAGCTGACGAGAACAGCGCTCGCCGCCGACCACTCCCCGAAGCACCTCACCGGCGTGACGCTGGTGCCGCTCAAAGACGAGGTCATCGGCGACGCACGGACACCAATGCTGGTGTTGTTTGCCGCGGTCGGGTGCGTGCTCCTGATCGCGTGCGCGAATATCGCGAACCTGCTGCTCGCCCGCGGAACGGCGCGTCAGCGCGAGATCGCGATTCGATTGGCGCTGGGCGCCGGACGCGGGCGCGTTGTCCGGCAGCTGGTCATCGAGAGCCTGCTGCTCTCGTTTGCCGGCGGCATCGCGGGCGCCCTGCTGGCAACGTGGCTGACTGACGTGCTCGCGCGCGCCGCGGCATCTTCGATTCCTCGTGCGGACGAGATTCACGTCGACATGCGGGCGCTGCTGTTCGCGGTGGGCATCTCGCTCGTCGCGGGCGTGATCTTCGGGCTGGTGCCGGCGCTGCACGCGTCGCGCACCGACGTCAATGTCACCTTGAAGCAGGAAGGGCGCGGCTCGTCCGGTGCACGTCAGCGCGCGCTCAGCGTGTTCGTGGTGGCCGAGATTGCGCTCGCGCTGGTGCTCCTCGTCGGCGCCGCACTGCTGCTCGCAAGCTTCGGCAAGCTGCGCAACGTCGATCCCGGCTTCGACGCGCGGCACGCGCTGGTCGTGCCTGCGTTCCTGCCGGAATGGAAGTATCCGACGCGCGAGGCGCTGCGCGCCTTCTTCGTGCGCGCCGACGCCGAACTGGCCGCCATTCCAGGCGTTGCGGCGGTTGGCGCGACGAATGCGCTCCCG
>QHWT01000080.1:0-30372 GCA_003222675.1 Acidobacteriota bacterium | reverse complement strand
CGCCGCGCGGTGACGCCGGGGTATTTTGCCGCGCTCTCGATGCACGCGCTGGCTGGCCGCCTCTTCACCGCGTCCGACGATGAGCGGGCGCCTCTCGTGGTGGTGGTCAGCCGCGGCTTCGCGGATCGGTACTGGCCCGGTCAGGATGCTGTCGGCAAGCGGTTGAAGCTCGGGCGATTTGAATCAGACGCGCCCATGCGAACCGTCATTGGCATCGTCAACAACGTGCAGCACGCAAATCTCGCCACCGAGCCGCGACCGGTCGTCTACTATCCGCATGCGCAGGGTCCTGATTCCGGCATGCAGCTCGTGGTCCGATCGAGATCGAGTCCGGCGGCCGTCGCCGGAGCGGTGCGCGACGCCATGCGGCGGCTCGATCCGGATCTGCCAGCGACGGAATTGAAGCCGCTCTCGGATCTGGTGCAAGGCTCGCTGATGGAGACGGCGATCGCGTTGTCGCTCCTCGGCAGCTTCGCGCTGCTGGCGATTCTGCTGGCGGCGGCCGGCGTCTACGGCGTCATGGCTTACGCGGTCGCGCAGCGTACCACCGAGTTCGGCATCCGCGTCGCGCTCGGCGCGTCGCCGAGCGATCTCGTGCACCTGGTTGGCCGCCAGGGACTCACGTTGACCGCGGCGGGACTCGCCATCGGCCTGGTCGGCGCCCGGCTCACGAGTTCCGCACTCACGCAGATGCTTTACGGCGTCCGCCCATCAGATCCGATTGTGTACTTGTCGACGGCGGGCACCCTCGCGGCCATCGCGCTCAGCGCGTGCATTGTCCCCGCTCTGCGAGCACTGAGAGTAGACCCGATCGTCGCGTTGAAGGCGCAGTAAGGAAGCTTCGGTCTTTAACAATCGAAGGCTCGAAGGAATCTCGAAGGATTCGAATGAGAACAACAAGGTTCATTACTTCATTCTTTCGCGGGTTCTTCGATTTCGATTGAAATGACGACCCATCATGTCTGACCTCAGATACGCGATTCGTACGCTCCTCAAGAGCCCGGGTTTCACAGCGATTGCGCTGCTGACCATTGCGCTCGGAATCAGCGCGAATACGGCGATCTTCAGCGTCGTCAACGGTGTGCTGCTGCGGCCGCTGCCGTTCCGGGACGAGGCGCGGCTCGTGCGCGTGTGGCGGCCGACCACGGACGAGCCGCACGGCAATCACTCCGCCGGGGATTTCCTGGATATTCAGCGCGCCAACCGCACGCTCGACGCGATCGCAGGATTCAGAAACGACGTGTTTGCGGTCTCCGGAAGGCCGAATGAGCCCGTGCAGGTGCAAGGCGCCTGGGTGACGACCGACTTCTTCGACGTGCTCGGCACACCAGCGGCACTCGGGCGCACGTTCACGCGCGCGCAGGACGGGGGCGGCGCCGGGCGGCTGGTCGTCCTCAGCCACGCGGCCGCGCAGCAGGTCTTCGGAACCGAGACTGAAGTTGCCGGCCGTAGTCTTCGCCTGAACGCGCAGCAGTACACGGTCGCCGGCGTGATGCCGCCGGGATTCCAGTGGCCCGAAGGGGCCCAGCTCTGGATTCTTTCATCGAAGCCGGTGCCCCCGTCGCCGATCGACGTGAAGGGCGTCGATCCACTGACAGTGCGCGACGTCAACTACTTCGAAGCCATCGCGCGACTGAAACCACATGTCACGCTGAGCGAGGCCCAAAACGATCTTCACGTGGTTGCCGCCAACATCCGGCGCGAGCATGCGCAATCGAGCGGCAACCGCGATGTCCAGCTCGTGCCGCTCCGTGACGATATCGTCGGGGACGTGCGTGAGGCGTTGCTCGTGCTGCAAGGCGCAGTCGGACTCGTCCTGTTGATCGCATGCGCCAACGTCTCGAGCCTGCTGATCGCGCGAGCGACGGGAAGAAGACGCGAGCTGGCCATCCGGTCGGCGCTCGGTGCGAGCCGGCTTCGACTGATCAACCAGCTGCTCGCCGAAAGTTTCGTCCTTGGCATCGTCGGCGGGTTGCTCGGCCTGCTCGCCGGTTCGTGGCTGACCACGCTGCTGGTCAGGATCCTGCCCGAAGGAATCCCGCGCGCCGAAGCAATTACGCTGGACCGGACCGTTGCGCTGGTGACGCTGATCGCTTCGCTCGCGACGGGCGCGTTGTTCGGTCTGCTGCCCGCGTGGCAGGCCTCGCGCGCCAACGCGGCGACGGATATCAAGCAGGCCGGGGATCGAGCGAGCGGCCGCGCGCGCGGACGCGCGGCCCTTGTCGTCGTGGAAGTCGCGCTCACGCTCGTGCTGCTCGTAGCGGCCGGACTGCTGACGAACAGCTTCCTCCGCTTGCAGCGCGTGGATCCGGGGTTCCAGCCGGCGCACGTGACGCTTGCCACGCTGAACCTTCCGCAGTCGCGTTACGCCACGGCCGCCCTCCAGACAGCTGTGTATCGCCGCGTGATCGAGGGGCTGAGCGCGCGGAGCGAGCTCCAGTCGGTCGGCATTGGATTCCCTGGCCCGCTGCGCGGCAGCAACGCAAGCGGGACGTTCTTAATTGAAGGACGACCGGCACCGCCGACCCGCGCCGAACGGCCGTTCGCGCATCTCGGCAGCGTGTCCGGCGGGTACTTCGCCGCGATGGGCATTCCGCTCCTCTCAGGACGCACGTTCGGCAGCGGCGATCGTGAAGACACGCCGCCGGTGACGATCGTCAGCACCGCGCTCGCGCGGAAGTACTGGCCGGGCGAGAACCCGATCGGGAAACGGCTTCGTTTCGACGAAAACCCGAAAGAACCGTGGTTCAGGGTCGTCGGGGTGGTGGGCGATGTGCGGCAACTCGGATTGAGCCATGCGCCGCCTCCTCTGGTGTACCTGCCGTACGAGCAATTCGGCCTGCCGTTCACGAACGTGTTCGTGCGAACCGCGCTGCCGACGAGTGCCGTCACATCGCTTCTTCGCAGCCAGGTGACCTCGATCGACCCGGATCTCCCGCTTGTCGACGTGATGACGCTGCAGTCGGTGATGGACCGTTCGGTCGACGACCCGCGCTTCCGGACGATCCTGATCGGCCTCTTCGCCCTGCTCGCGCTCGCGCTCGCAGCAGTCGGGGTGTACGGGCTAATCAGTTACTCGGTCACGCAACGCACGCGCGAGATCGGGATCCGCGTCGCACTGGGCGCGCAGCCCCGTCAGGTCCTCGCGCCGGTCATTCGCGAAGCCGTCGTGCTCGCGGTGTCGGGAATCGCGATCGGCCTCGTGTTCGCCTTCGCGCTGACGCGCGTGATCGCGAGTTTTCTCTTCGGCATCGGCGCCACGGATCCGATCACGTTCGTTGGCGTCTCCGTGGTACTCGTGCTCGTGGCGTTCCTCGCGAGTTACATTCCGTCGCGCAGAGCGCTCCGTGTGGATCCGCTCATGGCGCTTCGCGTGGAATGATGAGCGGCTCAGGGCTCATGGCGGACCTAAGGGTCCGGCCTGCATTGCGCTGCGCTGTAGGCCGGGTCTTTAGACCCGGCGCCATGAGCCACCGTGAGTGAACCGAGGCCCGAGCCATGAGAAATAAGCCATGATTCACGACCTTCGTTACGCCGTGCGTGGTCTCCTGAAAAAGCCGCTGTTCGCGGTCCTTACTGTCCTGACGCTCGCCTTAGGTATAGGAGCCAACGTTGCGATCTTCAGCGTCGTGAACGGCGTGCTTCTCCGGCCGCTTCCATACCCGCATCCCGAGCGGCTGATGATGGTCTGGATCTACAACCCTCGCCAGGGCTTCGACAAGGACGTTGCGCCGTATCTGACGTTCGCAGACTGGCGAGCTCAGAGCCGCAGCTTCGAACAGCTTGCCGCGTACTCGGGCGCGAGCGTCAGCCTGACGGGCGCCGGTGATCCGGCGCAACTGCGCGGCGCGCGGGTGACCCCTTCGTTCTTCCCCGCTATGAACGTGCAGCCCGCGCTCGGCCGCTGGTTCGTCGAGCAGGACGCGACCGCCGGGCACGAGCGCGTGGTGATGCTCGAGCACGGATTGTGGGACCGGCGATTCGGAAGCGATCCCACGATTATCGGACGCACGATTCAGTTGAGCGGGCGTCCATATGAGGTGGTCGGCGTGATGCCTGCGGGCTTTCATTATCCAGAGGACGCGACGCTATGGCTGCCGCTTGCGCCGGTCGAGCCGTACAAGCAATTCATGGAGTCGCGCGGATCGTTCTGGCTGAACGTGATCGGGCGGCTGCGCGCGGAAACCCCGCAGGCGGCTGCGCAGACGGAGATGGACACGATCGCGCGCCGGCTCGAGCAGCAGTATCCGGATTCCAATGGCAGTCAGGGCGTCCGGGTGACGGCGCTGCACGACGAGATCGTCGGCGACGTGCGTCGCGCACTGCTCGTGCTGCTTGGCGCCGTCGGCTGCGTGCTCCTCATCGCATGCGCGAACGTCGCGAATCTGCTGTTGACGCGCGCCACAGGACGTCAGAAGGAGATCGCGATCCGCGTGGCGCTCGGCGCGCCGCGCCGCCGGATCGTGAGACAGCTCCTCACTGAGAGCCTCGTGCTCGCGCTCGCCGGAGCGGCCGCCGGGCTGCTGCTCGCCACGTGGGCGGTCGCGGCGCTGCAGCAGGCCGCACCGACGAACATCCCGCGGCTGACGTCAGTTGCGATCGATATGCCCGTGCTGCTGTTCACGTTACTCATGGCGCTGGCCACGGGGGTGATCTTCGGCCTTGCGCCCGCGTGGCAGAGCGCCTCGGCGAGCCAGTCAGACGCATTAAAAGAAGGAGGCCGTTCGGGCGGCGAGGGATCGCGCGGACGCCGGGTTCGCAACGCGCTGGCCGTCGTCGAAGTGGCGGTCGCGCTCGTGTTATTAATTGGCGCTGGACTGCTCGCACGGTCGTTCGCGGCGATCGCGAGAGCGGATCTCGGCTTCAATCCCCGCAACGTTCTCGCACTCTCGATCGAGTTGCCGCGGCAGAAGTACTCAGAGGCTCAACGGATCGTCCAGTTCTACGAGCAATTGAGCGAACGGTTGTCGGGGCTTCCGGGCGTCCGCTCGGTCGGCCTTGGATCGTCGGTCCTGCTCGGGCGCCTGCCGAACTCGTCGACCTTGGTCGTGGAAGGGCATCCCGTGGCGCGTGACGCCGTGAACATTCCGGTGCCATTCGATACCGTGACCAATGGGTATTTCGCAACGCTTGCCATTCCGCTGACGCGCGGCCGCCTGTTCGGACCCGAAGACACCTCGACCGCTCCCATGCGTGTGATCGTGAACGAGGCGTTGGTCCGCCGCTTCTTTCCATCCGAAGACCCGATCGGCAAGCGCGTCACATTCAACAACCCGCAGGACAGCAACGTGCAATGGCTCACGATCGTCGGCGTTGTCGCCGACACACGCCGCGGCGGCGTCGATCGTCCGCCGTGGGCCGAGCTGTACTTCGCACTGCCGCAGTCGGCCGATTCGCGCCTCATGGTGCTCGTGCGCACGGCGGGAGATCCCATCGCGATGGCGCGGGCGGCACAGGAGCAGGTATGGACCGTCGATCCCGCACAGCCGGTCGCGAGTGTCAGAACACTGGAGGAGCTCGTCGCGCGCGTGCAGGCGAACCGGCGCTTCACGATGATGATGCTCGGCGTGTTCGCGCTCGTCGCGCTGGTGCTCGCCGCGGTCGGCATCTACGGGGTGATCGCGTACTCGACCGCGCAGCGGACGCAGGAGATCGGGATTCGCGTGGCGCTCGGCGCGGCGCGCGCCGACGTGTTGCGGATGGTGTTGAGCGACGGCCTTCGCATCGCCGTCCTCGGCAGCGTCATTGGAATCGGTGCGGCGGCCGCGATGAGCCGCCTGCTCTCGGGGCTGCTCTTCGACGTGTCGCCGCACGACCCCGTCACGTTCCTTGCGCTCCCGCCCGCGCTGCTGCTCGTTGCCGCGCTGGCGAGCTGGGTTCCGGCGCGTCGAGCACTCGCAGTGGAACCGATCACTGCGCTTCGCGCGGAATGACTTTGGGCCTAAAGCTCAGAACGGCGGACCTGAAGGTCCGCCCTACAAGTGGGCCTGCACCTCTACGCCGGGTCTTTAGACCCGGCGCGGCGCCATGACCCATGATCCATAAGCCCTGACCCAGACTTAGAAGCGCACGCCCAGCGATAGGAAATACGTCCGTCCCCCGTCGAGCCCCGCGCGCGGGCGCGCATAGTCTGCGTTCCGCGTCGCCTTGCCGAACGACGCGCCCGTGAGGTAAGCGAGCGGCAGACCATTGGCGTCCTTCGGGCCATTCGGATCCGCCGTGACCGTCGTGTCCCAGCTAATCAGCTTCTGGTTGTTGAGCGCGTTCAGCACTTCCACCTTCACCCACGGCTTGAGCGACCGCGCGATGGGCACGCTCCATGTCGCCGCGAGATCCGCCAGCGCGTAGCCGCGGAACTGCCCTGCGCCGCGCTCGCCGAAGAAGATCGGCTGCGACGTGGGCACGCGTGCGTAGCCGGGATTCGCCGCCAGCTGCTCCGCCGTGAACGGCACGGCCGCCGCAACATAGCTGAACGTACGCCCCGAGTTGTAGCGATACATCGGCGAGAGATCCAGCCGCCCCGCGCGGTGCATGTCGACGGAATACGCGGCCCAGAGGCGCAGCTTGTGCCGCTGGAAATCGTCCAGGTGCCCCATCGGGAAGCTGCGATTGGCGACATACAGCTCCGGGTAATCACCGATGATCGATGGGATCGCCGGGTTGTTCGCCGCCTCGCCCTCGAAGTTGCCGTCGTTGCGCACCTGCACGGTCCACTGTCCCGACACGGAAAACGCGCCGTTCTGCCGCCACGCCGCCTGCAGATCGACTGCATCGTAGTCGCGCTTCGGCAGATCGCTGTTGCGATAGACCGAGTTGTCGAACGCGCCGAAGTTCACGCCGTTCTTCACCACGGTGGTCTGGCCGTCGGCCATCGTGATGAAGTCCTCGACGAAATCCGTCGCCCGGCGGCGCACATAGCGGCCGCGCGCCCAGAGGCCGCGGCCGAAGTCGCGGCCAAGCGCCAGCGTCAGTTCGCGCGTGACGGGCGACGTCAGGTTGGAATCAAAGAAGACGTTGACGGTCGGGAACGCGCCGCCGATCACGACGTAATTCGCCGGGTCGAATCCAGGCGCGAAGTCGAGGCCCTCGCCCGCAGGCCCGATGTAGCCGCTGACGAGCCGATCCGCATTTCCCGCCGCGCTGTTACGCGAGAACTGCACGCCGTTGTACGCGCCCGAGTAGTGGCCGTAGGTTGCCTGCGCGACGGTGCGCCCATCGGCGGTGACCGCGTAGTTCGCCGTGAGGCGCGGCATGACCGTGTTCGCGCTCACGGTCTGGGTCTGCAGTGTCGCGTCGGTCGAGACGTGCTCGAGACGCGCACCGAGATCGAACGTCCACCGCGGCCCCGCCGTCCAGCGATCCGTCACGAATGCCGACTCGGTCGTCACGTCTACCACGGCGCCGCGGAGCGGCATCCAGGTCTGCAGGCGCGTGTTGCCCGGCACGAAGCGCGGGATGAGGCGGCCATTCGCGTCGAGCGCGGGATGGCTCGTCGAGTCCAGCTTGTAATCCGTCTGGAACACGTAACCGGTCGACGTCTGCGAGTTGCCGGTGCGCCGCGTCGACACGAAATACTCGAAGCCCGTCTTGAGCTCGTGACTGCCGATGCCGCGGCGGCCGAGCAGGTACGACAGGCTGGCCGTTGCCTGGCGGTTGTTCCGGCTCTCAGGGTCGGTCGAATCGAAATACGGCGCGTTGTACTGCAGGCCGCCCGGCACGCCCAGCACGCCGCGCGTGAGGAACGGCGAGTCGACGATATTCGTCGATGTGTTCCCCTGGTTCATCAGCTTCCACGTTTTCTGCGAGTACTGCGCGGTCGCAAACGCGCGCCGGCCCACGGCACCGCGCCACGTCGCCACCGCGAGTCCGTTTGGCGTCGACGGAGTGGTCATCGTCTTCGGATCGATGCTGGCGCCGAGCGCTGGCTGCACGAGATCCGAGTCGTTGTCGATGTACGTGCCCTGCAGCGTCTGACCCGGGGCGAGCGTCCCGGTGATCTTGCCTTCATAACGCGTGTTGTGGTTCGTACTCGTGAACGGCAGGTTCGTCTGCGAGAAGAGACCCGCGGTGGTGCTCCGCTCGATGCGCGTGCCGCCGAAAAACCACAGACGATCGTGCACGACGGGTCCACCGAGCGTCGCTTCGTACGTCGGCGACAGCTTCGACGGACGCGAGATATTGAGCGACTTCTCACGAGGCGTCTCGTTGCTCCACGACGGATTCGACAGGTTCGTACGGAACGCGCCCGAAAAGAGGTTGCTGCCGCTCTTCGTGACCACGTTGACGACGCCGCCGGCGAACCGGCCGTACTCGGCTCCGACGCCGGACGACAGCACCTGCACTTCCTCGATGCCGTCCTCGATGAAGAGGCCGTTCGGCTGCGCCAGCACGTTGTCGTTCACGTCAACGCCGTCGACGAGGAACAGCGAATCGTACGCCAGGCCACCACCGACCGTGAGCTGGTTCTGGTTCGGTGTGTTGTCCGTGAGGCCGGGCGACAGCTCCGCGATGAGGAACGGTGTCCGGCCGACGGGAAGCTGCTCGGTCTCGCTGACGCGCAGGTTCACCGCGCCCGCCGCCGTCGCCACAGGCGCGGGCGGTCCTGCCTTGACATCGACCGACTCAGCGACCGTCGCGATCGCGAGCTGCTGATCGAGCACGAGCGTCGATCCGAGCGGCACCGTCACCCGGCGCGCTGCCGTCGCAAAGCCTGACAACTCGAACCGCACCTCGTATTCGCCGGACGGAAGGCCGATGACGACGTACACGCCGTTGACATCAGCGGCCGTGGATCGTGTCCCCTGGAGCGCCGGCGACGCGACCGACACGGTCGCACCGGGCAGCGGCAAACCGTCGGACGAAGCGAGCCGGCCGCGGATCGTGCCCGCCTGTTCGCCCTGAGCGAAGACGGGAGTGGCCGCCGCAAGCAATGCCGCCGCGACGGACAAAAGTAAACGACGCATGACGAGGTCTCCTTTTATGAGGCTCACGAGGGCCAACGCATCAATCTTTCGGTGAGGAGACTGCTCGCACACCGCATACCAGGTGATGAAGCGAGGGACGAACGGAAACTCGCCGGTTTTCGTGTGTTCTGCTTAGACGAGCGCACACGAGTGTGCGGATCGCATGTGCTGGAAGGGGACTGTCGATGACAAAACGGAGGGCGGCTTGCCCGCCATAGCCGCTTCGCGGCGGAGGCGGGAGGACGGCGGTCCGAGGCACGAGGTGCGAGGCGCGACGGCCGGGAATCAGTGAGGCGTCGACGTCGGTACGATCGAAACCTCGTATACAGCCACCTCTGATGGCGGCGTGCCGGCCGTGAGCAGCAGTTCGTAAGGACCTGGCGTCAGCACGTCCGACGCGACCGTCGCGAGGATCGCGGGCTTGCCATTCGCGTCGCCGGCACGAAGCGACGCCCGGGACCAGAGCACCTCACCACTCCTCCACGATCGCAGCGTGATCGTGAAGGGCCGGTCGAGCGCGGCTCGCGGCGGCAGCACGAGCCTCAATTGCACGACGGGCGACGGCGTCGACGGGACGGCGAGCTCGGGTCCGCTGGCCGATCGCGTCTTGACCGGCGTCAACGTCAGCGTCGGATGGGCCGCCGGCACTGCCGCCTTGCGTTCGCGCCCGAGTTGCAGCATGTACGACTCGCGCGCCGCTCGCTCGCGGGCGAGCGACGCTTCCGTCTGCTCGCGATCGAGACTCGCCTGCCGCGCCTCGTCGCGTGCCACGTCGATCGCGCGCCACGCGCGCACCAGGGCCACTCCGGTCCACGTGCTGATCCCGATCAGCGCCACGCCGCACACGACGAACGTCCACTGGATCGCTGGACGCTCGAGCCCCGATACGCCGCGCACGAGTAAATTCTAGCTCACAGCGATCAGGAGATGAGGAGCTCTCTTGTACCAGCACACGTCGTAGCGCAGGCCTTTAGGCCTGCGCATGTCACGAGCAGCCCTCAAGGGCTGCGCTACGAATCGGATAAACTTCTCCGCATGCTGCACCGTCACCATGTGTTTGCAGCGGCGATTGCCGCTGCGCTCGTCGCTTCCGCGAACGCGCAGGACGTCGCGAAATCAACGCGGCCGGACAGTCCAAAGGAATTCAAGGCGATCAAGTACCGCAACATCGGCCCCGCGGCCGGGGGCCGCGTGTCGCGCGCCGCGGGCGTCGCCGGTAATCCCTTGCTCTATTACGCCGCAGCGGCATCCGGCGGTGTATGGATGACGGCCGATGGCGGCACGTCGTGGAAATCGGTGTTCGACGATCAGCCGGTTTCGTCGATCGGATCCCTCGCCGTCGCCGCGAGCGATCCCAACGTCATCTATGTGGGATCCGGCGAGGCCAACATCCGCGGCAACGTGGGGGCCGGCAACGGGATCTACAAATCGATCGACGGCGGCAAGACGTGGACGCACGTGTGGGACCAGGAGGGACAGATCGGCACGATGGTGGTCGATCCACGCGACGCAAACGTCGCGTACGCCGCGGTTCTCGGTCATGCGTTCGGACCCAATCCCGAACGCGGCGTGTACCGCACGAAAGACGGCGGGAAAACGTGGCAGCAGATATTGAAGAAAGACGCGGACACGGGGGCGTCGGACGTGGCCCTCGATCCATCGAATCCGAACACGCTGTTCGCGGGTTTCTGGCAGACCCGCCGGTTTCCGTGGGACCTCCAGAGCGGCGGTCCCGGCAGCGGCCTGTATGTCTCGCACGACGCGGGAGACGCGTGGAAACAGCTGACGGGCCACGGACTGCCGGAAGGCAGCTGGGGCAAGGTCGGCGTTGCTGTCGCCCCGTCGAACGGGCAACGCGTCTACGCGTTGATCGAGTCGGAGAAGGGCGGGCTGTTTCGCTCGGATGACGGCGGCGAAAGCTGGGATCTGATCAACGCCTCACGCGCGCTGCGGCAGCGGGCCTGGTACTACACGACGATCACCGTGAGTCCGGCAAACGACAACGACGTATGGTTCCCGCAGGTCCCGATGCTGCACTCGATCGACGGTGGGAAGACGATCGAGTACGTCAAGGGATTGCCGCACGGAGATAACCACGACATCTGGATCGATCCGCGGGATCCGAAGCGGATGATCGCTGCCAACGACGGCGGCGTACACATCACCCGCAATGGCGGTGCGACCTGGTTCACGCCGCCGCTGCCGATTTCGCAGTTCTATCACGTGTCGGTCGACAGCCGGCGTCCCTACAACGTCGCCGGCGCGATGCAGGACTTGGGCACTGCGCAGGGGCCGAGCGACAGCCTGACGGGCACCATCCACCTCACCGACTGGCACGACGTCGGCGGCGGCGAGGCCGGCCACGTCTACTCCGACCCGAGCGATCCGAACATCGTCTATGCCGGAGAGTATCTGGGCATCATCACGCGCTACGACTATCGAACGAAGGAGTCCCGCAACGTGAGCGCGTGGCCCGAGAATCCATCGGGCCACGGCGGCGAAGACATGAAGTACCGCTTTCAGTGGACCGCGCCGATCACCGGATCGCCATTCGATCCGAAGGTCGTGTATCACGGCGCGCAGATGATCTTCCGCACTCGTGACGGCGGCCAGAACTGGCAGCCGATCAGCCCGGACCTCACGCGCAACGACAAGTCCAAGCAGAAATGGGCCGGCGGCCCTATCACCGGCGACAACACGGGCGTGGAAACATACGGCACCGTCTTCGCCATCGCGGAATCGCCGAGGCGCGAAGGGCTTATCTGGGCCGGCAGCGACGACGGCCTGGTGCACGTGACGACGGACAACGGCGAGAAATGGCAGAACGTCACGTCGGCAATGTCCGGGTTCCCTGAGTGGGGCACGGTCAGCATGATCGAACCCTCACCCTTCGATGCCAACACCGCCTACGTCGTCGTTGATGCGCACCGTCTCGACAACATGCAGCCGTTTCTCTACAAGACCACGGACCTCGGAAAGACGTGGAAGCGGCTCGACAGCTCGTTGCCGCAGAATATCTACGTCCACGCGGTTCGGGAAGATCCGAAAAAGCGCGGCCAGCTGTATCTCGGCACCGAGCGCGGTGTCATGTTCTCGACTGACGAAGGACAGACGTGGCGTCCGCTCTATCTGAACATGCCAACCGTGGCGGTGCACGATCTCGTCGTGAAAGACGACGATCTCGTCGTGGCGACGCATGGACGCTCGCTGTGGATTCTCGACAATCTCCAGCCGATTCGCGAGTACTCGGATCGCATCGCAGGTGAGGCGCTGCATCTCTTTGCCCCGGCGGACGCGATTCGCTGGCGCTACGGCTCGAGCAACTGGGGCACGCGAGGGGGGTATCCCAACCCGCCGCACGGCGCCGTCATCTACTACGCGCTGAAGGACGAAGAGAAAGGCGAGCTGAAGATCGAGATCCTGGACGCGCAGAACCGGGTCGTCCGCACGCTCAGCAGCACGGCGCTCGAACCGATGGGCAGCGACGACAACGAGGATCCAGAGGACTTCAAGAAGGAAGCGCTCCCGCGCGCCGCCGGCGTGCAGCGTGCCGTGTGGAACCTGCGCTACGAAGGCGCTCACAAGATCAAGGGTGGACGGATCGACACCGGCGATCCGATCGAAGGTCCACGCGTGCCTCCGGGGACTTACACTGTGCGGCTGAGCGCCGGCGGCAAGACGCAGACGGCGCCGGTCAAGGTGCTCGTGGATCCGCGCGGCGATGTCTCCCAACAGGATCTCGAGGCGCAGGCCGCATTCGCGACCCGCGTGCGCGACGACATCTCGCGCGTCACGGATCTCGTGAATCAGATCCGATCCGTCCGCGATCAGTTGAAAGCGCGGAACATCGCGCTCGAGTTGCACAAGTCGGACGCCGGCATAACGGATTTAATCAAGTCGTCGGAAGCCGCCATCAAGAACGCGGACGTGCTCGAGGACAAGCTGCACAATCCCACCGCGGAAGTCGTGTACGACATTCTCGCGATGCGGGGCGGCACCAGACTTTACTCACGCCTGTCGCCGCTCCAGATGTGGTCAGTCGAGGCGGCAGGGGCGCCGACGGCGGGGATGACGCAGGTGCTCGCCGAACAGGAACAGGAACTCGCGGCCCTCGAGCGGGATACGAAACAGTTCCTTTCCACGGATGTTGCGTCTATCAATCAGCGCGCGTCGCAACTCGGCCTGGCCTATGTGATTCTGAAGTGAATGAGTGTCAAGGTTCAATGCTCCAGGCTCCAGGCTGCAGGCTCTCTGTTCCATTTTCAAAGGATCCTTTGAGCATTCAGCATTCATCGAAATTCAGCATTCAGCATGGAATTCAGCATTCAGCATCTGGTATCCAGCATTGACATGTTGTCGGTGTCCATTGCGATGGCCGAAGACGCGGCGGACCTGACGCGGCTCCGATGCGCCGCGGCGGATCACCTGACGAGGCAGCACGGCCAGGGCCATTGGTCGGGTCTGACCACCGAACGCGGCGTCCTGTACGGCATCAAGACGTCGCGTGTCCTGGTCGCGCGCGATGCGGACGGGATCGTCGGAACGCTGCGGCTTGCGACCAGGAAGCCGTGGGCGATCGACACGCGTTATTTCGCAACGGTCCGACGCGCGCTGTACTTGCTCGACATGGCGGTCGACCCGCGTGTGCAGCGGCAGGGGATCGGGCGCTGCCTCCTCGATCACGCGCGCGACGTCACGCGCGGGTGGCCGGCCGACGCGATCCGGCTCGATGCCTACGATGCGGGCGCGGGCGCAGGACCGTTCTACGCCAAGTACGGCTTCCGTGAAGTCGCCCACGTCAGCTTCCGCGGCGTGCCGCTGGTGTATTACGAGCTCCTGCTTTAGCCGCGGATTTCACGCATCTCACGGATCTCACGTCCAGTTTCTCGTGGCTTCCGCCTTCAGGCTGAAGATCGGATAATCCGCCGCATGATCGTGGTCGGCACGGCCGGCTGGAGCATTCCGCGCCGAGCGGCCCCGGCATTCCGCGGTGACGGATTTCATCTCGAGCGATACTCGCGAGTGCTCGGGTGCGCCGAGATCAACTCGTCGTTCCATCGCCCGCACGCCCGTTCGGTCTATCCGATCGAGCGGATCGAGCGATGGGCGGAGGAGCTGCGCGCGCTGCCCTCGTCTGCGAACGTGTGGTGCATCTTCGACAATACTGCCAGCGGAGCGGCGATCGAGAATGCGCTGGAACTGCAACTCGAAGTATCGAAGGACGCGAAGGAGTCGAAGGAGGCACGCATTTGGTTGAGGCTGCAAATGATGCCGTCGGATTCACGGTCAAGTCGGGCTGGGCCAGTGCCGTGCTCATGACGGGTTCCGCGACAGCGGTTCACCTGGTCGACGCGCGCCGGGTTGACCTCAGTAATCCGCAATTGCCGGAGTCCCGCCAGCCGTATCACGCCGGGACTGGAACGGCGCGACCAGATGGTCCCGAGCTCTCGCGCCTGGTCACGTCGGTCGAGAGCTTTGGAAAGCAGTCGGTGACTGAAGCGATCGATTCCTACCAACACGCTGGATATCGGCTGCGCGGCCTCGGCGTCGTCGTCGGCAGCCTGATCGATCCGAACGGCATTGCGAACGCACACATTCGCATTCATGCGCTGGAGGGGCGGCTCTTCCGCCGCGTGGTCGAAGAGGCAGCCGCCGAACGGCATCTCCCCTGCTCGACTTGGCGCGAACGGGATCTGTACGGCGTGGCAGCGCGGGTGCTTCGACAGCAGGAGTCACACCTGCGCCGCGTTTTGAAGGCATGCGGCGAGACCACCGGCGGGCCGTGGCGCGCGGAGCAGAAGGCCGCGGCGCTCGCCGCATGGCTCGTTCTCGCGGACCCGGAGGACGGAGGACGGGGACGGAGGTCGGAAAACCAGAAACCGAATCCGTGAGACCCGTGCGATCCGTGGCTAAACCCGATGCTGTTCCGTGCGCCTCAAGGTACCTTCGATCCGGCGATCCGGCACCAGCCACATCAGCGCGACGAGCACGTAGATAGCATCGGAAATTCCCTGGTGCACGAACGCCAGAGGAATCGCCAGCCCATAGAGGACCACCGACACAATCCCCTTCGTCTCCTGACCCACCGCTTCAGCCAGCGTTGAATCAGGTCCCTCCCCCGCGATGATTGTCCGCTCGAGAATGTAGTACGCGATTCCGGCGAGCATCATCACGATGCCATAGGCGGAGGTCGGCACCGGCGCGTTGTGGTTCTCCCCCATCCATGCGGTCGCGAAGGGTATCAGCGACAGCCAGAACAGCAGGTGCAGGTTGGCCCAGAGCACGCCGCCGGTAATCTGCCGTGTCGCATGGAACATGTGATGGTGGTTGTTCCAGTAGATGCCCAGAAACACGAAGCTCAACGCGTACGCGCCTAACTTCGGCGCGAGCTCGCGGAGGGCGTTCCACGTGGGATCATGCGGCACGCGCAGCTCGAGCACCATGATTGTGATCAGGATCGCGATCACACCGTCACTGAAGGCCTCGAGACGCCCCTTCGACATCGACCTCTAAGGTAACATTGATGCCGGATCTAAAGAGCCGGCCTACAGAGTCGCGGACATGCGCACGTCGCACGGTCGGCAGACGCCAGTCGGCAGTCGAAATCGTCAATCACGAGTCGGCAATCTGCAGTCGAGAATGCACAATCCGCGTTTGACATGTACAGTGCAAGTGGATAGAACCGGCGCCGCGTGACACCCTGGATCCAGGTCTACGATCCGCTCGGCAGCCCGTGGCTCAGCACCGCTGCCGCCGCACTCCCGATCGTGCTCCTGCTGCTGACGCTCGCGGTCCTCGAATGGCGCGCGCACATGGCGGCGCTGGCGGGTCTGGTTGCGGCGCTTGCGATCGCCACGCTCGTCTTCGGCATGCCGCCGCCGGCCGCCGCGGCAACGGCCGCATACGGCGCAGCGTACGGATTTCTCCCCATCGGCTGGATCGTGCTCAATGCGGTCTTTCTCTACGAGCTCACGGTGGCGACGGGCCAGTTTCAGATCCTCAGACGATCCGTAGGTCAGGTGTCGAAGGACCGTCGCGTGCAGGCGCTGCTCGTGGCGTTCTCGTTCGGCGCATTCATCGAGGGGGCCTGTGGCTTCGGCGCGCCGATCGCGATCTGCTCTGCGCTGCTGATCGGCCTGGGCTTCGCGCCGCTCTATGCCGCTGGCCTCTCGCTCATCGCGAACACGGCGCCGGTCGCGTTCGGGTCGATCGGCATCCCGATCCTGACGCTGGCATCGGTGACCGGGATTCCCGCGCCGACGCTCGGCGTCATGGCGGGCCGGCAGCTCCCGTTCGTTTCGGTGATCATTCCGATCTGGCTGGTTGCGACGTTGAGCGGGTGGCGAGGGCTTCGCGGCGTGTGGCCCGCGGTGCTCGTATGCGGCGGCACGTTCGCAATCGTGCAGTTCCTCTGGAGCAACTTCGTCGGCGTGGAGCTGGTCGACATCGCTGGAGGGGTGGCGTCGATTGGCGCACTCGCGCTGCTCTGCCGCGGGTGGCAACCGCGCGAACTCTGGACATTCGAGGCGAACGTGGCACATCCGGTCCCGTCGGCGATGCCCGAGCCGGACTTCGATCGTCGCGCGGTGCGGCGCGCGTGGATGCCATGGCTCTTCCTCAGCATCGCCGTGATCATCTGGGGGATGACGCCGGTCAAGACCGCGCTCAACGCGAGCCCGATCCTCGCGCCCCGCTGGAACGTACCGGGTCTTCATCGTCTCGTCTTTCGCGACTACCCCGTCGTGCCGCAGAAGATCGATCCGGTACAGATCGGCGACCGAACATATCAGAACGCGCACGCGGAACCCGCGGTCTACACGTTGAACTGGGTCTCGGCGACGGGAACGGGCGTGCTCCTCGCGACGCTCGCAACCGCTCTTTATTTCCGCGTGTCGCTCGCGCAGCTCCTCGCCGTCGCCGCAACGACGATGAGGCGGATGCGCGTGCCGCTGACGACGATCATGTTGATGCTGTCGCTCGGCTTCGTCACGCGCTACGGCGGCACTGACGCGACGCTTGGTCTCGCGTTCACGAAGACCGGCAAGCTCTATCCGTTTTTCGCGGCATTTCTCGGCTGGCTCGGTGTCGCGCTGACCGGATCCGACACGAGCTCCAACGTGCTGTTCGGGAGCTTGCAGAAGATTACGGCGCAGCAGCTCGGGTTCAATCCAGTCCTGATCGTCACTGCCAACAGCACCGGCGGCGTGATGGGCAAGATGATCGACGCGCAAAGCATCGTCGTTTCGACCGCGTCAACGGGACAGGTCGGGCAGGAAGGACGCATCCTGCGCTTTGTCTTCTGGCACAGCGTCGCGCTCGCGACCATCATGGGCATCATCGTGGTGCTGCAGGCTTACGTGTTTCCCTGGATGATCCCCGCGCAGCCCTGAATTGCTGGGCCGTCCGCCAACGGCATGGCGCTGGCAACGGTCTGGCCGACCCGCGACCACGAATATGACGGCGCGACAGCCGCGAAGTCGCCAAATCACAACAGAATGAACGCGACGCGCGTCTAACGTTTCGATTCGGCAACCCGGAACGCTGTCCGGCTTCGGTCACCGGGTTGCCCGCAATCGGACAGCCTGCGAGGGAGCGGCGCGGGGTATCGGCCCCCGCGAGCGACCGAGCCGGGGTCCGGGGCAGAGCCCCGGTCAATTTAGAGACGAGAAAACACCATGTTTGAAGCGCTATTGAAGGATCTCAGGCACTCCCTTCGGATGTTCGTGCAGAGCCCGGCGTTCACGGTGGCGGCAGTCGCGGCGCTGACGCTTGGCATCGGCGCGAACACCGCGATCTTTTCGGTGGTCAACGCCGTGCTGCTGAAACCGGTCGCCATGCCCGATGCCGATCGCGTGGTGGTCTTCATGAACACGTCGCCGCGCGGCTCCGGGCCCGCCGCCTCGCCGGCCAAGTTCGCGCATTACCGGCAGCAGACCGATATCGTGCAGGACGTGTCGGCCTTCAACACCGGTCTGATGAACTTCACCGGCGGGAGTTTCCCGGAGCAACTCAGGTCCGGCCGCGTATCGGCGGACTTCTTCAAACTCGTCGGCGCGCCTTTCCTCACGGGACGCTCGTTCACCGCCGATGAAGACCGGCCAGGTGGCCCGCGCGTCACCGTCATCGCTCGGCGACTCTGGGAAACGCGGTTCAACGCCGATCCCGAGATCTGCGGCAAAACGATCTCGCTCGGCGGCGAGCCCTACACGATCGTCGGCGTGCTGGACCATTTCGATTTCCGGGAGTTCGGACCGTCGCCGCAGGTATGGGCGTTGTTTCAATTCGATCCGAACACGGCGGACCAGGGACATTACTTCCAGGTGCTGGGACGCCTGAAACCGAACGTGACGCTGCAGCAGGCGAACGCGCGGATGCAGGCGTCAGCGAAGGACTATCGGGCGAAGTTTCCGACCGCGCTCGGACCCCAGAACTCGTTCGGCGTGCAGCCGATCCGCGACGTGCTCGTCCGCGGCGACGTGAAGTCGTCGCTGCTCGTGTATGCCGGCGCGGTCAGCTTCGTGTTGTTGATCGCCTGCGCGAACGTGGCCAATCTGCTGCTCGTCCGCGCGACCGGGCGCCGGCGTGAAATCGCGATCCGCGCAGCGATCGGCGGTTCGCGGGCGCGCATCATCCGTCAATTGCTGACCGAGAGCATCGTGCTCTCGCTCGCCGGCGGTATCCTCGGACTCTTCCTCGGATGGGTGGGGATCCGCGGTCTTCTGAAGATCAACACCGCCGGACTGCCGCGCGTCGGCGAGAACGGCGCGTTCGTCGGCCTCGATTGGCGCGTCGTCGCGTTCACGCTGCTTGTCTCGCTTGCGACCGGCATCATTTTCGGTCTCATCCCCGCGCTCCAGAGCTCGAAGACGGATCTCACGACTACACTGAAGGAGAGCAGCGGAAGATCCGGCACCGGCTTCCGGCAGAACAAGGTGCGCTCGGTGCTCGTGGTCATCGAGGTCGCGCTTGCGCTCGTGCTGCTGATCGGATCCGCGCTCCTCATTCGCACCGCCGTGGCGCTCGGGCACGTCGATCCGGGCTTCGACACGCACAACGTGCTCACGCTGAAGATGTCGTTGAAGGGAGCGCGGTACGAGACGGCAGAAGCGGTGGAGCAGGTGGTGCGCAACGGCGTCGAGAAGCTGCGGTCGATTCCCGGGGTCGTGGAGGCGAGCGCCACCTGCTGCGTGCCGCTGCAGGGCGGCTACGGCCTGCCCTTCCGCATCGTCGGGCGGCCGCTTGCGGCCGACAGCCAGGGCCCGTATCACGGCGGCGGCGGATGGATGACGCTCTCTCCCGGCTATTTCGAAGTGTTCAAGATTCCAGTGAAGCGCGGCCGCACATTCAACGAGCGCGACACGGCGAGATCGACGCCGGTCGTCGTCATCAATGAAGCGATGGCGAAGCAGTACTGGCCGAAGGCGGATCCGCTGAACGATCGCCTGGTGATCGGCAAGGGTGTGATGCGCGAGTTCGAGGCGGAAGGCGAACGGCAGATCGTCGGCGTCGTGGCGGACATCAAGAGCAACGGCCTCGACACCCAGCCGCAGCCGCAGATGTACATCCCGCAGGCGCAGGTGCCGGATCTGGCGAACGCGCTCAATGTGGGCCTCACGCCGATCTCATGGATCGTGCGCACGCAGGTGCCGCCGCAGGCGCTGAGTAAGGCCATCCAGGAACAATTGCGGCAATCGACGGGCCTGCCCGTGTCCGACGTCAAGTCGATGGACGAGATCGTCTCGGTGTCCGTTTCGCGACAGCGATTCAATATGTGGGTGATGTCGGTCTTCGGCGGATGCGCGCTGCTGCTCGCGGCAATCGGCATCTATGGGCTGATGGCCTACTCGGTGGAGCAGCGGACGCAGGAGATTGGCATTCGTCTGGCGCTCGGCGCGCAGATCTCGCAGGTGAAGAACATGGTGATTCGCCAGGGGATGCTGCTCGCGATCGCCGGGGTCGTGATCGGCGTGGCGGCTGCCTTCGCGCTTGCCCGGCTGATTACGGCGTTCCTGTTCGGCGTCACTGCGCGCGACCCGATCGTGTTCGCGGGCGTGCCGCTGCTGCTGGCGTTGGTGGCGCTCCTCGCCGTCTGGCTGCCCGCGCGTCGCGCCAGTCAAGTCGATCCGATCGTCGCGCTGCGATATGAGTGAAACGGTGACAGTCACAGTTCGCCCCATGAGTGGACACGTGGCGGCTCAGAACTGTGACTGTCACAGTTTTCGAGCCCAGAGTGCCCGGATCTGGGACGAAGTGTGAGTGTCCCCGTTCTGTATGTTGCGTTCTTGCGCGCTATCAACGTGGGCGGCCATGTCGTCAAGATGGCCGAGCTCCGCAGGCTATTCGAATCGGTGGGTCTCGACGAGGTCGAGACCTTCATCGCCAGCGGAAACGTCGTCTTCGAGTCCACCGCGAAGACGGATCGCGCGTTCGAGCAGAAGATTGAAGCGCACCTGAAGAAGGGCCTCGGTTACCACGTCGATACGTTCGTGCGATCGCTCGCCGAGTTGCGGGCGATCGCGGAGTACCAGCCGTTCAAGGCCTCCGAATTCGATCTCGATCGATCGTCGCTCTACGTGGGATTCCTGGCGACGCGTCCGTCCCCAGAAGCCGCCCGCAAGTTGAATGCGCTGCGCACCGATACCGAGGCATTCCACGCCCACGGCCGGGAGTTCTACTGGATTTCCGGCGTTGGCTTCAGCCAGTCGGCGTTCACTGGCGCAACGCTGGAGAAGATCCTCCGCACCCCCGCCACGCTGCGCAACATCAACACCATCCGCCGAATGGTGGCGAAATACGGTCCAGGGGATAAAATGGCGCATGAGTAAAGCTGCGAAGACCGTTCCATTCCTTCTCGTCCTCCTCTCCGTTCTCGTCTCTGCACAACAACGTAGCATCGCACCAGCCGCCCGGCCACAACCTGTCGCAAAGAGCGCGGGCTTCTCCGCCGAGCGCCTGGCCCGGATCGACGCGGTCCTGCAGCGATATGTCGATGAGAACCGCATGGCCGGCGCCGTCGGTCTCGTGCTGCGCGACGGCCGGCCGGTGTACGAACGCGCCGTCGGCTGGAGCGACAAGGAAGCCGGCCGAAAGATGACGAGCGACACGATCTTCCGCATCGCCTCACAATCGAAGGCGCTGACGAGCGTCGCGATCCTGCAGCTCGTCGAGGAAGGACGCGTCGCGCTCAGTAATCCCGTCAGCGACTTCATCCCGGCATATGCGAAGACAACCGTCGCCGTGAAAGGCGACAACGGTATGTCGACGGTCCCGGCGATTCGAGCGATCACCATCCGCGATCTGCTGACGCACACGGCTGGCATCTCGTACGGCACCGATCCGCTGGTCGCGGCGCTGTACGAAGCGAAGGGGCTCGGTCCCGCGGCGGGCTATGGCTGGTATACCGCGGACAAGGACGAACCCGTGTGCAACACGATGGAACGCCTCGCGACGCTGCCCTTCGTCGCCCAGCCTGGGGACGCGTGGGTGTACGGCTACAACACCGACATTCTCGGCTGCGTCGTCGAACGCGCGTCGGGCATGACGCTCGACAAATACATTGAATCGCGGATCACCGCACCGCTCGGGTTGAAAGATACGCGTTTCTTCCTGCCGCCGGATCAGCACGATCGCCTCGCGGCCGTGTACGCGAGCGCGCAGGACGGCCGGATCACGCGCGCTCCGGACGGTGCACGCGGGCAGGGACATTACGTCGACGGCCCGCGCCGCAGCTTTTCGGGCGGCGCCGGACTGCTCTCGACCGCGCGCGATTACGCGCGCTTCCTTGAAATGATCCGACTGGGAGGAACTCTGGACGGCGCGCGCATTCTGTCTCCGCGAAGCGTCGCCTTGATGACCACGAACCAGATCGGCACGCTCATGTCGAAAACAGGGCTCGGCTTCGGCCTTGGTTTCGAAACGACGGACCGCTACGGGGCAAGCGGCATGAACTCGGTCCGAGGATTCGGATGGGGAGGCGCGTACGGAAGCATCTACCGCGTCGATCCGGAGGAGCGGCTGGTCATCGTCTTCATGATCCAGCTGATGCCGAGCAACACGGACATCCGCGAGAAATTCCCGACGCTTGTCTACCAGGCGCTCGATGAAGGTCGGCCGCCGGGTTCGCACTGAGCCCGGCGCGCGCAGCCGCTCGCTCCCAGACTATCTCGGCTTGTACCGAAGACTATCGAATGCGCTTGAGTTCGCGATCGCTTCAGAAATGTCGTCAACCCGCATCACTTCCGAACATACCACGTGCACAACCGACGCGCGAATACTCACGATGCGGTCGTACATTCGTCGTATCTCAGACCGGCACTCCACCTGCATCCACCTGCATAGCGCTGCGCATCCGGAAGTTCGGCCACACCGAGTTCCTAAACTGGAAGACCGCGCGACTGTCTCGGATGAACCGCTGAGACGTCGTACCTGTCGATGAGCCTGCTGTGCCTGTGATCGCGGCACGGGACGCACCAGAGATGTCATGACGCGTGCGCCAACGTGGCGCGTGCGATCAAATCATTGTCAACCGAGGACATTGACTCGATGCCGAAATATCGACCATCTCATCCATCGCGTCCTTCAGCCCCGCGGCGGGAAGCGCCGTCGACAATCTCGGGCCAGTGGATGAACGATGAGCCCGCGTGGTTCACCATCTCGCAGCTCTCGCGACGCTGGCAACTCGATCGCAGGACGATCTACAAGTTCATCGACTGCAAGATCCTGCCAGTCTGGAGAGTCGGCAGCCATCTGTACCGTATCGCCGTCGTCGATATTCTGCGCTTCGAGGCCCGGAACAGGCTTCCTCCCAAGTGATCGCCACCACATCAATCCGTTTTCGCGCTCGCGCCGTCTGAAGTTACATCGACGACCTACTGACGGTGCGCGAACACCGCGTTCATCTTCTTAGAATGACGCTTCGATCGATCGTACCTCTTAGTTCCCCGTAGTCCCTCCTGGGTCAAATCAGACCCTGACACTCGATATTAGGGCATCTCGTACAACGACGTCTTGCACGGGAGTGGCGCGGCGACGATAGATGCGTTACTGCGGCGTTGCATTGCACGGACGGACTCATTCGACGCGTAACAGGTGGAATGATGCACGGTCGAGTTCCCTTCCCGTTATCACCCGAGCACATCGCGAGACGAGGGACCGACGCACTCCAAAGATGCAGTGCAGCCGTCTGCGGAATCAGCGGGGTGCGCGCAGTGCGGCGGAGGTCGCCGAGATGACCGCGAGCGTAAGACGGTGGTGCACGTGGTGCGCCGCGCTCGTCGGACCGGTAATGTTGTCGTCGCCAGTACGGGCGCAAAGTGAGAATTCCCCGACCATTCATGTCACGCGCGCGGCCGAACCGCCGAGGCTCGAATGGTTCGTCAACAAGGCGAACGGGACTGCACATGATCGGGGCACGGTCGTCACAGACTTCCTGCAGCAGCAGCCGGGTGACGGCACGCCCGTCAGCGAATCGACAGCAGCGTTCCTCTCCTACGACGACGCGTATCTGTACGTTGTATTTGTCTGCCAGGACGATCGGGCCGCGGTCCGCGCCAACGTCGCCCGGCGGGAAGACATCGACAGCGATGACGCGGTGGGAATCTACCTGGACACGTTCCACGATCGCGAACGGGCGTACGTCTTCATGGTCAATCCTCTCGGCGTCCAGCTCGATGGCATCGAGACCGAGGGACAGAGCGGCGACTACACCTTCGACGCCATCTGGCAGTCAGAGGGACATCTCACGCCGGAGGGGTATGTCGTGCGGCTGGCGATCCCGTTTCGAAGTCTGCGCTTCACGTCCCAGGCCGAGCAGACGTGGGGCATCGCGCTGGAGCGCAAGATCCGGCGAAAGAACGAGACGGCGTACTGGCCTCAGATCACCAGCCGCATCCACGCCTTCGTTCCGCAGTTCGCAACGGTTACAGGAATACGCGACATCTCGCCGGGACGCAATGTTCAGGTGCAGCCCTACGGCGTCACGGCTCGAGCGCGAGAGCTCGACAGGGACACGGTCGCGTTCGGAACGGCGAGCGATGCGCGGGTAGGACTCGATGCGAAGCTCGTCGTGCGCGACGCGCTCGCGCTCGACACCACCGTCAATCCCGATTTCAGCCAGGTGGAGTCGGACGATCCACAGGTCACCGTCAACCAGCGCTTCGAGGTGTTTTTCCCTGAGAAGCGTCCGTTCTTCATTGAAAACGCCGCGTTCTTTCAGACGCCGATCAATCTGTTCTTCTCGCGCCGCATCGTCGATCCCGGTGTGGGCACTCGTCTGACCGGCAAGGCCGGCCGGTGGGCTCTCGGCGCCATCGCCATCAACGATCGTCAGGACGGACGCGCGGCAACCGGCGATGGGCTCGCGGGCCGGCAGTCGGCGATCGGCGCGTTCCGGCTCCAGCGCGAGATCGGGCGGGGCTCGACGGTCGGCCTGCTGGTGACCGACCGCGAGTTCGCGGGCAGCTTCGCGCGATCGTTCGCGCTCGACAACCGGTGGAGGTTGAACCGGACGTGGATCGCAACCGCCCAGCTCGTGCGAAGCGACACCCTTGCGCTCGATGGAACGCATAAGGCGGGTGCCGGCGCCTTCGCGCAGATCGAGCGCAAAGGCCGGCACCTCGAATACAAGGGACGCTACCTCGGTTTCACTCCAGATTTCGACGCGCCGCTCGGTTTCGTGCACCGGGTCGGTTTTCATCAAACCGAGCAGAAGTGGCGTTACACATGGCGGCTCCATCGGCGTCCCATCGTCAGCTTCGGACCTGAGGTTGCGGCGCTGTTCAACTGGGAGAGGACCGGTCGTCTGCAGGACCGGAATCTGGCCGCGGCATTCGAAGTCGACCTCATCAGACAAACAAAACTCGAGGTGAGCCACGCCGAGACGTTCGAAAGATTCGCGGGGCTGAACTTCGAGCCGCAGAGTACCGAACTATCCGTCGCGACGAAGTGGAAGAAGTGGCTCGCTCTGAAGGGTGACTACGCGTTTGGTACGGCCGTCAACCACGATCCGGCGCCGACGCTGGTGCCGTTCCTTGGAAACGCAACCGATGCCGGGGTCGGCCTGACGCTGCGACCCACGCCGCGCATCCGTCTCGATGAGACATATCTGGTTAGCCAACTCGAACGCCAGGCCGCCAGCATCTTTATCGAGCGGCGTCTGCGCACCAAGCTCACGTACCAGCTGACGCGGTACCTGTCGGTCCGAACGATCGTGGACAACGAGAGAGTGGCGGTCAATCGCGCGCTTGCCGACGGGGACGACAAGCGAAAATGGTCGGGCGACTTCCTTCTCACATATCTGGTCAACCCGGGCACGGCGTTATACATCGGTTACATCGACCAGTTTGAAAACATCGACATTCTGCCGGGTAACCCGCCGGCTCTGCGGCGGATCGGCCGACCCACGACGTCGGTCGGCCGCCAGGTGTTCGCTAAGGTCAGCTATCTGCTGCGCTTTTAGCTGCGATAGAAGCGTACGCGACATGTCGCGTCCTTCGCCAAGGATGAATGGCCGAGACTCTTCAATCACCACCTGCTCGCGCGAGCGAGTTGCCGCTCGGGCTCGCGACGCCGCTCTCGCCCGCGTTCGCGCCGCTGAAGGGATCTCGCCCGGCGATCCGCGGGAAGTCCCTCGTCGTCGGCGACGAGAAACTGTTCGTGCGGGGCGTGACATACGGAGCGTTCCGGCCTGACGCGGACGGAAACGAGTACCACGACCGCAACAGGATCGAACGGGATTTCGCCGAAATGGCGGCGAACGGATTCAACGCGGTGCGAATTCCCCACACCATGCCGCCGCGCTCGCTTCTCAATGCCGCGCAGCGCCACGGGCTCTGGGTGATGGTTGGTTTATCCGCCGAGCAGTACATCGGGTTCGTCATCGACAAGCGCCGGGATGTGGACCCGCTGCAAGTGGTGCGAACCCGAGTCCGTCAGTGCGCGGGTCATCCGGCGCTTCTGGCCTATTCGCTCGGAAACGAGATCCCGACGCAGATCGCTCGCTGGTACGGCCACGCGCGAGTCGAGCGCTATCTGAAACAACTTTACAGAGCCGTCAAGGATGGGGATCCCGGAGGACTCGTCACGTACGTCAACTATCCGTCAACGGAATATCTCGAGCTTCCGTGCCTCGATTTCGTCTGCTACAACGTCTATCTCGAGAAACAGGAAGCCTTCGAATCCTATCTCTCGCGGCTGCACAACATCGCCACCGACCGTCCTGTCATCCTCAGTGAAATCGGCCTCGACGCGCTCCGCAACGGCGAGCTCGCCCAAGCGAGAAGTCTCGACTGGCAGATCCGCGCCGCATTTGCCGGCGGCTGCGCCGGTGTGTTCGTGTTCGCGTGGACCGACGAGTGGCATCGGGCTGGCGCCGAAGTTGACGACTGGGCTTTCGGCATCACCGACCGCGAGCGTCGCCCCAAGCCGGCCCTTGTCGCCGTCCGTACGGCGTTGGCCGATGTGCCCTTCGGCGACCAGCGATGGCCGCTGATTTCAGTGGTCGTTTGCACCTACAACGGGTCGCGCACGATACGCGACTGCCTCGAGGGCGTCGCGCGGCTGGACTATCCGAATTTCGAGGTCATCGTGGTCGACGACGGCTCGACCGATGGCATCGCGAATATCGTGCGCGAATACGCTGTCCGGCTCATTCGAACCGAGAACCTCGGACTGAGCAGCGCGCGCAACACCGGCATGCGCGCGGCCGTCGGAGAGATCGTCGCCTACGTCGATGATGACGCCTACCCGGACGCGCATTGGCTGCAGTACCTGGCGGCGATGTTCCGCACGACGAATCACGCCGGCATCGGCGGACCCAATCTTCCGCCACCGGTGGACGGCCCAATCGCGCACTGTGTTGCCAATGCGCCGGGCGGTCCCGTGCATGTCCTTCTCTCCGACCAGGAGGCCGAACACATCCCGGGGTGCAACATGGCATTCCGGAAGGCATGTCTCGACGCGATCGGTGGGTTCGATCCGCAGTTCCGTGTCGCCGGCGACGACGTGGATGTCTGCTGGCGGCTTCAGGAACGCGGCTGGACGCTCGGATTCCACCCAAGCGCCGTGGTCTGGCACCATCGCCGCAACTCCGTGCGCGCATATTGGAAACAACAGCGAGGGTATGGGCGGGCCGAGGGGCTTCTCAAGAAAAAATGGCCGCAGAAGTACAACGGCACCGGGCAGCTCACATGGTCCGGCCGAATCTACAGCCGCGCGCTTACCCGTGCGCTCGATTTCCGGAGAGGACGCATCTATCACGGGACATGGGGCGCGGCGCCGTTTCAGCGGCTGTACCAGCCGGCGCCACATGCGCTCTACTCTCTGTCGCTCATGCCCGAGTGGTATCTCGCGATACCGGTTTTCGCGGTGCTGTCGGCGCTCGGCATCTATTGGCGCCCGCTCCTGTTCGCGGTCCCCCTGCTGTTTTTCACAAGCGCTGCGCCCGTCATCCAGGGGTGGTTGAGCACGAGCTCGGTGACCTTTCCGAGCACCTGCGCCGGTCGTCGTCCGCAGCTTCGGCGACTCGGGCTGCGTCTTCTCACGGCGCTGCTCCATGTGCTCCATCCGATTGCGCGTCTGTGCGGACGGCTGCAGGCGGGATCGTGCGCGCGTCCGCGCGGGCTGCGTCCGATCCTGCCCCGGCCTCGAGCCTACTCACGCTGGACCGAGCGCGGACAGACACCTGAAGAGCGTCTGCGCCGGGTCGAGCAGGCGCTGCGTGCCCGCGGGGCCACGGTGCGCCGGGGCGGCGACTGGGATCGATGGGATCTGGAAGTCGGATGCGGCGCGCTCGGCGCGGTGCGCCTGGTCATGGCGGTCGAAGATCATGGCGCGGGCAACCAGCTCGTACGGGTGCGCTGGTGGCCGATCGTCTCGATCACCGCGCTCACGCTCGCGATTGGCATCGCGGGCCTCACGGCCGCGGCAGGTCTCGACCGCGGCTGGCTTGCGGCTGTATTCCTCGGGACTGCGGCGGCGTGGGTTGCGCTGCGCGCCGCGCATCAGTGCGGCACCGCGACCGCCGTCGTCAAGCGGACGGTTGAGGAACAGGGATAGCCGGCGCGATGGCGAGATCCCGCTACGGCGACCTCGATCTTTACGCACGGCTGGCGCGCCAGGCACGCTCGCAGTGGTCATACGTCGGCGCGCTGTTCCTCGTCGGCCTGCTCGCGACGCCGCTGACGCTCCTCACGCCAGTTCCGCTGAAGCTCGCCGTCGACAGTGTGCTGGGCTCGCGTCCGCTTCCGCCAGCGATCGCCAGTGTGATACCGCTGGCGATCACGCGCAGTCCCAGGGCCCTCCTCGTGTTCATTGCGGTGCTCGCGTTGCTCATCGCACTGCTGACGCAGTTGCAGGCGCTCGCCACCAAGTACCTGACGGCGGTCGCAGGAGAACGGCTGGTCCTTGACTTCCGTCGTGCGATCTTTCATCACCTGCAACGGCTGTCCCTCTCCTATCACGATTCGATCGGGACCGCGGACTCCGTGTATCGCATTCAGAACGACGTGCCAGCGATCCGGTATCTGATCATCGACGGGTTCATCCCATCGATCAGCGCCGCCGCCGCCCTTGCCGGCATGATCTACGTGATGATGCGGATGGACTGGCAACTGACGCTCGTTGCCCTCGCCATCGCGCCACCGTTGCTGCTCGCGACGCAGGCCTACCGTCCGCTTCTTCGCAATCAATCGCGAGAGGTGAAGAAGCTCGAGAGCGGCGCAATGGCGGTCGTCCACGAAGTGCTGGGGGCCCTTCGAATCGTCAAGGCATTCGGACAGGAGGATCGCGAAGGCGAGCGGTTCGTCCGCCGCTCCGATGAAGGCGTCCGCGGACGCATTCGCCTTGCGCTCACCGAGGGGCACTTCAACGTCATCGTGGGACTGACCACGGCGGCAGGAACGGCGGCGGTGCTCTTCGTCGGCATCGGCCACGTCCGGTCGGGCGTGCTCTCGTTGGGCGATCTGCTGCTGATCGTCGTGGGGTACGTCGGGAAGCTTTATGAGCCGATCAAGACGATCAGCCGGAAGGTTGCGACGGTGCAGGGACATCTCGCCAGCACTGAGCGGGCATTCGCGCTGCTCGACGAGCCATCCGATGTCGAAGAGCGATCGGATGCGAGACCGATCGTGCGCGCACGCGGCGCGATCGTTTTCCGCCGGATCTCGTTCAGCTACGGCAGGGATCGTCCCGTTCTGCACGACGTGTCATTCACCATCGAGCCCGGAACACGTCTGGGCATCGTCGGTGCGTCCGGCGCCGGCAAGAGCACCTTAATCAACCTGCTCATGCGGCTGTACGACCCGACGTCGGGCGAGATCCTGCTCGACGGCGTCGACCTCCGTGAGTGCAGGCTCGCGGATCTTCGGCGGCAGTTCGCGGTCGTGCCGCAGGAGCCGGTGCTCTTCTCGATGAGCATCGCCGAGAACATTGCTTACGCGAATGCCGACGCCGACCGGAACACGATCATCGCTGCGGCACAGGCCGCGAACGCCCACGAATTCATCCTTCGGCTCCCGCGGGCTTATGACACTCAGGTCGGCGAGCGTGGAGTCCAGCTGTCAGGCGGGCAGCGCCAGCGTATCGCGATCGCGCGCGCGTTCCTTCAGGACAGCCCGGTGCTCATCCTGGACGAGCCGACGAGCGCTGTCGACGCCGAAGCCGAAG
Organism: Acidobacteriota bacterium; assembly: GCA_003222675.1. GTDB lineage: Bacteria > Acidobacteriota > Vicinamibacteria > Vicinamibacterales > 2-12-FULL-66-21 > QHWT01. Next base: position 748 of record QHWT01000080.1, on the reverse strand, counting down.
CAGCAATTCTGGAGGCGATCCGGCGGCTGATGGGCGGTCGCACCGTCATCCTGATCACGCATCGCTCGAGCATGCTGGAGGGCTGCGCCGGGATCCTCGCCCTCGAGAACGGCCGCGTCGTTGCGAACACCGCGAGCCCTGTGGCCGTCGGCGCACCGGCCACGCGGTCCGCCGTCAGCGAGCTGCGGCCGACACAGCGATCGAACATCATGAGTCATCCGGCCGTTCGTGCCTGGCGTCAGCTGAATCCGGATGCCGAACCCCTCATGATCACGCCCCTCGTGGGTCGTACGCGGAGGAATTCGATCTACCGTCTCGAAGGTGCCGGGCGAACCGGCGTGGCGGTGATCGCCAAGCGCTCGCCGAAAGCGACAGCCGTGGTCGAGCGCACTGTTTACGAGGAGGTTCTTCCTCGCCTCCCGGTTCCGTCGCTGCACCACTACGGGTACATCGAAGAGCCAGGCGGCGATCACTGCTGGCTCTTCCTGGAGGAAGCGACCGGCGCGGAGTACTTACAGCTGTTGGACGAGCACCGCTCCCAAGCCGCTCGTTGGCTCGGGCTGCTGCACGCTTCGGCCGCCGGCGCCAGCGTCAAGGGACGTCTGCCTGATGCGGGTCCCGACCGCTATCTGGACCTGCTGCAGGAGACGCGCGGATCCATGCTGCAGAATCTCGACAACCCGGTCCTGACGCCGGATGACATTGCGTTCATCGAGGCGCTCGAGGCGCGCCTCCGGGATCTGGGCGC
>QHWT01000079.1 GCA_003222675.1 Acidobacteriota bacterium | reverse complement strand
GTCTTCGTACTGCGCCGTCTCGATCAATGCGCGCCCGAGCGTCACCCGGGCGGAGATATATGACGGATGGCGCTGCAAGCCCGTGCGGCAGGTTTCAATCGCCTCGGCGTAGTTGCCGCTCCGCCGGTACTCTTCGGCGAGCGCCGCAAACGCAATCGACGCCGGATCCGCGAGGACCCGACGTCGAAGTTCTTCTATGCGCGGATTGTCTGCCATCTCACCAACGAAGGTGCGCCTCAGGGAATAACCACGGACTTAGTGATCGTTCCGGTCTTACCGACGTCGTCCGTGACGGTCAGCGTCACATTATAGGTGCCGGGCCACTGAATGTGTGGCTCGGATTCGTCGCCGAACTCGTGTTGCTTCCCGAGGCCGGATCTCCGAAGGACCACGCGCTGCTCACGATCGTTCGACCCGTCGCCGGGACGGATGTGCCCGTGAACGAAACAGAAGCGCCCGCGATGGAGAATGTGAAGTCCGCCGTCGGCGCTCCGAGCGACACCGAGAGTTGCTGGGTCGACGAGGCAGTGCGACCTGCGTCGTCAGTGACGACCAGAGTAACGGTGTACGACCCCGGATTCGTATAACGATGGCTGACCTGGACCCCATCGGCCGATTTCCCGTCGCCGAAGTCCCAGTGGTAGCTCACGATCGTCCGACCCGGCGCCGGGCGCGACTGTACTGCGTTGAAGAAGATGTCGGTATTCGGAACCGGACTCGAAGGCGACGTCGTAAACACGGCGGTCGGATTCGCGCCCGCGCCGACGGTCATCGTCCGCTGGCCCGACGCAGAGCGTCCCCACGCATCGGTGATCGTGAGCGTCACCACGAAGGTACCGGCACCGTCAAATGCGTGCGTCGCTGTTGATCCCGTGGCGTGATCACCGTCGCCGAAATCCCACGAGAATGTCGCGATGGGATTGTTCGAAGGAGCGCATGGATTCAAAGGATCTGCGCACGCCGTGAACAGAACCGGCTCGTGATCCGTCGGCGATCCATTTGACATGGAGAACTGTGGCTTCAGGCCGTCTGGAGGTACAACGATGCCGACTGGCACCAGTCGAATGCTGACGCTCCTGGCAGTCGCGTTTGCAAAGTCGGACCCAGCCGGCGTTACGACAATCTGCACGGTTGTGAAATTGTCGACGTTCGTGGCCGACGCCGGCGCGGTATACACGACAGTGGCACGACCGTTCGCGTCGGTCACGATGTTCCGCGCCGACAGCGTCCCGAAGTCGACGAGCGTGCCGTTGAGCAGGATTTCCGCTCTCAGCGACACATTGCGCAGCGGCTGACCGTTCTGGTCGGACGTCTGGATCGTGACAATGGACTGTGATGCGCCGTCGAGGGACAGCACGTCGGGTGATACGGACAGCCGTACCGACGTCCCCAGCTCCGACGGACCGGTCAGCGAGGGCGTTTCCTGCTTCTTGAGTGTGCAGGCACTCAGGCATGCCAGCACCGCGATGAACGCAATGTATCTCTGTCGTGTTGCCATAGATATAACGCCGGCCGCCCGGCCCTCTTCGTCCTGTTCCCTGAACCGTCGAATCGTTTTTCCGGGAGAGCCCGCGAGTTAGTCGCCGAAGTCCGCGAACGTGATCTCGATGTTGCCGGAGACGCTCACCTCGTGCCCGGTCTGGTCGTGGCCATAAAAGGTCACCTGTGCGACCACGGTGAACGGAATGTTGTTGAGCACCAGCGCCTGCAACGGCGCTTCGGACTTCGCCTGGTTGCGCACGAGGGTGAAGCCGACCGACGCGGCGGCGGACACTGTCTGGGTCAGCGCGCCGTCAAACGCGAACGGCACGTCGACTCCCGGCGTGTTGTGGCCGTCCGAGCGGACGTATTGCACGTGATACTGGGTGAGGGTGATGCCGTTGTTCTGCGAGGGCGCGTTTGCGGACCCGGTCGGTCCGGCATCCTTCAGCGCGAGCTCGAAGGACGCCTGTCCGACGTCATTGAAGGTCGTCGGGACATTGTCGACCACGGTCCGCACATCGGACAACAGGAACGAGCCAAGGCTGCCCGGCTTGTTACCGGGCGCGGCTTGAAGACTCGTCAGGATCAAGTATGAGCTCCCACTTCCCTGTCGCACGACCTCTCCGCACGAAGACACCATGACGGCGCATGCGAGCGCCCCTGCCAGGCTGATACGTGCCCCCCAAACGGCCTTAGTCATCGTCCTTACCCTCTCAGAATCCGCGGCGTGATGAAGATCAACAGCTCGCGGCTCGTATCGGTCAACGTGTCGCGCCGGAACAGCCACCCGAGCAGCGGGATGCGATGCAGCACCGGCGTGTGATCGTTGGTTGTCTGTTCCTGGCTCACGAAAATGCCGCCGATGACGGTGGTCGCACCGTCGTTCACCTGCACGCGCGTCAGCGCGCGCTGCGTGTCGATCGGCGGAATGCCGTTCACCTGCCGCGAGAAGTCCGGTGTCGCGTTTTCAATCGAGACGTTCATGATGACGGTGTTCGCCGCGGTGATTTGCGGCGTCACCTTCAGCACGAGCACCGCGTCCTTGAACTGCACGCTCACGGTGTTGTTGGCGACGGTCTGGATCGGAATCTGGATACCTTGCGCGACTTCCGCTTCCTGGTTGTTCTGCGTCGTCAAGCGAGGCGTCGACAGGACGCGCCCCTTGCCGCTGTTCTCGAGCGCGGTGAGCGCCACGTCGAGGTTGAACGCGCCATTGACGGATCCAAGCGCCAGGCCGATTGCAGACGAAGCCGCCGCGGCGCCGAGGTTCACGACCGTGGACGTGTTCTCGTTCGTGCCGGTGCTGCGCGGATCGTTCGAGCCCTGCGTGCCACCGATGCGGCCGCCAAGCGTTCCGTTGTTCGGGAACGCGAACGGTGTCGTGTTGCCGAGCTGCTGATTGACGCGGCCGTTGAGGCCCCACTGGATGCCGACTGCGCGCGCGAAGTCGCGCGTCGTCTGGACGATACGCGCCTCGACTTCGACCTGCGGTTCGGGCTGATCGAGCGTGCCGATCAACGTCGCCGCGGTCTGCAGGCGATCGGGCAGGTCGGTGATGATCAACGTGTTGGTGCGCGCGTCGACCTGGATCTTGCCGCGCTGCGACAGCGCGGAGCTCGTGATCAACGGCGAGAGCTCACCTGCCTTCGCGTAACTGAGCGCGAACGTCTGCACGCGCGTTTCACCCGCCAGCGCCTGCTGCTGCTGAAGCGCCGCGCGCTCGCGTTGTTCTTCGGTGAGCACCGTAAGCGGCACGATGCGGACGATGGTGCCGTCGACCGTCCACCCGAGCTTGTTGCCGCGGAGAATCGTGTCGAGCGCCTGATCCCATTCGATGACCATGTTCAGGCCGCTGATCTCCGCGAAGGTGCGGAGGACCGATCGCAGATCCGCATCCTGAAAGTCCATGCTGATCGGATTGCCGGTGTACTGCCTGCCGCCGCTGCCGGGCACCGGAAGCGATGTCGTCGGCTGCGCCGCCGGCTGGTGTGAGACGGGCGGCGGCGATGGCGACGGCGGCTGCTGCGCGGCCTGGGCTGCCTCCACGAGGCCCTTCTGACCCGCGGCCTGCTGCTTCTTCGCCGGCGCCGGGGCCGCCTTCGGCGCGGCAGCCTTTTGCGCGGCACGGGCAGGGGCGGCTGGCGTCTCGGTGCCGTTCAACGCGGTAATTGGATCCGGCGGCGTGATCGACGCCGCGTTCGCGATGGCCTGCGACATCGGCATCGTGTCGTCGCTGTCCGAGGTGGCCGTCGACGACGCGGATTCTGATGGCGGCGCAACAAGGATCTCGCTGCCCGACCTGCGTCCTTCGAACACGACGGCGAGGTCGCGCCCACCGGCGCCCGCGCGCTCGACGTGGTACGCCGCGTTCGAGGCCATCTCCATCACGACGCGCGTGGCAAGCGGCTCGCGGCTGCTGAGCGCGACGCGCACCTTCTTGACGAAGGCGCCGTCCACGTTCATCTGCTGCGGCGCGTCCGTGCCCAGATTCGGGAAGTCCATGATGAGGCGACGCGGCTGATCGTCCGACTCGGTCAATGACGCCGGGTTCAGCCGTCCATTGCCGGCGAGGGTAATCGTTGTCGCCAGCCGCGTGTGCGACGCACGAACCTTCTCGAGGACGGTCGCGGGTACGAGCGCTGCCGTCGCAGTCGTCGGCGCCGGAGCCACGGCCGCCGCGTCGCGCCGGACCGCCGCGGGCGTGCCGTCGATCGGCACCGGACCCGTTGTCGGCTCGAGTTCCACGCGGATGACGTTGCGCGCGCTGCGCACTCTGTAGTTGGCGGGAGACGTGAGCGCCACGCGCACGCGGGCGAGCGCCTTGCCGTCGATCGCAGTAGCCTGTTCGAGCGAGACCCCGGACACCGGTCCGCTCCGCGAGACCTGGTTGTCCGCGTCCTCGACGGTGACGTTTCGCAGATCGACGAGCACCGTCAACGGGTCGGGTCGGCTCACCGCGTAGGCGACCGGCTCGGTCGCTTCAATCATCACCGCAGCCGCATGGCCGGTCGCCTGGGCGGAGACGCCGACCAGACGCACGGGCGCGGGGGACGCCGTCAACACCAACCCACCGGCCAACGCGGCGAGCGCACTCGCGGCTATGACCCGGTGCACCGGGCGTAGTCGCACCTTCAAAGGCATCATCATCTGGTCTCCGGCCGAATCGTCTTCCTGACCTCGCGCTGCTTCACGAGCGAGAGCGGATCGTTCACGTTCTGTGAAAACACCACCGCGTCCTGCGTAATCGACTTCACCGTGCCATCCATCACCCGGTCGCCGGAGTGCGCGAGATAGGTCTTCGTATCGGACGACTGCAGGATCGCGACGAAGCTGCCCTTCGCCTTCAACACGCCCTTCACGCTGACCTCGCCAATCAACAGGCCGGGCAATCCAGGGGGTCGCGAGGCGCCGCTCGGGCGCGTCTCACCGCCACCCAGCAGCAGGCTCACGAACGGATCGCGCCGCCCACTCGGGTCGTACGTGTACGCGCCCTGCGACGCCTGCCCTGCACCTGACGAAGGGACTGACGCTTCGGCCGCCTGCCCTGGGCTTGTCGAGAGAGCAGGCGCCCCGGACGCTTGCACGCCGGGCTGCGGCGCGGCCTGCGAGCTCGTCGTAGGGGCCTGCGGATGCGGCTCGAGCGCCTCGGAGTTCTTCTTCTGCGCCGCGGAGACCTGCGCCGACGCGTTCTTCGCCGCGGCAATCGCCGCGGGCGCCTGCGCCGCCTGACCGAGCATGAGTAGTGCGATCAACAGAGGCATTACCGTGGCACCCCGGGCCCAGCGCCGCGGCCTCCCTTGACCCCTTCCGCCAGCACGAACGTCGTCGCCGTGCATTCGGCGGTGACCGTGGAGTTCGGTTCGGGACTTCCCTTGGCGCGGATCCCAATGTCGTTGACGTTGATGATCCGAGGAAACTTGCTCACTCGATCGAAGAACTGACCGAGGTTGTGATACGTGCCGTCGACCGCCAGCCGGTACGGCACTTCCGCGTAGAGCGGCAGCTGCTTCTGCGGCGCCGGCGTGAAGCGCAGGATCGTCAGGTTCGACTGCGTCGCCAGTCCCTGCAGCCGACGAAGCGTGTCCGCCACGTCCTTCTGCTCGGGCAGCACGTTGCGAAGGCTCTCGAGGCGGTGCTCCAGGTCCGTCACCTGCGATTCGAACTCCGGAAGGCGACGCGCCGTCGCGACACCCTTGTTGATGTCCAGCCTCAGCGCGTTCAAGTGCGTCTGGCGCAGCGCGATGTCGATCTGCACTTCGCTGACATAGAAGTTCCAGAACCCGAAGACGGCGCCGGCGCAGACGACGAGGAACGCGCCGATCTGGCCATACCACGGAAGCTTTGTGAGCGAGATATCCATGTATCCTGCCTGGCTGTCGGTACGACGCGCCCGCGCTAATGCGCCGGCGGCGCCGGCGGCCGCGGCGCGACGGGCGGCTTCGGCGCCAGATCCTGATTGTTGAAATTCGCGCGAATCGTGAACCGCACCACGTCACCGGTCTGCGAGTTCGGCTGCACCGTGCTGTCCACGATCTCCACCGGACGCTTGAACCAGGTGCTCGCCTCGAGATTCGAGACAAAATCGGACAGCGAGGTGAGCGACGTGGTCTGTCCCTCGATCGTGAACGCGTCCGCCTGCTGCGCCATCGTGATCAGCCACAACCGATCCGGGATGCTCTTGCTCACTTCATCGAGCAGGTGCACCGGCCCCAACTGTCCCTTGCGCAACTGCTCAATCAGCGTCACGCGCTGCTGCAGCTGCGCCTTGCGGGTCTCGAACTTCTGGACCTGCGCGAGGACGGAGCGCAACTGCTGCGTCTCGGTTTCGGCGCGCGCGATGTCCTCGTCGAGCTGCGCAGAGTGCATGCGCAGCGACCAGAACCACCAGCCGATGCCGAGCACCGTCACGAGCAGGATCAGGCTCGCGCCAATCGTGACGCGCTGCCCTGGAGTGATCGCGGTGCGCGCGGCCGGAGTGCTGCGTTTGGTGCCGCGCTCGACGGCGAGGAGATTGATGCGAATCATCGGTCGCCCATCCGACGAAGCGCGAGACCGACAGCGACCGCCGCCGTCGGCGCAACGTCGCCCGACGCGTCCGCCTGGACCTTCTTCCCCTCGAAGCCGATCTTCTTGAACGGATCGAAGGATTCGACGGGCGCTTCGAAGCGCTCCGTGAGCATCTCGGTGAAGGCTTCCGCGCGCGACGCGCCGCCGCTCAGCACGATGCGATCGATGCGATCGGACGCCGCGGTCGCTTTGAAGAAGTCGAACGTCTTCTGGATCTCCAGCATCATGTTCTCGGTGACCGCGCGCAGAACGGGCTTCGCATCGTCGTACGACGTGCCGTCGACCGGCAGGCCGCGCTTGAGCGTGTCGGCGCTTTCGTGTGGAAGGCTCAGCTCGCGCTGCAGCGCTTCCGTGTAGGCGTTGCCGCCGATCGAGATGTCGCGCGTGAAGACCGACTGATCGCCTTGAAGGATGTTGATGTTGGTCGCGCTCGCGCCGGCATTCAGCAGGACGATGACGGACCCCGGCTGGATGCCGTAGTTCGCTTCGTAGGCGTTCTGCAGCGCGAAGGCATCGACGTCGACGACGACCGCCGTGCGTCCTGCCTGCGCGATGACGCCGGTATAGTCCGCGATCTTTTCCTTCTTCGCCGCGACGAGAAGGACGTCCATGGTCTTCCCGCCGGACGCGTCACCCTTGTCGAGGATCTGGTAATCGAGATTGACGTCCTGGATGTCGAAGGGGATGTACTGCTCCGCCTCCCAGTAGATCGACTCGGCGAGCTCCGCCTCGGTCATCACCGGCAGGGTGATCTTCTTCACGATGACGGCATTGCCCGAGAGCGACGCCGCGACCTCTTTCGTCTTGATCCCGCGCGTGTCGAACAGACGGCGGATCGCGTCCGCGACCGCCGCCGCATCGATGATCGCGCCGTCGACAATGCTGTCGGGCGGGATGGGCTCGCTGCCAAAGCCGGTGACTTTGTAAACCTTGCCGGCGGACTTCAGCTCGACCGCTTTGACTGCGCTCGAGCCGATGTCCAAGCCGACCAGAGCCTTCGCTTTGCGAAACACCTTGGTGTCCTATCCTGCGAATCCGCGCAACTGGTTGTCGGAAAGGCGCCTGCTCGCAGCACCATCAGTGCGTGTCCTATTCGACACAACACCCGATCCTTCCCGCTGAATTGCTGTGCTTATCGGCGGGACCTCATCGGCAACTCAGATGCCATAGCGCAGAGCCATGCAAATTCGGCAGAATTGCGCAAATCTGGCATCCGGGGGGCCCGGCGGAACGTCGGGAGTGACAACGAAAGTGTACGTGACCAACGGATATGTAATTCCTTGCGGGGAACCCGCGTTACCACCTCGTCCCGTCGGTTGACAATCTCGCTAATCACCAGTATCCTTTTGGTTTGCCGTCCTTTGATAAGGGCTGACCGGCTGCGCTTGCTCTGCCAAGCTATGGCCGGCGGTCGGGAGGCTTCAGCGGAGGCCGAGAGGATCTCATGGGTTCGTTTGTTCCGACGGCCGGCAGTGTCGAACGCCGGTGGCATGTCATCGATGCCGGGGGGCAGGTCCTCGGGCGTGTCGCGACCGAAGCCGCGCGCCTGCTGCAGGGCAAGCACAAGCCGGTGTACACGCCGCACATTGATACCGGCGATCACGTGGTGATCGTCAACGCCGCCAAGGTCCGGCTGACCGGCCGGAAGGAAGAGCAGAAGGTTTACCGCTATCACAGCGGCTACGAAGGCGGCGTCCGCGAGGAGCGCGCGAAGGACGTCCGTGCCAAGCAGCCGGTCCGCATTGTCGAGGAAGCCGTGCGCGGCATGCTGCCCAAGACGAAGCTGGGCGAAGCGATGTGGCGCAAGCTCAAGGTCTATGCGGGAGGCGAGCACCCGCACGCGGCGCAGAAGCCGCAGCCGAGAAAAGTCAGCAGCAGGAGCGAGGTCGCATAAGTCGTGGCAGCAGCAATCCAGTATTACGGCACCGGCCGCCGGAAAACGTCAACGGCCCGCGTTTTCCTGAGGCCCGGTTCCGGAACCCTGACGATCAACCACAAGCCGATCGAACAGGCCTTCCCCACCGAAGCGCTCCGTACCCAGATCAAACAGCCGCTGCTCGTCACCGAAACGTCCGATAAGTTCGACGTGCTCGCGACGATTGCGGGCGGCGGCATTGCCGGCCAGGCCGGCGCGCTGCGCCTCGGCATCGCGCGCGCGCTCGTTGAGTACAACCTCGAGCTGCGGCCGCGGCTCAAGAAGGAAGGCTTCCTGACGCGCGACGCGCGTATCAAGGAGCGCAAGAAGTACGGGCAGAAGGGGGCGCGCAAGCGTTTCCAGTTCAGCAAACGGTAATGGGAGGGAGCTTGAGTGGTATCGCGTTGAAGGATTTGCTGGAGGCCGGCGTCCACTTCGGCCACCAGACCAAGCGCTGGAACCCGAAGATGAAGAAATACATCTTCGGTGAGCGGAACGGCATCTACATCATCGACCTGGCCAAGACGGCAAAACTGTTCCGCGACGCGGAGGAGTTCGTCCACAATCTGGCGGCCGATGGGCGCACGGTCCTCTTCGTCGGGACGAAGCGGCAGGCGCAGGACGCGATTGCCGAGGAGGCGCAGCGCAGCGGGATGTTCTTCGTGAACCAGCGCTGGCTCGGAGGCCTGTTGACGAACTTTTCGACGATTCAGCGCAGCCTCGCGCGACTCCGCGACCTCGAGGCGATGGAAACCGACGGCCGTTACGAGACGCTCTCGAAGAAGGAAATCGCGCAGCTCGAGAAGGAAAAGCGCAAGCTGCAGAAGAACCTCGAAGGCATTCGCCACATGTCACGGCTGCCCGACGCGCTCTTCGTCGTCGATACCCGCAAGGAGAAGATCGCGGTCGACGAGGCGCGCAAGCTGAAGATTCCGGTGATCGGCGTGGTGGACACCAACTGCGATCCCGACGAAGTCAATTATGTGATCCCCGGCAACGACGACGCGCTGCGCGCGATCCGGCTGTTCGCGTCCAGGATTGCCGACGCGGTGATGTCGGGCCGCGGCGTGCGCGAGTCGGCTCAGGCAGACGACAGCGGCCCCGAGGGTGAAGGCGGCGACGAGCGCAACCGGCGCGCGCGGTCGGCCCGCCCCGCCGCGCGTCCTGAGCAGGCGACCTCTCCGGCGTCGGTGTAAGAGGGCTTCAGGCTCCAGGCTTCAGGCCTCGGGTTTTAGAATTCAGTTTTTGCGACGCCGGCCTGATCGATGGGCCGGCGCTTTCGCGTACGGAGAGTACCGATGGAGACGACAGCGATGGACATCACGGCAGCCATGGTGAAGAAGCTTCGCGACATCACGGGCGCGGGCATGATGGAGTGCAAGGCCGCGTTGACCGAGGCGAAGGGCGACCTCGAGGCCGCCACCACGCTGCTCCGCAAGCGGGGGCTCGCGCAGGCGGCGAAGAAGGCGGGCCGCTCGACCTCGGAAGGCATCATCGGCCATTACATCCACATGGGCGGCAAGATCGGCGTCCTGGTGGAGGTGAACTGCGAATCGGATTTCGTGGCCCGCACCGATGACTTCCAGAATCTGGTGAAGGAAGTCGCGATGCACATCGCCGCCGCGAACCCGACCTACGTCCGCCGCGAGGAGGTCCCGGCCGACGTACTCGAGCGCGAGCGCGACATCTACCGCGCGCAGATGGCGGCCCAGAAGAAGCCTGCGGAGGTCCTCAACAAGATCATCGAGGGCAAGTTGAACAGCTTCTACGAGCAGTTCGTGCTGCTCGACCAGGCATCGATCCGCGATCCCAAAACGACGATCGGCGCGCTCGTCACCGCGGCCGTCGCGAAGCTGGGTGAGAACATTTCCATCTCGCGCTTCGTTCGCATGAAGGTCGGCGAACAGAGCGCGTAGCGATTTCGTGATTTTCTGATCTGGTGATTTGGTGATTCAGCATGCGCGGGCTACCGCCCGCGCGATTTATATGCAGGCGCGGTAGCGCGTGCGATGAGAAATCACCAAATCCCCTGAATCACTGAATCAGCAAATCCACAGCTATACTTGTCGGGATGGACCCGAGTTACCGTCGCATCCTGCTGAAGCTCTCCGGCGAAGCGCTCATGGGGGAACAGGCGTTCGGGATCGATCCCGGCGTCACCACGCAGATCGCGAAGGATATCTCGGAGATCCAGCAGCTCGGCGTCCAGGTCGGCGTCGTCATCGGGGGCGGCAACCTGTTTCGCGGGCTGGCGGCGAGCGCGAAAGGCATGGATCGCGCGACCGCCGACTACATGGGCATGCTCGCGACGGTCATCAACGCGCTGGCGCTGCAGGATGCGCTCGAGCACGTGGGCGTCAACACGCGCGTCGCGACGGCGATCGAAATGCGCGCCGTCGCTGAACCTTTCATCCGCCGCCGTGCGGTGCGTCACCTCGAAAAGGGGCGCGTCGTCGTCTTCGCCGCCGGCACCGGCAACCCCTACTTCACCACAGACACCGCGGCCGCGCTCCGCGCCATGGAGATGAGGGCGGACGTCATCCTCAAGGGCACCAAGGTCGACGGCATCTACACCGCCGACCCGATGATTCACCGCGATGCCACGAAGTACGATTCCATTTCGTATCTGAAGGTCCTCGAGCAGGGGCTGAAGGTCATGGATGCGACCGCGATTTCCCTCTGCATGGATAACCGCCTGCCGATCGTCGTGTTCAACCTGCGCACCGCGGGCAACCTGCGCCGCGTGGTGATGGGCGATGCCGTCGGCACGCTGGTCAAGCCGGAGTGAGTTGACATGGAAGCGACCGATCTGAAAAGCGTGTCCGCGGAAGTCAAGAAGCGCATGGACGGACATATCGAGCACGTGCGACGCGAGCTCGGCGGGGTGCGCACGGGGCGCGCGTCCGTGAACATCCTCGACGCCGTGCACGTGGAAGCGTACGGCTCGATGATGCCGATCAATCAGGTCGCCTCGCTCTCGATCCCGGAGCCGACGATGATCCTGGCGACGCCGTTCGATCCATCGCTGATGGGCGCCGTCGAACGGGCGATCCGCGGTTCGAATCTGGGACTCAACCCGACCAATGACGGCAAGGTCGTGCGGATTCCGCTCCCCGCGCTCACCGAGGAGCGCCGCAAGGAGCTCTCGAAGCTCGTACACAAATATGCGGAGGAAGGACGCAACGGCGTCCGCCAGGTGCGCCGCGAGGCGAACGAGAAGCTGAAGAAACTGCTGAAGGATCACAAGATCTCCGAAGACGACGAGCGGCGCGGCCTCGACGACGTGCAGAAGATCACCGACCAGCACATCGCGCTCATCGACGACATCCAGAAGAAGAAGGACGGCGAGCTGCTCGGCAAATAACTAATGCTCAATGTCCAACGCTCAATGGTGCAACCAGAGAACGGGGTTGGTTGAACATTGAGCATTGATCATCGAGCATTGACACGATGTCGTATTTCACCCACCTCGAATGCAGTGTCCCGTGCGGCGCTGCGCCGTACGATCCTCGCAAAGAACAGCATCTGTGCACGTGCGGCGCTCCGCTGCTCGCGCGGTACGATCTCGCCGCGGCGCGGGCGCCGCTGTCGAAGGTGTGGCAGGACTCGCTCGCCGCGCGCGAGCCGAACATGTGGCGGTACCGAGAGGTGCTCCCGCTCTTCGACGGCGAAGCGCCCATCACGCTCGGCGAGGGCTGGACGCCGCTGATCCGCGCCGAGCGGCTCGCCCGCGATCTGGGACTCACGCGGTTGTTCGTGAAAGATGAGTCGCTCAATCCAACCAACTCGTTCAAGGCGCGGGGCCTCTCCGCCGCCGTGACGCGCGCGATGTATCTCGGCGCGCGAACGCTTTCCGTGCCGTCCGCCGGCAACGCGGCGAACGCGACGGCCGCCTATGCGGCGGCAGCCGGCATCAACGCCCGCGCGTTCATGCCGAAGGACGTGAAGGTGCCGTTCATCCGCGAATGCGAGCTGTATGGCGCCGAGGTCACGCTGGTCGACGGCCTGATCACGGATGCCGGCCGCATTGCGGCGGAAATAGGCAAGCCGCTCGGCTGGTACGACGTGTCGACGCTCAAGGAGCCGTACCGCATCGAGGGCAAGAAGACGATGGCGTTCGAGATCGGCGAACAGCTCGCGTGGCAGTTCCCCGACTGGATCATCTATCCCACCGGCGGCGGTACCGGCATGGTCGGCATGTGGAAGGCGTTCGAGGAAATGGAAGCGCTCGGCTGGAAGGCGCCGGGCCGACGCCCGAAGATGGTATCGGTCCAGGCCGAACACTGCGCGCCCATCGTCCGCGCCTTCGAGCAGGGCGCCGACACGTCCGAGATGTTCCCCAACGCCCGCACGATCGCGGACGGCTTGCGCGTGCCCAAGGCGATCGGCGACTTCCTCGTGCTGCGCGCGATCCGCGAAAGCGGCGGCACGGCCCTCGCCGTCACCGATGCGGACATGGTCCGTGCAATGCGGGACCTCGGACGCAAGGAAGGGATCAGCGCGGCGCCCGAAGGCGGCGCCGCGCTCGTCGCGCTGGAGATGCTCGTGAAACGTGGCGACGTGAAGCCCACCGACAGCGTCGTGATCTTCAATACGGGCGGTGCGTTGAAATATTTGGACGTATTGGCTTAGGCTCATGTCTTGAAGCCCGAAGCCGGAAGCCCGAAGCCGGAAGGTTCAATCTCCCAGCGAGATCCCCATCGCGCGCGCCGCGCGTACGACGTCGAAGTGCGGCGGCACGTTGCGCGTGCGGCCGACGATCTTCTCGAGCGGCACCGAGACGATGTCAGGCGGATGGAACGCGACCATGTGGCCGAACGTGCCTTCGAGTAGGAGCTCCACCGCGCGAGCGCCAAACCGCGTCGCGAGAATGCGATCGAAGCTGGTGGGCGCCCCGCCGCGCTGCAGGTGGCCCAAGAGGACGCTGCGGGATTCCTTGCCTGTCAGCGTTTCGAGTTGCGCGGCGACGACCGCGCCGATGCCTCCAAGACGCTCCGCCGCGTCGGCGCGCGCAGCTTTCGCGATCGTGACAGTGCCGCCGACGGGTTTCGCTCCTTCCGCCACGACAACGATGCTGAATCGCGCACCCAGTCCGTCACGATGACGAATGCCGTCCGCGACCTTCTCCACGTCGTAAGGGATCTCCGGTATCAGGATGACGTCGGCGCCTCCGGCGATGCCCGAATAGAGCGCGATCCATCCAGCGTATCGCCCCATCACCTCGACGACCATGATGCGGTGGTGCGCCTCCGCCGTCGTGTGCAGCCGATCGATCGCCTCGGTCGCGAAGCTCACAGCGGTGTCGAAGCCGAACGTGTTCGTCGTCTCGACGATGTCGTTGTCGATCGTCTTGGGAACGCCGACGAGCGGGATGCCGCGCTTGTGGAATTCGTGCGCGATGCTGAGCGTGCCGTCGCCGCCAATGACCACGAGCGCGTCGAGCTTCAGCTCGCGATACATCTCCACGCAGCGCGCGGCGTAATCACGCGTTCCGCCGGTTGCGCCGACAGGATAGGCAAACGGATTGCCGCGGTTGGTCGTCCCGAGGATCGTGCCGCCGATGCGAAGGATGCCGGTGACGTCCTTCGGCGTGAGCCGCCGCCACCGGTTGGGCTCGATCAATCCGTCGAAGCTGTCCTCGAGGCCGATGACCTCGCAGCGGCAATTGACGGCGGCCTTCACGACTGCGCGGATGACGGCGTTCAGTCCCGGCGCATCGCCGCCTCCGGTCAGCACACCGATGCGCTGGATCCCGGAGCGGTTTTCGGGCGCAGGCATGAAGTCCGAGTATAACCAACCGTGCTATACTTGGGATTCGTGCCGAGCACGACTTCTCTGTGGTGCGACACCGGCGCGAACATCCTCAGAGTGGGCGGCTAGCTCAGTTGGGAGAGCGCCGCGTTCGCAACGCGGAGGTCGGGAGTTCGAGCCTCCTGCCGTCCACCAGTCGTCGCTCGCCTTTCAGGCGAGCTTCGGCTCGGCAAGCCAGCGAGCTATAAAATCAGCGCGAAGGCTGCCGCGCCGTAGCCGCGCAGCGGCGAAGGCGGGCCACTTCTCACCATTACAGCTTCCGCTGCCTCTTTCTGTTGTACGGAGTCTTGTGGACAGTTTGTGGACAAGTTGAACGTGTCCAGCGCAGCGATGCGACGTTCAAGGGTGGGATGCGTGTACCGGTCGAGCATGCGTGTGGACGAGTGACCGGAGATCGACATCACCGTGTCAGCAAAGATCAGGAATGACGGCTGAAAATCGGCTGCGTCGAATTGATGATCAATTTGCGCTCTCAGCGCGATGCTCGGCGCGTCGACCCTGTGTCCAGTGATCGCTGAGGTTAGGTTCCCAGTGACACGTTTCGGAAGTGGATGTCTGTTAGGTGTGACGCCGCACGTGTCCGGAGTACCTGACGATTTCGAAATAGCCATGGGCATCCCGAGCAGTCCGGATGCGCCATAGCCTTGCACAGGTGAAAGCCAACCCAGAAAGATCGCTGTAAGGCCAATCGAGATTGCAGCAGCTTCGTGCTTGTTCATGAGCCGCTCCGAGTTGGTCTAGGAGGATACCACTCACTTGCCTGGCCATGCGGGCACGCGAGATCTTGCCTGAGCCAAGAAGGATCGCAACGACGATCAGCTTTACGGCAGGACGGCGAACAACGCTTCGCGGACATCGGGTCGATAAAGGACTTCGACGCAGTGAATCCTGTCCTCTACAAGATCGACAATGATCATTCCTTCTCGAGATTCCACGACCATGTTGGAGTGTCCCGCGCCGCAGAGGCCCGCGGGCCTTTTCGCGGTGTAGAAGGTCGCGCAGAAGTCATCTCCGCAGCGACATCGGTCCACAAGCGGCAAAGTCACAAGTTGAGAGGCCAGGTCGTCGCGGTGTAGCGCTCGATTCTGGCGATGGCCTCGAGAATGTCCTCGACCCGGAGCCGCCATTCTCTAGGCGGCAACCACTGCCTCGCCGAGGATCCTGTTTCGGAGTTGCGGCTTGAGGGCGGCGGGGGTCACGAGCTCGACTCGCCGGCCCAGGCGCTCACCAAGCTCGCGCTGCAATCGCACGAAGTGGAACAGGCCGATGGGCCGGCCGAACTCGACGAGCAGATCGACGTCACTGTCCTCTCGGCCTTCATCCCTGGCAAACGAACCGAACAGCGACAGGCGGGAAACGCCGAAATTATCCAGCAACTCACGACTCTCGCGCAGTGCCTTGAGGATCTCCTCGCGTCGGAGCGATGGGTTCGTCGTCATCCCGCGCCTCTCACAGGGATCATTTTAGCAAGCACGGCCGAGATCAGGTGTGCAGGCCTAGCGAATTCGACCTCGCCCGACGCATCGAGCAGCGAGAGCCTTTGATTCGTTTCGGATCGGGTCTCATATGTGGCTTCGCGTTGCGACGCTCGCCGCGATCAAGAGCGCGAACTCACTCTGAGACGCGCCGAGGCGGCCCGAATGGCCCACACATCCGCCGACGTGAACACCATGGTCCGGCCTGATTTCAATGTGCCGCGGCGAATCCAGCTGGCCCTGACATCGCGTTCACGGCTACCGCCGCATGCGCACCACCAAGGCTTTCTCAGCCCCAGACGGCACCGTTAAGTGCCCCTCTGGCAGATCCACGTCCGAGCGCCACGCTTTGAACCCAGGAGCAGTCACCTCAAGTCTACGGACGTGGGCCGGCCACGCCAGTACGAACTGGCCCGCTTCATCGACATTCGTAGACAGGAAATTTGCCGGGTTATCCTCCCTCGCGATGCGGATCCTGGCAGTTGGTACTCTCTTTCCGCTCGCGGCGTCAATCACCGTGCCACGCAGCACGCCCAACCTCATACCCAGCTTCACGACAACGTTGTCCGTTGTAGCGCCCGGTTGAACCAGCACTACCGGAATACTCTCAAGGTTGACTCCGTACATGCCAGAACCGGTATCCGGATAACCCTCCTCCATCTTTGAGGTCATGATACGGACAGATCCCGCCTGCACACCGACCAGCTCGAATCTCCCGCGGACGTCGGTCACGCTGAACGGAGTTGGGCCCGTCTGCATGGGATACACACGCACGCCCGCAACCGGCCGTCCATCCGTATTGACGACGATGCCCTCTACCGCGCCGGCTGCGCTCGCCGGCTGACGTTGACCGTTGGGCCACTCAGCCCCAGCCCATAGGATCAGGACGGGCAACAGGCTATAGAGAGGGACAGTTCTCATGGCCTCTGCTCCGTTACGGAAGAATCTCGGTTCCTGCGGCAAATCCCGTCGCCGACCCGCCTGACGAACGCTACGCAGCAGATCGCGAAACGGTACGCGTTTCATTGAAAGCCTTTCGAACATCGACAATACGCAATGGCGCGATGCAGGCGCAAGTGTTCGGCCATCCGCGTGGCTGATCAACGAGTTGACCGCGTCCCCGCAAACAACACAAGTGTTGATATTGCAACACAAGTGTTGTATCTTCCGTTTTGGTGACCAGCAGGCAGTTCAAACGATGGCTTGCGAAACAAGGGTGCACGTTCGAGTCCGGCAAGGGCGGACACCTCATCGTTCGGCGCGGCGATCGCATGAGCGTGCTGCCGATGCACGGCAGCGCAAAGGAGCTGGGCACAGGGCTCGTGACCAAGATTAAGAAGGACCTCGGTCTGTAGTGGATGCTGCAGACCGTGCGACGACAGTTGCGGCTGCAGAGAGGTGAAGACGATGGTTCGATATCCGGTGACACTGACTTCCGACGATAACGGCACCGTCCTTGTGACGTTTCCAGATTTTCCAGAGGCGCACACGTTCGGCGACCACAACACGGAAGCGCTCGCGCGCGCTGTCGATGCGCTGGAGACCATCATTGACGCGTATATCCGCGATCGACGGGACATTCCCGAACCGTCCGCGATCGCCGCCGACAGCGTCCGGTTACCGTCACTCATCGCGACGAAGGTGCAGCTCTATAAGCGGATGCGTCACCAGCACGTCACCAAGAGCGAATTGGCGCGGCGGCTCCACGTCCACATGCCGCAGATTGATCGACTGCTCGACGTCAAGCACGGTTCAAGACTGGAACAACTCGAAGCCGCGGCCCATGCACTTGGTGGGAACCTGGAGGTCGCATTCGTTGTGCCCGATGAGTTCCCGATACAGGCCGCTGCCGCTAATGTGCGGCGGGCGACAGGCCGTTATAGAACCTCCGGACGGCCACGGCGAGCTGCAGGAATGCCGGTGCACGCCAGGGTACTCGTCGCGCGGACGAAGAGCACGCGCCTTTCGAGCAAGAAGCGATAACCACTGAGGAGGCTGGCCGCAACGTTGACGGGCAGCCACGGCTGCGGGATCGCAGATCAACGACTTACGGGAATTTCTTTGTGGACAGATTGTGGACAACCGCTGCGCACGACTATGCAGAAACCCGCGTAAGCACGCACCCTTGTGCATCCAACCTAATCACCGGGATCGCGGCGCTTACGACGTTGCCGCTTAACCAGATAGGGCCGCTCCCACGGTTCGTTCGCAACGCGGAGGTCGGGAGTTCGAGCCTCCTGCCGTCCACCAATCTTCGCTCTCCTGTCTACACGCGAAGTTTGTCCGCCGTAGCGCGTCAACATAAGTTCTGTCGCGCGGAGGCGGACTTGCTCTCTCGCAGCGAGCTACGGTTTGGCAAGCCGTCTTCGCCGGCGGGCCTTTTCGTGGTACCCGCGGGCTAGCCATGATGACCCGTTTGATCCATGTAGATTTCGCGGAGCGGTCGAATGGAGCGAAAGGCGCGCGAGGTGGAGGATAGCCCTAAGGAGCCGACGGGCTGCCGTTTGACGACATCTACATCGTGATGTGCATTACCCTCATGCCGCGACGATATTGCATCGCGGACGCCGGAACGAGCCTTTCGACGATCATTGACGAAGGTCGAAGCGGGAGAGCGCGTCGAGTTGACGCGCCGCGACAAGCCTATCCCAGTCGTCGTGTCCTTGCGGGAGTTCGAGCGTCTGCGCGGCGACCGGCTTCGATTTGGCGACGCCTACAATAATTCCTCTACAAGTATTCGGTGGCATAGATCGGGCTCGACGAGGACTTCGCCATCAACCTGCGGGACAGGAGCCCCGGGCCTAAGCTCTCTGTGACGCTGCAGTCTCCGCACCAATCTCCAAGACGCCTAATCCTCACATCGTCAAGCGACTCGAACAGTAGCGGCGAAGGCGGGCCTCAGTTCGTCCGAGCTACAGCTGTCCTCGACAAACAATCTCGATCAGAATCTGTCATGCGCAGTGTCGGGACTGTGCAGCCACTCGAGCGCCTCGTCCTCGTCGCCGAAGACATCCACGTCGATGCCGCGCGGCTCGGCGCGTACTGAGATCATGCGCGCCATCCCATATTGCGCCGGCAATCTGGTCACGAATGCCAGCCGGCGGCGGCCCAGAAAGCTGCCGAACTCCGTGCCGAAATCGCACGCCTCATCCAGTGTGGGTGTGTACTGAACATCGCGGACGTCCATCAGCACACCCTCAACGGGGTAAGTGCCGACGCGACTCTTGATTGCGGCAACGGCTGCGTGCGCTTCGTCGGCGTCGCATGCGCCATACAGCCGGGCACGAATCAGCCGATCTTCTTCGAGCACCTCGACGGCGAAGGGCATGGGAGTACCCCGCTGAGCCTTTCGCAGGGTATCATCTCGTTCTCTTTCAAATATGGTTCCGCATGCCGAAACGGTCCGGATGCGGACTCAGCCGACTGCCTCATGAACCGCGTTCTTGGCCTTTGACCGGGATCTCGGATTTCGGACCTCGAACCTCGGACCTCAAACCTCGGACCTCGAACCTCGGACCTCGGACCTCGGACCTCGGACAATCTACTCCTCGGGCGCCGTCCCTGATCCCGTCACCGCCTCCTCCACTTTGCCGCGTCGCCGCAACATCGTGTGGACCAGTCCGCGGAGCGCCTGCGCGGCGACCGCATGCGCCGACGAGAGCCGTTGAAGATCGTCGAGGTCGGTGTCGGAGATCTCCGACTGAAGGTCGAGTGCCTCGACGCGCTCGCTCATGCCGGCGAGCGCCTCCGCCGAGCGGCGCACACCGCGCATGGACGCTCTCAGCGCTGCGATCTCATTCGAATCGGCCATGGCGCGTTCACTTTAGCGCAATTACAGGTTCGAAATCGGTGCGTACCATTTTGTGATTCTCACACTCTCGGGAGTCTCGGGTTCCAGCGTAAACAGATGCATCCATGGGCGATCCCGCACACTCGCCCGAGGGGCCGGCATGGTGCGCTGGTTGCAAAGTCGTTGGGGATTCCTTCAATGTCCGGGCCTACCTCCAACTCCGCTTCGTCGCTCTCGTCCTCCGGTTTCGAGGACGGTCTTGGGCGGCGTGTGCTCGCGTTCGATTGCGAGACGGGCGAGATGTTGGAGTGTCTCGTCCTGCGGCCGGAGCTCGCCGCGTTCGAGAGGGCCCTGATCGCTCGTATCGACACCGTGGCGAAGCTCGATGACGAACGCTTCGCGCATCCCCGCGATCTCGAGCAGGACGAGGAAGGCCGGCTGACCGTCGTCTCCGAATTCGTTCCCGGCCGGCGACTCTCCGACGCACTCGACGCCGCTCGCGATGCCGGCATCGTCCCCGGCCTGGACGCGGCACTCGGGTTCCTGCTCGAAATACTGCCCGCGCTCGGCAATCTCCATGGAATGGCCAGGTTCGCGCACGGCTCGGTATCGCCGGCGCGTGTCGTGTTCACTCCTGCCGGACAGATCGTCCTGCTCGATCCAATCTACGGCGCGGTCCTGGAGCGGCTGGCGTTCACGCGGCAGCGGCTATGGAACGAGTTCGGCGTCGCAGTCGCTCCCTCCGCGGGACCTGCGCGGTTCGATGTCGCGGCTGATCTGACGCAGGCAGGCATCACGGCGGCCGCGTTGATTGTCGGCCGTCCCCTGGGCCCAGCCGACTATCCGAACGGGATTCAGGCGCTGCGCGCCGAAATCCTCGAAGTCGCGCAAATCCGGGGCACGACCGTCTTCGCGAACGGCTTCGAGAAATTCTTCGATCGCGTGCTCCCGCTCGCCGGACGCAAGGCGTTTCCCTCGGCCGACGATGCAGTGCTGGACCTACGTCAGCTGGTGCGACGCGAAATAGGAATCGACGCGTGCCGCGCGGCGCTTCTCGAATTCCTGCAACAGGTCGAGTCGGCGGAAGCCGAGCGCACGGCCGCCGAAGAAGTGCTGGCCGCACAGCACGCAAGCGACCGCCACGAACACGCACGTGTCGATGGGGAGCGCGAGGAACGCGCGAGACACGAGACGGAACGCCGCGAGCGCGAGCGCAGAGACGCGGAGGCGCGCGAGCGTGCGCGGCTCGAAGCCGAGCGCCACGAGAAGGAGAAGCACGAAGCGGAGCGACGCGAACGCGAACGGCTCGAGGCGGAACGCCGGGAGCGCGAGCGGCAGGCGAAGCTGGAGGCGGAGCGCAAAGAGAAGGAGCTCCGTGAAAAGGAAAAGCTCGAAGCCGAGCGGCGCGAACGCGAGCGGCTGGAGGCCGAGAAGCGCGAACGGGAACGAGTCGAGGCCGAGCGCCGCGAACGCGCACGGTTAGAGGCGGAACGGCTCGAAAAGGAGCGGATCGAACGCGAACGCGTCGAACGCGAGCGACTCGAGGCCGAGCAGCGCGAACGCGAGCGGTTGGAAGCGGAACGGCTGGAAAAGGAGCGGCTCGAACGCGAGCGCATCGAGCGCGGGCGGCTCGAAGCGGAGATGCGCGAGCGCGCGCGGCTCGAAGCGGAACGTCGCGACAAGGAGCGCCTCGAACGCGAGCGCATCGAGCGCGAGCGGCTCGAAGCGGAACAGCGTGAGCGCGCCCGCCTCGAAGGTGAGCGGCGGGAAAAGGAACGCCAGGAAGCGGAGCGGCGCGAAGCGGAACGCCGGGAACGCGAACGCCGCGAGAAGGAGCGACTTGAAGCCGAACGCCTGGAGCGCGAGCGGCAGGCGAAGCTCGAAGCGCAGCGCAAGGAAAAAGAGCGCCTCGAAGCCGACCGCCGCGAGAAGGAGCGCGTCGAAAAGGAACGGCAGGAGCGCGAGCGCCAGGCACGCCTCGAAGCCGAGCGCAAAGAGAAAGAACGGCTCGAAGCGGATCGGCGCGAGCGCGAGCGGCAGGCAAAGCTGGAGGCCGAGCGCAAAGAGAAAGAGCGGCTCGAAACAGATCGCCGCGACAAGGAGCGCCGCGAAAAAGAGCGGCTCGAAAGAGAGCGGCTCGAACGCGAGCGCGCCGAAGCAGAACGCCGCGAGAAGGAACGCGCGGCCGCAGAGCGGCGCGAGCAGGAGCTCGCCGCTCAGGCGGACGCGGAAGAAGGCGCCGAGTCCGCGGGTCAGGCCAACAAGCGGCGCAAGCGCGACAAGTCCGCCCGATCGAAGAAGGACCGCCTCCGATCGGCGGCACCCGGGTCGAGCGGCACGACTCCGACACCGGCGCACACACCCGCGGGTGCCGGATCGAAGAGCTCCTGGCTTGTTCCACCGGATCGCGCGGCCGCATTCGAGCCGCCGGTGCCAGTGCTCCCGCAGGCGCCTGTGCACGTCGCAGCGCCACAGACGTACCCCGTCTACATGCCGCCCGCCACGCAACCGCCGATTGCGGCCGCGATGCCTCCGCCTGTCGTCGTGCCGCCAGTAATACCGCCGTCCGTCACAATGCCGACGCAGATCGGATTCGCGCCTCCGAAGCCCGTCGCGCAGCCGCAGAGCGCGCCCATCGGACTGGCGCAGCCAACGCCGATCCGCCTGAAGCACGACACGACGAGCCACGCGAATCCCGCGAGCTTCGCGCCGCGACGCGATCGCGACGTCGCGTTCACGCCGGATTTCAGCGCCAACCCGACCGACACCAGCCGTGGCGGGATCCCCTGGAAGATCGCCGGCGCCGCCGGTGTCGTGCTCCTCATCGGCGTTGCCGCGGCGCACTCGTTGCTGCCATCGGGCAAAGTCGAGCCGACCAGGTCCAAGCCGACGCCGTCAACAGCGTCCGCGGCGATCTCCACACCGGCCCCGTCGAGCACCGCCGGTCAAATCGTCGTTGCCACGCAGCCTCCCGGCGCGCGCGTGCTGCTTGACGGCAAGGCTGTCGGAGAATCCCCGGTGACGCTGCAGACCGTCACGCCAGGACGGCATACCGTGACGCTCATCACCGAAAGCGGCAGCGTGAAGAAGACGGTACGCGTCGAGGCCGGTCGCAGCCTCTCGCTCGATATCCCGATCTTCTCCGGCTTCGCAGCGATTTCGGCGCCGATCGTCGTTGAGGTCGCCGAAGGCGGCCGGCTCCTCGGGACGAGCGAGAATCAGATCATGCTGCCGCCGGGCCGGCACCAGCTGCGATTCACCAACAACGCGCTGAACTACCAGGGAACACAGACGGTCGAGATCGAGCCCGGCGAGGTTTACAAGGTCAGCCTGGAGCCTCGGGGTTCCGCGAATATCAATGCCCAGCCGTGGGCCGAGGTCTGGATCGATGGCGTCCGCGTCGGCGAAACGCCTATCGCCAACGTCTCCATCGCGCTGGGGGTCCGCGAGATCGTCTTCCGCAATCCACAGTTCGGGGAACGCAAGCTGGTGACGACGATCACGGGCGGTCCACCCGCCGCGCTTTCGGTCGACTTCACCAAGCAGTAACGCCCCCGGTCCGGCTCGCAGTACGGATTTGGTGTCGGCGGAATTACCAGCTCTCCTTCGGCGACGCGCATTCCGTGCGTCGGGCGTCACGGCCCGCACCGCGCATCCCGCACCCCGCATCCCGCACCCCGCACCCCGCACCCCGCATCCCCGCACCACGCACCCATTGCTCTGATTGATTCAATCGCACAGTTCCGTAATTTCGCACACGATTACGGCGCGTGCCCAAACTCCTGCGGCCACCGCAGTTGCGAGGCGCAGTTGGTGTTTTTGAAGCTTTTCCATACTTCTGGTCGATGTGACACAGTGGCACTCGAATTGCCACTGCGGCGCCCGTGGGACTCCTTTAGTGAGGGTGCTTTATGTGGGCTTGGATCAGCTGCTACGTAACCGGACATGACTACTGCGTGAGTTGCGACCACGGGAGGATGTTCCTCAAGTGTGTCGTGTGTGGCCGTCGCTCCGAAGGGTGGGTCGTCCACCACTCGCACGGTCACGCGCACGCGTCAGTCAGCGCGCAGCGGGGGTAAGCCGTCGGTTGACACCGCGCGCCGCCTGAGGACAATAGCCTCGTGGTGGTGCCGCGTATGTCAAAGGACGAGTTGCGACGACGGCTCGACGCCGCCGGCCCGTCCGCCCCTCTGATCGTTGACGTCCGCCTCAAGTATCCTTTCGAGCACAGCACTGTGATGCTGCCTGGCGCCATCCGCATGGCGCCGAACGCGCTCGATTCCTCCCGCCTGCCGCTCGACCGCGATATCCTGCTCTACGATTCCGATCCGGAAGAACTGGTGAGCTCGAATGTAGCGCGCGAGCTCCAGAAGACCGGCCACCGAGTCGCCGTCCTCGCCGGCGGGATCGCCGAATGGATCGGCGCGAAGTATCCGACCGATTCCAAGCCGGCGCCGCAACCTGCCGCGATTGGCGGCTCGTTGAAGGGGTGACGCCGCTCCCGTTTCTTCTGCGCGGGCTGCGCGAGCTCGGCGCGCTTTCCCTTTCACTCGAACAGACACTCGTCCGCGACGGCATCCTCACGCTGACGGACTTCGAACTTGCCGTTGGCGAGCGACGCGCGTCCGTCGGCGCACAGGGGTTGCGCGCCGCCGTTTCGATGCTCGCCGCGGACCGCGCACCGCTCACGCTCGGCCGCGCGTCGGATATCGCCGATGCGTTTTCCGCAGCTCTCACGGCCGGATGCCCC
This sequence comes from Acidobacteriota bacterium, assembly GCA_003222675.1. Lineage (GTDB taxonomy): Bacteria > Acidobacteriota > Vicinamibacteria > Vicinamibacterales > 2-12-FULL-66-21 > QHWT01. Next base: position 39,919 of record QHWT01000079.1, on the reverse strand, counting down.
GAGCTGATCGACGTCGATGTATCGGGCGAGGTTCGCCGGTTCGAACAGCTGCCCCGGGAACTGCTCCTCGTCGGACGCAGCCGACATCCCCCGGGCGCTGTTGCGTCGATCGCGAGCCTTCCCGGCGTTACGGGCGTGCTGCATCGAACAGGCCGACGCGTGATCGTGGTGTTCCAGGGGCACGAGATCGACGTGCGCGTCGCGACACCGGACGAATACGGCACTGTGCTCTTCACGACGACAGGCCCCGCGGCGCACGTCGTGGAGATTCATCGGCGGCGCGGGCCGCGCATGAGCGCCTCGGAAGACGAGCTCTACTCGCAGGCAGGTCTCACTTATCTTCCGCCCGAAGTGCGCAGCGCTCCCGATGCCATCGAGGCAGCAGTGCGCGGACGCGTCCCGACATTCGTGACACGCGCGGATATTCGCGGCGACCTGCACATGCACACGACATTCAGCGACGGCCAGAACTCAGTGCGCGAGATGGTCGATTCGTGCGCCGCGCTCGGTTACGAGTACATGGCGATCAGCGATCACTCGGAACACGCCGCCGCGTCGCGGACGCTGACGCTCGATCTCCTGGAGCGTCAACGTGAAGAAATCGCCCGCCTGCGCGATGAGTATCCGCGGCTCGCCATCCTGCACGGCATCGAAGCAGACATCCTTCCCGACGGCAGCCTCGATTGCCCCGACGAGATCCTCGCGTCGCTCGACGTCGTGCTCGCGTCGCTGCACGAGCGCTGCGGTCACGATGGCAAGCGGCTTACTGCGCGCTGCCTGCAGGCGCTCAGGCATCCGCTCGTCACGATCATCACGCACCCGGCGAATCAGCTCGTCGGGCGGCGCGCCGGGTACGACATGGACTACGCCGCCATCTACGAGGCGGCGGCAGCGACCGGCACCGCTCTCGAAATCGACGGCGCCCCGGGACACCTCGATCTGGACGGCGGGCATGCACGCGAGGCGGTGACAAACGGCGTCACGGTCGCGATCGACAGCGACTGCCACCGCGCGCGGTCGCTCGAGCGGCAGATGCAGCTCGGCATCGGCACGGCCCGTCGCGGATGGGTGGAACCCCGCCACGTGCTGAACACCCGCCCGCTGCGAGAGATCCGCGCATTCGTTGCGCAAAAGCGTGCATAGGGCCCATCCACGGTCGTCCACGGTGCTACACTCGGATGAGGCTTTTCAGCCCTTGTTGAACAAGGCCAATGTCAACGGCGAATGCTCAATGCCAGATGTCGACATCGATTGAAATTCGGCATCGGGGCGTTTGACGTTTGGCATTGAGGCTGCCGTTTCAGCAGCCTGTGCCCGGGTCACCCGATGGTCCCATACCGAATGATTCCCATTGTGGCCGTGCTGATCTCAGGCGCCGCCGCCGCGCAGACTGCCTCGCGGCCGCCGGCTCTCGAAACCGCGCGCGCCCTGCAAGACAAGTACGATCGCGTTCGCGACTTCACCGCGGACTTCACGCACACATACCAGGGTGGCGTGCTGAAGAAAACGCTGCGCGAGACAGGTACCGTCGATGTGAAGAAACCCGGACGCATGCGATGGGAGTACTCCGTGCCGGAGAAGAAGCTGTTCGTCTCCGACGGAAGGAAGATGTATTCGTATGTGCCGGCGGACAAACAGGTGATCGTGAGCTCCGTGCCTGCCGACGACCAGGCGACGACCGGCGTGCTGTTCCTCGCGGGCAAGGGCAATGTCACGCGCGACTTCACCGTCACCTACGCTCCAGGCGCCAGCGAGGATACGTGGGCGCTCCGGCTCGATCCGAAGCTGCGGCAGCGCGACTACGACTGGCTCATTCTCGTGGTGGATCGTCGCTCGCTGCAGATTCGCGAGTTGAGCGCCGCCGATCAACAAGGGGGCACGTCAACCTTCCGGTTCACCAACTTCCGCGAGAACACGGGACTCGCGGACACGCGCTTCACGTTCAAGATTCCGCGGGGTGTCGATGTCATCGATGCTGATTCGCCGGGCCGCTGATCTTCGCGCCGGCGCCGTGGCGCTGGTGCTCGCCGGCTCATTTGGATGTGCGTCGAGCGCGGGGTTGCGGTCCGCGCATCGCGCCGAGCAGGCGCTGGATTACGACCGCGCCGTCGTCGAATACACGAAGGTCGTACGCGCCGATCCCGCCAACCGCGAGGCTCGCACGGCACTCGATCGCGTGAAACAACGCGCCGCGCAGGACCACGCTTACAAGGGGCGCCGGCTCGCCGGGCTCGATCGTTTCGAAGAGGCGGTTATCGAGTACCAGCTCGCCTCGGAGCTGAATCCGACGGATCCGCAAATCGATGCTGCGCTGCGCGACGCGCGCCAGCGGCTCCGGACGAAAATCCGCGTGAACCGCGGCGGACGCACCGAGCTCGAGAGTCTGATCGAGCGCACGCGCGACGTGGCGCCGCCTGGCCTCGACCTTCCCGCCACGGCAAAGCTGCCCACGTCGCTCGTCTTCGGCAATGGCGCGACGGCGCGGGCGGTGTTCATGGCCATCGCGCGCTTCGCGAACCTGAGTCTCGTGTTCGATCCGGCGTTCCGTGATCAGCCGCTCAGCATCGACCTGCGCAACGCGACGCTCGAGGATGCGCTCGCCGCCGTCACCGCCAGCACGCGGTCCTTCTACCGCGTCAGCGCACCGCAGACGATCACGATCGTGCCCGACACGCCGGCAAAGCGCCGCGAGTACGAGGAATCGGTCGTTCGCACGTTTTACCTGAGCAACGCGGACGTCAAGGAAGTGATCGATCTCCTGCGGGTCGTGATCGACATCCGGCAGGTCTCGGCAATTACGGCAACGAATGCGATCTCGATTAAAGATACGCCGGAGCGCATCGTCGCTGCCGCGAAACTGATCAACGCCATCGACAAGGCGCGCCCCGAAGTGGTTATCGATGTCGAGCTGCTCGAGGTCGATCGCACGCGGTTGCTCGAGTACGGACTGCAGATCGCGTCACCAGGACAGCCCGGCATCTCCGGCTCGGCGGACGTGAACCGCCAGAATTACACGCTCGAGAACCTGCGGAACCTCACGGCCGCCGACATCTTCATGTCCGGCATTCCTGGCATCTATTACCGCCTGCTGAAAAACGACACCGCGACGCGCACGCTCGCGAACCCCCAACTCCGGACCGCGGAAGGACTCGCGGCCTCCGCGAAGTTCGGGGAACGGGTGCCGGTACCGGTCACGACATTCGCCCCTATTGCTGCGGGAGGCATCAACACGCAGCCGATTACCTCCTTCGTGTACGAGAACATTGGCGTGAACATCGACATCACGCCGCGCACGCATCACGACGACGAGGTGACGCTCGCGCTGCGGGTTTCGCTCTCGAGCATCTCGGGTACGGGCTTCGCGAACCTGCCGACCTTCGGCAACCGCGAGATCGCCACGACAATCCGGTTGAGGGACGGTGAGACGAACATGCTGGCGGGCTTGATTCGCGACGACGAGCGATCGGTCATGGCCGGCATTCCCGGCTTGAGCGACATCCCTCTCGTTGGCCGGCTGTTCGCCAATAATCACAAGGAAACGCAGCAGACCGACATCATCCTCACGCTGACGCCGCACATCGTCCGCGTGCTGGACCTGACGGAAACAGATCTGCGCCCGTTCCGCCTCGGACGGGACGTCGGGGTCACGGTGCCGGCCATTCCGGGGACGCTTGCGACCCCACGCGATCGGGAGGAGGCGCCCGAGGTGCCGTCCGAGCTGACGGCTCCAGGCGCTGCACCGGCGGTTCCGATGACGACCCCGGCAGCCGCACCCGCGGCCGTACCGCCTGCGCCCGTGTTCCCGCAGCCACTGCAGGGTCCCATGCCGGGCATTCCTATTCCGCTCACGCCTCCTCCGCCACCCAAAAAGGGCGGCGGTGGCACGGGACAGGTCTAGCGGGTAGCGAAAAACCGCTGTCAATGCCGGACTGATGATGACCGCTCCGCACGGACGATCTCACGCAGAGATGAATTCTTGTCTTGAGGCGCAGAGACCGCGGAGAAGCCGCGTCTGAGCACGCCCGCCGTGCCGCGCTTCGCGCGGTTGAGTGCTGCTGCGCGGCGCTTCTTTAATTGTCCGCGCGACGCTATGAGTGTTCGGCCGTCCGTGTTCCGTCTTTTCCATAGCTGCTCTGCGCCCTCGGCGATCTCTGCGTGAATCGTACGTGGACAAGGCTGTCGCCCAATGCGAGGTCCGGAGCGTCAACACCGGCTTACGGCTGCATGGTTGAGAACGCCGCGCGTCGCGTCGGCATTCACGCTTTCACCCCTCGCGTTCGACCTGCGCGCCCAGGACGCGCAGGCGCTCGACGAGCGATCCGTAACCTCGCTCAACGGTTTCGAGCGGCGCGACGCTACTTTCCCCCTCGGCCGCGAGCGCGGCCGCGATCAACGCCATTCCCGATCGCAGATCGCGGCTGTCCAGAGATCGTCCCTTCAACTTCGTCGAGCCGCTGACGATGATCCGGTGTGGATCGCAGAGGAAAAGATCCGCGCGCATCGCGCTCATCTGCTCCAGCGCAAACAGGCGGAGCTCGTACAGCCAGTCGTGCACCAGCGTGCGGCCGTCTGCCTGCGTGGCGAGTACGGTCACGAGGCTGACCATATCGCTCGGAAAGCCGGGCCAGAGTCCCGTTGTAATTCGTCGCGCCGCATGCAGGCTCGATGGCGCCACCCTGAACCGATCGTCATCGTAGTCGCAGCCGAGTCCCATGCGCTTCAGCGGCGCGGCAATCACTTCCAGATCGGCGCTCCGCGCTCCCGTTACTTCAATTTCGCCGTTCGTGATTGCGGCGACCACGCCCCAACTGCCCGCCTCGATATAGTCTCCATTCAGCGTATGCCGCGCGCCGGTGAATCGCGCCGCGGGATCCACGCGGATCGTCGACGTCCCCTTGCCTTCGACGCCCACGCCCATCTTCTGCAGAAACTCGCAGAGCTCGACGACGTGCGGCTCGGTTGCGGCATGACGGATCTCGGAGCTGCCGCGCGCCGCGGCGGCGGCGAGCAGTGCCGTCTCCGTGCCTGTCACGGATGCCTCATCGAGATACATCGACGCGCCGATGAGGCCGGCGGTGTCCAGCGCATACCCGGGTTCGTCGAGCGCCCGCGCTCCCATCGCGAAGAGCGCACCGAGATGCGTGGAGATCGTGCGGCGCGTCGGGAAATCTCCGCCGGGCTGCGCAAGCCTGGCTGCCCCGCGACGGGCCAGCAGCGGCCCCAGGAGCAGCACCGAACCGCGAAGCTTTCCAACCCTGACGGGATCGGGACGATCGCTGCGGATTTCGCTGCACTGAATGCGCAAGCTGGACGTGCCGCGCCCTTCGATGCGCGCGCCGAGGCCTTCGATCAACTCGAGCAGCACGTCCACGTCACGAATGCGGGGGACGTTGGAGAGCTCGCATGGCTGATCCGTCAGCATGCACGCGGCAATCAGCGGCAGCGCGGAGTTCTTGTTGCCCTCCACCGCCAGCTTCCCGGAGAGCCGGCGTCCGCCTTCAATTCTCAGTGTGGCCATCAGCAGTCCAGAAAGCGGATGTCAATCCTAAATGCTAAATGCCAGCGCTCCGTGGATTCTTGGCGTTCGGCATGTGACATTGGGCATTCGGGCTGTGTCTTCACCTGCTAGAACCCGAGATACACGATCTCGTCTCGAAGCGCGACGCCGAATGCATCCCGCACCGCGCGGCGGCAGCGCTCGATGAGATGCCGGATCTCGGCCGCGCTCGCGTCTCCCTCGTTGATAATGAAATTGCCGTGCGTGGGCGACACGCGCGCATGCCCTTCCCTGCTCCCCTTCAACCCGGCGCGGTCAACGAGCGCGCCGGCGGACCATGGGATCCCATCCGGCACGCGGTCCTGCGCCGGGTCAGGATTCTGGAAGATGCAGCCGGCGCTCGCGGACTCGAGCGGCTGCGTCCGCTTGCGATATGCGAGCGACTCGCGTGCCACCGCCCGCAGTGCTGCGCTCTCTCCGCGTCCCACGCGGAAATCGGCCGCGATCGCGATCTCGTGCGTGCGTTGCAGGCGGCTGCGGTCATAGCCGAATTCCATATCGGCCATGTCGATCTGACGGAGCTCGCCATCGCGCGTCGCAATCTCCACGCTCTCGATCAGCTCACCGATCATCCGCCCCTTGAAATGCGCATTGCCGTGGATGGCGCCGCCCACCGTGCCGGGCGTCCCGGCCCACGCTTCGACTCCGGCGAAGCCGCGGTTGATCGTCCATCGGACGAAACCGTTGATCGTCACTCCTGCGTCCACACGGAGGCGGTCGTCCGGCACGCGTCTGACGTCGCCGCCGTGCACCCTGATCACCACACCACGGATTCCCGCGTCGGCGATCAACACGTTGGACCCGCCTCCGAGCACGGTGACGTCGACGTTCGCGTCGCGTGCGGCGGCAACGACAAACCTGATCTCCGCGGCGGTTCGCGCATGGACGAGCCAGTCGGCGGGACCACCCACCCTGAATGTCGTGTAAGACGCAAGCGGCGCATCGCGGAACGCGCGCCCTGCCTCGATGGCACTGCGAAAGCGGGCGGCGAGGTCCGTCATGTGCGGGCTCCCGCAAGCGATGCATGACGCGCCCGCAGCGCGCCGATGGCGTCCCCGTGCGTGCAGGCGGAAAACTCAATCCAGTCGCCGGGCGCCAGCTGCCCGGCCAGCGGCAGGTCGGCGGTGATCACGTTCGCGATCGTCGCGTAACCTCCCGTCGTCTGACGATCGGCCATCAGCAGGATCGGCTGCCCGGACGAGGGGACCTGCATCGCGCCGATGGGCATGGCTTCGGACAAAATGTCGGCGCCGCGGACGTGTGCAAGCACGGGCCCTTCGAGGCGATAGCCCATCCGATCGGACTGCGGTGTAACGATGAAGCGTGCGCTCGTCAACGCGCGCCATGCCTCGTCGGTGAATCGCTCGCGATGTGCAGCGGGAACGACCCGCACGCGCGCGCCCCCACGCGGCATCTCGAGCGGGATGCCGGCATCGCCGATGGATTCCTGGTCGGCTGATCCGATCGGCAGGCGATCACCGGCGCGCAGCGCGCGCCCGTCGAACGGGCCCATGCGGCTGACGAGATGCGTGGCGCGACTGCCAAACGTCAGCGGCACGTCGAACCCTCCGCGCACCGCAAGCGACGCACGCGCACCGGCCCGGCGCGCGCCAATGCGAACGCGCGATCCGCCGCGCGCGGTGAACGGCTGGTGCGCAGGCACGACGCCGCCGCCGATGGTCACTTCGAAATCCGCGCCGGCCATCGCGCAGACCACCTGTCCCTCCACGATCAGCTCAGGGCCGATCAGCGTCACTTCGAGCGCGGCGGCATTTGGCGCGTTTCCAACGAGCCGGTTGGCAAGGGCGTGCGAGTACCAGTCCATCGGCCCCGCAACCGGTACGCCGACGCCTTGATAGCCCCACCGCCCGCAGTCCTGCACCGTCGTCAGCATGCCCGCGCGCGCGACCAGCAGTGCGTCGGTCACGCGTCACCCCATTCAGACGTTGCGCGGTACTCGGATTCGTTGATGCGCCTGAAGCGGACGCGATCGCCCGCTCTGAACATGAAAGGCTCCGATCGATCGGGTGCATAGGGCCGCAGCGGTGTGCGACCTATCAGGTTCCATCCACCGGGTGTCTCCGCGGGATAGATTCCAGTCTGGCCTGCGGCAATCGCGACGGACCCGCGTGGAACCTTCAGACGCGGCGACGATCGTCGCGGCGCCGCAATGCGCGGATCCACGGGCGCCATATACGCGAAACCGGGAACGAACCCGACAACGAACACGCGGTACTCCACAGCGAGATGACGCTCGATCACCTCCGCGACGTCGCACCGCGCGTAAGCGGCGACGTCAGCCAGGTCCATACCGAACACGCCGTCGTAGCAGACGGGGACCTCGACTGAAGCGCCCCGCGCACATGTGTCTTCCGTGGGTTCGCCGAGAATGGAGCGAAGTCTACTCTCGATCGTGCCGGCGCCATCGGCCATCGGATCGACATACACCATCACCGATCGATAGCCAACCACCACGTCGCGAACGAACGGAAGCCTGGCCCGCGTGACGCGCGACGCGATGTCGATGGCCCTCGCATTCACCACCGGGTCGATGCGCTCCGGCAGTTCCACGAGCCACGCAGCATCACCGGCCGGCACGACGCGCGCGTCCATTCAGCGGCGCGGACGCGCCTCGAGCGCCGTCAGCAGCTTCTGGTGGATATCGTCGAAACCGCCGTTCGACATGGCGACCACGAGGTCGCCGGGACTTGCTTCACGCGCTATCGTGGACACGATATCGTCGACCTGGGGAATGAACCGGGCGTCTTGACCGCTCGCGCGCAGATCGGCAATGAGCTGATCGATCGAGAGACGCTGATCCTCTGGAAGACTGGAGCGGAACACGGCGGGGAGCAGCACGCGATCGGCCGCGCTGAACGCGCGCGCAAAGTCCGACTGGAACACCTTGCGGCACGAGGTCGCCGACCGGGGCTCGAAGATCGCCCAGATGCGATGGTCCGGATACGCGGAGCGGACACCCGCGAGCGTTTCCGCGATCGCCGTTGGATGGTGCGCGAAGTCGTCGTACACCGACACGCCCCGCGCGGTGCCGCGGAGCTGCATGCGCCGGCGGACGCCTTTGAACCGCCGGAAGGCCTCCGCCATGGTGTCCGGGCTGAGACCGACTGCCGCGCCCACCGCGATCGCCCCGAGCGCGTTCCTCACGTTGAATGCGCCGAGCAGCGGGATCTCAAACGTTCCCGCCGGCTGTCCGCCCCGCCAGACGCCGAACCTCGTGAACCCCGACTCGATCTGCACGTCGTGCGCCTGCCAGTCGGCGCCGTCGGACAGACCAAACGATTCCACGCGACAGCGCGCAACGGACCGTAACGCGCTGGCCTCCCGATCGTCCGCCCCGACGAGCAGCAGCCCGCGCCTGGGAATCAGGTTGACGAGCCGCCTGAAGGCGACGCGGATCGACTCCAGGTCCGCATAGATGTCCGCGTGATCGAACTCGATGTTGCTCACGACCGCGATGTCCGGCAGATACTTCAGGAACTTCGCCGTCTTGTCGAAGAAGGCGCTGTCGTACTCGTCTCCCTCGATCACGAACTCGCGCCCGCCGCCGATGCGGTAGCTGCCCGCGAAATTCTCGGCAATGCCGCCGATAAAAACGCTTGGATCGGCGCCGCCGTGTGTCAGCACCCATCCGGTCAGCGAGGTTGTCGTGGTCTTGCCGTGCGTACCGGCAACGACAACGGAGCGGGCGCCCCACAGAAAGTGATCGCGGACTGCCTCGGGCAGCGAGCAGTACCGAATCTTGCGATCGAGCACCTCCTCGAGTTCAGGATTGCCGCGCGATATGGCGTTGCCGACGATGACGAGATCGAGGTCGGCGGTGATGTGCTCGGGTGTGTATTCTGGTCCGATCCCCGCACATCGTAGCCACGGCTCTTGAGCAGCGCGGCAAGCGTGGCCATCGCGGTTCCGCAGATCCCGATCAGGTGAATTCGTTTCATGCCGTGACCGCGGCCTCTTCGATGATCACTGCCGGGCGCGCCCCGGCGACCACGCGTGCGCGGACGCCGAACGGCAGTGTCAGGCAGGGTGCGGTCGTGTGACCCGAGGGAAGCCCGAAGAGCACCGGTCCGGGAAAACCCGCCAGCACGCGCGTGACCACCGCGCGCGCCGTGACGCCACTTTCCGTCGGCTCATCACAACGCGGCAATTCGCCGAAGACGAGCGCTGACGCCTTCGCCAGCCAGCCGGACAGGCGCAACTGCGTCAGCATTCGATCGAGCCGGTACGGACGCTCCGCCACTTCGTCGATGAACAGCACGTGACCGCCGGGTGGATCGAACTCGAATGGCGTGCGGAAGGAGGCCAGCAGTTGCGTCAACGTCCCGCCCACGAGTGTGCCGGACGCTTCGCCCGGCATCAGCGCCTCGAGCTCGGGGTGTGTGATTTCCCCTGCAGGCTCGTCGATCGAGAGAACGCGCGTGAACGTGTCGCGGTCGTAGGCGGATTCCCCGTGCGCCAGCCTCCCTTCGAGCATGGGCCCGTGGAAGGACACGACGCCGCACCGGGTCGTGAGCCAGGACAGGATCGACGTGTTGTCGCTGTAGCCGATGAAAGGTTTGGGCGCGCGGCGGACTTCTGCGGCGTCGAGCAGCGGAAGGATGTGCACGCTCCCGTAGCCGCCGCGCACCGCGATGAGCGCGGCGACCTCCTCGTCGGCCCAGGCGCGCCGGAATGCCGCCGCACGCAGCGACGGCTCTCCGGCCACATATGCGTCCCGCGCGAACACCGTCTCGTCGTAGACGGGCTCGTATCCGAGACGCCGCAGCTCCGCGACGCCGGCATCGAACTCGTCGCGCGCAAAGCTGCTGGCCGGAGCGATCACGGCGATCTTGTCGCCGGGCCGCAACGCGCGAGGCTTGCGCATCAAGCCTGTCGCTCTGCTGTGTAAACTGGTGATTGAAGAAGCTCCATACCGGTGCTCGGTGCAAAGGTGCTAGGTGCTTCGTGCTCGGTGCTTCTGGTGCTTTGTGCTGGGTGCTTGTCTGGTGCAGCGGTGCCCACGTGCCCGGACTCGCTCGTCAGCGGTATTCGGCGGCGCACCCGGCACGTGGCACTTCGCACTTTTGCACTCAGCAGCGACTCGTCACGCGAAGCGGGCCATCTCCGCCGCAATCGCCTGGTGCTCGGCCCGTCCGAGCATCGCCCGGAGCGCGGCGCCGCTCGCCGGGCGCGAGCGCGGCGACGCGAGGAACCGCTCCTTGACCTTGCGCTGCCGGGCGAGCGCATCCTCGACACGCGTGCGAGGCAAACGCCCCTGCTCGACGGCGTAGATGATCGCTTCGAGCGCGGCCATCTGGGAATCAGGTTCCGGCGCGCACATCAGCACCGCGTCGCAGCCCGCCGCGATTGCCTGCACGGTTGCCTCGCTGTGCCCATATCGCCCGCTGATGGCCTTCATCGAAAGGTCATCGCTCAGGATCAATCCGGCGTGACCGAGCTTCTTCCTCAACAGGCCATCGACGATCGCCGGCGAGAGCGTCGCCGGGCGTTCTTCGTCAAGCGCAGGGACGAGGATGTGCGCTGTCATGATCGACGAAACGTCTGCGGCAATTGCGGCCTTGAACGGCACGAATTCCACCGCGTCGAGGCGATCCGGCGGATGTTCGATCAAGGGGAGGTCGAAGTGCGAGTCGACCGACGTGTCGCCGTGGCCGGGAAAGTGCTTGCCGCACGCCGCGATCCCTTCCGTCTGGAGCGTGCGGATGATCACGACCCCCAGTCGCGCGACATCCTCCGCGCGTTCCGCGAGCGCGCGGTCCCCGATCACGGGATTCTTCGGATTCGTGAGGACGTCGAGCACCGGCGTGTAGTCGAGCGAGATGCCGACGGCCTTCAGCTCCGCGGCAAGTGCGCGAGCGAATCGTTCCGCGAGTGCCTCGTCCCCCGCGCGCCCGAGCGTCTGCATGGGCGGCCATTCGGTGAACGGCCGCTTCAGCCGCGCGACGCGCCCGCCTTCCTGGTCGACGCTGATCCACAGCGGGATCTCGCCGGCGAGCGCCTGTGACGCGCGCGAGAGATCGGCGACCTGCTGCGGTTCCTGCACGTTGCGCGCAAAAAAGACCACTCCGCCGAGATCGAATTCGCGTGCGATCCGTCCGACCTCGTCAGGGAGCGCATGGCCATTGAAACCGACGATCGCGAGCTGGCCGATATGCCGGCGAATATCGCGCAGAGACATTCAGGAAATGATACTGCATTGCCTATAATCGAGCGCGTGCGCATCGAAGCTTCCGCGCCGACGCGGATCGATCTTGCGGGCGGCACGCTCGATATCTGGCCGCTCTACCTGTTTCACCACGGCGCGCAAACGCTGAATGCCGCGATCAGCCTGCGCGCGCACTGCACGATCACGCCGCGCAACGATCGACGGCTCGTGATCGTGTCGGAAGATGCGGGGCAGCGCGTCGAGGTGGATCACTGGTCGCACTTGCGCGACGGCCACGACCTGAAGCTGCTCGGCCGCCTGCTCCTCCACTTCCAGGCCGAAGGACTCGAGCTGCACACGAGCTCCGAATCACCATTCGGCGCCGGCATCGCGGGCTCCTCGGCGTTGAACATCGCCGTCTGCGGGGCGCTCAACGACTGGACCGGCGGCCGCCGCACCGCTGACGAGATCTTCCAGATCGCGATGAACGTCGAAGCGCAGGCGATCGACGTACCGACCGGTGTCCAGGACTACCGTCCGGCATACTATGGCGGCATCTCCGCGGTGGAGCTCGGCGTCAGCGGCGTGCGGCGCGTCGCCCTCAACGTCACCCCGCAGGAACTCGGGGAGCGCGTGGCGCTGGCCTATACGAACGCGTCGCGCAACTCGGGCATCAACAACTGGGAAGTCACGAAGCGTCACATCGACGGCGACGCCTCGGTCCAGAAAAGCTTCGCGCGGATCCGCGACATCGCCGCCGCGATGCGGAACGCACTCGAGCGCCGCGACTGGGCGGAGGTCGGACGGCAGATCGCCGCCGAGTGGGACAACCGCAAGCGGCTCGCGCCGGGCGTCACGACCCCGGAGATTGACGCGATGATGGCCGCGGCATGCGCCGCCGGCGCGAGCGCGGGGAAGGTCTGCGGCGCCGGTGGTGGCGGCTGTCTCTTCTGCTTTGGTGACCCTGACAAGATCCCGGCCGTGCGCGGCGCGCTCGCGCGCGCCGGTGCCCGCGTGCTGGATTTCCGAATCGAGGAGCGCGGCCTCGAGATCGTACGTAAGTGACCTCTGGCGTCTGAGTGGCGACACGTATATCAATTGATGTTCTCTGCGGGCTTCTCCGCGTGAGGGCGTCCGTGGTACGCCGCCGCTTCATAAAGGGCCGCCGAGGACGCAGAGCGCTCTTTGGTGGCCGTACTTCATAATTGCGTACGTCGGTGCTCCCTTTCGAAACAGGTTCACGAATCCGGCTGAACCCGGACGCATCGATCGGCTGTGTTGAAGCTGTGGAGAATTTAGCGATAGCGCGCGTCCTCGCCGAGATTGGCGACCTCCTCGAGATCAAGGCCGAGAACCCCTTCAAGATTCGCGCGTATCGCAACGCGTCGGAGACCATCGCGCACGAGACGCGCCGGATCGCCGAGCTCACGCCCGCCGAGCGGCTTGAACTGCCCGGCATCGGCAAGGACATCGCCGGAAAAATCGGCGAGCTCGTCGACACCGGCGAGATGGCGTATCACAAGGATCTGCTGCAGCAATTCCCGCCGACGGTGCTCGATCTCCTGCACCTCCAGGGCGTCGGGCCCAAGACGGTCGCCCTGCTGTATCGCGAGATGGACATCCGCACGCTGCAGGATCTCGAAGACGCCGCGAAGGCCGGCCGACTGCGCGCAATCAAAGGCATGGGCGCCAAGAAGGAAGTGCTGATCCTGAAGGCGCTCGAGGAGCAGCGGCGATTCACGGGCCGGCGGCTGATGCCGGAGGCGTACGAGACGGCGGCGGCGGTCGTGGCCGAATTGCGCGAGCATGCGCCCGGCGCGGACATCTCGATGGTGGGCAGCCTGCGCCGCGGCTGCGATACCTGCGGCGACCTCGACATTCTCGCCGCGGGCGCCCCCGCGTCCGTCATGGACGCGTTCACGCGATACAAGCTCGTCGACCGCGTCCTCGCGCACGGCGACACGAAGTCGAGCGTGCGGCTGTGGGGCGGCTTCCAGGCGGACCTCCGCCTCGTTCCACGCGAGAGCCTTGGCGCGGCGCTTCAGTACTTCACCGGATCGAAGACGCATAACATCGCGCTGCGGGATCGCGCGATGCAACGCGGGCTGAAGCTGAACGAGTACGGGTTGTACCGCGCGGACACCGACGAGAAGGTGGCCGGTGAGAACGAGGAAGGCATTTACGATGCCCTGGACCTGGCCTATGTGCCGCCCGAATTACGCGAGCATCGCGGCGAGATCGCGGCGGCCGACGCGCGCGCGCTGCCCCGGCTGGTGCAGCTCGCGGATCTCCAGGGGGATCTCCACGCCCATACGACCGCGACGGATGGCCGCGCGGACATCGAGTCGATGGCGCGGGCGGCGCAGGCGGCAGGGCTGCGCTACCTCGCGATCACCGACCACAGCAAGTCGCTCGCGATGGCCAATGGGCTCGACGAAGCGCGCGCCCTGGAGCACGCGCGCGCGGTGCGCGAGGTCGGCGCGCGCATGGAAGACTTCAACCTGCTCGCCGGCATCGAGTGCGACATTCGCCCGGATGGCGCCATGGATCTCGCCGACGACTGCCTCGCCCAGCTCGATCTCGTCGTCGCCTCGCTCCATTCGGGCTTCAATCAGGAACCCGCGCAATTGACCGATCGGCTGTTGCGCGCGCTCGAATGCCCGTGGGTCGACGTGCTCGGGCATCCGACGGGACGCATCATCCTGCGGCGCGAGCCGCTGCAGGCTGACTGGCCGCGGGTGTTCGCGACAGCTGCCGCCGCAGGGGTCTGCCTGGAGATCAATAGCCAGGTGGATCGGCTCGATCTGGATGATCTGCGCGCGCGCCAGGCGCGCGATGCTGGCGCGAAGATCGTCATCAGCTCGGACGCGCACAGCGCGGGTGCGGTAGCTGTCCTTCGCTGGGGCGTGGTCGTGGCGCGGCGCGCATGGCTCACACCGGCGGACGTGCTCAACACGCGCGATGTCGAGAGCTTTCACGCCGGCTTGCGGCGCCATCGGAGAGCCGCGTGAACGCGATCGAGGAGATCAGGCGCCTCTACTTCGAGGCGAGCGGCGCCACCATCGAACGTGATATCGCGCGCGCGATCGATTTGCTCAAGTCCATGAACGACGAGGACGAGCGTAGCAAGGCCGCAGTCTACATGGAGGGGCTGGCGGAGATGAGAAAGGAGTGGAGAGGCGCAAGGAAACGCCGCTGAATCCTTGAATGACGACATCACTTGTCAGCCCTGCTTCGCCTTCGTGAGGACCTTCTTACTGAGCTGCCGCAGCGCCTCTGGCACATTGCGGTCGATCGAGAGCATCTTGAGATCGCGCTCATTAAGTCGATGCAGCATGTGCATCGACATCGCTGGCGGCGTCTTGGGATGGCGGCATAGGCCCGCGATCACGCCGTAGTTCTTCGTCCAGGAACGATTCGTCGCAATGATGCGCAGGACGTCTTCCGAGACGTTTCCCATTTTCGTGAAGGCCTCGACTTCGGCACTAGTGAGCTTCGGACTGCTGAGGACCGCGGCGGACACGAGCTTGTTCGAGTCCCGCACGAGCTGCGCGCGCTGCTCGCGCGTGCCCTTCATCGCCAGCTTCATTCGCTCCAGCACCGGCAGCGACGACAGGAGCTTGCGATCGGCTTCCGCATCGTCGGTGGTACCGGGTACTTCTGCGAGCTCGGCCAGTGTATCGATGAGCGGCGCCTCGGTATCGGATGGCGCGACGCCCGCTGTCTCGACGCCGCGCGCAGCGAAGAACTTACGCATCTCGTCAGGCACGTCCGAGCGCGCGAGGAACGCACGGAGGGGATCCTCGGGGAGCGCGGCGAGCGTCGCGGCCGTCGCGCGCGCGATCTCGGGGTCTGGATCGTCGGCGAGCAGCACGAGCAGGGCGAGTTGTTCGTGCGCGCGTGGCGCGAGTGCGCCTTGCGCGGCCATCAGCCGCACGTCGCGCGCGACTTCCCCGCGGCGGAAGAAATCAATGAGCGGCGAACGAAACCCGGGGTCCACGACTACCTCACATGCGCGGCGACGGTGTCCCGCGTGACTTTGAGTGTTCTGACCTGGCCGGCGCTGCCGAGCGCGCGCCCTTCGCGCCCGTCGATCGAGAACGCGAATGCGCCCGCGTCGCCGACCTCGACGACCGCTTCCTTGACGACGACGCGCGAGTCGCGCTCGCCGGCCTGCATCACGCGCGCGAACACGCGCTTGCCGTCCACCGTCAGCGAGACCCAGCATGGCCCGGTCGGATGCAGTTCGAGCCGCATCGGCCCCGAGGAAACGGCCGGCACAGGCGTGGATCGACCCGCCGGCGCGCCAGGCTGCGGCAACACTGCCGGCGACACGGGCGCGGCCGTGGCCGAGGCGACGGTCGGCACGCGCGCGGATGCGGCGTCCGACGACGGCAACGCTGCCGGTGTCGCGGATGGCCGCGATCGCAGCGTGAAATACAGAATCGTGACGATCAGCGGCACGCTGATCGCAACGAGCTTCAACAGCACCGACGCCATGCGTTGCTGGCTTTCGAACTGGCTTTCCTGTTCGGGAACGTGCTGAGCGGGAGCCTGCGCGGGCGCCGGTTCCGCGTGGAACCGCTCCAGGAATTCCCTGACGGTCTCGTCGGGATCGAGCCCGACCTCAACGGCGTACGAACGGACGAAGGCGCGGCTGAAAATGCCGCCGGGCAGCTTGGAGACGTCGTTGCGCTCGAGCGCCTCGAGCGCGGCCACGGAAATTTTGGTGCTCGCGGCAATCTGCCGCAGCGAGATTCCGCGCCGCTCGCGCGCCTGGCGCAGCTTCCCGCCGAAGTCGATCATGGGTTCCGGCGCCACTTTAGCAGGTTGCTGAAAAACTTCAACTGTCAAACGCCGCGCGGATTGCGCGGACGGTGGACACGAGCGCCGAGACCTGTCTGTCAGCCATGAAGATCCCCGCCGCCGCGATGCCGGCGGCGCCAGCATCAGCAACGGCCTGAACGTTGGTCTCGTCGATGCCGCCGATCGCCAGCACCGGCACGCGAGATTTCGCGCACGCGGCGCGGAGCGCGTCGAGGCCCGCGACACGATGTCCCGCGGGCTTTCCCGCCGACGTGAACACCGTCCCGAACAGGAGGAAGTCGCAATCGCGCGCCGTCGCGGCTTCACGGGGATCGTGAATCGATCGTCCTATCAGGAAACGTCCTGGCACGATCGCGCGCACGCGCGCCGGGTCGGCCGAATCATGGCGAAGGTGCACGCCAGCCGCGCCCGCCGCGAGGGCGATATCGACGCGATCGTTGACGAGCACGCGTGCCGCCGTCCCGCGGACGAGGTCGAGAGCGCTGCCGACGAGCGCCATCAGATCGCGATCCGGCAGATCGCGCTCGCGAATCTGAATGACGTCCACGCCGGCAGTGGCGGCGGCGTTGATGCGATCGAGCAGATGCGCGCATGACGGATCGGACGCACGCCGGCGATCCGTTACGAAGCAGATCACGGCTCCGCCGCGCCGGAATCAGCGTGACGTCGGCGGCGTGTCACAAGCGAGGTAAGTTCCGCCAGGCCGGCAATCGCGGTGATCACGCCAATGCCCGTCACGCCGCCGCGGACGTATGGACTGCCGACCACCATCTCGACAGTCGGGCGCGCCCTGGTAAACCGGTTGTGGTCCCAGAAGGCGGACCATGGCGCGACGATCAGGATGAACCCGGCCTCGAGAAAGTACGCGGCGAACAGCAGCCGGCTGATGACCCGGATGATCAGCTCCCCGTCTGCACTTTCGCGAGGCGCTCGACGCGCGCGGCGACGTCACGATAGTCACCGGCGTCCGACTGCAGTTCCATTAACACGGCCAGGGCGCGGGCGGTCTCGCTCGCTGATTCGAGCGCGACGCCGAGATCGTACAACAGCGCGCGCCCGTCTTCGACCCCGGGCGCGGGCGCTTCCGCGGCGCGTTCGAGCCATTCGATCGCGTGCGGCAGATCGTGCTGATCGCGATAGAGGCGGCCGAGCGTCGACGCCGCCTCGAAGCGATGGCGTGGCGACCGGGCGGCTGTCTGCAGCGACCCGATCGCCTCGTCGGGCATGCCCATTTCCAGATAGGTGCGCGCGAGCTTCAGGTGCTGCGCCGCTTCCGCGGCGCCGGTCTGCCGCGACACTTCGTCGCGGAAATCCTGAAAGACTTCGTCGAGATTCTCCCGGTCTGGCGGCGGTGTGGGCGATCCAGGCATAGTCGGCGTCCCCTGCAAATCGCCGAGCAGGCGGGTGAGATCGATCTCGACCGTCCCGGCGGGTTTCTGTGGTTTGTCTATTGGTGGTGCAGCGTCGGGCGCCGGCGCGTGAGGCGCGGGCTCCATCGACAGTGGCACCGGGGATGGTATCGGCCGCGCGTCGGTCGGCAATCCTTCCGCAGGTTCCGCGGCGGGTTCCGCCGCCACCTCCGACGACAGATCCGCGAAGGGATCGTTGGCTGTGAACGGCGCCTGGCCGCTCAAGCGCTCGGCGATTAGCGCGTCGGGATCCGGAATGTTCAGCATCACGAGCGCCTTGCGGAAGCGATCGATGTGGGCGCGCTCCCATGGCTCGCGCGCGACGAGATCCTCCGCGATCACTCGCGCCTCTCCCGCCTTTCCCGCCGCGAGGTACGCGTCCGCCAACTGCGCCTGCGTTTCGTACATAGTCGCTTCGAGTCCGCCATCGACGCAGACCTCGACCAGCTTGAGCAGCGCAGGGATCTGCGTCGGCACGCGCGCGACCAGCTCCTGCAGGACACCCGCGGCGTCCGCGTAGTCGTTGGCCGCTATCGAGGCGTCGACCGCGGCCTCGACACAGACGAACGCGGCGTCCCCCGACGACTCGGCGAGCGTCCACCCGAGTTCGACGATCTGATGCCGGAGTTCGCGGTCGTGCGCGAGCAACTGCCCCACCAGCTCGCGCGCCGATTCGAACGCCCCCGATCTGAGCTCGATGTTCACGAGCGCGAGCAGCAACGCGGGATCCTGCCCTGCGGTTTCGCGATCGAGATACATGCGTGCCGTCTCGAAGTCTCCGGCGGCAACCGCCTCACGCCCGAGCTCGACGCGTCCTTCCTTGTCGTCGGCATTGAGGCGCACGGCTTCGCGCAGCGCCGCAAACGCGTCCTCCTTCCGTCCCTTCTCGAGCAGATCCCCGTGAAGCTCGCGGTAGCGGAACGACGCGAGGACCGCATCTCCCTGCTGCTCGAGGATCTTGGCCGCGGCAATCCGCGCGTCGATGTCCGCGGGATCGAGCGCGCCGAGGCGCACGACCATCTCCTCGGCCCCGGCCCGATCACCCCGCGCGCGGCGACGGTCCGCGATGCCGCTGAAGTACGACTTCGCGTCCGCCAGCAATCCCTGCTTCGCGGAGATCTCGCCAAGATTGAGCTGGCACGCTTCCTCGTCCGGCTTGATCTTGAGAATCTTCTTGTAGAGCGCGGCCGCGCGGGCATAGAAGCCCTCGCGAAAGAGGTGGTCCGCGATGCGCATGTACATCGCGGCGGCCTTGTCCATCTGCCCAGCCCGGGCGTAGAGGTCGCCGAGCGTGTTGAGCGTGTTCCAGTCGCGCGGCTGTTCCTCGACCACGCGTGCGTACTCCACGATGGCGGCATCGAGCCGGCCCTGCCGGAGCAGCTTCTCCGCCTTTTTCAGCGTGTCTTCGCGGTCGAAAGCCAAGGGGGATTTAAATTTTATCAAAGAGCGAGGGAGGTCGGAACGACCGCCGATGAATCTCCGAGTACCCGAACCGCGACACCGCGTCGAGGTGCTCGCGCGTCGCGTAGCCCTTGTGGCGATCAAAACCGTAACGCGGATCCTGACCGTGTAATTGGAGCATCAGGCGATCCCGCGTCACTTTGGCAATAATCGAGGCCGCGGCGATCGCGGTGCATCGGGCGTCGCCGTGGACGACCCGCCGCTGGGCCATGGGAATCTCGGGAATACGGAAGGCATCGACCAGCACCATGTCGGGGAGCGGCGCCAGCGAGAGCACGGCGCGCTGCATGGCGCGCAGCGACGCCTGGTGGATGTTGATCCGATCGATCTCGTCGGCCTCGACGCTGATGACGGACCACGCGATCGCCTCGCGCGTGATGCGTTCGTAGAGCCGGTCGCGTTCGAGCGCGGTGACGGTTTTCGAGTCACAGACGCGCGGGATGTAGCGGTCGGGATCGAGCACGACCGCGCCGGCGAGCACGGGCCCGGCCAGGCAGCCGCGCCCCACTTCATCGACCCCCGCGACGTACACGAACCCCATGCGCCGGAGCGCGTTCTCGAGGGTCCGGAAGGCGCGAATCTTGACCATCGAAGGCTTCGGGCTTTGAGCCTCGGGCTTCAGGACGAGAAGACGTTTACCCGAGCCTGAAACCTGGAATCTGAAGCCGATTACGATGCCTGCTGCTTCTTCCCGGTCTCCTTCATCCGCGCGGCCTTGCCCTTCAGCTCGCGTAGGAAGTACAGCTTCGCGCGCCGGACCTTGGCCGTGCGCAGCACATCGATCTTGTCGATGACGGGCGAGTGCAGCGGGAAGATGCGCTCGACGCCCTGACCGAACGACACTTTGCGGACCGTGAACGTCGCGCGCGCGCCGCCGCGGTGCATCCCGATCACCATGCCTTCGAACACCTGGATGCGCTCCTTGTCCCCTTCGCGCACCTTCACGTGCACGCGCACAGTGTCGCCCGGCTTGATCGCCGGGCGCTCGGCCAGCTGTCCGCGCTCGACGGTCTCAACGGCTGTCATGACAAGTCTCCTTCTATTATCGGCGGGGACCCCTGCACCCCGCCTGGCTCACTTCTCTCCGCTCCCGCTCCGCCGCTCGCTCATGTCCGTTCGCTCATGTCTGGAGCGGACCCCGATACCCCGCCGGGCTCACTTCTCTCCGCTCGCGCTCCGCCGCTCGCTCATGGCTGGAGCGGACCCCGATACCCCGCCTGGCTTACTTCTCTCCGCTCGCGCTCCGCCGAATCGCTCATGGCTGGAGCGGACCCCGATACCCCGCCGGGCTCACTCTTTCAGCAAATCGGGCCGGTTCGCGCGCGTGCGCTCCAGTGCTTGCTCCCGCCGCCACTTCTCAATCTCCGCGTGGTGCCCGGACAACAGCACCGGCGGCACGGCATGTCCGCGGAACTCCGCGGGGCGCGTGTACTGCGGAAAGTCCAGCAGCCCGCTCGCGAACGAGTCGCCCGTCACCGAAGCCTGATCCCCGACGACGCCCGGGATCAGCCGCGCCACGGCATCGATGATCACCAGCGCCGCCAGCTCTCCGCCCGACAGCACGTAGTCGCCGATCGAAATGACATCGGTCGCGAGATGCTGGCGGACCCGCTCATCGACCCCTTCGTAGCGTCCGCAGAGGATCACCAGATGATCCAGCGCGCTCAGTCGCTCGGCGACCGTGTGCGTCAGGCGCTCGCCGTCGGGTGACGTCAGGATCACCGCGGCCGGTGTTCCGCGTTGGTCGCGGATACGATCCACCGCGGCGAACAGCGGCTCCGGCTTCAACACCATCCCGGGGCCGCCGCCGAATGGCACGTCGTCCACCACCCGATGACGATCCGTCGTGAACTCGCGCAAATCATGCACGCGCGCATCGATGATGCCGCGGGCGATGGCCCGCGCGACGATCCCTTCCGCGAGCGGCGCCTCCACCATCTTCGGAAAGATGGTGACGATGTCGATTGTCATTACTCGTGCTCACGCGTGGCCTGTTGCGACCCTTTGCTGAACACTTGCGGCTTCAATTCCTCGTGCTCACGCGTGGCCTGTTGCGACCCTTTGCTGAACACTTGCGGCTTCAATTCAAGTCCAGCAGTCCTTCCGGCGGATCGATGACGATCACGCGCGATGCCGGATCGATCTTCACGCAGATCCCGGCGACCATCGGGATCAGCACGTCTCTGCCCTCCGGTCCCGCGACGATGAGGCGGCTCCGCTCCATCGTCCCTTCCACGCCCGTCACGCGGCCAATCACGCGGGCGGCGCGATCGCGCACCTCGCAACCTACGAGATCGTGGTGATAAAACGTACCCTCCGGCAGCGGCGCCACGTCCGCGGCCGCGATCTTCAACTCCGCGCCCGCCAGCGCTTCCGCCGCATTCATCGAATCGACACCTTCGAGCGCAATTACCGGCCGTCGCTGATGGAACCGCACTGAAGCTATTCTCCGCGGCTCGAAGCTTCCCGCAACACCGACGTGCAGCACCTGGCCAACCGTGAAGCGTGCGTCCGGAAAATCCGTATCAAGGTTGACGATGACGTGCCCGCGGTTCCCATGCGCGCGCGCCACCCGCCCGACCAGCAGGAGCTCCCCTGGACTGGGTGACTTCATAATTGCTTGATGTGGTGATTTAGGTTCGCTCATCGAAGCCACCACCTCACCAAATCACCAATTCACGAAATCGACATCAGTCCCTGAAATCCACCGTGACTTTCTGCCCTTCGAATTCCGCCGCCGCGCTGGCGAGCGTGCGCAGCGCCTGGGCCGTGCGCCCCTGGCGTCCGATCACGCGACCCATATCACCCGGCGCCATCGTCAACTCCACGACGGTCTGGCCACGATTCTCGCGCTCGGTGACCGTCACGGCGTCGGGCTGGTCGGCCAGGGCCCTGGCGATCACCTCAACGACGTCGCGCGCTCGGCTCACAACGCCGGGGTCGCTTCCGCCGCCGGCGCTTCCACCGGCGCGCGGTCGACGAGAGTCCGAACTGTGTCGGATGCCAGCGCACCGGCCTTGAGCCAGTGATCGAGCCGCTCGCGATTGAGCGTCAGCGTCTCGGGATTGGTGCGCGGATTGTAGTGCCCGAGCACCTCGACGAAACTGCTGTCGCGCGCCGCGCGCGAGTCGGTGACGACTACGCGGAAGAACGGACGCTTCTTGGAACCTGCACGCCTCAAACGAATGACTAACATGTGTCCTCTTAACAGCTACCAGCCACCAGCTACCAGCCACCAGCAGCTGCCAGCGAAGAACCAGCTGGAGGCTGGCGGCTGGAAGCTGGCCGCTATCTCATGAGCCCTTTGAGCGCCGAGAGATTTGGACGCTTGCCTTTCCCGAGTCCTGCCATTCCACCCATCGCCTTGAGCATCTTCTTCATCTGAATGAACTGCTTCAGCAGGCGATTCACTTCTTCGACGGTCGTCCCGGAACCCTTCGCGATGCGCTTGCGGCGTTGCCCGTTGATCAACTGGTGGTTTCGGCGCTCTTTCGGCGTCATCGAGTTGATGATCGCCTCCACGCGCAACAACTGTTTGTCGTCGACCTGCTCGCGTTGCTGCTTCAACTCCTTGATCGCGCCCATCCCGGGAAGCATGCCGATAATCTGCTCGAGCGGGCCCATCTTGCGGATGGTGCGCAGCTGATCGCGGAAGTCCTCGAGCGTGAAGTCGTCGAGCCGGATCTTCTTCTCGAGCTTTTCCGCGTCTGCCTGCGAGACCGCTTCTTCGGCGCGCTCGATGAGCGACAGCACGTCGCCCATCCCGAGCACGCGCGATACCACGCGGTCCGCGTGGAACGGCTCGAGATCCTGCAGCCGCTCGCCACTCCCGACGAACGCGATCGGCACGCCGACGACCGAGACCACCGACAAGGCGGCGCCGCCGCGCGCGTCGCCATCCATCTTCGTCAGCACTACACCGGTGACGCCGATGCGCCGATTGAATTCACCCGCGCTCTTGATGGCGTCCTGGCCCGTCATCGCGTCGGCGACGAACAGCTGGTCGGCTGGCTGCACGGCGCCTTTGATGGCCTGCAGCTCCCCCATCAACTGGTCATCGATGTGAAGACGACCGGCGGTATCAACGATCACCACGTCGAAGCCACTGTTCTTGGCCTCGACCAACGCGCCCGAGGCGCGCGCCACCGGATCCAGCTGCCCCGCGGGGTCGTAGACCTTGACGCCAGCCTGCTTGCCCACCATCGACAGCTGCTCGATTGCCGCCGGACGCCGCACATCGGTCGAGACCAGCAACGGGTGACGCCCCTGCTTCGCAAGCCACCGACCGAGCTTCGCGGACGTGGTCGTTTTGCCGGAGCCCTGAAGGCCGAGCAGCATGATCACGCGCGGCCGCTGCGCGGAGGTCGGCAGCCCGCCCTGCGCGTCGCCGAACAGCGCCAGCATTTCGTCGCGGACGATGCGCACGACCTGCTGGTCGGGCGTCAGGCTCTTCAGCACGTCCTGGTCGACAGCACGATCGCGTACCCGGTCGATGAACGCCCTGACGACCTTGAAATTGACGTCGGCTTCGAGCAGCGCCATCCGGATTTCCCGGAGGGCCAGCTCGACCGTCTCTTCCGTAAGCCGGGCCTCCCCGCGAATGTTGCGGAAAACGTCCTGCAGACGGGTCGAGAGAGATTCAAACATGACCGGACGGAGGGCCTAAGCCCCTCAGGCGCAAACGTTTATCGTAGAGCAATGGCGCCAAACTGTCAATCTGCAGGTCCGGTGAGCTCCCTTGTGTGGGTGGTCTTAAGACTGCGGCTCCGTGGCCGGGTTTGAAACCCGCGCCCGCGTCGGGTCTAAAGACCCGCCCTACTAGACACCGCGCAGCTTGTGGCCGAGTTTCTCTTTCTTTGTCCGCAAGTAACGCTGAGTGTGCTCTGAGGCCGGGATCTCAAGGGGAATCCATTCAGCGACGGACAGTCCGTACCCCTCGAGTCCCACGAGCTTTCGCGGGTTGTTGGATAAGAGCCGCATGCTGCGGATGCCAAGATCTTTGAGGATCTGCACGCCGATGCCGTAATCGCGCTGGTCGGCCTTGAAGCCGAGTCGCTCGTTCGCTTCGACCGTGTCGTAGCCCTGGTCCTGCAGTTCGTAGGCGCGGATCTTGTTGGCAAGGCCGATTCCGCGTCCTTCCTGGTTCAGATACAGCAGCACGCCGCGCCCTTCACGCGCGATCCGTTCCATCGCCGCGTCGAGCTGCGGTCCGCAATCGCATCGCGCCGAGTGGAAGACATCACCTGTGAGGCACTTCGAATGGACGCGCACCATGACGTCCTCCCCCTCGCCGATCTCGCCACGCACGAGCGCCACGTGCGTCTCGCCGTCCATGGGGCTTTCGAACGCGATCACGCGGAACTCGCCGTGCGCGGTCGGGAGCGCCGCTGACGCGACGCGATGCACGAGTGCCTCGGTGCGCATGCGGTACTTGATCAAATCCGCGATGGTAATCATCAGCAGCTTGTGCCGCTTCGCGAACCTGGTCAGCTCGGGGACACGCGCCATCGTGCCGTCCTCGTTCATGATTTCGCAGATCACGCCCGCGGGGTACAGCCCCGCGATCCGCGCGAGATCGACGGCCGCTTCGGTCTGCCCGGCCCGCACCAGCACACCGCCGTCGCGCGCGCGCAGCGGCGAGACGTGTCCAGGCCTGGCAAGGTCCGAGGGTTTCGTCATCGGATCGATGGCGCATAGAACCGTCACAGCGCGATCAGCAGCCGAAATCCCCGTGGTGACGTGGTTCTTCGCGTCAATCGGCACGCAGAAGGCGGTGCCGAATGGCGTCGTGTTGTCGTTCACCGCGAGCGGAACATCGAGCTCGGCGAGGCGTTGGCCGGTCATCGACAGACAGATCTGACCGCGTCCGCGCTTCGCCATGAAGTTGATCACCTCGGGCGTGACCTTCTCCGCCGCGATGGTCAGGTCTCCCTCGTTCTCGCGGTCCTCGTCGTCGACGACGATGATCATCCTGCCGTCACGAATCGACTCGACGGCGGCTTCAATCGGCGCGAACGGCGAGCGCGGCTTGCGGGTCCGTTTCGTTGACATGCTTACACTTTCCCGATGCGTCCAGGCGCCGAGACTTCGATCGCGCGGAGCACGTACTTGCCGAGGATGTCACATTCGAGGTTGACGACGTCATTCACTCTCATGGTCCGAAGGTTGGTGTGCTCCCAAGTGTAAGGGATGATCTGGACGTCGAAGCGCCGATCGTCGACGCCCGCGACGGTCAGGCTGATGCCGTCCACCGCGATCGAACCCTTCCGCACGATATAGGCAGCAAGCGCCAGCGGGAACTTCACGGTGAGCCACCATGAATCTCCTTCCTGCCTGATCTCTTCGATCGTAGCGGTCGCGTCGACGTGTCCCTGCACGAAGTGGCCACCGAGACGGGCGTCGGCGCGCATCGGGCGCTCGAGATTGAGGAGCGATCCGCGCTTCAGGCCGCCGAGCGCCGTCACGCGCGCCGTTTCGGGCGACACGTCCGCGTGCACGCCGCCATCATCCGCCGCCACGACTGTAAGACAGACGCCGTTCATCGCGAGACTGTCGCCCGCCGTGAGCTCGGATGCAAGGTCGGTCCTGACGTGCAGCCGGAACCCCGCCGTCGTGGGCTTCACCTCGACGACCTCGCCGACCGCTTCAATCAGACCGGTAAACATGTCCCTCCACCAGCACGTCGTCGCCCAGCCACGTGGCGCGCCGGTCCTGCAGTTGCCCGAGCGAGAAGCAGCCGGCGCTGACCCACTTCTGTCCTTTGGGTCCGAGAACTCGTGGCGTGATATAGGCGTGCACGACATCCACTATGCCCGCGTGAAGGGCGGCGGCGTGGAGGGTCGCGCCCCCTTCGAGCACGACGGAGGTCACGCCGAAATCCGTGATCGCGCTCACGGCGGTCCCGATATCGTCAGCGGGAAGCGCGATGACGCGTGCGCCCGCCGCCGACAAGTGATCCACGGCCGCCGGCATGTCGGCACAGGCGCGCTCGGTACTGACGATTATGACCGGCCCGGTGTCGAGCGTCGAGAGCAGCCGCGCCGACGGCGGAGTACGAAGCCGCCTGTCGAACACGACGCGGACCAGCGGACGCGCGCGAAATACCCGGCGTGCGGTCAGCATCGGATCGTCGGCGAGGATGGTGCCCGCTCCGACGGCAATCGCGTCCACCTCGGCGCGCTGACGGTGAATCAGGCGGTTTGCGGCCGGCCCCGTCAATGCGGTGCGCACACCGGGCGCGGCCGCGATACAGCCGTCGAGGCTCAGCGCGACTTTCACGATCACGAGCGGACGCTGGCGTCGCATCACGGTGAGGAACGCTTCGTTCTGCCGTTCCGCGTCTTCTCGGCCGACGCCGACCAGCGTTTCGATGCCACGCTCCCGCAGATAGGCGAGGCCGCGGCCGTTCACGAGCGGATTTGGATCTTCGAGCGCAATCACCACCCGACGGATCCCCGCGTCGACAACGACCGGCGCGCACGGCCCCGTCCGTCCCGTGTGGCTGCAGGGTTCGAGTGTGCAGTAGAGCGTGGCGCCCCGGGCGCGATCCGCGGCATCGCGCAGCGCATTGATTTCCGCGTGAGGTCCGCCGGCGACTTCGTGCCGTCCGCGGCCGACAATCACGCCGTCGTCATTGACGACCAGCGCACCAACCATGGGATTCGGGCTGGTCCGGCCGCGTCCGCGCTCGGCAATCGCGATCGCCTTGCGCATGTAGTAGTGGTGGTTACTCACGATTGCCGATTGCAGGTTGCCGATTCACGGATTGCCGAGTGCAGATTCACATTGCAGATTGCCGAGTCCAGATTACATCGCAGATTGCCGATTCACGGATTATCGAGTGTCGATTGGTCCGCGGCTGCGCGGAGGCCGGCGAAAAGCCGCCGCCGATGGGCAATCGGCATCGCGTTATTCTTCAATCGGCAGTCCCAATCGGCATTCTTCCATCGTCAATTCGTGAATCTGCAGTCTGCAATCTTCATTCTTCAATCCATCTACCACTTCTCTTCGAAAAGTGCGTTCACGTATTCCTCGGGCGAGAACGGGACGAGATCGTCGATGCCCTCGCCTACGCCGACATAGCGGATCGGCAGCTTGAGATCGTGCGCGATCGCGACGGCAATGCCTCCCTTCGCGGTGCCATCGAGCTTGGTGAGGACGATGCCGTTGACGCCGGCGACGCCCATGAACTCGCGCGCCTGGTTCAACCCGTTCTGGCCGACGGTCGCGTCGAGCACGAGGAGGACTTCGTGTGGCGCCCCCTCGATCTCGCGCGACGCGATGCGGCGGATCTTCTCGAGCTCTGCCATCAGGTTCACGCGCGTGTGCAGCCGACCCGCGGTGTCGACGATCACGACGTCCCGACCACGCGCCTTCCCTGCCGCGATCGCGTCGAACACAACGGCGGCCGGATCCGCGCCGGACTTCGCGCGGATGAAGTCCACACCCGCTCGCGTCGCCCACACCTGGAGTTGCTCGACCGCCGCCGCGCGGAACGTGTCGGCCGCGCAAATGAGCGGCGTTTTACCAGCTTCCTTGATGAACCGCGCGAGCTTGCCCACCGTCGTGGTCTTGCCGGTGCCGTTCACGCCGACGATCAGCACGACATGCGGAGTCTTGCCGTTTGACGCGGGCTGCTCCGCCGCGCGCAGAATGGACAGAATCTCGCCTTTGACCAGGTCACGCAGCGATTCGCCGCGCGTCCGGCGCTGCCGGACCGCGCTGACGATTCGATCGGCAGCTGCGACACCGACATCTGCCGAGATCAGCGCTTCCTCGAGCGCGTCGAGCGTCTCGAGATCCACGGGTCGGCTGCGCTCGGCCGGACCCTCCGCGCCGCGCACGATTTCATCGAAACGCTCGACGAACTGCTCTTTCGTGCGCGACAGCGATTTTTTGATCTTGTCGAAAAAGCCCATATCCGATCCGAGGTCCGAGGTCCATGAACCATGAACCGTGAACCGTGAACCGTGAACCGATTACATATCCGCTTCCTGCCGCTGGCGGCGCAGCATCAATGCTTCGACGGCGTCTTTCGGCGACGTGCGGCCGTCGAGCACGGCCGCCATCTGCGCGGCGATCGGCAACTCGACGCCGTGGCGTGCGCTGAGTGCCAGCGCAACGCCCGTCGTGCGTACGCCCTCGGCGACCATCCGCATGTGCGAGAGGATGTCTTCCAGCGCCCGACCGCGGCCGAGCTCGATGCCCACTCGGCGATTGCGGCTGAGATCGCCCGTGCACGTCAGTACGAGATCCCCAAGGCCGCTCAGGCCGCTCAACGTGTCGCGCCGGGCGCCTTCGGCGCACGCGAGGCGTGACATCTCCACGAGACCACGCGTGATCAACGCGGCCATCGCGTTGTGACCGAGTCCGAGGCCTTCGAGCGTCCCAGCCGCGATCGCGATCACGTTTTTCAATGCGCCGCCGAACTCGACGCCGGGCACATCGTCCGTGCCATAGAGACGGAACGTCGGTCCCCTCAGCGCCTCCTGCACGCGACAGCCCGCCCTCTGGTCCGTGGAGGCTGCGACGACAGCCGTCGGCAGCCCGCGCGCGACTTCCGCCGCGAAGCTGGGGCCGGACAACACGACGTCGGTTTCAAGCCCCTTCGTCGCGCTCACGAGAATCGCGTTGCGCGCGACCACCGGCGCGGCATGCCTCAACACGTCGCGCATGCCATGTGATGGAACGGCGGCGATGACGATCGCGGCGCCTTTCAGAGCGGCTTCGACGGAAGACGTAACAGTGATGGCGCGCGAAAGCGGGACGCCCGGCAAGTATCGCGGGTTCTCGCGCGCCGCCCCGATCTCGCTCACGAGCGACGGATCGCGGCCCCACAGATGGACCTCGTGACCAACGCGAGCGCAGTGGTTGGCGAGAGCCGTGCCCCAGCTTCCGGCGCCGAGCACGCCGATCCGCTCGGTCATCGCTCGCGCTCGCCCATACGGCGTTCGGTGCCGCCTATCAATCGCCGCAGGTTCGCGCGATGGCGGAAGAGAATGAGCGCGCCGGTTCCGATCGCGGCGCCGAGGACCTGTGGCGGCGCACCCGAGATCATCGCGACAGACGGGAGGGTCACGGTGGCGGCAAGCGATCCCAGCGAGACGAGACGCGTGAACCAGACGATCGCGAGAAACATTCCGGCAGCCGCGCCCGCGGCGATCGGCGCGAGCACGCCGAAGACGCCGGCGGCGACTGCAACGCCCTTTCCGCCGTGGAACCGAAGCCACACGGGATAAATGTGTCCAACGATGGCCGCCGCGCCAGCCGCCGCCATCGCATCGATCGTGCCTGTAGCAGCGTGCGCCGCCCACACGGTTGCCGCCCCCTTTGAAATGTCGAGGGCCATCACCGCAACGCCAAGTGGCGCACCAGTCGTGCGCAGGACGTTCGCGGCGCCCACGTTGCCGCTGCCCGAGACGCGCACGTCGATGCCGGCGCGTCTCGCCAGCAGGAACGCAAATGGCACCGAGCCGAGCACGTAGCCGAACAGGATCCAGGTCAGCACAACAAAAGAGCGTACAACACTTCTTCCGCCTAAACGCGGAAGCCACGGGACGCGTTGTGGCTTCCGTCGTCAGGCGCGAGGGAACGGGAACCTTGTGGGAAAGGGAATCTTTGTGGCTTCCGCCTTTAGGCGGAAGATCCAGCCAGCTCTCCGTGAGCCATCACCTCGTACCGAGAACCCTTGGGCGAGAGATGACTGCGAAACAGCGTGACGCGCGTGATGAGACAGCTCGCATCCGGAGCGCTCAGTCCAGTGATCATCGCGCGCGCAGCTCGGGCCCCGGCATGCCGCACATCTTTTACGCGCGCGATCGTCAGATGCGCGCTGAACGGCCGTCGCTCGGGCTCGAACCCGAGCGGTTGCAGCCGGCGCACGACTTCCTGTTGCAGATGCCGGAGCGCCTCGGCTCCATCGGCCAGACCAATCCAGATCACGCGCGGTGGGCCCGACGGGGGAAATACGCCACACCGCCCGAGACGCAGTCGAAACGGCCTCTGCGCGAAAGGCTGGCCGAGGGCCGCGGCGAACGAGTCCGCGGATCGATCCTCGATCTGCCCGATGAACACGAGCGTCAGATGAAGATTGTCGAAGACGACCCAGCGCGCGTCCAGACCGGTTCGCCGCACCTGCTGCCGCAGGTCGTCGGCAGCGCGCGCCGCGGCCGCACGCACTGCTTCATCGAGCTCGACGGCGACAAAGAGGCGCATCAGGCGATCATCCGCCTCACGCGATCGAGCGCAGCTTGCGTCGACTGGAACTTCACCATGTCACGTCCGCCGAGAAATGAGTAGGTCCGCACGTATGCGGCGCGTTCGGGCGCGAGCACCGCGATTACCACCGTCCCGACCGGCTTCTCCGGCGTGCCGCCACCCGGACCGGCGATCCCTGTGATCGCGACGGCAACGTCGGCGCCTGTCAGCGCGCGGATGCCCTCGGCCATCGCGATCGCCACCGGCTCGCTCACCGCGCCGTGCTGCGCGATCAGCGCACGCGGCACGTCGAGCCACGCGATCTTCGCGTCGTTGTCGTACGCGACGATGCCGCCGTGCACGTAATCGGAGCTGCCCGGCACGTCCGTCAGCCGCGACAACAGCAGCCCGCCCGTGCAGGATTCCGCCGCGGCAAACGAATAGCCGCCGGTGCGCAGCAGATCGCCGACGACCTCCGGCATCATTCGCCCGTCGGTGCTGTAGACATCGTCGCCGAGCGCGCGTGCCAGCTCGTCACGCGCGCGCGAGACTTCGGCCGGGCCCTTCGCTCCGTCTGCCGCGCGCAACGAGAGGTGCAGCTCGATCTGCCCCATGGCCGCGAGAATGGTCGTCACGATCGGCGGCGTGGCGTCCCGCCATCTCGAGTAGATCGGCTGCACGGTCTGCTCGACATCCGATTCGGAGCGGCCGGTGATGAACAGGCTCGCGGTGTAGACCCGCTCGGCGCCCGCGCGCGCCGCGAGCGCGCCGGCGGCCAGCTTCTCGAACATCGGCTTCATCTCTCGCGGAGGCCCGGGCAGCAGCACCACGACACGATGGTCGTCATCGATGAGGAGGCCCGGCGCGGTCCCGTTGGGATTGTCGAGCACGGTCGCGCCACGCGGCACCTGCGCCTGGCGCCGATTGACGTCCGGCATCCGCATTCCGCGCCGCGTAAAGCGCGCGCGAATCTTCTCGACAATCGCTTCGTCGATGTCCATGGCGCGCCCGAGCACGTCGGCCACGACGTCCCGCGTCAGGTCGTCGTCGGTCGGACCGAGCCCGCCGGTGAAGACGATCAGATCCGATCGCGCGCGCGCTTCCCTGAAGACCTGCGCGAGCGTCGCGCGATGATCCCCGACCACGTGTTTCGTCAGGACCTCGATGCCCATCGAGGCGAGCTGCTCAGTGAGGAGAAGAGAATTCGTGTCGAGGCGCGCGGTCCCGAGCAGCTCCGAGCCGACCGCGATGATCTCGGCGGTGCGGAGCGGCGAGGCGGTGGACATGCCTCAATGAATCCACGAAGGCAGCAGCCAAATCAAGAGGCGCAGACTGATGTTCGCGTAGACCGCGGCCATCGCATCGTCGGCCATCACGCCGAGACCGCCGTGCAGCCGCTCGAGCCGGTCCGCGGGATAGGGCTTGATGACGTCGAAGACGCGGAACAGGAAGAACCCGGCCAGCGCCGCGGACCAGCCGATGGGCATGAACGCGAGCGTGATCAACATCCCGAGCACTTCGTCGATGACCACAGGACCGGGGTCGATGCCGCCGAAGTAGCGCTCCGCATGTGTGCCGGCCCACGCGCCGGCGCCGAAGACCAGCGCAATCAGTGCCGCTTCGATTGCCCGAGAACGCGCCCACCACACGATCAGGTAGACCACCAGACCGGCAGCGGACCCGACTGTGCCCGGCGCCACTGGAAAGTACCCGCAATAACCAACAGTGGCGACGAAAACGGCGAAACGAGTCACGCTTTCACGACGCGCGTGCCGGCGAGGCGATCGTGAAGCGCGCGGCGGTCACCGAAGAGCGCTGGCAGAAAGCCGAGCCCCACAGGCAGTGCAGAAACGAGGTAGCCGGTCGCGCGCACGATCGCATGGCCGAGCGACACGCGATCGAACGCATCGCCGTCAGAATCCCCCTGGACCACCCGAATGCGGGCGGCCATCTTCCCGATCGTCTGGCCTCCAGCCGCAACAAACGCCGCGAAGTACGCGCCGTTCATCAATAACAGGAAGGCGATGAAAGGGGCCACAGGCAGCGCCCTCACCTCGGCGAACGGCAGCTCGCAGATCTTCAGCGTGAAATACAGCACCGTGGCATCGATGGTTCCAAGAAGCAGCGCGTCGACTGTGGCCGCGCCCAGCCGCGCGATTGGCGACGCAAGACTCCCGGCCCCGACTGTCGGCGGCGCGATCTCCGCCGCTCTTGGCGGCGCTACGGGCACGGCGCGGTCCGCCACGATCGGGATTTCCGCTGTCTCGAGCGCGAGCTGCGGGTTAGAGGCGTCGCGTCTCGGGCGAGGCTTCGTCGCCACGCTCGTTCGCCGCACGGCCAGCGGCGCACGCGGCGAAGCGCCTGGCGTGACGAGCGGCGCATCCTCCCTCGCGGCGCGTTCCTTGAACAATGGCAAATCGAAGCTGCTCGTAATGGGGCGCGCGCCGGCCTGCGCGGCGGCGGTCGGCGAAAGGGACGCAAGCGGTGTGTCGCCCTCTTCTGCTTCCTGTTCTGACGGCGTAGCGGCGTCGTTCAGCGAGAAATCCGAGAGCGGCCCCATGGCCTCCGTGCCGTCCTGGATCGGCAGTTCCACCGGATCGACATCGTCGCTGAGCGAAAAGTCGTAGCCGCAGTTCCGGCAGCGTTCGCCGCTATCGAAGCTGATGTACTGGCACTTCGGACATCTCATCGTGAGGAGGAGCCCGGGGTAGCCGCGCGCGATCCCGTGCGAGCGGTTGCAAGCAGCTGACGCTGGATCGTGATGCGTAAATCGTCAGCCTGCGAGCGAAGGGGATCGCCGGGACGGATCGCGTCGAGCGCGGCAAGCGCGTCGCGGACGCGCCCCTTCGAATAGAAGATCCGCGCGCGCGAGAGAGAGACTTCTGCGGGCGATGGGACCGGCAGCGGCTCCAGCCTGGGACCACCAGCGCCAACCGCGTCAGGAGCCGACGATGGCCGCCATGGAAGATCGCGGCCGCTCCAGGCGATGACCACCAGCGCCCCGCTCAATGCGCCGATCGCCAATACGAGGAAGAGCGTCGCGGCGGAGATGCTTTCGCGCGCGGCAGCGCCCGCGTTCGTTGCCGTGCGCTCGCGGCCCGCAGGCGCCGTTTCGTCGCGTGTATCGCCCGCGGGCGCGAGCCGATCGAGGCGATCGAGCAGCGCGAACGCTTCGTCGGAGGAGATGCCCCGCTCCACCGCCGAGGTCAGCAGCCGCCGCGCATCCACGGCATCGCCGCGATCGAAGGCCGCGACACCGGTCTGCAGCAGCTCTTCCCCCTCGCGATGCCGCTCGGCGATCGCGCCGCGCGCGCGCTCGATGTACGCGCGGGCCCGCGCGTGGCTGCGGTCCAGGAACAGGACACGCGTCCACACGCTGATCGCCAGCTCGTGCTGACCGTTGAAATAATGATCGAGGCCGGCGAGGAGGAGTTCCTCGATGCGCGTTTCGCGTCCCGTCTCTGAGGCGAGCAGGTCCCCTTCATGGCGCAGCGGATCTGGCATTACAAGTAGCGCGATTATACTTCATCCAGTTGACGGAGGATGGAGGACGGAAGACGGCAAAACCGAAAAACCTTTGTCCGTACTCTTCTCCGTCCCCCGACAACCCCGACCGCCGACAACCATCCTCCTGCCTCCGCCGCGAAGCGGCTACGGCGGGCAAGCCGACAAACCACCTATGGCCATCATCGAGTGCATTCCAAATGTGAGCGAGGGTCGACGCTCGGACGTCGTCGATGCGATCGCTGCCGCTGTGCGCGCGGTGCCAGGCGTGCGCGTGCTCGACTATTCATCCGATGCGTCCCACAACCGATCGGTCTTCACGCTTGCGGGCGATGCCGCACCGCTGAAGACCGCGATGCTTGCGCTCTTCGAACGTGCCGTCGCAGCAATCGATCTCCGGACGCATAGGGGCGAACACCCGCGGCTCGGCGCCGTCGACGTTGTGCCCTTTGTTCCCATTGAAGGGGTCACGATGGACGCGTGCGTCACCCTCGCAAAGGAGCTCGCGCAAGCGGTGGCGTCGCGATTCGGCATTCCGATTTTCCTCTACGAGGAGGCCTCGTCGAATCCCGCGAGGAAGAACCTGGAAGACATCCGCCGTGGCGAGTACGAAGGACTGGCAGCGAAGATGAAAACGCCCGGGTGGATGCCCGATTACGGTCCAGCGGAGCCGCACTCGAGCGCGGGCGCCTCGGTGATCGGCGCCCGGATGCCGCTCATCGCGTACAACATCAACCTCAACACGGATCGCGTCGATATCGCGAAGAAGATCGCGGCCGCGGTCCGCCACAGCAGCGGCGGCCTGCGCTACGTCAAGGCGGCCGGCTTCATGCTGGAGGATCGGCGCATCGCGCAGGTTTCGATGAACCTCACGAACTATCAGAAGACGCCAATCTTCCGCGTATTCGAGATGGTGAAGCGTGAGGCCGAACGGCACGGGGTGTCGATTCTCGAGAGCGAGATCATCGGGTTGGTGCCCTCAGCCGCGCTGGTCGGGGCGGCGGAGTTCTATCTGCAGTTGGACCGATTCGGAGAGAATCAGATTCTGGAACACAAACTTCGCGCCGCCGAATAGGAACGGAGACCACGGAGCACCTTACTCAGAGGCCACGGAGGTCACAGCGCGGCTGCGCCGCAACCAAACCCGTGGCGCATCCGCGCTAGCGGCAGGACCCGTGGGCCCGCCGATCTAGTAGAACAAACGCATTCTTGTCAGGAAAACACGTTTTCGCGCGTTTGTTCTACAGAGAAATTCTCTTCTTTAAGAATTCTAATTCTTATGTCGTTCCCCTCCGTGGCCTCTAAGTAGAAGACAGCTCCGTGGCCTCTACACGGCCTCTTCCTCTCTCCGCGCGGGCGCGATCCCGAAGGCGCGCATCTTGCGATAGAGATTGCTGCGCTCCACGCCGAGGACTTCGGCGGTGCGGGAGATGTTGCCGTTCTGCGCCGCGAGCGCGCGCAGGATGTAGTCGCGCTCGAACCGCTCGCGCGCCTCGTGCAGCGGCAGTGGCGGCACGCTGGCTTCGTCGGCCGTAAGCGTCGCCGTTCCCTCGAGAAACGCGAGATCGGACAGCGCGATCGTATCCCCCGGCACCATGATCATCAATCGCTCGATCACGTTCCGCAGCTCTCGCACGTTGCCCGGCCACTTATAGCTCCGCAGCCCTGTCGTCGCGCCCGGATCGAGCCGCTTGGGCCGGCGGCCGTACTCGCGCGCGAAATCCGCCATGAAGTGCTCGGCCAGCAGTGGAATGTCCGCCTCGCGGTCGCGCAGCGGCGGCACGAAGATGGGGATGACGTTCAGCCGGAAGTACAGGTCCTCGCGGAATCGTCCGCCGCGGATCTCGAGCGGCAACTCCTTGTTCGTCGCGGCGATGACGCGTACGTCGACCTTGACGGTGCTGGTGCCGCCCACCGGTTCGACGACTTCCTCCTGCAGCGCGCGCAGCACCTTGGCCTGCGTCTTCAGGCTCATGTCGCCGATCTCGTCGAGGAACAACGTTCCGCCGTCGGCCGCCTCGAATTTGCCGCGGCGATCCGCCATCGCGCCCGTGAACGCGCCCTTCATGTGTCCGAACAGCTCGCTCTCGATCAGTTCCTCGGGAATCGCTGCGCAATTGACCTCGACAAACGGCCCGCCCCGCTTCCGGCTCAACATATGGATGTTGCGCGCCACGAGCTCCTTGCCCGTCCCGTTCTCCCCGTAAATCAGCACGCGCCCCTTTGTCGGCGCCGCCATCGCGATCTGCTCGCGGAGCTGCGCCATCACGTAGCTCTCGCCGATCATCGTCAGGCCCCGGTCGACGGTCGCGCGCAACGCACGGTTCTCCGCCTCGAGCCGCCGCTGCCGAAGCGCGTGGCTCACGACGAGCACTGTTTTTTCCAGCGACAGCGGCTTCTCGACGAAGTCGAACGCGCCGATCTTGATCGCGCGCACGGCTGATTCGATGTTGCCGTGACCCGAGATCATCACCACGGGCGCGTCAACGCGCCGTTCCTGCAGTCGCGCGAGCGTCGTCAGGCCGTCTATCCCCGGCAGCCAGATATCCAGCACGATTACGTCGTACAGAGCGCGCGTGACGCGATCGAGGCAGGCCTCGCCCGAGTCGACGGCATCGACCTGGTATCCCTCGTCGCGCAGCACGCCGCTGAGCGCCGTCCGGACGCCCGCCTCGTCGTCGACGATTAGGATGGTGGGTTTCATGTCTTACTTCGCTCGGTGGGGCGCCTTTAGATTCCCCACCTCCCCGCCTTCGCTCTCAGGCTTCATCGAGCTGCGGCGGGCAGGCCGCTGCGCAATGTCGACTCCAGCCGAAGGGTGTCCAGCCGAAGCGCTTTGCGCGAAGGCGGACGGCGCTCGCTTGCTTCGTGTTTGCAGTGGAAGCATCCAGCACCCGAGCCCTTAGCACCCTCGCGCCGAGCACCCACTGCGTCAGTTCCGTCAGCATGGAAGCTCGATCACGAACCGGCTCCCATGAGGACTATTGTCGCCTACTTCTATCGAGCCGCCGTGCTCGGCGACGATCCGGCGCACGATTGCGAGGCCGAGGCCGCTGCCGCGGCGTTTCGTCGAGTAATACGGCATGAACAGCTTTTCCCGGTCCGCCGGCGGCACGCCGGGACCGTTGTCGGACACGATGATCCGCGCGACCGCATTGGCGGCATCGTGCTGCGTCTCGATGCTGATGCACGGCGGCTCCGCATCGGGCCGCGGCACCGCATGGGTTTCGCCGACCGCCTCGATCGCGTTGTCGACAAGATTGATCACCACGCGCCGGATCTGTTCGACGTCGAGCCGGACGGGCGGCAGCACCGACGCGAACTGCCGATCGATGTGGATGTCGCGGAACAGCCCATTGTAGAGCGCCAGCGATTCAGCGAGGACGCCGTTCAAGTTCGACGGGACCGCGCGCGGCGCCGGCATCCGCGCGAACTGCGCGAACTCGTCCACCAGCGCTTTCAGTGATTCGACCTCGCCCACGATCGTCGTCGTGCATTCCTCGACGAGCTCCCGCACGGGCGACGGCGCGTTCCCGAAGTGACGCCGCATCCGCTCGGCGCACAGCTGGATCGGCGTCAACGGGTTCTTGATTTCGTGCGCGAGCCGACGGGCCACGTCGCGCCACGCCGCCACGCGCTGCGTCCGCACGAGCGGCGTCACATCGTCGAACACCAGCACGGCCCCTTCGAGCGCGCCCCCGCCGCTCTGCAGGGTCGTCGCGGCCGCAGCCAGATGAATCTCGCGCCCTTCGCGCGCGAGCGCAATCTCCTGTCCCGCGGGCTTCGCCAGACCCGCCGTCGCGGCGCGGACGAGCGCCGCGAGCGGCTGTAGATCCTCGCGCGCAAACACCTGTTCCGCCGGCATGCCGACGACGGCGGCGTCCATGTTGAGGAGGCGCAATGCCGCGGCGTTGATGGTGCTGACCGAGCCGTCAGGCGCCATCGAGACGACGCCCGTCGCGATGCGCTCGAGAACGGTCTCGATGTACCGCCGCCGCTCGTCGAGCTCCGAATTCTTTTTCTCGAGATCGTGGCGCGATCGTTCGAGGCGCCGCTGGCTTGTTGCCAACTCTCCCGCCATCGCGTTGAACGCCTCGACCAGCGAACCGAACTCGTCGCGCGTTTCCGGTTCGATACGGTGATCAAGATGGCCCGCACCGATTTCCCTGGCGCCGGCCGCGAGCATGTGCACCGGACGCGTGATCCGTTTCGCGAGATACAACCCGAGCCACGTCGCGCTGACCAGGATCAAGAGCGTCATCGACAGAAACAGTGACAGGTACACACCTTCGAGCGGACGCTTGAGGACGCGCAGCTGGTTGTAATCCTCGTACGCCTCCGCAATGCTCCGGGCATGACGCGCGAGATCGCTCGACAGGAAGTCGCTCGCGATGACGACGCCCACCGCAGTGCCGGACGCGTCGCGTGCGATCGCGCCGGCGCGCACCAGCTCGCCGCCCGCGTCGAGCGGCTCGTGCGCCTGTGTATCGGTGCTGCCGGCAGCGACGCGGGCC
This sequence comes from Acidobacteriota bacterium, assembly GCA_003222675.1. Classification (GTDB taxonomy): domain Bacteria; phylum Acidobacteriota; class Vicinamibacteria; order Vicinamibacterales; family 2-12-FULL-66-21; genus QHWT01. The sequence continues at coordinate 1,285 of QHWT01000079.1, read as the reverse complement.
GCCAGCCGATCGGCTGACGCACGCAGGTGCCCGTGCCGCAGCGTCGGTGATTCGAGAGCGAACACGGGAGCCACCTCCGGCCGCGGGCCGCCTCCGGGCTGCAGCCGATAGATTTCAACCATGCTGACGCGCCCGTCCATGACGGGTGCGCTCACCGCGCTCTTCAGCGCGTCGAGATTTCCCCTGTTCAGCGCGTCGATCGGAAGCGTTTTCGCGATGCGGGATGCCTGCGCGGCAACCGAATCCTCGCGGTCGCGGTAGAACGCGCCGGCGATCGCGTTCGCCGACGTCAGGACATCGGACACCGGCTGGCTGAACCACCGGTCCGTGGTCTTGCGGATCAATTCGCTGCCGACGAGCAGCACCAGGACGGAGGGCACGATCGTCAGGCCCAGCAGCGCGGCGACGAGCTTCAGCCGGAAACGCGAGAACGGCAGGCCCCGCCGCCGTTCGACGAACAGCTTGACGACGTTGCGCGCCAGCACGAAGGCGAGCGCGACCAGCATCGTGGCGTCCGCAAGCGTGAGCGCGTAGAGGACTACCTCGCTGAGGAAGTCCGGGTTGAGCTGCGTCGACCGATCCGCCAGCGTGATCATCGCGACCAGGCTGACGAGCAGCAGGACGATCCCCGCGAGGATCAGCCGCGGGTTGTCGCGAAACGGCCGGCGCTCAGGCCGCGGGGACGGCGCGGGTGGACGCGGCGGCAGGGTCGGCCGATGCTTGAAATCGCGGACGGTAGTCATGGGCGATCACGTCGGGGCGCGGGGTGCGGGATCCGGGGTGCATCGGCGTGCGGGACCCGGGGTGCACGGTATGGGGCGCGCGGCGCGAGCCGCATCACGGATCCGAGGGACAGCATCCGTAGGTGCTCTCGATCGAGAGCAGACATTTTCCGCATCCTCCGCCTCCGCCGCGCAGCGGCTACGGCGTGACCTCGCCGTAGCGCGCCCGTGTTGTCACGCGCGCGGAGGCGGGCGCATCCCGCAACCCGCATCCCTAGACTCCCTATTACTCTTTCGTGTTGAGCAGGTCTTTGAGCTCGCTCATGAACTCGCCGATATCGCGAAAGTGACGATACACCGAAGCGAAGCGGACGTACGCGACCTTGTCGAGCCGGCGCAGCTCGTTCATCACGAAAGCGCCGATCTCTTCCGTGCTGATCTCCTTCTCGGGCTTGTCCTGCAGCGCCGACTCCACGCGGTCGGCGATCTTCTCGATCGAGGCTATGCTTACCGGACGCTTTTCGCAGGCCTTCAGGAGACCCGCGACGAGCTTCTGCCGTTCG
>QHWT01000078.1:96733-112284 GCA_003222675.1 Acidobacteriota bacterium | reverse complement strand
TGCGGCCGGCCGCGCCGCTTCCCGCTGCGCCGGTCACCCCCGTGCCGGTCACTGCCGCACCGGTCACTCCCGCGCCGATGAACCCTACGGTGGTTACCACAACGCCGGCCCCTTCTCGGCCGATCAGCGTTGTGCCGGTCGCCGCCGCTCCAGTCGATACCAGGCCCGCCACCGCTACGCTGCCCGATCCGGCGATCGCGCGTCTCGAACAGTTGCTCGTCACCATCCAATCGGCACGCGCGTCCTCGCGCACCTCCCGTTAAACGCTCATGGCCGTCCTTGCGCGTCTCGATCGCGTACGGGCGCACGTCCATGCGGCATCGCTTGACGCGCTCGTCGTGACCCATCTCCCGAACGTCCGCTATCTCACGGGCTTCACGGGAACCGCGGGAGCGCTGGTGCTGCTGCCGGATCGATGCCTGCTGATGGTGGACTTCCGTTATGCGACAGCTGCCCAGGATCTCATCGCCTCGCTGCCGACAGGCGCCATCGTCATCGAGACGGTGCCACAGACCTACGACGCGGCGATCGTCGACGTCTTGCGGCGGGAGTCGTCCAGGCGCATCGGGATCGAAGCGGCGTGGCTCTCAGTCAGCCGCTTCAATGCGATGTCGAGCGGCCTCGCGGCAGGCACGCCGACCCCGCTTCGGGCCAGCGGACCGACGCCTGTGCTCGTGGCCACCGAGCGGCTCATCGAGCGGGCGCGCATGATAAAGGATGCGGAGGAGGTCGAAGCGATTCGCGAAGGAGGGCGGCGCATTTCCGAAATCGCGCGACGGCTGGCGGATTTCGTCGCCCCAGGCCGGCGAGAGGACGAGATTGCCGCCGAGCTCGATTCCGCGATCCGCGCGGCGGGATTTTCGCGACCGGCGTTCGAGACAATCGTGGCCTCGGGACCAAACAGCGCGCTGCCACACGCCCGGCCAACGGGACGCCGGCTGGAGGCGGGTGACTCGACCGTGCTGGACTTTGGAGGCATCTACGAAGGATACTGCGTGGATCTCACGCGCACGGTTCAGCTTGGAGCGCCGTCCGCGGCGCTCCGCCAGCTTTATCAGGCCGTGGCGAAGGCCCACGAGGCAGCGGTCGCGGCGGTCCGGCCGGGCGTCCGCCCCAGCGCAATCGATGCCGCCGCGCGTGATGTCCTCGTGCAGCACGGCCTCGGCGAAGCATTCGGCCATGGCACGGGCCATGGCATCGGATTGGAGATCCATGAAGATCCGCGGATCGGTCGTGAAATGCCGGGCCTCCCGGACGCGCCGGTCGAGCCCGGCATGATTTTTACGATCGAACCCGGCGCATACCTGCCCGGCACGGGCGGCGTTCGGATTGAAGACGATGTCCTGGTGACGGCGGACGGCTGCGAGTTACTGACCGATGCGCCGCAATTGATGATGATTGATCTGTAGGCCGGGTCTCGCAGGCGAGTAGGTCGTTAAGCAGGCGGGTGTCAATGACAAATGCTCAATGATGAATGACGAAACAGCCGGAACTCCGGCATTGGGCATTCGGCATTCAGCATTCGGCATTGAGCATTGACAGGCAGGCCGTTCCTTTCAGCGGCCTGCGCGGTTAGACAGCGCCCCTCGGAGGCGAATGGACTTTTCGGACATCGAGCGGATTCTCGATCTCGTGCGGCAACACGATCTCGCGGAATTCGAGTTGGAAAAAGAAGGCCTGAAGCTGCGCGTACGCAAGGCAGGCGCACTTCCCGCATTCACGGCGAGCCCCCTTCACACTATGCCGGTGGTCGTTCCGACGGCTCCGTCCGCCGCCACGCCGGCGCCGCCTCCCATGGCGTCTGCCGCGCCGCTCAGCGCGGACGAAGCAGAGGAGTCCGTGGAGCTCGCGGTCGTGAAATCCCCGATCGTCGGCACCTTTTACCGTTCACCGGAGCCTGGTGCCGCTGCGTTCGTCGAGGTGGGCCAGCGCGTGAAGAAGGATCAGGTGCTCTGCATCATCGAAGCGATGAAGCTGATGAACGAGATCACATCGGAGTACGAAGGAGAGCTCGTCAGCGCGTACGTGGAGAACGGCAAGCCGGTCCAATATGGAGAGCGATTGTTTGCGATCAGAACGGTTTAACGGAACGCCGGACGCGTGGCGCGAGAACCGGGTTGCCGATTGCGCATCCCGGATCCCGCATCCCGGATCCCGGCTTGGTGACTATGTTCAAGAAGATCCTGATTGCGAACCGCGGTGAAATCGCGCTGCGCATCATCTGCGCGTGCCGGGAACTGGGCATCAAGACCGTCGCCGTCTATTCGGAAGCGGATGAGAACTCGCTCCATGTCCGCTTCGCGGACGAGGACGTCTGTATCGGGCCCGCCCGGAGTGCAGACAGTTATCTGAGCGTTCCCGCGATCATCAGCGCGGCGGAAATCACCGGCGCCGACGCCATCCATCCCGGTTACGGTTTCCTTTCGGAGAGCGCGTATCTCGCGGAGGTCTGCGAGGCGTGCCACATCAAGTTCATCGGACCGTCCCCGAACGTGATCCGGTTGCTCGGCGACAAGGCGCGCGCGCGGCGCGCCATGAAGAAAGCGGGCGTGCCGGTGCTGCCCGGAAGCGACGGTCCCGTCGACAGCGAGGAAAAGGCGACGAAGATCGCGAGAGAGCTCGGGTATCCCATCATCATCAAAGCGGTGGCCGGGGGCGGCGGTCGCGGCATGCGCGTGATTCGCGCCGCGGGCGAGCTCTCGAAGGCGCTCAAGACCGCCCAGCGCGAAGCGGAAGCGGCGTTCGGCGTCGGCGACGTGTATCTCGAGAAATACCTCGAGAACCCACGCCATATCGAGTTCCAGGTGCTCGGCGATCATCACGGTGCGGTGGTGCATCTCGGCGAGCGCGAGTGCTCGATTCAGCGCCGGCACCAGAAGCTGCTCGAGGAAGCGCCGTCGGTCGCGGTCAGTGAAAAAATGCGCCGCAAGCTTGGCGGCACAGTGGTCGACGCCGCGCGCGCGGTGCAGTACACGAATGCCGGCACGTTCGAGTTCCTGCTCGACGACAAGGGAAACTTCTTCTTTCTCGAGGTCAATACGCGCGTCCAGGTGGAGCATCCCGTGACGGAATTCATCACCGGGGTCGACATCGTGAAAGAGCAGATCCGCATCGCGTGCGGGGAGCGGCTCTCGTTCAAGCAGGGAGACGTGACGTTCACCGGCCACTCGATCGAGTGCCGCATCAACGCCGAGGACCCCGAGACGTTCGCCCCGTCCCCGGGCGTCATTCACGCGTTCAGCGTGCCGGGCGGCCCCGGCGTTCGTGTCGACACCTTCGCGCACGCCGAGTGCACGGTCTCGCCGTACTACGATTCGATGATTGCGAAGATCATCGTTCACGGCCGCGATCGCCAGGAAGCCATCTCGCGCATGCGGCGCACGCTCGAGATGACGGTCATCGAGGGCATCAGGACGTCCATTCCGCTGCACATCAAGATCCTCGCCGATCCGGATTTCATTGCGGGTCGGCTGAGCACCTCGTTCATGGAGCGCTACATCGTCGAGAAGAAGAACACCCGCGACGGATTGGCAGAAGCTGTGTAACAAGCTGCCAGCCACCAGCTACCAGCTTTCATGAGCTGCCAGCTTGCTGGAAGCTGACGGCTGGAAGCTGGAAGCTGCGCGTCATGTATCCCCTCTACGCGATCGTCGATACAGGTGTGTGTGCCGCGCGTGGTCTCGATCCGCGCGCGATCGCAGACGCGTTCCTGCGCGGCGGTGCGCGGCTGATTCAACTACGAGACAAGTCCACCTCGTCATCCGAAAGGTTGTCGCTTGCCGACGATCTCGTGCGTCGCGCGCGCGCGGCTGGTGCCGCCATCGTGATCAACGATCGCGCCGACGTCGCGCGTCTCAGCGGCGCGGATGGCGTCCATGTGGGCCACGACGATCTCACGGTGGACCAGGCGCGGGTGGTCGTCGGAGCAGAGGCCATCGTGGGCGTCTCGACGCATGACGCCGCGCAAGTTGCCGCCGCCGCGCGGACGAGCGCGAGCTACATCGCAGTCGGACCGATCTACGGCACGGTCACCAAAGAGACCGGCTACAGCCCCCGCGGGCTGGACCTCGTTCGTGTCGCGCGGGCATCGGGAAAATCAGTAGTGGCGATCGGTGGCATCACACTGGATCGCGCGCGGGACGTCATCGCGGCTGGAGCATCCAGCGTTGCGGTAATCTCGGATCTGCTGACCGGCGATCCGGAAGAGCGGGTCCGCCAGTTCATTCGCAGCCTCGAGGGATGACTTATAATCTCGCGATTCCGACGCCGCCGCCTGCCCTGACGGCGTCTAAGGCCCGGATGCCGCCGCCTGCGAGGGAGCGGCGCGGGGCGGAGGGGTCCCCGCGAGCGACCGAGCCGGGGTGTGGGGCGGAGCCCGTGACAAGGCGCGCACGGCGCGGCTGCGAGGGAGCGGCACGGGGCGGAGGGGTCCCCGCGAGCGACCGAGCCGGGGTGTGGGGCGGAGCCCGTGACAAGGCGCGCACGGCGCGGCTGCGAGGGAGCGGCGCGGGGCGGAGGGGTCCCCGCGAGCGACCGAGCCGGGGTGTGGGGCAGAGCCCGTGACAAGGCGCGCACGGCGCGGCTGCGAGGGAGCGGCGCGGGGCGGAGGGGTCCCCGCGAGCGACCGAGCCGGGGTGTGGGGCGGAGCCCCACGTGAAGAAGAGGATGAATGGATTCGAATCTGCTGAAGACGAAATCGATCGAGCAACTCGTCGGCGACGTCGAGCACGGCACGAAGGCGTTGCGCCGCACGCTGACGGCATTGGATCTGACGCTGCTCGGGATCGGCGCGATCATCGGGACGGGCATCTTCGTACTCACCGGCACGGCGGCCGCGAATCAGGCCGGCCCCGGTATCGTGCTGTCGTACGTCATGGCGGGTCTCGCCTGCGGGTTCGCGGCGCTCTGCTACGCGGAGTTCGCCGCGATGATTCCGATCGCCGGCAGCGCCTACACCTATTCCTACGCCACGCTCGGGGAAGTGTTCGCGTGGATGATCGGCTGGGACCTCATCCTCGAGTATGCCGTCGGGTCAATGACGGTAGCGGTGGGTTGGAGCGGCTACTTTCAGCGCATCCTCGCGGGCTTCGGGATCCATCTGCCGGCGTGGATGAGCGCCGCGCCCGGGACGCAGGTCGTGCTGCCGGATGGTGGCGTGGGAACCGCGGTGTTCAACTTGCCCGCGATGCTGATCGTGCTTGCGATCATGGTGCTCCTCGTCATCGGCGTGCGGGAGAGCGCGCGCTTCAATGCGGCGATGGTGACCGTGAAGCTCGCGGCCGTGCTCTTTTTCATCGTTGTCGGCGTCACGTATGTCAAGCCGGAGAACTGGTCTCCATTCGCGCCCTACGGCTGGTCCGGCATCATGACCGGCGCCGCCGTCGTGTTCTTCGCCTACATTGGCTTCGACGCCGTGTCGACCACGGCGGAAGAAGCCAAGAATCCGAGCCGCGATCTGCCTATCGGCATCATCGCGTCGCTCGTCATCTGCACAGCGCTCTACCTGATCGTGGCGGGCATTCTGTCCGGCATCGTACCGGTCGTGCAGTACAAGAATGATGTGCAGTTCCTGAACGCGCCCGTCGGCTACGCGCTCGCGGTGATTCACAAGGACTGGGCGGCGGGCCTGGTGTCGGCCGGCGCCGTTGCCGGAATCACGAGCGTGCTGCTGGTCATGCTCATGAGCCAGCCGCGCATCTTCTTCTCGATGAGCCGCGACCAACTGCTGCCGGCGGGCGTCAGCAAGGTGCATCCGCGGTTCCGTACGCCTTACATCACGACGATCATCACGTGCGTCATCGTGGCGCTCGTCGCCGGGTTCGTGCCGATCCAGATTCTCGGCGAGATGACCAGCATCGGAACCTTGTTCGCGTTCGTGATCGTCTCGGTCGCCGTGCCGGTGCTGCGCGCCAAGCGCCCGGACGCAGCGCGGCCGTTCAAGGTGCCTGGCGGCCCGGTCATTCCGGTGCTCGGCGTACTGTCGTGCGTGTATCTGATGGTCAGCTTGTCGGTGATGACGTGGGTGCGATTCCTCGTCTGGCTCGACGTCGGCATGTTGATCTACTGGTTCTACGGGCGCACGCACAGCACGCTCGTCGATCGCGCCGAGGCCATGCGTCGGACCGCGTCCGAGTCCTTTGCGAACCTGGTCACCGTGCTGGGCGCGCTGGTCACGTTCAACGGGTTCGCGATCGCGCTGCTCGGGTTTCTCACGACGTGGGGTGTGACGACCGAGGAGCTCGCGAAATGGAGCGAGCTCGACGCGGTGCTGAGTCGCATCGGTCTGCACATCTCAGCGGCGATCGCCGATCGCTTCGGTCTGACGATCCTCGCGGTCGGCATCGTGCTGATCGTCATCGGGATGATTCTGCGGAAGAGCACGGCGAAGGCTGTCGAACCCGCGCGACGCTGACGCGGGCGGCGCTGGCATGGCAAGACTGACCGCGGCTCGCGTGCGTGACGCTGGAGCGCGCGGTCGCGCGATCTCCTGGTGGGAGGGATGGCGCTTCGTCGCGATCCTGATTGCGCTCGTCATGGCCGGCGGCACCGTGGGCTACGTGCTCATCGAGGGATGGAGCCCGTGGGACGCCTTTTACATGACGGTGATCACCATCACCACCGTGGGATACCGGGAAGTGCACCCGATGTCCCGCGCGGGCGAGGCGTTTACCGTCGTCATTCTGCTCAGCGGTGTCGGATCGTTCTTCTATGCCTTCACGCTGTTCATGGCGCTGCTCGCCGAGGGGCATTTCATCGAGCGGCGCCTGCAGCGGAAGCACGTGCGCATGCTCGACGAACTGAAGGACCACTTCATCCTCTGCGGATTCGGACGCATGGGCGAGATCATCGCCCGTGAATTCTCGCGACAGCACGTGGCGTTCGTCGTCATCGAGCGCAGCAGCGATCGCATGCAGGCAGCGCTCGAGAAAGGCTTCCTCGCGGTCGAAGCGGACGCGTCCAGCGAAGACGTGCTCCGCACGGTCAGAATCGATCGCGCGCGCGGGTTCATTGCGGCCGTCGGCACCGACGCCGAGAACGTCTACGCGGTTCTCAGCGCACGCTTGCTGAGGCCCGACGTGTTCATCATCGGTCGCGCAGAGACGGAGGACGCGCGCGTCAAGCTGCGCCGCGCGGGGGCCGATCGCGTGATCTCGCCCTACCATATCGGCGGTCAGCAGCTCGCGCAGACCGCACTGCGACCCGCCGTCGTCGACTTCGTGCAGCTCGCCACCACCTCGGAGAATCTCGAGCTCAACATGGAACAGGTGCATATCGGCGAGGGCTCGCCGCTCAAGGGCCGGAGCCTCGTCGAGGCTGGCCTGCGCCAGCGGTTCGGGGTCGTCGTGGTCGGCATCAGGCGGATCGATGGCCGGATGGACTTCAATCCCGCGCCCGAGACCACGATGCGGGCCGGCGACGATCTCGTCGTGCTCGGGCGCGCCGACAGCCTCAAAGAGCTCGAGGCCGCCGCATTGGCCGACGCGCGCGGTGTGCAAGGTGGGTGAGAGAAGTGCAGTCGCAAGCGAGCGCCGGAGGGAAGCCGCAAGGGGACCCCAACGCGCAGCGTTGGGGCAAGGGGACCCCAACGCGCAGCGTTGGGGCAAGGGGACCCCAACGCGCAGCGTTGGGGCAAGGGGACCCCAACGCGCAGCGTTGGGGCAAGGGGACCCCAACGCGCAGCGTTGGGGCCTGAAGCGCGGCCGCGAGCGCGCAGCGAGACCGGGGATCTTGGGGACCCCAGCCGAGCGGAGTGATTAAATGACGGCTCGGGTGATTGATGGAACCGCGATAGCGGCGGAGATTCGGAGTGCCGCGATGCCGGGCGTCGAGGCGTTTGCCAGGGCGGCGGGTCGTCCGCCGGGCCTGGGTATCGTGCTGGTTGGTGAGAATCCCGCATCGGAAGTCTACGTGCGGAACAAGGCGAAGGCGGGCGGGAACGCCGGACTGTGGGTCGATCTGCAGCGATTGCCCGCTACCGCGTCGCTCGGTGACCTGCTCGCGCTCGTGCATCGGCTCAACCGCAGCGATCAGCACGACGGCATCCTCGTGCAGTCGCCGCTGCCGGACGCGATGGGCAAAGGCGCGTCGCAGCGCGTGTTCGACGCGATCGATCCCGACAAGGACGTTGACGGGTTTCATCCCGTCAACGTCGGCAAGCTCGTACAAGGGCGGGCGCACCTCAAGCCGTGCACGCCGTCCGGCGTGATCGAGATGCTCGATCGATCGGGCATCACGATCGGCGGCCGTCATGCCGTCGTCATCGGCCGCAGCGAGATCGTCGGCAAGCCCATGGCGATGCTTCTTCTGCAGCGTGACGCCACCGTGACGGTTTGCCATTCGAAGACACCCGATCTCCCGTCGGTCGCCGCGCGCGGCGACATTCTCGTCGCAGCGATCGGCCGGCCCGGTTTCGTGACGCGCGACTTCGTGAAGCCAGGCGCCACCGTGATCGACGTCGGGACGACGCCAGTACGAGATCGCGCGGTCGTCGAACAGCTCTTCGGGCACGGTTCGCCGCGGCTCGAGGCGTTCGCGAAGCGCGGCTCGGTCGTCGTCGGCGACGTGCACCCGGCGGTCGCGGAGGTGGCCGGCGCGCTGACGCCGGTCCCGGGTGGTGTCGGACCGCTGACCATCGCACTGCTGCTGAAGAACACGCTGGCGGCCGCGGAAGCCAGGAGCCGGAGAGGCTGACCGACGTGCTGCGCGTCGCGCTGACGGGCGGCATTGCGACCGGCAAGTCGTACTGCCTCGCGCGGTTTGCGACGCTACGCATTCCCGTCATCGATGCCGATGCGCTCGCGCGCGACGCCGTCGCGCCGGGGAGCGCCGGGCTGCATGCCGTGGTCGCGCGGTTTGGCGCAGGCGTGTTGAACGCGGACGGTTCACTCGACCGCGCCGCGCTCGCGCGGATCGTGTTCGCGGATCCGCGCGCGCGCGCGGCGCTCGAAGCGATTGTCCATCCCGAGGTCTACCGTCGAATCCAGGAGTGGTTTGCGAATCTGCGGGTGGCAGCACGCTTCGCGCTTGCCGACATTCCGCTGGTGTTCGAGACGGGGCACAACCACGACTTCGATCGGGTGATCGTGGCGGCGTGCCGTCCCGACGAGCAGGTCCATCGCGTCATGGCGCGCGACCACCTCGACGATGGGCAGGCGCGGGCAAGGATCGCGGCGCAGTGGCCAATCGGAGACAAGGTCGAACGCGCCGATCGCGTCATCTGGACCGACCGCGGCTTTGCGGAAACCGATCGACAGGTGCGAGATGTCTACGAGTTGCTGAACGCGGAACGGTGAACCAGCCCCGAACGGTGCATCGTGCACCGAGCACTGAGCACCGTGAACCGCGAACCGTGAACCGCGAACCGTGAACCCTGAACCGCGAACCATGAACCATGAACCGTGAACCGTGAACCGTGAACCGTGAACCGTGAACCGTGAACCGCTCGATCACACTTCAGCACTCTGCTTGGCCGGCGCGATGCGTTCCTCCACGAACGTGTTCCATTCGTGGCAATGGGGGCACTGCCAGAGGAGTTCGGTGCTGCGATACCGGCAGCGCACGCAGATGTGCGGGTCGAGATAGAAAATCGCATCGCGCGTCAACTCGATGTATCGCCCCACGAGGTCGGCGGGAAGATTCAACGTCGAGAGCGTCTGCCAGATCGTCTGGTGCAGCGCCAGCGCGTGCGGATTGTGGCCGATTGCCTCGAACAGGAGCTCGATCGCATCAGTTGGCCTTCCCTGAGCCGAGAGGTGCCGCGCAAGCGCCAGCCGCGCGCGCCAATCCTGCGGGTTCGCCGTGATCAGCCGTTCGCACAGCGCAGGAAAGCGGTCCGGCGCGCTCATCTTGGGATAAGCGCCCTCGAGACGCGAGAATGCCAGGTACGCGCGTTCGGGTGATGCATCGATGAGCCGCTCCCACGCGCTGACCGCGTCGGCGGTCTTGCCCTCGTAAAACCGCACATCACCCAGGCTCAAATGCGCTGGCGCGTTGCGCGCGTCGAGATCGATGGCGGCTTCGAATCGCCGCGCCGCATCAGCATAGTCCATGCGTTTGAGCGCGTCCTGGCCGAGCTCGAACTCCAGGAACGCGAGAATCTCGCTGTGTCGCGGCGATTCTTCCGAAGCGCCGGGGAGCGCCGCGAGCTTCTGCCGCGTGGCATATGCCTCGTGCCACTGGTGCTGTTCTTCGTGCAGCTTCTCGAGGTTCGACAGCGCGTATTGATTCTGCGGATCGAGCCGGAGCACCTCGGTAAACGCCTCGATCGCGCGATCGACGAAGCCGCCGCGCCGGTAATCCAGGCCGAGGCAGAGCAGGACGTTCGCGTGCTCCAGTTTCCGCAGGTTGGGCCGCTGCAGGAGACTTTGATGCTCCTGAATCGCGCGCCCCACCTGCCCTTTCTCGCGATACAGGTTGCCGAGGATCAGATGAATCTCGAGCGGATCGCCCGCGGCGTGCGCGGCCTTCGTGAGCTCGGCGATCGCGGGATCGATCTGATTCGCGACCAGAAAGTTCAGGCCCAGCATGTAGTGGGGCGACTCGCGCGCGCGTCGCCGATCGACCCATATGCCGTCCTGCAGTTTGTAGCGCTCCCACGCCTTGCCGACCGCGAGGCCGATCAGAAGCGCGACGAGGCTGGCGAGGAGAAGCAGCGTGCCCATCACGATCCGAGGAAGTCCGCCACGGCGCCGGCCCACGTGCCCTGGGCCTGCAGCACGTGCTCGATCATCTCGCGCACGGCGCCGCGTCCGCCGCCGGTTCGGCTCACCCAGCGCACGTGCTCGCGTACGGCCGCCGGTGCATCGGCCGGCGCGGCGGAAAAGCCGACGCGCCGCAGCACCGGCAGATCCTGCAGGTCGTCTCCCATGTACGCGATCTCATCGTCGGCCAGTCCGGCCTGCCGGCGGATCTCCTCGTACCCGGCGAGCTTGTCCGCGAGGCCCTGGATCAGCACCGAGATGCCAAGCTGCTGCGCCCGCCGCGCCGTGGCTTCCGAGGTGCGCGCGGAGAGCAGCCCGATCTGCATGCCGGCGCGCTGCGCCCACACGATCGCGGCGCCGTCGCGAATGTGGAACATCTTCGACTCGGATCCGTCGGCGTGCAACAGGATAGTTCCGTCCGTCAGCACGCCGTCCACGTCGAACAAGAGCAGCCGGATGCGGCGCATGTCGGACGGCGTGGCCATAGTGCAAGTGTGATCCGTGTAGTCCGTGTAATCCGTGTAATCCGTGGTTCAGATCATCTGCGTTCGCCACAGGTCGTGGAGCTGCACGACCCCCTCTACCATCCCCCGCTCGTCGACGACTACCACGGATGTGATCTTGTGGGTTTCCATGATGCGCAGCGCTTCGACGGCCAGCGCGTCGCGTCTGATCGTCAGCGGGTTGGTCGTCATCGCTTCACCTGCGGTGAGCGTGAGGACCGCGTTCGGCGGCCGCGTCATCATCAGCCGCCGCAGGTCGCCGTCGGTGAAGACGCCGGCCAGCCGATTGTCGCTGGCTATCACGCATGTCATGCCCAGGCGTTTGCTTGACATCTCGTGAATCACGTCCGGCATCGGCGTTGCCAGGTCAACGCGTGGCGCGGCATCGCCGCTGTGCATGACGCCTTCGACGCGCATCAGGCGCCTGCCGAGCTTGCCGCCCGGATGGAGCGATGCGAAATGCTCTTCGCTGAATCCTTTCCGCACCAGCAGCGTCATCGCGAGCGCATCGCCGAGCGCGAGCGCGGCCGTGGTGCTCGCCGTGGGTACAAGGTTCATGGGGCACGCTTCTTCGGCAATGCCGCAATCCATGGCGACATCAGCGGCACGGCCCAGCGTCGACCTGGGCGCACCGGTAATCGCGATGAAGCGCGCGCCGATCCGGCGAATCGACTCGATCAGCCGTATCAATTCCTCGGTCTCGCCGCTGTGCGATACGGCGATGACGACATCGTCCTCGCGAATCGCGCCAAGGTCGCCGTGAATCGCTTCCGCCGGGTGGAGGAAGAAGGCAGAGGTGCCGGTGCTCGAGAGCGTCGCCGCGATTTTGCGGCAGATGATCCCCGACTTGCCCATGCCGGTCACGATGACGCGCCCGCGGCAATCGAAGAGCAGCTGCACGGCGCGCTCGAATTCGCCGTCGAGGCGCTCGACGAGACCGAGGATCGCCGCCGCTTCGATGCGGAGCACTTTGCGCGCGAGCTCGAGGGCCGTGGCCGTCTCCGGCGTCATCGGAGCCTCGTAGAGTCCAGCTTCAGCTTGACGTCCTGGTCCGTGTGAAGGCGGACACCAGCCGCAGAGCCCAGCGTCAGCCGCACCTCATGGATCTTCACGAGCTTCTCCAGGAGTCGCGGCAGCAGATCCAGCTTCAACGCGTTCTGCGCGTCGCTCTTCGCGTGCGGCGGCTTCTCGTGCACTTCCATGAACACGCCGTCGACGCCAGCGGCGACACCCGCCGCCGCCATCGGCTCGATGAACTCCGCTTGCCCAGTCGTGACCCCTTCTCCCGCGCCTGGCAGCTGCAGGCTGTGGGTAACGTCGTAGACGACGGGATATCCGAGCGAACGGAGGATTGGAAACGCGCGCATGTCGACGACGAGATTGTTGTAGCCGAAGCTGAAGCCGCGCTCCGTGATGATCACCTTGTGATTGCCCTCGGACGTGACCTTCTCGATCACATGCCGCATGTCGAGCGGTGCGAGAAACTGGCCTTTCTTGATGTTGACGGCTCGGCCCGTTTGCGCGGCGGCGACGAGCAGATCGGTCTGCCGCGACAGGAACGCGGGGATCTGCAGCACGTCGGCCACTTCCGCGGCCGCGGCCGCCTGCGAAGGTTCGTGAATATCGGTCAAAATCGGAACGTTGGCCTTCGCGCGGACTTGAACGAGCACACGCACGCCTTCCGCGAGCCCGGGTCCGCGGTACGAAGTCGTCGAGGTGCGATTGGCCTTGTCGTACGAAGCCTTGAAGATGAACGGCACGCCCGCGTGGCGCGTCATGTCGCGGAGCGCGATCGCGGTGTCGACCGCGTGGGACTCGCTTTCGATGACGCAGGGCCCGGCGATCAGCACCAGCGGACCTGCGCCGATACTCAGATCCGCAATCTCAAGAGGGAGCACCCACTTACCCTACCACGGACGCGGCGGCATCGTGGCGCGTCCCCACCTTGTGCTGATGGCTCGCCTCGACGAAGCCGGCAAACAACGGATGCGGCTTGAGCGGCTTCGACTTGAATTCCGGATGGAACTGCACCGCGACGTACCATGGATGCGAGGGCAGCTCGAGGATCTCGACGAACTTGCCATCGAGTGAACGTCCGACGATCTCGAGCCCGCGCTCGGTCAGTGCTTTTTCGAAGAGACAGTTGAACTCGTAGCGATGACGGTGACGTTCATGGATGACGTCGCTCCCGTACAGCGCGTGCGAGCGTGATCCGGAGCGCAGCTGGCATGCGTACGATCCCAGCCGCATCGTCCCGCCGAGATCGTCGACGCCGAGCAGATCGCGCAGCTTGTATATGAGGTTCGTCGGCGTGTCAGGTGCGCACTCGGTGGAATCGGCATCGGCGAGGCCGCAGACGTGGCGCGCGTACTCGACGGCGGCCCACTGGAAACCGTAGCAGATCCCGAAGTACGGAATGCCGCGCTCGCGCGCGATCCCCGCGGCGCGCATCATCCCGCGCGTGCCGCGATCGCCGAATCCGCCCGGCACGAGAATGCCGTCCGCGCCGTTGAGCAACTGTTCTCCCCCGGGCTGCTCCAGCGCTTCCGCTTCGACCCACTTGATGTTGACCTTGAGCCGGTGCTTGAACCCGCCGTGATACAGCGCTTCGTTCAGGCTCTTGTATGAATCCTCGTAGCCGACGTACTTGCCAACCACGTGGATCGTGATCTCATCCTTCGGGTTCCTGATGCGATCGACGAGATCGCTCCAGGCCTCCATGTGCGGCTCTGTTTCAGGCAGGTGCAGCCGGCGCAGGATGATCCGGTCGAGCCCTTCGGCCGCGAACACGAGCGGCACTTCATAAATGCTCGAGACGTCCTTTGCCGTGACCACGGCCTCTTCGTCGACATCGCAGAACAGCCCGATCTTGCGCTTGAGATCCTGGTCGAGGAAGCGATCCGTCCTGCACAACAGGATGTCGGGCTGAATACCGATCGAGCGCAGGTCGCGGACGCTGTGCTGCGTCGGCTTGGTCTTCAACTCTCCCGCAGCGCCGATGAACGGCACCAGCGTCAGGTGGATGTAGAGCGTGTTTTCGCGGCCGACGTCCTGGCGCAGCTGACGGATCGCCTCGAGGTAGGGCTGGCTCTCGATGTCGCCGACGGTGCCGCCGATCTCCACGAGCACAACATCGACGTCCTGCGCGACCGCGCGGATCGCATCCTTAATCTCGTTGGTGATATGCGGAATGACCTGGACTGTCCGCCCGAGGTACTCGCCGCGCCGTTCTTTCTGGATGACCGAGAGATAAATTTTTCCCGTGGTCCAGTTGTTGTTGCGCGTCGTGACCTGATTCGTGAACCGCTCGTAGTGCCCGAGGTCAAGATCCGTCTCGGCGCCGTCGTCGGTGACGAACACCTCGCCGTGCTGATATGGACTCATCGTGCCGGGATCGACGTTGATGTAGGGATCGAACTTCTGCAGCGCGACTTTGTAGCCGTGGCCTTCGAGCAACGCCCCGATGGAGGCGGCGGCGAGTCCCTTGCCGAGCGACGAGACGACGCCCCCGGTCACGAGGATGTACTTGACGGGCCTGGTGTGTGCCTGCTGTTGCATCGTGAGTGTCCTGGTCCCCTGGTTATCGAGTTACGCCGACCGCACGGTCGCGTCGCAGATCCTGCGCACGCGCTCGAGATCCTCGGATGTATCGACACCGATCGTCTCGTGAGTGGTTTCGATCGCCTGGATTCGAATGCCATGCTCGAGCGCGCGCAGTTGTTCGAGCGCTTCGGCGCGTTCGAGCGCCGTCTGCGGCAGTTGCGAGAGTTGCAGCAGACATGTCCGGCGATAGACGTACAGTCCGATGTGCCGCCAGGCGGGCGCGTCCGGCTGACCCGCGCGCGTGAACGGAATCGGTGCTCGTGAAAAATACAAGGCGAAGCCGTGACGATCGACCACGACCTTCGTCACGTGTGGGTTCTGCAGTTCGGCCGGATCCGTAATGCGCTTGCGCAGCGTGCTCATCATGAGCGCGGGATCCGCGGCGAAGGGTGCGACGGCGGCGTCGATCATGCCGGGGTCGAGCAGCGGCTCGTCCCCCTGCACGTTGACAATGATGTCGTCATCAAGCGACGCCGCAACTTCGGCGAGGCGATCCGTGCCGCTCTGGTGTGATGGGGACGTCATCACGCACTCGCCGCCGAAGCGCTCGACCGCCGAACGGATGCGTGCATCATCGGTCGCAACGATCACGCGACCTACGGAGGAGGCCTCCGACGCGCGGCGGTAAACGTGCTCGATCATCGGCCGGCCCGCAATGTCGGCGAGCGCTTTACCCGGAAGACGCGTCGAGTGATATCTCGCGGGGATGATGGCGACTGCGGAGACTGAACCCCTGGATTGGGAA
>QHWT01000078.1:0-96713 GCA_003222675.1 Acidobacteriota bacterium | reverse complement strand
CGCAACGTGACGACCACGGACCGATACCGAACCAGAGAGAAAGCCCTATGACCGGCTCCATGTTCTTCCGTGTAATTCGGTGGTCGGCTCAACCGATGCGCGACCGAAGGCGGACCGTGGTACCATGATCGCCTGCGACACACGTCATGACCATCACTCGAGCGGCGGCAATCGTCAGCGGCGGGGCGTTGCTGGTTGCCTGGTTCGCCGCGGCCGGCAGTGCGCCCGAACAGGACGTCGCGCCGGTTGGAGACCGCGCGCAATCGACCGCGACGTCGGGGCCTGGGTCGGTGGCAGCGGAGGTCGAGCAACAGGCGGTGCGTCTGCGAGAGCGCCTGGCGCAGGCGCCGCTTCCCGACGTGCAACCGCGTAATCCCTTCAGCTTCGCTCCGGTTCGCGCGCCTCGTCGTCTGGCGTCCGCAGCAATCGGCACCGTACAGGCGGCGACCGTAATCTCGGAGGTGCCCTCCGTCGCGTCCCCGCCGCCATTGACGCTGATGGGAATCGCCGAGGAGCCGTCATTTGAGGGGACGCATCGCACCGCCGTCATCGGTGGAGCAGGCGATGCGGTCTACATCGTCATGGAAGGGCAGACGTTCGCGGACCGGTACAAGGTCAAGACAATCGGCGTCGATGCGATCGAACTGGAGGATCTCCAGACGGGCGGGTTCCGGCGCCTCGCGCTGCGGTGAAACGTATCGGGGTGCGGGGCGCGGGATTCGGGGCGCGCGGGACGCGGGATCCGCAGAGCGCCGGAATCCGGCGTTTGCATTTCACTCCGCCCCCCGAACCCCGCACCCCTTACCCCGCACCCCGATTTGATCACAGTCGCACGATCCGCGCGTCGCGAATCGCGGGCAGCTTCCGAATTTCATCCACCGCCGATTTCAATCCGTCAGCTTCATCGACGGTAATCATGCCGACGGCGCCACCCTCGCGGCGGCCAAGCGCGAAGCTCGCGATATTGATGCCGTGACGTCCGAGCGTCGTGCCGATGTCGCCGATCACCCCGGGACGGTCCTGGTTCGCAATCAGCACGCCCGTTCCGGAGAGGGGCGCCTCGATGTCGACGCCGTCGAGCGCAACGAGCCGTGGGCTCGCGGGTTCGAATACCGTCCCTTCCACCCACCGCTCCTGACCGCCGCCGCGAAGCTTCACGGAGATCACGTTGATGAAATCGCGCGAGCGGCTGCTGCGCGATTCGATGATCTCGAGGCCGCGCTGCGCGGCGAGCGCGCGCGCGTTGACGGGCGTGACGCTCGCGTCGAGAAACGGCGAGAGAAGGCCGGCGAGTACCGCGCTGCCGATCACTGACTCGTACTTCGTGGTCAGTGGACCGTAGTACCGGATGCCGATCGAGTCCGGAGCCGCAGACAAGAGTTGCGCGATGAGCGCGCCAAGCTTTTCCGCGAGCTGTAACTGCGGGCGGAGCTGCGGATATTCCTCGGCCGGGATCGACGGGAAGTTCACCGCGTTTCTAATCACCCCTTCTGCAAGATACTCGCGGACGCTGTTGACGATCTCCTCGCCCACGAGCTCCTGCGCTTCAACTGTCGATGCGGCGATGTGCGGCGTTGCGATGACCTGCGGCAGCCTGGTCAATCGGTCGTCGGTCGGTGGCTCGGTCTCGAACACATCGAGTCCGGCACCCGCGATGTGTCCGGATTCGATCGCCGCGGCCAGCGCGGCTTCATCGATGAGCTCGCCGCGGGCGGTGTTCACAATTCGCACACCGCGTCGGCACTTCGACAACCGTTCGGCGTTGAGCAGATGCCGCGTTTCCGGCAGCGAGGGAAGATGCAGCGAGATGTAATCCGATTTCGCGAGCAGATCGTCGAGCGTGACCAGTGGCACGCCGATTGTTTCCGCGGCGCGCACAGGAATGAACGGATCGTGCGCGATGATCTCGAGCCCGAAGCCGCGCGCGCGTGCCGCCACCTCGCGGCCGATCCGGCCGAAGCCGACGATGCCCAGGATCTTGCCGCGCAGCTCCACGCCGGTGAGACGCTTCTTGTCCCACACGCCCTTTTTCATCGACGCGTCCGCCGCCGGAATCGACCGCGAGAGCGCGAGCATGAGCGCCAGCGCAAGCTCGGCGACGCTGATGCTGTTGGCGCCCGCCGCGTTCATGACGAGGATGCCGCGATCGCTCGCCGCGGTCACGTCGACGTTGTCGACGCCGGTTCCGGCGCGCGCGATCACCTTCAGCCGCGGGGCCGCGGCAATCAAGTCGGCGGTGACCTGCGTCGCGCTGCGAACGATCAGCGCGTCCGCATCTTTGAGATCGCGTGCCAGATCGTCGGGCTTGCGTCCCGCGCGCGCGTCGACGGTCCATCCGGCGCGTCGCAATGCATCCGCGGCAGCAGGGGGGAGTGAATCAGCGATGACGATGTGCATACGTGTCGGTCACAGTATAATGTTGCGTTCGGTGCACTGCATAATGCGCGAGCGATGCGCAGCATGTGCGCACCATCGTGGTGCAAACCGGAGAATCATCAGCGTTGATGCGGGACAAACATCGTTTGGACCTCGGTTTTCCACAAACTTTTCCACAGTTTCTGTGAACAACTCGTAACGCGAGCATGGGGACGTGACCTAATGCCGAACTTTTCGATCCTCACACCGCCGACGAGCGGAACGGCGATCGTGCGGAAGGCGGGCCGGCTCGTCGTGCCCGACGATCCGATCATTCCTTATATAGAAGGTGATGGCACGGGACCAGACATCTGGCGCGCGAGCGTCCGCGTGTTCGATGCCGCGGTCGCGAAGGCGTTCGGCGGGAAAAAAAAGATCGCGTGGTTCGAAGTGCCTGCCGGTGAGAAGGCGAAGGACCAGCACGGCGAGTGGCTGCCGAGCGATACCCTCGAGGCGGTGAAAGCGTACAAGGTGGCGATCAAAGGGCCGCTCACCACGCCCGTCGGTGGCGGGATCCGCAGTTTGAACGTGACGCTCCGTCAGGTGCTCGACCTGTACGCGTGTGTCCGGCCCGTCCGTTACTTTGACGGCACGCCCGCTCCGGTCAAACGCCCTGAACTGATGAACGTCGTAATCTTCCGCGAGAATACCGAAGACGTCTACGCGGGCATCGAGTGGGCGCGCGGCACCCCGCAGGCCGAACGCGTCATCGAATTTCTCGCAAGCGAGATGGGCAAGCGTATTCGTCCCGATTCCGGAATCGGCATCAAACCGATTTCCGAAACAGGATCGAAGCGGCTCGTCCGTATGGCGATCCAGTACGCGATCGATAACAACCGCAAGACCGTCACCATCGTGCACAAGGGCAACATCATGAAATTCACCGAAGGGGCGTTCCGCGACTGGGGCTACGAGGTCGCCAAAGCCGAATTCCGCGATCGCATTGTGACGGAAGACGAAGTGTCGAACGGCGCCTCGCGCGACGGCAAAGTGGTCATCAATGACCGGATCGCCGACAGCGTCTTCCAGCAGGTGCTCACGCGGACAGCAGACTACGACGTGTTCGCTACGCCGAACCTCAACGGCGACTACCTCTCCGACGCGTGCGCTGGGCAGGTCGGCGGCCTGGGCATGGCGCCCGGCGCGAACATCGGCGACGAGATCGCCTTTTTCGAGGCAACTCACGGCACCGCGCCCAAGTACGCGGGCAAAGACGTCATCAATCCCAGCTCGGTGATCCTGTCGGGTGTGATGATGTTCCGCTATCTGGCATGGCCGCAGGCCGCGGACTTGATTGAGAAGGGACTCGAGAAGACGATTCAGCAGAAGAAGGTCACCTACGACCTCGCGCGGCAGATGGAAGGCGCGACCGAGCTGAAGACGTCGCAGTTCGCAGACGCTGTTATCAGCAACATGTGACCACGGAAGGACACGGAGGAACATGGACAGGGAAATGATCCATGTTGTTCCGTGTCTTTCAGTGTCGAGCAGAGGACGCGCATGAATCGAAAGGTGACAGTGGTCGGTGGGGCGGGCAATGTCGGGGCGACGGTCGCGCGCGCGATCGCCGACAAGGAACTGGCCGATGTCGTGATTATCGACATCGCTGATCAGAAGGCGAAAGGCGTCGCGCTCGACATGTACCAGGCGTGTCCCATCGAGCAGTCGGACTCGCGCATTCTCGGCGCGGGCGCAGATGAGGCGGGCTGGAAGGAAACGGCGGACTCGGATGTGGTCGTGATCACGTCGGGCGTGCCTCGCAAGCCAGGGATGAGCCGCGACGATCTGCTCCAGACCAATTACAAGATCATGCAGTCGGTCACCGAGCAGGTGGTCAAGTACTCCCCGAACTGCATCATCGTCCCCGTCGCCAACCCGCTCGACGCGATGTGCCAGGCGGTCTACCGGCTCAGCAAGTTTCCACGCGAGCGTGTCATCGGCATGGCGGGCGTGCTGGACTCCGCGCGCATGCGAACGTTCATCGCGATCGAATTGAACGTCTCAGTTGAAAACATTCACGCGTTCGTCTTAGGTGGCCACGGCGACACGATGGTGCCGCTCCCGCGCTATTCGACGGTCGCCGGCATTCCAATCACCGAGCTGATGTCCAAGGAGCGGATCGACGCGATCTCGAAGCGTACCGCCGAGGGCGGCGCCGAGATCACGAAGCTGGTGGGTACGAGCGCGTGGTACGCGCCGGGGTCCGCCGCGGCCGAGATGGTCGAGATCATTCTGAAAGACAAGAAGAAGATCGTTCCGTGCTCGGTGTATTTGAAGGGGGAGTACGGGATCAGCGACCTCTTCGTCGGCGTCCCCGTAAAGCTCGGCGCCCGCGGCGTCGAGGACATTATTCAGATTAAGCTGACGCCCGAAGAGGACGCCGCCCTCAAGAAGTCAGCCGGCGCGGTGAAAGAGCTGGTGGAAGTCATTAAGGTGTAGGCTGGCTCGCGGCTTCGGATTTCAGGCTCCAGGCCTCCAGGCTGCGGGCCTCAGGCTTCAGGAAGAAACTCAGATGCGTTTCCTGAAGCCCGGAGCCTTTGAACCCCCGGAAGCCTGAAGCCCGAAGCCTGAAGCCTTTGAAGCCTTTGAAGCCTGCGCTACCGTCCCCGCATCAGCGTGGCTTTCAAGTATTCGCGGTTCATCCGCGCGATGTTCGTAATCGGGATTTCTTTTGGGCAGACCGCCTCGCATTCCCCCTCGTTCGAGCAGCTTCCGAACCCTTCGTCGTCGTGCCGGTCGACCATCCTTACCACTCGCGTGTAGCGCTCGACCTGCCCCTGCGGCAGCAATGACAGGTGCGTGATTTTCGCGGCCGTGAAGAGCGCGGCCGACGCGTTCTTGCACGCCGCGACGCATGCGCCGCAGGCGATGCAGGCGGCGGAGTCCATCGCCTGCTCGACGGTGTCCTTGCCAATGAGGATGCTGTTCGCGTCGCGCGCTCCGCCGACGTTGATCGACGTATACCCGCCGGCCTGGATGATCCGATCGAAGGCGCTGCGATCGACGACGAGGTCCTTGACGAGCGGGAACGCCTTCGCGCGCCACGGCTCCAGCACGAGCGTGTCGCCGTCGCTGAAGCTGCGCATGTGAAGTTGACACACCGTCGACCCGCGCACCGGACCGTGGGGGAGGCCGTCGATCAGAAAACCGCACGCGCCGCAGATGCCCTCGCGGCAATCGGAATCGAACGCGATGGGGTCCTCACCGCGCGCGATGAGTCCTTCGTTGACGAGGTCGAGCATTTCGAGAAACGACATGTCAGCCGAGACATTGTCAGCCGCGTACTCGACCAGCGTGCCGGCTTTAGCAGGACCGGATTGACGCCAGACCTTCAGGGTAATGCGCATGATGAAAGCTACCAGCCACCAGCTGCCAGCTACCAGCAGCCTCGAGCTGGAAGCTGGTAGCTGGAAGCTGACTGCTTACTTGTAACGCATGATGAAAGCTACCAGCCACCAGCTGCCAGCTACCAGCAGCCTCGAGCTGGAAGCTGGTAGCTGGAAGCTGACTGCTTACTTGTAACTCCGCTGCGAGGGTTTGACGTATTCGAAGTCGAGCGGCTCCTTGTGCAGCTCCGGCTTCGCCGTGACTCCCTTGAACTCCCAGGCCGCCACGTACGAGAAGTTGGCATCATCGCGCAGCGCCTCGCCGTCGGGCGTCTGGCTCTCCTCGCGGAAGTGGCCGCCGCATGATTCGGTGCGGTGGAGCGCGTCGACTGTGAGCACTTCGGCGAACTCGAGGTAATCGGCGACGCGTCCCGCGTACTCGAGGTTCTTGTTCAGGTTGTTGGCTGGTCCCGGCACCGATACGTTCTGCCAGAACTCGTCGCGCAGTTTCGAAATCTCCGCGAGGGCCTTGCCGAGGCCTGCGTCGTTGCGCGCCATCCCGACGTAATCCCAGAGGAGCTGTCCGAGCCGGCGGTGAAGTTGCCGTGGCGTCTCCTTGCCCCTAGCGTTCAGAAGCTTGTCGATGCGTCCCTGGACGGTATCGGATGCATCTCTGAACGCATCGTGATCGGTGGTGACGACAGGGAACGCCGTTCCTCCGAGATAGTTCGCGAGCGTGTAAGGAATGACGAAATAGCCGTCGGCCAGCCCCTGCATCAAGGCGCTCGCGCCGAGTCGATTCGCGCCGTGATCCGAGAAGTTCGCTTCGCCGAGCACGTGGAGGCCAGCAATTGTGCTCATCAGGTTGTAGTCGACCCAGAGTCCGCCCATCGTGTAATGGATCGCGGGATAGATCCGCATCGGCGACCGGTAGGGATCTTCGTCGGTGATTTTGCGGTACATGTCGAACAGGTTGCCGTAGCGCGTCCTGATGACGTCTTCGCCGAGCCGCTTGATCGCGTCGCCGAAATCCAGGTAGACCGCGAGGCCGCTCTCGCCGACGCCGCGTCCTTCATCGCACACGACCTTCGCGTTGCGCGATGCGACATCGCGCGGCACCAGGTTGCCGAAGCTGGGATAGCGGCGTTCGAGATAGTAGTCGCGGTCCTCTTCCGGGATCTGCTGCGGTGGCCGCTTGTCCCCGTTCTTCTTCGGGACCCACACGCGCCCGTCGTTGCGGAGACTCTCTGACATCAGCGTCAGCTTTGACTGGTGCGTGCCTGAGACGGGGATGCAGGTCGGGTGAATCTGCGTGTAGCAGGGGTTCGCGAAGAAGGCGCCGCGCTTGTGCGCGCGCCACGCCGCCGTGACATTTGAGTTCACCGCGTTGGTCGACAGGTAGTAGGCCGTGCCGTAGCCGCCCGTGCAGAGCAGCACGGCGTGCCCCGCATGCCGCTCGATCTCTCCGGTGATCAGGTTGCGGCAGATGATGCCGCGCGCCTGGCCGCTCACGACGACCAGGTCGAGCATCTCGCGATTGGCGAACAGCGAGACGGATCGCTTCTCGACCTGCCGCATCATCGACTGATATGCGCCAAGGAGCAGCTGCTGGCCGGTCTGCCCGCGCGCATAGAACGTGCGCGAGACCTGCGCGCCGCCGAACGATCGGTTATCGAGCAGACCACCGTATTCGCGCGCGAACGGCACCCCCTGGGCGACGCACTGGTCGATGATGTTCACGCTCAACTGCGCGAGTCGATAGACGTTCGCTTCCCGCGACCGGTAGTCGCCCCCCTTCACGGTGTCGTGGAAGAGGCGTTGGATGCTGTCGCCGTCGTTCTGGTAATTCTTCGCGGCGTTGATCCCCCCCTGCGCGGCGATGCTGTGCGCGCGCCGCGGACTGTCGTGGATGCAGAAGCTCTTGACGTTGTACCCGAGCTCGCCAAGCGACGAGGCCGCCGATGCGCCCGCCAGCCCCGTGCCGACAATGATCACCGTGAACTTGCGGCGGTTCGCAGGGTTGACGAGTTTCGACTCGAACCGATGTCGATCCCATTTCCCGGGCAGCGGCCCGCCGGGCGTCCTTGAATCAAGCGTCATCGACTATCTCGTCAGGTAGACCCAGATCGGAATAATCGCAAACCCGCCGCCGATGAGGATCGCGAACGCGGTGCCCCATACCACCAGTCTTTTCGTGTAGACCGGATGATCGGCGCCGATCGACTGGAAGGCGCTCGAGATCCCGTGGCGTAAATGGAAGCCGACGAGGATCACGCAGAGCACGTAGACCGCGACCCACGCGGGCGCGGTGAACAGTTCCGTTTCGGTCCGGTACAGGTCGCGTATCGGCGGGCTGCCGATCTCGTACCACGCGCCGAACCTGAACTGCTTCAAGTGCACGACCACGAAGAGAAGCGTCATCAACCCTGTCCAGATCATCGTCACCGAGGAGACGCTCTTGCGGCTCTTGTGTCCGGCCCACTCTGTCTTCTCGTAGCGCACCGGTCGCGCCGCCTGGTTGCCCATCCAGTTAATGATCGCCTTGTAAACGTGCAGCAGGAAGATCAGCAGAAGGCCGATTTCGACGGGGACGACGAGTGGGTTCGAGATCAGTTTGTGCGAGTACTCATTGAACGTTTCCTGGCCGAAGAAGATCAGCAGGTTGCCGGCGAGGTGGAGGATGAGATACGCGAAGAGTGCGAGTCCGGTAAGGCCGATGAGCAGCTTGGTCCCGACCGAAGACGTAAAGACCCTACGGAATGACGACATCGAAGGCTCCGATCCATGAATTGTACGTTCTGGATTCGAAGGCGCGCAACTTCTTCACCGAGGCGTCGGCTTGATCGCGCGACGCTCATCGGCACATGATTGAAGGATCACGCGATGAAAATTCACGAATATCAGGCGAAGACCATTCTCGCGAAGTACGGCGTGCCGGTGCCGCAGGGAGAGGTCGTCTTCGGCGCGGCCGAAGCGGGCGAAGTGGCGCGCAGGCTCGGCGGCGGCACCGTTGTCGTCAAGGCGCAGATTCACGCCGGTGGACGCGGGAAGGGCGGCGGCGTCAAGGTCGTGAAAGGACCCGATGACGCGCAAGCCGCGGCGCAGAAGATGATCGGGATGAACCTGGTCACCTACCAGACCGGACCGCAGGGCCAGAAGGTCCAGCGCGTGCTCGTCGAACGGGGACTCAAGATCAAGCGCGAGCTGTATCTCGGTCTCGTGGTCGACCGCACGACCGAGCGTCCCGTGCTCATGGTCAGCTCCGAAGGCGGCGTCGAGATCGAGAAGGTCGCCGAAGACACGCCGGAGAGAATCTTCAAGGAATTCGTGCACCCGGCAATCGGCCTCAGCGCATTCCAGACGCGGAAGCTCGCGTTCGCACTTGGTCTCGAGGGCGCGCAGATCGGTCAGGCGTCGAAGCTGATGGCCGCCCTCTACCAGGCGTTCATCGCCACCGACGCCTCGCTGCTCGAGATCAATCCGCTGATCGTGACCGAAGAAGGGAACCTGCTCGCGCTCGACGCGAAGATGAACTTTGACGACAACGCGCTATATCGCCATCCCGACATCAAGGAGCTCCGCGATCTCACGGAAGAGGATCCGCTCGAGATCGAAGCGTCGAAGTACTCGCTGAACTACATCAAGCTCGATGGTTTCGTCGGCTGCATGGTCAACGGCGCCGGCCTCGCGATGGCGACGATGGACATCATCAAGCTTGCGGGCGGGGAGCCGGCGAACTTCCTTGATGTCGGCGGCGGCGCCAACGCTGAACAGATCAAGAATGCGTTCCGCATCCTGATGGCCGACACGCACGTGCGCGCGGTCCTGATCAATATCTTCGGCGGCATCCTCCGCTGCGACGTGCTCGCGGAAGGCGTCATTGCCGCGGTCAAGGATCTCGGGGTGCCGGTGCCGATCGTCATCCGGATGGAAGGCACGAACGTCGAGAAAGGCAAGCAGATGCTGAAGGAGAGCGGCCTGAACTTCACGACCGCCGACGATATGAACGAAGCCGCGCAGAAGGTCGTCGCGCTGGGACGCAAGTAGCGCCTGCGGCCCGAGCGAGGCGACGTCCGCCTTCGCGCCTTCGCGCTTCGGCGGGACAGCCTTCGGCGAGGTGACGCCGGGTACCAGCGGGGCCTTCAGCCGCCGCGAAGCCCGCAGGGCGAAGCGGCACGCGTCGCGGCGGGGCCCCGACGCGGTGAGAGGGGTCGGGCCCCGCGAGAAATTGAGAAAAGATGGCTGTATTGATCGACAAGAACACCCGCCTGCTCGTGCAAGGGCTCACCGGACGGGAAGGCACCTTCCACGCCAAGCAGGCTGCAGCCTACGGCACGACGGTCGTCGGTGGCGTGACGCCGGGCAAGGGCGGGACGAGCCACGAAGGCTGGCCCGTGTTCAACACCGTCGCGGAGTGCGTGAAAGGGACGCGTGCGAACGCGTCGGTGATCTTCGTGCCCCCCGCCGGCGCGGCAGACGCCCTCCTCGAAGCCGCGGACACGGAGTTGCCCCTGGCCGTCTGCATCACCGAAGGAATTCCCGTGCTCGACATGATGCGCGTGTTCGCGGCGATTCGTGGCGGCAGGACGCGGGTGATCGGACCCAATTGCCCGGGACTGATTACGGCCGGCCAGGCAAAGGCGGGCATCATCCCGGGGCACATCTGCAGGGAGGGGCGTGTCGGGATCGTGTCGAAGAGCGGTACGCTCACCTACGAGGCGATCCACCAGCTCACGCGGAATGGGTTGGGCCAGACGACCTGCATCGGGATCGGCGGCGATCCGCTCATCGGCACCAGCTTCATCGACGCGCTGGAGCTGTTCGCAAAGGATCCGGCGACCGAAGCGGTGGTGATGATCGGCGAAATAGGCGGCAACGCCGAGGAGGACGCCGCCGCCTGGATCAAGGCGAATTTCAACAAGCCGGTCGTCGGGTTCATCGCGGGACAAACCGCCCCCCCGGGAAAGGGCACCGCGGCCGAGAAGATGGACGCGCTTCAGCGGGCTGGCGTCCGGGTCGTCAAGAGTCCCGCGGATATCGGCGCGGCCGTCAAGGAGCTGCTGAAGGCCTGAGCCATGGTCATCAACGACTTCAGCATCCAGGTGGCGACCGTGAATGGCTCCGGGAGCCAGACGGCGAACCTCGTTCTCCTCCGCTCGATTTTCCAGATGGGTGTCCCGGTCTCCGGCAAGAACATGTTCCCGTCGAACATCGCCGGGCTTCCGACGTGGTACACGGTCCGCGCCAACAAGGACGGCTACGTCGCGCGCAAGAAGGAGGTCGACTTTCTCGTCGCGATGAATGGCGAGACGGCGAAGGAAGACGTGATGTCGCTCGAGCCGGGGCGCGCGGTGCTCTACGACGAGCCGCTCAAGCTCAACGCGCTCAGGAGCGACCTCATCTTCTATCCGGTGCCGTTCGACAAGATCGTCGCGACGGTCTGCACCGACGCCAAGCTCCGACGCCTCGTCAAGAACATGATTTATGACGGCGTGCTCTCGAAGCTGCTCGGCATCGAGATGGCGGAGATGGAAAAGGCGCTGCGCAAACAGTTCGGGAAGAAGGCGAAGGCCGCTGAATTGAATCTCGGCGCATTGCACGCCGGCTTCGCGCACGCGGACGCGCACCTGCCGAAAATGGATCCCTTCACGGTCGAACGGATGAACACGACGAGCAACATGGTGCTCGTCGAAGGCAACGCCGCCGCGGCGATGGGCTGCATGATGGCCGGCGTCACCGTCGTTGCCTGGTATCCGATCACTCCCTCGTCGTCGTTGCCCGAAACGCTGATCGGCTACATGCGGAAGTACCGCATGGACAAGGAGACCGGCAAGGCGACGTTCGCGATCGTCCAGGCGGAAGACGAAATCGCGGCGATTGGCATGGTCATCGGCGCCGGATGGGCAGGCGCGCGCGCGATGACGTCCACGGCGGGGCCCGGCATTTCACTGATGGGTGAGTTCGCCGGACTGGCGTATTACGCGGAAGTGCCGGGCGTCGTGTTCGACATTCAGCGCGTCGGACCGTCGACGGGTCTGCCGACGCGCACCGCGCAGGGAGACCTCGCCCAGGTCGCATTCTTGTCGCACGGCGATACCCGTCACATCATGCTGCTTCCGAGCTCGCCGGAAGAGTGCTACACGATGGCGATGGCGGCCTTCGATCTTGCCGAGCGCTTTCAGACGCTGTGCTTCGTGCTGAGCGATCTCGATCTCGGGATGAACACATGGATGTCCGAGCGCTTCAAGTATCCCGAGCAGCCAGTCGATCGAGGGAAGGTGCTCGACGCGCCGACGCTGGCGCGACTCGGGAGCGAGTGGGGCCGCTATAAGGACGTCGACGGCGACGGGATTCCGTATCGCACGATCCCGGGCGACAACATGCCGGCGTACTTCGCGCGCGGCTCCGGCCACAACGAGCGCGGACAGTACAGCGAGCGGCCCGACGACTACCAGAACAACGTGGATCGGCTCGCGCGGAAGTTCGAGACCGCAAGACACTACCTGCCCAAACCAATCGTCGAAGACGCGGACGCGGAGATCGGCATCATCGGCTACGGCACGAGTCATTACGCGATCGCGGAGAGTCGCGATCAGCTGTCGGGCGAAGCGGGGGTCACGACGGGATACCTGCGCCTGCGCGCGTACCCGTTCCCTGAAGAAGTCGTGGCGTTCATCAGCCGCTATCCGCGCATCTACATCGTCGAGCAGAACCGCGACGCGCAGCTGCGGATGCTGCTGAAGATGGAAATTCCTGGGGAGCTGATCTCGCGCCTTCGCAGCGTGCTGCACTACAACGGCCTGCCGATCGACGCGCGGTCGGTGACCGACGACATTCTCGTACAGGAAGGGAAGAAGGCGCGCGCCACCGCCCGGCCCGAGGTCACCGCCGGCGTCACGGCTGGCGCTGGCGAATAGGCTTCAGGCTTCAGGTCTCAGGCTTCAGGAAGGTCTCAGAAGCGAAGTCGACAAGCCCGTAGCCGCCGGAGCCTGAGGCCTGAAGCCAGAAGCCAGAAGCCAGAAGCCAGAAGTCAGAAGTCAGAAGTCAGAAGCCCGAAGCCCCAGAAGCCCGAAGCCCGGAGCCTGAACATGGATAGTAAAAAGAATCGCCTCGGTCTCGAAATGACGCCCTATCGCGGCGGGAAAACGACCCTGTGTGCGGGATGCGGTCACAACGCGATTTCGGAGCGCATCATCGAAGCATTCTTCGAAATGGGCGTGGACCCGAAGCAGGTAGTTAAACTGTCGGGCATCGGGTGTTCGAGCAAGAGCCCGGCGTATTTCCTCGGCGGCTCGCACGGGTTCAACTCCGTCCACGGCCGCATGCCGTCGGTCGGAACGGGCGCGATGCTGGCCAACCGCAAGCTGATCGCGATCGGGATCAGCGGCGACGGCGATACCGGCGCGATCGGCATCGGCCAGTTCGTGCACCTGATGCGGCGCAACGTGCCGCTGATTTACATCATCGAAGACAACGGCTGCTACGGATTGACCAAGGGGCAGTTCTCGCCGACGGCCGATATCGGCTCCGTGCTCAAGAACGGCATCGTCAACGACCTGCAGCCGATCGATTCCTGCACGCTCGCCATTCAACTGGGCGCATCGTTCGTCGCGCGTTCGTTCTCGGGGGACAAGAAGCAGCTTCTCTCGATCCTGAAGGCGGCACTCGGTCATCGCGGCACGTGCATGATCGACGTCATCTCGCCCTGTGTGACCTTCAACGATCACGAGGGCTCCACCAAGAGCTACGCGTATGCGAAGGAGCACGACGAGGTGCTCGGTGACATCAGCTTTGTTCCCTTCTTCGAGGACATCAGCATCGAGTACGACCCGGGCACGACCACGCAGGTGACGCTGCACGACGGCTCGAAGCTGTATCTCAAGAAGCTTGCCGAAGATTACGATCCGACCGACAAGCTGGCGGCGATTAGCCTCTTGCACGAGACGGCGCGTCGCGGCGAGTTTGCGACGGGCGTCCTTTACGTCGAGCCCGACAAGGACGATTTCGTGACGCTGCTCAACCTGGTGGACGAGCCATTATCAAAGCTGCCGCTCAGTCGCGTGCGACCGGGTCCGGAAGTGCTCGACCAATTGATGGAATCTCTTCGATGAAAAAACTGTGTCTTCTCGCGTTCGCATCGTGTCTTGCCGCCAGTCCGGCCCTCGCGCAGAAGCGCGCGTTGTCCGTGGACGACATCTACAACGTGAAGGACGTCCGCAATCCCGAACGATCGCCGGACGGCAAGTGGGTCGCGTTCGTCGTGTCGCGCGCGATCAAGGACACGGACAAGAATGATTCGGACGTGTGGATGGCGAGCTGGGACGGCACGCAGGAGATCCAGCTGACGTCGACCCCCGAGAGCGAATCGACGCCGCGCTGGAGTCCGGACAACAGGTATCTGGCGTTCGTCTCGTCGCGGCAGGGTGCCAAGGGCGGTCAAGTGTGGCTGCTGAACCGCGCCGGTGGTGAAGCAGTCAAGATCACCGACGTGAAAGGCGGCGTCTCGGATTACGCGTGGTCGCCTGACAGTAAGCGCCTCGTCCTCGTCGTCAACGTCCCGGATCCGCGCGACCCGGAGGACGATGACAAGACGCCGGCGGATAAGAAAAAGACCGCGCCGCCGATCGTTGTGGACCGATATCACTTCAAGGAGGACGTGAGCGGATACCTCCGGAATGAGCGGACACACTTGTATCTGTTCGACGTCGGCGCGAAGAAGGCGGACATTCTGACGCCGGGCACATTCAACGAAGAGTCGCCGGTCTGGTCGCCCGATGGTACGCGGATCGCGTTCGTGAGCAAGCGCGGGACCGGCGATCTCGATCGCAGCGACAATACCGACGTCTACCTAATCGACGCGAAGATTGGCGCGGAGCCGAGGCAGGTGACGACCTCGCCGGCGCCCGACGGCAACGGCCGCGTCACATGGAGCCCCGACGGCAGGCAGATCGCGTATCTCACGGGGGAAGAGGTCAAGTACTCCGCGTACAACCAGAACAAGCTCGCGGTGATCGCCGCTGCCGGCGGTCAGCCGCGATTGCTCGCAGAGTCGCTCGACCGCCCGATCCGGCAGCCGATGTGGTCCGCAGACGGCAACTCGCTGACCGTCGTCGTTGCCGACGATCGGTCGCAGTATCCTGCGCGCATCGATATCAGCTCCGGCCGGCTCGAACGCCTCATATCCGGTCCGCGCGTGATCGGCAGTCTCTCGGCCGCGCCGTCCGATGGCGGCCTCGCTGTCCTGGCATCAACAGACACGGAAATACCGGAAGTCGCGGCGCTGGAAAATGGCAGGCTGCGCAAGCTCTCGCACCAGAACGACCAGTGGCTGTCGAAGATCCTGCTGGGGACGACGGAGGAGTTCACGTCGACGAGCAAGGACGGGACGGAGGTGCACGGACTGATCGTGAAACCCGCGACATATCGGCAGGGAGAAAAATACCCGACGCTGCTCCGCATCCACGGCGGCCCAAACGGGCAGGATGAGCATTCCTTCAGCTTCGAGCGCGAGCTGTTTGCTGCGAACGGCTATGTTGTGGTTGCGGTCAACTACCGCGGCAGCAACGGCAGGGGCAGCGCGTACCAGAAGGCCATCTTCGCGGACTGGGGCAACAAGGAAGTCGTGGACCTGCTCGGCGCCATGGACGACGTGCAGAAGATCGGCCTCGCGGATCCGGATCGTCTCGGCATCGGCGGCTGGAGTTACGGCGGCATCCTGACCGACTACGCCATTGCCGCGGACGGCCGCTTCAAGGCGGCGACGAGCGGCGCTGGTAGCGCCTTGCAGCTTTCGATGTACGGCGTCGACGAATACATCACGCAATACGAGAACGAGATTGGCCCGCCATGGAAGTCGCAGGACCTCTGGATCAAGATCTCGTATCCCTTCTTCCACGCCGATCGGATCAAAACGCCCACGCTGTTTCTCGGCGGCGACAGGGACTTCAACGTTCCGCTCGTCGGTGGAGAGCAGATGTACCAGGCGCTTCGGAGCCTGAATGTCGACACGCAGCTCGTGATCTATCCAAGCCAGTTTCACGGGATCACGGTCCCGAGCTACAAGATCGATCGTCTGCAGCGCTACCTGGATTGGTATGCGAAGTATTTGAAAAAGCCCGCGACCACGACGACGGCGTCAGGTAGGCCGGGGCTTTAGCCCCGGCGGCACTGCTTAGCCCCGCCGGCAGGTAGGGCGGGGCTTCAGCCCCGCCGTCATCCCTGGGTCTCGTCGAGATTGGCGCCGATCACGTCCTCGGCGATTCGATTGCAGTCTGCCGGAAGCCCCTGCGCGTCGAGCGCGGGGGCGTTCGCGTTTCCCTGCTGTGGATTGTCCGTAGGACGATCGCCTTCCACGGCACCTTCGTGCTGATCGGGCGCTTCCCGCTGCTGTCCTTTCATACTCACCACCTTATATATAATTGTTCGGATATGGCTGAACGTACTCTGGCAATCATCAAACCGGACGCGCTGAAGTCGCGGTACGCGGGCAAGATCCTCCAGCGCATCGACGAGGCCGGATTCACCATCCGTGCCATGCGGCTGCTGAACTTGTCGAAAAAGGAAGCGGAAGGGTTTTATGCCGTACACCGGGAGCGGCCGTTCTTCGCCAGCCTCACGACATTCATGTCGTCGGGTCCGGTGATCGTGATGGCGCTCGAGGCGCCGGATGCGGTTAAGAAATGGCGCACGCTGATGGGCGCGACCGACCCCGCAAAGGCGGACGCGGGAACGCTGCGCAAGGAGTTCGGCGCGTCGATCGAGAACAACGCGACGCACGGCTCCGACGCGCCGGAAACCGCGACGTTCGAGCTCGGATATTTCTTTACGGGCATGGAGCTCGCGCGGTAGCGCGTTGACAGCGGTGGGACGTCTGCTCGTCGGCATCGGGCTGCTCATCACCGGCATCGGCGTGCTGGTGATGCTCGGGGTGCCGATCGGCCGCCTTCCAGGCGACATCGTCATCCGGCGCGGCAGCGGCACGTTTTATTTTCCACTGGCAACATCGATCCTGGTCAGTATCATCCTGACATTGCTGATGGCGTTGTTCCGGCGCTGACCGCCCTCCATCAACCGACAACCGTTGAACCGTATGGCTATCAAATCGGACAAGTGGATCAAGCGCATGGCCCTCGAACACGGCATGATTGAGCCGTTCGAGGATCGGCAGGTGCGCGCCGGCATCGTGTCGTACGGACTCTCGTCATACGGCTACGACATCCGTGTAGCGGACGAGTTCAAGGTGTTCACGAACATCAACAACACCGTCATCGATCCCAAGAACTTCGATCCGCGATCGTTCGTCGACATCAAGGCGGACGCCTGCATCGTCCCGCCGAACTCGTTCGCGCTGGCGCGGACGATCGAGTATTTCCGCATCCCGCGGGACATCCTCACGATCTGTCTCGGCAAGTCGACGTACGCGCGCTGCGGGATCATCGTGAACGTCACGCCGTTCGAGCCGGAGTGGGAGGGGACGGTCACGCTGGAGATCTCCAACACCACCCCGCTGCCCGCGCGCATCTACGCGAATGAGGGGATCGCACAGGTCCTCTTCTTCCAGAGTGACGAGCCGTGCGAGGTGTCGTACGCGGACAAGAAGGGGAAGTACCTGAAGCAGCGCGGTGTCACACTGCCGAAGATTTGATTTGGTGATTTCGGAATTCAGTGATTGCGTGGTTTCAATCACGAGATCACCAAATCACCGGATCATAAAATCACCACGTGCTTGCGAGGAGCGGCAACGCCTCTTCCGCTGCCATCGCGATCGTGGCATCGACGAGATCGGCGGCCTCTGTGGCCTGTGGGTTGATTTCGACCGTGAATGCTCCGCGCGCCTTCGCGGCGTGAAACAGGCCCGCCGCGGGGTACACGACGCTCGACGTCCCAATCGATAGAAAAACATCGCAGACCGTCGCCGCGTCAGCTCGCGCGGCGATGGACGGATCGATCGATTCGCCGAACCAGACGACCGCGGGTCGCGCGAGCGCGCCGCACGACGTGCACGTCGGCGGCAGCGGCACAATCGCGGGACGCAGGTCTTCCCACTCCGCTGCGCCGCATTCTCTCGTGCACTGCAGTCGCCAGATCGATCCGTGATAGCGGATAGCGTTCCGGGTGCCGGCGCGCTCGTGCAGACCATCGACGTTCTGGGTGATGAGCGTGAAACCGTCGCGTTCGCTCCACCGCGAGATCTGTTCGTGGGCTGCATTCGGCTGACACCGCGCGATCAGCCCGCGGCGCCAGTCGTACCACTCCCATACGAGCTGCGGATTGCGCATGAAGGCGAGTGGCGTCGCAAGGTCCTCAGGCCGGAACGATCGCCAGAGGCCGCCCGCTCCGCGAAACGTCGGGACGCCGCTCGCCGCGGAAACTCCTGCGCCGGTGAGCACCGTCAGCCGACGCGCCGCCGCGATTCTCTCTGCGATCTCCTGTATGTCGTCAGACACGCCTGTACAATGCCATAGGCTGTGCCTGCGGCCGCACGCGAGCGCCGTCCGCCTTCACGCAACGCGCTTCGGTGGGACAGCCTTCGGCTGGAGATGACGGCGCACAGCAGCCTGCCCGCCGTAGCTCGGTGGGAACACAGCAGCGAAGGCGGGAGGTGGGGAATCTTAATGGCCCCACCGAGCGGAGTGAATGTAGATGTCTGTCGATCCTTTGACGCATATTCCTGTCGCGGCGGGCCTCGCGTACAACGAACGCATCCAGCGCCTGCCATCCAGATTCACTGCGACGCTTGCGGCGGAACCTGGCAACCGGTTCAACCTGACCGCGGTCATGGTGCTCGTCAACGGCGAGAAGGTCGGTTATCTGCCCGCGGACTTGTCGCACCGCTATCATGAGGTCGTGAAGACGGGCACCTGCGAATGTCCCGGTCGGCGCGCGCCCATCGCGACGGCCGAGAGCACCGGCGTCGAGCTGCTGCTCGATCTCTCAGGTGTGCCGTGCGCGCCGCAGGGTTAAGCGTCCTCCTCACGCTCGCATTCTGCGCGCAAGCGTCACCGCAACGGCCGGCGCCGGCGCCGTCATATCAGCCGCCCGCATGGACGCTTCCAACGCCCGCAGAGCGTGCCTACAACGCGATCGCATCCCGCGTCGACGGAACTGCCGCGATGGAGATCGTGCGGTTCATGGATCAGTACTGGCGCATCGCCGCGAATCCTGGTTTCAACGCGTCAGTCGATCACATCCAGCAGCGGTTGCAGGCTGCCGGATTGACGACGCGTACCGAAGAGTTCCCCTCGCCTGCAAGAGGATGGGACTACCAAATCGGAACGGTCGCATTTGCCGACAGCGGGGAGGTGCTGCTCTCGCGTGACCGCGATCGTGTATCGCTGCGCATCAACTCGTTCTCAACCGCAGATGACGGCGTGGAGGCGCCTCTCGTCGACGTCGGGAGTGGCGCGGCGTCATCCGACTACGACGGCAAGGACATAAAGGGGGCTGTCGTGCTCGGCTCGGCATCGGCGGCACAGTTGTGGCAGCAGGGCGTGCAGGCGCGCGGCGCCATCGGCGTCATTTCAACTGCGATTGCCCCCTACATCCGTCCGGACGACCCGCGTCAGTTCACGTCGTCCGATCAATGGGACGTGCTGCAGTGGAGCAGCGTGCCGTACGACGCGGATCGCAGGGCCTTCGCGTTCAAGTCCAGCGTGCGCGCCGCCTCCAGCATGCGCGAACGGCTGAAGGCCGGCGCCGTGCGCCTGAAGGTCACCGTCCAGTCAACGTTCTACGACGGACCGAGCCGGGCTCTGATCGCTGAAATTCCTGGAGCAACGAAGCTGAACGAACGGATCGTCATGGTCGCGCACGTGCAGGAGCCGGGCGCGAACGACGATGGCAGTGGGTGTGGGACGCTCGCGGTACTGGCGGCTGCGATCGCGAAGGCGATCCGCGATGGTGCGCTCCCGCCGCCCGGCCGCACGCTGATGTTCATGTGGGCCGACGAGGTCGCCGGCAGCCGCAACTGGCTGACGCGGCATCCTGATCAGGCGAGGGGTGTCCAGTACATGTTCGCGATGGACATGACCGGAGAGGACACGACGAAAACCGGCGGGACGTTTCTGATCGAGAAGCAGCCGGACCCCTCAGCGGTGTGGGTCCGCGCCTCCGATCCGCATACGGCGTGGGGCGCGAGCCAGGTGAAGGCGGAGTCGCTGAAGGGCAGCCTTCTCAACGATCTGCACCTGGCGATCTGCCTCCGCCGGGCGCGCGATACGAACTGGATCGTAAAGACGAATCCGTACGAAGGGGGCAGCGATCACACCGCATTCGGTCAGGCGGGCATTCCGTCGCTGCTCAACTGGCACTTCACTGATCGCTACTACCACACGAACCTGGATCGCCCCGAGAAGACGAGCGCCGCGGAGATGGTAAACGTCGGGAGTGCCGTCGCGACGAGCGCCTGGTTTCTCGCGTCCGCCTCCGAGCGCGACGCGCTTGCAGTCGTCGATCTGATCGCGGCTTCGGCTGGCGCGCGAGTGGGTGAAGTGGTATCGCGAAGCGCTCGAGTCCGTCCGCGCATTCCCCGTTACCGGCACGTCCCAGGTCGACGCGAAGGTCGCGGCGGCTATCCGCGCGCTTCCAGCGGTTGCCACGCGCTGACTTCGTACCGCCGTCCGGCATGTTCTCGCGACCGCTCGACGGCGCCGCGGCCGGTCGCGGCGCTCCATGTGAGACGCACTTCCGTCAAGGCAGCTGGTACGCCATCGTCATCTTCGAAGAGTGACGTGCCGGAGGCGCCGTCGCCACACACGAGAACAGTGAGGCGCCACGCCGCTGGGTCGTCGGTGTGTGTCGTGGCATCCGCAAGCGGGAGCAATGCGCCCGCCCTGACGAAGATGGGCACGCGCTCGAGCGGCACGTCGATCGTTATGGTGCGCTTGCCCGCGTGGCGCGCGCCGCTCCAGAAATCGAACCAGTCGCCATCGGGCAAGTACACGGATCGCTGAACTTGTCCGGCAACAACCGGCGCGACGATCAGATCGTTGCCGACCAAGTACTGATCGTCAATAGGCCAGGTCCCGGGATCGTCCGGGTAATCCATGACCAGCGCGCGGAACGGCGCCAGTCCTTCGCGGTGATATCGGACGAACGCAGCGTGAAGCAAGGGAAGGAACCGCATGCGCAGCTCCAGGATCGACCGGCAAATCTGTTCCAGGCCCTCCCAGCTCTGTGCGAGCTCCCCCTTGTTGTTGGCCTCGCGATCGATCTGCTTCCACGGCGGATTCTTGATGTACCACCCGTTGATCAACGCCATCGGCGAGAACACCACGGACTGCAACCGTCGAACGAGATCCTCTTCGCTGCGCGCGTCGCGCACCTCGGGTGTCCAGAGCAGGCCGGAGAAACCGGCGTGCGCCACCGATCGAATGAACGTCGCGTGATCGTAAAGATCGCTGTACAGGACGTACGGATATGGTGCTGCGAGCGCGTGTGAGCATCGCACGAGCCCATACGTGCGCTGTCTGCGCTTGTCGAAGATGTTCTGAATCGTGTCCTGGTAGCGCAGCCCGAAGAGCGAGTGCATCTGTTCACCGTCGGCTCCCGACGGGAACCGGCTCAATTCGGGAAACGACCAGTTCCTGGTGAAGTCCGAGTTGTCGCACTCATCGAGCTTGTAACCCGAGACGCCGAGCGCGACGTGCTCGCGCTCGTGGTAGTCGCTGAAGATCCGTCGCGCCTCTGGCGTCAGGAAGTCGGGGACGATGCCGTCCCACACTTCGTAGTCCCCGGCATGCGGAAAGATCGCGTCGAAGATCGCGGAAGAAGGATGCGTGAAGGCGTGTTCCCACAGATTCAGCCGGAAGTGATCAGCTCTCAGCTTTTCGATCGTGGCGCCAGGATCGGGGAAGCGTCCGCTCCATTTGTACGAACACGAGTACACGTGAGTCTGCCAGCCCGGCTCGAGACCCAGCACGTCGCATGGGATCCGGCGCGAACGGAATTCTGATGCGAGTGCAAGCACGTCACGGTCGTTGAAATCGCGTTCCATGCGGTACCAGACGCCGAGTCCCCATCGCGGTGGGAGCGCTCCGCCGCCGGCGAACAGGTTGTAGCGTTGCGTCGCGAGGCGCAGCGTCGGCCCGCCGAAAACGTACACATCTATGCCGGCCGCAGTGGGGACTTCGATCAGCACCTCGCTAGCCTGACCGAATCGGAATCGACGGTACGCGACGGGCAGCAGATCCTGCGTCAGCTGCGATTCAGTCTCCGGGACCGTCGCGGCGCGCCGTGCTGTCTTGCGCGGTTTGTTGCCGCAATAGATCGTCGCGTATCGCGCGGTGTCGACCAGCACGCCATATCCACGCGTCGTCACGTAGAAGGGAACAGGCGCGTGCGAATCGCCGGAATCGATCGCCGGGTCCGCATTCACGCGCAGCTTCTTCTTCAACCCGCGCTGGATGAACGACTGCATTTGCAGGCCCAGGCCGTAGACGAGCTCGTCGGGCTCGAGCGGGATGCTGACGAGGAAGCCGCGGCGCGACGCACGTGCCGATACGGTCACCGGGCACGCATCCACGCGCGGCAATGCCGCGAGCGCGGAGGTCGCCGGACCGTAGTGTCTGGTGCGGACGGGCGTGATCGTTTCGGGCGCGCCGAACGAGAACTTCCAGATACCCGGGTGCACGGCGTCAGCCCGCAACGGTTGAGTCGCACCCGCGCGCGGCATTCGCGTGATCGCCGCGCCGGTGACGCCGAGAGAAAGAAAGTCGCGGCGTTTCATCGACGTATTGTTATCCGGTTTGACCGCCGTGTTGCGCGAGTGCTACAATCAGATTTTCTCAGACGCGGGGTGGAGCAGTCCGGTAGCTCGTTGGGCTCATAACCCAAAGGTCGCGGGTTCAAATCCCGCCCCCGCAACCAAATTTCACGCGTCACCAAGCCCTCGGGTGACAAATTGGTGACAATTTGGCGGGCCGACGCTTCCTCGTAGCGGTTGAACATTTCACCCTCCCGACGCGAGACGAAGCGGTCGGCCCTTGTTGTTCCAGCTCACCTCCAGTCCTCTCCTGAGTTCCTCGTCAGTCACGTTCAGGTAACGTTGCGTCTGCTGGATGCTCGCGTGTCCAAGCATCAGCTGAACGATCCGGATGTCGACGCCGTCGGCGAGCAGCCGACACGCGCCCTCATGCCGCAGGTCATGCCAGCGGAGATCGATCCGCCGGAGCTGTTCCCGATTCCACGCGGCACCTTCGCGCGCCGGCTTCGGTTCGTAGCCATACGCCAGCAGCTTCAGGGTTTCCCACGCCGTCTGGATGTTCGGCTGGTACGCTCCCGTGTCAGATCCGAAGACGAACGCGTCTGGCCCGAGCGCTGAGCGTCGTCTCAGGATTGCGGCGAGCCGCCCCTCGGGGTTGAATGGGACTCGCCGGTTCTCTTTGTCCTTCGTGGCTGCGCCCGGAATCCCGATCTGCCACGTTTCCCAGTTCACACGTTTGTTCTGGATCAGCAGCATCTCGCCGCGGCGGCAACACAGCTCGATGGCGCCGATGATGCGGTCGTGCAGCAACGGCCCCATGAGCCGATGCTCGCCCGTGTTCATTTTCTGCAGCGCCGTGTCGAGCAGTCGCTTCTCCTCGTCGCGCGAGAGCCGCCGATCACGCATCGTCTCCAGCTTCTTGTTCATCCGGACACCGAAGCGATTGAACGGTGACTTTCTGAAGAGCGGCGGCGTCTGGGCCATACCCCAGTTCATTGCCGCCCGTAGCGTTTCCAGCGCCCGGTGCACGGTCGAGATCTCGACTTCCTCGGCGTAGTCCGATTCGGTCTTGAACCGATTGATTTCGTCAGGCTCTTCGAGGGCGTCGAGCGCTAGCTCGCCCAGGTACTGTTTCAAAGCCGCCACACGACTGTGGACGGACCTGACGCTGCGCAACCCTGCGGGCTTGACGCATCGCTCCACGTAGACATCAAGAAACGCTGCGACGCTCTTCGGCGTGACATCAGTCGCCTTTCGTGGCGTGCGCGGACGTTGCGGATCACGTCCGGCCTGGATCTCGCCGATGAAGAGACGTTCCCAATGGCGCGCCTCCTCCATCGACTGGATCGGCCGCTGCTTGCCTGGATCCATTCGTGGGACGGCGAAGTCGTTCGCGGCGATCCGATAGCGCGAGCCGCGGTACATCACGTCGAACCACAGATGCTCCAGGCAGCGTCGGGGTGTCGTGCACCTGCCTCTGCATCGTCGTACGATTGACATGCTTCCTCCTTTCTTGCGGTCACGAGACTTTCGTTGGTGCTCCTCGACGAATCCAGTCGAGGACGTCTGTGGGATGGAACCTCCTTCCTCGCACGCCGAAGCGTTGGGACGTGAGCAGACCGCGCCAGTACGCACGGCGCACCGTCTCCTCGTGACATCCGACGAACTCGGCAACTTCCAACGCCGTCAAGAACCGGTTCGGTAGGCCCTCGAACGTCGCAACGCCGTCGCCACTGACCTGATTGTTGACCCGATCGAGATCAGAATCCGAGCACGGGGTTTTCCTCATGGCCTCCTCCGAGGATCAGTGGCACCACCGCCCAGAAGACAGCGGTGCCGATGTTGACGTGGAGAAACGAGCCGGGAGGCCCCGCGCAGGGTGACAGACCTGAGATCGATCACCGTTGGCGGCCGGCTCGGAGGCCCGGTGGCATGAACGTCCCTGGGGCGGCTCATGCGGTTCCGGGTTGAGCGCGAAAGCGATCGTCAGTTGCTCGCTGACGATGCCGGCGGAACTGCAATCCGCCTGCTCGGCTCACAGGGAAGTTCGACGCGTGGGGGGTGTCCCCGCGCGCATCGTCAACTTCCGCGGCGCCGCGACGAGCGTTCGGTGGGAAGACTCGAAGCGGAGGCCGTGGTGCAGTGCTGTTTACCGGCCCATCGGTGGTGCGCTCCGGTGCGGCTGACCCTGAGGACGAACCGCAGTGGCTAGCGCGATCGTCGTGCCGGCGTTTTCAGTTGCCTCAGGCTGCCTCGGGCTGCCTTACGC
Source organism: Acidobacteriota bacterium (assembly GCA_003222675.1). Taxonomy (GTDB): domain Bacteria; phylum Acidobacteriota; class Vicinamibacteria; order Vicinamibacterales; family 2-12-FULL-66-21; genus QHWT01. Next base: position 72,001 of record QHWT01000078.1, on the reverse strand, counting down.
GCGGCTGCGATCTTGATCCAACCGTCCCGGTGTTGGGCGCTTCGTGCTGGAGCTCTTAGAGCGGCAGCCTCGAAGCGAAGTCCACGTGGGCCTGAGACCGACGTGGAGGGTGGCGACTGATCGCCACAGACGATTAATCGTATTTACGCCTCTCGCGAGCCTGTGTCAAGTCGCCGCGCTGTCTCGGAGTGTGTTGTCAACACTCGTTACAAATCCCAAACACGATCGATGTGCACCGGCGGCACAATGAGGGATGAAATAAATACTGCAGACGACTTCGACGTCCAAAACGAAGAGAACATCAGGGCGGCCGGGGTTAAGTAAACGCCAGAATTCCGATTGCGGTCAACCGTGGAAAGTCGTCCCGAACGTAAACGACACGGTGGATCCGATTCCACTAGCGTCGAAGGCTGGTCCGAAGAGCATCGCCGGCATGCTGCGGACCTCACCTCATGAGGCCCGCTTCGAACGCTGCTCTGGAGTAAATCGGCTCGAATCCCTTCTCGATCCACAATTGCGTCAGCAGTTCGTTCGCACTAACGAGGCGTCGGTGTCGGATCTCGTACCGTGGTTCCCACGGCATCAGCTCGACCTCCGCACGCCACATGGAGCGAACCAGCACAAGTCCGCGTTCCGAACCCGATAAGCAGACGGCGCGGCAAAAGCCGAGGAGGCGGGCATTACTGACGGTCGCGCATACTTCCTCGAGCACCTCTCGACGGAGCGTCTGCTCCCATGACTCGTCGCCTTCGGGACGGCCCCCCGGCCAGCCCCATCGCTCGCCGTCGCCGCTAATCAACACAATCTGATCATCGAGGGTGATGCAGAAGGCATTCGCTCCATGTGGCGTGCCCTCTGGCACGCTCAGAGGCGAGTGCCAAGCGATTAACCAATTGCCGCCGTTTGAGTGAACCGCGAATTGTTCGCCGTCAGCAGCCAATGCCGCCTGCTCGGCACGATCAGACACAGCACTCACCCTGAGATGTCGCGGCGAACGCCACCGCGACGCAACTTGATCTATTGTCCACGCGCCCGACCGCCTCGTCTAATCGGCGCGAGTCGCTTGACTCTGGAGCGCACTTCAGGGTTGATACTGTCCGGCGAGCCGACATGAAGCGTCGTCACCAAACACTGCGCATCGGCGAAGTTGCCGCCTCCTCCGGTCTCACGGTTGATGCCGTTCGCTATTACGAACGCGTCGGATTGTTGGCGCACGATGCGCGCACGACGGGTGGGTTTCGGACGTACAGCGCCGATATTGTCGAGCGACTTGGGTTCATCCGACAGGCGCAGCGGCTGGGGTTGACGCTTCGCGACATTCGCGAACTGCTCGGCCCCGAGCGCAGTCGCGGCCGTCAACACTGTCAACGTGTGCGAGCGCTCTTGACCAATCGGCTTGAGGAAATCGAGACGCAAATGACGGAGCTCAAGGCGTTCCGTCGAACGCTGAAGTCCGCCTTGACGAATTGTGACGCGGCGCTCGCGCGCCAAACGGTTGACGAATGCCCCGTCGTCCAGGCTCTCACGCAGAAACGCCGACAGAATGGCAGGAGCGAGCGGTGAGCACTGGCGAACGTGTTGCGCCGATCGCGGCGATGTTCAGCGCTGTATCGACGCTGTTGTGCTGCCTCCCCTTGAGTTTCGCGGGCGCGCTAGGAGCCGCAGGCTTGAGCGCCGCGATGCTCGAATATCGCGTGTGGTTCATCGGTGCCTCGCTCGGCTTGCTCGCGATCGGGTTCATACAGGTGTACCGACGTCCGGCAGAATGCGCTCAGCGAAGCCGCGTCAGTGTCCTGGTGCTGTGGATGTCAGCGATCCTCGTGACCGTGGTGTTGGTGATGCCACAGCTCATCGCCACATTGCTGGCCGACTGGCTGGAGTGACGGTATGAGAAGGCGTGTTGCGTTGATCGCGGGCGTGATCGTCGGGATCGTGCTGGCGGTTCTCGCCTATACGACTTTTGCGGATCGCTCCACGCCAGAAGGTCAACCTCCACTGGCGCACGTCACGCGACAGACGTTTGACGAGTTCAAGAGTGAATTCAATCGGTCACGCGGCCAGGTGCGCGTTATCGTACTGCTGTCCCCGACCTGACCGACCTGTCTGCGGGGGGCCTCCGCAGTCGATCGCGTGCTGAACGAACTGGGTGAGCAGCCTGTCGCGATCCTGGCCGTCTGGGAGCCGATGCTGCCCACCGACTGGACGTCACCAGCGGGATTCGTTCTCCGACGGATGTCCGACCGGCGCGTGAAACAGTATTGGGACCCGGATCACCTCTCGCCGCGCGCATGGCATCGGACGCGCGGGCGCCGCAGCCGGAACCCGACTGCTGCGAGCGTCACGGCATTCTGTGGGATCTGGCCGCGGTGTATCCACCCGACGCCACATGGACTGACACGATGCCGCCGGTGGTTTTGATCAATGGGCCAGTCGACGGTGTCGCCCACGAAATCGCGAATACGGTCAAAGCGATTCGATCTGCCCGATAAAGGGAGCGCTATGCGTCGAAGAATCGTTGTCCTTGGATTGCTCGCAACAGTTGCCAGATGTGCGAAGGCGCCAGCGCCTCAGAAATCGGAACACCAGGCATCGACTGCTCCGACTTCAGTGAGAGAGCTCGTGTTTCTGACTCGCGAAGGCTGCGTGAACACAACCACCATGCGCATCAACCTTGATGCGGCGCTCAGCGCACTTCATCTGCCCACGGATTACCAGTTCGTCGACTTGGCCACGCTGCCGGATACGGACGCCCGTGGGGGATACCCGACGCCGACACTGCTGTATAAAAACCAGGATGTGTTCGGCATGCCGGAAGCACCGGCTCCGCACCCTCCTGCGACGTGACGGGTGTATCCGGGCGGAGTTCCGTCCTCACAGCAGATCGTGGAACGGCTGAAAACTGTCGGAGTCGGGACCTGAGACTAGCAGTCTGTCGGTAGGCCAGCAGCAACGAACCGAATCGCTCTGTCACACGCGCCACCGGCATGCTGTCCCGATCGAAAGGGTGCTCTAAACGGCGCAATAATGGCGCATGGCTGATCTTCCCGTCGCGTACACATTGACTCCGGCTGCTCTCAAGGCACGCTGAGAGAATCTGTTGAACGCGCTGCTGAAGCGTGTGCAAGAGGATGCTTTGCGTTCTGGGCATGGCTGCGGCGCGGAGCTTCGCCAGTCATCGTCTCTTTCGCGTGGATGAAGCACGATCGCGCGACGACGGCGGGACCGGCCTGTGGGCTGTCGACGTCCATCGCGGAACGATCACGGTAGAGCAGCGACCGGCGGCTGGTGCCGAATTCCGGATCCCGTTGCCACTCACGCCATCGCTCGCCACGACTCACGCTCAGAAGACAACACAAATGCACGATCAATGGCCGCCGCGCCGAGAAGAAGCGAACGCGCATGCAGGTCGCCTCAAACCGGTGGCACACCCTTCGCGTTGATTTTCAAGGCAATCACTTCACCGTGACGTTCGACGGCAAGAAGGCGATCGAGTGGGATGACGATACGTTCAAGGACGCAGGCAGGGTCGGCGTGTGGACCAAGGCGGACAGCGTGACGCTGTTCGATGATTTCTCCTTCGCCGGGAAGTAGAGGAGCGTCGATGCGCGCGTTCATGTCAGCCGCGATTCTTGTCCTGATGGCGATTCAATCCGGGTCCTCACAAGAGCCGCTCAGGATGATCCGCGCGATCGAGCTGCCGCGCGTCGAGGGGAGAATCGACCATCTCGCCCTGGACGGGACGGGAGAGAAACTGTTCGTCGCGGCGCTTGGCAACAACACTGTCGAAGTCGTCGACGTGAAGAACGGGTCTCACCTGAAGGTCTGCCAGGATTTCGCGAACCGCAGGGGATCGCCGGCGTGCCGGACGCGAACGTGATCGCGGTCGCGAATGGACAAGGGGAGGGCGTCCAGTTGATCGACGCGAACGAGTATCGTCTTCTAAAGGCGATTTCGCTCGGTGACGATTCGGACAACGTCCGATACGATGCGACGGCGAAGCGGCTCTACGTCGGCTACGGCAGCGGCGCCCTTGCGGCGATCGGTCCAGCAGACGGCAAGGTACTCGGTCGCGTGAAGTTGGCCGGACATCCTGAGTCCTTTCAGCTCGAACAGACCGGGCCGCGCATCTTCGTCAACGTGCCGACCGCCGAGCACATTGCCGTCATCGACCGGAACACCATGAACATCACTGCGACTTGGCCTGTCGCGGGGGCCAAGGCGAATTACCCGATGGCACTGGATGAGGTCACCATCGATTATTCGTCGGGTGTCGCAAGCCGGCAAAGGTGTTGGTGCTCGACACGACAACGGGCAAAGAGATCACCGCATTCGACATCGTCGGAGATACTGACGACATGTTCTTCGATCCAGAGCGCAAGCGCGTTTATCTCGCGGGCGGCGAGGGCTTCATCGACATCCTCGACGCACGAGTGCCGACGACGGTGACACGGTTGGCGCGCATGAACACAGCGGCCGGTGCACGCACTGCGCTGTTTGCACACGAGCAAGCGAGGCTGTATCTGGCGGTGCCGCATCGAGGAGCGCAGAGGGCCGAAATCCGTGTCTACGACGTTCGAGACTAGGCGCGGTACGGGACCAGGCGACGTTTCGAGTTCCGAGTGTGCACGCTGAGCAGATATCCGCGTGATGTCGCACGAACTAATGCCGCGGAGGCGCATGCCCGGCCATCCACCAGAACGCGACACGATGATGAACAGCAGCACCATCAGACCAATCAACAAACTCCGCGGTGAGTTTTCCCGCATCCGTATCTGCCGCATGCGGCGCCGCGAACCGCGGAATCGAAGATGGCGGTTCATCTTACGGAGACGGGGACCCGCGTTTTGATTGGCAGCGTTTGTCCACTTCCACCAGCGGGCGATGCGCTGAGGGTGATCTCGACGTAATAGGTGCCTGCGGGCCGGACGATACCGGTTGTGCTCTCGTTAACAGGTGCGCTGCCGGCCTTGACGGTTTGATCGACTCGATGCTCTGCACCTTCACGTGCAGGGCTCATCAAGAAGCCCACACGCACCGCGCCGCTGTACTTGATGTCAGCGTTGTCAACGGAATGAAGAAACACGTGGAACGTTGCCGATGTCGAGGGCCGATCGCGACGCAGCTCGATGGTGCACGGCGATGTAGTCGTAGACTTGCAGGTCTCCTCCTCGCCGCTGCCGACGCCAAGTGACCAGGAAATGTGTGGGCTGTTGGGATGCGGAACCGGTTCAGGCGCGTGTTTCGCGCAGGCTGACGCGAACACCAGGACGAGGACAGCGGAGAATGCCTTTTGCCGCATCCAGGCTCCTGAACCCATGGTGTCACAACTGTGAGCTAGAATGAGCCAATGCGCCGCCTGCTGTGGCTCGGGTTGTGTGTGTTCCTGATCGCCGATGTGAGTGGCGCCACGGAGCTCTTTACACCGGAGCCGTGTCCGGCCGGGGTGTCTCAGACTCAGCCTGACGGCGCCTGTCCGGCTACGTGCGTTCGGTGTTCATGCTGCGCCCAGCCCGCGGTGTATCTCGAAGCCGCTGTGCAGGATCTGGTTCAAGCGGTTTCTCCTGTTCCCGACGTGCCGGCCTCAGCGGCTCGAACCTTGCCTCCCCTCGAAGTCATTCACATCCCCAAATCCTGCTGATCGTGTAGGCGCCCGCACAGAGCGGGCACGAAGGCTTCGTTCACGGTCAGGAGGAATTCGTGAGGTCTGTCCGTCTTGTGACGACGGCGGCGATCGCGTCCGCCGCAATGCACGCTGTCGCTCACGCGCAGCAAGGCATCACGCTCGCGCAGGTACTCGTGCGCGCACGCGCCGACGCGCCGCAGGTGCTTACGGCAGTTGCACGCATCGAGGAGACGCGGGCCCAAATGATTGGGGCCCGTCTTCGTACGCGCGACAACCCAGTTCTCGACGCCACACGACGGATTGGGATTTCACTGGCGCGCAAGTGTTTGAGCCGTCCTCGCGCCGATCCGCGCGGATCCGCAGCGCACAATCAGCCATTGAGCATGACACCGCATCCGCTGACGACACGCGCCGACGCGCGCTCGAGGCAGCTGCGTCGTTCTTCTATCGGGCACTCCAGGCACGCGAACGCGCGGCGCTCATGGTGGCTGCCGAGTCCTTGTCCCAACAGACTGTTGACATCGCGCAGCGGCGGTATCGCGCCGGAGACATTGCTGTCCTTGACGTGAACGTCGCGTCGACCGCGCTCTCTCGGGTGCGTGCCGAGCGACAGCGGGCAGAGGCCGATCGGCGAGGCGTTCTTGGCGAATTACGCGTGCTTCTGGACGTGCCCGACAGCGAAATCACAACCGTCGCTGGCGAGTTTTCTGCTGGGCCCGCTCCTGACCTTCCTGCGTTGCTTCAGTCCGCCTCCCGCCGTCCGGATCTGCGCGCGCTCGTTGCAGAGCGCGACAACGCGGTCGCGGAGGTCTCGATCGGCCAGTCGTTTCGGCGTCCGGACTGGGGCTGGACGGCGCGGTACGCGCGCGAAGACCAGGATCGGATTCTGATGGGAGGGCTGTCGTTAACCGTCCCCTTGTTCAACAAAGGCCAGGAGCAGATCGCGCTCGGTCGGGCCCATCAGACGCGCGCGACACTCGAACTGGACACGGCGCGACGAGCTGTTGAACGCGAGGTGCGCAGTGCATATGAGGTTCTGCAAATACGCGAGGCGGCCGTCGCGGAGCTGCAGGATAACGCGCTCATAGGAGCGGACGCGAACGACACGCTGGCGCGACGGAGCTACGAAGTCGGGGAACTGAGTCTCGCCGATTGGTTGTTGATTCGGCGTGAGCTGCTGGACGCTCGGGTCGCGCTGCTCGACGCGCGGACCGACGCGGCGCTCGCGCGCGTCCGTCTCGAATCTGCTGCAGGTGTTCTGCAATGAGATACGTCACGATTCTCCTGCTCGCTCTGGCGCTGATCGCCGGGTGCCGGCGCACGGATCAGGTGCCCGCATCAGCCGAGCCTCCTCAGTCGGAGAAGGCTGCCGCCGCACAAAAACCTGAAGCGGGTGTCATCAGAATCGAACCCGAGATGATGCGCGATCTTCGTGTGACGACGGCGCGGGCCGAGTCGCGACAAGGGGGCGAGATTGCGCGTCTTCTTGGCGAGATCCGCGTCAACGAGAACGCCTACGCGGAGGTCGGTGCTCCCGTCGTCGCGCGGGTGCTGTCTTTCCGGGCTGCACCCGGCGACGCCGTGCAGCGCGGGCAGCCCCTTGCGCAGCTCCAGAGCACAGAACTCGGACGAGCACGGGCGGACTTCCAATCGGCTCGCGCCAAGCTCGATTTGTCTCACCAGGCGCTGAGTCGCAAGCAGGATCTCGCCAAGGAGAACATCGTTCCACTCCGCGAAGTGCAGGAGGCGGAAGCCGCGGTTACCGCGGCCGAGGCGGAAGTGCGTGCCGCTCGCGCCGCGCTCGCGACGCTCGGCGCGCCAGCGGATGGCGAGGCGAGCGCCGACGCTGGATCCGAATTGGTTTTGAGATCGCCGATTGCGGGCACCGTCATCGAACGGCGCGCTGCCCAGGGTCAGATGGCTGAGCCATCTGCACCCCTATTCAGGATTGCCAATCTGGACACCCTGTGGCTGACGGTGCATGCGTTCGAACGCGACGCCGTGCGCATCCGACCAGGTACGGAGGCACAGGTGAGTTTCGCTGCAATGCCAGGACGTCCCTTCGCCGGCCGCGTGTCGTACATCGGCAGCGAGGTGAATGCAGAGTCCCGGACTGTGTCCGTTCGCATCGAGATCGCCAACCAAGATCGCGTCCTCAGGCCTGGAATGTCTGCGACGGCTGCCATCCCCGTGGGCGAGACGGGCCAGCCTCTCGTGACCGTACCGGCTGCTGCGCTGCAACGTCTCGAGAACGAATGGGTCGTGTTCGTGCCGAAGGACGCGTCCACATTCGAGATTCGGCGAATCGGGCGCGGCCGCGATCTCGGCGGTGAAGTGGAAATGCTCTCCGGTTTGAAGGCCGGTGAGACGATCGTCGTCGACGGTTCGTTCCTGCTCAAGTCCGAGGCAGACAAGGCGCGGGGTGCAGGAGCGCATGAAGGACACGAGGGCAAGTGATGATTGCCCGAATCATCGACGCCTCGTTCGGCAAGCCGGGCTTGACGCTCCTCCTGGTGTCAGGGGCGGCGGTTCTAGGCGGCATGTCATTCCGCGAACTGCGCCGCGATGTCTTCCCGGATCTCTCCGCACCGATCTTCAACGTCATCGTGCAGAACCCGGCGATGGGAGCGGAGGAGCTCGAACGCGCGATCGCCATCCCGATGGAAGTTGCGCTGGCGGGCCTTCCGGATGTGAGGCGCATCCGCTCAGTCTCGCAGCTCGGCGTCTCTCAGGTCACCATCGAGTTCGAATCAGATGCCGATTACTACCGCTCTCGGCAGTTTGTATCGGAACGTGTGGCGCAAGCAGCGACGGAATTGCCGCCCGGTACCGACGCGCCGCTTATCTCGAGCCTGACGGGTCGCCTGAACGAAATCTTCGAATTCACGCTGGAAGCGGAGCCCGGAAGTGCCGACCTGATGACGCTGCGGGATCTCGCGGAGTTCGACGTGAAGAACCGGTTGCTCGCTGTGCCGGGTGTCGCGGCGGTCGAACGTTTGGGCGGCTACCTTCGCCAATTCCAAGTGCAGATTGATCCGGATCGCATGTCGGCCCGTCGCGTGAGCCTCGGCGACGTGCTGCACGCCGTCGAAGGCAGCAACGTCAACGCCTCCGGTGGTTTCGTCGTGCAGGGCGCAACCGAGTGGAGCGTCCGGGCGGTCGGCCGCGCCCGAAACGTGGACGACCTGCGAAATACGGTCGTCCTGGTTCGGGAACACGTGCCGGTCTTCCTCGGCGATGTGGCCGATGTGCGCGAGGCGCCGGCCATCCGGCGCGGCGTTGCACATCGCCTCAAAGGCGAAGTGGTCAGCGCGCGCATCATCAAACAATTTGGCGCGGACACCGTCACGGTCTCTCGAGGCATTCGCGGTGCCATTGAAGATATCCGGAAGTCGCTGCCCAAGGGAGTGTCGCTTCGGATCGTGTACGACCAGTCCGCCCTGGTGACGGAGGCGCTCGGCGGCCTCGGGCGCGCGGTGCTGCTTGGAGCGGCATTCGTGGTGATCGTGCTGTTTGCGTTGCTGGGCAATCTGCGCGCGGCGCTGATCGTCACGCTGACGATGCCCTTGTCGATTGCCCTGGCCGGAGCGCTGCTCAAACCGGCGGGCGTGGGCATCAACACGATGACGCTCGGCGGCCTTGCGATTGCTGTCGGCCTGCTCGTGGACGCCGCCATCATCGTGACGGAGAACATCCTCCATCGACTCGAATCGAGTCCGGAGCACCCGACAGATGTCGCGCGCGAGGCGTCGATCGAGGTCGGTCGTCCGATCACATTTGCGACGTTGATCATCATCGCGGTGTTTCTTCCGCTGTTCGGCATGAGCTCGCGGCGGCGGTCATCGCCGCCATGGCCGGATCCCTGGCGTTGGCGCTCACGGCGGTGCCGGTGGTCTCCGCCTGGCTGTTGCGGAGGCATTCGACTGCTCACGAGTCCTGGCTGCTGCGGCGCACGAATCGTGCGTACGCCCCCATTCTCGATGCCGCCCTTCGGCATCCCATGCGGGTTGCGCTGATTGCGCTGCTGTGTGCCATCGGCGCCGGCACTGGCGCGTTGTTCATCGGCAGCGATTTCATGCCGGCCCTCGACGAAGGCGCACTGCTGCTGCAGACGGTCTTGCCGCAGGAGGCGTCGCTCGACCAAGTCGACCGACTCAATCACCGCGTGGAGGACGTGCTACGGGACTTTCCAGAAGTCGACGATGTCGTCAGGCGCACTGGTCGGTCGGAGCGGACGGAAGACCCGATGCCTCACACGATGTCCGACATCCTGGTGGTGCTGAAGCCACGCCGCGCACGGTCGATCGACGAGCTCGAAGACGCGATGCGCGAGCGCCTGGCGTCGGTGCCTGGGGTGACCGTGCTCTTCACGACGCCACTGGGCATGCGCATCGATGAAGGCCTCGGAGGTACGCCGGCGGATGTGTCGGTGAAGATTTTCGGCCCCGATCTCGACGAATTGGCGCGACTGGCCGAACGCGCAAGGGTACTCATGCACGATGTGGACGGAATTGAAGACCTGCGCGCTGAACAGTCGACCGGATTGCCGCAGATCCAGATTGCCGTCGATCGATCGGCAACGTCCAGGGTGGGACTCTCGCCCGGCGACGTCATCGAGGCGGTCCGAGTCGGACTGGTTGGACAACAGGAGTCGGATGTCTGGATCGGACAACGGCGGTTCGATTTGGTGGTTCGTCTCCAGGATGACCGCCGACGTGACATTCAAGCGATCCGCTCTCTCTTGATCGACGGACACGATGGAACACGCATTCCGCTGGGACAGCTCGCGGAGATCTCAGAGGTGTTTGGGCCCGGCGCCATCAGGCGCGAGGCCGGCATGCGCCGAATCGCGGTTGAAGCGAGTGTGGCCGGCCGGGATCTGGGCTCAACGGCCCGCGACGTGCGCGACGCGCTCAACGCGAGGCTGTCGCTGCCCGGCGGTTATTTTCTGGACGTCGGCGGACGGATCGAGAGCCAGGCGAGGGCATCGAAAGCGCTGTCCACAGCCATTGCGACGGCGCTCGTCGCAGTCTTCGTCCTGATGTACATCGCTCTCGGTTCTGCCGTCGAGGCAGCACTCATCCTGCTGACAGTTCCTATCGCGTTCATTGGCGGGATTGTCGCGTTGCTCATTGCGCGCGAGACGTGGAACGTGTCCTCGCTCGTCGGCCTGATTGGGCTCTTCGGGATCGCGGTCCAGAACGGTCTGGTCCTGGTCACGCAAACGCGGGGATTCCTTGCACGCGGTCACGCGTTTCGCGACGCCGTGCGCGAGGCGAGTCTGGGCCGCGTCCGTCCGAAGCTGATGACGGCGGCGACCGCGATTCTCGGCCTGATGCCGTTCCTGGTGTTGCGGCTGCACGGCACGGAAATCGAGCGACCCCTCGCGGTCGTGATGGTGGGAGGACTCGTGACGTCCACGCTGTTCACGCTGATTGCACTGCCGGCTGCGTATGCCCAGGTCGAGGAGTGGCGCGTGCGCTGGCGCAAGCGCAGTCCCGCATGAGCCACGTCCACCGCCATCTTGGCGGTCCTGACCGCCGCAGGCCGCTGACGATCGTCCTGGTTCTGACCTGTGGCTACTTGATCGTCGAGGTCATTGCGGGATGGCTGACGCACAGCCTGGCGTTGCTCGCAGATGCGGGACACATGCTGACGGATGTCGCGGGCCTCGGCCTCGCGCTCACCGCGATGGCCTTCGCTGTGAAGCCGGCGACGCCGGATCACACGTACGGGTACTACCGGTTCGAGATCCTCGCGTCGGTCGTCAACGCCGTAGTCCTGCTGTTGATCTCGTTCTTCATCCTGTATGAGGCATACGGACGGCTCAGGCATCCGCCGGAGATCGCCAGTGGCCCCGTCCTCGTTGTCGCCGTCATCGGACTAATCGTCAACCTTATCGGTGCGAGATTGCTTCGGAGTGGTGCGCCGGACAGCGTGAACGTCAAGGGCGCATATCTCGAGGTCATCGCCGATTTGATGTCGTCGGCAGGAGTCGTCGTCGCGGCGCTAGTCATGTGGGCCACAGGCTGGTACTACGCCGATCCCCTCGTCTCAGCCGGGATCGGTTTGTTCATCCTGCCTCGCACGTGGCGACTGCTGACGGAGGGCGTCGGCGTACTGCTCGAGGGCACACCCGCGCGTTCGCGACCTGCATGCGTGGTCACTTACGTCCGGCCGCAATGCCCTCAGCGTCCACCTGGTCCGTGATGCGGACACAGCGCATGACGACCTTCTCGTGCGCGCACAACGACTCCTGACCGGCGATCTTCATTTCTGGCACGTCACAATTCAGGTGGAATCAATCGACTGCGGGGCCTATGAAACCCACCTCTGATAGTGCTTGGAAGCGTGTTTGGAGCCGGCGTCCGGACTTCTTGAGTGTCATGCTTGCGGTCGTCATGGTCATCCTGTTGCTCTGGGTGACGTTCGAGCTCTGGATACCTCACCTGCTGCCGAGATAGTTCACCCAAGCGCCGCGCCCGACGGATCGCGCACGTGATCGTGCTGCTGTTGATCGCAGTTGCCGTCATCGGATTCGGTGGCATTGAATCTGCCTGGTTCAAGGAGCGCATTCGCCGATACGCGGTAGCCGAAGGCACACGGCACCTGAACCGAACACTAGCGCCACATTTTGAGTCTGAGCAGGTGCAAGGTCCGCCGCCCTTATCAGAACAGTGCGCTCCTGCACTCGCTGGCTCGCGCCGGAGCTGCAGGGACTCGGACTTGGACGAGAACTGACGGAAGCCGCACTCCGCCTGAGGGCGCAGGCATACGGCCTCACGCGCCGGCGACGGCTTCCAAGGTTGCGCGGATCTTCGGCAAACACATCCAGATCCGAATTCGTCCCACCAGCTGCCGCGCGACAGTATCAAACGCGCGCTGCTTCTCTGCGTCAGAACCCTCGACGGCCGCAGGATCCTCAAAGCCCCATCGGATGCGCTCCGGATCAGCGGGAAACACTGGGCACAGTTCCCCGGCCCTGTCGCAGACGCTGATGATGTAGTCGAAGTGGTCGCCGAGAAACTGCTGCATCGGCTTCGGCCGCTGACCGCTCATCTCCATGTGCAGCAGAGTCCGAATCGCCTGACGTGCCATGGGGTGAATGTCGGGCTGCGGGGTGGTGCCGGCGCTCGCGACGTCGATCCTCCCGTGCGACAGCTGACGAAGGACCGTCTCTGCCATCTGCGAACGGGCAGAATTCCCTGTGCAGATGAACAACACTCTGAGTCGATCGTCTGCCATGCTGTACTCCCGAGGCGCCTTGCTACCGCGCTGCCGCGGATCTCGGCGCACCGCCGGTCTCGATATCCAGGGCGAATTCATCTGGCAGCTCCGTCGCTCGGATCGCGGCCGCGGCCTGCTTCACGTCGTACTCGACTCGCCGGAATACCGCAGACGGCATGTCCGTCGTGTCCAGGACGGCATAGCACGCGCGCCAATCACCGTCCTTTGGCTTTCCGACCGAGCCCACGTTGAGGAACGTCACGCCGTCGACGCTCTTTGTGTACGGTTTGTGTGTATGTCCGAACACGATGATGTCGGCGTTTGAGGTGGCCGCGAGCCGCTGAAAACTCGACAGCGCTCGATCTTCGAACAGATACTCGTTGATCTTGCGCGGACTGCCATGCACGAGCAGCACACGTTTGCCGTCGGCCTCGAAGCGGATCTCCTTGACCAGCATCTGCAGGTAGGCCTTGTTCTCGGGCGTGACCCGCGCTTTCGTCCAGGCAAACGACCGCTCACCGAGTTCCTGGTCGACGAGGTCGTGGTACGCGCATCCACTAGTTGCCCATGACGGTCGGCGTCTCGGTCCGGCGCACTCGCTCCGTGACCTCATTGGGGAACGCACCGTAGCCTACCAGGTCGCCGAGGCAATAAACGTCATCAACTTCGCTTTACCGATGTCGGCGAGAACGGCCTCAAACGCGTGCAGGTTTCCGTGGACGTCGCTATAGATCGCGAATCGCATAATGCACCTCTGTCGACGCAGCGCTGCCATGTGGAACAACAACGCGGTCGGCGGATTCGGGGAGCGTTGGAATCAGCCAACGGAACAAGGTCGTCGCCGCCGCTGCCCCGACGATTTGCTCGCCCACAAACCCAGGGACGTCGGCGGGCCGGATGCCAGCGAACGTGTCCGTGAACGCGCGCGCCAACGTGACGGCAGGATTGGCAAATGAGGTTGAGGCGGTAAACCAATACGCGGCCGTGATGTATGCACCGACGGCAAATGGAACGGCGGCACTGCGCCGTCGCGACCCGCTCCAGATAACCGCGAGCAGCCCGAACGTCGCGACGCTCTCGCTCAGGATTTGGGATGCGCCGGAACGCGCGTGAGTCGACAACGAGAAGAGTGGGAGCTCGAGCATCAAATGGGCGAGCGCGACGCCGACGATTCCGCCGACACATTGAACGACGCAGTACGCTGCCGCATCAGCGGCCGACAAGCCGCCTTGCGTGGCGTCGGCGATCGAGACCGCAGGATTGAAGTGCGCGCCAGAGACGGGGCCAAACGTCAGGATCAGCGCCACCAGCGCAGCGCCGGTGGCAAGCGTATTCGCCAGTAGCGCGACGGCAACGTTGCCGCCCGCGTGCCGGTCACCCATGATGCCGAAGCCGACTATGGCGGCAAGGAGCAGGGCCGTTCCAATGAACTCTGCGGTGAGCCGACGAGCAAGCGTTGCTGGCCGCATCCATGCGCTCCAAACTGGCGTCATTCGCTTACCCGAATGAATCGCGGCAAAAAAATCAGCGGGGGCAGCAGCCTCCGCGCGCTTTGAGGCGTTTCGCCCTTTCTGAATCCGCCGACAGCTCAGGGATGTCGTTAAAACAGGCACCTAAACAATCGAGCAACTTCCTGTGGAACGTCGTCCGCGCCGGCGTCAACCTGTAGAAGTTCCAGGATCGTTCTTCGCGCGTGCTCACGAGCGCCGCCTTACGCAGGTATGACAAGTGTCGCGAGACCGTCGGTTGCGGCAGCCGTAGCACTTCAACCAGATCGCACACGCAGATTTCCCCGTCGCGGATCAGATGCAGGATGCGCAACCGCGTTGGGTCGGAGAACGCTCGGAACATGTGATCGACGCGAGTTTTGGGGGCGCTTGGCACGTGATTCGCTTACGCGAATGACGATACCTCGAAGGCAGGGGACCCTGTCAACTCACGATCCGCCAAAGGACTAGTCTCGGGGGGATGCCGATGAGGATGCTCGCCATTGTCGTCGTCGTGATGATCCTTGCAATCGTCGTCGCGATGTGGCGGATCGACCGAGCGCCGCCACCGCCGTCGGTTTCATGATCGAGAACGGAGGGGGATTCGGCTCTCCTTACGTTCAATCATGTTTCGGGCCTGATCCGATCGCGCGCCACGAGAGCGGGCAAGGCCCGGTCGGACACCTCAGTGAAAGTGTCTGTCGCTTCGCACAATCGCAAGACGCTCCGCCGTGTGAGGCCGAAATACGTGTTCTGCCAAAATCGACTTGCTCTCCCCGCGTTGTACTGGCGCGCGCGCCGGCTGCTTTGATGCGCAGCTGCCTCCAATGATCTTCGGTGATAGAGTGTCAGCCTCTGTAACTAACAATTAGGTCTGTCGCGTGCGCACAGGAAGGACCCGGGCCACATTGCGCGAGCGTCGCTCCTCATGGCACGGCCACGATCGACGTCGGCCGCCTCGCCCCATTCAAGGCAACAGCCGCCGGTGTGCCGATTGCGGCGGCGTCATGGTGTTTCTTGATTCGCCGGTGTTGCTACACGACGGTCGGCGCGAGCCCGGTTGGGTTTGTCGCGATCGTCACTGCAATGCACGCGAGTTCGTCCGCCGTCCCCTGCGACTCAAGAAATAACTGCCAGCCGCCAGGACGTCGTGCGGCCGATGAACGGCGGGATCGTGGATTCAATGCGCGCGAGTTTGTCCGTCACAATCGAAGCTGATATATACTTTCGATGCAACCTCGCTGCGAATAGGTTGCATCGGTCCCTCACCAAATCAACGTTCTTTTTTTCGATCGTCCGTTCGAGCTGCGGGCGAAGTGTCTGGTGTACTCGTGCCTAAGCGGCCCGTTATCGTACTCGTCGAAGACCATCAAGATACGCGCGAACTGTACGCGGATTCGCTTACGTACGCTGGATTCAAGGTGCTGACGGCCGCCGACGCCGAAGACGGATTCAACGTCGCGACGGCCGTGCGGCCCGCGGTTGTTGTGACGGATTTTCGGCTGCCCGGCGCGTCCGGTGCGGAATTGTGCAATCGCCTCAAGCACGATGATCGCACTGCGAAGGTCCCGACATTGCTCGTGACCGCATCGTCACAACGCGCGAACGTGAAAGCGGCGCTCTCCCAAGGATGCGCGATTGTCCGGTTGAAGCCGTATCTGCCCGATGCGCTTGAACGAGACGTGCGGGCGATCATTGCTGGCAAGAGCGTCGCGCCGTGGCCCTCCGAACACCTCGACACGTCGCCGTAGCGATCATCGCGCTGTCGGGCGCAACTGCAACGTGCCTCCCAACGGCGGATCTTCCGCACCTTCGGAAGCATAGGCTGCCGCTCGCGGCGCACCCACTGTCGTCACACGTCTGGCGGACATGCGGCGGACGTAAGTTGACAACGCTCGACCAAGGCGTGACAATCGGAATGTGCCTCGTTGGCGTGTTCGATTCATCGGGTTCGTGCTCATAGCCGCGTTCGGCTGGTCGGCAATCACGTGTGCCGATACTCCGCCGCCCGCGGCCATGAAGATGGACGGGATGATCTGCACGCGGTCACATGACGCCCCATCGTCTGAGGGCAAGATGACGTGCTGCAGCACGTCCAATGAAGAGCGGCAATCCACTGCCGCGAAGTTGCTTAATTCTGCACCGCCTCAATTGCAACTGGTTAGGCTGGTCGACCACGCCCCTGTGGTGTTGGTCATTCAGGTCCAGGCCAAGCGACTCGGTGAATCGTACGCGCCGCGACCATTGCAGCTCGACACGCCGACCTACCTCCTCGATTCGGTTTTCCTCCTCTAAAACCTTCGCTTTTTGTTCACCCGGTTGGTGTCGCTCCGTTAAGACCGGACTCCGGCGGTAGCTCCGCCGTTCGTCGGCATCCAAGTGCGTGAGGTGGCATATGCGAAGGTCTCGAATTCTCCTCGTCGGCTGTGCGCTGCTGATTTTGGCGTCGTCCGCCCGCGCGGCGGACACGCTCGTCGGAATGGTCGAAAGCACCGGAGAAGATTCAGTTCAAGTCATGACGAAGGCCGGAGCCGTGCGGTCCGTGCATCTGGACGCGAGGACCGGCTTTGTGAAGTGGATCACTCAGCGGCCCTGGCAACAAGACACGCGCGTGGATCGGCGAGCGCTGCGTGCCGGAGAGTGCGTCGCCGTCGAGTTGCGGCCCGACGATCCCGCCGCTGCAAAGTTAATCCGCATCAACACTGAGCCGCGCGGCACGGTTTGGAATCCATGCCGGCGTTAATGGCGGGCGTGACTGTGCGATAGCAACGCTTGAGGAGCAACGTTGAACATGCGCAATCGACTTGTCTTCGTCGTCGGCCTCGTCGTCTTTGGAGCGTCTGTCGGCGTCGGTGCCGCTGCACCCGACGTCGAGGCGCTCCAGCGCCAACTGCATGCGTTTGGGGAACGGCCCGTCTACGACGGGCCTCCTCTGGCGCTGCAAGCGGCGCTCAGCGAGGCGCTCGAAAAGAACCCTGAACTGATCGCATTGCGCAGGCAATTCGAAGCCGCACGATTTCGTCCGGCACAAGAGCGGTTTCTGATGGCGCCCACGTTTGACGCGCAGATCTGGCAGTGGCCGCTGAATTCACTGAATCCCGCGAACACGAACATGTACATGTTCATGATGAATCAGGACGTTCCCGGTCGCGGAAAGCGTGCGTTGCGAGCGGCGGTCGCTCAGAAAGGTGTCGACCTGGCGGAGAATGACATCGCCGTACGCGCGCGCGAAGTGATCGACGACGTCAAACGCGCGTACGCGGATTTGTTCGTCAGCCGCAAAGCCATCGACATCCACCTGACCAGCGTCGACCTCCTGCGTCAGTTCGTCGACGTGACGCAAGCGAAATACGAGACGGGTCGCATCTCGCAGCAGGACGTACTCAAGGCAGTTGTGGAGGTCGCCAAGCTTCATGACGATCTCATTGTTCTCGACCTCCAGGCACAGGTCGCTGCGGCGCGGCTCAATCGGCTGCTGAATCGACCGATCGCCGGGCCGGTCGGTCCGTTGGAAGAGCCTCGGGAACACGTGCCGCTGCCTGCGATTGACGTGTTGCAGAGTCTTGCGCTCAAGAGCCAACCGGAACTTCAGAGGACGCGTCTCGCGATCGAACGTTCGCAGGCGGAACTCGCCGTCGCGAAACGGGAATACAAGCCTGACTTCTCGTTCCAAGGCGGGTATCTGCTCATGCCGGGACAGACCGACTCACTGTTGGTGAGAGTCGGCATGACGTGGCCGACCGCGCCATGGGTCCGCGGCAGGTTGGACGCGAAGGTGGCGGAAGCGACGGCCAACGTCGAAGCTGCAACCGCCGGCCAACAGAGCGCGGAAAACGCCTTACGGTTTGCGGTGCAGGAAGCGTATCTCCGCGCCAAAGCCGCTGAACAACGCGCGACGTTGCTGCGTTCGACGATCCTGCCGCAGTCTCGACAGACGCTCGAAGTCTCACGCATCGCCTATCAAACGGACCGTGTCGATTTCCTCGCGCTCATTGACAACCAGCGTGTTCTTCTGACATCGCAGCTTGACTACTTCAAAGCGCTCAGCGAGCAAGCGCAGGCGCTGGCGGATCTTGAACGCGCGGTAGGGATGGAGATACCACCGGCCACGGCGTCCATCGTGAACGGAACGAAATAACGATATGGCTCATGGCAAGCGGCTTCTTCCCTTCGTCATCGTCGCTGTGGTCGCGCTCTTGGCCGCGACCGGGTGGGCGTTTCGGGAACGTCTCCTGGGCTTCGTGCGCGCGCGATCCGCATCTAGCGCCAGCGCGCCCACGGCAGGCTCACCCATGCCGATGGCTGATCATCAGGGCGACGCCAAGCGTTCTGGTGGCGATCCGTCAGCGGACACCACCGCTCGCAGCGAGGTCACGATCGACCCAAGACGGCAGCAACTGATCGGCGTGCGTACGACACCGGTCACGCGTGGCCGCATGGAACAGAACGTGAGAGCGGTCGGGGTCGTTCGGTACGACGAGACTCGTCTGGCGGACATCAACCTCAAACTCGAAGGATGGATCCGTGATTTGTACGTCGACTACACCGGCCAATCCATTCGAAAGGGCCAGCCCCTGTTCACGCTGTACAGCCCCGAAGTCCTGACGACGCAGAACGAATACCTGCTGGCACTGAAAACGCGCGACCAGATGCAGGAGTCGCAACTCCCAGACAGCCGCGAGTACGCGGATCGTCTGGCGTCGTCTGCGCGGCAGCGGCTCACGTTATGGGACTTGCCACCGGAGCAGATTGAGGCACTCGAGCGGACGCGAGAGCCTCAGACGAACGTGACATTTCGGTCGCCGGTCACCGGCTTCGTGATCGAGAAAACGGCGCTCAAGGGTATGCACGTGATGCCGGGACAGACCCTCTACAAAATCGCGGACCTCTCGGCCGTGTGGGTAGAGGCGGAAGTCTATGAAAACGAGGTGCCCATGGTCCGTGTCGGAGGGCCAGCGACGGTGACCGTGGATTCGTACCCCGGCCAACCGTTCAACGGGCGTGCGGTGTACGTGTACCCGACGGTGACCGAGCAGACCCGGACGGTCAAAGTCCGTTTCGAATTCCCGAATGCCGGTGGACGTCTGAAGCCGGGGATGTATGCGAACGTGGACTTGCGCGGACCCGCCGTCGCTGGCCTGACGGTGCCGACAAACGCTGTTCTCGACTCGGGGCGACAGCAGGTCGCCTTCGTATTGGTCGGGGATGGCTACTTCGAGCCGCGGAATGTGAAAGTCGGCCTTCGATTTCGGGAATCGGTCCAGATCCTCGAGGGCCTGAAGGAAGGGGAGCAGGTCGCGACCGGCGCCGCGTTCTTCCTCGATTCCGAGAGCCAGCTTCGTGGATCACTCCAGGGATTCGAGACGCCGCCGGCGAATGCCGGGGCTCCCGCGCAGCGTGAGCGACTCGATATAGCCGTGCGCACTCAGCCCGATCCGCCAAAGACCGGTGAGAACGCGTTTGAAGTCACCGTGAAGGGCGCCGACGGCAAGCCGATCGAGGATGCGCAGGTGTCGCTGCAATTCAACATGGCCGCCATGCCGACGATGAACATGCCGGCCATGCGTAACGAGGTCAAGGTAGCCCCGGCGGGTGGCGGCGTCTACCGCGGGTCAGGCGAGGTGATGATGGCCGGCCGATGGGATGTGACGGTCGTCGTCAGCAAAGGCGGCCAGCGAATCGGCGCCAAGCAACTGATTGTGACCGCGCGGTGACGGTCTCGTGCGAGAACGCTGATGATTGAAAGAACTATCGACTGGTGCGCGGGCAACCGGTTCCTGGTGTTCACGGGTGTGATCGTGCTCGTGTTCTGGGGCGTGTGGACGATGACTCAAACGCCACTGGACGCGGTTCCGGATATCTCCGACGTGCAAGTCATCGTCTCGACCGAGTGGATGGGCCGCAGTCCCGATCTGATTGAGGATCAGATCACGTATCCGATTGTCACCTCATTGATCTCGACACCGCGCGTCAAGTCGGTCCGCGGCTTCACCGACTTCGGCATCTCGTACGTCTACGTGATTTTCCAGGACGGGACCGACATCTACTGGGCGCGCAGCCGCGTGGTCGAGTACCTGGGGGGGATTCGTGGACGCATGCCGGAAGGCGTCAATCCGGTCATCGGTCCGGACGCAACCGGCGTCGGTTGGGTATTCGAGTACGCGCTGGTCGACGAAACGGGGGCCCACAACCTGGCCGACCTTCGCGGATTTCAGGATTGGTACTTGCGCTATTGGCTGGCATCCGTTCCCGGCGTCGCGGAGGTGGCGGCGATTGGCGGATTCGTCAAGCAGTATCAGGTGAACCTCGATCCGAATAAATTGTCGGCGTACAACCTTGGCGTCAAGGACGTCGTCCAGGCGATCAGAACCAGCAACAACGATGTCGAGGGGCGGCTGCTGGAATTCGCCGGCCGCGAGTACATGGTCCGCGGGCGCGGATATCTCAAATCCATCGCCGACATCGAAGGCGTGTCGTTAGGCGCGGACCCGCGGGGGACGCCCATTCGCGTGCGTGATGTCGCACAGGTGCGTCTCGGTCCCGATATTCGCCGAGGTGTGGCTGAACTCGACGGGAGAGGCGAGGTCGTCGGCGGCATCGTCGTGATGCGCTTTGGAGAAAACGCGCTCAAGGTCATCGACGGGGTCAAGGCAAAACTCCAGGAGGTGCAGCATTCGATGCCTCCGGGCGTGAAGATCGTACCGACCTACGACCGTTCGTGGCTGATCGGCGAGTCGATCAGCACGCTGCGACGCACGTTGATCGAAGAATCGATCGTCGTCTCGATCGTGATCATCATCTTCCTGTTTCATTTCCGGTCCGCGCTCGTCCCAATCCTCACGCTCCCGATCGCCGTCGTGGCGTCGTTCATCCCGATGTATTACCTCGGCGTGTCCTCGAACATCATGTCGTTGGGCGGCTTGGCGCTTGCCATCGGCGTGCTCGTGGACGCCTCGATCGTCATGGTCGAAAACGCCTATCGTCACGTGTCCGAGCCGGAACACACCGTCAGTGCGCAGCCGCGCGGACCTGAGTCCCCGTCCGGGAGGGGAGCGGAGCGGGGCGAAGGGGTCCCCGCGAGCGACGAGCCTGGCGGGGTGCAGGGGGCCCCGCCATCAATAGAAGACCAGCCGCGGCTCATCATCCACGCTGCGAAGCAGGTCGGACGAGCAATTTTCTTCTCATTGGCCATCATCGTTGTCTCGTTCGTGCCGGTGTTCCTGCTGGAGGCTCAGGAAGGCCGGATGTTCCGTCCGCTGGCCTTCACGAAGACGTTCGCGATGGTCTTCGCATCGGCGCTCTCGATCACGTTGGTGCCGGTGCTAATGACGATCTTCATTCGCGGCAAACGCCTGAAACCCGAATCAGAGAATCCCATTTCCCGGTTCTTCACGTGGTTGTACGCGCCTGTGCTTCGGCTCGCCCTCTCATGGAAATGGACGGCGCTGTTACTGAATTTTGCCGTCGTTCCGCTCACCATCCCGCTGTTGTTCGTCATCGGCAGTGAGTTCATGCCGCCGCTCTACGAAGGCTCGCAGCTGTATATGCCGACGTCGCCGCCAGGCCTGTCGATTACCGAGGCCACACGGATGCTCCAGGTGCAGGACAAAGTGCTTCGCACGTACCCGGAAGTCGAGCGGGTGTTCGGCACCGTGGGACGGGGCAGCACGCCGACAGACAACACCCCGATGGGCATGGTGAATACGACGGTCATGCTGAAGCCGCGTGAGGAGTGGCGGGCTGGCATGACGCTCGAGAAACTCCAGGCCGACATGGATGCTGAGATGCAGTTTCCCGGCTTCCCGAACGTCTGGACCCAGCCTATTCGCAATCGTCTCGACATGCTGCTGACGGGCATCAAGACGACCGTCGGCATCAAGGTGCTCGGGTCGGATCTGAATGAGATTCAGCGACTCGGGCAGGAGATCGAACGCGCGCTCAAGGACATTCCAGGTACGCGCAGCGTGTATGCGGAGCGCGTCGCACAGGGCTACTTCACGGACATTCGCATCGACCGCGAGGCCATCGCGAGACACGGCCTCAGTGTGGGCGATGTGGAAGATGTCATCGAATCGGCCATCGGCGGGCAGAACATCACCCTGACGATCGAGGGCCGGGAGCGGTACCCGGTCAATGTTCGCTACGAGCAAGGTTTCCGCGAGAGCCTCCCGGATCTGCAGCGGGTGCTTGTGAAGACACCGATGGGTGCTCAGATCCCGCTCAGCCAATTGGCCGAAATTACGTTGACGCCGGGGCCGGCGATGATTCGCGATGAAAATGCGCAGCTCGCCGGATACATCTACCTCGACACCGTGACGCGTGACGTCGGCGGGTACGTGGATCAGGCCAAACGCGCTGTTGCGCAGCAAGTCAAACTGCCGCCTGGCTACACCCTCATTTGGACGGGCCAGTACGAATTCCAGGTTCGCGCCCGTGAGCGACTGAAGATTCTCATTCCGATCGTGTTCTTCATCATCTTCATACTGCTCTACGTGACATTCCATTCGGCCTCGGAAGCCAGCATCGTGATGCTGTCAGTCGTGTACGCGATGACCGGCGGTGTCATCCTCCAATGGTTGCTCGGGTACAACTTTTCGGTGGCCGTGTGGGTCGGCTATATCGCGCTGTACGGCGTAGCGGTGCAGACCGGAGTGGTGATGGTCGTGTATCTGCACGAAGCGCTCGATAAACGGCTGCATCGCGGTGGCCAGATGACGGAAGCCGATGTTCGCGAGGCGACGATCGCGGGATCCGTATTGCGACTCAGGCCGAAGCTGATGACCGTGAGCGTCGTGATGGCGGCGCTCGTGCCCATCATGTGGAGCACCGGGGTGGGTTCAGATGTCATGAAGCCGATCGCGGCGCCCATCATCGGCGGAATGATCACGTCGACGATTCATGTCCTCATCATCACGCCGGTGATTTTCTACATCATGAAGGCGCGTGCACTGCGCAAGGGCACGTTGAAGGTGTCGCGTATGACGCTGTAACTGAAGAACATCATGAGGTCAGGCAGCGCACATGTCCGAAATACCAAAGGAGCGGAATTGAATGAAAGCCGGACCACGCAAGAGAGACCGAAGGCGACCGCTTTCGAAAAGGCCGCCCCTGTTGGTGATCGTCACCGGCGTGGCGCTGCTCGCATTGATTGCGGGACTGATCATCCAGACGTCGGTACGCGATGACGCCATGCGCGCCGAAGAGCAGCGGGCAATGGCCGACTGGGACCCGTCGTGGCCTCCGTTGCCGACGGCTCCCGCCGGTCTGGTGCGGCCGCTCGGCGTGGTCGAGGCTGCATATGTCTTCGCCGGCCGGCATGGCGATGACGTGCTGCAGTACATGCCGTGCGACTGCGGTTGCGAGCGAGAGGGCCACGTGAGCAATCGCGACTGCTATCTGCGAGGACGCACCGCCGCCGGCGTCCCGCAGTGGGACTCGCACGCCACCATGTGCGGCGTGTGCCTGGACGTTGCACGTGATGCGAAGCGAATGTACGAGCAGGGGACGAAGATCGCAGCGATACGCACAGCTATCGAGCAACAGTACGCGCCGAAATTCGGCAAAGGAACGCCGACGCCGAGGTCCCCTGTGGAGCGGTAGACCATCGACCGTCGCGCTAACGCGACACGAAGGAGTGAATGAGTATGCATAACGTAGGGCGAATCATTGAAGCGGTTAAAAAGCATTTCATGACCGGTATCGCTGTCGTGGCGCTGAGTGGAGTCACGGTATCAGCGCTCGCAATGCAAGCGGCAGCAAAGTCGACGAACAAGCCCAAAGCGTCAAAGCTCGACATCATGCTGATGAAGCCGACTGCAGCAACGACCGGCGACAACCAGTTCGAAGTCATGGTCAAAGGTGCTGACGGCAAGCCAATCAGTGATGCCGATGTGTCCGTGCTGCTGGTGATGCCCGCGATGCCGGCCATGAAGATGCCGGAGATGCGCAACGAAGTGAAATTGACCTCGGCGGGAGGCGGGACTTACACCGGCACAGGGCAGGTGACGATGGCGGGCAAATGGAACGCGACCGTTCGCGTGAGGCAGAACGGGAAAGAGATCGGCCAGAAGAAAGTGACGGTCACGGCGAAGTAACCAGAAGGAGAAGCACATGAAGCCAGGGTATTCAACAGCGTTAGCGGCAGGAGCTTTGGCGCTTGCATTGGCGCTCCCCGCATACTCGCAGTCGGCAAACACGTCAGCTCCGCCTCAGACAGCGCCTGCCAAGCAAGATGCGGCGAAGAGCTCGATGTCTATGGACGACATGATGAAACAGTGCCGCGAGCACTGCAGCATGGCGACCAAGCAGATGGACGAGATGATGAAGAAGATGACCGACGCCAGCGCATCGAATGATCCGGCAAAGATGCGTGCCGCCCTTGACGATGCGCAGAAGCCGCTCACGGAGATGAAAGGTCAGATGGAGCAGTGCATGAGCATGATGGACATGATGCAGAAGATGGGCGGAATGATGAAGAAATGACCATCGGTACAGCCGCCAATTGCGCACTTATCTCGGTGTTCTAACGAGCGAAATCGAAAACGCCGGAAGCTGATGTCGGTCCGACGATGCCGTCCAGGCCCTCGATGAGGTGGACGAGTTCGTCAGTGGCTCGACGACATCGTTGCCTGACGACACTGGGAAGGGGCGTCAGCGGTTATGAGGACGAGCACCCTTTGGGGAGCAGCCGCAATCTCGATTGTCATGGTCTCGTGGTTCTTTTATCGCGCGATCGTGCCGAAGACTTGGAAGGAATGGACGCGCGCGAGCGTGGTGCAGGCGTTCATCATCGCTTTTTACGCAGAGATGTATGGGTTCCCGGTGACAATCTATGCCTTGACGCGACTCTTCGGCTTGGACGTGTCGGGCACTTTCTGGGATGGCAATCTCTGGATCTATCTCACCGGCACGCCGGCGGCGATGCTGGTGTCCATGGTCGTTGGATATTCGATTGCGTTCTTGGGCATCGGAATAGTGACTGCGGGCTGGCGAGAAGTGTACCGCGCACGTAAGCAACATCGATTGGCCACGCACGGACCCTACGCCGTCGTGCGGCACCCACAGTACACCGGGTTCTTCCTCGTGGTGTTCGGCGAAGCCGTGGTGCATTGGCCGACCGTGTTTTCGCTTGCCGCCTTCCCCATCATTGTTCTCACTTATGTGCTGCTCGCGCGCAGAGAAGAGCGACAGATGGTGGCCACCTATGGCGCGACGTACGCGGAGTATCGAAACCGGGTACCGATGTTTTTCCCGCGGCGGGGCGAATGGCATCGGCTGTTTCAGCTCACGCCGGAACCAAGCAGGTGAGGACTTCTGAGGCCGTGAATTATGGAAGGCAATTCCTGGTTGTGGGTCGCGATCATCGCGTTCCTGGTCTTCTGCTGTTTACCGATGGTGTTCATGGGACGGCACGATAAGCAGTCCACGCATACCGATACAGCGGACAGACGCGACAAATCTGGTGATCTGGATTGATGAACATTCGGAGAACGTCCATGGATCGTAACGCTCTCGTCTGGATCGTTGTCGCGATTGCCGTCCTGGTGCTCATCCCGCTCCTCGGGATGACCGGCATGATGGGGATGGGGATGACCGGCGGCATGGCGTGCTGCGGCGGGATGATGGGCTGGGGCCTTGTCTGGATGATCGCGTTAGCTGCGCTCATCATCCTTCTTGTTGTGGTGCTGATACGCTCGATCCGGTCGTAATCGAGGAAATGGATTACCGCGTTGCGTTTGTCGTGGCAGCCCTGCTACTGGGCACGACGAGCGTGTGGGTGCTGCTCGCTTCCCGGAATGCCAGACCCCGAGACAAACGGACGGACGGCTCGCGTCAGAGCGCGTGGACTCAGGTGGACGTGCGCTATGCGGTCGTGGCGCTGCTCTTCCTCGCCTTCGACATGGAAATGATCTACATGTTCCCGTGGGCAGTCGCGTACCGCCAGGTCGGAATCGTCGCGTTCTGGGACATGTTCGTGTTTGCTGCGATTCTGGTCGTTGGCCTCGTGTACGCCTGGAAGCGCGGCGCCTTCGATCTATGACCGTCACGCTGGCCAATGCGGCTCTTGCCATGGCGCTGCTGGTCGGCGGAGCCGCATGGGCTGCCATCGTCGATCATGTCATGCGCTCGGGCGTGAAAGGTGGCAGTCTTCAGCTTGCCGATCGCGTCCGAACCTTCCTCAGCCTGCTGTTCGCGCCCGATCCGGGTCACCAGCGGATCGACCGCGTTCTCTTTCGTGGCGCCGCACCTGTGGCGATCACGGCTGTGGGGCTCGGCGCGATCGTCGTGCCCATTGGCGACTCGACCGCCGCGCTGCCAGGGCCGCAGCTCGCCGTCGGTATCTTCTTTTATCTCGTCGTGCTGGACGTCATGGCCGTGGCGCTGTTCATGGCGGGGTGGGGCGCGAATGCGCGGCCAGGCACGGAGGCGGCGTTTCTTGCCGGAGCCCAGCTTGTGAGCTATCTCATCCCCCTTGGGTTCGCTGTCACCGGTGCGGTGATGGCTGCCGAGTCGCTATCGGCCACCACGCTCGTTCTTCATCAGCGCGTGCCATTTGGGCTGTGGCAGCCGCTCGGACTCGCCATTTACCTGGTCGCGGCCATGGGACAGACGTACCGTCCCCCGGTTGATCTGCCGGTCGGCGGTGATGTCGACGTGCGTGTCGAATATCGCGGCGCGGCTCGCAGATTGTTAGACGGGTCACTCTACGCAGTCTGGTTTCTTGCTGCTTCGATGGGTGTGTTGCTGTTTCTCGGCGGCTGGCGCGGGCCTTGGCTGCCTGGGCAGATCTGGTTCGTGCTCAAGACCACGCTGCTCCTGATCATGATGGCGTGGCTTGGCGTCAGATTCCGCCGACTCACGATGGCGCAACTCATTCGCGGCGCCTGGCTCGTCCTGATTCCCGCCTCCATTTTCAACGTGATTCTCGTCGGGATCCTGATGATGCTCGCCTCATGAACGGAACGCTCTCGCCGCCAGTCGAGTGGCTCTTGTTCGTGGTGCTGTCGACCGTGGCGATTGGCGGTACGTTTCGCATGCTACGCACGATGAGCATGGTGCGATCCGGATTCTCGTTGATGGCGAGCTTCTGTGCGATTGGTGGCCTGTTCCTCCTCCTCTCGGCTGACCTGCTCGCGTCGATGCAAATCATGATGTACGTAGCCGGGATGCTCGTGATGGTGCTCTTCATGGTGATGGTGTCGCCCGATCCCGGTGGAAGCATGATGGGCATCGCGCCTCCCGAAGAGACCGGACCCGCCGACGAGTACGTCTGTCCGATGCATCCCGACGTCCGATCCCGCGAGCCTGGTCAGTGTCCGAAGTGCGGGATGGCGTTGCAACCGGCGCCAGAACATCACGCACACGGCTCTGCCTCCCACGTTAAAGACCACGGACAATCGGCCGTTCAGCACGGGCATATGTCATCCGGCATGGAGATGGACATGGCGATGACGCACGAGTTCACGCGCATCGCGGCGGTCACCGGGTTCATCGTCGCACTGGGTCTGCTCGGCGCCATCGCATTTGCGCCCTGGCCCGCGCCCGCGCCAATTCCGGCACTCGATTCGGCTCGAACCATTGGGACGGAGCTCCTCGGCCGCTACATGATTGCCTTCGAAGGGGCGGCAGTTCTGATTCTGCTCGGCATGGTCGGCGCCGTCATCTTTGCGAGGCGCGCGTGAGCGTGCCGCTGCAAGCCTACCTTGCGGTCGCGGCGATCCTATTCGGGCTCGGCGTCTACGGCGTGCTATCGCAGCGCGGTGCGGTGATGGTGCTGATGAGCACGGAAGTCATCCTCAACGCCGCGATGCTGAATACGGTCGCCTTCTGGCGGTATCGCAACCCAGCGGACTTCGCCGGGCAGATTTTCGCGCTGGTCATTCTGACGATCGCGGCCGTGGAGATGGCTGTCGGGCTCGCCGTCATTGTGTTGGTGTACCGCAACCGTTCGACGCAGATGGTCGACAGAGTGGCATCGTTGCGAGGCTGAATGAGTGCGCTCTGGCTGGTGCCGCTGGTGCCGCTCCTCGCGGCGATTGTGATCGCAACGCTGAGCGGACGCGTCTCGTCCCCCTCAGGTGCGGGTTTCCTCGCGACTGGCGCCGCGCTCGTCAGCAGCGCGATGGCGGCTGCCGTGGCCCTCCAGGGGACGGCAGGCTCGGTACTTCGGGCGACGCTCACGACTGTTTCGCTGGCCGGCCATCCGTTGACGCTCGGTCTTCAGGCGGACTCGCTCTCCGCGACATTGGCACTCCTCGTCGCGGCGATCTCGGCAACTATCCTCGCGTACAGCGTCTGGTACATGCGCGATGAGCCTTCCCCGGCTCGCTTTTTCGCCGTGATGTCGCTGTTTGGCGCCGCGATGCTGACGCTCGTCCTGGCAGACAACTACATCCTGTTGTATGTCGCGTGGGAGATTGTTGGCGTCTGCTCCTATCTTCTGATCGGGCATCATTGGCGCGAGCGCACGGCGTTATCGGCCGCGCTCAAGGCGTTGCTCGTGACGCGCATCGGCGACGTCGGGCTGCTGCTCGGCATCGCGTGTCTGTTCGCCGCGGCCGGCACGGTGTCATATCAACCGCTGTTGACGAGCGTGTCGAATGGCATGATTCACGGTCCGCTCGTCGCAGCGGGAGCGTGGCTGATCATCGCCGGCGCGCTGGGCAAATCCGCACAAGCACCTCTGCACGTGTGGCTGCCGGACGCGATGGCCGGCCCGACTCCGGTCTCGGCGCTGATCCATTCGGCGACGATGGTCGCGGCGGGCATGTATCTCGTTGCGCGCAGCTATCCATTGTTTGTTGCCGCACCCGCTGCCCTCAACGCATGGTTCATCGTCACGGCGCTCACCGCGTGTGGGGCAGCGGTGGCCGCAGCGGCGCAGCGTGACGTCAAGCGCGTCCTGGCGTACTCAACCATGAGTCAGCTCGGCGAGATGGGAATGGCGATTGGCGCTGGCGCGCCAGCCGCCGGCATGGTGCACCTCGTTGCGCACGCCACGTTCAAGGCGTTGCTGTTCCTCTCCGCAGGCATTGCGACGAAGGCATCTGGCACAAACGAGTTGACGGAGCTACACGATGTTCCGCGCATCGCGTCCGCGGGCTTCCTGGTTGGCGCATTGTCGCTCTCGGGGATCCCACCGTTCGCGGGATTTTGGAGCAAGACGGCCATGACCGCCGGAACGTCACAGTTCGCGGGCGTCGTGTTCCTGGCCTTAGCCCCAGTGTCCGCGTTTTACATCGCGCGGCCGTTTTTCATCGCCTTTCGACGTCCAATTCGTCAGGACGATAGCGAGGCGCTCACGCGGGTCGTGCCGGTGCTGGTACTGGCAGCAGCCACGGCAAGCGTGGGTTTTGCGCCGGCGCTCTTCATTCCGGCGTGGTCAGCACCACCCACCTCTTTGACGGCGGTCGACGTTCGAACCTGGTTGGACGTCGCAGGCGCGCTGATCGGATGGGCGGTCGCGTTCGGACTGTACGAGCGGCGCGCACCGCTTCTCATCGCTGCAGCCAATCGTGTGACATTCGTTGGCACATGGGCACGCAGCGGCTTTGGTGTCGACGCGTTCGCAAATGCCGTTGCCGCGCTGGTACGGACGTTCTCTGCTGTGACGAGCCGTCTCGATGTGGCGGCATTCGATCGAATGATTGCCACGGCAGCGCGTGCCGGATCTCGAAGGCTCAGTGGTACGCCTGCATTCGATCGGGCGATAGGGATGGAAGTACTCGCGGGATCTCGAAGGCTCAGCCGGTTCGACGTGGACGTGTTCGACCGCGCGGCCCGTCGCACTGCGTCGTTCACGCTGAGCATGGCCGGCCTGATCGGTCGCGCAGATGACCAGCTCCTCGACCAGAATATCGAAAGAGGAGCCGTCGGCATTGGCGGCGTTGGTGCACGCGTCGGCGCACTACAGACCGGGCGCGTGTACCACTACCTGTTTGCGGTCTTCGCGTGGATCGCCGTCGTGACGCTGTCGGTCGTTGTTGCCGTGCGCGTCTGGAGGTGAGATGTTGACGGTGCTCACGTTCCTGCCGTTCGCGGCGGGCGGCCTGATCCTCCTGCTTCCGCGTCGGCGCGACGCGTCGCTTCGATTCATTGCAATCCTCGCGGCCGCGACGACCTTTGTGATCGGCGCACTGTTGATGGTCCAGCTCGCACAGACGGGCACGGCCGTCCGGCAGCAGGCTGCCTGGATTCCATCGATCGGTGCGAGTTACGCGCTCGGCTTCGACGGGCTCAGCGCGCCACTCGTACTGTTGACGACGCTCCTCGGGCTGCTGGTGTTGTTCGACCTGCCTGCGTCCGGCGAGGACACGAAGGAGCTGCTGTTTCTCTTCCTCACCATGGAGACCGGCGTGCTCGGCGTGTTTCTCGCGAGCGACCTGCTGCTGTTTTACGTGTTCTGGGAAGTGGCGCTCGTGCCCTTGTACTTCATCATCGGCATTTGGGGTCACGAGGGCCGGCGCGAGGCGGCGCTCAAGTTCTTCCTCTACACGCGTGCCGGCAGCCTCGCGCTGCTGCTCGCGATTCTCGCCTTGTACTTCCGCACGGAACCGCGCAGTTTTGACTTGGACGCGATCACCGCAGCTGGCCGTGCGAGTGGGTCCGGAACATTCGCGGCGCTCGTCCTGCTCGGGTTCGCGCTCGGCTTCGGCGTGAAGCTGCCGATCGTGCCGTTACACAGTTGGCTCCCCGACGCGCATGTCGAGGCACCGACCGCGGGCAGCGTGATGCTCGCGGGTGTCCTGCTGAAGATGGGCGGGTACGGATCCGTGCGGATTGCCGTTGGCGCCGTGCCGGCAGCGTTTCAGCGCTTCGCCGGCGTCTTCATCGCGATTGCCGTGATCGGGATCGTGTACGGCGCGGCCGTCGCGATGGCACAGCGTGACTTCAAGCGGCTCGTCGCGTACACGAGCATCAACCATATGGGGTTCGTGCTCCTCGGCGCCACGCTCGCAGTGACCGGGGCGACGGCTGCCGATCGCACGCTCGCCGTAAACGGCGCCATAATCCAGATGGTCAGCCACGGCCTGCTGACGGGCGGCATGTTCCTGCTCGTAGGCATGCTCCAAGAGCGAATGGGCACACGAGACCTCATGGAGCTCGGCGGCCTGTGGGGTCGGACGCCGGTGTTTGCCGGTGTGCTCACGGCGTTTGCGTTCGCCTCCTTCGGCCTGCCGGTGTTCTCCGGGTTTGTCGGCGAATTCCAGGTCTTCGTTGCGGCTGTCGCTCGCTGGCCGTGGGCCGCTGCTGCGGCCGCTTTTGGCGTGATCATCTCAACCGCGTTGTACCTTCGTGCACTGCAGCAGACGCTCTTCAATACCCCGACGGCCCGCAGCCTGACCGCGACGGACCTAAGTGTGCGCGAGCGCGGCCTGGTCGGCGTGCTGTTGGCGGCGAGCGTCTTCATTGGAGTGGCGCCAGGCCTGCTGATCTCAATCGTCGAGCGCGGCGCACGAACGCTGCTCGGTCAGTAACGATCGTGCCGCTCTGGGCCATCGTTCCCGAACTGACGCTCGCAAGCGCCTTCCTGCTCCTCCTGGTTGCGGCGCCGTTTACGTCTCCGAGAACGACGCGGGCGGTTTATGTGAGCGCGACGGCCGTCCTGCTCGTCGCCGCAGCGTTCACGGTCCGGATGCTGCCCTGGTCCGACCAGAACGTATTTGAGGGACGTACCGACTCGATCGACTAGCACACTTCCTGAAGTTCTATGCGATTGCTGGGGGCGCGTTGACGCTGCTGGCATCAGCCGATTACTTCCGTGATGCGAGGTATCGAGCGGACGTGCCGGCCTTGATTGTCGCCGCGACGCTCGGGGCCGCGATGCTCGCCGGCAGTCTCGACATCGCGCTCGTCGTCCTGTCCTTCGAAATCGTGGCAATCGCGACGTTGATTCTGGTCGGCATCACGACTGATGTCTCTGAGTCGAACGAAGCGGCGCTGAAATTCTTCCTCTACGGGGCGGCGGCGGTCGCCATCATGCTGTTCGGATTCAGCCTGCTGTACGGTCTCACGGGTTCCACGCACATCGAGATCGCAGCTGATGGTCGGACCGCCTCACTTGCGGTCCTTGCGCTCGCGATTGCGCTCGTGGGTTTCGCCTTCAAGATGGCCGTCGCGCCATTTCACATGTGGGCGCCAGACGTGTACCAAGGGGCGCCGACGCCCATCGCCGGATTCATCGCCGTCGTGCCGAAGGCGGCAGCCGTCGCGATCGTGCTGCGCCTTCTGCACGGGAGCTTTGCAGCGCAGCAGTTCGCGTGGCGTCCGTTGATGGAAGCTCTGGCTGCCGTTTCGATGACGGTTGGCAACCTCGCCGCACTCCGTCAGACAAACGTGAAACGACTGCTTGCGTATTCGAGCATCGCGCAAATCGGATACGTCCTCGTTGGAGTGGCGGTGTCCGGTACCGATCCCGCTGCTGCGCGGGCTGCGCTGTTCTATCTCATCGTCTATCTACCGATGAATCTCGGCGCATTCTTCGCGGCGGCCCGAGTCGAACAGGTCGCAAGGCGGACTGAGCTCGATGCGTTCGCGGGACTATGGAAGCGCGCCCCCGCGCTCTCGCTGACGTTGACGATCGCACTGTTGTCGCTTGCGGGTGTTCCGCCGCTTGGCGGGTACATCGGCAAGGTGCTGCTGCTTTCTGCGGCCGTATCGAACGGCGCCAGCTGGCTGGCTGTGGTACTGGCCGTCAATGTGGTAGTCGCGGTCTACTACTACCTCCGAATCATCGCCCGCATGTATCTGGCCCCCTCCGACGCCTCCGAGAACTTCCAACGCCAACCGGCCATGGAGGTCGCCCTCGCGGTCAGCACAGTTCTGACCATTGTCCTGGGCACAGTACCTGATGCCGCCGTGAGATGGGTTCAATCCGCATGGCGGTGATGCCACTGCTACGATGGACGCGCGCGGCCCTCGTACATGAATGTCAGGAGCCGCGGACCTTGCATGTAACCCTTCTCCAGCCGCTCGATTCGGAACCCGGACGAGGCAATCAGTTGCTCGATCGGTCGATTCAGGTGACAGCCGCCTCCGATTCGTTTCCACAGGGGCGTGAGGCGATCTTGCCAGTGCGTCACGTGTCGGTCCGGTGAGCGGCCATGTTCGACGAACAGCACCTGTCCGCCTGGCTTGAGGACACGACGCATTTCTGACAGGGCGTGCATCACGTCCGGAATGGTACACAGCGTCCAGGCGGTTACGACCGTATCGATACTTCTGTCGTCCAACGGGATCGCTTCGGCGGAAGCTTCGAGCAAGTCGGCCGTGCGTCCGAACTGCTTCGTCCGCGGTGATGCCATCGATAGCAGCTTTGCTGACGGGTCGAGGCCGATGACGGTCGTGACGCTTGGAGCGTACAGAGGAAAGTTCAGGCCTGAACCGACTCCAACCTCGAGAACCCGGCCTTGGGCGACAGAAACGACGCGACGTCGGTAGGGCGCCAGCTTCTCTTGTCGCATCGAAACGTGAACGAGATACGGCACGATGCGATCGCAGTAAAAGCTCACTGATGTCCTCCCGTGGCGTCACTCCGATCCCAGGAACGACCTTCGTCGCAAGACATGCGAATGCCGACACCTCTCAATAGTACGGCCGACTGAGTACGACGCCTTATCTCACCTCGAAATCGGCTGACTCTCTGCGCCGCGCATCGACAGGGGCGAAATCGAGAACTATTCGTGCCGAGAGGGACGCATGTCGTCCGACGTAGCCGGGCGGCAATGGGAGCGGACGCCGACCATACTCGGCGCCCGCTCGACGGTTGCTATCTGCAGAAGGGGCAGCTACCCGAGCTGCAAACGGTTGTCGCTGCCGCCGCGCTGGTGGCGACGACCGCGACGAGTGCCGACGCGATTGTGAGAATTGTGGTCTTCATGAAATAGTCCTCTCGCCCGTTTGGGGGCACGTAGTGCGACGGTCCATCCGTCTACGGTTCTCAGCCTACGGTTTGAATCCAACTTGAGAGTCAAGTCCGAAGAAAGCGCTTGACCCTCAAGTCAGCTTGAGGGTTTGTACTAGGTACTGTGTTAGGGCTCCTCATCGGCGACGTGGCGGAACGGACTGGACTGACCGCTCCGACGATCCGGTACTACGAGAGCATCGGGGTGCTTCCCAGGCCGTTCCGTTCAACGACCGGTTATCGCCGCTACAGCGAAACGACAGTCGAAGAGCTGCGGTTCATCAAGAAAGCGCAGGCGCTCGGGTTCTCGCTCGACGAGATCGGGGAGATTCTGAAATTGAGCCGCGCGGGCAGAACGCCGTGTTCGCACGTGCTCGACCTCGCGCACCGTCACCTCAGAGCGGTCGACGATCGCATTCAGCAGCTTACGCGTTTTCGCGATCAGCTCGCGACTGAGATCGCGAAATGGGACGGGCAACGGCAGCCAACGCGTCAGGGACTGTGTCAAATCATCGCTGGCGCGGAGGAACACGCATCACCGATAATCCAGCTGGATCTCGCACCGCGGAAGCGAGCTTCGAGAAGACGATGATGCTGCGCCAGAGCCTTCAGAGCGGCGTCATGGCCGCGTGTGCCGGCTTCCTTACACGCCCATGCTGCTTTGTGCCTGCAACGCTGTCGCTTGCCGGCATCGGAACGGCGGGACTGAGCAACATGCTTATCGCACATCGCACCGTGCTAATCTTCGTCAGCGCGGGATTGATGGGGACTTCGATGTGGATGAACCTAAGGCGTGAAGGCGCGTGGCTGAACAAGGCTCTCGCGCTGATGGCCACGGCCGTCGCGTTCTCGTTGTCTGCGGGGTGGATGGGAGTGCTGTGATGTTCAAGCGCATCATCTGCGCTGTAACACTGACCGGCATCTGGCTGTTGCCGACGCCTGCCTCGGCGCAAATGACGTGAAGCGGCTGCGCCAACCCATACCTGCCCGGGTGGCGAGGTGTATTGACGGAGGGCGTGACGACCGAGCGTGTCAAGATCGGCGCATGGCTCGTGACGGAAGATCGCGACACGGCGTTCGACGGTTCAACTAAGGTGGAAAATCCGCATCAGGAGCGCACGCGCATTCGCGTGCCGCTCGTCACGGTTGACGTTCGAATTACCAATCGGTTCGGGCTGCAGGCCGCAGCGACGATTCCTGACGTGACCCGAACGGCGGTGATTCCGCAGGCGACCGGAACAGTGAACTTCAGCGAGACGTTCAGCGGACTTGGCGACACATCCGTGCTCGGCTGGTATCGCATCCGTCCAATTCGTCGCTGGTATCCACTCCTCAACTTCGGGGTGTCACTGCCGACCGGCAAGACCGAGCAGCCGCGATTCCGATCCGAATTGGCAAACGGAAGCCTCGTCCCGATGTCGCGTCTGCAGCGCAGCTCCGGTACGTTTGATCCGCTGTTCGGTGCGAGCCTGAGTCGGGGCATGAACCCATGGACATTGTTCGCGAGCCTCGCCGCCCGAACGCCGCTGCACGAAAACGATGATGGTCTGCGAACGGGTGCGTCCGTAGAGGTCAACAGCGGGATCGCCAGATACGCGGGCACTCACCGCATCAGCCTATTCGGACGTCTCGGGTGGTTGCACCGCCGGCAAGACGTGTTTCGTGGGACGCCAGTGCTCGTCGGTGGCGGCAATTGGATCTATGCCACGCCGGGCGTCGCGATCCTCGCCGGGAAGGGCGTCAATGTTCAGGCCGAAGTCAAACTTCCGCTGTACCGATCGCTGGCGAACAAGCAACTCGATTCAGCGGCCATCTTTCAGTTCGGCATCAGCCGCGCATTTTGACGAAAAGAGGACACCATGGCACTTCAGAAAGGTGAGAAGTATCGTTGCCCAGACCCGAACTGCGGATGCGAAATCGAAGTGACGAAAGGCGCGAAACCCGGCGCCGGCGGCAACATGAATCCGCGCTGCTGCTGCGGGAAGGAAATGCAGAAGGCTTAAGGACGTGGCGCAGGCGCTTCACCTCACGGAAAAGGACATTGCCGATGCGAAGGGTACTGACGATGATCGCGCTGACCACGATTTTCGGAGTCGGATCACCTGCTTCGCAGCAGACGGAAAAGCGTGAAGCCAAACAGATCTGCGTCCTGAACGTGTCAGGAATGTTCTGCGGCGCGTGCGCGAAGACGGTCGAGAAGACGGTCAAGAAGATCGATGGCGTCAAGAGCGCAAAGGTGAGCCAACCGAAGGGAACTGCGGAAATCACCTACAACCCGGCGAAAACGTCACCAGAAGAGATTGCGCGGGCGATCACCGAGAAAACACCTTTCAAGGCTGAGGTTCCACAGAAACGGTAGCTCACCTCGGGCTCCCGCCGTGAGACCTGTGGTTCTTGGTTTACGTTGGTCCGAGACTTTCCGCGCTGGGCAACCGTTGAGTTCTGTGGCGGCCACAGTGACTTGATCTAGCCTGACTCTGGCGGCGATAAAATCGGGAAGGGCCTGCCTGTCTGGGAGGGTTCATGCGCACGTTCTTCCATGCATCAGCCATCCTTGCAGTAGCCGTTTTCGCAAGTTCATGCGAGCACCGGAATCCACTCGGTCCCAGCCCATTGACTTCAACGGAGGCACTCGTCGCGGCACTTCAACGGCAGGGCGCGACGGCGGGGCGCGGCGACGTGCTGCCGCTCGCGCTGCCCTGTTTGTCGGTGAGCGGCCGGGTGGTGTCCGTGAACACTGGATCGGTCAATGCATTCGAATACCCGAGTGTTGTCGCGGCTGAAACTGACGCCTCGAAGATCTTGCCCGACGGCTCCGGCGTTACTGGAGGCGGTTGCGCGGCGCTGATTACGTGGGTTGGCCCGCCCCACTTCTACAAACGCGATCAACTGATCGTTGTGTACGCAGGAAGTGCCGACGATGTCCTTCGACCCTTGGAGGCGGTGCTGGGAAAACCATTCGTGAGTCGTTAGCCAGGTGCGATTCGCGCTGAATCGAATCCAAATCTTCGAGAGGTCCGCGATGGCAACTGATCCAGTCTGCAAGATGCAGGTTGACGAGAACAACGCTGCCGGCAAGAGTCAGTACGGCGGCAAGACGTACTACTTCTGCTCGCCAGGTTGCAAGGCGAAGTTCGACGCGAACCCGTCGAGTTACGTGAAGCGAGGTTGAGGAGCGGACGGTTCGTTCGAAACGGGATCCGCAATGCTGACGACCTCTTCAGGTGCGAAGTCCTCTTCCGGACGCTGATTCGAGTTACCATGATCAGGATGGCTCGCCGCCTGCTGACGTTCGCACTCGCTTTCGTGATCATCGGTGCGCCGGTGGCCGGCGACATCTGTGAGGCAGCCTGTGCAAGACACTCGGGTCGTTCGAGCCGTAACGAGCCTGCTTCGCACTATCATCACCTGGCCACTGGTGCGAGCCACGCTGCACATCATCACGAAGCAGCCGCGGAGCGGACGGGATCTTCGAACAGCGCCGAAATGATCCCGGAGTCGCACGGCTGCGATCACGTGGACGCAGTGCTGACTGCATCTCGTGAAGCCCTGCGCGTGCCGGTTCCGAACGCTGTGTCTGCTGTCGCTCACATCGAACCCGTTGTCGTTCGTGCGTTGCCGCCGATCGACGTCGACAGCCGACACGGGCCTCCTGCTCGTCTCCGCTCCACATCACCACTCCGCATCTAGACGGCCCTCTCGTCCGAACAGCCCATTGTTCGTTTCCGGGAGAGGTGTATGTACAGCCGTCCTGTTTTCTCGTATTGTCTAAGCGCTGCGGCGCTCGCGTTTCTCACCTTCGGCGCGAATCCTGCGTCCGCACAACCGCCGGCTCAGACTGAGGTACCAGTGCAACATCAGCACGAGCACGCAGCCACCCCGGAGCAAGAGCACGCCGAAGGTGAAATGCCGATGGCGCGCGAAGGATCAGGCACGGCCTGGCTGCCAGACACGACGCCGATGTATGCGATCCATTGGCAGCGCGGCGCCTGGCAATTGATGGCGCATGAGAACGCGTTTCTGCAGTTTCTTCATGAATCGGGCGACCGCGGGGACGACCAGATCGGCAGCATCAACTGGCTCATGGGCATG
This sequence comes from Acidobacteriota bacterium, assembly GCA_003222675.1. Taxonomy (GTDB): domain Bacteria; phylum Acidobacteriota; class Vicinamibacteria; order Vicinamibacterales; family 2-12-FULL-66-21; genus QHWT01. Next base: position 33,669 of record QHWT01000078.1, on the reverse strand, counting down.
GCACAACGAAAGGCAAGAAACGGGCGCGTCATGTTCCGAGGCATGTTCAGCGCGGAGCCCGGGACGATTGGCGGTTGCGGCTATCCGGATTTGCTTGCAAGCGGCGAGCAGTGTAAGGGCGAGAAGATTCACGACCGGCAGCATCAGCACGACCTCATGATGGAAATCTCCGCGGCATACGACGCTCCATTGAAGGGAACTGTTCGCTGGCAGCTGTACGGAGGGCCAGTCGGCGAACCGGCGCTCGGACCCGTGGCCTATCCGCACCGCGTTTCTGCGGCGCCGAACCCACTCGCTCCGATCGGACACCATTGGCTCGACTCGACGCACATTACATTTGGTGTGATCACGGGCGGTCTCTATGCCAACCGTTGGAAGGCTGAAGCATCCGTATTCAACGGTCGCGAACCCGATGAGGAGCGAACCGATTTCGACTTCGGGGCGCTTGACTCGGTATCCGGCCGTCTGTGGTTCCTGCCCACGTCAAAGCTGGCGCTTCAGGCCTCTGCGGGAAAACTGACCGAAGCAGAGGCATCCGAAAGTGGCGAACCGCGATTAGACATCACCCGTGTGACGGCGTCGGCGACGTACCACGCCGAACTCCACGAAAACAGCATCTGGGCGACGACGATCGGCTGGGGACGCAATGAGGAGTCCGGCCATGCGTCGAATGCTTTCCTCGTTGAAACCAATCTCACGCTGCAGGACCGCGACAGTTGGTTCGGTAGATTCGAGGCCGCGAGCAAGACGGCACACGACCTCGCGATCGCCGCGACCGAGGAGGCCTTTACCGTTGCGAAGCTGCAGGGTGGATATACGCGATATTGGCCGACGTGGAAGGGGCTGCAACCTGGCGTGGGCGTCTCGCTTTCCGCTGGCTTCGTCCCAGAGCGACCGAAGGCCGCGTATGGCAGTCGCGTCAACGTGGGATTCGGCGTGTTCATGACGGTACGTCCGGCCGCGATGGCGATGCATGTCGGCCATAGTGCAGCCGCAACCGTGAAGGTCGGGGAAGTGGCTGCCAGAGCCAAGAAGTAACTCCAGAGCCGCCGGCTGCGTAAACCGTGCGGCACGTCGACATGCCCTGTGGCAGTCTACCTTCAGCGCTGCAGGTGAGGATTCACGAATGATGATGACAGCAGGAGCGCGCAAGCTTGCGCTGACCACGCACATCACGTCCTCGGTGGGTTGGCTCGGCTCGGTCGTGGCATTTCTGGCTCTCGCGATCGCCGGCGTGACCAGTCACGATTCTCAAATAGTGCGAGCGGCCTACCTCGCCATGCATCTGACCACCTGGTTCGTCATCGTCCCGCTGAGTCTTGCCGCTCTCATAACCGGGCTCATCGACTCCTTTGGCACTCCGTGGGGCTTGTTTCGCCATTATTGGGTGGTGACGAAACTGCTGCTCACCGTTCTCGCGACGATCATCTTGCTGGTGCATACACAGCCCATTGACCGTGTGGCCGAAGTGGCCGCGCGGGTTGATCTCGCCGCCAGCGATCTGCGGCAGCTTCGTCTCCAACTCGTGGGGGATGCCGCTGCGGCGCTGTTCGTATTGCTCGTGACCACAACACTCTCCGTCTACAAACCGTGGGGCATGACGCCGTATGGAATCCGAAGGGAATCTGAGGCCACGGCGGGTCGGCGTCCCGCGTCGAATCGCCGGTCGCGACCTGCGGGCCGATATGTCGTCATCGCGATCATCGGATTCGTCCTGCTGATTCTGGTCTTGCACCTTCTCGGAGGTGGGCTTCACGGCCATTGACAAGTACGAGGCACGTGATGAATCAGCATCACTACCGGCACCTGCTCATCATGACGATTTGCTCGTTCGCCTCGATGTACGTCTTGATGTATGCGATGGTGAACGCGTTCGGCAAGGTGTAGTCCGGATAACACCACGAACAGCGCAACATATGGCCAAGACATCAATCGAGAAGGCGTTCTATCGGTGGACCCGTGATCTACATCTGTCTGTGGGTCTGTTGGTGAGTCCGTTTGTCATCGCGTTCGCGGCGAGTGTGTTTTTTCTCAATCACGCCAAGGTGGCGACCGGCGCGCCCCCGGCGATGACGAGCCGATCCGATGGTGGCTGCTTTGCGGCGAGCGTCCAGAGGGCCTCTTCCCCGGGCCATGGTTGAAGCACGTGGCAATATGCCCTAAAATTGTGTGCAACATGCCACGACGCCCGTTGTCCAAGACCGCCAGTGTTGACACGCCGACATCCCTCCGAGGCTTGTTGCAGCGCGCTCAGGAAATCCTCCGAGTCGAGCGCCTGCGTTCGGATCAGGATCTCGTGCGACTGGTCGAGAAGGGCCTGCCGATAAGCGCCCTTGACGGACTTCGCGACTCGGGGTTGACGGACGATGAGCTCTACACGCTCGTGGTGCCCCGACGCACGCTGACGCATCGCCGTGCACGACGCGAGGCTCTCAGCCGAGACGAGTCGGATCGTGCCGTCCGTCTAGCGCGCCTGGCGGCGCTTGCCGAGCAGGTCTTTGGAGACCCCGAACGCAGCTGGCGTTGGTTGCGCGCTGCCAAGCGGCAATTTCAGGGTCGCACGCCGCTGCAACTCATGGCCACGGAAGCAGGCGCTCGCCTCGTCGAGGAGTTGCTGTACCGGATCGACGAGGGCATGGCCGCGTAGGTGTTTCTGTGGCGCATTAGCAATCACCTCTCGCTTGCCGGCGAAGGTGGATTACGCACGTCGGGACGCTGGCACACTCGCGGTCGACGTATCGTCTACTGCGCCGAGAATCCTGCCGCCGCACTCCTCGAGGTTCTCGTGCACTTCGAGATCGAGATTCACGACCTGCCCGCACGTTATCGCCTGCTGAAAGTCTCCGTACCACGCGATGTCCGTCCTCAGCGCCCTTCAGTCGCCGAGCTCGATCGTGATTGGGTCGAGAACACACAGGCGACACGCGCGATCGGCGACGTCTGGCTCGCCCAGGGTGCAACTGCGCTGCTCACGGTTCCATCCGCCATCGTTCCGGAAACGTTCAACGTCCTGGTCAACCCTGCGCATCCCGATGCCGCCCGCATCACCATTGCGGGGGCGACGGACCACGTCATCGATCCGCGGCTCCACTCGTAGCTGCACGTGGCCGACGCTCCGATAAATGCCGTGACCATCGGGAGCGCATGGCGCGGGTCAAGGCCGCGCAGCGCCGACGGAGGAGGGGAGCCTTGACGCGCGCCATCGCTCCCCCAAAATGTCCGTCGGAGCGTCGGGTCGACCCTGCTGTGTCCACGGCAGTCCGAACGATCGAGCATCATAATGAACCACCGATCGCGGGTCGCGACGTGCGTTCTTCGTTCACGCGGGAGGCGAGCCACGAGGATCGCGGCCGTACACTTGCCGGTACGCCTGCACGGTTGCGGACGGCGGACGGTCCATCGCCTCCTCTCGAGCACGTGCATTTTGCCTCCGCGAGGTCTGCGCGAAAACGTGCACCTCCGCATGGCGTCGTTGCGCCTTCATCTCTGCAATCGGGCCTTCAGAAACGGAGTAGCTGGTCACCGACCGTTCCGGATCTCGGGGCGCCGCGAACTCCAGGAGCCCGAACTCCGGGAAGTGATAGACACAGTCGGCGCCAAAGCGCCGAGAGCCGCCGGAAGATCATGGCGTATACCGGCGTCAGATCGGCGCGTCCGGAAATCCAGATCGTGGCCATGTAGAAGCGCAAGTAACGGCGATGACGCGAGTCATGACGCTGACGGGTGAGGTGCTCGTTCAGGAACGCGTCGGCGCGGCGAAATGATCCGATGTTCACAAGCCATCCGTCGGCCGTAATCACCTCGTGGTTGTCCGAGAAGATGTCCCACAGACAGAGCCCCATCACCTCGGTGACTTCCTCATCCTGACGCACCGGCTGAGACGAGTATTCGCGCCGCAGTTCGTCCAGCGTTGGTGCTGGATACGAGACTTCGGACGACGCACCATCGCGACATTTCCAGACGCGGCGCAGTTGCTCCAGGTTGCGGTGAATCAGCAACCGTTCCTCTAACACACGCTCGGGCGACCGATGGAAACACGCCAGCTGCGGCGAATGTTCCCAGCCGTCCGGAGCGATTTCCGAGACCACGTCCGGACCGGCGAACCCTGCGGGGACATTCGATCGAACCGTGCGTGAGCCTCGGCGTCTGTCAGTCTCTTGGTCTGCCACTCGTCCACATCCTGAGCTTCGTATCGTCGCCGCGCAGCGCACAAACGATTGCCAGTCGCCGGCCATCCCTCAGACCGTTCAGCGGGCGAGTGGCAAGAGTGTTGGCAGGGCGCGTTCTGCAGGATGCGCAACGCTGTGCGCGTGGCAACGTACTGCACCGATTCTTGGACGGTTGCAGGCCTGCGCAGCACACCAATATCGTGCACGTGTGAGCGCTCGAAAAAGGGCCACGTGGCGCGCAGGGAACACGCCGCCCGACGGCACTCAAAATGTCGCAGCAGCCGCCCTTCACCAACACGAGTGTCGGACAGCGGAACCGAGACGTGAACGACCCCGTGGTCGCGCTCAGGGGCACAGTCGCGCGCGGGTACCGGGGTCGTTCACGTCTCGGTTCCGTTCCCTGGCGCTGAGGAACCGCTGACTAGGGGCGGCAGAGAACGCCGCCCCATGCCGTCGCGCGGCTCACGGCGTAACTTCCTGCGCCTTCCGCGCGTTGTAGAACTCGTTGAGCGCTCGCCAGTCGTGCTCCAGCTGCTCGCTCACGCTGAGCGGCGTCACCACGGGAGGGGGTTGAGGACGAGGGTTGAGGACGTGCGGTCGCATCGTCCCCCCTTTCGGCCCCCTTCTCAACCCCGTCTCGATTTTCCGCGGTGGCGCGACGGCTCCGTCGACCAGGGGGGAGAGATGACGATAGGAATGCGGCAACACGACCGATTCCACGCGTCCTCGGCTGGTGTTCAACGCTTCGGCGATCGCCGGCGAGCATGGCCCCTCAAACACAGCGTCACCGTGCGTCAGCCAGCGTTGATACATGTCGGTGAAACGAGGTGTGCCGAACACCTTCGCGCCCACGCTGAGGAAGCCCTGCGTCTCGGGATGCATCGGTTCGCGCGTGGCCTTGAGACGATGCTCGAAGTACCACTTCAGCTCGCCAATCGTCGCGGGGTGCAGCGGCGATTCCAACTCGTCTCGGATCACCGCCTGATACGCGTCGTACGCGCGGTCGACTGGCCGCGGAAACGCCAGGCGCACGGTCCACGTCGGTGCCAGTCGCAACAATGGAAAGTGCGCCTGGAGGAAGCTTCGGAACCCGTCTGGCCCGGGCTCCGCCGCGAGATAGAGGAGCACCGCGCGGCCGTCTGCCTCGATGCCGATCGGAAACGTCGACGACAGTTCTTGACGCCATTCCGGCGAGCCATCGGCGGGCCGTGGCGCGGGAGAATCGGACCCCGTGTCGGCCTGAAGTATGGCGAGGTAGCCGGCCTTCTCGGTCGCGGTCGTGAGCCACTCGAGATGCGGGGTCATCAGCACGCCATCGAGCAGCATGTGACGTTCAACGGCGAGGCGCGGTGACACGCGACGGCGGTGCATAGAGCGGCTTGTGGTGGACGTGATAGAGGCGCGCGCGATTGTGGACGCAATCGTTCTCGGTCGCGTACCCGCGTCTGACCAGCTTGGCGAAGAAGGCGTTGCACCGGCGCGCACCGTTGGTAATGCCAGCGAAGCTCGCGTACTGCCGCGGGATGCACACGCCGGCATGGCGCAGCACGAGTACGAGGAAGCGCGCTTGGCGCTCCGTGAAGCCAACATCCATCACGGAGTGAACGCGCTCCTCCTGCGTCATCGCCAGAGCTCCTCGGCCAGGCCGCCGTTGCGCCAGCCGCGCCCGCCGCCACCGGATCTGCCGGTGAGACGGAGGCTCACGCCGCGATAACACGAGAAGCCGGATTGTGCGACGCTCGCACCGTGCGCGCCGCGGTAATGAGGTGTGATGACCTCGATGTCCTCCCGGTCCCAGCGCCCATCCGGCTCTTCATACTCGATGCGGACATCAGGGAAGTGGACCTCGTCATCGAAGTACGGCAGGTCGTGTTCGTGGGCCCACTCCCGGATCTCATCGGGGGTTCGATCCGGGTGGCCGTCGTAGTCGTCGTGGTCCCGATCGTGAGCGTGCAGCCAACGCTGATACTCGCTCTTCAGTTCGTGATCGAGCACAACGCGCTCGACGTGCGCCCCGCGGTCTAACAGGCGCGCCCCGGCCTGTTCGTAGGCCCGATAGACCTGGAGGTCGTGCTCCAGTTCGCGCTCTCGTGAGAGGCCAGTGTGGAACGTCTGCTGGTGCTCGTAATCGCGGTCGCGATGGCTCTCGAGAAGGTCGCGGCCCGCCTTTGTCTGGACCACGGCGTGGTCGCGATAGCCAGGGACTCGAACGGTCTCGATCAGCCCCTGCTCGCGAAGGTGCCGCAGGTCGCCTGAGCGTGGGTCGGCGGGTCCGTCGTGATGGTCGCGAAGATCACGACTGGAGACCACTCGAAACGCTCCGACGGTCGCGAGTGTGCACGTCTCGGAGGCACGCAACGTGTACTCACGGTCACGATCGCGAACGAGCTCGCGCTCCAAGCCGCGGGGCAGGGACAGGTGCCGCGAGAACGGTTGGTTCGCGTCCCGATCCCGGTCCCGCCCGTCGCGATCCCGCTCTGCCCAACGTGCATCATCGTGACGATCGCGCCGGTCGTCATCCGAGCCTTGCCGGTCGTTTCCTGGACCGCGCCCGAGCGTCCTCGCATCGTCGCCATCCCGGTCGCGTGATCCGATGTCGCGTGGGCTCCAGTCGTCATCGCGATCGTGCGTGCTTGACGATCTGCGATGCGCACTTCTCGGCTCGATTTGATCGCGCTCGTCCGGATCGCGCGCGTCGTCATAGTCGCGTGGATCGAAGTCCATTCACGCACCTCCCAACATGCGCACAACGACCATTGGTCACCCATTTGTCACCACGACACCGCGACCCTTGGGTCCGTGCGGACTCGTTCCGGGTGACAAATTGGCGACAATCGTGCGCGGTTTGGGGTGGGGGCAGTTGCCCCCCACCGTCAAAACGATCAATGAAATTGGGCTTGTGCGTGCTTGGGCTGGTTCGGGTCGGGTAGTGAAATCTAACTCATAACCCAAAGGTCGCGGGTTCAAATCCCGCCCCCGCAACCAAATTTTCAACTGTCGGCTGACAAACGGCTGACAATTGGTAGAACCTCAAAGGGCGCTTCGGCGCCCTTTCGTGTGTACGCGCTCCGGCATCAGGGCCAGACCAGCGGAGTTGCTAAACTGCCAGCAGAGACTCATCTGAGCAGCGACCTGTGGCGTGGACCGATAATCTTGCCCGGCCCCGCTCTCGATTCGCGAGCAGCGAAGCGGCGCGCCTACGTGCCCTCGCAGGGCCAGGGACCGGAAAGACGACCGGGCTACTCCGGCGCATCGCGCGGCTCCTCGAACAGGTTGTCCGCAACGTGTTGTGCGCATGGCGCAGGCACTGATCGAGCGCAATCCAGGTCGCGTGCGCGGAGCGTTGGAGCCGCGCCAGAGAACGCAGCAGGCGACCTCCACCACGTCCAGTGGTCGTCTCTCGAAGCCGAGGCGGAGGGCGTCGCCAGTTTTCTTGCGGCGCAGATCGCGAACGGAGTGAACCCTGGAAAGTGCTTGGTGCTGGCGAACAGCCGGAGGGTCGGATGCGCGATTCGTGATGCCGTACGCGCACGTGGGATCGAGATTCGCTCGTACTTTCGGGAAGAGGCCGTGGAGTCGGACGCCGCGCAGGAGAAGCTCACGCTCCTTACGCTGCTTGCGCCGGACGATCGCGTGGCGCTCCGATGCGCTCTGGCGTTCGGAAGTACGACGCGCCGTGAAGGTCCGTATCGTCGACTGCTGACTGAAGCTTCGTGCTCGCGGCTGGAGCGCGCGACAGGTCCTCGACGACATCGACGCAGGACTGACGCTGGCTTACACCGCTACTGCGTTGGAGCGATGGCACGCCGTCAACGCTGAACTTCAGGAGCTCGAGCCACTCCGCGAGAATCTGCCCGCACCCGTCGACGCCTTGTTCCCTGCCGCCGGAAAATGGCGAGGAAGATGACTTTGCGATTATCCGCTCGATTGCGACAACCGCAGCCGCGGAGAGACTATTCAGGAACTGCACGATGTGATTCGGTACCGGTTGGCACAACCCGAGGTCCTGCTTGAGACGCCGCTCGCGCGTGTCATGAGCTTTCACAAGTCGAAGGGGCTCACCGCGGAAGTAGTGGTACTGGCTGGATTGATTGAGGATCTGACTCCCCGTAGGACCGCTGGCCTTGCGCCAGGAGAACGAGCGGCGGAGCTGCAGGAAAACCGTCGCCTGTGCTTCGTCGGAATGACGCGCACGACGCGCGTCCTCGTGCTCTCGACGTATTCACAGCTGCCATATCAGCTAGTCATGCAGATGAACGCGCCACACGGGCCCTTTGTTGGTCCGGGAAACGTACGCACGATTGCCAGCACCTTCCTCGACGGACTTGGCCCCGAGCTTCCGGCCGCGATCCGCGGTGTTGAGTGGCAGTACTGAGATGATGCGCAGTGGCATTTGCCCGTGCCGGGCCAAAGCTGCTGTGCTGACTAACGGCGCGTCAGCTTCTCCCAACTCGCATCACGTCCGGGCTTCACGCAGCGCACCGCGCCTTCGGCGCGAAGTTCGCGGAGCGCCCGCGCGATCGTGGGGCGGCTCACAGCGGACAATGTGCGCTCGAGATCGGCGTAGCGAAATCGATTCGGAAGCCGGTTCACCGCATCGCGGATCATGTCGCGCTTCGCGCCGCGCCGCGCATTCGTGACGCCGACACGTTCCTCGAACTGCTGGTACGCCTTCACGAGCATCACGCCGACGAAGTACTCCCACCAGCGCACGAGCGAGTGTCGCGCCTCATGCCAGCCCTCGGACGACGCGTAGAGAGAATCGTAGTACTCCTCCTTCGTCTCCTCGATCGCGGTTTCGAGTGAGATGTACCGGCCTACCTGGTAACCTGCCTGATACAGCAGCAGGAGCGACAGCAGGCGCGCCATACGTCCGTTCCCGTCCGCGAAGGGATGGATGCACAGGAAGTCGAGCACATACATTGGCACCAGCAGCAGTGGATCGACCGCCCTCGTGTCGAGAGCGGCGCGATAGCGATCGTGGAGCTGCGTCATCGCATCGGAAACGAGGTGCGGAGCGAGCGGCTTGAAACGGACAACCGTCGTTCCGTCGGGCCGCGTTGCGGTGATGTCGTTGTCGGTGGACTTCCAGCGTCCGCCACCGCCAGGTACGAACTGAAACAGATTGCGATGTAGCTGCAGCACGAGATTCGACGTGAGCTGCATCTCGGCGTAGTTCGTGTGGATGGTGTTCAGGACATCGCGGTATCCGGCGATCTCCTGTTCGGAGCGGTTCGCCGGCTCGGTTCGCTTTGCAACGAGATCGCGGATCCGCTGACTCCTGCAGTGGTTGTCGTCGGAGTGATGCTCCTTATCGGTGTTGTTCTGCGGCCCGCACTCGGTCCGGGTGACACGCCGTCGGGTGCGAACGTTGACGATTCCGGCGATCGCATCAAGGGACTGCGTCCAGCCCTTGTGTTGTATCGCCGAACTGCCGACAGTAGCGAGACGCTTGCGGACGGCTCCATCGCGCGATCCGGCGATGTCGTGCGCGTGGGCTACCACGCTGCCGGCAGGGCCTTTGGCGTGATCTTGTCGGTCGACGGCCGCGGCGGCGTAACGGTCCACTTGCCGGCGCAGGGTGATCGTGCGGTCCCGCTGAAAAGTGATTCGATGGTGCTGCTGGATGCAGCGTACGAGCTCGACGATGCGCCACGATGGGAACAGTTCTACTTCATCACCGGCGATACGCCGTTCGCGGTGCAGCCGATCGTCGATGCGGCGCGTACCGTTGCAACCACGACATCGGCGACACCGCCGCCACTGTTGTTGCCACATGGCCTGGACCAAGCGACGTTTTCTCTGCAGAAGGAGGTCAGGCGATGACGCGCACGGTATCCGCGTCCGTTCTGTCGTCGGTCCTCGTGCTCGTGCCCGCACCCGGCTGGTGCGCCGCATCGCTCGAGCGGTACGTGCTCGCGATCGGCGCCAACCTGGGAGGAGCGAACCGGCCGCCGCTGTTGTACGCGGTGTCCGACGCAGAACGCTTCGCGCGCGTGATGATCGACATTGGCGGTGTCGCGGCTCCGAACGAGATCCTGCTCAAGCAGCCGAAGCTGCATGATGTGTGGGCCGCTCTGGATACGCTCACGCGACGCGTGGCCGACGCACGCAAGCGCACGCCCCCTGTCGGTCGCACCGAAGTCATCCTTTACTACTCGGGGCATGCCGACGAGCAGGGGCTGTTGCTGGGCGACGATCGCTACTCCTACCGCTCGCTGCGCGATCGCCTCGATCAGATCCCGGCCGACGTGCGCATCGCGGTGCTCGATGCCTGCTCGTCTGGCGCGTTCACGCGGGTCAAAGGCGGCCGCGCGCGGCCGCCGTTCATGATCGACGAGGCGGCCGACATGCGCGGCCACGCGTTCCTCACCTCGAGCGCGGAAACCGAAGCGGCGCAGGAATCCGATCGCATCCGGGCATCGTACTTCACGCACTACCTGATCTCCGGGTTCCGTGGTGCTGCGGATGTGTCACGTGACGGCAAGGTGACGCTCAACGAAGCCTATCAGTTCGCGTTCAACGAGACTCTCGGCCGGACCGTCGACACAAAGGGGGGCGCGCAGCATCCGTCTTACGACATCAGCCTGTCAGGCACCGGCGACATCGTGATGACCGATGTCCGCCAGACAACCTCAATGCTGGTGCTTGGAGAGGATCTCGACGGCCGCTTTTTCGTGCGGACTGCCTCGCAGGAGCTGGTTGTGGAGCTCTATAAACCGCGCGGCCGCGTGGTGGAGCTCGCGGTCGAACCCGGTAACTACGAAGTGCGCGTAGAACGTCAGAAAGGCTCCGTCACCGCGCGAGCCGAGGTCGTCGATGGGGCGCGGGTTGCGATCGACCCGCGGCAGTTTGGTCCCGCCGCGATGGAATCTACGCGGCGCCGCGGCCACTCGACACGTTACGCCGTTGCTGGACGCAATCCGATCGAGATGCGCCTCGGTTCATGGCGCGTTCATGGACCGCCTGTTCCCGTCGTGATAACGCCTGCCGCCGTGCCCTTCTTGGGCAACACCGTTGACCTGGATAGCGCGACGTCGCTGTTTGCAGGGTTCGCGTACACGCGATTCGTGCGCGAGAACCTGGCGGCGACTGTCGCCGTGGATGGAGTCGGCGTGTCGAGCGACGCGAAGGCCAGCGCGAACCGAGCTTGGACTGGTAGGGCAGCTGCGCTAGCGATTCCCGTAGGCATTCGGTGGAACCCGCTTCGCGGCGATCACACGACGCAGGCCTTCAAGCCGTTTGTGGCCGCGGCGATCGGGCCCGTCGTACAGTTGGCGAATCGCAGTTTCGTGTTCGGGCGCGCCGTGTCAGCGGCGCCGACTGCCCGCACGAGAGTCGGCGGTCAGCTGGGCGGCGGCATCGACGTGTTGGCCAGCAGATCCTTCTCACTCGGGATGAGCGTCACGTACAAGGTGATGAGCAATTTCCCGGCGCGGGTCGGTGGGTGGAGAAACTTCAACGGCGTGCAGGCGGCGTGTGGAGTTGGATGGGTGTTCGGGAAGGGAAAGTGACCACTCTCATGGATCAGAGGAGCAGCTCCTCGGCATCCGTTGGGTTCAAGCGGTTCGCGCCAAACGGAAGCGATCATCGCTACCTCGATTGGACGCGACCGCGGATGGCAATGAGAGATGTCTTATGAAAAAGCATCTTGCGATCTTTCTTCTAGATTAGGTGAGACGCTTACGATAGGAGGTTTTGCGATGAGATATCTCCCTGCGGCTTTCGTTCTGAGCGTGAGCGCCGTTTGCGCAGCGTGTTCTGGCGGCACCCCCGTCTCGCCTTCGTCTGCTATCAGGTCTGCGAGCACCTCCTTATCGACATCGACCGACCCGACCATCGGCTTCGACCATCTTAGTGGATTACCCTGTGATCGATGGGTTTCAGGAGGCGTGTCGCCTGATTTTACAACTCCGGATGGCCAGCCGGTCAATATCGCGATCCGGCAGCCATTTCCACCAAGCCCAAGCTGCGTCGTTCATTCCTACACCGAGTCCGGTGTTACGGTGACGGCGACATCTGGCGAATGGAGTGTCATTACCGACTACGGACATCCGGCTCCCTTTATTGAGTTCTATGTGCCTTCGCCAGCAACTCCGGGCATGGGCACCATTCAAGTAACGGCTGCCGGAGCCACATTCAGCTTCAAATCCATTGACCTCTACGCTAGCCTCGTTCCCATTCCTTACCAGGTCACAGGTCTGCGGAACTCCACGACCGTGTTCACAATAGCGAATACGCTACCGAACACCTTTGGAAAGTTCGCAACGGTGGTGAACCCACAGGCGGCGGCTGTGATTGACACCCTCGTGATCAGTCTTACTGATGCTGTCAGCGCAATGGGACTGGACAACATCGTCCTCACTCCAGTCCCAAAATAAGCGAACGCTCAGTGATGGCGGCGGACCTCACCGTTCGGGACGATGTCCCGCCGCGTCCTCGTTCAATTGTCATCATCAGCTGATCCTCTGCAGCGCGTGATCGAGTTCAATCCATCCGGGCGTCCCTATCCCGGTCTCCGCGGTGGCTTCACACACTGAGCGGCGCGCGCAGATGATCGAACCTGCGCAAACTGACCGCCTGCCAGGAATTCCACGCGAGAAACGAAGACGACTCGACGACTGGTGCGCACCACGTGCACCGGGATCAGGATAAACGCGTGCAGAAAGGTTTTGAATTCCATGCGCAGCACGGCCGCTTTCTCCGCCGCGTAGCGCGTGGCGCAACGTCCTGTCTCCGGGAGCGATCCGGGCAACATGTCCGCGCGTGCCCATGCAGCAACGGCGTGCTTCTGGTTGACGATTGCCGTCATCCTCGTGACCGACTTGCGTCTCGTCGTGACGCATGTGGTCACGGTGTGCGGCAGCATGTGTTCGACATGGCCGTGCAAGAGCAGCGATACCGTCTCGTTGGCGAGTGGTTCGGCGCGCACACGCCGCCGCACGCGGTCGCGATCTCGTCGCTCCACAGCGGCAGCTTGCGGATCTATTCGGGACGTCCGACGGTCCGAGCGGAACTGCTGCCGGATGACTCGCTGGTCGAGACCGTCAGCGCCCTCGAACGCGCCGGCTACGTTCCGTACCTGGCGCTCGAACAGGGCGATGAGTACGGCGAGTTCGATCGACGGTTCCACCCGCTCTCGGACGCGGCGCTCGACATCATCCCCGAAGGGCGCGTCCGCGGCGTGGCCTTTCTTCGCCTCACGATCAGGCGGGGAGGCCGCTGACGCGCACGGCCGTCGTCCGGAGTCCGTCGTCCGGAGTACGCGTCGATCACGCTCCGCGTGTATGCGCATTGGCTGCCGGATGCGTCACGCCGCGAAGTCGATCGCCAAGACGCGCTGCAACCAAACGCAGCCCCCGCGCAAGCAGAGGCACTTTCTGCTGATGAGTGGCAACATCCCAAAGCGTTTGGAATGAGTGGTGAGCCTGACGTTCGCCAGTTGGAACCAGCTCGTCGTGTGGCTCAGACAGATCGGAGCACTCCGACGGGGGGCTTGAGCCCTCACGCGAGCGCAGCGCAGACGACAAGCGGGATGCAGCAACCTCCTCGCCCGCGCATCGCGGGCTGGTGGCCTGTGGTCCGCAGCATCAGGCGAGGAAGTGGCTTGCCGTCAGTATTCTGGTGTTCGGGCGGGCTGAGCCCTTTCCGCGGACTGGATGCGCCCCGACCGCGCAGCGATCGGACGTTCCTCAACGCCTTTTGAATCCGCGACCGTTGAACGCGTTCTATCGTGCGTCGTGCTCATTCGCCTGCCGGGCGCTCGATGTGCTTCACCGTGTATACCGGCACTGTGGCTTCTTGCTGTTTCAGTTCGAGACCGAGTTTGCGCAGCACGGTGAAGATTGTGGGGAAGTCATCGAAGCGCGCGGCCGGCGGGTTGCCTGGCGGAGGAGGCGGCAGCCGCATGGGGGTCCACCCTTCCGTCTCAACGGCGAACAGCCCGCTGATTGCCGTGCGGTTCACCACCGGCAGATCTGTCCAGTTCTCGATGTACTGAGCAAGGTCGTCCATGTTGATCGCTCTTGCATTCAGTGGGTGGCCTCTGCCCATGATGAAGTTATGGCAACTTTCCGGGGTGCCTGTGTCAAAAATGCAGTCCCTCTCCGCGATGGTCGACTTGCGGAGATTCGGACCTCCCCTTGCGACGGTGAGAGCGTAGACCGGCATCGTTTTATGCTCCACCCGCATCACAAGCTTGAAACGATCCGCGAGCAACCCGCGAATCATTCCCTGCATTCGTCCTCGCTTTTGGCTTTCTGAAAGACCGAAGGGAACGGCGTTGGCGGGCGCCTTCGCCTCGATATCGTACCTCTCGCGCCAGCCAGGAAGATCGGAAAGACGCGGCGAGGGGTTGACTGGCACGTCGTACGCGTACTGCAAGAGCAAGAGCACAGGCACCGCGGTCGCATTGAGGTCACCGTTTGGCAGCACTCGCATGCGCATGTTGGGCGGGTCGGCTGAGCGAGCGGGCTTTATTGAGATCACTTCAAACGCCGGCGACTGAGCGACGGCAGGCAACGCTACGGTCTCCTCGACGGGCGTCCTCGCCGCCTCGAAAGCTTCGGCCCTCGAGACCTTCACGTCGGGCTCTAGGCCGATGACTTCCCAACCTTTCACGGGATAGGGATTGTCTGGCGGCACCGCTTCCTGAATTCCCATGCCCACGTGATCATTGATGCGGTGAAACGCGCCCGAGTGCTGGTGGCCCGCCGTCGTCTCTCCGACGACCGTCGCCCGCTTCAACATCTTCAAGTTGTAGACGAAATACTCGGCCGCAGACTGTGTTCTTGACGACGTCAGGACATACACCGGTTTGTCGGCGAGCTTGTTGCCAGAAATCGGCGACGCGGTTCTGGCGGGAACTGGCGAGTCGGGACGGGGATCGTACATGAATGTCGGATGATCGAAGAGATATCCGGCGATTTGCAGCGCGGTCTCGCCAAACCCGCCGCCGTCATCCTGCAAATCGACGATGAGCGCAGCGGCATCGTTCAGCGATGCCATCGCCCGTGCAGTCGTCTCCTGACATGCGGTGGCATCCGCAAAGCCAGTCAGCTTCATGTAGCCGACATTGCGCGGCAGCGTCTCGATCCTCTCGAACAGGCAGTTCTGCTGAAGCAGCATCGCCCGATCACGCTCACGCATTTGTTCCGTCATCGGTGGCGGCGGGCCCGCCGGCAGCGGTCGCGCGCTGTAGACCACGTCAGCAACAAACACGCCGCGGGGAATTCCGAGAGCGCGACTGGTGGTCTGAATGTCCCTGTTGATGCGAGCCGCGAAATTCGTCCCCATGTCGAGCGATTCATATTCACCCTTCTTGTCGCGTGCCAGTAATGCGTCTGCCAACTGTTGGCCGATAGCGCGATCGACATAGCGCTGCTTCAGGTTCGCGGCGATGGCGGCAATGAGCTTGTGACGCGCCTCGGGATTGGCTGCGGTGACCTGCCGCGCGGAGCGGTTCGAGCCGGCGCCTGGCATTGCAAAACCAGATCGTTTGCCGAGGTGCGCGGGCGCATTCGGGAGCGCCTCCAGCTGAAGCAGCAGCGTGAAGGCCGCGAACATGAGAATCGTCGTTAACATGCCTACGGCGAGCGCCGCCGGGCGTGGACGATGCATGTGGATGACGTCGAAACGAGGTGGGCCGTCGATGTGCGCGAGCAACGGCTTGCTGGATTGAAAGCCGTGAAGCGAGGTCACGCCGAGATCGATCGCCAGGTCCAGCAGCAAACGAATACGGACGAAGAATCCTCGCTCGTGGCGTGCGCGGTCTCTCATGAGCTGCACGGCCTCGCGGCCGTACGCGCGTTGAAACCCGGCAGGGTAGAGCCGCAGCAGAAGGACGCAGAAAGTCTCAAACATGGTCCCCCCTCAAGATCTTCTTCGCGCGCGCGACTCGCAGCACATCGGCCAGTCTCTCGGCCTCATCGCGCGCGGCCTTGCGTCCCGCCGCGGTGAGGCGATAGTAGCGGCGTCGCGCATCGTTCAGGCCTTCCTCACCGCGTGACGCTACTTCGGCGATGAATCCCGCGTCGAGCAACGCCTGAATCGAGCTGTAAAGCGTGCCGGGGCCCATGCGCGTGCGTCCGTCAGTTTGTTCCTCGACACGCCGCATGATTTCGTAGCCGTGCAGATCGTCATCGGTCAGCGACATCAGTATTCGGACCTTCAGAGCACACATTTCATGATCGACGTCGGGCATTTCAAAACGAAACGTTCGATCTCAGAGTGAAACAGCGTCAGATGTCCGGTCGTCCCAAATTCCCGGGAATGCCGCGGGATCGCATGTTGCTCTAAGAAATAGCGTCACGCTGCGACGCCACGCGCGAGCCACTTAACAGGCCAGCGAAGTGGACGCACCACCATAACCATGCTTGCCGCCTCTACCCCTTCGTTCGGTGCCCTCCTTCATCACGGCGGTGCCGGAGGCGTGAACAGAAAGGGCCGACGCCTCTGGCGTCCCCTCCTGTTCGCGTCGATGCCTCCCGGCACCGACACCGCCGGTCCCGCGGCTCGTTCATCCCGAAACAGCACCTGCTGCGCAGGCCGCTCTGGGCGAGGCGCAGGTGCGGTTCGATCGCGCTGCCGACCGATTGCGGCTCGATCCCGGAACCCACGATCTGTTGCGATCGCCGATGCGCGACCACTGGGTCGCGGTCCCCGTTCGCATGGATGACGACTGGAGCGCCGACGAGGTGCTTCAGAAGCTGGACGCGTGGATGACGGAGGGCTTCAGGGCCGTGCACCAGAGGACTGAACGCGAGCAGGTATCGCTGCGAGATGCGGCCTAATTGATCGCGATCGATCGCGTCGCGCGCGCGTGCCGCGAGAGGGTGTGGGTCTGACATGAATCCGTACGCACTGCTGGGATCGCGCATCGGTACATCTGAAGCGGTGTCATTGTCCGATCGTCTGGCGACATGGCACGACTCGATGGTGGCACACGAGCGGCGCCTTCGCGCCGTGCGAAGTGACGACGCATGTGACGACAAGTGCCCTCACATGGAAGCTCGCACGCTGTGGGCTGAGGCGGCGACGATGTTTGGCCATCGAGCAAGCGAACTGAGTTTCCTGCGCTCCCGCGCAACGACGGTTCAGGCGCCCGAGGCAAATATCGTCGACCTGGTGAGTCGACAGTCTGACGGCGCCGGACGCTCAGAGTCGATCGAACGGGAGGAGACGCACGTCAATCGCAGACTCCGGTCGTTCGCTGACGACATCGTCGGCGCCATTGCAGAGCAGGACCGTGGAGATCTGAGCGATGACATTACGGCAAACACTCGAACCAGAGGCGCCGCGTGTTCACGAGCAGGTGGATGCAATGCTGGAGAGCGAAGACAGCATCATCATCCTCGTGGAGAACGGCATGGATGGTGGCGCTGGCCAGCGTCACGCTAGTCCTGCTCGGAGGCGCTGCGGCCGTATGGCTGACGAGCAATCTGCGAGCGGTCAAAATCGTGATCATGGGAGTGGGAGCCATGGCTTCAGGGCTGGTCGCGTACTTCGAATGGCGAACGAATTTGCGGCACCGGATGCTGGCTGAGACCCAGCACCATCGGCCGGCTGCGTGAGGAGAAATGATGTTTGACACGAGAACGGCAATCGTTAGTCGGGACGGCACTCTGGCGGCCACATTGCCGCCGATCGTGGCGGCGTACGCGCAAGTCGCAGATGCTGACACTCGATCGAACCGATTGGCAGCGGAGCGTGCGATGGACGAGGTTCTCGCCGAGTCGTTTCCCGCGAGCGATCCGCCGTCGTGGACCCCGGGGATCGTCCGTCTCAATCCCGGTGGTCCGATGAACAACGGAACCCGTGCCGAGACGCCCGCAGACACGCGGCAATCAGCGAGGTCGCAGATCAGCGTGCTCGACGTCTCGCGATCGACTGACGGCGAACGGACGTTGGTCGACGCGATCATATCTACGGCCGGCGCGTGCGGCATCGTGCTGCTCGTGCCGTTCGCGATTCTCCTCGTCGGGCTGCCGATCGCGCTCGCTGTTCGAGGCCTGGTCGCGGCGATCGCCTGGCTCGTCGCGCGGTGAAGCGACAGAAACTCATATCGATGTCTTCAAATCGCGGAGCAGCAACATGAATCAGATTTTTCGCATCCTTTGCGCGGTCGACTGTTCGGAACCGGCGCACGCCGCATTCGAACAGGCGCTCGCGCTGAGCCGCGCGCGCAACGCTGAACTCACGGTCGTGCATGCCGTGCCAAAGGATCAGCCGTTCCGGTGGCACGCGCGGGAGCGGATCGCGATGATCGCGGCGCTTCGGCAGGCGGCGAACGATGCCGAAGTGCGCTTCAAGGTCAGCGTGCAGCATGGCGACCCCGCTGGCGTGATTCTGCTCCATGCCCGCGCCCGACGGCCGCACGTTCTCGTCATTGGCACCCACCGGCGGACAGGCCTGGCGCGACTCCGCGCCGGTTCAGTCGCGGAGACCGTGACCCTGCGCGCCGCCTGCCCTGTGTTGATCGTGCCGGGAAGGCCGAAGGGTACCGTTGCGCCGGCTTCGATTTCTTTCGGCGGCATCCTGTGCGCCTTCGACTTCAGCCCGGCATCGAACGCCGCCCTCGCGCAGGCCGTGTCGCTGGCTAAGGAGAACAACGGCCGTATGACGCTCGTACATGTGGCGAAAGGCATGTCGATAGGGGATCTGTTCAGACCGTCGCCTGCCGTGGACGCTCAATGATGCTGTTGAAGCCGTACGCAGGCGCCTCGACGCGCACTTCCGCGAGACGTGCCAGCGTGAACGCCGCAAGAGACATGACGACATCTCGAACCGCCACGTCGTAGAATCCGGCAGCCACGAGGTTCGCGGCGACTCCCAAGAGCCAGGCACTCGCAACGTACGCGCCGACTCTCGTGCAGCCAGCCAGAATGGTCACGCCAACTGCGAACTCGATTACGCCGACGAACCCCATGAACGTGCCGGTCGATACCGGCAGGAGCTGCGCGGCCAGGGGGCTGACGTACGAGGTCCAGTCCGCCAGCAGATTGAAGAATTTGTCGATACCCGCGAGCGTGGCGGTCAAGCCGATCCCATATCGCAATGCGATCCATGGGGTATTGAGTCGATTGTCCATTGAAATGCCTCCTGCCCATTGGAGGGCAGGACCCTGAGGAAGGTGACATGTCGTGTTCTGTCACCTTCTTGCGGCTGCCAACTCTTTATATTGGAGGGATGACTATGAATGCCACGATCTCTGCCTTCGCGAACCGGAGTGCTGAACAGCCGGACGAAGACGTTATCCGGCAGGTGCTCGACGGGAACACCGCGATGTTCGAACTGTTGATGCGCCGCTACAACGAGCGCGTCTACAGAGCGGCGCGAGCGATCGTGCGCGACGAGCAGGAAGCGGAAGATGTCATGCAGCAGGCGTATGTCAACGCGTTTACGCACCTGCGCCAGTTCAATGGCGCAGCACGGTTCTCGACGTGGCTAACAAGGATCGCTGTTAACGAATCTCTGGCGCGCGTACGTCGGCGCGGCCGGTACGAGACGTTCGACGACGAACTCTCGAATGTGGAGCCTTTCATGTCCCCCAACAGCCCAGAGAATCCGGAGCGGCAGGCATTCACCGGTGAGCTGCGCGGCCTGCTCGAGTGGGCCATCGATACGCTGCCGGACGGCATGCGCGAGGTCTTCGTCCTGCGGGAAGTCGAGGGACTGAGCACATCGGAAACGGCGGAGTCTCTGGACGTATCGGAGGACGTCGTCAAGACCCGTCTGTCACGAGGGCGCGCGGCGTTGCGACGCGTTCTGCTGGAGCGCACTGGCGCGACCGCACCCGAAGCCTTTCGGTTCTACCGTCCGCGTTGTGATCGGGTCGTCGCGCAGGTTCTTGCGCGAATTTCAGGGCAGTGTGCGTGACGCCGCTGGCACACATTCACCGTGTGAGAATCGTCACACGCGCGCGCGCTCCTGCTTCCTCCGGACTCAAAATGTGCCGGCCCTTGGTGTCAGTCGGGGGCGGCGGTGGGATGCTGCTCGCCGAAACTCGCGGCGTACAGCCTCGTTGAGGCGCTCGGCGGCGCGTGTCACCGAGGCAAACGGCCACGCCGTCGTCGCGTCCACGAAGATGCGCCGCCCGTCCACGAGATCCACTGTAATCGAGCTGCGCGAATCGACGCCTCGTCTGGGTCCATTCAGATCGACGAGACGCACCTTCACATGCCGAACGCGGTGCTCGAATCTGCGGAGCGCAAACGCCAGCCTGCGGGCCGCGTATTCACGCACTGTTTCAGCCGTGTCCGGCCGCGCCGCGCGAATGATTGCCAGTCAACCTCGCGCGCCTCGATCGCTTCGGCGCCGACCTCACTTCGTTTCCCCCTGGCACTCTGGGCACTGACTCTGCAAGTACGTGACCCACTCGAAGAGTTCAGCGGGCGGCGGCAGGTCGGCCACATCTGATCCGGCAACCACGTGGACGATCTCGCCCCAGCGATCGGCGACGACGACTCCGGGACACGCTATTCCTGCCACGTTGTCTCGCGTGATGACGTACTCGGTCTCGTGGCCACTTAGCGCCGGCATTTCAGAAGCGAGTTGGGAGAGGTACGCCCTGGATGATTCGGAGTCGGACGTCGGGAGGGTGATCAGTACGAGGTTTCGACGTTGCCAGATCGTCGAGTACTGGACAGTCAGGCCCTGGAGAGTCCCTACGCTAAAGTGGGGAACCAGATCGCCTCGCTGGAGCATCGTCCCTCCTGTCAGAAGGACAGCAAAGTACGGTCCCGCATGCGCCGCGGCGGATCCGGCGGTGGCCGAGAACCCATCGCGACGGCAATGCAAAATGAAATAACCATGCTGGATCGACGTCGCCAGCGTCACTAGAATGGATCGAAGGCCTGCGTGAAGCGAAACCCGTCGCCGCATCCCGACCCTATTGAGGTAGAGCCCCACCACCTCGCGGAGTTCGTTGATTTCCGATCCGATCAGGGCATCATCCGGCTCCACGAGCAGCGCGTCGTCCTCCTCAGCGCGGCGGCCATGGGCCTCCTGCGCAAGGAACTCATCGACACGTTGGGCATCGAGACGGCGAGGCGATTGTTCCTGCGTTTTGGGTACGCAGACGGGTACCACGACGCGGTGAGCTTGCGCGACCGATCGAAATGGTCAAGTCCTCTCGAGGGTTTGCGGGCTGGCATCGTGTTGCATCGGCTCGAGGGGATCGTGCGGGCCGAGATCCTCGAGGTGGATCATGATGGGAAGACCGGCCGCTTTCACGAGGAAGTCCTGTGGCACGACTCCTATGTGGCCGAACAGCACGTGCACCATTATGGCAAGACCAGCGCGCCCGTCTGCTGGTCCCTGGTGGGATACGCGAGCGGATATGCGAGCGCGTGTCTCGGACACGAGATCTATTTCCGTGAACGCGAGTGCCTGGCGCAAGGCGCGACGAAATGCACAGTCGTCGGAAAAGACGCCGACAGCTGGGGTGACGAACTCGAGGCACTCCGCGCAGACTTCCAGGGCGGAAGCCTGGGCCGCGAGGTCGAGCGCCTTCGCGAGGCCGTGCACCGGCGCCTCCAGGAAGTGGATCGCCGGGAGCGACTGGTCGCGAAACGCGAACGGGAACTGAACCTGTTGCGCGAGCGCGTCGCTCGCCATGCAGCCTCCAAGCAGTTCATCGCCGGCAGTGCCGTCATGCAGGATGTACTCGAACTTGCGGCACGCGTTGCCCCGCTGGACACAACCGTCCTGGTCTATGGCGAAAGCGGCACCGGCAAAGAGTTCATCGTCCGGATGATTCACGACCAGAGTCCGCGCGCCGGCGGGCCGTTCGTGTCGATCAATTGCGCGGCCCTCACCGAGACGCTGCTCGAATCCGAACTCTTCGGGCACGTGCGGGGTGCCTTTACCGGTGCGGTGCGGGACAAGGCAGGCCTCTTTGAAGTGGCGGGGAGCGGGACGCTCTTCCTCGACGAGATAGGCGAAGTCGCGCCAACTGTTCAGGCAAAGCTCCTACGCGCACTCCAGGAACGTGAGATTCGTCGCGTGGGGGCGGAGCGTACCATCAAGGTGAACGCACGAGTCGTGGCCGCCACCAATCGGGACCTGCGCGCGGCCGTAGACGCTGGCACCTTCCGCGAGGATCTCTATTTCCGTCTCGGGGCATTCGTCATCACTGTTCCGCCGCTGCGCGACCGCCGCGAAGACATCCCGCCGCTTGTCCACGACTTCGTCCGTCGCGCGGCCACGCGCGTCAAGAAGGATGTGGAGAACGTATCGCCGGACGCGATGACGGCTTTGATGAACTACGGCTGGCCGGGCAATGTCCGCGAGCTCGAGCATGCGATCGAGCGCGCCGTGATCGTCGCTCGCGGCACCAGCATACGGCTGCGCGAACTGCCGCCGGAGGTTTCACAGAAGTCTCGGCAGCGTGGTCCGGGCGACAGCCTCGACCTGCAGGCGTTGGAGCGAGCCGCGATCGAGCGTGCGCTCGAACGATTCCGAGGCAATCGACGCGAGGCAGCCGAAGCCCTGAAGATCAGCACGGTCACGCTCTGGCGCAAGATGAAGCAGTACGGCCTCGTCGCGTAGCGCTTACCACATCACCTTTCGCACGCTTCACGCGGGTGTCAGTCCCCGACATGTGTGGCGTGGACCTTGCCTGACCATGACGTGATATGGCCATGCGCATCGAGGTTATCGACACAGACGACTCGACGACGCCGCAAGCTCGTGCCTATGCTGAATACCGGTTATTCGCAACGCTGGCGCGACACACTCGCTTGATTCGCAGCGTCCGCGTCGTGCTCGCGCACGCTGAACGAAACGGCAGCGCCGACTGCGTGACGTGCGCAGTGAACCTGATGCTGGAATCCGGCTCCGCGCGTGCGCGCGCTCGGGGGCCGCACGCGCACGGGGCGATCGACCGCGCGGCCGAACGCATCGGCGATCTCATGGCTCGGAGAGCGCTCCAGAGCCTTTCATCCTGATAGTTCGTCGATCGCTCCGCGATTCCGATACGCCTGCGTCTCACTCTCGTCCTCGCGGTAGGTCGCGACGCGGGCGTAATGCGTATGATCGTAACGCGCGACGATCGTCCGAGCTTCCGCCGGAACGATACTGATCGCATGGATGTCGGCACGAGCGGTGCGGCCGGAGGCGAGCACATCGCCGGCTCGCGGCGTCGGGCGTCCGCGCGACTCGCCCAGGCGGTCCTCTTCTGTTTGTTGTCGTTGCGGGCAATGCGAAGGCCGTGCGGGCTCATGCTCGATGTTCCTCGTTGATTCGGATCACGTCTCTGCGTTCATAGACCTTGCGCAAGGAGCGAGCCAGCCGACTCAAAACGAAAGACTCATGTGCTCGAGGATTCGCGATCCAGCGTGGTCTCTCAGCGATTCAGTTTGAATGCAAAGAGTTTCATTCTGAATGACGCACGCGACGACGCTTCTCGCCCGGTTCCCGCACCACCATAAAAACCACCGAAATCGGCCTCTTGTCGACATTCCGTCACCGCACGTACTGGCGCTCGGCTTGCCTCCTCTACTGATCGGTGGCACACACCGAGAGCCTGTCACGTTCTTCGTCGCGGGTGCTCTAATCGATGTGGCCGCAGGGCGTCATACGCACGCGCGCAGGTTGGCGGACGTGATGTCCTCGCAACGATCTGAAGGAGCAATCAATGATGACAACACGATCTGTGACCGTCGCCAGGACGGCTGATATCAAGGCGGGAGAGCTCGCCGCGTTCGAGGTGGAAGGCGTCCGCATCGCTGTCGCCAACGCGAACGGGCGCTTCTTCGCCATCGACGACACGTGCACACACGAGCAGTGCTCGCTGACCGAAGAAGGGACGCTCGACGGAACGGTCGTGACGTGCGGGTGCCATGGCGCGCAATTCGACGTGACGACCGGCCAGGTGCTGGCGCCGCCAGCGTTCGAGCCGGTAAAGGCGTATCCGCTGCGGGTCGAGCAGGGCGCCGTCGTGATCGAGATCTGAATGCCCCCCGGGTTCGTCATCATCGGCGCGAGCCTGGCCGGCGGAGTGGCGGCAGCCACGCTGCGGCAGGACGGCTTCGATGGCGACGTCGTGCTGATCGGTGCGGAGGCGCAGCCACCATACGAGCGGCCGCCATTGTCCAAGCAGTATCTGCGTGGAGAGGCGCCGTTCGAGAAGGCGTTGGTACGACCCGCCGGCTTTTACGAGCAGAACCGGATCGAGACGCGCTTCAACACTCGCGCCACCCGGGTCGATCCGATTCGACGCACCGTGGCGCTCGATACCGGATCACCCGTCCACTATGACAAGCTCCTGATCGCGAGCGGCGTACGGAACCGTCGGCCGCCGATCCCCGGCCTGGATCTTCCGGGTGTGTTCGACCTTCGCTCCGTGAGCGACGCGGATGCGCTGCGGAGCCGGATCGTGTCAGGCCGGAAGGCGGCGGTGGTCGGCATGGGATTCATCGGCTGCGAAGTGGCCGCGTCGCTGCGCCAGAAAGGCGTCGAGGTCGTGAGCGTTGATCCGTCGCCGACACCCCTCTTTCGGGTCCTCGGCGCCGACGTCGGACGGGTGATGGCCGCAGTTCACCAGGACCACGGCGTCCAGGCCGTGTTCGGGGATGTGGTGACGCGCTTCGAGGGAGGCGCAGGCGTCGAACGGGTGATCACCAGGAGCGGCCGGCGCTTCGACTGCGATTTCGCAGTTGTGGGCGTCGGGGTCGAGCCCGTCATCGACTTCGTCGCCGGAAGCGGGATCGACACGGCGCACGGCGTCCCCGTCGATGAGTATTGCCGCACGGCATTCGAAGACGTTTATGCGGCGGGCGACGTGGCCAATCACTACCACCCGATCTTCCGGAAACGGATGCGCGTGGAGCACTGGCAGAACGCGATGCAGCAGGGTGCTGCAGCCGCCCGCAGCATGCTCGGAAAGAGACAGCCCTACGACGCCATCCATTGGTTCTGGTCGGATCAGTATGACGTCAACCTGCAGTACGCCGGGTTTCACCACGAGTGGGATCAGATGGTCGTCCGCGGCCGGCTCGATGACCGCAGGTTCCTGGCGTTCTATCTGAATCAGGGCCGCGTCGACGCGGTCGTCGGGCTGAATCGAGGAAAGGATATTCGTCGTGCCATGGCCCTGATCAAATCGCGCGACGTTGTGGATCCCCGTCAGCTGGCGGACGAAGACATAGACTTGCGCAGCCTTGCGCAGACCCAGATCACGGGAGATCAGAAATGACTCATTCCAACCTAGATGCGATCGTGCCGCTGGCGGCACCGCACGACGAAGGCGCGAGCGAAGGGGAGAACCCGATCAGGGGGCTGCAACGGTTCGGTCAGTCGGTCTGGCTGGACGACCTCCGGCGGAGCCTGTTCACGTCCGGCGAGTTCAGCCGGCTGATCGCGGAAGACGGGCTTCGCGGCGCCACCTCGAACCCGTCGATCTTTGAAAAAGCGATCGCCGGCAGCACCGATTACCTCAATGTGCTGCAGGGCATCGAGCGGAAGCACGATGCCGAACCGATGGCACTCTACGAGGCGCTCGCGATCCGGGACATCTGGGGCGCGGCAGACCTGCTTCGTTCCGTCTACGACGCCACAGGACGCGCCGACGGGTACGTCAGCCTCGAAGTCTCGCCGTATCTCGCGCACGACTCCCAGGCAACTATCGAAGAAGCGCGGCGCCTCTGGAAGGCCGTCAACCGCGACAACGTGATGATCAAGGTGCCGGCTTCCTTGGAAGGGCTGCCGGCCATTCGGCAACTGACCAGCGAAGGCGTCAACGTCAATATCACGTTGCTCTTTGGCATTGAACGCTACGAGGAGGTAGCGCACGCGTACATGGACGGTCTCTCCACCTTCGTTCAGAACGGCGGTGATCCGGCGCGCGTGAGCAGCGTCGCGAGTTTTTTCGTGAGCCGCATCGACACCATGGTGGACGGCCTGATTACGAAGCGACTGGCGGCGGTCACCGATGCCAATGCCCGCGCATCGCTGACAGGCCTTCTCGGAACGGTGGCCATTGCCAACGCGAAGCTCGCGTACCAGCGCTACCTGGAAGTCTGCCGCACAACGACGTGGCAACGGCTGGCCGCCAGCGGAGCACACCCACAACGGCTGCTGTGGGCGAGCACCAGTACCAAGAATCCTCAGTACCGCGACGTGCGGTACGTCGAGGAGCTCATCGGGCCGGAGACCATCAACACCATTACGCCCGCAACGCTGGAGGCCTTCCGTGATCACGGACGCCTTCGAGCCAGCCTCGGAGAACATGTCACCGATGCGCGTCGGGTGATCGAGACGCTGGAGAGCACGGGCATTTCGCTGCGCGACGTCACCGACACGCTGCTCGAGGATGGGGTCACCGCATTCATCCAGGCGTTGGACACGCTGCTCGCGGCTATCGCGAACGGACGACGAAGCGCTTCGGTCCGCACTCCTCAGGGCCGTCCGGGAGTGAGATGAACGTCACCACCTCGGCGCGTGACGTGCGTCTGGTGATTGCCGATGTCGACGGCACACTCCTCACGCCGGACAAGCTCCTGACGCCGCGGGCTCGTGCCGCTGTTGAAGCCGTGACAAAGGCGGGCATTGCGTTCACGATCACGAGTGGCCGGCCTCCACGCGGCATGAAGATGCTGATCGACGACCTTCACCTTCAGAGCCCGATCACCGCATTCAACGGCGGACTGTTGCTGCAACCGGATCTCTCGGTGATTCAGGAACAGGCGATCCCCAGCGAAGCGATCCCGCAGGTGGTCGACATCCTCACCAGGCACGCGCTCGACGTCTGGAGCTACACCGATACGGAGTGGCGTGTCCCCTCGCGACATGGGCCGCACGTGGATCGGGAGGAATGGACGGTGAAGTTCGCGCCCACCGTCGCACCGATATTTCCGGGTGCCGCGGAGCGAGTGATCAAGATCGTCGGCGTCACGGATGACCGGCGCGCCATGGCGCGTGCGATCGAAAACGTGCGACGCGCCTGCGGTGAGCATGTGTCAGCGGCATTGTCGCAGCCCTATTACCTCGATGTCACGCATCCGAGCGCCAACAAGGGCGAGGTGGTGC
The DNA here is from genome assembly GCA_003222675.1 of Acidobacteriota bacterium. GTDB lineage: Bacteria > Acidobacteriota > Vicinamibacteria > Vicinamibacterales > 2-12-FULL-66-21 > QHWT01. Next base: position 6,472 of record QHWT01000078.1, on the reverse strand, counting down.
ACGTCCTGTCGAGACTGCTGGGCGTACCGACCGCACAGATCGCGACGATTGGGGATATGCCGAACGACGTGCTCATGTTCGAGCGCAGCGGCGTGAGCATCGCCATGGCCAACGCCACTGCGGACGTTCAACGCGCGGCGAAATTCGTGACCTCGTCCAACACGGAGGAGGGGTTCGCGCTGGCAATGGAACGCTTCGTTCTTTCCACCTGGAGCGCGACATGAAACCAGATGTGAGGGTGTCCTCCGACGCCCATGAGTTGAGTGTTCGAGCGGCCGAGGCGACCGTCGGCGTGATCAACGAGGCAGTGCGAGCCACGGGGAGATGCTCGCTCGTGTTGTCGGGCGGACATACGCCGAAGACGCTCTACGGCCTGCTGGCGTCGCAGTTTCGGGAACGACTGCCCTGGGAACACGTGCACGTGTTCTGGGGAGATGAGCGCTACGTTCCGGCTGGCGATCCGCAGAGCAACTACCGAATGGCAAAGGAAGCACTGCTGGATCATGTGCCGTGCCCCGTGACGAACATTCACCCGATGCCGACGCACTTCACGAGTGCGGATCTCGCGGCCCGTGATTATGAAGCGACATTGCGGAACCATTTCCTCACGGATTGGCCTCGATTCGATCTGGTGCTGCTTGGGTTGGGCGACGACGGCCACACAGCATCCCTCTTTCCGGGCTCACCGGCGCTGGCGGAGAGGACGCGTTGGGTTGTCGCCGTGCAGCAGCCCGCGGTCAAGCCGCCGCTGCGGCTGACGCTGACCTTGCCAGCCATCACCCGTGCCGCAACGGTGTTCTTCCTCGTCGCGGGTTCGACCAAGACATCAGCGCTCCATCACATTCTGGCCGGGACATCTGACTGGCACGTCTACCCGGCCGCCGGAGTGCGGCCGGAGCAGGGCCAGGTGATCTGGTGGGTGGATTCCGACGCCGCGGCTCCGCACACGACAGGCGCGACGCATGACGAGATGCGTTCTCGCGATTGATTCAGTGAGGTCCTCCTATATGCGTAAGCATTCATCGTATGTATTCCAGCTGACACGGCACCGCGCCGCGTTCAGGCTTCGTCAACTGCTGGACGAAATTCAGATGCTGATGGGATCCTTTCCCGACCTTCGCGATGCGTTCGATGCTGACGAACTGCCGGTCGCGTTCATTCTGAAGAGAGACTCCCGCCGCTCAGAACGGGCGTTCGGGGGACCCAAACGCATGGCGGCGTCCGTCGATTCCTCGCACGAGCGAAGAATGAAGACCAATGGCGCAGGGTCTCGCGCAAGACGTCGCAAGCAGCCCTCGGATGATTGAGAGTGTCCGCACCAGTAATCGGCGGACGCAGGTGATTTCACAATGCCTCCTCGACTTTCACTTTGAAAGCATGTCCACCGCAGACAATTTCACGTGCGGTGTACTGACAGCCGCCAACTCCTTCCGATAGCACTAGTTCGCACCATTCTCCGATTCGCGTGGGGACTGGCGCATCACTTGCCTCAATACCAAGGTTGTGTCTCCAGAGCCATCGCACATTCATCAATGAGGAGTTGCCAATGAAGACTGCAGCCGTCACCGTCGCCGTCGCGGGTGTGTTCCTGCTTCCTGTTGCCGGCCCGTCCGCGCAGGGTGTCAACGACGCGCAAATCGCGTCAACCGTCGTCACGGCCAACCAGGTGGACATCGACGCCGGCAGACTCGCCGCGTCGCGGTCGACGAACGGGGAGGTCAAGACGTTTGCGCGGCTCATGGTCACCGATCACACCGGTGTCAACAAATCAGCGACAGACCTCGCGGCGAAGCTCAAGGTCACGCCGCAGGACAATCCCACCAGCCAGAGCCTGAAGGCGGATGGCGACAAGAACCTCGCTCATCTGAAGACGCTGAAAGGTACGGCATTCGACAAGGCGTACATCGATCACGAGGTGGCGTATCACCAGCAGGTCATCGACGCCCTCGACAGGACGCTGATTCCGGGTGCCACGAATGAGGAGCTGAAGGCCCTGCTGGTGAAGGTCCGTCCCGCCTTCGTCGCACATCTCGAGCACGCGAAGCGCCTGCAGGCGTCCGCGGCGCCGAAAGGCTGACCGTGCGTATTGCCACGCTCGCTGCCGCGGTTGCCGTGATCGTATGCGCCATGGGTCTCGTCGCCGTCGAACGGCCCAAGCCAAAGACGCATACGGTCATCATCGAGGGCATGCGTTTTCAGCCCGAGAGCCTGACGGTCGCACGCGGTGACACGATCGTGTGGGTCAACAAGGACATGTTTCCTCACACGGCCACGTCGGAGGGCGGCCGCTTTGATTCACAGAGCATCCAGGCGGAGAAGTCCTGGACGTTCACGGCCGGGAAGAAGGGGGAGTTCGCCTACACGTGCACGTTCCATCCGACGATGAAGGCGGTGCTGTACGTCAAGTAGCTCATCGCGGCCCGCAGCCGTGCTGCGGGCTGCCCTGTCACCTTTTTCTCCATGCACGCTCTGATCAGTGATGGCCATGGTGATCACAGACTCGACTCTTGTCGGCGCGGTCGCGCTCGGAGCGGTACGGGCCGAAACACTTGCCCCCGGCTGGCCGGGCGTTCCCGCGCGCTGGACGTCGAGCGCGAAAAGCGGCATCGGCACGGCGATCAGTCGCGACAGCCGCGTCTGGTTCACGCTGAGCCACGGCATTCTCAACGAGATCTACTACCCGCGCGTCGATCACGCGTGTACCCGCGACTTCGGCTTCATCGTCACCGACGGGCAGACGTACTTCTCGGAGGAGAAGCGGAATGCACGCTCCGAGACCTCCCAAGTGGCGCCCGGCGTTCCGTCGTATCGACTCCAGAACACCGCGACTGACGGCCGCTATCGGATCGAGAAGGAGATCCTCACCGACCCGTGGCGCGACGTCGTGCTGCAGCGCGTGCGCTTCGTGCCGCTTCAGGGCACGCTGGCGGATTTCCACCTGTACGCGCTGCTCGCATCGCACCTCGCGAACGCGGGCGCCGGCAACACCGCGTGGGTCGGCGACTACAAGGGGTCACCGATGCTGTTCGCGGAGCGGGAGCACCATGCCCTGGCGCTCGCGTCCTCGACGCCGTGGCTCGCTCGATCCGTCGGGTTCGTCGGCGTTTCCGACGGATGGCAGGAGCTCCACGCCCACAAACGCCTGAACCACACCTACGCGCGCGCCGAGAACGGAAACGTCGCGGTCACCGGCGAAATCGATCTCGTCGCGTGCGACGGAACGCTCGTGATGGCGCTCGGATTCGGGCCGACCGCGATGGAGGCGGGCCAGTACGCCCTCATCACGCTGCTCGAGGACTTCGACGAGACGCAGACTGAGTACGTCAGGGCGTGGCGAGCCTGGCACGCGCGGCTCGTGGACGGTGTCCCTCCAAAGCAGCGAACGCGTCTCTATCAGATCAGCGCCGCCGTGCTGCGGACACACGAATCGAAGCGCGTCGAAGGCGGAATCATCGCGAGCCTCTCGATTTCGTGGGGATTCTCGAAGCCGGACGACGACCTCGGCGGCTATCACCTGGTATGGCCCCGGGACCTCGTGGAGATCGCGGGTGGCTTCATCGCGATCGGCGCGCACGAGCACGTCCGGCGCGTGCTGCGGTACCTGCAGGTGACGCAGGAACCGGATGGCCACTGGTCGCAGAACATGTGGCTCGACGGCCGGCCCTACTGGCAGGGCGTGCAGATGGATGAAACGGCCCTGCCGATTCTCCTGGTCGATCTGGCGGCGCGCCAAGGCGTGATCGACACGGCAGGACGGGACGCGCTGTGGCCGATGGTGCGCCGGGCGGCGGTCTTTCTCGTACGCAACGGCCCCGTCAGTCCGCAGGATCGCTGGGAGGAACAACCCGGATACGCGCCCTTCACCATTGCGACCGAGATCGCGGCGCTCCTCGTCGCCGCCGACCTCGCAGACGCGGCGTCGAACACCATTGCGGCCGACTACCTGCGGGAGACTGCCGACGCGTGGAATGCCAGCATCGAGCGATGGCTGTACGTGGAAGGAACCGAACTCGCGCAGCTCCACGGCGTGGACGGCTATTACGCCCGCGTCGCGCAGCCCGATCACGCCGACGCCGCATCGCCGTGTCAGGGCTTCGTCCCGATCAAGAACCGGCCGCCGGATCAGGCGACCGGTCCGGCGGCGCTGATGGTCAGCCTCGACGCACTCGCGTTCGTTCGCTTCGGACTTCGCGCGCCCAACGATCCGCGCATGTTGAACACCGTCTCCATCATCGATGCCACGCTGAAGGTCGAAACGCCGCGCGGTCCGACCTGGCATCGATATCAGGGTGACGGATACGGTGAGCACCCTGACGGAAGCCCGTACGATGGGACAGGCGTCGGACGCGCCTGGCCGCTCCTGACGGGCGAGCGCGCCCACTACGAGCTCGCCGCCGGGCGGTTGCCCGTCGCCGAGCATCTCGCGCAGGCGATGGAGATGATCGCCGGTGACGCCGGCCTTCTTCCCGAACAGGTCTGGGACAGCGCCGACATTCCTGACCGCGAGCTGTTCCTCGGCCATGCCTCCGGATCAGCGATGCCCCTCGTCTGGGCGCATGCCGAATATCTCAAGCTATGCCGGTCGTTGCACGACGGCGAGATTTTCGATCAGCCGCCTCAGACGGTCGAGCGGTATGTCGTACAGCAGACGACGTCAGATCGCATCGTCTGGCGCTTCAACAACAAGGTCCGCGCGATGCCGGCGAACAGGACGCTCCGTGTCGAGACATTGGCGCCCGCCGTCGTGCATTGGAGCGCGGACGGCTGGCATTCGGTGCACGACACCGCAACACGGGATACCACGCTTGGCGTGCACGTGGTCGACCTCGGGACCAGGCATCTGTGCGCCGGCGATCGCGTGCAGCTCACGTTCTACTGGCCGGAAGCGCCGCGATGGGAAGAGATCGACTTCGTGGTGTGCGTCGAATGACCGGATCCGACGCAGGCTCGTTGGTTGCCTGGCGCGACCGACTGGAGCGTTTTTACGCGTTGTCCCGTCGAGGACAAGAAGGAGTAGTCAACCCATGAGACTCATAGGTGCGGCCTCGATCGTATTCGTCCTCGCGATGGCACACGCCATTTCGGGGTTCGCTCCTGCAATGCAGACAGAGCTGAAGGGCAGTTCGTCGGGACACGATGGCGAGCAGACATTGCGGGACGGGCGAGCCATCTTCCGCTTCGACACCTTCGGCGATGAGCAATTGTGGACGGATGTCCTGCGGATGCACGAAGCCGTGGCCACGGTGAATCCGGCAACGGCGTTGGCCGTCGGTCTGAAGGTCGATGTGGACGCCTTGCCGACGCCGGTCATCGCGGCGCTTCAAGCCGGACAAGTGGATCTCACGAACCCCGCGGTGACGGTCGAACTGCTGCGCCTGAATGCCGTTGTCGGCGTGAAGGGGACCGTCAGCGACACCGGTCAGCTCACGAAGGTTGGCATCACGTGTGCGCTGTGCCACTCGTCGGTTGACGACTCGTTCGCGCCGGGCATCGGCAAGCGCCTCGATGGATGGGCCAACACCGACCTGAACGTCGGTGCGATCGTGGCGCTGTCGCCGGCGCTGGACGAGGCGACGAAGGCGGAGTTCAGGACGTGGGGACCGGGAAAATATGATCCACGGCATCACGCGTTCGACGGGACGAACATCGTTCCGCTGAACAACCCGTCGCTGCCGATTGTCATCCCCTCGATTTACGGATTGAAGGGGGTGGGGTTCGAGACGTTCACTGCCGATGGACCCATTTCGTACTGGAACAGCTACGTCGGCGTCGGACAGATGGGAGGCCACGGCAATTTCAGCGATCCGCGCATCGGGCTCCACATAGCGCAGACGCCGGATCTGGTGACCCCCAAGCTGCCGGCGCTGCTGGCATATCAACTCAGCCTGCGCGCGCCGAAGGCGCCGAAAGGCAGCTTCGACCAGGCCGCCGCCAGTCGGGGCAAGCGCCTGTTCCGCAACGAAGCCGGATGCGCCACCTGTCATCAGTCGCCGAACTACACGGACGTGTTGAGCGGTCCGAATGCGACGGTGCCATTCCTGCACGATCCCGCCGAAGTGGGCATGGACCCGGGATATGCCGCGCGGACGGCGACCGGGAAATACCGCACGACGCCGTTGCGAGGACTTCTGCAGCATCCGCCGTACTTCCACGACGGAAGCGCGCCGGATCTGCTCGCCGTGGTCAATCATTACGACAAGCACTTCGGACTGAATCTCACCGCGGCGCAGAAGGCCGATCTCGTTGAGTTCCTGAAGTCGCTCTAAGCGCCGCCGGTGCTTCGACGTTCGTCAGGCCGACAGCGGCATCGGCAAACTTGAACACAGTCTGATACGCAGGGGCGGCGGCTGGGCCACGCCGCCGCCCGGGCCGATACACAAAGGCATGAAATACGTGTCATGATCGAAGAGACGACACGCGCGACCGTCTTCAATCGAACCCTCGACGAGTTCGCGACCTTTCAATGTATCGC
>QHWT01000115.1 GCA_003222675.1 Acidobacteriota bacterium | reverse complement strand
ATCGAGGGCGGGAAGACGGTGCCGTCGGCGGCGACGACGCCGCGCAGGCCGAGGATCAGCAGCTCGCGCCCGACGATGATGGCCGCGATCCAGGGGGACGCCCGGTCGACGTCGACCAGCGCGATCAGCGCGCCCGAGACGAGCAGCTTGTCGGCCGTCGTATCCAGAAAGGAGCCGAGCCTCGTCGTCACCGCCCACCGTCGCGCCAGGTAGCCGTCGACGAAGTCGGTCGAGGCCGCGACCGCGAACACGATCGCAGCGGCCGTGTAGGCGGAGCCGTGGTTCGGGCCGGACAGGATCAGGGCCATCACCGCGGGCACGGCCAGAATCCGCGCGGACGTGAGTGCCGGCAGCAGCGATCTCGGCGCGGCCGTCCTGGCGATCACGAAGCTGGGCTCCGCGAGGAGAGCGCCGGCTGCTCAGCCGCCTTGGGCGCGAAGAGCTTGCGGACCTCGATCGCGGAGGAGAGCTCCAAGGCCTGCTCGGCCAGTTCGCTCGCAGCGTCGGTGTCGACGCTGCGGACGGCCTGCTTGACGGCCGGAATCGCCGGCGCGTTCGCGCTCAGCTCGGCGATTCCGAGGCCAACGAGAACGGGTACGGCTACGGGGTCCGAGGCGAGCTCGCCGCAGACGCCTGCCCACTTCCCATGCCCGTTGGCTGCCTCGGCGACGATCCGGATCAGGCGCAGGACCGAGGGATGCAGGCCGTCCGCGAGCCCGGCGACCGACGCGTTCCCTCGCTCGGCCGCCATCGTGTACTGCACGAGGTCGTTCGTCCCCAGGGAGAAGAAGTCGACCTCGGGCGCGAACTGCTCCGCGGCGAGCGCCGCCGCCGGCACCTCGATCATGACGCCTACCTCGAGCTCCTCGGGGGTCGGAGCGCCGGCCCGCTCGAGCTCGGCGCGCGCTCCGGCGAGCACCGCTTTGGCCTGCCTGTACTCAGCGAGGGTGGCCACCATCGGGAACATCACCTTCAGCGGGTGCTCCGCCGCCGTCCGCAGAACGGCCCGCAGCTGCGTCTCGAGGAGCTCGGGCCGCTCGAGCGCCAGCCTGATCCCCCTGACGCCGAGGAAGGGGTTCGCCTCGGTCTCGAGAGGGAGGTAGGGGAGCGGCTTGTCCGCCCCGACATCAAGCGTGCGGAGGATCAGCGGCCTCCCCGCCAGTGCCGCCGCGACGCTCTTGTACGCGACGTACTGCTCGTCCTCGGTCGGCATCGAGTCCCGTTCGAGGAACAGGAACTCCGTGCGCAACAGGCCGACGCCCTCGGCGCCGTTCTCGATCGCGGCGGGAACATCGTCGAGTGAGCCGATGTTGGCGACGACCTCGATCCGTCGCCCGTCGCTGGTCACCGCCGGCTCGGCGGCCGCGGCGCGAGCGGTTCGAGCTGCCTGCTCTCGCATGGCCGCACGCCGTTTGTACTCCGTGACGAGCTCCTCGGCAGGCTCGACGTGGACGGTCCCGGCATCCCCGTCCAGGAGGAGCTCCGTTCCCTCGGGCACGCTCAGCAGCGCCTCGCCGAGCCCGACCGCCGCGGGGATTCCGAGCGAGCGGGCGAGAATCGCGCTGTGCGACGTCGGGCTGCCGGCCGCAGTTGCGACACCGAGCGCGAGCTTGCGGTCGAGCGAAGCGGTGTCGGCGGGAGCCAGGTCGGCCGCGACCACGATTCCGGGTGCGCTCAGGGACGCGGCCGAAGCGTCACCCGTGAGCGCCGCGACAACCTGCCGGGCGACTCCCGTGAGATCCTCCGCGCGGGCCTGCAGGTATTCGTCCTCGAGGCTTCGGTAATCGGCCGCGACCGCCTCCGCAGCGGCATGCCAGGCCTCGGCGGCATTTCGGCCCTCCTCGAAGATCGCGTGCCGGGCCGGGCCGAGCAGCGCATCGTCGTCGAGGAAGAGGAGATGCGCGTCGAAGATGGCCGCGCTGTACTCCCCGGCGCGCGCCGCGACCGAGTCCCGGGTGGCGCGGATCCCGGTCCGCACCTGGTCGAGCGCTCGTGTCAGCGCCTCCCACTCGGCCTCTGGATTCTCCGATGAGCCGGTCGGAATCTCGGGGTCGAGCGGGCGGAAGTGGCGGGCGGGCCCGGACACGGTCCCAGGCGCTCCGGGAAGGCCCGTGAGCCCTTGCCCGCCGTCCGGCGGAGGAGCGACCGGCAGAGAGGCCACCGGCGGAGCCTGCTGCCCGGTCGGCGCTGCCTGCTCGTCGAAATCGCGCCCGGCGAGGCCCGCGAGCGCGTCGAGCGCGGCCGCCGCCTGCGGGCCGTGCGCCGAGACGAGGATCTCGTGTCCCTGACGGATGCCGAGGGTGGCCAGGCCGTTGAGGCTCCGGCCGCTCGCCGGACCGCGCCCGCTCGTGAGATTGATGACCTCGACGCTCGCGTCGAAGGCCGCTGCGGTCTGAACGAAACGGGCGGCCGGGCGAGCGTGCAGGCCGAGCGGGTTGCGGACGTCGAGGCGGAGCGTCAGGCCCTCCTCGAGCGGAGCCGAGGCCCCGACCGGAGCGGAAGCGGCGGGCTCGCCGGCGCCGAGCTGTGCGGTCTTTCCCTGCAGCCCGCCGCGTGCCTCATTCGCCACCTCCGCGAGCGGCTCACCGAGTCGCGCGGCAACTGCCGCGGCCACCGCTCCCTCGACGAGCGGGGCCTCGCAGAGGAGCACCGACTCGCGCTGTTCCGGCGTCAGGAAGTCGAGTGCG
>QHWT01000114.1 GCA_003222675.1 Acidobacteriota bacterium | reverse complement strand
GCTGCCGCAGGCCAAGGAGGTCGAGGTATACAAAGCGCCCCGTACCGGCGTCGTGGTCCAAGTCGATCCGAAGGTAGTGGGGCGGGCCGTCGTGGCGATGGGCGGCGGTCGCCTCAAGGTCGACGACCCCGTCGATCCCACGGTCGGCTTCGTGATCACGGTGAACCCCGGAGACAAGGCGCTGGCCGGCGAGCCGATCGCGTCGGTGTTCGCGCGCGATCCGGCAGGCATCAAGCTCGGGTTCGAAGCGTTGGGTCAGGCGATCGTGGTGGCCGACAAGCTCACCGAAAAACCACTCCCGTTGGTCTCACATCGTGTATCGAAGGCAGGCATCGAGGAACTGACTCGGGAAACGGGAAAGGGGAAACGGGACACGTAAGGCGCGTGTCCCGTTCCCCGATCCTAGGCGTCCAGATTGCGTTGAATCGGCGGCACCGCTTGTTGATGGTATTGACATTTATCGGCAACATTAATGACGTCACCGGTGATCCGCTTTCCCACGACCCATATGCCACGTTGCATAGGGCTCGCCCATAATCGCCTGTAAAACATTGACTTCCAATGATATTTTCGGTATTCTTTCGGGCATTTGCCGGTACCCCTAAAGGAGGTCTCGATGGGTCTGAAGACCGGCATCCAGTGGACCGACGCGACTTGGAATCCCATGACGGGCTGTACGAAGATCTCCCGCGGCTGCGACAACTGCTACGCCCTGACGCTGGCACAAACCAAGGTGCGCGACGCGTACCTTCGCGGAACCCCGGTGAAAGACACGCCGGCGAACCGGCGGGACCCCTTCGCTCCGAGGTTCTGGGAGGCGCGGCTCGAGCAGCCCCTTCGGTGGCGCGAGCCCCGACGTGTTTTCGTCAACAGCATGTCGGACGTGTTCCATGCCCATTTCTCACTCGACCTCATTCAGCGCGTTTTCGACGTGATGAATCGCGCGCACTGGCATCAGTTCCAGGTGCTTACGAAGAGACCTGAGCGGGCCCTGCGTCTTTCGGATCGGCTCTCTTGGACGGAGAACATCTGGATGGGGACATCCATCGAGGACATGGAGGTTGCACAACGGGCCGACCACCTGAGGCAGATTCCGGCCGCGGTGCGCTTCATCAGTGCAGAGCCCCTCCTCGGACCGGTAGATGGCCTCAACCTCGACGGAGTGGAGTGGGTAATCGGCGGAGGAGAGAGCGGTCTCGGTCATCGGTCCTGCAATCCTGCTTGGGCTCGGGGGCTAAGGGACCTCTGCGTGCGTCAGGGCGTCGCGTTTTTCTGGAAGCAGTGGGGAGGACGGACGGCGAAAACCGGCGGGCGGCTACTCGATGGACGAGAGTGGAACGAGTACCCGGTGGAGCTTGCTACGGGTGTTTAGGGAACAGTTCTCCTTGGGGCTGTTCGCTGGAATGACACTTGATCCAGTCAGAGATCGCTTTCCCGGCCGGATGATCGGAGGCGAATAGCATTTTGTATAGTCGCTGCTCACCGCGCAGATAGACGTCAACCATCTCGCCCGCATGCTCCCACAGCGTGCGAAGCTGATCTAGATAGAGCGTCACGAGGTCTCGCCGCAGTTGGGGCGCATGGGCTTCGGTAAGGCGGCGTCTGACCAAATCACGCCAAACGTCGGTGCCGAAGAAACGTGACAGCGCCTCAGCATATCTGTCCGCATGGTCCTTCTTGTACGCGAGCAGGCGCATGATGGCCATGTCGAGAGGGAAAAGCGTGTAGAGATCAACGCTTTCGTGTCCCTGTGCTTTGAGCGCGTTCATGGAATCCCATGGCCACTGCTTGGGCGCCTCCATGTCGGCGAACACCAGAACGTAGGCTCGCTTGGGGATCTCTTCGACAACTCGAGAGATGGCCTTGTTGGCGTCGTCCCGGATGAGCTTGAGGTTCTTTCTCGCGAGGCGACTCTCTCCCAGTTCGACCGTCCTGTTTACACGAGCCTCCAACGCTTGGTGGTCTCGCGGCATGGCGTTAATGAACACAGCGTGTGTGAAGCTCAAGTCCTTGCGCTGTAGGCCGACGTAGCGGAGGACGCGGAGCGGTGACCCCTCGTACTCGGCTGCGGGGGTTCGCCGCACGACGTTAAGGCCCGGGCCGGTGAAGAGGTCGATGTAGTAGCGCTGGAGCTTCCGTTCCGTGGCTTGGATCGCGGCGGGGCAGTAGTGGTCGAGGAAGGAGAGCTTTGTTCGGCCCCAGGGCCGCTATCACGGGCCAGTAGGCCGTCTTTGGCCGTGACGGTCTTCATGCCGGCCGGAAGATCGTGGGTTCAAGTCCAGGCAGGGCGACCTGACGACCCTCAAGCGACGGGCGGCTTCTCCACCCCCGGCCCCCAATCCCGCACGCTCTCGTCGTCCGGGGCCTCCCGCACCTCCCGCTCAGCCTGTTCCAGTTCGTCATAGTCGATCGCTTCGCTGACGGAACGATTCACAGTGCGCTCCCGCGGGTGGTCGCGGCCACCAACGAGGAACCAGGCGAGCACTATAGCGAGGATAGCGAGGCCGACCAGCCACACGGTCATTTGTTGTCCACCACGAACTTCGCGTTCTCCTCGATGAACTTGCGCCGCGGCTCGACTTCGTCGCCCATCAGCGTCTCGAACAGCTGGGTCGCCTCGAACGCGTCCTCCATCGTGACCTGGAGCAGCGTGCGTCGCTCCGGATCCATCGTGGTGTTGCGCAGCTGGTCGGGGTTCATCTCCCCCAACCCCTTGTAGCGCTGCACCATGACGTTGCCGTGGGACGTCTCGCCGTTCGCGAACCGCTTCACGTAGGCGTCGCGCTCTTTCTCGTCGTAGGCGTAGAACTCTTCCTTGCCTTTCGCCACGCGGTACAGCGGCGGCTGGGCGATGTAGATGTACCCCACGTCGATCAGGAACTTCATTTCCTTGTAGAAGAACGTGAGCAGCAGGGTGCGAATGTGGGCCCCATCCACGTCCGCATCCGTCATGATGATGATC
>QHWT01000077.1 GCA_003222675.1 Acidobacteriota bacterium | reverse complement strand
GGGATCCCGGTGAACGGGTACTCCGCGCGTACGCTCAACGATCCGGGACCGGACAACCTGGTCAACACCCAGGACGATCGTCCGATCACCATGTTCGACGTGCTGCCGCAGTTCCGCGGCCAGAACATATCGTTCCACGCGAATTCCCCCGGCACGCAGCGCTACAAGGGGCTCGAGCTGTCCGTCACCAAACGGATGTCGAACCGCTGGCAGCTGATGGGATCCTACGTGTGGTCTCGTCTCGACGGCGATCTCGTCGTCGATCCGAACAATCCCAATCAGATGATCCCGACAAACGCGGTTGGACGCGGCGCCAACGATCAGCCGCACGCGTTCAAGCTGATTGGCTCATACCAGGCGCCGCTCGGCGTCAATGTGGGCGTCAACTATCAGGCGCTCAGCGGCCTGCCGACGGATCGCACGTTCCGCGCGACGCTGACGCAGGGGGCGACGACCGTGCGCGCGGAGCCGAGGGGCACGTATCGCGCGGACTTCCTGAGCATGCTGTCGCTGAAGGTGGACAAGACGTTCCACCTGCACAAACATGCAGGGATCTCGGGATTCCTCGAGGTGCACAACCTGCTGAACTCGAACGCCGCGCAGAACAACATCGGCTTGCTGACGCAGGCATTCACGTCACAGGCAGCGTTCGACGCGGCGCGGGCGACGACCTCGTACTTCGGGCGCGCGCAGGAGATCCTGGCGCCGCGCATTCTGAAGCTCGGCGTGCGCTACGCGTTCTGAGACTGGCGGGCACCCGGAAAGGGTGACAGTCACAGTTTCGGAAACCGTGACTGTCACACGTTCGGGCGGGGAAGTCTGAAACGGTGACAGTCACACTTTCGGACGGGGAAGTGTCGGGAAGGCTGAAACGGTGAGTGTCACACTTTCTGACCGTGAAGTGTCCGGATCTGGGAAGAAGTGTGAGTGTCCCCGTTTCAGGCGTTGCGCTTCACGCCCAGTCTCTGGAGCGCCTCGTCGGGGCAGCCCTTCCACACGGGCACGAACGTGTTGCCCATGTACCGCAGATCCTGCATCCCCATCTTCGTCGTCCAGAAGCCCGTCGCTGTCAGATCGCGGAAGCTGTTGAAGAACGCTACGCCGTGCGAGATCTCGGGCGTCGCCTTCTGCGGCCATGCGATGTCGTCGAGCACGCGCGTGCGCTCCTCGTCGGTGCAATCCACGAACATCTTGTCGTAGCGCTGCTGGCACTCCAAATCGAGCCATGCGAGGCCGCCGCGCATCGCGTTCTGCCGGAGCGGCTGATCGTTGACGATGAAGTCCATGAACTCCGGGACGCCCGCATCGGTGGCGCTGCCGGAGCGCTCGTCTTTCGGGATGATGATGTCGACGAGCATGACCACCGTCGCCCACTCGTGCGTGTTGAAGAACCTGGGCTTGTAGACGTTGGTCTTCGCGGCCGTGGCGCGCGCGGCCTGCGCGTGCTCGTGCGCCTGCGCGGCTTCCGCCTCGGTCCACGTCATGGCCGCGGCCATCGGCGCGGCTGCCATCATCTGCAGGACCGTCCGCCGCTTCATTTTGGCGCTCGGCGCCGCCTCAGGCCCCAACGCTGATCGCGTTGAGGTCCCCTTGCGGCGGTCCCCTCCGGCGCCTCGCTTGATGGTCGTCACAGGCTCCCCTTTTGCCGCTCGTCCGCGATGAACTCGCTGGTCCGCATGGACAGCGCGAGAATCGACCACGTGCAGTTCTTGTCCGCGTTGGACACGAACGGGCCGCCGTCGGCCACGAACAGGTTCTTGACGTCGTGCGCCTGGCAGTTGCTGTTCAGCACCGACGTCGACGGGTCGCTCCCCATGCGCGTACAGCCGATTTCGTGGATGATCCGTCCGCCCGTCGCGAGGCCATAGCCGGTCTCCGCGGTGGGCATGGGAGACATCGGCGTGCCCCCCATCTCCTGGATGATCGCGCGGAAGGTCTCCTGCATGTGCTTCGACTGCTTGTATTCGTAGTCGCTCCACTTCCAGTGGAACCGGAGCACGGGAATCCCCCAGCGATCGACGACGCGCGGGTCGATCTCGCAGTAGCAGTTCTCGTTCGGGACCATCTCACCGCGCCCGGCGAAGCCGACCGTCGCGCCGTAGAGACGGCGGTAATCGTTCTTCAACTGTTTGCCGTAGCCGCCGAATGTAATCGGTTTGCTGCCTTCCTGCTCGATGCCGGTGTAGTTGTGGATGCCGCCGATGAATCCGTAGCTCGGCATGCGGCGTCCGCCGCCGATCTCGATGTGATATCCGCGCGGGAAATCCAGCTTCTTGTTATCCAGCCACCACGGCATGTAGAGGTGCATCCCGCCGACGCCGTCCTCGTTGTGCGGGACCTGTTCCATCATGCGCGGGATGAAGCCGGAAACGCTGGTGCCGGTCGAATCCGTCAGGTACTTGCCGACGGTGCCGCTCGAGTTCGCGATGCCTTGAGGGAACTTCGACGACTTCGAATTGAGAAGAATGCGCGCTGACTCGCACGCGCTTGCCGCGACGACGACGACGCGCGCCTTCACGTGGTTGTCGCGGTTCGTCGTCTTGTCCACGTACGCGACGCCGTCAGCGAGCCCGTTCGCGTCGACGGTCACCGCGCGCGCCATCGCGTTGTAGACGATCGTCAGGCGGCCCGTCTGCATGGCAGGGGGAATCAGGACCGACGGCGATGAAAAATTCGAATGGACCGCGCAGCCGCGCCCGCACTGGCCGCAGTAGTGACACTGCTGGCGCCCGTTGTGGGGCTGCGTGATGATTGAGAGGCGCGACGGAATCACGGGGATGTTCAGCTTCTCTGACGCCTGCTTGATCAGCAGCTCGTAGCAGCGCGGCGCCGGAGGCGGAAGGAAGATGCCGTCCGGCTCGTTCGGCAGGTTCTCGATCGTGCCGAAGATTCCGACGAGCCGATCGAGCTTGTCGTAGTACGGCTTCATGTCGTCGTAGGTGATCGGCCAATCATCGCCGAGGCCGTCGATGCTCTTCCGCCGGAAGTCGTACGGCCCGAAGCGCAGCGAGATGCGTCCCCAGTGGTTCGTGCGTCCGCCGAGCATGCGCGTCCGGTACCAGTCGAACTCCTCGCCGGGCGCAGTCGTGTACGGCTCTCCTTCGAGCGTCCACCCGCCGAGGCCCGCGTCGAACTCCCCGAATTGCCGCTCGGGGATGTCGGCGCCGCGTCGCGGCGTCTCGTAGGACCACGCGAGCATCTTCGAGTCCTTCACGGGATCCCAGTACACGCCCGCTTCGAGCATGACGACATCGGCGCCCGCCTCGGTCAGGACCTTGGCAGCCATGCCGCCGCCGGCGCCGGAGCCGATGACGCAGACGTCATAGGTTTTGCGACTGCGGATGATTTGCATGATCGAGGTCCGAGGTCCGAGGTGCGCGGTCCGAGGTCCGACGTCCGAGGTCCGAGGTCTGACGCCGGAGGTCGAAAAGTCCGGGGGCCGAAGATCGGAACTCGATCCTCGGCCCTCGGTCCTCGGCTTAGAACAGATAACGCAGGCTCAACTGCACGTCGCGCCGCGAGTTGTCCTTCCCGGTGATCCGGCCGAAATCGGACTTGGTGGGATCGGTCTGGGCGCCGTTCCAGTTCGGGTGGTTCGGGAAATTGAAGATCTCCGCCCTGAACTGCACGCTATGCGCGCCGCGGACCGCCACGTTCTTGAACAACGCGATGTCCCACTGGTACTGGCCCGGATTGTAGATGCGATTGCGCGGCGCGTTGCCGAACGTGCCGGCCGCCGGCTTCGCGAACGCCGCAGGGTTGAACCAGAAGTTCTGATCACTGCCCTCCGAGAACTGCTGATTCGCGCCGTTGAGCGGATCGCTCACCTGATTCCACGGCTGGCCGAACGTATCACCGACCCCGGCCACGTCGTCACCACGCGTCACCCACAGGGGGGTGCCCGTGCGCATGAAGGTCGCGCCCGAGATCTGCCAGCCGCCAAGCGCGGTCGTAGATGTAATAGAAGTTGAACACGTGACGGCGATCGAAGCTCGCCGGACCAAAGAAGCCGGTGTCGTCGAAGCTGTTGAACAGCACGTCGCGCTTGTTGCTCGCGTTGTCCTCGGACTTGCTCAGCGTGTAGGCGGCGCCGAACTTGAAGCCGTTGCGATATCGGCGATCGAGGCCGAGCTGCAGCGCGTTGTACTTCGAGGTGCCCGCATTCTCCGACAGCCGGATGACGCCGTAGCCCTTGAAGGGCCGCAGCGCCGCGACGTTCACGTTCGGATTCGCCTGGACCGTGCCCGCCGCGAGCTGGTTGATGTTGCGTTCCCGCTGCAAGTACACGCCGCGGCGTCCAACGTACGCGGCATCGAGCGTGAATCCAAATGGCAGTTCGCGCTGCACGCCCGCGGACCACATGTAGGCGGTCGGGTGGTTGAACACCGGATCGATCGCCGTCATGCCGAGCGGGAGCGCCGCCGCGCCGCCGGCGCCGCCGGGATTATCGACCAGCCCGTTGCTGACGCTGACCTGCGGCTGGAATGGCGGGTTGCCGCCGAGCAGCAGCGAGTCGTTGAGCGTCACGCGGTTGTGGAACACACCGGTGCTGACCTTCAGGAGCGTCTTCTCGTTCCACGCGTACGACGCGCCGATGCGCGGCTCGAACACGTTCTTGTGGGTCTCGGTGAGGCCGCGCGGCGCGCCGACGAACAGCGCGTTCACCGCGGGATCGTTGAACACCGCAAGGTCGCTCGCCGAGGACGGGAACCCATTGCCGGGCAGGACGATGCCGTTGTAGCGCGGGCCGCTGACGATCTGTCCGTTCACCGGATTGATCACCGCCTGGTTCGCAGCGTTGTAGTGCGCGGGATCGAACGTGGCGATGTTGTTCGTCAGTGAATACCATGGCGGCCACAGCACGTAGCGCACGCCGCCTTCGATGGTCAGGTTGCTCGCCGGCTTCCACGAATCCTGGACGAAGATGTCGGTCGCGAGCGCGCGCCACTTGGTCAGCGCACGCTGACCGATCTCCGCGTAGTTGGTGAAGAGGCCGAGTGCCGTGTTGGCCATGCCGAGGCCGGTCCCGCCGGTCATGCCGTTGGTGAACTGAAAGCGGCCGTTCTGGTTGTTCGTGCTGCCCGGGATAGGCTGGACGTTGATCTGATCGAAGTCGTCCTCTCCCGAATACTCCATCACGACCCCGCCCTTGAACGTATGCCGGTTCTTCACCCATGTCGCCGTGTCCGCGAACGTGTGGATCGGGCCACGCGATGAGGATGGATACGGGCCGCCGTCGATCTCGGTGAGATTGTCGATGCTGATCGTCGGGATCTTGTCCGGGATCTCCTTGAAGTCGGGGAAGATATACGGATAGGTGATGCCGTACCGGCTCCGCTTGTAGAGATCGCTCTGGAACACGTTGATGAACACTTCGTCGAGGCCGTAGGTGTAAGTCGCCTCGTTCACCAGGTTGTTCCTGAATGTACTCGTCCAGCTCGCCGTCTCGGTCGTGTTCGGCCGATTCCAGTCGGTGCGGGCGAACGGGAACGTGCCGCGGAACGCGTCGACGGCAGTCCAGCTGTACTTGCCGTAGCGGAAGCTGAAGTTGTTCTGCGCGTTCATCCGGTAATCGAAGCGGATGTTGTCCTTGCGCTGATCCTGCGGATTCTCGCTGTTGATGATCGCGTTCAACGTGCCCTGCTGGAACCCCGCCGTCGGCAGCGGATAGGCCGCGAGCAGCGCGAGGCCATTCGCGCTGAGACGGTTCACCGGAATCACGTTGCCGGGGAACGGCTGGCCCGTGAGCGGGTCCTTGATGATCTGCGCGGTGTTGAAGAAACCGTTGTTCGGAACCAGCAGCTCGCTGAAATCACCGGCCCGCATCTTTGCCGTCGGGACGGTTGCGGTGTTGGTCTGCACCTGCAGGAAGTTGACCCATTCCTGCGCGCCGAAGAAGAACAGCTTGTCTTTCAGAATCGGGCCGCCCAGCGAGTAGCCGTACTGCTTGTAGTTGAACGGCGCCGGCGAGCGGTCGCTGAGGTTCGCGCTGTGATTGCGCGTCCAGGTGTTGGCCTGCAGTTTCTCGTCGCGGTAGAAGAACGAGGCGCTGCCGCTGAAGCGATTGCCGCCGCTCTTGGTGACCATGCGGATCTGCCCGCCGCTGGCGCGGCCGTACTCCGGCATGTAGTCGCCCGTGAGCACCTGTACTTCCTGGATCGCGTCGACGTTCTGGATGCCGACGATCGCGCCCGACGACCGCGTGCGGATCGCCGTGGCGCCGTCGACCGTGATGTTGTTCTCGTCGCTGCGGCTGCCGTTGATGCTGAAGCCGCCGTTGCCCAGGTCGGAGAACCCGTAATTGTTGAAGCTGCCGCCCGTGACGCCCGGCTTCAGCCCGACCACGCCGATCGGGTTGCGGCCGGAGAACGACAGTTGTTCGATGTCTTTCGATTCGATGGTCTTGCGCAGCGCGACGTCGCTCTGGAGACGCGGCGCTTCAGCCGTGACGGTGACCGCTTCGGTCAGCGACCCGGTCTCGAGCGCGAAGTCGATCGTCAGGGATCCGGCGGCGTCGAGCTGGACGTCGTTGCGAAGCGCTTTCTTGAATCCCTGCAGTTCGGTCGCCACGGTGTAGCGGCCGGCCGGCAGATTGGGGAACGTATAAAACCCCGTACCGTCGCTGACGGTCGTCGACGCAATCTGCGTCTGGTTATTGGTGGCGGTGACGGTGGCGCCCGGCACCACGCCCCCCTGGGCATCCTTGACGCGACCGGAGATCTGGCCCCGATCGAACTGCGCTGCCGCTGGCGCAGCCAACACCAGCAGAGTGGCGCACGCCATCATGGCGCGCGTCGCCCCTCGGACGAACTGACTCATATCCATCCCCCTCCCGTTTAAGACACGCGGTCTGCTGACAGCATTACGCGTACCGCGCTTGGGAGGCTACGTCTCCAACGTCTTGGAGTCAATAGGCTTGTATGGTGCGACGCCCGAGGTCCGAGGTCCGTAGTCACAGTGAACCTGTGCGACGGGGAAGCATCCCATTCCGGCCGAGCTTCGCTGAGAGTGGCAGGCCCCTCGCCGGTCGACGTCTCATGCGCCTGCATCTCGTCGCTTGCACCCCGCGGATCGCGCGCATCGCACCTCGCGCATCGCACATCTCGTATTACGTAGGAGATGCGCGAGCGGAGTGGAGGCGGCCGGGATCGCCGCCGTCACGGAGCGAGCTTGGCGGGGTGCAGGAGTCCCCGCCATTCAAGAGATGTGCGACAGATTGCGCGCGAGCAGCGCGTCCTTTGCGGCGCCGGCGCGCGCCCTCTGTGCATGACCCGTGTATGCCGCGCGATCCTTGTCGGCCGCGATCAGCGCCGCGGCAAACTCGAGCGCCGGATCGTCCGGTCGGGCCGCGAGGCTGGCCTTCATGTATTGCCAGCCATCCGCGTTACTGATGACGTCTTTCACGCCGTCGACCTGATCCTTGAAGCCCGGGATGCCACCGATCGTCGTGATCTGGCGCAGCGCCTCGGTCGCGTACGCGGCATCGAGGAGCGCAAGCGCATCCGGTCGACCCGTGGCCTTCGACGCTTGCGCTCTGGCCGTCAGCCGCTCGACCAGCGCAAACGCGATCTTTGGGTCTCGGCTCGCATAGATCGATGCGCGTCGCAGGGTCTCCATGCGGACGATCACGGGGGTTGACGGTGCCAGAAGTGCTTCGGTATCCGCGACGAGGTTAGCGACCTTGTAGTCCGTTTTGCCGTCGAACCAGGAAGTGGTGCCGCTCCATGGAAGCGACGCCGCCGTGCCGATATCGAACGGGTGGCAGAGCAGCGGCGGGCCCGCGAGCGCGGGGCGCGCGAGTGCGATGGATGCGAGAAGCGCAGTCGTGAGGACGAATCGAACGCGTGCGATCATGGATCCTCCTTACCTCGAGGAAAGGACGGACCCGGGAGGGGAGCGTTAACATGCGCTGTGCTGTTCTGTTCGCGACGCTGACGTTTGCCGGCGCGGCCGCACCGGCTGGCGCGCAGTCCGCCCTTTCCGGCGAGCCGATTGCCATTGCGCGGAGCGCCGGGAAAATTACGATCGACGGCGACCTCGGGGACGAAGGCTGGCGCAACGCCACGAAGATCGACAAGTGGTACGAAACACAACCCGGTGACAACACCGAGCCCAAGGTGAAGAACGTCGGCTATCTGACCTACGACGATCGATTCCTTTACGCGGCCTTTGAATTCGAGGATCCCAACCCCTCTGCGATCAAGGCGCCATTCGCCGACCGCGACAACATCGGCAACGGTTACAACGACTACGGCGGCATCCTTCTGGACAGCCGGAACAGTGGACGCACCGCAACCCTCTTCGTCGCCACCCCCCGGAATGTTCAGTACGACTCTGTGCTTGACGATGCGTCCGGCGAAGATTCGGCACCGGACTTCTTCTGGGATTCGGCGACGCGAATCAACGAGCGCGGCTGGACGCTCGAGATCCGCATTCCGTTCTCGTCGCTGCGCTATCAGAACAGGAACCCACAGACATGGGGGATCCTGCTGTACAGGAACTATCCCCGCGATCGGCACTTTCAGTTCTTTTCCGCAAAGTTCCCGCGCGGCAGCAACTGTTTCATCTGCCGATCGAATTCGTTGACCGGCCTCGAGCACCTGCCGAGTGGCGGCCATCTCGTCGCCGCGCCATACGTGAGCGCGAGTGAAGGGGCGCACCCACGAAACGAGAGTGGATCACCGCTCGTGTCCGATCCGGTGAAGCCGCATGCCGGTCTCGACGTCAAGTACACGCCGAACGCCGACAACGCGATCGATTTCACGATCAATCCGGATTTCTCTCAGGTCGAGTCCGACACGGCGCAGATCTCCGCGAACGAGCGCTTCGCGTTGTTCTTTCCCGAGAAGCGTCCGTTCTTTCTCGAGGGGGCGGATCTCTTTCAAACGCCGATCCAAGCGGTCTACACGCGGACGATCACCGACCCGGACTGGGGCGGTCGCATGACGGGCAAGACCGCCGGTGTGCGCTACACGGTGCTCGTCGCGGAGGATGCGGGTGGCGGCAGCGTGATTATTCCCGGCCCCAACGGCTCCAATCTGGCCACGCAGGAATTCGGATCCACGGACCTGGTCGTGCGGCTCAAGCGGGATATCGGCCTCTCGTTCATCGGGATGCTCGCGACAGACCGCGAGGGGCACGAGAGCAAGGACTCGGCGAACAGCGGGTCAGAGGGGAACAATCGCGTCATCGGTCCGGACTTTCAGTGGCGTCCAAACGGCAGCAACGCGATCACGGGACAATGGCTGTATAGCTCCAGCCGAACGCCCACTCGTCCTGATCTCGCCGCTGAATGGACCGGACAGCACCTGCGCGGCCACGCCGCGCACGTGCGCTGGGAGCACAATTCGAAGCACGCGGATTGGTTCGGGTTTTACCAGGACATCGGTGCCGGCTTCCGTGCGGACAGCGGCTTCGTGCCACAGGTCGGGTATCGACAAGGCCTTGGCGGAGGAGGATGGACCGTGCGGCCGAAGGGATTTGTCTCTCGGCAGCGCACATTTTTGAACGTCGACTACCAGTACGATCGCAGCGGCGGTCTGATATCCCGTAACGTGACGCCGGGGTTCGGCCTCGATACGCCACGGGACGGATTTCTGCAGTTCC
Source organism: Acidobacteriota bacterium (assembly GCA_003222675.1). Lineage (GTDB taxonomy): Bacteria > Acidobacteriota > Vicinamibacteria > Vicinamibacterales > 2-12-FULL-66-21 > QHWT01. The sequence continues at coordinate 25,424 of QHWT01000077.1, read as the reverse complement.
GCTATCAGGACGAACAGGCCCGCGCCGGCGATGTCGTAATCGGTCGAAAGCGAATCGGCTATGTCGCGCAGTTCAGCCCGACCCGGTGGCTGTCTCAGATCGGCCTCGACGGCCTCACCGGGGAGGAAATTGACTTCGACAACGTGCGGCGCGGTCACGGCGCGACGATCAATCTGAACGCGCGACTCAATCCCACCCAGCACCTGGAGCTCGCGCTGCTGCGGAATCTCCGCTGGCTGAACGTCGACACCGCGATTGGCAGGGGGCGACGCCTGTTCACCGCGCGCGTGTCTCGCGTCCGCGCAACGTATACGTTCACGTCGCGCCTCTTCGTCCGCGGGATCGCGCAGTACGTCTCCACCGATCGGAATCCTTCACTCTACACGTTTGACACGACCGCGCGATCGGGGGAGTTCACCTCCTCGGTGTTGCTGTCCTACAAGGTGAATTGGCAGTCCGTGATGTTCGTCGGCTATGGCGACGCCCGGGAATTGACCGACCCGAATCATCTCGCGCCCTCGGACCGGCAGTTCTTCATCAAGTTATCCTACGCGTTCCAGCGTTGAGGTCGTGCTCCACGAAGCCGTTTCCAACGCCGGCTTTAAGGTTAGAATCCGCTTCTGGCCGCTTCGCTCGCGTTCGATGAGATCACCGTCATGACTCCGCTGCCGACGACAGGTTCCACGCTTCCGGGCTTGTTCGAGTCTGTCCCCGCCAGTCACACCGCGATTGTTCTGCCGGAGCAGAGCATTCGGATCAGCTACGGGCAGCTGCAGCTGCAGGTTGAAGCGGTTGCCGAAGCGCTGAGCGCGTGCGGCATTCGTCGAGGCGACCGCGTCGGGATGGCGCTGCCAAACGGTCTTCCAGCTATCGTGTCGTTGCTCGCCGCGGCAATGGCGGGGACGGCGGCTCCGCTCAACCCCGCATACAAAGAGGATGAATTCCTCTTCTACCTCGACGACACGAACGCCCGAATCCTGTTGCTGCCGCCTGATGGGGCGGCTGATCGAGCCGACGCGGCGCGCCGCGCGGCCGGCGATCGCGTCCGCGTGATTGCCGTCGCGATGAGCAATGCGGGCGAGGTGAGTCTCTCCGGCGTTACGGACAGACGAGCAATCGATCTTCCGTCAGTTGATGACGTGGCGCTCGTGCTGCACACCAGCGGTAGCACCGGACGTCCGAAGCGCGTCCCGCTCGCGCACAAGAACCTGTCGATTTCAGCCCGCAACGTCGCCCGGAGCTACGCGCTGACTGCTGACGATGTGTCGCTGTGCGTGATGCCGTTGTTCCACGTGCACGGACTGGTCGCGTCGACACTGGCCACACTCGCGACCGGCGGGACCGTTGTCGTTCCCGCGAAGTTCAACCCGTTGTCCTTCTGGCGCGTTGCCCGCGACTACGGCGTCACATGGTATTCGGCCGTCCCGACGCTCCACCAGTTACTGCTCGCGCGCGCGGCTTCGATGCCAGGCAAGCCCCCGGGGACCGAACGCCTTCGCTTCATCCGATCGTGCAGCGCGTCGCTCGCGCCCCAGGTGATGCACGAACTCGAAGCCGCGTTCGGCGCGCCCGTGCTCGAGGCCTACGGCATGACGGAAGCCGCGCATCAAATGGCCTCGAATCCGCTGCCGCCGGAAGAGCGCAAACCTGGATCGGTCGGCCGCGGCACCCACGTCGAGATCAGCATCATGGATGCAAACGGCCGGCATCTGGGTATCGGCGAACACGGCGAGGTCGTGATTCGCGGACCCAACGTGATTGGAGGTTACGAGAACAATCCCGAGGCGAACGCCGCGTCCTTCACCGACGGGTGGTTCCACACCGGAGATCAGGGCTATCTCGATGCGGACAGCTACCTGACGCTCGTCGGCAGAATCAAGGAGCTCATCAACCGCGGAGGGGAGAAGATCTCGCCACGCGAAGTGGACGAGGTCCTGCTTGCGCATCCGGCCATTGCGGAAGCGGTCTGCTTTGGCGTGCCGCATCCAACGTGGGGCGAAGAGGTCGCGGCAGCCGTCGTGCTGCGCGACAAGGCCACCGAAGGAGATCTTCTGTCGTACTGCCGGGAGCGCCTCGCCGATTACAAGCGCCCGAAACAGATCCACATCACCGAGACGATTCCGCGGACGGCGACCGGCAAGATTCAGCGCCGCCTCGTCGCCGAGGCGTACGCGCACAAGGAACATTGAAAACGTCGTGAAGATTCTCATCGCGGGCGCCGGAGCGATCGGCGGCTATATCGGTGCGCGGCTTGCCCGCGCGGGTGCCGATGTCGTGCTGTTCGCCCGTGGACCACATCTGCGGGCAATGCGCGAACGCGGACTCCGGGTGCGCAGCCCCGAGGGGGACTTCGAGGTCCATCCCGAAGCGACTGGCGACCTCACGACAGTGGGCACGCTCGACGTGGTCGTCATCGGTGTGAAGGCGCATAGCCTGCCCGCCCTCGCTCCGCACCTCCGCTCACTGTTCGGGCCCGACACCGTCGTCGTCAGCACACAGAACGGCATCCCGTGGTGGTATTTCCAGGATCACGGGGGAGAGCTCGACGGATATCGTCTCGATCGTGTCGATCCTGGCGGAGTGATTGCCGCCGCGATCGAACACCGACGCGTCATCGGATCGCTCGCCTATTTCGCGACCGAGATCGTCGAACCCGGCGTCATCCACCACACCGACGGCAATCGCATCACGCTGGGCGAGCCCGATGGCAGCCGATCCGAACGATGCCGCCGGATCGGTGAGGCGCTCATTGCCGCTGGATTCCGATGCCCGATCACGACGCGCATCCGCCAGGAGATATGGGTGAAACTTCTCGGGAACGTGGCGTTCAATCCGATCAGCGCACTGACGGGCGGCACGCTGCAGGAAATGGCGCGACACCCGGAGGTTTCGCGCGTTGTCCGCGATGTGATGCAGGAGACCGAAGCGGTCGCCGCAAAATTGGCCATCGACCTGCCCGTCTCGATCGACCAGCGGATGGCGGGGGCCGAAAAGATCGGCGCGCACAAGACGTCCATGCTGCAGGACTGCGAGGCCGGACGTCCGATGGAGATCGAGGCGGTCGTCGGAGCGGTCCTGGAGCTCGGTCAGCGGTTGGACGTGCCGATGCCGGTGACGCGTGCGGTGTACGCCTGCACGAAGTTCCTGGATGAACACAGGCAAGCGCGGTCCGTGCCGCGGGTCCAGGGAGTGGCCCAGTGAACATCCACAACCGCTGGTTCCAGCTCGCGGCGTCCGTGATCACGATGATCATGATCGCCAACCTGCAGTATGCCTGGACGCTGTTCGTTGCGCCGCTCCAGGCCGGCACCGACTGGAAGCTGTCGGACATCCAGTTCGCCTTCACGCTGTTCGTTCTCTGTCAGACGTGGGTGCAGCCTCTCGACGGATGGTTCATCGACCGGCTCGGGCCGCGCGGTTTCATCCGCGCGGCCGGCCTGCTGTGCGGCCTCGGCTGGGCGGGGATGGGATATGCGACCACGCTGCCAATGCTGTATGTCCTGTACTGCGCCGCGGGCGCGGGCGCGGCCTTCGTGTACAGCGGGTCCATCGGTTCGGCGCTGAAGTGGTTCACGGAACATCGCGGGCTCGCGGCGGGAATCATGGCCGCCGGATTTGGCGGCGGCACAGCGCTTTTCATCCCGTTCATCAACTCCGCGATTCAGGCGCACGGCTATCGCACCGCCTTCATCGCCACGGGCATCTTCCAGGGTCTGGTCATCGTCGCCGTTGCGCAGGTTCTGCGGCATCCCCCAGCCGAAGCGGCGACGCCCGCAACAGCATCAGCGAGTGGCGAATCGCAAGTGCGCCGCCGGCAGTTCACCACGTTCGAGATGCTGAGAACGCCGCGATTCTATGTGCTGTACGCGATGTTCGTGATGATGGCGACCGGTGGCCTGCTGGTCACGGCGAACGCAGGGCCGATCTCGAAATCGTGGGGGTTCAGCGCGTCGGCCCTTGCGCTGGCCGCGACGTTGAGTCCACTCGCGAATGCCGCGAGCCGAATCTTCTGGGGTTGGGCGTCCGACAGCATCGGCCGTGAATACGCGATGATCATCGCCTTCGTCGCCAACGCCGTATCGCTGGTGCTCGTCCTCGTTCTTGGGCAGATCTCCGGCGGATGGTTCGCATTCACGGTGGTGCTCGTCTACTTCACGTGGGGTGAGATTTACTCGCTCTTCCCGCCGACAGCCGCCGACTATTTCGGCACGCGCTCGGCGACAGAGAACTACGCCGTGTTGTACACCGCAAAGGGCACGGCGTCGATCATAGGCGGCTGGTTTGGTGCGCTGCTGTTCGAGCGGTTCGGCAGCTGGTCCGTCGGATTCTACGGCAGCGCGATCATGGCGCTCGTTGCTGCGGCGCTTGCGGCCGGATTGCACATGGCGAACGTGGCGAGGGTAGCGGTCGGCGCGCCCGTCGTGGCCAAGTAGGCGCGCGCGCATGCCGGGAACCTTGGAGATCCGCGCGAACCTCGAAGGCGCCTATCCAGACGTCTTCACCAAGGAAGTTCTCGCGGCGCTCGATGCATTGGCGCCCCTCAACGCGGATCGCAAGGAGGTCATGGCCGCCCGGATCGCGCGCCGCGCGGCGCGCGCACGGAACAATGAGCGGATCACGTTCCTGCCACCGGACGCGTACATTCCACGCACCCGGATCAAAGTTCAGGATGCGCGAGACGGCAAGTTCGTCGGGAGCGACATTCCCGCGGACTTGCGCCGCCAATGGATTCAGGGGACCGGTCCCGCGGCCAAGCCGCATGCGGCCACCGAGGCGAGCATCCGGAACGTTGCGTATGCGCTCCTCTCCGGGGCTGACGGCTGGATGTTCGACGGCGAGGACGCGCTCGGCCAGGTTTCGACGATGTCGCTCGACAACCAGCGGAACCTGAAGCTGGCGATTGGCCGCGATCGGATATTTCTGAAGGTCGCGGAGCAGGTCGCTGCTGAGATGAACCGCTGGGCGCAGGGTTTCTTCGGGCGGACGATCATCGACGACTGGACCCGGCAGCTCGATTTCACGACCAAGATCTTCCGTGCGCGGGGCCTGCACCTCGACGATCGTCACGTGCGCTATGCCGGTGCCGGCTTTTCAGCCTCGATCGTCGATACGACGCTGTTCATCGTCAACAACCATCGCCAGCTTCGCGACGCGGGCGCGTCGCTGGTGCTGTATCTGCCGAAAATCCAGACCGCGGAGGAGGCCGCTCTCTGGAACGATATTCTTTCCGCAATCGAGCAGCACCTCGGCCTCTTCGTTGGCGCGATCAAGGTCTATGTGCTGGTCGAGCAAATCGAAGCGTGCTTCCAGCTGATGGAGATCCGCGCGGCGCTCGGGATTCGCTTCGTTGGTTTCAATACCGGCCGATGGGATTACATCAACAGCGTCTCCGACGCGATGACCTGGGATCGCGAGTTCGTCAACCCGAACATCGACGCGATCGTGATGACGTACAGCTACATGCGGTCCTACGAGGATCGCGTGCGGCGGGCCGTCAACACGCCCGATCGCCTCGGGCGGTACGCGCTCTGGCAGGGCGGCATGGAGCCCAACATTCCTGTTGGATCCGACGCGGGGGTGACCAACGGGATGACGAGGGCGAAAAGCGGGGCCGAGCGCGAGCAGCGTGAAGGCGCCAGCGGGAAATGGGTCGCACACTGGAAAATGGTCCACATCGTCCGGCCGGTGTGGGAGGAGATTGGGGAGGAGAATCAGCTCGGACGATCGTTTCCTCCGCTTACATATACACAGGCCGACGCGGACAGCCTGATTCAACTCGAAGCCGCGCCGCGGACCGTTCGCGGCGCGCGCGATCTTCTGAGCGTTGCGCTGCAGTACGGCAACGCGTTCGGCCAGGGTCTGCAGGCCGCCGCTCTCAAACCTGCCGATTTTTTCGGCAACGATGACGTCCTCTATTTGATGGAGGATATGGCCACGGGCGAAATCCGCCTCAGCATTCTCTGGGAATGGCTGCACAAAGGCGCCCGCTTTACCGCGGACGATCAGATTGGCGTGATGACGGGAGACAGGTTCACGCGGGAGCTCTTCCTGCGGCTTCTGGTCGAAGAGTACGCCAAGCTGCGAACGGCCAGCAATCGCGATGTCCACGATGTATCAAAGAACACCACACTGCCGATCGCGCGCGAGATCGTCGAGACCTACGTGACGAGCGACGTCAAGCTGCCGTGGTACATCGATCTGCTGAACATCAATCTCGACAACCACGATTTGTCCGAAGCCAGGCGCCGCATCGGACGGCTCACCGAAGCGTTTCGCAAGGACGGCACCAGAGTCACCGAGAATCTTGATTTTGCACCTGCCGCAACCTGATGTGCTCGCCTCAATTTCGCAGCAACACCGCACCGTCCACAACGTTGTAGAACCCGCTCGGCTCCGTACGCTGACGTCCTCCGACGAACGTGCACGAATTGTGGATTCTTACTTTCGCTCCAGACGACAATGTTGCGATGTTGTCGGAGGACGTTCGGTCTCGAATCGCGGCTCACCGGTGGTATCACACGATTGATTTGGGTGGCGGAGTGATCACCGCGGGCGTGGACGATACGTCACAGCGGCTTGCGCGATTGGGAATGCCGGCATCTCTCAGCGGCCTGTCCGTCCTGGACGTCGGCGCATGGGACGGTTTTTTCTCGTTCGAGTGTGAGCGGCGTGGCGCAGCCCGGGTTCTCGCGACAGATTACTACTCCTGGCATGGGCCGAGCTGGGGCTCCAAAGCAGGTTTCGAGTTGGCGCGGCAGGCGCTCGGCTCGCGTGTGGAGGATCTGGACATCGATGTCATGGACCTGTCTCCAGAGCGTCTCGGCACATTCGACATGGTCATGTTTCTAGGCGTGCTCTATCACCTGCGGCATCCACTGTTAGCGCTCGAGCGAGTGGCATCGGTAACTCGCGGCACGTTGATTCTGGAGACAGTCGTTGATCTTGTAGGCCTTGAGCGGCCCGCGGCTGCTTTCTATCCGGGACGAGAACTGAATAATGACCCGACCAATTGGTGGGGCCCGAATCCGGCGGCAGTAGCAGGAATGCTGGAGAGTGTGGGATTTCACGATATCCGGATGATCACGAACTTGCCTGGCTGGCTGTATCGAGCGGGACGCGCGGGATGGCATCACCTGAAAGGAAAGAATCGTTTGCCGCTGGCCTTTCGGCAGGATCGAGCGGTGTTCCATGCCAGCAAAAGTGAAGCGCAGCGATAAGAACGCGAGCGCCGCACAACATGATTTCCAGAAGTATGACTAGCGTCTTGTACTAGCGACTTGTAAAAGGGTACGATGGCGCATGCCATCGATTCGGTTCGTGTTGACGACTGAGCAACCCGCCGACGTCTGGATCCCAATCTCAGCTCTGCCTTGTTGACACAATCCGCCGCAGGCTTTACAATGCAAAGTATTCGCTACGGGCCTTACGTCAGTCACTGCCCGGAGGTTCTGATGGACGCGGCACTACTCAGGCGCCCGAGTGCCCTCATTCCACTCGCAATGTCGGTCGCTGGCCTCGCCATCGCCATTGGCTACGCTGCGATGTTCGGTACCGCCCGGCAGGCCGACGAGGGAGCCGCGGCCCACGTCTGGCAGCTGCTCATGGTCGGTCAGGTGCCGGTTATCGCGTTTTTCGCCATCAGGTGGCTTCCAACTGAGCCCAGGCGCGCGCTGCTGGTTCTTGCCCTTCAACTCGGCGCGGCGCTCGCCGCGATGTTCCCCGTCTGGTGGTTCCAGTGGTAATCCGCGGTCGCGCCAACGTCAGTTCATTGAGACCGTGTGGGTCCGATCTGATTTGTGACTTTTCCGTCGGCGTCGAGAAACGAAAGACTCGGCGTTCCATCGGGTGTGACCTGTAAAACGATTCGTGTTCGTCCGTTGCGGTCCATGAGCGAGACGCGTGCGACTCCTTCCTTGTCATGACCGACCAACACACGCCGCCGGCTGTTTCTAGCGTCAGTGTCCGACACAGTCAGCCCGACGATGTGGTTCGTTGAATCGTCGACGCCCGCGAGTTGGACAAACTGAGAGTTGCCTCCGTAGCGATCGAACGAAAGGCTCACGCCGGAATCCACCACCTCGCCTTTCGCGTTGCGGCGTCCACCGAATACCAGGCCACCATTCTCGGTGCCTTCATCGTTATAGAACAGCATCCCGGCATACGGCCGGTCCTTGGGCGGGCTCTCTTTGCCCCGAACGATGATACCGGGCAGTCGTGCATGGTTGGAAATGACCAACCGTAGTGTGCCGTCAGCCTCACGAATGTTGATCCGGTGCACATTGATCTCATCAAGATTCTCGACTTTGGCGGAAGCCGAGCCCATCAACATGGTAGCCGCGAGCAGTGTCGTCAAAACACTCGAGTAAACGACAAGGAGTTTGGTAAGCATAGGTCTCCTTTGGACCTCGAGGACGAGTTCCGCGATCATATTGAACGTCGCATCGAAGCCGATATAGCACGAGGCATGGCGCGTGATGAAGCGCGTTACGCAGCGCTGCGGGCGTTTGGCGGCGTCGACCAACGAAAGAAGGAGTGCCGGGACATGCGTCACGTAAACTTCGTAGATCACCGGATCCAGGATCTCCGCTTCGCTGTCCGTCAGCTCCTGAAACATCGCGGGTTCGCGTGCACGGCCATTCTCGTCCTGACGCTCGGCATAGCCGGCAGCGTAGCGATCTTCGGCTTCGTCGATGCGGCGCTGATCAGGGCGTTGCCGTACCGTGACCCGTCCCGGCTTGTCACAGTGTTCGGGGCGCGCCCTGATCTCGCGCAAGGTCAGACGCAGGGCGCGGTCTCCTACTTGGACTTCATCGATTGGAGAGCGCGCAATCGAGCGTTCGACTCGATGGCTGCCCACGACGTCCGGTCCGGCTTCACGGTGACGACGCCCTCAGGGCCGAAGCGAGTGCCCGGTCTAAGGGTGACGAGCGGATTCTTCCGCACGTTGGGCGTAACGCCTGTGCTCGGGCGCGAGTTTCGTCCGGACGAGGAGGGACCGTCCGCCCCTCCCACCGTGATGCTCTCCTACAGCGCGTGGCAGACGCGCTTCGCGGGCAGTCCAGACGTCCTGGGACGCACAGTCACGCTGCAATCGCCATGGCTTGCCGCCGCCGAGCCGCATGTCGTCATTGGGGTGCTGCCGCCGGACTTTCACTTCACGCTGGCAGAGCACGCGGAGTTCTGGGCGACGATCAGAAGTCCGCAAGCCTGCTGGATCGTGCGGAGCTGTCGCAGTCTGCAGGTGGTCGCTCGGCTCGCTCCTGACGTTTCCATGCAGATGGGAACGGCGAACATCACGTCGGTCATCGAGCAGTTGCGAGGAGAGTATCCGGACCACCATCGCAACCAAGAGATTGGCAAGCTGGTTGCTCTGCGTGATGTGATCCTCGGCGACGTGCGTCCCATCCTGCTGATGCTCCTGAGCGGCGCAGGGCTGTTGCTCGTCATTGCCTGCATCAACGTCGCGAGCCTGCTTCTGGCGCGCTCTGAAGTGCGCACGCGCGAGATCGCCGTCCGCCACGCGCTCGGCGCCTCGTCCGCGCGGCTCGCACTGCAATTCGCGACGGAAGCGTTCGTCCTGGCCGCCGTCGCGGCTGTGCTCGGATTGGTGCTCGCCACGTGGGGAATGCAGTTTCTCACGAGCTTGCTGAGCGCTGACATGATCAGCCGAATGCCGTACCTTCAGGTGGTCGGCCTGAACGTCCGTCTCGTGGCGTTCGCCTGCCTGGTTTCTCTGATCGCAGCGTTGGCGTTCGCGCTCACACCGCTCACCCGCGTGTCGATCTCGCAGACCCCCGCGAGGCTCAATGAAGGCAGTCGCGGCTCCGCCGGATTGCACTGGCGCCGCTTCGGAGCGCACCTCGTGGTGGCGGAGCTCGCGGTCGCCGTGGTTCTCCTGGTGAACGCGGGACTGCTGGGAAAGAGCCTCTATCGGCTGCTCCACGTCGACACCGGCTTCAACGCGCAGCGGCTCGCCACGGTCTCGGTGACTCCCGTGTCCGTCCGAACTCGCGGTGCTGATGCAACGGCTGATGCAGATGAACAGCCCGGCGCGCTGGCGCGACGAGTTGCAGAACGGCTCGCGGCGTTGCCAGATGTCCAGTCCGTCGGATACGCCGATCTACTGCCACTCGGGCCCGGGCTCGCACCCTCGTCTACGTTCTGGGTCCTGGGTCGCGCCGAAGGCTACCAGCTCAAGGAGGATTGGCCGGTGCGGCGTGTCAGTGCCGGATACTTCCACGCGCTTCAGGCCAGGCTCCTCCGTGGCCGCCACTTCACCGACGAAGAGGTTTCGTCGCTAAGACCGGTGATGATCGTCAACGAGACGGCGGCGCGCCGGTACTTCCCTGACGATGATCCAATAGGCCGGTCGATCGCGTTCGGCAGTGCTGCGTCGCCAGCGCGTGAAATTGTCGGGATCGTCGCCGACATCAAGGATGGCCCGCCAGAAACACCACCGCACCCGAGTGCCTACGTCCCGTTCGACCAGACAGGGTTCGGTCTCGTCATTCGGATATCGCAGTCCGGGCCCGCGCTCTTCCCGTCGCTCGTGGCCGCCATCCGCGAGATCCGGCCGGATGCTCTCGTTGGCGACGTGGCGACGATGGCGGATCGCACGAATCGACTGCCATCCACGTCTCTGCATCACGCATCGGCGTGGCTAATCGGAGGCTTCGCGGCGATGGCCTTCGTTCTGAGCGTCGTCGGCCTTTACGGCGTCGTGGCGTACTCCGTTGGTCAAAGGACCCGCGAAATCGGCGTGCGCATGGCGCTTGGTGCGCAACGTGGGTCGGTCTATCGTCTCGTTCTAGCTGAGGCCTCGTGGCTGGTTGGCATAGGAACCGGGCTTGGGGTGATCTGCGCGGTGACGGCGGCCACTCTGATGCGTCACCTGCTGTTCGACGTCCAATCGTGGGATCCGCCGACGCTTGTGGTCGCGGCGTTCGTCCTCATGGTCTCGGCGCTGTTCGCCAGCTACATTCCAGCTCGTCGGGCCGCGTCAGTGAACCCCATCGAGGTTCTTCGCACCGAGTAGGGTCGTGTGGTCAGGATCGACCTCGATCCTTGGACGATTTCGCAAGTAGCGATAACCACTGACAAATGGCTCCAAACATCAGGGTCCTTGATTCGCGATCGCGAGCCGTCGAAGCAATCGTGTCAGCTACAGACGAAGAGTTTCGATCAGAGCCGACAGCGCGGCCGGCTGCTGCCGCCGACTCGGGTAGTACAAAAAATAGCCGGCGAAAGGCGGGCACCAATCTTCGAGCACCCGCAGGACTGCGCCACTCGCCAGGTGTGGCGCGGCCTGCTCTTCCAACATAAACGCCAGGCCGATGCCATCGATCGCCGCACGGATCAGGATCTCCGCGTCATCGACGATCAGCGGTCCGTCAACGGCTACGGCGAGCGACCGCTTGCCCTTGTCGAACTCCCAGCGGTACACACCGGCGGATCCATGACGGAAGTTGACGCATCGGTGACTCGGCAGGTCGCGCGGCGAGGCCGGCTTGCGGTGCGACTCGAAGTAGCGCGGCGCCCCCACGATTGCGGCCCGCTGATCGGGTGACACCCTGAGCGCGATCATGTCGCGCTCGATGAACTCCCCGAGATGAATGCCGGCATCGAAGCGCCCCGCCACGAGGTCGAAACGACCCTCGTTGGTGGTAGTGACATCGAGCACGATTTCGGGGTAATCGCGCGCAAATTGTCCCAGCTTTGGCGCGAGGACCATCGTCGCGGCAAGCGGCGACACCACTAAGCGGACGCGTCCGGCGGGCTTGTCGCGCAGCCCTGAGACCTGGTCCAGCGCACCTTGAATATCGCCGAGAGCCGGCCGCAAACGGGCGATGAGCTGTTCTCCTGCATCGGTGGGTGCAACGCTGCGGGTCGTCCTCGCCAGCAGGCGCACCCCGATCCGTTCTTCCAAACCCCGAATCGCATGACTCAGGGCTGAGGTAGACACCGTCAGCCGCTTGGCGGCCCGGGTAAAGCTGCGTTCCTCGGCCACGGCAAGGAACGCGGACAGAACGGTGAGCTCGTTGTAGCGCACCATTTGTGAATGGTACTAACAAACCTTTGTCGATTTTCCAGGCTACTCCGTCGCGCACTTCGCCGCTACGCTGGATCCGGAGGGAGAAGAAGAAATGCAGAAGCGGAAGCTCGGAAAGACCAACTTGGAAGTGTCGGCTCTCGGCCTGGGCTGCATGTCGATGAGTTTTGGCTATGGTCCGCCTGCCGACAAGCGGGAGATGATCGCCTTGATTCGATTCGCCGTCGAGCGGGGCATCACGTTCTTCGACACGGCCGAAGCCTATGGCCCGTTCAGCAACGAAGAGCTCGTCGGAGAAGCGCTCGCCCCGGTGCGTGATCACGTGGTGATTGCGACCAAGTTCGGATTCAGGTTCGAGGCTGGCAAGCAGAGCGGCCTGGATAGTCGGCCCGCACACATCAAGGAGGTCGCCGACGCCGCGCTCGAGCGCCTCAAGATCGAAGTGATCGACCTGTTCTATCAGCACCGTGTTGACCCGAACGTCCCGATCGAGGATGTCGCGGGAGCGGTGAAGGACCTGATTCAGGAAGGCAAGGTCAAATACTTCGGGCTTTCGGAGGCAGGCGTCCAGACGATTCGTCGTGCACACGCCGTCCAGTCGGTCGCGGCGCTCCAGAGCGAATACTCGCTCTGGTGGCGAGAACCGGAAGCGGAAGTGTTGCCGACACTCGAGGAGTTAGGGATCGGGTTCGTTCCCTTCAGTCCCCTGGGCAAGGGTTTTCTCACCGGGAAGATCGACGAGAACACCACGTTCGACAGTTCGGATTTCCGCAACGTCGTACCGCGCTTCACGCCGGAGAATCGGAAAGCGAACCTGGCCTTCGTCGACTGGCTGACCACGTTCGCAGAACGGAAGAAGGCGACGTCGGCCCAGATCGCGCTCGCATGGCTGCTGGCCCAGAAACCATGGATCGTGCCGATCCCGGGCACGACGAAGCGGCATCGGCTCGAAGAGAACATCGCCGCGACGGCCATTGAGCTGACGGCCGAGGATCTGCGTGAGATCGATCGCGCCGCGGCACGGATCACCGTGCATGGCGCTCGATACCCCGAACACCTGGAGCGAATGACGGGTCGGTGACGGCAGTTGGACCGTGGGGTCCTCCGCCGCGGTCTTCCTGCGCACGTATTTGCAAAGGAACCGACATGAACATCAAGCGAAGCGGCTCACAGCCGTCCGGTAAAGGGCCGGCTGATTGGTTTACCGGCACGGTGCGGATCGATCCGCTGTTCGACGCACCCGATCCGGCCCGCGTCGCCGGCGCGAGCGTCACGTTCGAGCCCGGTGCTCGCACAGCGTGGCACACGCACCCGCTCGGGCAGACGTTGATCGTCACCGCAGGCGCGGGCCGCGTGCAGCGTTGGGGCGGGCCTGTCGAGGAGATTCGGCCGGGCGACGTCGTGTGGTTCCCGCCGGGTGAAAAGCACTGGCATGGTGCGGCGCCGACGACGGCGCTGACGCACATCGCCATCCAGGAAAAGCTCAATGGCAAGGCGGTGGAGTGGATGGAGCACGTGACGGACGAACAGTACGAGACCCGATCGAACGCGAAGTAAGGAGCAGCCATGCCTCATGTGATCGTCAAACTCTGGCCCGGCAAATCCGAACAGCAAAAGGTTCGACTCACCGACGAGATCGTCAAAGACATCATGAAGTTCCTGAACTACGGCGAAGAGTCGGTTTCGGTGGCGATCGAAGAAGTCGAACCACAGGATTGGGCGGAGAAGGTCTATCAACCGGACATCGTTCGCAACTCGGAGCAGCTGTACAAGAAACCGGGTTACACGATGTGAATTCATCAGAGTTCATAGGAAATCAATCATGCGCGGAGCTGTTCTCTACGGGCCGCGCGACGTGCGTTTCGAGGAGCGCGCCGCGCCAACAATCATCGAGCCGACGGATGCCATCATCGGTCTGTCCGCGACCTGCATCTGCGGGTCCGACCTGTGGCCGTACCGCGGCATCAACCCGATCACTGAACCGACGCCCATGGGGCACGAGTACTGCGGCATCGTCGAGGAGGTCGGACGCGGGCTGACGTCGATTAAGCCTGGCCAGTTCGTTATCGGGTCGTTCTTCGCGTCCGACAACACGTGTCCGCACTGCCACGCCGGCTACCAGACGTCCTGTCAGCACAAACAGTACGTCGTCGGTGCGCAGGCGCCGCGGCTGCGCGTCCCGCTCGCGGACGGTACACTCGTGGCCACGCCGGACGTTCCGTCGGGCGATCTGATCCCGAGCCTGTTGGCGCTCTCGGACGTCATGGGTACCGGGTGGTTCGCCGCCGATGCCGCGAACGTAAAGCCAGGTGCGACGGTCGCAGTGGTCGGTGACGGCGCGGTCGGACTGTTGGGTGTGCTGTCCGCGAAGCAGATGGGCGCGGAGCGGATCATCGCGATGAGTCGCCACGAATCGCGCCAGAAGCTCGCGCGCGAGTTCGGCGCCACGGATATCGTGACCGAGCGCGGAGACGAGGGCGTTGAACGCATCAGGCAACTGACCAAGGGCGTGGGTGCGGACGCCGTGCTGGAATGTGTCGGCACGCACGAGTCGATGGTGCAGGCGATACGATCCACGCGCCCGGGCGGGTCTATCGGCTACGTCGGCGTCCCGCACGGAGTCGACCTCGATGGCGCGGAGCTGTTCTACACGCACGTCCATCTTCACGGTGGCCCCGCGCCGGTGCGCCGCTTCCTCCCCGAGCTGATTGAGCTGGTGCTTAATGGAAAGATCGACCCCGGGAAAGTCTTCGACCTGATGCTGCCACTCGATCAGGTGGCGGAGGGCTACCGCGCGATGGACGAGCGCCGCGCGATCAAGACGCTGCTGCGTCCGTGAACAAGGAGAAACGATGAAACGACGGAAGCGTGGCAGGAGCGGCCTCGAGGTGTCTGCGATCGGGTACGGCTGCATGGGTCTGAACTACCTATCCGGAAGAGTTGGAGAAGAGAACCGGACTATAGGATTTCAGACAACCAGCGATCAGGAAACCCGCTCATAACGCTGTCGATCCTGATTGCGCTTGGCGGCGTTGAATCACAGGTCAAGGGGCACATTCGTGGCGATCTGAATGTCGGCCACGGCAGAGACGTGCTGGTTGATGTCATCACACAATTGCTGCCATGGGTCGGATACCCTCGAACACTGAATGCGTTAAGTGCCCTGAACGAAGTGGCGCCGGAGTGATAAAGACGTATGCAAATCGGGATTCTCGGGTCGGGCCTGATGGGCGGCAAGCTCGGGACGCTCTTCGCGCGTGCCGGACACGACGTGGTCTTCAGCTACGCGCGTAGCGAGGAGAAACTGAAGCGGCTCGCACGCGAGGCGCAGGGGAACGCGCGCGCCGGTACCCCTGTCGACGCGGCGCGCGACGCCGATGCGCTGTTGCTGGCCGTGCACTGGTCCAGAGTCGACGATGTGTTGAAGCAGGCGGGCAACGTGTCGAACAAGGTGATCGTCAGCTGCTCGCTTCCGATGAATGCAGACAACACCGATCTCGTGATCGCGCATACCTCCTCCGGCGCGGAGGCGCTGGCAAAGAAGCTTCGGCGGGCTCGCGTCGTGTCCGCGTTCGGCACCGTGCCGAGCGAGGTGCTGTTCGGCGTGTTCGAGGCGAAGCGCAAGGCCAACCGACCGAGCCTGGTGTACTGCGGGGACGACCATGACGCGAAGGACGTAGCGGCGACGCTGATCCGCGACGTGGGTTTCGACCCGGTGGACGCTGGGCCGCTACGGATCGCTCGGCATATGGAGCCGTTCGCGTTGCTTGTGGCACAACTCGCGTACGAGACCGACGGAGGTCCAGAGTTGGCGTACCGTTTCGAGCGTCGCGCGAAGTAGGAAAAGGGGAAACCGGTCTGCGTTGGCGCGCCGTCGCGCTTCGCGCGCCGGCGCGCTCGGGCATGAACAGATCGATTTATCAAGCCGCTCGTCATCGATGAGACGACGGTTGTGAGCGTCAAGTATCAAGGGGATGACGAGCGGCCGTGGCAACGGTCCCGAGCACCAACCGCCGGCCGCGTCTCTTCGTCCAACAGCGCATGACCGCCTTTGCTCAGGCCTGGCGGGCGCTGGCCCGCCGGCCGCTCTTCACCATTGCAACCCTGCTGACGATGACGGCCGGGATTGGCGTCACGACGGCCGTGTTCTCCATCGTCGACCGCGTCCTGATGCGGCCGCTCCCATTTCCTGACGGCAACCAGCTCGTCAGCGTGTATGAAGCGAGCCCGTCGCGACGTGAACGCACGAGCCTAGTCGCCCCTGGGCGGCTGGCCGACTGGAACCGGCTGAATCACACGTTCGAGGCGATTTCCGGCAGCTATTCGGAAAGCGTGACAGACACGAGCGGCGCCGAGCCCGAGCGGCTCGAGGGACGCCGTGTCATGCCTCGGTTTTTCGACGTCTTCGCGATGGCTCCGCTCGCGGGCCGGACCTTCGTCGATGAAGAGGAGCGATTCGGCGGCGCGACCGCGGTTGTGATCAGCGAGCCGCTCTGGACGCGACGATTCGGACGTCATCCGAACGCGATCGGTCAACGCCTGATGATCGGCGGCAGAGGCTACACGATCCTCGGCGTCATGCCTCGCGCGTTCACGAGCGGGCTCGAACGCACCGCGCTTCGGGCCGCGATATCGATTGACCTGTGGATTCCCGCGCAGCTCTCGCCTCAGTTGCTGTCGATCAGAGAAGCGCGCTTTCTTGGCGGCGTCGGACGGATGCGTCATGGTGTGACGCTCGAGCAGGCGCAGAGCGACCTCGCACGCGTTCAGCACCAGCTCGGTCAGCAGTATCCGAAGACCGACAAGGACTGGAGCACGATGGTGCTCGATCTCAAGGAGGTGCGGGTCGGCGAGTACCGGCGCGCGCTGCTTCTGATCTTCGGAGCTGTCGCTCTGCTGCTGCTCATTGCCGTGGCCAACGTGGCTGGCCTCATGCTCGTGCAGCTGCGCCGCCGCTCGGTCGAGTTCGCGATCCGCAGCGCAATCGGCGCGTCGCATCGGCAGGTCGTGATGGTCGTCATGCGGGAAATCGCGATCCTCGTGATCGTCGGCGGCATTGGCGGTGCGCTGGTGGCGGTGTGGCTGACGAATGCGATCGCAAGCGGATTCACGATTCCGCGCATCTCTGAAGTGACGATCGATCGCCGCGCGCTGCTGTTCGCCGCCGGGGTGAGCGCGCTCGCGACGATTGGGTTCGGCCTCGTTCCCACTGTCTACGCGATGAGACGCCGGCTCGCGTCCCTTCTCTCGTCCGCGGGCCGCAGTGTGTCTGGCGGCCGTTATCGATTGCAGGGAGTGCTGGTCGTCGCGCAAATCGCGCTCAGCGTCGTGTTGGCGGGAGCTGCAGGGTTGCTCGTGCGCAGCTATGCCGCTCTGTCGCATGTGCCGTCCGGTTTCAAGACCGACAACACGCTCACGTTCCACGTCGGCGCCGCGTGGGACGAAGATCGGACGCGCATCGGGCAGCTCCAGGAGCGGCTCGTTCAGGAGTTGCAGCAGCTTCCCGGCGTCCGCGCCGCCGGGTTCACGAACTTCTTTCCCGCGACGGGCGCGACGCTTAGATATCAGGTTCGGGTCGAAGGGCTCGCGGGCCCTGAGACGGACGGATACCTGACCGTCGGTGAACGCACCATTACGCCGGGATACCTGAAAGCGCTTCAGGTGCCGCTCGTCGCGGGAGAGTGGTGTCCCGAGGTTCGCTCTGGTCCGTCCGCGCAGCAGACGGCGATGGTGAACGCCCGGTTCGTCGACGTGTACGCGGGCGGTCAGAGTCTCATCGGCCGGAATCTGATTGTGGCTCAGGGCAACAGTTCCTGGCGCATCGTCGGAACTGTGGCGAACATCATCGAGGATGGACCGTCCGCGCCGGCGGCGCCGTACGCCTACATCTGCATGCCCGCCGGCAGCTGGCCCGATCCGGAATACGTGGTCCGGGCCGAAGGCGATCTACGCGTCATCATGGCGTCGATCCGTCAGCTCGTGCGATCGCTCGACTCCGCGCGCCCCGTGTTCGGCGTCCGCCGTGTCGACGAGATTATCGGAGCGTCGCTCGATCAACCGCGCTTGAATGCGCGCTTTCTGACGATGTTCGCGGCCGCGGCGTTAGCGCTCGCAGCTGTCGGGCTCTATGGCCTGTTGACGCTGCTTATTGCTGACCGCCGTCGAGAGCTGGGCGTGAGGATTGCGCTCGGCGCATCGGGCCGCGATCTCGTGCGTCTGGTGCTGGCCGGCGCCGGCCGGCTGATCGCGCTCGGCATCGTCGGCGGTCTGATTCTGATGTTTGCCGCGAGCCAGGTCCTCCAGACGCTTCTCTTCGGCGTCACCGCCTACGATCCGCGCGCACTCTCCGCCGGCGTGCTGGCGCTCGCGATCGTGTCCGCGCTGGCGATCGCGATTCCTGCGAGGCAGGCAACGAGGATCGATCCGATCGAAGCGATTCGGGCAGAATGATCCCTACCTGACATCGAACGAGCGCCGCTGGACGGCTCCGCGGGCTCTCTTCGCATGCTTCGGATCGTCGGATGTCGCGGCGATCTGCAGCACGTATGTGCCCGCGGGCAGATCGTCGGCGAGGTTGAGGCCACCGGCTGTGGCAAAGGGGCCGCCATCTGCCGGCGGCACCAGTGTGTCAGGCGGCAGCGAGGTGAGCCTGTCGGTGCCTCGCCACAGGCTCGTCACGGCCTGAACCGCTGTCCCCGCGTTGTAGATCTCGTACGAGTACGACAGGTGCGTGCCGGGCGCGTAGACGCGGAGCGCGTCGGCCGGTCGAACAGAGAACCGATCGCTGTCGAGCGACTCGCTCGCCGCGGTGCGTTCACCAGCGCGCAGGACCAGCCCGGAGAGCGCGAACGCGCCGCCCGTCACATCCGGCACGTTCACGAAGCCGCCAACCGAGCCCATCGCGCCGGAGCGGCGGTCGCGAACGGCGTACCGCAGTTGATAGCCCCCGGATCTTTCGATTGGCACGCGCGCGGTGTACACGAGGCCGTTCTTAATCGCCTGCTCGGCCGCTGCGTTCTCGAGCGTGACGTCGAATCCCGTGCTGATGCTGTCGATCTGCACGCCGTCGCTGTTGAAGACCAGACCGACGAGATCTGCCGAAGCCGTCCTGGTGCCACTGGCATCGGTGGAGAAGGCGAGCGCTTGCGCGTCGAGGTGCAGCACCGTGCGAACGAACATTCCACGTCCGGGTGAGTATCCGGGCAGATTCGTGGCGTGCAAGGCGATCGTGGCGGCGCTGAACGGCGAGATCGCCGCGCGAACGAGCTGTTGCGCCGGCGTCGGCGGCCCTGACGGCCGCTCCGGATCGCTCACGCCGATGAACTCCTTGCGCGTCCTCACGCGCACGCCCGCGCGCCTGACGTTCACGGCGATCTTGTGCAGCCGTGACGGCTTTCCCTTGAGCGCGAACGTATTTTGATCCGGCTCGTAGCCGATCACGTAGTAGTCCCGCACGTCGTTGCTGATCCGGCTGAGGCCACCTGCGAGATCGTTCGTGTTCACGACGGCGAAGCCGCCGGTCTGTTCGGCAAGATACGCGAGGCTCTCCTGGGCATCGCGGCTGGCGCGCAGGCGATCTGCCGCGAGGCTGCGCACCACCCCACCCATGGCATCTCGATTCTGTTGCGAGTCTATCGAATGGATGTCGTCTGACGCCCGCAACCCGGCGGGCTGGAGCGCCTGACAATCGATCGCGTAGATGACCACGCCTGAGCGCGTCGCCTGATCGACCACGCGGTCGACGCCATAGCGCACGCGCGGATCCACGTCGGGGAACGTGGTTGCATCGGTTCCGACCGCCAGCTGAAAGCCTTCGGACGCGAAGATCACCGTCTTTCGACCGGGCAAGTCGCGCGCCGCCTGCACGACGAGGTTGAGTGCTGCAAGCGACCCGGCCGTCGCCATCGCGCGCTGCAGCCCGCCCACGTCGTCGACTTCGGGCGTGCCGAGGCCCACCTGAACCACGTCGCCGGACGGCGACACGCCCTTGCGTGACAGGGTGTTGTAGCGCAGCGCGTCGATGGCGGCCTGCAGCGCCCCGCGATCGTTCGTGAGCGACTGCAGCATGCCCCTCGACTCTCCCGTCCGGACGATCGCGACGAGGTCCGTTGGCAGCAGTCCTGTGTCCACGAACCCGCGCAGCGCCCGCCGGGTATTGCTCATGCCTTCGACGGAGAGTCCCAGATCATCGACGACGAGAACAATCGTCCGCCGCACCTGCTCGCGCGTAATCGGCGGCGCCTGAACCCGCGGCGCCTCCGTTGCCGCGGGTGCCGGGACCGCACTCGACCCGATGGCCCTGGCTGCTGGCGCCGCGACCGTGATGACGGGTACGAACTGCGCGAACGTGACCTTCTGCCGCTTGCCGTCCTGGAAGACTTCGAAATCCGCGGCGGTCAGGTCGCGAACGACCTCTCCCTTGCGATCGGTGACAACCGCGTCGATCGACACGACGTCGACGGCGACTCTGAACCTGGGAGGGTCCGAGGGCGCCTGGCTTGCCGCGACTGCCGCCGCCGTGCACGCACCGACGATGATCGACACCCTGGTCGGAGTCATGGTACGCACTGGTAGAATATGTCGAATCCGATCCGCTGGACCGCTGGTCGCATCCTGCCGGCACGCGTCGGGTCGTCACCGATTGGCAGTAACGGACAGCTCGCGCTTCCGCTCCCCCAGCCGGCACCTTGAAGGTTGTCTCGAAGCCGAAGTGCTCATGAAGCCATGCGGTCGCTGAGACGATGTCGCGATACCGAAGCTCCGGCACGATCGTCACTTCGCCTTCGCCGGCTCCCATGTCGTGCTCACCGATCGGACGCGTGTACATAATTTCTGATATGATGTACATCCAGGCTGGGAGGTCAGATGGCGGGAGCGTCCGTTCGGCACAAGCACATTCGCATCGATCAGACCAAGCTCGACAAGGCAAAAAGAGCGCTCCAAGCCGCCACAGAAACCGAGGCGCTCGATCGAGCGCTGAGCCTCGTCGTTTCGGAGGCGGACATCGATGCTGCGCTGCGTCAGGTGGCAGCCAAAGGAAGGCTCAAGAAAGTCTTCCTCTGAGCGTCGCGTGAGATGCGCCGTCTTGTCATCGATACCAACATTTACATCGACTGGTTCAACGCCGGTCGCCACGAAGAGATCCTGTTCGCGCGCGAAGGCATCAAGCATCTAAGCGCCGTCGTCCTGATGGAGCTCCGCGCTGGCGCGTTCGGTGTGCGGGATCGCCGTCTCGTGCAGCGTGTCGAGTCGGCATTCGCGAAAGCCGGACGGATCCTTCTGCCCTCGCGGGCGGTGTTCGTAGAAGCAGGTGAAGTCCTCCGCCAGTTGCAGGTGAAACGCGGTTTTCACCTCGAGACCAGCCACTCGATCGTCAACGACGTGTTGATTGCGCTGTCGGCCCGCTCGATTGGCGCAACAGTTGTCACGCAGAACGAACGACATTACAGGGCTATCGAATCGATCAGAGCCTTCCAGCTTGTGGTGGTCGATTCCCCCTGATTTTTCGGCCTGTTTCGAAAGTGGGAGGCAACTGCCTCCCACCCCAGACCGTGACGGAATGTCACACCGCTGTCACACCTCAGCCGTTCAATTTCGCGCAACGAGCCTCGGCGCTCATCTACGAGCTCGCGCGTGCGGGCCTCCTTGAGGCGTGGGTCACTCCGGCGATCCTCGAAGAGTACGCGGATGTCCTGGGCGAACCACGCAGAATTCGTCGCTGAGATTGTCGAGAGCTTCCCCGTCCGCACTTGCCGGAGCGATGGCGCATTCTCACGCCGCGTACTGAAAGGTGCGGCTACGTTTGCTTCGGTCGTTTGGCGATCAAGCGATGATTCGTACGGCGCGTCAGCGGGGACTCAGGTTCGCCCCTTGATCCTCGATGAATAACCTAGTTGTGATTCAGCGCGACCATTGGCTCGATCCGTGATGCCCTGCGCGCGGGGAGAAATGCCGCCAATATGCTGACGGCGATCAGCAGGATCCCGCCAGCGCCGTACGCGATCGGGTCCAGAGGCGGAATCTCATACAGCATCGTTCGCAGGCTGCGCCCAGCGAAATAGGCGAGTGGAACGCCGACCGTCGCTCCGAGAAGTACCAGAAGGAGCGCCTCGCGCAGGATCAGCCCAAGAACCGATCGCCGATCGGCGCCTAGCGCCATACGCAACCCGATCTCGGGCACGCGGCGATTGATCCCGTACGAGATGGTGCCGTACAGTCCGAGGCACGCCAGAAACAGGGCAATGGCGCTGAAGATCGACGTCAGCCGCGCAATCAGTGTGTCCTGCGATACTCGTTGCGCCATGCGACCGCTGAGTGGCATCACATCCAACACGGGCAGCCGCGGCTCCGACTCCGCGAGCGCCTGACGAACGGTCGCCGTTATCGTCGCAGATGACCCGGCTGTGCGAATCTCCAGGTCACTGAGGACCTCGTCGTCCTGCGCCGCTGCAAGTTGATAGACCATGTTCGGCGGCGGCGTCCGTAGCTCTACGTACTTAGCGTCTTCGACGACTCCAGCGATGACGAACGCGTCCGGTCCTACCGGGCTTCCCCAGCTCCAGCGCTTGCCAATCGCGTCACCGTTCTTGAAGAATCGCCGCGCGATCGTCTCGTTCACAATCGTGTTACGGTTGCCCGGCGTGTGATCTTCAGGGCCAAACAATCGTCCCCTCAGCAGCCGAAGACCTACTGTGTCGAAGTAGTCCGCAGTCACCACTTCTTCATTGCTGCTGAGACGTTCTCCCTGCCCAGGCGTGTACCCTTCGATGCCGAAACCGCCGATTCGCTCGGGACCAGCCAGTGGCCCGTTCAGCGACAGACTCGCGGAAGTGACGCCGGGGATCTGCCGCATGCGATCGAGTATTCGCTCATAAAGCGCCTGCCGCTGTTCCGCCGTGTAGCCAAGACTCCGTACGTCGAGCCTCGCGGTCACGACCTGTTCGCGGTCGAAACCGATGTCCATCGAGGTCAGCACTCGCAGGCTCCGAACGAACAGCGCGGCAACGACCAGCGCGAGCAGGCAGAAGGCCATCTGGAGCGTCACGAGCGCTTTACCGACGAAAAGCGATCGGCGGCCGCCACTGGTGCCGCGCGACTCCGCCTTGAGCGCATCGGCCAATGACACGCGGGTGCCGCGGATGGCAGGAAGGATGCCGCAGGCGACTCCCGTCATCAGGGACACGCCGACAGCGACAGTTAGCACGCGCGCGTCGACGCTGATGTCCATGGTGATGAGGTTGGCAGTGGGCGCGAACATCTTCAGGAGCGCGTCGCGGCTCCAGAAGGCGACCAAAACACCAGCGACGCCAGCCCCTGCGCCGAGGAGCAGGCTCTCCGTCAGCATTTGACGTACCAGTTGCATCCGCCCGGCACCAATGGATAGACGGATCGCAATCTCGCGCTCGCGCGCCGAGGCTCGCGCAATCAGCAGACCCGCGACGTTGCCGCACGCGATCGCGAGCAGCACCACCATCATCGCGAGCAGAACGAACAGCGGGGAGGACACATTGTCTCGGAAGGGTGAGAGCCCGCGAGACGCTGGCTCCAGGAGAATCTTCTCGCCGCGCACGGTGTCTCGCATGTTCTCGAAACCGCCGCCTGAGAAAAACGTCTCGGCCTCACGCTGTCGCTGCACGGTTAAAGCGGCCGCAATCGTCGAAGGATCCGTTCCACGCGGCACTCGTACAAACACGCTGAGCCATTCGATCGTTTCTTGGGGCGGCCACGGCTTACGTGTGTCGCCCCCGTCGTGACTGCTCGCGTTCTGCGCATATCGCACGACCGGCTGCATCACCAGCGGAATCCAGACATCCGGACTGCGCACAGTGAGTGTCGTTCCGAAGAACCGCCGCTCCGCGATACCAACCACCGTGAACACGGTGCCATTGATTGTCAGGCTACTTCCAACGGCGTTTTCTGATGCTGACAGCTGCCGACGCCAGTACGGGTCGCTGATAACGGCAACCGGGTGAGCCCCGACCGTGATGTTATCGCTTCCCGTAAGCAGGCGCCCGCGCTGCGGCCGCTGGCGGAGGAGTTCAAAGTACTCGCCGGAAACGAGCTGCACCGTGCCACGCTCGGCCTTGCCCGCGCCGCGTCCTTCAGGTTCGAGCTGCATCCCGGCGATGCTCGAGACGGCAGCGATTTCCGCACGACCGGGGAGTTCCTTCTGAGCACGTTGGATTGCGGGCCACGCAAGCCTGCCCGCAGTTTCGTTTTTGGTCGCACGCAACGCCTGGAAGATACGATCGGGTTCATGGACAGGCAGCGACCGAAGGACAACAGCATTTAGCAGCGTGAATACCGCCATCGATCCGCCAATCGCTAGAGCCAGCGATCCAGCTGCCACCAGAGTGAAGCCAGGGTTCTGAAAAAGCGTTCGAACGGCGTATCGGAGGTCGCGCATCAGCATGGCGATGAAGCCTGTTGTCGCAAACTGATCGAGCTGCAGTGTACAGGATCTCTGGCGTGTCGATCGCTCAGCACGGGCTGCTGGCAGGCCGTGTCTGATTTTCACCGCGGCCCGTTAGCCTCTTTCTTTATGATCCCACCATGGCTCTCATTGTTTTCCTCCGAGGTGTCAATGTTGGCGGACACCGGACATTTCGCCCAAGCATCCTCGCACGAGAAATGAGCGACTACGATGTCGTCAATGTGGGGGCTGCGGGCACGTTTGTCGTTCGTAAACCTGGATCCCGGGCAAAGTTTCGTACTGCCTTGCTCCGGAAGCTGCCATTCGAAGCGAAAGTTGTGCTGTGCGATGGCCGCGATCTTTTGCGCCTGGAGACGGAGAATCCGTTTGCAGCTGAGCCGTCACCCTCGGATGTTGTTCGATTCGTGAGCATCCTGTCGAAAGCCGGCGGCGTCCGCGCGGCGCTTCCAGTCACGTTTCCGTCACACGGGGCGTGGCTGGTGCGGGTGATCGCGTCCGATGGACAATTTGTGTTTGGGATGTACCGTCGTCACATGAAGACGATCGGCTATCTTGGCCAGATCGACAAACTCTACGGTGTGCCAGCGACGACCCGGAATTGGAACACGATAATCGCAATCGTCCGGATCTTGAAGGGCCAGGTAAGTAAGGGTCGCTGACGCCGTCCATGTCCAACTTTCACCACGGACTGGCAGCGAAGCTTCGCCTCAAACCGCCTAGAAAGATCTCGGCACCAGTGAACGTGTGGTGAAGGTCGCGGGACTTCGGCTCCTTCGGCACTCCGGCGAACCGTCGGTTTTGCGGCCGCTGCGCGGCCGTTTGGGAAAAAGACGATGTTGGGACCGGCCGACGACCGGCGTGCTCCAGGTGGAGTACCTTCATCGGACTTCCGGCCAAGGAGGTCTCGATGACGCCCAACATCGCCGACATTATCCGTCACCA
>QHWT01000033.1 GCA_003222675.1 Acidobacteriota bacterium | reverse complement strand
CCGGCACGGGCACGAGCGGAGGCGCTGCCTCGAGCGGCGGCACCACGGGCTCGAGCGGCAGCGGTGACACCGGAAGCGCGAGCGGCAGCTCGGGTACGGGAAGCGCAAGCGGCAGCTCGGGTTCCGGCACCAGCAAGTAGTAGCTGTGTCATTCCTCGAATCGCGCGCGCGGGGGAGGGCGCGTGCGACAAGCGAGTGCGAGCTCTATCCCGGGGGCTAACCGCGGGCTAACCGGCATCGTTTACGATCGCCGATCACCATCGATTGCGACGCGAATGACGCGATGCCGGAGATTCTTGGTTTTCTGCTCGTAGCATGCGGCGGCTGGTTCTTATGGGACAGCCTCAAAGTGCGCGAGCTCGCCAACGCCGCGATGCGCGCCGCGTGCAAGCAGCATGGACTGCTGTTTCTCGACGACACGGTCGCATTGCAGTCCGTGTGGCCCGTTCGCGGCTCGAATGGACATCTGACGCTTCGACGCGTCTACGATTTCGAATACAGCGATACGGGCCACAATCGGCGCAAGGGCAGCATCACGATGACCGGCGCCGCGATCGAAGCGCTCTCCGTCACGCCGCCGATCGCAATCGATTGAGCGACCTCACGTCGATCGATTGAAACGCGGCTGCATGTCGGGAAACTTCTCCGCCGCCTTCTGGACGTCCGGCGGAAAATCCGACATCTCGAAAACCTGGCGAATCTCGATCGTTTCGTTGTCCGACGCGGGACAGCGCGACGCCCATTCGATCGCCTCTTGCTTCGATTTCACGTCGATCATCCAGTAGCCGCCGAGCACTTCCTTCGCTTCGATGAATGGCCCATCGGTGACGTGCGGCTTGCCGCCGGAGAACGAGACGCGCGCACCGGCGGACGGAGGATGCAGCCCATCGAGCGACAGCAGCACGCCGGCGTTCTTCAGCGTCTCGTTGTACCTCATCATCGGCTCAACCG
The DNA here is from genome assembly GCA_003222675.1 of Acidobacteriota bacterium. Taxonomy (GTDB): domain Bacteria; phylum Acidobacteriota; class Vicinamibacteria; order Vicinamibacterales; family 2-12-FULL-66-21; genus QHWT01. The sequence goes on along the minus strand of QHWT01000033.1, from coordinate 2,237 downwards.
CTTTGGGATCCGGCGTCGTTCCCGGCGCCGCTTTTTCGTATCCCTTCGGGATCATCAGCATCATGAATCGCATCGTTGCATCTCCTCATGGCTAAAGAATGCGCAGCATCATTTCTTCTGCTGTTCGGCCGGCTCGACGTGGATCATCCACGACACGCCGAAGCGATCGGCGACCATGCCGAAGCTCGGCGAAAAGAATGTCTTCGTGAGCGGCATCTGAACTTGTCCGCCATTGCTCAATACTGAAAACAGACGCTCGGCGTCGGCTTCGCTGGGCACGGTCAGCGACAGCGAAAAGCCTTGAAACGCGGGCTTGCCGAGACATTGCCCATCGGAGGCCATCACCGTGGTATCGCCGATGCGAAAGCTTGCGTGCATCACCTTGTTTTCGGCGCCAGGCGGCACCATGCCGGGCGCGTGCGGTTCGGGACTGTCCTTGAAACGCATGAATGTGACCGATTCCGCGCCGAGCGCGCTGCGATAGAACTCGATCGCCTCTTCGGCGCGGCCGTCAAAGAACAGATACGGTTGGACGTGCATCGTATGCTCCTTCACAGAAGTTGGAGTGCTCTCAAAAAACGACAGCTATCATTCGCGATCCCCAGCTACTTCACCGCGAGCTCGCGCACCGGCCGCACTTCGATGCTTCCGACGCGCGCGGGCGGAATGTTCGATGCGACCTGGATCGCTTCGTTCAAGTCCTTCGCATCGACCAGATAGAAGCCGGCGAGCTGCTCCTTCGTCTCGGCAAAAGGCCCGTCGGTCACCGACACCTTTCCATCGCGAACGCGCACGGTCGTCGCCGTGTGCACGCCTTGCAGCGCCTCCGCGGCGATCCAGCGGCCGCTGCTGCGAAGCCCGTCGCCGTACGCTTTGCATTCGTTGTCCGAGACGGTTCCCAGCTTGTTTTCGTCGAGATAGACGAGGCATACATACTTCATCGCTCACTCCTGATGGTTGGAAAACGAAAGACGTCTTTCCTCATGGTCGATCCGCACCGGCCGAAATCGACAACGCGCCTCATCAAAATTTTGCGGCAGCGCCGGCGGCGCGGCCAGCGTCGCATCGAGCCCGTACAAAATGCCGATCCAGCGTGCCCTCATCTCGGCCGCCTTCCGCGGCGGCACGCATTCATGGGTCAACGCGACGCGCGAAGCCCTTGCAGCCCGCGCAATATCGACGGTGACGCGCGTGACGACCGACGTATCGAGCGACAGCGTGAACGCAAGATGGCGGTGCGGATCGATCTCGAGATATTCGCCGCGATACGCGACGCAACGGCCGTGGCGCTCGTCGACGAGCTCGAATGCGCCGCCGACGCGCGCATCGATTGTGGCGCTCGCGAGCGGACGCCACGCCGTTGCAAACAGCCAGCGGCGCGCGATGTCCGCGTCGATCCATGCGTCGAAGACGCGCTGCGGCGATGCGCCGATCCGTCTTGCAATGCGCAGCACGCGGTCCATGTTCACGCGCCCTGACCGGCGTTGCGGACAAACACGCGCGTCATCGCAAACGGAGCCTTGGGCGCCGCCATTCCGATGCCCGCCTTCCTGTTCCGATAGATAAAAAGCAGCAAGGCGAACAGCGTTCCACCCGGCAGCAACATCTCGAGCAGCATATAAGGTCCCAATTTCTGTGCCCACCGACGCAGGGCACCGACAATCGTCATCACTCGTTGCATTTCCGTCACCTGTGTCCTTTCATAAACCAGTCGAACAGGCGACGCCGAAATCGACAAGGCAACGCACGAAAAACCGGGAATGCAACATTCACCGGGGTGGCCCACGCAAAAAAACGCAAGGCCGCCCCGATGAGCTTCAGGCCGGCAGTTCGGCCAACCGCTTTTGCAGGAACCGCCGCTCCTGATCCTGGCGCGAGAGCGCGACGGCGCGCTGATACGATTCGCGCGCCTGCGCCGTCCTGCCAAGGCGCCGGCACAAGTCCGCGTGCGCGGCATGCGCCAGGTGGTAATCCTTAAGATCGCCCCGCGACAGAATATCCTCGATCAGCGTGACGCCGGCAGCCGGGCCGTCGCGCATCGCCACGGCGACGGCGCGGTTCAGCTCGACGACCGGCGACGGATCGACGCGAACGAGGACATCGTACAAAGCGACGATCTCGCCCCAGTCGGTCGCATCCGCCGTACGCGCTTGCGTATGGACCGCCGCAATCGCCGCCTGCAACGTGTAAACGCCGAAGCGGCGCGATGCGAGCGCACGCGCGACGAGCGTCAATCC
>QHWT01000037.1 GCA_003222675.1 Acidobacteriota bacterium | reverse complement strand
GGTCGGATAGGCGGACGCGATGTCGGCCGAGAAGGTGACCCGATTCGCGGTCTCGCCGAACGACACGTCCTTCGCCTGGAACTCCCGCCCCGCCCCCTGCATGATGCCGTTGATGGTCGGCAGGTTGTGATAGGCCGATTGCATCGTCCAGATCTCGTAGCGCTGCGCGCTGAAGGTCTTGGCGGAGTAGGTCTCCACCCCGACGTCGATCAGTACCGGCGTGCCGTCCCCATAGACGATGAAGTTGCCGACATCGTTGTGGTTGTGGCTCTGGGCGTTGTGACCGCCCCACGCCGCGACGTACAAGCCCACGCCCGAATTGGCAGCGGACCGCGCGGCCATGAGCTGGAGATCCGCGAGCCAGACGGAGCCGAGCAGGGGCTCGGAGACATGAGCCGACGCGATCTCCGAAGCGACGAGCAGCGCCGGGAGGATGCGCCCCGGGGACGACGAACCGGGTCGATACGGGCCGCGGCGTTGCGCGAGCAGCGCGCCGAACCCCTGCATGACCGGATCGCCGATGCGCTTTCCATATTGATACACCAGCTCTGCATCGGGCGTGATTTTCGCCGAGGCGTCACCCATCGGGACGAAGTACTCGTCCTTGATGTAGACCCGGTAGATATACTGCCCCATGTTCCGCACGAGCGGCGAACGGTAGATATCGACCGTGCCGTTGGTCGCGCTGCGCAACAGCTCCAGGTTGTCGAACAGCGACGCCCCGGCCCGTCCCCAGTAGCCCGGGCCTTCATCCGAAGCGCCGTCGTCCGGATAGACATTGATGAAGTTGTCGAGGCTGCGCATGATCTTGTACACGGAAGCGCTGCGTCGCTGCGGGTCGGCCTCGAGGAGCAGGACGGCGGCGAGCCAGTTAGAGTTGATCCACGGGTTCCAGTTGTTGACGTTCTTCCGTTCGCCAAATCCCATCCACCAGAAGTCGTCGCGCTCGAACGCCGGCGTGAGAACGCGACGGTTCACCTCCGTGCGGATGCGCTTTCGCAGGAGGGGCGACACCTTGTCGAGCCGGTCCCCCAGCAGGTAGTCGGTCCACGCGAGCAATGCGCCGGTTTCTGCGGCGAACAGGTCGACGATCGGCTCGGTGACGTCGGGCAGTCCGTTCCCGGCTCGCTGCATGCCGAGGTGGGCGGTCGATCCCCAGTAGGTTTGCTCGGAAATCGCCCAGATCCCGTTGGCGATATCGTCCAGGAAGCGCCCTTCGTTCTCGAAGACCTCCGCGAGGACCAGCGTCGCCAGCTTCTCGCGCTGCCGGGTATTCGTCGCGTCGTAGTTGGACCGGTTCCCGTTGCGGATGTACTGCAACGTGACCGTGGCCGGGATGCGCTCCCAGGTCGTGCTCAGGTACTGTTGGGCTTGCCGGATGAACCCGGCGCGAATCTCCTGGGGAACCGCCTCCCACTCGGCCCGATCCCGGATCGTGGGATATGGATGCCACTGCGCCGCCGGGAGCAGAGCGGCGGCGAGGGCCGACTCGCTCAGTCCGCCGGTCAGCAGGTTCCTCGGACCCTGGCCCGCCGCCAGAGTCGCCCCGAGCGCGACGAGGGCCGGGATCGTCTTCATCCGTCCGCTACAGATTGCCCCGCTTCAGCTCCTCCACCGCGTGGTCGCAGGCGCGCGCCGTCAGCGCCATGTAGGTGATCGACGGATTCACGCACGACGAGCTGGCCATGCACGCCCCGTCGGTCACGAACAGGTTGGGGACGTCGTGCGCCTGGTTGTAGCCGTTCAGCACCGAGGTCTTCGGGTCGCGCCCCATGCGCGCGGTGCCCATCTCATGGATCGCGAACCCGGGCTCGGCGCCGAGCTGCCCGCTGCCCCGGTAGGCGTCGTGTGTCCGCACGTTTTTGCAGCCCGCCGCCTCGAGCATCTCCGCGGCCGACGCGGCCATGTCCTTGCGCATGGCGAGCTCGTTGTCGCCCCAGGTGCAGTGGATCTTCAAGAGCGGGATCCCGAACTCGTCCTTCTGGTCGGAAAGCTCCACGTAGTTGTCCTCGCGCGGCAGGCACTCCCCGAACCCGGTCATGCCCATGGACCAGTGTCCGGGGTCGTGCAGCTTGCGCTTCAGCTCCACGCCGAACCCGCGCTCGCCGCCGCCGCGTCCCCATCCCTGGCGGCCGGCCCCGCCCTGGTAGCCGAAGCCGCGCACGTAGTCACGGCGCGAGGCGTCGTCGCCCAGGTTGCGGAAGCGGGGGATGTAAATGCCGTTCGGCCGATTGCCCTGGTAGTAGTGGTCCAGCAGTCCCTCGATGCTGCCGCCCGCGCCGGCCAGGAAGTGATGGTCCATCAGGTAGTGCCCCAGCACGCCGCTCGAGTTGGCGAGCCCGTTCGGGAAGCGGGGCGACGTGGAGTTGAGGAGCAGGCGGGTCGTGGCGAGGGTGGAGGCGCAGAGAAACACGACGCGTGCCTGGTATTCTTGCGTTTGCTTCGTGACCGTGTCCACGACGCGGACGCCCGTCACACGGTTCGTGCTCGCGTCGTAGATGACCGAGTGCACGATGCTGTTCGGCAAGACCGTGAGCCGCTGGGTGGCGCGCGCCGCCGGGAGCGTGGACGCCTGGGTCGAGAAGTACGAGCCGGTCGAGCAGCCGCGCTCGCACGGGCCGCAGTAGTGGCACGGCAACCGGCCGTTCAGAGGTTGCGTGAGGATCGCCACCCGCCCGATGGTCACGTGCCGGTCCGGAAACGCCCGCTCGATCCCCGCCTTGACGAGCTTCTCGCCGGCGTTCATTTCCATCGGCGGCTGGAACTCGCCGTCCGGGAGCTGCGTCA
>QHWT01000036.1:367-3631 GCA_003222675.1 Acidobacteriota bacterium | reverse complement strand
GCGTCGAGCCGGCTGTTGCACGTCGCGGGCGACACGTTGACCGACTTGCAGTTTCGCGATTTGCCGGAGCTGATTTCGCCCAATGATCTCGTGGTGCTCAACGACACGCGCGTCATTCGCGCGCGGCTTATCGGGCGCAAGGCGAGCGGCGGACGCGTCGAAGGACTTGTCGAACGAATCGACGGACGCGACACGGCATGGCTGCAGATTCGTGCAAGCCACCTGCCGAAAATCGGATCGTCGATCGAATTCGCTGCCCACACGGCGGCGACGGTGATTGCGCGCGACGGGCGTCTGTTTCATTTGCGATTCGGCATCGATGAATCGCTTCTCGAATGGCTCGAGCGCCACGGCGAAGTGCCGCTGCCGCCGTACATTGCCCGGCGCGCCGAGGCCGACGACGCGCTTCGCTATCAAACGGTTTACGCGCGTCACGCGGGCGCGGTCGCGGCGCCTACCGCTGGACTTCATTTCGATCAAGCGCTGCTCGATGCGCTGGCGCTTCGCGGCATCAAGACGGCGTTCGTAACGCTGCACGTCGGCGCCGGCACGTTCGCGCCCGTCGACTCCGATGACATTGCGCAACATCGGATGCATTCGGAACGCTTCGACGTGCCCGCCGCCACGGCCGAGGCCATCGCGGCGGCGCATGCACGCGGCGGCCAAATTCTCGCCGTGGGCACGACGACGTTGCGCGCGCTGGAATCGTCGGTCGACGATCGCGGCGATGTTCGCGCGAACGCCGGCGACACGCGCTTGTTCGTCACGCCGGGATTCCGCTTCCGCGCCGTGGACCGGCTGCTCACCAACTTTCATTTGCCGAAGTCGACGCTGTTGATGCTCGTGTCGGCATTCGCGGGACTGCACACGATCCGGCGCGCCTACGCGCACGCGATCGCAAGCCGATACCGTTTTTTCAGCTACGGCGATGCGATGCTGCTCGAGAAGTCGCTGCGCGATCGATGATAACTGTCGCTGCCGAACGACACTGATGGTTTGACGAGGAAAAAGCGCAACAATGCTTCCCGCCCTTGCGCCCGTTCCGCCGTCATGTATTGGCGAATAGCGCGGAAACCGCTACTCTTGCCGCCATCGCAATCGTTGCGGAAATCGGCCCTGCGGCCGTCGCCTGCGCCGAATTCCGCATTTCCATGCAGACCCGTCGGATCCGTTTCACTACGGCAGCGGTTGCTGTCGCCGCCCTTCTGGCCAGCGCATTTTGTCATGCAGCGCGTGTGGGCGTTCTCTCGAACAATCATGCGAACGAAACAGCGTCCGACTTCGGCACCAAAGTTCCCGGGCATACGTTTACCGCTGTGAACGTCGGCGTCAACGTGCCTTCGCTCGACATGCTTACGTCGGACTTCGACGTATTGCTGCTGTTCGAGGATTCGACGTTTGCCAATGCGACGCCGGTTGGCAACGTCGTGTCGGCGTATGCGAACACCGGACGCGCGGTCGTGCTGGGCACGTTTTACGATCAGGACCGCAACGATGGACCGCCGGCGTTGACGCCGCACGGATGGGGCGCGCTCGAAAACGTCGATCCCAACACCACCGACGGCGTCGGCACAAGCTACGCGCCGCGCACGCTCGACGCGTCGTCGATCGTCCCGCATCCGTTGACGGCCGGCGTCACGTCCTTGTTCTCCGAGCAGTGGGCGGGCGGCAATCAAGCGAAGGCGGGCACGACCGTCGTCGCGAATTGGCTGCAAAAGAACGCAAGGGGCGGCACCGATCCGGCGATCGCGTATCGCATCACCGGCTCGGCGTGCGTCATCCATGTTGCGATCGCGCCCGACTATCCGACGATCGGCGTCGCGGGCAGCGATTTCGGCGGCGACTTCTATCGCGTGTGGAGAAACGCGTTCGACTTCGGCGCCGTGGCGTGCAGCACCGCTCCTCCGGCGGATCCGCGCGGGATTCCCGCGCTGTCGAACGCAGCGCTCGCATTGACGGCGCTATTGGCGCTCGCCATCGCGGGATTTTCGCGCCGGCGCTAGTCCGGCTGAACGCGCAATTCAGAGGTAGTTCACGTCGATGCGATTTTCCGTGCTTGCGACGTCGGGCGCCGCGCGCCGCGGCCGTCTCGATCTCGCACATGGCGCGGTGGACACGCCGGTGTTCATGCCGGTCGGCACTTACGGAAGCGTGAAGGCGATGGCGCCGGACGAGCTCACGACGCTCGGCGCGCAGATCATCCTCGGCAACACATTTCATCTGTGGCTTCGCCCGGGGCTGCAGGTCATCGACGCGCACGGGGGCTTGCATCGCTTCATGGGATGGTATCGGCCGCTGCTCACCGATTCCGGTGGTTTTCAGGTGTACAGCCTTGGTCCGCTTCGCAAGGTGCAGGAAGACGGCGTTGCGTTCGCATCGCCGGTCGACGGCGACCGGATGTTTCTGACGCCGGAGCTGTCGATCGAAATTCAGCGCACGTTCCGCAGCGACATCGCGATGGTGTTCGACGAATGCACGCCGTATCCCGCGGCGCGTGATGAAGCGGCGCAGTCGATGGAGCTGTCGTTGCGTTGGGCTCTGCGATCGAAAGCCGCGCATGGCGACGACGCCAATGCGCTTTTCGGCATCGTGCAAGGCGGCATGCACGACGACCTTCGCGACGCCTCGCTCGAGGGGCTCGCCGAAATCGGGTTCGACGGATATGCCATCGGCGGCTTGTCGGTCGGGGAGCCCAAGGATGAGATGCTGCGTGTGCTCGCGTATACGGCGCCGCGGCTGCCCGCCGGTTCGCCGCGCTATTTGATGGGCGGCGGAACACCCGAGGATCTGATCGCCGGCGTCGCTGCCGGCATCGACATGTTCGATTGCGTGCTGCCGACGCGGAACGCGCGAAACGGCTGGCTGTTCACACGCTACGGCGACATCCGCATCCGCAACGCGCGCTACCGCAGCGATACATCGCCGCTCGATGCAACCTGCTCGTGCTACGCGTGCCGCGAGTTCACGCGCGGATATCTGCATCACCTGCAGCGCGCCAACGAAATACTGGGCGCTCGGCTCGCGACGATCCACAATCTGCACTACTACCTCGCGTTGATGGCGCAGATCCGCGAGGCAATCGAGGCCGATCGTTTGCCGGCGTTCGCCGATGCGTTTCGCGCCGACCGCTCGCGAGGCATCTGAAGCGCAGCGGCGTGATAAAATTGCCGGTTTTCAAGCGCTCGCTTTTTTTGGATCGCGCGTTCGCATAAGCAATCGCGGACGCCGGAAGGAGCGCCTCATCGGAGGATTTTCGTGTTGATC
>QHWT01000036.1:0-310 GCA_003222675.1 Acidobacteriota bacterium | reverse complement strand
CTGCCCATGCTCGCGATTTTCGCCGTGTTCTATTTCATGCTGATCCGGCCGCAGCAGAAAAAGGCGAAGGAAACGCGCGCGATGCTCGAGTCGCTCGAAAAGGGCAACGAAGTGGTGACCGCCGGCGGCATCGTGGGCAGGATCACCAAGCTGACCGATCAATACGCGGTCGTCGAGGTGGCGAACGGCGTCGAGATGACCGTGCAGCGCGGGGCGATCTCGCAACTGTTGCCGAAGGGCACGATCAAGTCGCTGTGACGCGCGCAAAGCCCACCGCAGAATGAATCGCTATCCGCTCTGGAAATACATC
>QHWT01000076.1:17279-77080 GCA_003222675.1 Acidobacteriota bacterium | reverse complement strand
CGCGCACCGCCGCGGGCACGAGTGCCAGCGCGGCCTCGTTCGGCACCACGACGTTGCCTGTCGAGCGATCGAAGTTTCCAAGCTGGTTGGAGCGGTCCTTCATCCCCGGTCGCAAGTCATAGCGAACGCCGTAATCGACGGTCAGCTTCGAGGTCGGGCGCCAGCTGTCCTGCAGATAGAAGGCCCACCAGTTCGCGTATGGATTCGTCGGGATCGGACCGTACGCGTACCTCGTCGAGTTCGGCACGCCGATCAGAAAGTCCGACCAGGGATTGCCCGTGTAGCTGCCGTTGAAGGTATAGTCGCCGAAGTCGTCTCCGTCGAAGAACGAGACGATGTCCTTGTACTCGATGTACTGAAAATCGATCCCGCCCTTCAGCGTGTGGCGCCCTTTCAACCAGGTGAGCGCGTCGTTGAACTGCACGACGTTCGACAGCACCAGGCTCGGCTTTCCGCCGGTGGTCGAAATGTAGTCAGGTCCGGAAGCCCGGTGAAGCCGAGATCGCGCATGAACGCGGTCGCTTCACTCGCGAAGCTGTAATCAAACGTATTCGTCTGTCGCGAGACGCCGCCGCGCGCCTCGTTCACCAGGCTGGCCCCGAGGATCGAGTTGCCATTGAAGAGCACCTGGCGCATCTCGTTGCGGTTCGACGCATCACCCATCTGGGGATTCGAGGCGAGCCCTTTCTCTTCGCGGTTCTTGATCGTGAAGCGTCCAATCAGACGATGCTTCGAAGACAGTGCGTGATCGATGCGTCCGTCGACGCCGTCAATGGTGAAATCGCTCGAGGCGTTGTAGATCAAATTGGGACGATTGAGCGCCGCCCCGGTGGACTGGTTCTGACGCGGGAACAGGCGATCGATGATTTTGGCCGCCATCGGGTTGACCGGCACCTGGTTGTTCAGATACGCCGCGCCGGTGAACGGATTGGTCAACGGTCGTGCCACGCTCGACAGATCGCCCGCGCGGTACGCATCCGGCGGCACGATCTGCGATCTCGTCGTTTCGAAAGGCCGCCGCACGCCTTCATAGGTGGCAAAGAAGAACGGCCGCCTGTAGTCGCATTGATCGACGGCTTGATCGCCTTCCCGCTCGCGTCTCGCGGCGCAAACTGGTCCACGCTGGAGAACCGGCTGTTCTGATTGAACCAGAATGCGGATCCTCTCAGCCTGTTCGTACCGCTCTTGGTCGTCGTCGTGATGTCGGTCGCCTGCATGAACTCGGCGTTGTTGCCCGCGGAGGTGACCTTGAACTCGCCGATCGATTCGACGGACGGGAGCAGGTCGCGCTGGGGGCCGCCGCCGCGCGTGTTCTGGACCGACACGCCGTCGACCGAAAACGACGTCATGTATGGCAGGTTGCCGGCCAGTGAGATGCCGCCGCTGGAATCCTGCTGAACGCCGGGTGCCAGCGTCGCCACCACGAGCGGGCTGGTGCTGGTCGTGGCGCGGAAGTTCAGCGCCAGCTTGTTGATGTCGTCGCCCGATTTCGAGTTGTCGATCGTGGCGCGCTCCGTCTCGATGACCGGGTTGTTAGCGACGACCTCCACCTGCTCCTTCGTGCCCGCGACGGCCAACTGGAAGTCGAGCCGGACTGTCTGTCGGGCGAGGAGTTCCGTGCGCCGCGTCTGCTCGCTGAATCCGGCAAGGGCCGTCGTGATTTGGTACTCACCGGCGTCCAGGTTCGGAAGAACATAGCTCCCCACCTTGTCGGTCACAACGCTTCGCGTGCTCTCGGTGCGCATGTTCGTCATTGTGATCGTGACGCCAGGCAGAACAGCGCCGGAGCTATCGGTGATCGTTCCGGTGAGCGTGGCAAAGGTCGACTGGGCGAGTGCAGGACCGGCTGCGAGCATCAATAGCCAGGAAAGCAGCCAAAGACAGGGGGGTCCAACACGAAAGCTGCGCATGGCAATCACCCCTTGAAAGCAGGTTGTCGCGTCGAGGCGCGCTGAGAGGCCCCGATACTACACGATTCATCTCCTGTTGTGGCTTCCGCCTTCCGCCTTCGCGCGACGCGCGTCGGCGAGACGTCGACGGAGCTCGAAGAACGAAGTCGCCGCAGATGCGGTCAGGCGGTCCATCCGCCAAATCGATGCCGAAAGGCACGAGGTGGGTCATAGCGCGGCGCGGGGATCTATAATTTCGCCTCTCTTGCAGTTGCAGCCTGGTGTCCGCATCGGCTCATTCGAGATCCTCGCCCGCCTCGGCGCCGGCGGCATGGGCGAGGTCTTTCGCGCTCGGGACACGAAGCTCGGTCGCGATGTCGCATTGAAAGTTCTGCCGGAGCTCTTCGCCGCCGACCTCGAACGGCTGGCGCGCTTCCAGCGCGAAGCGCAGGTGCTCGCCTCGCTGAATCACCCTCACATCGCGGCAATTTATGGGCTCGAGCACATCGAAGAGTGTCAATTTCTCGTGCTCGAGCTCGTCGAAGGCGAAACGCTCGCCGATCGACTCGGCGCTTCGGGAGCGCCGGCGCGCGGGCTTCCGGTTGCCGAGGCGCTGCCGATCGCGCGGCAGATTGCCGGCGCGCTGCAAGCCGCGCACGAAAAGGGCATCGTCCATCGAGATTTGAAGCCGTCGAACATCGCGCTGACGCGCGACGGCGAGATCAAAATCCTTGATTTCGGACTGGCCAGGCTGGAGGCGGACGGTTCGGACGCCGCGGCGCAAGCCAGCTCGGATCCAAACGCCGCGACGATACCGCCGCTCGCCGGACTCACGAAGTCACCGACGAGAACGCCGGCGGCGATGACCGCGGCCGGGATGATCCTCGGCACGGCGCCCTACATGAGCCCCGAGCAGGCGAAAGGACGCACGGCGGACAAGCGGACCGACGTGTGGGCGTTCGGCTGCGTGCTCTACGAGATGCTCGCGGGCAGACGGGCCTTCGAAGGCGAAGACATCTCCGACACGCTTGCGAATGTTCTGAAGGCCGAGCCGGATTGGAATGCACTTCCGGCCGACGTGCCGGCTCCAGTCCGCGCGCTCCTCCGGCGATGCCTCGAGAAGGATCGCAGGAAACGCGTGGCGGATCTCTCGGTCGCGTGCTTTGTGCTCGACGATCCGGGACTGGTGGCACCGACGGCGGATCAGATCCCGGTATCGAGCGCCGCCGCGCCGCGGCAGTGGTGGGGTAGTGCCGCTGCCGCGATCGTGGGTCTCGCCATCGGGACTGGTGTGACCGGCGTGGCGTTCTGGTACACCACACGTCAGCCACCGGCGCCGTTGTCTCGACTGAGCATCAGCACTTCAGGCACGACTGCGTTCGTGACGGCCGGTTACGATCGCGAGCTCGCAATCTCGCCGGATGGTCGTCGCATGGCCTACGTCGGCGCCAACGGAACCATCTACGTACGGTCGCTCGATCAGCTCGAGCCGACGCCGGTCACTGGCCTGGGACAGCCGAGAGGTCTCTTCTTCTCTCCCGACGGGCAGTGGATCGGGTTCTTCGATGCGGCGAGCGCGTTGAGGAAGGTCGCCGTCACCGGCGGAACACCCATCACGTTGTGCCGCATCGGCGCACCACCGCGCGGCGCGTCATGGGGACGGGACGACACGATCATCTTCGCGACGAACGATTCTGCTTCAGGTCTTTTGCGAGTGCCGATGAGCGGCGGCGACCCGACGGCCCTCACCACGCCAGACCACCAGAACGGCGAGGCGGATCATCAGTGGCCGGAGTTTCTGCCGGACGGCAAGGCCGTGCTGTTCACGATCGTGCCGAGCAACGCCTCGATCGAGAACGCACGCGTCGCAGTGCTCGATCTCCAGCGCGGCACGCAGAAGGTTCTCGTCGATCACGGGAGCGACGCGCATTACGTCGAGAGCGGGCACCTCGTTTACGCGCAAGCCGGGGCCGTTCGCGCCGTTGCGTTCGACGCGCGCCACCTTGCCGTGAAGAGTGCGCCAATCGTGGTGCTGCCGCAGGTGCTCGTGAGCCGGTTCGGCGCGGGTCAGTTCGACGTCTCGCGCGAAGGCACCCTGGTGTACTCGCCACGCGGACCGAGACCCACGCGGACGCTTGTCTGGGTCGACCGTCAGGGCCGCGAACAGGCCATCCCGCTGGCACCGCGCGCGTATCAGTATCCGCGCTTGTCGCCCGACGAAAAGCGGCTCGCGCTCGAGATTGACGGCGACATCTGGGTCTGGGACGTCGATCGCGACACGCTGACGCGATTGACGTTCGACCCGGCGCTGGACCAGTTTCCGGTCTGGACGCCGGATGGTCGTCGGATCGTGTTCGGCTCGGATCGGACACGTAACGGACAGGCGAATATTTTCGCGCAGGCTGCCGATGGTTCGGGCACGGTCGAACGGCTGACCGAGAGTCCGAATCAGCAATTTCCGATGTCGATTACACCGGACGCGACGCGCCTCGTGTTCCGCGAGAGTGCGCCGAGTCTCGATCTGATGATGCTCTCGTTGAGCGATCCGTCGCATCGACCGCAGCCGCTGCTGCACACGGACGTCGCGGAACAGAACGGCGAGGTCTCTCCCGATGGCCGATGGCTCGCGTACCAGTCGAATGGATCCGGGCGTTTCGAAATCTACGTCAGGCCATTTCCCAACGTCGACGCCGGCCAGTGGCAGATCTCGACCGATGGAGGCATCCAGGCGGCCTGGTCAAAAAAGGGTCAGGAGCTCTTTTACCTTGCGCCGGGCGGCTCCGTGATGGCGGTTCGAGTCGACGCCAGTGGCAGTTGGAAGTCCGGCAATCCGGCGAAGCTGTTCGACGATCGTTACTATCACGGCGCCGGCGCGGGTGTCGGCCGCACCTACGACATCTCCGCAGACGGGCGATTTCTGATGATCAAACAAGGTGTAGATTCACCCGACTCCGCCGCGTTGATCATCGTTCAGAATTGGTTCGCCGAGCTCACACGCGTCGTGCGCCCGCAGTGAAGGCAACGGAGGAGGACGAAGACAACGGATCTTAAAAACGAAGCAACGAACAGAACGGAGTAAACGAAGCAATTCTAATCACAAGACCAAGTGGCTTCGTTTTGTTCGTTACCTTCGTTGCTTCGTGTGTAGATCCGTTTCCTCCGTCTCTCGCCAATAACACCGCGCAACATCCAGCGCGGCCCTCTCTTCTACTTCCTTCTTCCGTCTTCAGCCTTCCGTCTTTCTACTTGACGATCAGCTCCCCCTTCATGCCGACCATGTAGTGGCCGGGGAAGGAACAGAGATATGTGTAAGTGCCGGGTTTTGCCGGCGCGCTGAACGTGACATCGATGGATTCACCCGGACCGACGAGACCCTTCGCCGCAATGACTTTGTCCTGCATGTCCGACGGGATGAAATCCGTCGCGCGCGCGTTCATCGCGGCAGTCACGAATTCTTCCGGCTTCACGCCCGCCTTCAACAGGACGAAGTTGTGCGCCATCACGATCTTCGGCGCCGTCCCGATCGACTTCAACACGACGTGCAGCCGCTCTCCCGGACGCGCCCGGATCGATGCGAGATCGTATTTCATGGTGTCGCCGCCAGTGAGTTCGATCGTGCGCACGGCCTTGGACGTCCGCGCGGCGCCGGTCGGTGCGAGGGCCGCCTTCGATTTCGCCTGAGCGGCGCCGGCCGCGACTGGAACCACTGCGAGCAGACACACCAGCGAGAATACCTTCATCGGATTTGCTCCTTGTAAGAAGACGATTGCGTTGACTATGAAAGCCCCGCGTCGACGTGCGGTCCAGCGAGTTGCGACGCAAAGCCCTGCCGCTCAACCAGCCTGCGTCAAGAACACCACCGTCTCTAATGCAAGGAAGACGATCAGAGTCCATGCGATGAAGGTGAGCGCGCCAAGAATGTACCAGTGGTAGGGTTTGACGATCATCGTGCACCGTGCCTTTCAGCATGCGGCCGCGTTTGCCGCGCGGAGCCCCCGCGCCGGGTTTCGAGCGGTTGAAACCCGAGCGGCACGCTCGTGTCTCCGGCACCTTCCGCTCCCCTCGATGTCACTGTGAAACTCCAAGCGAGAGGCCGTTTCGTACAGTCTCCTGCGGACCCACACACACCCGCTGACACGCGCGCGGTATACGTCTCCCCGGGCGTCAGGAATACGCGATCGGGAAAGAGGCCCCACGTGCCGTCACCAATTTGATCGACGGATGCGGCGACAGGTGCGCCAGTGGAATCGGTCAACGAGAACGTCTCGTTGTTCAATCTCGAGACGGGCTCAGAGAACGTCACCTTGGGTACGACATCCTGAAAAACACCGAGGGCATCGCGTGCTGGATACGTGCCCACAATGGCTGTCTCGATTCCATCTTGTGATACCCCGTCGACTCTGATGATCCAGTTCCGGACTTCCATCGGGACGGGTGGCGCGCCTTCGACCACGGCCGGTTCGCGGCGGGGATGCCGGCCGTCGCAGCGGCCACCGAGGACGCATGGCTCGAGCATGAAGTTCATGTTCGTGTCGGCGAGATTACCGAGGAACTTCTTCGCGACAATCGCTTCGAGCGACTGGTAATAGACAGTCGCGGACACGGCGATGGGGCCGCGCGTTCCAGGCGGAATCACGACGGAGTACCGATTCAGCGTGATCGTGGCGCCGGCATTCGGGAGCGGACGCAGGCGTGTATCGCGCAGGAAGGCGTCGTCGTAGAGATCGCCGTTGCCGTTCAGATCGCGGAAGATCGGGAGTCCGAGTGGATTGCTCCGATCGATCACGACGCCTCGGCCGTCGATCGGGAGGCCTTGCGCATTGGTCGCCAGGTTGCGGGCGGTGGCGTACACCAACTCCAGCGTGGGACAGTTGTCGCCGAGCGTCGCCACCGCTTTGAACTGGTAGGCAAACGGATCCGGCGAGCCAGCGGGGATCTTCCATCCGCAGCCAGGAAATGACGGGTCCGTCATGTCGATCGTCGTGAATCGGCCCACACCCATGGACGTGCGACTCCAGAACGAATCGTGAATCGGGAGCTCGCGGCCCGTCGCCAGATCGAAGGCGGACATCGCGAGCCAGGCCACGCGTCCCTCAGGAAAGCCTGTCGGAAAGTTGTGTCCGCTCCCCGAATTCGTGACCGACACCATGATCGGCGCGTTGGCGCCGGCGGACGCTTTCGTCGGGCCGGAGAGTTCGAGCGCGAGCACGTTGCGCAGCCGATCCCAGGCGAGGCGCGCCTGCTGGCTTGGCGCGCCGTGGCCATCTGCGTTCTTCCAGTACGCATTGTGATAGATGCTCTTCTCATCCGCCGACGAGAAGCTGAAGGTCGACAGCTCGGGATAGGACTCGACGCCGCCGGCCGCGTCCATGTCCGTACCGAGCACATGTGTCATGTAGGCGTTACCGCCGACGAAGTGATGGCTGAAGTACGTGCGAACGGGACCTCCGGTTACCACGGGGCCGCTCAGCGGTGGGATCGGTGAGCCGGATTTGTACAACGTCTGCGCGGTGCCCGGCTGCCCGTAGTCCTGCTCCATGTGGCAGGTCTGGCAATCGCGTTTGAAGGCCGGGTCGAAACTACGGTTCCCAGGCCGATCGGCGTAGCGACTGCTCGCCCACTCGGCATAGGTTCGCTCGATCGGAAATCCGCCAACCCACTTACCCACCCTGTTCTTGATCGTGAGGGGATTGGTCACATCGTGACACGTGCTGCAGAACTCCGCTCGGGTCGAAAACACTTGTCGATATGCATCGTGCTTTGGTGAGTCGATTGGTTCAACGGCCGCGGGCTTCTTGAAGACCGAACTCAAATAACCATCGGGCTCGGCCAACCGGCGAGGCGACGAGAGCGGACCCAGACGCTCGGGAAACCTGATGGCATGAGGCGACAGCCGATACGCACCGCCGCCGATGCCGTAGCCGAGGTTCCTGGCTGCGCCATCGGGCACATCGAGAATGTCCTGCTGAACGGGCGGCACGAGCCTGGCGCGCGACGCGGTTCCCATAGCCGGCGCATAACCTGTTGCCGCCGCTGTTCCGGCTTGATTATGGTAGGGCGTGTTTCGGGTCTCAGCCAGGCTGTGACACACCATGCACACGACGCCCGATTTTCCCGAATCGGTATTGCGCCATTGCGATTCGACCGTGGCAAAAGCGAAACCGGTGCCGTTGTCCGACGTCGGATTGAAGTTGACGTCGAGCGCCCCGTGCTCGAGGCCGGACGGCCCATCGATCTTCACATTCTGCAAAGGCACGTTATCGATGTAGTTGGTCGGCATATGGCATCGCGAGCAGAGGCCGTCGACGAGCGAGCCAGAGCGGGCCAGCGTGTGATGGCCGATGCCGAGATCGAACCGTGTAACGCACTCGTCGCCTGACGCAAACGGATTGGGCCGCGCCTTCTGCGTTCCGTCAGGCGGGGTCGGCGTGTCGCAGTTGCCACGCGTGGAAATCTCCCGGGCCGAGAGCAAAAACGCCGCGCGCCACGCGGGATCTCGCCAGGCGTTTGCCATCATCGAACCGTTCCATTCGTCGAAAATCTTCTGGTGACAGTTGCGGCACTGGCCTGGGTGATTCGCCTCCTGCCAGTACTCCTCGAAGGGCGGACCGCTGAACGCCGCCTCCGCCGTCACATATGGCGCGGCCTCGGGGATGCGGTTCGGCAGTTCATCGCCGGGCGGCGCATAGGGATACACCAGCGCGACGACCGCCAGCACAGTGGCGAACGCCAACCCAATCGTGAGCCCCAGTCGAAGGGTGCCGTTTCTCGACGTCTCAGACACGTCCTATATCTCCCCATCGCCGATCGGCGGCCGCATGCGCGCCGACCAGCCGCGGCGCGCATATCCGACGGGACGCCGGACCAACATGACGGGCGCCATATCGAGAAGCGCCACGAGGACCGCGCCAGCCAGTCCGGTCAGCGGCGTGACGGCGAGGATGGCGAATGCACAAAACACGTGCAGCTTCACCACGAACGGCATGTGGGCCACCAGCACAACGGAAGGTCTGAGCCCCACCAGCGAGTGCAGATACGGCGTGAGCGTCACGCCGGACCAGGACGAGGCCCACCGGTAGCGCACCGCGAGAGCGACGCCGGAAATCAGCTCGAGGAGGATCAGCGTGGCCGCGATCACATCGCCTGGTGACAGCGCATGGCGGCGTTCCGCCCACCAATGACGCCGCACCGCCGTCGCGAGAAGAGAGACAAGAGCGACGCTGCCGGCGATCACGCCGACGGACTCGAGAACAATCAGGCGAAGCGGTTGCCGGTTCCAGAGCAGGAGGGCGCCAGGAAACGCAACCGCGAGCACGTGTCCCAGAAACACGACGCCGATCGAATACCGACACCACGCCGTCAGACCCTCTGCCGGTTCGTTCGAGCGTGTGGTTGTCTCCCTGGGTTCAAGGCCCCGCCAGTGTTGTAAATAACGGACCGTCGCCATCAGGACACACGCAAACGCGGCAAGCCAGGGCGCAATAGCGAAAAGAAGTTGATCGCGCATGACGGATGCTCAATGCCGCGCTTCGTTTTGCGCAGACTCGGGCGGACGCTGACCAGGGTCAGCCTGTCGTAGAAAGGCCTTGAGGGCGAAGACTTCCTCGTCGCTCAGGGATGTTCGAGCGGACACCTCGGGAAGGCGCGGGAAACATCCTCGCGAGAGCAGAGACGCCAGCCTTCTATCCTGGAATTTCGAGAACGCGCGCGTGAGGTCGGGACCGAGACTTCCACCGATTCCGATGTCGCCAGCGCTGTGGCAGGAAATACAAGGCGCCCCGCCGGACGCCAGGCCTCGCTGTCCGACGAACAGCGCACGTCCCAGTTCGGCCTCGGCGGCGGTTGCCGTCTCCGCGCGTCGATTCCTCTGCGCTTCTGCCATGGGTCCGCCTGCCGCGAAATAACTAATCAGCGAGTCGAGTTCCCCAGCAGCGAAACTCTGATCGGGCATCGGGAACTGCTTGTACTTTTTGAACAGAGCGTTTGCCGCCGGGTCTCCAGTCCGGATCAGAGTTTGAGACGATGTGATCCACCTGGTGAGCCACTCGCGGCTGTGGCGGCCGGTGACGCCTTTGAGGTCGGGACCGATCAGATCCCCGCTCCCGAACGTGTGGCAGACGCGGCACCGACGGTTGAACAACGCGCCAGGGCCGTGCTCCCCATCCGCACCCGCGACGGCGCCGCAGATCAGCGCGACGCACAAGACGAGCGTCTGTAACTTCATCGACGTTTCCCGCGCAAATTTGCAGAAACAGCGTGTCTTGCCGACGCTGTGTACAGCGTGTCGACCGATACGGTCGAGGCAACCCTAGCAGGCAGTGCCGCTCGATGAAATGGCTCGTTGGTGGTGGCCGAATCGGAACACGGTCGTCGTCGCAGCCGTCGCTCGCGGAGCAAGAGCCTCTCGCGATCACGACGGCTGGTTTCGGAGGTTTGTCAGGGGGCTCGAGTACAGTATTCAACCCCTCAACATCCGGTGAGCTTGACGGAGCTAACTCGATATGACCGCGAGATACTCTGTGGGCCTCGCGATCGATGTCGTCTGGTCGCTCGTCACGACGCGGCGCGCCGCCTGGTTGATCCCATGTCGGCGCCTCGCGCTGAGCGGCCAAAATCATCGTTCGATCGGTTATCACCCTGGAGGTGAATCCGAAGAGACACGCGGTAATCCAGGCGCGTGGCGTCTAAATCGGCCACCATAGGGAAAGGCGCGACGCCCAACCTGGCCGCTCGCGAAACCCTGCGGCTCACGATCACCGACGCGGCGCCGGAAGCGCCGTATCACGAGCCCTTGTACGAAACGCGCACGGCGATCCAATCGAGCGAGAAATCGCGCGCCGTCGAGTTCGCGGCGTCGGTCACCCGCACCCGGAAGTTTGCGTTGGAGAGTTCCGCCGGCATCCACGTGCGTCCCCAGGTGTTCGTTGCGGCGCCCAGGACGCGCGTGGTCATTGTCGTCGTCAGCGTCGGCGTGGCCTGCGCCGCTGTCCAATGGACGCCGCCGTCCCAGGAGAGCTCGGCACACATGCGAGGCGAGCCGGAGGTATCGTCAACTCGAGAGTCGAGGCGAACCTCGATGCCCTGGATGGTGGCCCCGGCAGGCAGCGTGATTCCGTAGTTGAAGAACCGATGTTTGTCGCGCGCAGTGCTGGTGCACGACGTGCTCGACGCGGTTCCGCTGTCAATATCCACCGCGCTCGCCGCGTCGTCTGCCTGGGCGTTCGTGGCGTTGCTCTCGAACCCGTTGCCGTCTCCTCCCGCGTCCGCCGCGTTTGCGGTCGGACTGCGGAGTCCGGTGTTGCTGGCGCCAGCAAGTACCGTGATGGTCGCCGTCTGGCTCATGCCATAGGTACCGGTTATGGTGACCGGCGTGTCGGCGGTTACGGGTGACGTGGTGATGGTGAAGCCCTGGAACCCCTGCCCCGCGGGCACGGTGACACTGGCAGGCACCTGCGCGGCGGCAGCATTACTGCTCGACAGCGTCACGTTCGCGCCGCCCGCGGGCGCGTTCCCGTTCAGGAAGAGCGTCGCGGAGATGTCGTTCCCGCCGGTCGCGCCACTGACGCTCGGCGTCACCGAGTTGAGCACGACAGGGGCGTTCGGATCCGCCAGGAGGGTGATCCACGCCGTCTTCGTCACGGATCCTGACCGCGCGCTGATCTGGACCGAGGTCATACTGATCACCGACTTCGTCGCGATCGTGAAGCTGTTCGTACTGTTTCCGGCTGCGACTTGAACGCTCGCAGGTACCTGCACCGTGGACGGATCGTCGCTGGACAGGAAGACCGTGGTGCCTCCCGGCGGCGCGGGCGTCACGAGTCCCACTGTCCCTTTCGGAGAGGTGCCCCCGATAACCGACGTCGGATCGACGCCCACCGCATAGAGATCAGGCACGGCCGGTTGCTCCGGATCAATCCGCAGCACGGCCGCGTGCATTCCAGCCTCGTTTCCATATGACGCCTGGATCAGCACCCAGTAGGACGCGTTGACCTGAGGAGCCGTGATCGTGAAGCTGGCACTCGTGCTCCCGGTCGGCACAATGACGCCGCCGGCCGGCGTCACCACCTGGCCTTCCATACTGCCGCTCACCCACACCGACGCGCCGCCCTGAGGCGCTGGAGCGGTCAACGTGATCGTCCCGGTGGTCGTACGCCCGCCGAGGACACTTGGTGTCTGCACCGTCACCGTCGACAGACTGGCAGCCGGAGCGGGAGAACCGGCGGGCAACAGCGTGAGCCAGGTCTCGGGCGCGCGATAGTCGTCGTTGGCCGTACCTGTGTTGATCGTGATCAAGACCGACCTCGTGACTGCGGCCGTCGTGATAGCAAAGCTCGCGGCTGTCGCACCCTCTGGGACCACGACCTTTGCGGGCGGCCGGACCAGCGATGTGTCGTTGCTGACGAGCGTGACCTCGACGCCGCCGGCCGGGGCCCCGCGCTGCAGCGTGACCGTTCCCGTCACGGCGGTGCCTCCGACGACGGCGTTGTTGTCCAGCGAGAGGCTGAACAGGATCGGAAATAATCCGAGCGAGCTCTGCTGCCAGCTTCCGCCATACGCGGCGCGGAGTGTGCCGATCGTCGCACCATGCACCGGAATCGTCGTGATCGGTGACACCGTCGCGTCGGTTGCGCCCTCGGGAATGACGACGCTCTGCGGCACTTCCGCATGCGGCATGTCGCTCGCGAGTCGTATCACTGCCCCGCCCGGTGGTGCGGGAGAGTTCAGGCTGACTCGCGCCTGGGTCGAATGGCCGCCGGAAACGCTACTCGGTTCTGCAAGCATCCAGAACAGATTCAGACCGGGCGGCGTGGGCGGCGGGGCGACGACACGAAAACTCGTACCGGCTGACCAGGGCCCGTAAACGAATCCGTGCTGAGCGCGCACGCGCCAGTAGTACGTACCCGGCGCGAGATCCGACACCAGCGTGTAGTCCGAGCGGCTGATGTTCTGGACCATCAGCACCCCAAACGTTCCGGCGAAGTTGGGATCGTCGTCTACATCGATGTCGTATCCCGGTATCTGAGGATTGGCAGTGTCCGACCAGTCGAACGTGAACGGGAGCGACACCGTGGCTCCGCCAGCCGGAGACAGCGGCTTTGGTGCTGGAGGAACGGGTGCCGCGTTCGTGATCTTGACGTTCAGCGTCGCAGAGGGCAGACCGCGAATGTTGTCGAACGAGACCGCGCGGACACGGTAATAGATGTTCGGGATCTCATTGCCCCAGCCGGCGCCAAACGCGGTTCCGAATTCCATCGGACTCGTGCTGAGTGTGAACGGATACGAGAAGCTGGGTTCGTCATCGGCTTCGAGCACGTAGTATTGCGCGCCTGCCACCGCGGTCCACGTGATCTTGAAGGTCTCGTAGGCGTGGAATTGCGATCCGCTCGCGGGGCCGGTGATGCTCGGCGTTCCAGGCGCGGGACCGGGCCCGGTGATCGTGAAGCTCCGGACTGCGGACCACGCCGAGTCGATCGAGCCCGTCGCTCCCCCGACCATCTGCGTGGCTTTCACTCGCCAGAAGTACGTGCCATTCGGCAGGCCGCTCACACGATCCTGTGTTGGCACCGGGTCGCCGTTGCGCGTATCGGTAAAGCCTGACGCGCTCACGACGGTGAACCCGGACGTGGTCCCCACTTGCCAGGTGTAGTTCCCGATCGGTCCATCCGGATCGACAACCGCTGACCATCGGAGGCCTACAGGTTGGATGAGCGACGCGCCGTTGGCTGGCTCAACGAGCGCGGGAGCAGGCGGTGCTGTCTGACCGGCTGCTTCGATGGCTGATGTGACGAAGGCAAGAAGACATGCGGCGACAATCGACCTGGGCTTCATGACAAAGAACCCCGAAGTAATTGATCAGCCGCAGGGTGCTATTCAGCCGTTCGCCGCGAGGGCGACAAATGCTAGCCAGTGTTGTGCCGATACTCCAGCACCGGCAATCCGGGGATCGGCTGCGCGAATCCTTTCTGTTGTCGTAATTCGGAGTTCGAAACTTGGTAATACGGCGATGAGTCACACGTGGTGTATATGCCCTATTCCGCTCGCAACGTGATCGACGGATCAACGCCGGCTGCCCGCCACGCGGGAAACCAGCACGCGAGAGTCGACACGGCCAGCAGAAGCGTGACGACACTCGCGTAAGTTACAGGGTCGAGCCGAGAAATGCCGAACAGCAGCGTGGCGAGCACACGAGTCGCGGCGATCGCTCCACTCAGGCCGATGAGGACACCAACTCCGGTCAGCGCCAATCCCTGGCGCAGCACGAGCGCGAGGATCTCGCGCTGCGATGCGCCGAGGGCCGATCGAACCCCGATCTCGCGCGTTCGTTCCGCGACGCTGCCGGAGAGAACGCCGTAGATACCGATCGCGGCGAGCGAGAGTGCCACGAGCGCAAAGGCTTCGAACAGCGTCAGCGCGAATCGCCGCTCCACCGCAGATTTTTCGACCAATTGCTGCACCGTTGCCACGCGAAGCACCGGCTGATTCCTGTCGACCGACCAGATCGCCTGTCTCACCTCAGGCGCCAGCGTCGACCCGTCGCGCGGCGAACGAATTACGAGCGACATCACCTTGTCCGCCCAGTGCCACTGCGTGGGCGTCACGTAAATCGCGTCCTGCTGTGTCAGCGCGATTGATGCCTGCTTCACGTCGCCCACGACGCCTACGATGGTGTACCACTGGCCGTCGTCGGGACCGAAGTGAAACCGCTGGCCAATCGCGTCTTCATCGCGAAATCTGCGGTTCGCGAACGACTCGTTGATCAGCGCCACCCGTGGCGCGCCGGCGCGGTCGTGCGGGTCGAGCAGCCGGCCGCGGCGGAGCGGAATACGCATCACGTCGAAGTAATCGGGCGTCACCGTGTAGCGGAGCGCTGCACCGTCGTCCTTGCGATCACGATCCCCCTCGAAGTGCACACCGTAGACATCGATGTCGCCGCTCAACGGCAAGAGCGTCGTGAATGCCGCTGCGGTAACGCCCGGAACACGGCGGACCGCCTCCAGGGCCTCATCGAAAAATTGGTATCTGGCTGTGTCGGTGTCGAATTGGCGGCCGGATTCCTGGACCTCCATCGTGAGGAGTTGCGCCGCGTCGAATCCCACCTCGACGGCGAAGATTCGCTCGAGACTGCGCAGCAGAAGGCCCGCGCTCACGAGAAGCACGAGCGCCAGCGCGACTTCGGCGACAACGAGCGCGCTGCGGATCGACCTGTGATCGCTCGATGAACGATGCGAGCTCTGCTGGAGACCGACGCGCAAATCCGCGCGCGACGCATGGAGTGCCGGGATCACGCCGACCAACACGCCGATCACCGTGGTCACACCGAGGGCGAACGCGAACACGACTCCGTCGAGGCGGATCGCGCCAAGCCGGGGCAAGTCCGCTGGACTCAGCATCACAAGACCGCGTACGCCAATCTGCGCCAGGACCATTCCCAGCGCCCCGCCGAAGATGGCAAGCAGCAGACTCTCGGTCAGGAGCTGCCGGATCATTCGCCCCCGTCCTGCGCCGAGCGCCGCGCGCATCGCGAACTCGCCACGCCGCCGGGCACCGCGGGCAAGCAGCAGATTGGTGACGTTCACGCAGGCGATGGCGAGCACCAGGAGTACGGCACCAAGCACGGCGAGCAGAGCCGGCTTCACGGCGTACGTGATCTCGTCCTGCAGCAATCTCACAATCAGACCAGACTCCAACGATGCCCACGGCACCCGAGGAAATTCAGGAAGGCGCGTGCTCGCGATTTGATCCAGCTCGCGCATCGCGGCAGCGCGCGCGACGTCGGGTCGGAGCCGCCCCACCATTCGCAGGTGGTGACCCCATTCCCGGCTGTCGGGTGTGAACGAGACGGCGTACTGCAACGGCGCCCAGAGTTCGGCCGAAGGAGTCAGGACGTTCTCGAACGTCGCCGGCATCACACCGACGACGGTATAGGTGTGGTCGTCGAGCGTGATTTGCCGACCCACGATCGAAAAGTCGCCGCCGAAGCGGCGGCGCAACAGGCGCTCGCTGAGCATCACCACGTTCGGACCGCCCGCCTGATCCTCGGATTCCTGGAAGGCGCGTCCTGGCATCGGCACGACACCGAGCGCTCGGAAATAGTCCGCACTCACCCGCTGTCCTTCCAATCGTTCCGGTTCAGCGGAGCCGGTGAGGGTCGGCTGCCAGGGCTTCATGACGGCGAGCGCGTCGAACGAGCGGCTCCGCGCCGCGAGCTCGCGATAGGTGCCGAAGGTCACGTCCAGACGCGAGTCGTTCGCGCCGACGTCCGAGATCATGACGATGCGGCCGGGGTGTGGATAGGGCAGCGGCTCGAACAGGACAGGATTGACTGCGCTGAAGATCGCGACGGTCGCGCCGATTCCCAGGGCCAGCGTCAGAATACTGACCGCCGCAAAGCCTGGACTGCTCCGCAGTCGACGACCCGCATAACGCAGATCGGTGAGCGACGTCCCGATCGCGTTCTCCCAGCCGTACGCGCGCACTTGCTCGCGTACGAGTGTCGCGCTGCCGATTTCACGCTGCGCCGCTCGCCGCGCATCCTCGGGCGAAAGGCCCTCCGCGAGCATCGCCGCGGTCGCTTGTTCGAGGTAGTCCCGTACCTCGTCGTCGACATCCTGGTCTGCTGCGGTTCGATTCGTGAGAACGCGCAGGCCACGCGTGAGCTGCCGCCAGATAGCCATCCCGCCCCTTGCTCTCAGGACGATGATCCTGAACCATCGGTCGACCGGACGATATTGCTACTCCATATGATTGTCAAGATGTGACAATCATATGCTGTAACGTGGAGTGGCGCAGGCTCGCGTATTGTCAGCCGCGTCGCGCTCACCCGCGCGGATTCCTCGTCGCGCGATCGCCGCCGACAGTGACCTTGCCCTTGACGATCGCGCCGTCGACGAGGACGAGTCGTGGCGCGCTGATATCACCTACCACCGAGCCCGTCGCCTGCAGGTCGACCCTGTCGGTGGCCGTGACGTTCCCGATCACCGCGCCGCTGATTAAGATCGATCTGGCGACGAGATTCGCCTTGACGGCGGCGCTGGCGCCGAGGATCAGCCCGTGGCTGCCGACCTCGATCGTGCCGTCGACCTTGCCGTCGATCCTGAGATCCTGGGCGCTCGTGATTCTGCCCTCGACGACCACGCCTTGTCCGATCCACGCGGTGACGCGACGCTCATCAACGGCCGGTTTCGTCGCGGGCGAAGAATTGCTCTGCTCTCGCTCGCGCAACGTGTCTGCAGTCGACATTCAGTTCTCCTTGGCCAATGGTTTCAGGCATGCACCTGATCGCAGGGTAATCATTATAGAATTTCACGGGATTTGACGCGCTCGAGGTGCGCCTCCGAGGCACGAAGCAGCCCGCATGATCGACGACTTCAGCCGGGATGTGCGCTGTGCGGTGCGGACGCTCCGCCGCGCGCCGCTCTTTACGGCAACCGCAGTCGTATCCCTCGCGCTCGGCATTGGCGCCAACACGCTGGTCTTCAGCGTGGTGAATGCGCTGGTGCTCAAGCCACTGCCCGCTCTCCGCGCGAATCGTACGTGACGCGTGAAGCGCCTCGAACAGATCTCACTGCCTCAAGACATCGCTCAGTTGCGCGATCGAGCGGCGGGGCAGGTGCGCGCCGGCAGACCATCCATCACGGCGATTTCGGCAGGCTTGTGAGCTTGGTGGCGGCGACAGCGGCGATCGCGTAGGCCGCGCGCGCGTTCGGATGCACGTCGCCGGACACGCGCCAGGCCGGATCAATTTCAACCAGCACGTAAGGCAGCCCCGGTTCGTCGAGGATCCGGCGCCGCAGCGGTTGTTCGACCGCAGCTTCGGCGCCGAACTGCGGCACCACAATGACCGCCGTGGCCCGGCGCGCCGCGGCGAGCGCGACCATCGCACGAAGGACTTCGCGTGTTATCCAGCCAGCGCTGGTTGGCGACGACGGCGATGCCCAGGAGTACGGTACCAATCGATGCGACCGTGCTCTCGGTGATCAGGGGCGCGGCGGATGTTCGGAATAGCGGCCTTGATACGGCGTCGGAATCACAGAATGTTCAGCGTCCAGACGGATATGCTAATCTGCTGCTCCCCGAGGGTCGATATGTCGCCTCTAGCCCGAGTTGCGCCACTGGATCGGATCCTGCTCCCGGTTCACCGGTGGGTCTGGAACGATTTCGATCGGCGAGTACGCAAATTGCTCGCATTTGCCGAAGTCGAGTCCGACGGTGGACGTGACATTCTGCGTGCGGCTGAGGTGACACCGGACGCGTTGCTGCGTCGACTCTATCTCGAGCACGCCATCGACGAACTGCATCACGGCGATCTGTTCCGTCAGCGCGGCGCCGCCCTCCTTCGCACGCGTTCCACTCGATTGAGGACGCTGTTCAACGGCACCCCGCTTCCCGGCGGCCATGGTCTCGACGATCTCTCGATCCAGGATGAGCCGGATCATCGTCTCCTCGCCTTTCTGCACGTGGCGGAGAAAGCGGCCGCAGGCCGCTTCACCATCTACCGTGATCTCGTGGATGATGATCCGCAGACGCGCGCCATCTTCGAAGAGATCCTTCGCGATGAAGTCTTTCATATGAACTACACGTACACGCAGCTCGCGCGCGTGATGCCCCGATCGTACCGGTGGCAGGTGTGGCGCGCGCGGGCGAGCCGGCTGTGGAAACGATATCTGCGTGTCGCGGCCGGGATCGCGAGCGTCGTGGGGAACGCCGTCCTCACGATCATGTATTTCATCCTGCTGCCGCCGTTTGCGTGGATGGCCAGACGCGCGGAACGGCGGGAGCCGGTCGGGTGGACGCCGATCTCGCGCACGCGAGACGATTCGCCGACGGGACAATACTGAATGAAGGTTCTCGGCATCTCGGCGCACTACCATGATTCGGCCGCCGCGCTCCTGGTCGACGGCGTGCCGGTCTGCGCGGTGCAGGAAGAGCGTCTGTCGCGGCACAAGAACGACGCCGCGTTTCCGGCGGCAGCCATCGAGTGGTGCCTCAACCACGCCGCGCTCGAGCCGGCCGATCTCGACGCGGTGGTCTTCTACGAGCGCAGCATGCTGAAGTTCGAGAGGATTCTGACCTGCGCGCTCCGGGCGTTCCCGCGTTCGTGGCGATCGTTTCCGAACGCGATGAAGAATTCGCTCGGCGAAAAGGTCTGGGCACGCGGCATCATCTCGTCGCATCTCGGCGTTCCGCGCGACAAGATCCTTTTCACGCAGCACCACGAATCGCACGCTGCTGCCGCGTTCCTCACGGCGCCCACGCGGCGCGCCGCAATCCTGACCGCCGACGGCGTCGGCGAATGGGCGACGCTGACGGTCGGTCACGGCGAGCGGCGGCGCGACGGCCGTACGGACATCACACTGCTCCGCGAAATCAGGTTCCCGCATTCGCTCGGCATGCTGTATTCGACCTTCACCGCGTATCTCGGCTTCGCGGTCAACGAGGACGAGTACAAGGTCATGGGCCTGGCCGCCTACGGGCGGCCGACACTGACCGGCCAGGTCGGCAAGTTGATTCGTCGTACTCCGGATGGCGCCTTCGCGCTCGTCCCGGAGTACTTCGAGTACCAGACGACCGCGAGTCGATCGTACTCCTCGCGGTTCGTCGAGCTGTTCGGGCCACCGCGTAACCCCTACGACCCGATCGATCTCGAGACCGCGGACGGTCGACGCTTCGCGGATTGCGCCGCCAGCGTCCAGCGGGTACTCGAAGACACGCTGGTCGACATCGCGCGCGCGCTTCATCAGGAGACCGGCTTGTCGGATTTGTGTTTTGGCGGCGGCGTGGCGCTCAACGGCGTCGCCAACGCACGGATACTTGCCGAATCCGGCTTCGAGCGCCTGTTCGTTCCTCCGGCTCCCGGCGACGCCGGTTGCGCAGTGGGCGCGGCGCTCTACGCCGACCGCATTTATCTCGGCAACCCGGACCGCGACGTGCCCGATCATCCCTTCTGGGGACCCGAGGTAGACGCGAAGGAGCTGGCGCGGGCGGCGCGCGAGGACGATCAGGATGTCATTGAGCTCGAAGACGCCGCGATGATCGAACGGGTTGCCGACGAGCTCGCGGCCGACCGCGTGATCGGCTGGATGGACGGCGCAACGGAGTTCGGGCCGCGCGCCCTCGGACATCGCAGTATCCTGGCCGCGCCGCATTCACACGAGATGCGGGACCGGCTCAATCGCGACATCAAATACCGTGAAGAGTTTCGGCCATTCGCTCCGGTGGTGCCGATCGAGGCGGCCGACACCTATTTCGAGCTGCCCCCGGGCGGCGCGCGGCTCGCGCGCTTCATGTCCGGTGTGTTCCCGGTCAGACCTGAGTGGAGGGCGCGGCTCGCCGCGATCACCCACATCGACGGCTCGGCACGATTGCAGGCGCTCGAGCGCGAAATGGCCCCGCGGCTGCACGCGCTGCTCGAGGCGT
Source organism: Acidobacteriota bacterium (assembly GCA_003222675.1). Taxonomy (GTDB): domain Bacteria; phylum Acidobacteriota; class Vicinamibacteria; order Vicinamibacterales; family 2-12-FULL-66-21; genus QHWT01. The sequence goes on along the minus strand of QHWT01000076.1, from coordinate 56,774 downwards.
ACGGACGTCGGAGCGGGATTCCGGTGCTGCTCAACACGTCGTTCAATCTCTCCGGCGAACCCATCGTCACGCGTGCGCTCGAAGGCTACTCGACGTTCCGGCGGTGCGGAATCGATGTGCTCGTCGCGGGCCCGACGCTGGTGTCGAAGCGCGCGACGGTACGGGCGCGACCGCTGAAGGAGGATGTGGCATGGTGGTCAGGAAGCCTGGCGGGATCCGGCGGCGTCTGATCATGCTGGGAACGGCGGGCGGCTCGATCGCGGATCTCATCCGCGGCACCTGGCGGAGCGAGTCGGGCAACCGCTGGCTCCTGCCCCTGGCCGTATTTCTCTGCGTATTCGGCCTCGTGCTGATCCTCGCGACGACCGTCGAGGCGCTCGCTCCGTTCATCTACGCGATCTTCTGAGTGTTGTGGACGACTTCCGCGAGCTGCTCGCGTGCCCGGCATGCGCAGGGACGCTCGCGGCGGACTGGTCGTGCTGCGGGTGCGGCGCTCGCTACGACGTACTCGACGGGATTGCTGCCCTGAGACTTCCCTGCGATGACCGCACCGATGCGGTGCGCCGTTTCTACGAACGGGCCCCCTTCCCCGGCTATCCACCTCACGACAGTCTGCACGCGCTTCGCGCGCGGGCTGAACGGAGTCCGTTTCCACGGTTGATCGATCGGGCGATTCCCGGCGACGCGCGGATTGTCGATGTCGGATGCGGGACGGGCCAGATGTGTCTGTTCCTCGCGCGCGCCGACCGCGTGATCGTCGGCGCCGACATGACGCGGGAGTCGCTGCGGCTCGCCGCCGCCGCCGCTCAGCGTTTCCGAGTTGATCGCGTGCAGTTCGTCGAGACCGATCTGCAGCGCCCGGGACTCAAGCGAGGTGCGTTCGACGTGGTGTACTCGTCGGGCGTGCTGCACCATACACCGGACCCGCGCGCCTCGTTCGCACGCCTCGCGCAACTCGCAAGGCCGGGCGGAACGATCGTGCTCGGCGTCTACAATGCGTTCGCGCGTCTGCCGGCCAGGCTTCGACGTGTCGCAGCGCGCCTCTCCGGTGACCGGCTCGTCGCGTTCGATGCGGTGCTGCGAGAGCGACAATATGAGCCGGCGCGGCGCGACGCGTGGCTGCGCGATCAATATCAGCATCCCGAAGAGCACAGTCACACGCTCTCGGAGGTGCAAGGCTGGTTTGCGGAGAATGGCGTCGAGTACCTCCGGGCGTACCCCAGCGCCTTGCTCGACGGAGAGCCGGAGGATCTATTCGCGCGCGCGCCCGACAATTGGCTGCTCGAGGGATGGTTGGCCCAGCTCGAATGGATCTGGACGCTCGGGCGCGAGGGCGGCCTGTTCTTTACTATCGGGCGTCGCGCGAGCTGCGCGAGACCGTAGCTCAAGTGTCGCGACAATTCCCGCCGCGTCGAGCGCGTGGCTGAGGTTTCGGCATTCGCTTTCCGCTTCGCGCCTGGGCCGTCCTGAGCCTTGACGTGGTAATCGCCGCGTAGATCGTGGCACAGGGAACGTTCCGCCTGTCGGGCAGTCAGACCGCGCCGGTTCCCGAACCCGCGCCGCTGATCTCAGTCGCGATCGCCCTGACCATTCTGCGGCTGCGGAAGCGCGCCACACGGCTCGCACGGTGCACACCTATTTGATCGTCTTGTACTTCTCAAACAACTGCTTCTGCCGCGTATCGCTCGAGACCTCCCGGCCCGCGATAAATACGTGTTCGGCGCGCGTCGTCAGTTCGAATGGATCGCCGGACCAGACGACGACGTCTGCATCTTTACCTGCTTCAAGAGATCCAATCCGTTCCGCCACGCCCCAGACGCGCGCGGGTTCGAGCGTCACGGCGCGGAGCGCCGCGTCGCGATCGAGACCGTTCGCGATGGCGTTGCCCGCTTCCTGCCGAAGGTTGCGCGCGTTATGCGTGTCGAACGACGACAGAACGAGCGTCGCGCCCGCTTTCGAGAGGCGCGCGGCGTTCTCGAGCGTCGCGCCGAGCGCGTCAAAGCTGGGGATGTTGGTCAGCGGCTTGATCACGACCGGCACCTTGCGCGCGGCGAGCTGATCGGCCACACGCCATCCTTCGATCGCGCCCATCAGGATCAGCTTCAGGTGGAACTCGTCTGCGAGCCGCATCGCCGCGAGCAGATCGCTGGCGCGGTTTGCATTGATGGCGAGCGGCAGCTCGCCGCGGACGACGGGGCCCAGCGCTTCGAGATCGAGGCGGCCGCGCGCATAGGTACGGCGTTGCGCGTTGGCCCACGCTACGCCATGCCGCTCGAAATCGATCGCATCCTGCAGCGCCTCGCGAAGGCGAAGCATCGCCGACGCCCTCGACCCTCCTTCGGATGCGGCACCCGCCTCCCCGAGGTTCGCAAACATCGCGACAGGAGCTTTTACGACGCTCGCCGGCACCTGCGCACCGCTGAGATCGAACATGGCGCCCTGACCGAGCAGCACGTGGCCCGATCCCGATGGCGTCACGACGGCGCGCGTGATGCCTTCGACGCGCGTCACGGGAATCACGGTCGATTCCCCGTTGAAGCCGTCGACCACGTCGAATGCGGCACTGAGCTCCTTGTCGGTCGTCGACTGATCGTCGGTGCCCTCCGCGCCGGACTGAATCTCAACGATCCCGATCTGCGTTGCTGACTCGATCCAGCCTGGCGTGACGATCTTCCCTTCGGCCTCGACGACGCGTGCGCCGGAGGGTACGGGAATGCCGGCGCCCACCGCGGCGATCTTCGTCCCGCGAATCACCACCGTCCCGCGCTCGATCGCCTGGCCCGAAACAGGGAACACGCGCGCGTTCGTGATGGCGATCGTCACTTCGGGGGCGGCCGGAACTGCCGGGGCGCGCCTTGGCGTTTCACGCGGCGCAGGCCGCGTCGCCTGACCGGCGAGCGACGCAGTCACACCGAGCGACAGCACGAGAGCCAGCCCGATCTTCAACGCGCACCTCCCTGCGGCATGAGGCCGGTGATGAAGTCGCGGCGCGGCTGTTTCTCCGGATCGCTGCGGTCGTACATCAGAGCGCCATCGATGAACACCTGCTCGGCGCGGCTGTAGACGCTGAACGGATCGCCGGACCAGATCACGACGTCCGCGTTCTTGCCAGGCTCCAGCGAGCCGGTGACCTTATCGATCCCGAGCGCCTTCGCTGGATTCAGCGTCAGCCACTTCACGGCATCTGCTCGCTCGATAGAGAACCCCGCCTCCCATCCCGCCCGCAGCGCCTTCGCCGCTTCCTGGTTCAGCCGCTGCTCGCCGTTCGGATCATCGGAATGGACGATGGCGCAGCCCTTTGCCTGGTCGACGAGCGCGATGTTCTCGCGGATGCCGTCGTACGCCTCCAGCTTGAACCCCCACCAATCAGCCCACATGCTCGCGCAGATGTTGTTGTCCGCGAGCAGGTCACGAATTTTGTACGCCTCGACGGCGTGGTGAAATGACGTGATCTTGTAGCCGAACTCTTTCGCGATGTTGATCATCGTCGCCATCTCGTCGGCGCGGTAGCAATGGTTGTGCACGAGGATCTCGCCGTCCAGCACGCCGGCGAGCGTTTCGAGCTGCAGGTTCCGCGCGGGACGCTTTTCCGGATCGGAACCCGACGCCTTCCAGCGGCGCAGGCTGTCGCGATATTCCGCTGCGGCCTGCCACGCACGGCGATAACCGGCGACATTGCCCATTCGCGTTTGCGGTGCGGTGTTCCGCGAGCCGTATACCCGCTTGGGATTCTCGCCGCACGCCATCTTCAGTCCGTAGGGCGCACCGGGGAATTTCATGCCTTCCGCCGTGCGGGATGGGACGTTCTTCACGGTGACGCCGCGTCCGCCGAACAGGTTCGCCGAACCGGGCAGGATCTGCATCGCGGTGACGCCGCCGGCCAGGGCGAGATCGAACTGCGGATCCTGCGGCCAAAGCGAGTGCTCCGCGGACACTTCCGCGGTGTTCGGGCTGGTCATCTCGTTGCCGTCCTGAAGCGACTCGATGCCCGGAGCCGCGTACACGCCCAGATGCGAATGCGTGTCGATGATCCCCGGCGTCACCCATTTTCCGGTCGCGTCGATGACCGCGGCGTCCGGCGGGGCACTTACGGCCTGACCAACGGCCGCGATCTTGCCGTCCTGCAGCAGGATCGACCCGCGCTCGATCGCGGGCCCTGCGGCGGTCAGGATCGTCGCGTTGCGAATCACGGTCGGGCGCGACGGAAACGGTTTATAGGTTGATGCGTACGCATTCGGCGCGAACGGCGCCGCACCGGTCTGCTGCGGCGCCGGCTGCGGCGGCGTCGCGGGACGAGGCGGCGTTTCCGGCGGCGTCGGCGTGCGCTCGCCGGGCGTCGCAGGATTCGGGGCTCCGGGACGCGGGGGTGGCTGGGACGGCGGCGTTTGCTGAGCGCCGACCGTCGTGATCGTGAGACACGCCAGTAGTGCGGCCACGGTTGCCGCCTGCAAGTATCGCTGCATGTATGCGCTCCCTGCGGAGATCCTTTCAGAACCCCGCCGGCTCGTCCACCTGCGGATGATGATGGGACATGCGGCGTCACGATCCTGCGATAGTCTTTGTGCGCATCGGCCGACGCAACCGGTGTGAAGAGTCATCGATGAGACACCGTACCCCTGCTCTCGGTCCCGTTGATCGCCGTCGCCGTCTGGACGCTGCATCCCGCGCAAGTGCCACTCGGTCCGTGGAAGAAGCAGCGGCCGCGTGCGGATGATCCCCGCCACGAGCGATCCAGGAGCTATACGTGATCGTCCACAAGCCCGACTTCGACATCTGGTTCGTCACCGGCAGCCAACACCTCTATGGGGCCGACACGCTCGAGCAAGTGGCGCGCGACAGTCGCGCGATGGTCGATGGCCTCAACGCCGCCGGAACCGTGCCGTACCCAATCGTGTGGAAACCCACCGTGACGAGCGCGGAGGAAATCTCCGCAGTGCTCGAAGCGGCCACCGCCGACGCGCGCTCGGCCGGCGTGATCACCTGGATGCACACTTTCTCGCCGGCGAAGATGTGGATCCGTGGTCTCTCGGTCTTGAAGAAGCCGCTGCTGCAGTTCCATACGCAGTACAACCGCGACATCCCGTGGGCATCGATCGACATGGACTTCATGAACCTCAATCAGAGCGCTCATGGAGATCGCGAGTACGCGCACATCACGGCGCGGCTCGGCCTGAAACGCGGGATCGTTGCCGGGCACTGGCAGGACCCCGAGACCGTCCGACGCGTCGGTGTGTGGGCGCGCGCGGCTGCCGCGGTGACTGAAGGGCGGAGCGCGCGCTTCGTGCGGTTCGGCGACAACATGCGCGACGTGGCCGTCACCGATGGAGACAAGGTGGCCGCGCAGATCCGATTCGGCTGGAGCGTCAACTCCTACGGCGTCGGCGAACTCGTCCAGCGCGTCGCGCGCGTCACGTCGGCCGATGTCGATGCGCTCATCGACACCTACAAGCGGGCCTATACGATCGACGCCGCGCTGCTGTCTGATGGCAAGCAGGTCGAGCGCTTGAAAGTGCAGGCGCGCCTCGAGCTCGCGATCCGCGCATTCCTCGAGGAAGGACGCTACCGGGGCTTCACCACCAACTTCGAGGATCTGTATGGCCTCGATCAACTGCCCGGCCTCTGCGCCCAGCGCCTCATGGCCGACGGATACGGCTTCGGGGCCGAGGGGGATTGGAAGACCGCCGCGCTCGTGCGGGCGATGAAGCTCATGGCCGATGGTCTGCCCGGCGGGACGAGCTTCATGGAGGACTACACCTATCACCTCGAGCGAGAGAAGTCGGCCGTGCTCGGCTCGCACATGCTGGAGATCTGCCCGTCGATCGCGGGCGGGCGCCCGCGTATCGAGATCCACCCGCTCGGCATCGGCGGCAAGGACGATCCCGCGCGCCTCGTGTTCCAGGCGGCGCCCGGCGAAGCTGTGAACGCGTCGCTCGTCGAGTTCGGCGATCGATTCCGTCTGGTCGTGAACGAGGTGAAAGCCATCGGCGCGCCGCACTCGATGCCGAAGCTCCCGGTGGCGCAGGCCGTCTGGATCCCGTATCCCGATTTCACGACGGGCGTCGAGGGATGGCTGTGGTCCGGCGGGGCGCACCACACCGGGTACTCCACGCAGATTTGCACCGAGCACCTGCAGGTGTACGCCGACCTGCTCGGCCTGGAGTTCGTCCGCATTGGCAAGGGAACGTCGCTCGAGCAGGTGCGGACGCAATTGGCGCTCCAGGAACTCCTCGCCCTCAGGGCCTCTGCTTTCGGCTCGTGACACAGCTTGAGGACACCTCCGCACCGCGAAGCGATCAGCCGCTTCACTGGAAGGCAATCACCGACGCACTTGAATACCGGAATTGCTCGGATCAAGCTCGGGCACTGTCTGTTGCAGCAACAGCGATATGCCGACGCGGAGCGCGGGACGCTCGCCGGTATGCCATCGTGTCGAAGCAGACAGCACCGACCGTGAGTTGGCTGCAAACGGCCCGAGAGGATCTGGTCTCGATCTACGATGCGACGCACGAGCAGAACAGAGCCGAGATGATGCGTACGGAGGCGGCACAAGTCGAGCGGGAGGACAGCGCCGCGCCGTCGGCGCAACCCCGCCATCTGCAGTTTGGCGTCGCGGCACGATCAGGCCCGAGCGCCGATTCGGCGCGCACCCGGACTGCTTGACGCGCACCGCTCTCGATGCTAATTTCTTGGCAGCGTGGCGAACAATTGGCACCTCCCGACCTCAGCCGCCGCGAACGACAGATCCTGGATGCGCTCTACCGGGCGCGACGCGCTACGGCCGCCGAAATTCGCGAGGCCATGCCACAGGCGCCGAGCTACTCCGCCGTTCGGACCCTCCTGCGGATCCTCGAGGACAAGGGCCACGTGCGGCATGAAGACGATGGAACGCGATATGTCTACGTGCCCACCATCGAGCGAGATCGTGCGAAGCGTTCAGCGCTCCGCCACGTGCTGAATACATTTTTCGAGGGATCCGCCACCCAGGCGATTCTCGCGCTGCTGCATGAAGACTCGAAACGGTTGTCCGCCGAGGACTGGAATCGTCTAACCGAGATGATCGAGCGCGCGCGCAAGAAAGGAGCCTGACATGACGGCCGAGCTGCTGCCGTTTCTGACCGGCTGTGCGATACGGGCGAGCATCCGGCCCTTGTCGTCTCAACCATCAACGGCAACATCCAACTGCGGCGGCGATGAGCTCCGAATAATAGAACCCTGAACGCGACTTGCGAGCGCGAGGAATTCCATGGATCAACTTCTTCAGGACGTCCGCGTGGCCGCGCGGTCGCTCATACGCACTCCGGGCTTCACGGCAGTCGCGCTGGTCACGCTTGCACTCGGGCTTGGCGCGAACATCGCTGTCTTCAGCGTTGTCAATGGCGTTCTGCTCCGCCCGCTCCCCTACGCCGCGCCGGACAGACTCGTTCGCCTGTACCAGGCGAATCCAAAGCAGGGACTTCGACAGTCCCGTTTCTCGCTCGCGGATTTCGAGGACTGGCGGGCAGGGACGCCCATATTCAGCAGCATGGCGGCGTATGACCGCGTGCCGCAGATCCTCACCGGCCAAGGGGATCCGCTCGAAGTGCAGCTGGCTTACGTTACCGGAGGTTTCTTCGATGTCTTCGGAAGTCCCGCCCAGCTCGGACGTGTGCTGGCGGAAACGGATTACCGCCACAGGAGCCGTCATGCGGTCATCAGCGATCGACTCTGGCGCACAGAGTTCGCCGCCGGACCGTCGCTGATCGGCCGATCCATCATGCTTCGGGGTGAAGCATTCACCGTTGTCGGAGTCATGGCGCCCAGCTTCCGGTACCCGACGGCCGATACCGACGTGTGGGCGCCAGAGTCAGTGCTGAATGCCGACGCGCTTGGGCCGCACGTGCGAGACAACCGCATTTTTGAAGGCGTGGCTCGATTGACAAGCGGCGTGAGCCCCGAACGGGCGCAGGCGGATCTCAGTGCAGTGAGCGCGCGCCTGGCCGCCGAGCACTCGCGCACGAACGACCAATGGAGCGCGGCAACGGTGACGCCGTTGAGGACCGCGATCGTCGGAGACGTCGACCATGCGCTCGTCGTGGTGTCGATCGTTGTCGGTGTGATTCTCCTCATCGGCTGCGTCAATCTGGCCAACCTGCTGCTGGCGCGCGGCGCCTCGCGGGCGAACGAGATCGCCATCCGCACAGCGCTCGGGGCCAGGCGCCTGCGCATCGTCCGGCAGCTCGTGACCGAACACCTCGTGCTCGCGCTGGTTGGCGGTGTACTGGGCCTTGCGCTCGCGGTCGCGAGTCTGACGATCGTGCTGGCGCTCGGTGCCGACACGCTGCCGCGTTTAGAGGACGTGCACATTGATGGCCGTGTCATCGGCGCTTCGTTCCTTCTCTCTTGTCTCACGGGATTGGTGTTCAGTGTACTCCCCACGATGCGGGCCACATCCGTGGAGCCGCAGCGCAGCCTGAAGAGTGGACGGGGCACCGTCGGAGGCGGCCGCCGCTTGCGGAACGCGCTCGTCGTGGCGGAGATCGCCCTGGCGTTGGTGCTGCTGGTCGGCGCCGTTCTAATGGCGCGAAGCTTCCTGCATCTCGGTCACGTCGATCCCGGCTTCAATCCGGGACAGGTCCTCACCGTGACCATGCAGATGAACGTTGAGGCTGCGCCGGCTTCCGGCGTCGCCGCGCAACTGGTGCAGCGGCAGCGCGACGTCATCACGAGGATTGCGGCCTTGCCCGGGGTCGTCGCGGTCGGCCTGACGCATTCGCTGCCGCTGCGCGACGAGCGAAACGTCTTCGAGTACACGCGAACCGGCGGAACGTCGCAGGATCGCTCGCGGCTGCGAGCCGACACCCGCTACGTCACTGCAGGGTACATCCGGGCCATGCGGATTCCGCTCTTGCGCGGCGAGCTATTCGCTGATCCGTGGCCGCCTGCGGGCAGGACCGCGGCAAGCCTTGCGCAACAAGGAATCCAGCGGCCCATGCTCGTCAGCGAGAGCGCCGCGCGTCGCTTCTGGCCAGGCGAGAACCCGATCGGTCAGGTCGTGGACGCCGGATGGACGAAAGCGGTCGTGATCGGCATTGTGGGAGATGCGCGGCAACTCGGCCTCGCCGAGGAGCCGATGCCAGCTGTTTACCTTCCACAGATGCCGCGACTCCTCGTCACATTCGTCGTGAGAGCCTCCGGCGACGCTGCCGCATTGGCCGGTCCGATCCGTCGGGTCATTCGGGATTCGGCTCCCGGCCAACCAATCCGCGCCATCGCGCCCCTGAGCAGTGTGTTGTCGGATTCGATTGCGCAGGATCGCTTCTTCACCGTTCTTTTCGTCATATTCGGTGCGCTGGCAGTCGCGTTGGCCGCGGTGGGCGTCTATGGGGTGCTCGCGTACACGGTACGACAGCGCACCGCCGAGATCGGCATACGGGTGGCGCTCGGAGCTCGCGCGGCTGATCTCTTGCGGATGGTCGTCGGCGGCGGGATGCTGCTGGTCGTGATCGGCGTCGCTCTTGGAGGAACGGGTTCTCTGTTGCTCACCCGCGCCCTGCAGAGCCGACTGTATGGTGTGACCGCGACCGATCCAATCACGTTCATCGCGGCCACGGCAGTCCTTACCATGATCGCCTTGCTCGCCTGCTATGTGCCCGCTCGACGAGCGATGCGGATCGATCCGGCAGCTGCGCTGCGCGACCTCTGAAGCCTCCTTCGAATCGACGCGATGTTTTTTCACAGGTAGACAAATGTCCTCAGCAAAGAACGCCGCGATAGTCTCCCTCGTCTTGATTGGTTTTGCGTGCGCCGCTGCACTGCCCGCCAACGTCACGGCCGTTGCTCCGCAGCCGGCTCAATCGCGCACGACACAGCGAATTGACCTTGCTGAGCGATTTGCCGCCGGCAAGCTGCGCGCGGTGAACCGCGTCGTGACGAAACTTCCGGGCACTCCCGGCGGCGTGCACGTGTCTGAAAAGGCAGACGTCGGTCTGGTCTGGATCGAAGGATCGGAGTTCGGTGAAGGCACGATCGAAATCGACGTACGCGGTCGCGATGTGCCCCAAGCGAGTTTTGTTGGCATTGCATTCCACGGGAAGGACGACAGGACGTACGAATCCGTGTACCTGCGGCCGTTCAACTTTCGGACTGCCGATGCGACCCGGCGTCAGCACGCCGTGCAGTACATGGCGCCGCCGGAATACGACTGGCCGCGCCTTCGAGAGAAATTCCCCGAGGAGTTCGAGAACCCGGTTGATGCGTCGGTTGCTCCGACTGATTGGGTGCCGCTCCGCTTGGCCGTGAAAGACCAGAAGATTCAGATATACGTCGGAGCGGTCAAATCGCCTACTCTCGATGTCCGGAAGCTGGGGACGCTCGATCGAGGCATGATTGGCCTATGGACGGGCAACAACAGTGATGGCGACTTTGCAAACCTTCGCGTCACTGCGATGAAATGAGTTCCGACAGCAGCCAGTCAACGGAGCTTTGACGTGACCGCGGGTTGACGTCGACCATCTCGCGACGTGACTATCGTGGTGGTTTACCCGAGCCTTGCCGCAAGACAACCACTTTGTCGGGCTGAACGCTGTCCCAGCGCTCTTCCGAGCCGTCGGGCCACCGCACCATCACGCCCCGTATGTCTGAACTCTTCCCAAGACCGAAGTGGACCCGAACGTCGCTGGCGCTCAGGTAACTCGAATCCGTGTGAACCCTCCGCCAGCGCGGTTCTTGACCGTCGCGCAAAACCGCGACGCGAGCCCCGATCCCGAAGCGATTGCTCCTGACGCCTTCCAGCCGCACCTGCAGCCAGTGCTGGCGGGGCCCGATTTCGTTATGTAAGAGTCGGACGGGACCGTTGTTGTTTGTCACGAGGATATCGACGGCTCCATCGTTGTCGATATCGCCCACCGCGGCGCCGCGGCCGACGTCGATGCGCTGGAAGGCCGGGCCGGCGACGTCACTCGCGTCGTGGAATTTTTCCCTGGCTTCATTATGAAACAGAAGGTTTCTTTGACCGTAAGGGTACGGCCCGCCTCGCAGGGATTCCACGATGCTTACGGCGCCATTGGCGATAAATAGATCCGGCCGGCCATCGTTGTCGTAGTCGAGCCACTTCGTCCCGAAGCCAGTAAAAGCAAAGGTCGGTTCTGCAAGACCATACTGCACCGTGACATCCTCAAACAGGCCTTTGTCGTTGCCATGGAAAACGGTGGCACCTTCACGGGTCAGATTGGTCACCAACACTGTGAGCCTGCCGTGATTGTCAATGTCTTCTCCGGTGACGCCCATTCCGGCTTTCGCGCGGCCGTCTGCGTTGTAAGCCACACCAGCTTCGAGAGCCGTCTCGCGGAAGGTCCCATCCCCCTGGTTCAGCCACAGGCGATTGGCCGCCGTATCGTTCGCAACAAAGATATCCGTACGGTCGTCGCCATTGAAGTCTGCACAGAGAACGCCCAGTGCCGGCCCGTAAGAAGACCCGATTCCAGAGGCATCCGTCACGTCCATGAATTTTCCGTGGCCCAGGTTGTGAAAGAGCCGTGAAGGAACGGCCTTGTAGGCCATGGGCGTGCAGTAATCCGGCTCGCCGGTCGGAGCGTAACAGCGCTTGTTACCCTTGACGGTGAAGTCCAGATAGTTTGCGACGAAGAGATCGAGATAGCCATCCCCGTCGTAATCCAGAAAGGCGGCACCGGTGCTCCACCGCGGATCATCCACTCCGGCTTCGCGCGTGCGCTCGGTGAAGGTTCCATCGCCGTTGTTGTGATACAGGACGTTCTGCCCGACATTGGTCACATAGAGATCGAGAAATCCATCGTTATCATAATCACCAGTCGCTGCACCCATCCCGTAGCCGTCATGACCTACCCCCGCGCTCTCGGTCACATCGACAAATTGCAGCTTTCCTGTCTCGGACAGCATGTTCCGGAATAGCCGGTTTCCGGGCTTCCAGCCGGCTGGCGGTGGAAAGAGCGGCTTCTTGCCGTGCTCCAGCGCGGTACCTTGGATCAGGTAAACGTCGAGATCGCCGTCGTTGTCGTAGTCAAAGAGAGCCGCTCCGGAACCCATGATTTCCGGCATGAAATATTCGCCGGTTGCGCCGGTGAAATGGCGGAAGTTAAGGCCCACCTGTGCGGCGATCTCCTGGAACAAGGGTGTGGGAGGAGATGAGACGATGAGACCAGCTGGAAGAACGGAGAGCGCCAGGCAGACTATTCGACGTTTCATTGGTCTTTGATGATCGTCACTGCCTGTTCCAAAGCGCGCAGATCCTTGTCGATACTCGTCAGCAATTCGGCCTGACCGCGGGCAGCTGCCTGCTCCCGGGCCGTGCGGGCATATTTCAGAGCTTCTGGTATGTTGCCGGCCCGTGCATACGTGGCCGCGAGGGCATAGAGGTATCGCGGAGTGCTTTCGTCCTCCGGTGTCAGAGTTTTCAGGAAATGTTGAATCGCTTCGTCGTATTTGCCTTGGTCGGCCAGGATGCGGCCCAAGTGGAAGCGTGCTGCACGGTAATTGGGTCGATTCTCGACTGCTTCCGTGAATTGCTGAAAAGCCTCGTTCAACCGTCCTTGCTGCTCGTAGAGAGATCCAAGGTTGTTGTGAGCCTCGGCGTAATATGGATTGATCTGCAAGGCTTGTTGAAAAGCTGTTTCTGCCTCCCGAGGTTTGCTTTGTTTGAGAAGGAGCACTCCAAAGTTGTAATGCGCATCGGCCTGGTTTCGATCGAGATCGAGCGCGGCCCGGTAGTGCTCAACCGCCTTGTCATATTGACCGGAGCGCCCATAGAGTGAGATGAGATTGATGTGGGCCTGCACAGCAGCAGGATCTACCCGCAGCGCTTCTTTCTGTTCAGCGATAGCCTCAGCGATCTGGCCTGCCTGCTCGAGCTCTGCGNTCGCTGCGCAGCGAGTCCTCCGACGGCGGGCGTGCCGTCTTGTTCTGCTCGTACAGCCTGAACTGCTGCTGAGAATTTGTTTCGTCGCCGAGCTGCCGGTAGGCGAGAGCCAGAGCGTAATGGGCCGCGCCGTAAGATGGAAACAATTCCAGAGACTTAAGGTAAGCGGTTGCGGCTGCCCTCAGATCTCCCCGAGTCGCATACACTCGACCCAAACCATAATAGGCTGCGGCACTCTCGGGGTGTGCCTTGCTGACCACATGATAGATATCCCGGCCCTCGTCCCATTTGCCGATGGCGAGCAGACTCTCAGCAAGCTTCAACTGGGCGGGCACGTAGTCAGACTTCATGCGCAGTGCGTCGCCCAACATCAACACGGCGTCCTGATGCCGTCCCTGGTCCGCCAGCACCCATCCGAGGTAGAAAAGCCATCGGAACGAGCCGGGATCGAGAAGATGTGCCCGCCGATAGCAGATCGCTGCAGACTCATACTGTTCGTAGGCGTCCAGGACCATTCCCAGCTTTCCGCTGGCGTCGGGATTTTTCGGATTCATTTCGGCAGCCGCGTAGACCTGCTGCACCTGCTGCCGGACGGCGGGATGAAAATTGTCCATGTTCAGGTGCGGAAGGTCAGGAAGCGAGTCGGCCCGAGCTGTCTGGAGATACAAGTCTGGAGATGGTGCGATTGCAAGAAGCACCAGGACAGGGACCGCCATGAGATTGTTCGGCAATGTTGACAGCGTACCTCACGCGCGGTGACGCGATCCAACAGGCCGGCGTGGCCGCGGCAGCGAGCCCCGAGGGCTCTGGCTCGTGACGTCGAGGCGCCGCGATAACGGACGATCGGGCGCCGCCGATGACGGGCTCACCGCGAGATCGACAGGGAGCCGTTCGAGAAACACATCCAGATTGCTCCGCATCACCAGGTGCGGAACGACGTGGATGCGCGCGGATGGGCACGCGCCGTTCAGCAGGAACTGATAGAGCGCCTGCAGCGCGAGGCGCCCCTGACTGAGTGGCCGCTGATACACCGTCGCAGCGATCGTTCCGGCGCGGATTCGTTCGACCAGCTCCGGAAAGAGATCGGTGGTGACGACGATGAGGCCGGGAAGCCGTCCTTCCTGCTCCGCCGCGCGGAGCACCGGGAGCGAGTTCACGGTGCTGACGTAGATGGACGTCAAATCCGGATGTGCGCGGAGCACCGCGAGCGCACGACGATGTGCTTCCCGCTCATCGTCATGCGCCTCCACCACGGGGCCGAGTTTCAGCGCCGCACCTGTCGTGGCCAGGCTCGATTCGAACCCCCGGAGCTTTTCGGCGTGATCCTGCATTGAGAGCCAGCCGGTGAAAAACGCCACCTTACCTCCGGCAGGCTGAAATCTGGCCAGCAGCTCGCCGGCTACCGCACCGACCGTAAACGGATCCGCGGACACCGATGCGAGGCGCGGCGTGTCGGGCGCGTCCGTAATGACGCACACGACCGGAATGTCCTTTCGTGCCGCCTTGCGGATGTACGGCTTCAATGCCGCGGGATTGCCAGGTGCGACGATCAATCCGTTGGTCCCTTCGCGCAAGGCTTCGTCGAAGAGCGGGATGTCTCCTTCGCCGAGACTTGGATAGCTTCGGAAATCCACATGCAGCGCGGGAGCGAACGGCGCCGCCGCCTGGCGGATCCCTTCGCGGAGCGAATCCCAGAAGAGCGCAATCTCTCGAGGCAGATGGACGGAAATTCGAAGCTGTTTGCGCGACTTCAAATATCGGGCGGCGAGGTTCGGCCGGTAGCCGAGCGATTCGGCCATGCTCAGCACGCGCGCCCGCGTCATTACACTCACGCCGGGCTTGGCATGAAGCGCACGGTCCACCGTGCCGGTTGAAATCCCGAGCGCGCGCGCGATGTCCTTGATGCCGACGGGATGTGCGGGCGCCGTTGGCTTCCGAGCGTCCGAGGACATGCGCAACCCATCTTACTGCACCGAACTTTGCCCCGGTGGCATCCTTACGGCAGCGCCCGAACGTGCCTCCGCGTTTGACGGGCCTTTTTTCCGTGCATATCATGGCCGCCGGCCGGTTTCCCTCCGGTCAACGCCACCGATCATGTCGCGCGCGCTCGCGGGACTCGCCGCACTCGTTATCCTGTCGGCTGCGCCGCAGCTGCCCAGGGCCCAGGTTGGACGCATTGCAATCCGCGTCGACGCATCGGCGCATCAAGGTCCGATGAAGCCCGTCTGGGCATTCTTTGGCTACGACGAGCCGAACTATACATACATGAAAGACGGGCGGAAGCTCCTGTCGGAGCTGGCCGCCTTGAGCCCCGTACCGATCTATGTGCGGACGCACAACCTGTTGACGAGCGGCGACGGCAGTCCCGGCCTCAAGTGGGGCTCCACGAACCTCTATATAGAGGATGCCAGCGGCCAGCCGCGCTACGACTGGACGATCGTCGATCGCATCTTCGACACCTACCTGGAACGCGGAATGAAGCCAAACCGCAGCCGTACCGACACCAGTGGGCGCCCGGCGATGAGTACAGCAAGGTTTTTACAGGCTGGGCGTACCCGCCGACGAACTACGACAGATGGCGGGCGCTCGTCTATCAATGGGTGCGACACTCTGTCGAGAAGTACGGCCGCGCGGAAGTGGAGAGCTGGTGGTGGGAGGTCTGGAACGAACCGGATATCGGATATTGGCAGGGCACGCCTGAGGAATACTTCAAGCTCTATGACTACGCCGCCGAGGGCCTGAAGCGGGCGCTGCCGACGGCGCGCATCGGGGGGCCGCACGTCACCGGGCCCACTGGCGCGCGCCCCCAGAAATTCCTCCGCGATTTCCTCGAACACTGCCTGAGAGGGCGCAACGACGCCACCGGGAAGACTGGATCGCCGCTCGACTATGTAGGCTTCCACGCCAAGGGTGCGCCGCGCGTCACCGATGCCGGTCATGTGCGGATGGGCATCAGCAATCACCTCACCAACATCGCGAATGGGTTCGCGATTGTCGCGTCATACCCGGAAATCAAGGACGTCCCGATCATCATCGGTGAATCGGATCCCGAGGGGTGTGCCGCATGCCCGGCGCGCGCGTATCCACAAAACGCCTATCGCAATGGAACGATGTACTCGAGTTACACCGCCGAACAGATCGCGCGCACGTACGAACTGGCGCGCGCACACAAGGTGAATCTTCTCGGCTCCGTGACGTGGGCGTTCGAGTTCGAAGGCCAGCCGTACTTCGACGGATTCCGCGATCTGGCGACCAACGGCATCGACAAGCCTGTATTGAACATCTTTCGTATGTTGGGGCGGATGGGCGGCGAGTTCGTGTCGGTTGACAGCTCGGGTGCGCTTCCGCTCGAATCCGTGCGCGACGTGGGCGTCCGTCAGGAGCCAGACGTCAGTGCGATCGCCACGCGCAAGGAGCGCACCGTCGCGGTCCTCGTGTGGAACTACCATGACGACGACGTGCCCGCCCCGGCGGCTGAAGTCGATCTTGTCGTGGAGCACGTACCCATCGGACCCGTGACGGTCGATCATCACCGCGTGGACGCGGCTCACAGCAACGCGTACGAAGCATGGAAGCGCATGGGCGCTCCGCGGACACCAACAGCGGATCAGTACGCCCAACTCGAGAAAGCGGGCCAGCTCGCGTCGATCGCCCCGCCGCAGCGGCTCGAGGCGTCAGGCGGCCGTGTGCGGTTGGCGTTCACGCTTCCCCGCCAGGGCGTGTCGCTCGTGACCATTGCCTGGTGATCGCGGCGTTGTCGTGCCTGTGCCGCGCGGACGATCTCACGCGGAGCTGATTCTTGTCCTAAGGCCGCAGAGGCCGCAGAGAAGGCCGCCGTTGACAACGTTTGCGGTGGCCGGCCTTCGGCCGGCGCCACTCGTCACGCGAGTTGCGAATACAAACACGCCAAGCCACAGTGCGTGCTTGTATTCGCCGACTCGCGTGACGCGGCCCGCGCGAAGCGCGGCACCGCAAACGTTGCCGGAGCGGCCGCTTCCTCAATTGTCCGCGCGGCGCGTTCGTGTATTTCTCTGCGCCCTCAGCCATCGCTGCGTGAGGTCGTACGTGGACAAGTGGCTGTCGTGTGACGAGTGTCACCTACCGACCGTCAGAGTGACGACCGCAACAGAGTGTCTGGGCAGCTCGAGCGAGAAGCTGTTGCCTGCCTTGATGGACCCGCGCGTGATCTTCACGGCGTCGGGCGTCGCGAACCCGTTGACGGCGGTCAGCGAATCGGCAATCACCCGCTCCACGATCGCGTTCGACGATACCGCGGGTCCGCGCACGCTGATGCGCGCCGTCACGGGGCGCTCGAGATCCGTGTTGACGGCCTTGAGATAAATGCTGCGGCCGTCGGGCGATCGGCTCGTGATGGTGTCGAGAGCCGCGGCGTCAACTCGCGTCTTCAGACGCTCCGTGCCCAAGTGTGACGCATACAGCTTGTTGACCAGGTAAATCGGCGTGACGAACACACCGTGACGTCCCGCCTGGATGATGCCGCCCGGCCACCCGTTCACGAGATCGGACACGGCGCTCATCGCGACAAGATCGCCCTGCCGCTCGAACACGTTCATCAGGCGCGCCGCGTAGAGCGCCGGGAGTATCGAGTACTGCTGCGACTCGGGAAGGTCGAGGCCCCACTCGTTGATGGCCAGTCCCGGTCGTCGATCCGGCGCGAGTTGTCGGAACCACGCCTCGATCTCGCCGTAGAACTGCTCGTAGTGCAGCGGACGTGCGAGCAGCTGCGCCAGATCTCCCTGCATGTCGCGGCGGCCGTAGTAGTGGTGAATCGCCAGGTAATCGACCCGCCCGGTGGCGCGCTGGAGCACGGTGCGATTCCACGCCATGTCGTTGTCGCCGACCGCGATCACCTTGATTGAGGGATCGACGGCGCGCATGGCCGCAACGTATCTCGTAAGATTGCGCGCGTAGGTCTCGGCGTCGGAGTGGCCGCGCACCCACTCGCCCCAGATCTCGTTGCCGACCTCCCAGTACTCGACGCGATACGGGTCGGGGTGACCGTCGCGTGCGCGCATTGCGCCGTAGGTCGAGGTCGGCGGCCCGTTGCAGTACTCAACCCAGGCGGCGGCTTCTTCCGCGGTCGCGCCCCGGCCTTCGACGTTCACCGTGATCGAGGGCTCCGCTCCGACTTTGCGCGCGAACCGGATGAACTCGCCGGTGCCGAAATCGCTCGGCTCGAGCTCGTTGCGCCACGACAGGTTGATCCACGCCGGGCGCGCGTCGCGCGGGCCGATGCCCCATTGCCAGTGATAATCCTGCGCCACGTTGCCGCCCGGCCATCGAATGAACGCGGGCTGGAGCTGCTTGACCTTTTCGAAGACGTCCGCCCGCACGTCGTCGATGGCGTCCCCCGGCATCAGCGACACCTGGTCGATCCACACGGTGCCCTGACCCTCGAAGACGATCGCAAACCGCGCAAGCGGATCGTTCGCCGCCGGCCTCAGCCTGAACGCGTACTTCGTCCAATCACCGCCGACCTGCGTGATCCGCGCCTCGTCGTAGAGGCGCCCATCGGTCGTATCGGCTTCGAGCGCCAGTGTCACGGCGCCAGCGAACGAGTCCGTCTTCATCCACAAGTACCCTTGATAGTCCAGGCCCGGCCGGACGGGAACCCGCGACTGGTAAACACCATGACGCGTGACCACACCCGGCCGGAGCTGAACGCGCAGCGAATGCCCGCCGGTGGTTCCTTTCGAGAGTTGCGTGTTCGGATACGCCACGTCCTCGTCGCGGCGGAAGGAGATCGCGTAGTCGTCGTTTCGATCGTCGGGGTAACGTTCCCAGGATCGCGAGAGGCCGGTGACGTCCGGCTGCTCCTCGAACCCGCGGTTGCGAATCAATTCAGCGTGCAGCCCGTACTTGATTCCCTCGAACATGAACTCGAGAAACTGACCGTAGAGACGCGGGCTGATATGGCCTTCGATTGAAGATGCGTCGATGTCGACGCGGGCCGTCCGGGCCGGGGATGCGGGAGCTGACTGTCCCGCGATCGCCAGGACGAGCAGCGATGCGAGGATTCTGCAGGAGGTCATTATCCGAATCTCTGCCTGCGCAGGATTCCGGATCCTTCGCGAACGACGATGAGCTGATTTGCCTCGACGCTCGAAATCTTCTCTGTCGCGCCGCTCGGCCATCGGATCGTCAGGTCCGCTGAAGCCGCAGCGCCGAGACCGAAATGCAGGCGACGATCGTTCGCGGAGTAGAAGCTCGATTGCGCGGTGACTTCCTGGGCCTGGGTGCGGCCTCCGTAGCGGGCGATCACACGCGCGCCGATGGCGCTGCGGTTCGACGTGACGCCGACGAGAAGGACCTTGAGCCAGTGGCCGCCGCCCGAGACGTCGTTGCGCAGCAGCGACGGCGGCTCGTTCATGTTCATCACCAGGATGTCCTGGTCGCCGTCATTGTCGAAGTCGCCGAAGGCGCACCCCCGACTCGTGTGCGCCGCCGACACACCGCTGCCAGCTTCGTCGATCAGCTCCTCGAACCGGCCGTCGCCAAGGTTACGAAAGACCAGCCTGGGCGTCCGGAACGGATACGCTGGCAGCGTCCGCTCCACTTCCGGATACACGCTGCCGGTCACAACGAACACGTCCGGCAGACCGTCGTTGTCCAGATCGACGATGCCCGCTCCCCAGCCGACGAATCGCGTCTCTACGCCGATGCCAGCGCGAATGGTGAAATCATCGAAGTAGCCTTTGCCATCGTTGCGGTACAGGACGTTGGTGTCGTCGGCGAAATGGGTTTTGAAAATATCCAGGTTGCCGTCGAGATCGTAGTCACCAACGGCGACACCCATGCCCGCCTGCTCCACGCCGTCCTCGCTGAGCGCGACGCCACGTTCGAGCGCCTCCTCGCGAAACGTGCCGTCGTGCTGGTTGCGAAAGAGCCAGCTTGGCGTCGAATCGCACGCGACGTAAATGTCGGGCCAGCCGTCGTTGTCGTAGTCGGCGGCAACCGCCGTCATCGGGTACGAGCGCGCAGCCGCCGCGACTCCCGATTGCCGGCTCACATCCGTGAACGTGCCGTCACCATTGTTGTGAAACAACTGGACGAGTCCTGTGGGCAGACCTCGAGGACCACAATTGACAGGCACGCCTTTCCAGCGACAGTCCGTGTTCTCGCCCGGCTTCGGCAGCTTGTCGAGCGTGGTGTTCAGATACGTGGCAACAAAGAGATCCAGCCGGCCGTCGCGATCGTAGTCGACCCACGTGCAGCCGGAGCCGTAACGGACCGTCTCCTGCTCGAAGCCGGCCTTCTCGGTGACGTCGGTAAACGTTCCATCACCGTTGTTGTGGTACAGCACATTGTGACCGTAGTACGTGATGAAAAGATCGTCGAAGCCGTCGTTGTCGTAATCACCAACGGTTACCGCCGAGGCCCACCCGGAACGCGTCAAGCCGGCCTTTGCGGTTACGTCCGTGAACGTGCCGTCACGGTTGTTCTTGTACAGCCGATTCGTGGCGCCGGGCGGCGCCGCTTCGAGCCGCGTGCCGCTCAGAACGAACAGGTCGAGCCACCCGTCGTTGTCGAAGTCAAGACACGCGACACCGGAGCCGACCACTTCAATGATGTAGCTCTTGCTGTCGGCGGGACCATAAATCGTCGGTTCCGTCAGTCCTGCTTGTTTCGCAACATCAGTGAAGCGCGCCTGGAAAGGACGGCCGGAGGGCTTGCCGCGGGGCTGCGGCCTGACACCGCGCGACGAGATTCCCTGACCGAATGCAGGAGCCGAGAGCGCCAGCATTGCAAGCAAGGCGCGGCGCGTCATCATTGTGCTTGCTCGGTCGCCGTCAGTATCTGTCCTGCTTTCACGTTCTCGAACTTCTGAACGAGACCGGAAGGCCATCGGATCTCGACCAGCCGGGCCGCGGTATCGCGATCGAGGCCCACGGCCAGCCGCTTGTCGCTGGCCGAAAGGTAACCGGCGGTAGTACTGACGGTGAAGTACTGGCTCGTGCCGGAAGCGGATACAACCTTGACGCGGCACCCGATGCCGTCCCGATTCGATTTCGTGCCCACGGTTCGGATCCCCAGCCAGTTCCTCCCGTTACCGCCGTCGTTCCGCAGCACGACTGCCTTCTGCCCTACGTTGTTCACGACCACGTCGATGTCCCCATCGTTGTCCAGATCACCGAACGCAGCGCCGCGGCCGGCCCACTCCTGCTGAAAGACTTCTCCCGCAATCACTCTCGTGAAACGCCCGGAGTCGTTCCTCAACAGCAGCGGTGGCTGCAGGTATTTCAAGTTGGGCGCAGTCTTGTCGATCGTGTCCATCACGTGTCCCTGCGCAACGAACAGATCCTTCCAGCCGTCGCCGTCGTAGTCGAAGAACCGCGTGCTCCAGCCCGAGAACGGCAGCGTCGCTCCGCCCACGCCCGTTGTATTCGTCACGTCTCTGAAGCTGCCGTCCGCGTTCTGCCGAAACAACATGTAGCGCTCATTCGACAGATCCGTGACGATGATGTCGGGTCGGCCGTCGTTGTCGTAGTCCGCGACGTCCACGCCCATCCCGGCAAACGTCTTCCCGTCCTCGTTGAAGCCGACGCCCGCCAGCAGCCCGACTTCGGCGAACGTTCCGTCGCCATTGTTGTGGAATAGGAATGACTGGACGGAGTCGTTTGCGACGTAGATATCGATGAAGCCGTCATTGTCGTAATCCGCGAACGACACGCCGAGTCCCTTGCCCGGGAACCTGGAGATGCCAGCCTTCGCGGACACGTCCGAGAACGTGCCGTCGCCGTTGTTGTGGTACAGGAGATCTGTCATGCCTTCATAGTTATCCGGATGGCAGTAGGACCGATAGCCTGGTTTCTTCTCTCCGCAGTAGCGGTTGTTCTGAAAACTCCAATCTACATAGCGCGTGACGAAGAGATCGAGCTTGCCATCGTTGTCGTAGTCCAGGAACCCGGCGCTCGCGCTCCATCCGCCGGCAGCCACTCCGGCGCGGCTCGTCACGTCGGTGAATGTGCCGTCTCCGTCGTTGCGGTAGAGCGTATTGCCGCCGTAGCCGGTCACGTAGATGTCCGCGAAACCATCATTGTCATAATCGCCGACCGCCACACCCATCCCGTAGTAATTTTGCGGCACTCCCGTGAGGCGCGCCTTCTCCGTGACGTCGACGAACGTGCCGTCTGTCGTCTGGCGATAGAGTCGATTCCAGTATGCCGGGTCGGATTTGTCAGGGCGCTTTCCTTCACGCATCGGGTCGTCGATCCTCGCGCCGTTTGTAAGGAATACATCCAGCCGCCCGTCATTGTCGTAGTCCAGCAGCGCCACGCCGCCGCCCATCGTCTCGACGAGGTATTTGTTCGAGGTGGCGGAGTTGGCGTGCGCGAAGGCGATGCCGGCCGCCTTGGTGGCATCGGAGAACTGAACGTCCGAGACCGACGGCGCCGCGATGAACAGCAGCAGCGATCCGCACGCTGAGAGGCAGACACGCATCGGTCGCTATCCTGGCTTCCGGCTGCTGACGATTCCCTTCGTCTCCTGAATCACGAAAAGCTGATTGGCGGCAAGATCGCGAAATGTCTCCTTCACGCCGGACGGCCATGCGAGCTCCACGCTGCCGGCGCGGGTTGCGCCTCCCAGACCGAAATGGAGACGGAGATCGTTCTGCGAATAGTAGCTCGAGCCGCTCATCACTTCGGCGATCTGGCTGTGGTCCGCGGTGGTGACCGTCACGCGTGTGCCAATCGCCGATCGGTTCGAGCGCGTCCCGACGCACTTGATCAGGATCCAGGTGTTGCGATTGCCGCCATCGTTGCGCAGCAGCGTCGGAGGGCCATCCAGATTGCTGATGATGATGTCGACATCGCCATCGTTGTCGAAATCGCCGAACGCGCAGCCGCGTCCGATGTTCTCCGCTGTTATTGCCGCGCCGGCCTGTGCCGACACGTCTTCGAAGCGGCCGTTCCCCAGATTGCGATACAGAATCTTCGGTTCTCGATAGGTCAGGTGCAGCTTCCGGTCGGCGATCTGCGAGTAGACGTGCCCGTTGGCGATGAAGATATCACTCCACCCGTCGTTGTCGAAGTCAAAGAAATCGACGCCAAAGCCAACATGCTTGCGGTTGATGCCAAGGCCGGCCCTGATGCTGGTGACCTCGAACGCGCCGCCATAGTTGCGGTACAACGTGGTCACCTGCTCAGAGAAGTTCGTCCGCACGATGTCCAGCCAGCCGTCGGCGTCGTAGTCGCCGACACCCGCACCCATGCCGGCAAGCGCCACGCCATGCTCGTCGAAGGCGCAACCCGCCGGCACCGCAATCTCGCGGAAGGTGCCGTCGTGGTTGTTGCGGTAGAACAGGCTCGGCGCCGTGTCGCACGCGACGTAGATGTCGGGCCATCCATCGTTGTCGAAGTCTGCCGCCGCGGCCCCCATCCCGTACGAGCCGGACGCCCGCCAGTTGCTGCTCACGAACACCATCGACGAAGGGCCGCGCGGGCGCGCGATGCCGGATGCCTCCGAGACGTCAGCAAACGTCCCGTCTCCGCGATTGCGGTACAGGAGGTTCGTGCCGCCAGCGAAGCCAAGTGGACCGCAGGGCACCGGAATGTCGTTGTAGCGACAGTACGGCGAGTCGCCCGGTCGCGGCGCTTTCTCCGGATCGAAGTTCACATAACTGGCGACGAACAGGTCCAGGTGACCGTCGCGATCGAAATCCAGGAAGCAGCATCCTGCACCCCACCGTCCGCCGGATCCCGCGACGCCTGCCTTGTCCGCGACGTCGGTAAACGTCCCGTCGCCGTTGTTGTGATACAGCACGTTGCGGCCCTGCCCTGAGCCTGTCGAAGGGCCCCAGTAGGTGACGAACAGATCGTCGAATCCGTCGTTGTCGTAATCGCCGATGCAACACGCCTGGCCCCACCCCGAGTGCGTCAGGCCGGCTTTAGCCGTGACGTCGGTGAACGTGCCGTCGCGATTGTTGTGGAACAGGTAACTGGTGGGACGCGCGTCGCGCACCTTCGGATCGAAGCTGGTCCCGTTGACCAGGAAGATGTCCAGCCAGCCGTCGTTGTCGTAGTCGAAGAATGCCGCGCCGCAGCCCATTTCCTCGAGGATGAACTGCTTGTTGTCAGGACGGCCCGAGACGTTGAGGGCCCGCGCCAGACCGGCGGCCGCCGTGATGTCGGTAAACACAACAGACGGTTGAGCGTCGCTCGCAAGACGCCGGTGGACGCCCGGCCCAGGGAGTAAGGCCGCCGCCCCCACGCGTCCCAAGGCCCGCAGAAATTCTCGTCGCGAGTGGCTCCAGCGTTCCAGTCGTTTTCGTTTGGTCGCCAAAGGGCCGCACCTTGGTTGGAGCTGATTCGACAGCGACTGCTTTGCAGGGATGGTCAGACACGAAGCCACCACGTGTCAATTGATCGCAGCGTGCCGCGCGGACGATCTCACGCAGAGGCTGATTCTTGTCCAAGGCGCAGAGGCCGCCGAGAAGGCCGCTGGTGCGCCACGTTTTGCGGTGCCGCGCTTCGCGCGGCTGAAGCGGCCGGCCGAAGGCCGGCCACCGCAAAACGTGGCGTGAGCGGCCGCTTCTGCAATTGTCCGCGCGGCACGTGGGTGCTTGTCCGTGTCCTTCTGTGTATTTCCGTGGTATCTCGTGACTGCTCTGCGCGCTCGGCGCTCTCTGCGTGAATCGTACGTGGACAAGTGGCTGTCGCAGAATGAGCGCAGCGTGGAGACTGGGCTACTACTGCAAGCGGAGCGGCTAGTCACGCCTGGTTCCCGCAGCGCGGCGCTTCTTTTCGAGCTCGGTGTTCTCGCGCTCGAGTTGCTGGAACGCCTGGAGCGCCTTTCGGCTTTCTTCCATCAAACCGAGACGCCGACAGACGCCGGCGAGCACGTAATAGTAAGAGGACGCGCGCGGGTTCAACACGATCGCCTCGTTCAACACCGTGGCGGCCTCTTCCAGATTGCCCTGGCGCTCGTATGCCCGCCCCAGCTGAAACAACGCGCGATCCGATTTGGGATCGAGCGCGAGCGCGCTGCGAGCGTGCTCGAGCGCTTTGTCAGAATTCCCCGTCCGGTTGTAGTAGGCGCTCAGGTTCACGTGCGGCAGAGCGTATGTGCCACTGTGCTCTTCGTTCAGGGCAATGGCCTTCCGATACATCGCCACGGCGCCCTCGTCGTTGCCGAGCGCCTCGAGCGCGAAGCCGAGCGCGTCCATCGCCTCCACGTAAGCGGGCTCGATATGAAGCGCCGCCTCGAACGCTTTCCGCGCACGATCCCAGCTGTCCTGAACGGAAAACAGCTTGCCGAGATTGTAGTAACTCTCTGCGGAATCCGGCTTGTAGCGAATGGCCTGCTCGAACTCGATCTCGGCCGCGTCGAATCGTCCGATGATCATCAGGTCGCGGCCAAGGATCTTGTGCGCCTCGGCATTGCGGACGTCGAGCTCGAGCGATTTCGCGAGCGCGCGAATGGACTCGCCGATCTTCTGCTGGCCGAACAGGCTGTAACCGAGCGCATACCATCCCCACGTGGATGTCGGGCGCTCCTTCACGTAGGCGGCGAGCAGAGGTTCGACCTCGTTGAACCTGCCTTCCCGAATGTAGCCTTCGAACTCGGCGATGCGGGCCGGATCTTCGGACCCGGCGGCCGTCTCGGTCAGCGCGTCGAGCCGCTGTTTCGCGGCGGTCGCGGCGGGGTTCAGTTGCAGCGTCTTGCGATATGCGGCGATCGCAGCGTCCGTGTCTCCCTGCTTCTCGAGAACGGCGCCGAGGTACTGCTGCGCCTCTGACGACTCAGGCTGCAGCTGCACGGCGCGGCGGAACTTCGCCACCGCCCGATCGAGCTCGCCGCGATCGAGCGCCATGCGCCCCTCGGCGATGTCGAGATTCGCGTTCTGGCTTCGATCATCGGCGGCTGCGAGCTCGCGGCCCTTCTGGAGCTCGACTGTTGCTTCGTCCTTCCGCCCGGCGCGCGCCAGTGCCAGGCCAAGCTGATAGTGCGTCTCGCCGTTGGTCGGCTCCAGCCGCGCGGCTTCCTGCAGTGCGGCGATCGCTTCGGTAACGGTGCCCTCCTGGAGAAGCGCCTTGCCGAGCGCAAAGCGGGCCCGCGCGAACGTCGGGGCGACATCGATCACCTTCCGAAGCTGTTCGATTTCTCTTGTCTGTCCGTGGGTGGGACTGGAGCCATAGGCCGTCGCGAGATTGAACAGCGCTTTGACGGAGTTCGGCGCGAGTGCCACCGCTCGTTCGAGCTGGCGGATTGCTTCTTCGGGATCCGTTGGCGTAAGCGCCCCGCCAAGGTTAGCGCGCGCCTCTGCGTAATCGGGATCGAGGCGCACGGCGTCACCGAGCGCCGCAATGCCGTTCTGATCGTCACCCGCCTGTATGAGGACCAGACCGAGATTGTTGTGCGCTTCAGCGTAGTCCGGACGAAGCCGAATCGCTTCGCGGAAGGCGGAACTGACGTCGCTGCTGCTCGCGCCCGCGCGGCCGAGCACCCGGCCGAGCAGGTTGTGCGCCTCCGCCCGCATCTGATCCGTGCGATCTGTGCGATCTGTGCGCTCCGTGCGATCCGTGCGATCCGTGCGATCTGTGCGCTCCGTGCGATCCGTGCGCTCCGTGCGATCCGTGCGATCCGTGGCTGCGGTCGCGTCCGTCCGCGGCGGCGCGGCGCTGGGGGGTGTTGACAGCGACTCTCGAAGTGCCGCCACAGCACCGCCCCAATCGGGTGCCGGTTGCGATGGGGACGGAACGTTGAGGCCTGCCTCGAGTTGCCCCAGCGCCTTGTCGAGCTGCCCCGCGCGCAAATACGTGATGGCGAGATCGATGTAGACCGCGGCGGTTGGCGGAAGGAGAGCGATCGCGCGCTGGAGACTCGCGCGCGCACCGGCCCAGTCGCCGCGTTCGCGCAACACCGTGCCGAGAAAAGCATGGCTCTCGCCTGCTGCCGGATTCAGTTTCACGCTCTCCCGCAGTTCCGCCGCGGCGCGTTCCTTCAGACTGCTGTACCACAGCGCAACCGCGAGATGGTAGTGCGCCTCCGAAGAGTCAGGTCGAAGTGCGATCGCGCGCTCGAGGTGACGAACGGCCGCCGGGAGCTCTCCCTGCTGCCCGAGCGTGAAGCCGAGCAGCGTGTGCGCCTCTGCGTGTCTGTCGTCGAGGCGAAGCGCCTCTTCGAGGTGCTCGCGCGCCCCGCGCAGATCGCTCTGCCCGAGCGCGTCCTGCGCGCGTCGATACAGATCGTCCGCAGGGCTCGTGGAGGCGGGGCTCGCTTTTCGCGCCGCGCCGCTCTGCTGCTTCAGCGCGTTGCCGAGCGCGTAGTAGGCCTCGCGCATCTCCGGATCGATCTCGAGCGCCCGCTCGAACGCGGCGATCGCGCCGGTGCCGTTACCGCTCTGAGCGAGCGTCTGGCCGATCTCGTACTGGACGGAGGGATTGTTCGGATCGGCCTCCGCTACACGCCGCAGGTGCTCCAGCGCGCCTTCGAGGTCGCCCGTCTCGCGGAGCGCCGTCCCGAGGTTCAAGTGCGCGCCGATGCTGTTCGGCTCCAGCGCGAGCGCCTTTCTGAACACCTGCACGGCCTCAGCGTAGTCGCCGCTTTGCGCGAGCGTGGAGCCCAGGTTCGAGTACGCGCGTCCGTACTCCGAATCCAGCGCGACGGCTTTTCTGAATTCGCCGATGGCTCCCGGCAGATCCGCCTTTTCCGCCAGGGCCACACCGAGCCAGTTGTGCGCTTCAGCGGATTCCGGACCGACCTTCACGGCGCGCTGAAACGCCTCCAGTGCGCGCGGATAGTCATTGCGATCCCAGTACGCCAGACCGAGCAGCACCCAGCCCTTGGGATCGTCGGGGTTGCGCGCGGTAAACGTCTCCAGCTCGCCGAGTGCTGCGGGGGCAGACGGCTTGTCCTGTTCGACACGCGCCGCCGCAGGCGCCTGTGGCATCCAGGCGGGAGCGCGCGCCAGCAGCAGCAGCAGCAGCGGCAGCAGGGTCATTGGCCGGGATCCAGCAGCCGAAGCTGCAGGCGCGAGCTGGCCTCGTCCTCCTCGCGTAATGACTTCGCCACCGCGAGTTGCCGGTCGGCCTCGTCCTTCCGCCCGGTGCGCGCGAGCAGCAGTCCGAGCGCGTAATTCGCCTTCACCGACTTGGGATTGAGACGGATGGCGTTGCGCAAGTGGCGCTCGGCCTCTTCGTAGCGCTGGGCGCTCATGAGCAATCCACCCAACGCCTCGTTCGACGCGGCGTGATCCGGAGCGCGCTGGAGCAGTTTCTCCAGAATCAGGATCGCCTCGGCGTCGTTTCCCTGATCTCGGACGACCAGCGCGAGGTAATAGTGAGATGCCAGCTGCTGGGGCTGAAGGCGGAGGCTCTCGCGTAAATGCGCGGCAGCCTCATTCAGGTGGCCTTCCAGGTACAGAATCGATCCCAAGGCGTACTGCAGCTGCGGATCGCCGCCCTGCTTGTCGACAAGGTGTTCGAGGATGCGCCGGGCCGCTTCGAACTGCCGCTTGCCCACCTTGGCCGCCGCGAGCGTGTATTGACAGGCAGGGTCGTCCGGTTTCAGGCTCGCCGCCATGATGAGCGCGGGCTCGGCATCCTCGAGCAGATCCATCCGCAGGCACACACGGCCGAAGCCCAGGAGAATCTCCGCATCTTCCGGCTCGATCTTCTTCGCCCGGATCCAGTAGGAGAGCGATCGCTCCAGCTCCCCGCGCCGCTCGGCGACGGTGGCGGCCTGGCGCAGCGCCGGAATCGAATCCGGCTTCAACGCGAGAGCCGCGTCGTAGTTGTCCAGCGCGCGCGCCGGGTCATCGTTCAGCAGATACGCGCCGGCGAGATTGAATGCCACTTCATACGACGGGCTGCTTTCGCGAATGCGTTCCAGGATGGCGATGGCTTCCGGCGCCGCGCCATGCGTCGCGAACAGCACACCGAACCTGATCGCCGAATCTCGGGGGACGTCCTCCAGGCGCGCCCAGTCGCTCGTCAATGCCACGGCCGCGGTCCGATTGCCCGTACTCAGGAAGTCCGCCGCCAGCACGAACAGGCCTTCGACTGACTGCTTGAAGGCCGTCATCGTCGGAGCCGCGAGCTCCAGGGACCGCTGATAATTGCCTTTCTCTGTCTCGGATCGCGCGAGGGCAAGTCTCGCGGCGACATTCGACGGATCCAGCTGCAGGACGCGCTCGAACAGCGGACGCGCCAGCGCGGGCTTTCCCTGCAGCGTGTAAACGTCCGCGAGGCTCAGATGTGCGCCCACCAGATGATCGTCCAGCCGGATGGCCTGCTTGAAGAGGATGATGCTATCGGCGAATCGCTTCTGCTGAAAGCTGATCGTGCCGAGCACGGAATATGCGGCGGCTCGCGTGGCTGGATCGGCGAGCGCTCGTCGCGCCTGCAGTTCTGCTTCGTCCAGCTGTCCCTGTTGAACGAGAAGCGCGGCACTCTGAAGCGCCGGGGGACCCTCGACACCCGGCGCGGCGCTTTGGCGGCGCACGTCCGCGCTCGCCGGGATAGTGGTAACGAACAGCGCGCACAAGAACAGTGCGCTGGGAGTGAACGATCGGCTCCACCGCCGCCGCGCGGACGGCGGCGGAGCCGGGATCCGCGCGGTCAGTAGTCGAGTCTCACCGCGAACTGAACCGATCGTGCCTGGTTGCACTGAGTACTGACCGTGCCAAACGCGGGCGAGCTCCAGTTGTTGTTTGGATCGCAGAATATCACCCGGTTGAACAGATTACCTATATCCATCTCGAAACGGAGCTTCATGGGATCGCGAAGCCGGAATTCCTTGAAGACGTTCATGTCCTCGCTGTAGTTGGGGAAGCTGCGGACCGATCCGTCGATTTTTGGCGCGTTGCCGAATTGGAGCGGTCCGGGATCCACCCACGCATTCCGGTTGAAGTAACTGTCCGTGGCCGGATCGAAGTCTCCGGTGGCTGCGACGCCATCGGTGCCGGACACGCGGTTCGGCCGCTTTTGACCGTTGAAGAGCAGGCCGCCGAGGTCGTTGCTCATGAAGATATTCACCGGTCGTCCACTCTCGTATCTGAGGATTCCGCTGACGTGCCAGCCCGCGAGCACCGTCTGCGCCAGGCCGGCTTTCGGGCCCGGCACTTCCCACGTGAAGCCGGTCAGGAACACGTGCGGCGTGTCGTCGCCGCTCAGCCCCCATTCGAGAGGATTCGACGGATCCTGCACACCTCCGTTGGCGCCGTTGTCGCCCTGCGCGCTTTCAGCGCCATTGTTCTTCAGTTTCGAATAGGTGTATCCGACACGCGCTTGGAACCCGCGGGAGAAGCGCCGCTCCAGCACGAACTCCGCCGCGTGATACTGGCTCCTGCCGGTCGGGACGCCGCGCCAGATGATGTTCTGGTATTGCGGCCACTTTCTGAGCGCCTGCGCGACGTTGCCGTTGAAACCCGGGTATGGCGACTGAATGCCGGCCGCGCGCGCCAGGTCCGAGTTGATGTTCGACTGCAGCACGGGGGTCCCCAGCGCGAGCACGTCTGGAGAGTTCATGTTCGCGTCGAGGCCCATCGTCTGCCAATGGTGGTTGAGACGGCTGCCGTGGTTTCCGATGTACGACACATCCAGCATCATGTTGCTGGTGAGCTGCCGCTCGTAGGTGACGGACCAGTTCTGGAAGCGCGGCAACGTCAGTCCATCGGGCGCCACCGCAATCGGCGCTGTGCCTAAACCGAACGTCGGGTCGACGAACGGCGGCTGCTGAATCCGGGACGCGGGAAATCCCTGGTCCAGCTGAAACGCCGGCGAGATGCCGTTCGTGGTGTTCGGCGCCAGCGCGTTCGACTGGAATCCAAGGGTGGGTTGCCCGACGAACTGATCGAACGCCACGTGCGCGTAATAGATGCCGTAGCCGCCGCGAATGGCGCTCCGGTCGTTGACGCGATACGCGAAGCCCGCGCGCGGCCCCCACGCGTCCTTCGCCGGGTTCTCGAACGTCCGGCGTCCGGCGCGCCCAGGCCCCTCACCCGCGAAGATCATCGCGCCGGGATGATTGCCGGCGCCAGGATTCGGCGTGTTCGGATCGAACGTCGAGTACTGATCGTTGACCTCGGTCCGGGCCGATTGGTAGTCGAAGCGGAGGCCGAGCGTCAGCGTCAGCTTGTTCGAGACCTTGAATTCGTCGTTGATCCACGCTCCTGTGTACGTCTCTCGAAAAGTAGGGTGAACCGGGATGGTCTGATTCGCATCCTGAACCTGCCCCAGCAGGAACGACGCGACTGGATCGCCCGTCGGTCCAAGGTTGTTGCCGTTGGCGTCGAACCCGGCGGTACCCAGTCGATTGAAGTTGAACTGCCCCGCCACCGATCCGGCCGCCCACCCGCGGAACGGGAAGTCGTGGTATCGGAACTCGAAGCCGTTCTTGATCGTGTGCCGGCCCCTGACCCACGTGAGATCGTTCGAGAACTGCCAGCGGTTGTTCACCAGGAAGCCGAACGCCGGCCAGCCGTTCGCGCCGATGGAGTTGTACGGGATGTTGCCGCCAAACGTCATCCAAGGGGGACCAGCCGTGGTATCGAGGATGCCGCCCGTCGGGGCGCTCGTACCTTCCCACAGCCGCTGCGGCCAGCTCGCGCCGGCCGCGAGGTGATTCCCGCCCATGAACCACCGGTCGTAGGCGACGGTGGAGTGGTTCAGCAGGTTGTTGCGGATGATCCAGTCGAACTGCTGGTGCGCGTGGGCCGTGGAAATCCGCTGGAAGAACCCATTGCCGTAGTAGTCGGTGTTCTTCTGCGACTGCGTCTCGGGATCGTTTGGCACCGTGCATCCGGCGACTTCGCCGCAGTTCCGGACCGACGGTCGGTGATTCCAGTAGAAGCTGTGGCTCGCCCTGAAATTGCGTGTGAAATTGTGGTCGACTCTGAACATGATGTTCCGCGCGTCGAGCACCCACGTCTGGTCGCCGGCTGGATTTCCGGCAACGTTGTTGGAGATGCCGGCGCGATCGGGGTGAACCATCAGGGGGACGATTCGCGACGCGACCAGGCTTCGCGTCGGGTCGTTCGCTGGAATGACGTTCCCCGGGTACGCATCGCGGACCGGGATGCCATTGACCAGGCGCGTCGTGGCAGGGTTGAAGATCTGCCCCGCGAAAATCGGGCGCCCGAGCACATCCGTCGCGATCTGATTCGTCGTGAGCAGCGCGCTGAAATCGCCGTTCTTGAACGCGTCGATTGGCGTCGTGTTGCCGAAGCCCGGCAGCACGCCGGAGCGCAGCCTCGTGTAGTCGTAATTGACGAAGAAGAATGTTTTGTTGCGCCCGTTGTATCCCGGCAGCTGCAGCGGTCCGCCGATCGTCGCGCCGAAGTTGTTGTTGCTGAGTGGCGTCTTCCCAATCCCGGCGCGTTTCGCGAAGAACCCGTTCGTGTTGAACTTGTCGTCGGCCAGGTACTCGTACACGCTGCCGCGGAACGAGTTGGTGCCGGACTTACCGGTGTACTCGATGAAGCCGCCGCTGGTGTGCCCGTACTGGGCCGAATACGAGGTCGAGATGACCTTCACTTCCTGCACCGCTTCCACGGGCGGCGTGCTCTCGTGGCTCTGCTGATGTCCGACGGCATAGCCAAACGCGGCGCCGTCGAAGAAATTCTCCGTCGCCATCGTCTGCCCGCCGTTGATGCGTGAATTGAATTGGCTGCCGCGGAACATCGGGTCGCCATTCGGACGCATGGGGAGATAGCCGGGCTGGATCTGCAGGACCGCCTCCGCGAGGCGAACATCCGCAGCGGTCACGATCGGAAGCTCACGATAGTACTTCTCGTTGACCGTGTGCGCGACGTCTGGGGTGGTCACGTCGATGCCGCCGCGGCCCGCGACCTGGACGGTCTCCTCGAGGCCGCCCAACTGCATGCCGACGTCGTGCCGGACTTGCTCGCCGCCCTGCAGGAGAATGCCCGTCGTGACAGCTTTCTTGAAGCCTTGCACATCAACGGTCACGGAGTAGCGGCCGAGCACCAGCGGCGGGCTGGTGTAGGCGCCGGCGCTGTTCGTGACAGTGACGGTGTCGACGCCGGTCGCCTCGTTGTGAATAGTGACCGTCGCACCCGGGACCGCCGCGCCCTGTTCGTCGGTGACAACACCACTGATCACGGCTCGGTCGGCGCGCTGCGCGAATAGCGGGGAGCTCAAGCAAACGCTCAAGCACAGAGTGGTAATAAGGACGCGGGGGCCTACGTGGCAGGTCCTCGTCATGACAACCCTCCCGTACGCCAATGAACAACATCGCGCGATCGCCGTGAACGTTCACGGTGACGCTCAAGCGCACGCTAGTGCTTAAGCGTTAGCGCTGTCAAGCGGAATGTGGGCCGGTGGTGCGGCTTACGCTCCGCGAGTCGCCGGCGTGCTCTGGTTCGTGGCGACGTGCGCGACCGTGTAGGAGCGCGCGGGAAGTTTGAACGTCATCCGCGCCCCCGCTGCCGGCGGTTCGAGCGCCCGCGGCACCACCCGCTTCGGCTCCTCGAACGTGTTGAACGCCTTCAGATCCGGACCGGTCAGCGTCTCGCACGCGAGCACGCGCGTGGGCGTCAGATCGCGCCAGTCGAGCACCAGCTCTCGTTCCGACTCGAGGTCCCGGTTGAGCATCAGCACCGCGGCGCGCCCGCTCGGCGGATCGATCGTCGCGGCCACATCCACGAACGGCACCTGATCATCGCGCGCGACGTCCGCCCGCAGGCCGGCTGCCATGATCGGATACGTTTCGGATTCGACAAAGAGGTCGAGCACTCTGCCGCGCGCATACTGCAGCGCCCACGCGTACGGATAGAAGGTGCTCTGCCGGAGGACGGACGTCTCGTTGGTCACCAGCGGAGCGATCACGTTGAGGATCTGGGCCACGCACGCGACGCGGACGCGATCGGACTGGCGCAGGAGCGTGTTGAGAAAACCCCCGACGAGCAACGCGTCCTCGAGGTTGTAGACCTCTTCGAGCAGCTTCGGCGCGAAGGCGCGTCTGCCGTCGGTGAAGGGGCCGCTGCGCGCGCGATACCACACGTTCCATTCGTCGAACGAGAGCCACAGCCGCTTGGGCGACTTTCGCAGTCCCTGCACGTAATCGGCGACGGCGGCGATCTCGCGAATCTGCCGTTCCATATCCAGGTTCATCGCGAGAAACCGCGCGCTGCTGTTGCCGGTCAGCTCCGTCGTGTTTCCGTAGTAATTGTGCAGGGAAATGCCGTCCACCTGGTCGTAGCACTCTTCCAGCACCTCGCGATCCCATACGAGATACGTCGGCATGATCGGATTGCTCGATCCGCAGGCGACGAGCTGTAATCCGCGATCGATGACGCGAATCTGGCGGGCCGTGTCGCGCGCCTTCTGGCCGTAGTCACGCGCGGACATGTGGCCCATCTGCCAGGGGCCATCCATTTCGTTTCCGAGGCACCAATAGCGGATGTTGTGTGGCGCGTCGTACCCGTGCGATCGGCGCAGCTCGCTCCATTTCGTGCCTTTGTCCACGTTGCAGTATTCAACGTAGGCGACGGCCATCTCCGGCGTGCCGGTGCCCAGATTGAATGCCAGAAGCGGTTCGGTGCTCACCAGCTTGCACCAGTCGATGAACTCGTTCGTGCCGAACTGATTGGGCTCGAGCGAATTCCATGCGCGCTCCAGCACGGTCGGGCGCTGCTTCTTCGGTCCGACGCCATCGAGCCAGTTGTAGCCGGACACGAAGTTGCCGCCCGGATAGCGCATCACCGGCACGCCCATTCCCTTCACTTCGGCAATGACGTCCGTACGGAATCCGTTGGCATCCGCGCGAGGTGAACCGGGGTCGTACACGCCCGTGTAGATCGCCCTGCCGAGATGTTCCAGGAACGCGCCGAACAGGCGGCGATCGAAGTCTGGCCGGGTACGCGATTGGAGGATTACTGCCCGCGCGGGGCCGCGACTGACCTGCGCGTATCCGATGCTGTGTAGCCACGGCCCGGCGGCGAGCAGCGCGCCTGATTTCCCGAGCCCTGAAAGAAAGGTACGACGACCGAGTGTCGTGCTCATGGTGTCATCGCTGGGACTGTCAGACGACTCCGTGGGCCCGTAACTGCGGCGCGCAGCATATCAGGTTTTGTACGGTAACGTTCACGGCAGCTGCGTTTGCCCTTCGCGCGGCCTTCCTCCACGCCATCCCGACCCTTCAGCCTGCTGCGAATGGCGACGCTGTCGCCATCAAAAGCGCGTCACATGCGGTGACTAGTAGACGAAAGGCACGATTCGACTGACGCCTGCGATGTAGTCGCGGTACTCCGGATACCGCGCGATCAGCAGGCGCTCCTCGCTGAGCATCCGCACAATTGCCCCAGACGCCGCGCCAACAACGCGTGCGAATAGTAGATGCCAATGATCCCCGCGACCATGAAGCGAACGCCGCAACCGACAGTGATTTGAGCACGCCTCAGAGTATCGCAGCCGGCTGCCGCGGTTCTAAGGCGGGTGCTCGGCGAACATGCTGGAAAATCGTGGAGCACGCCTCATTATGACCGCCGCCGCTCTGCCGCGACTCGCAGTGCGGCGTATGCCGCAACGACGGCGACGGCAATCAGGGCCGCGCGAGCGAAGTGTGTACGCGCCGCATGTGCGACCTGCGGCCAGCGGTCGCCAGCGAAGTAGCCAAGGCCGAGAAACACCGCACACCAGAGGACGCCACCGGGATACGCATACGCGACGAACATCCGGTAGCTGAGACAACCCGATCCGGCTGCGATTGCCGTGACGTGCCGCACGCCTGGGATGAAGTAGCCGAACGTGAGCAGCCAGCCGCCAAATCGTTGAAACCAGTTCTGCGCGCGCTCGATCGCGTCGTGATGGCGTCTGAATCGTGCGCGCAACAGAGGCAGACCAACCCATCGGCCGACCGCATAACTTAAGGTGATGCCGGTCAGACATCCGCTGACGGCAGCGGCGACCGTGCTGGACAGACTCAGCCGGCCGCTCGCCGCGAGAGCGCCCGCAACCGTCAGCAACAACTCGTCGGGGATCGGCAGGCCAAAAATGCCGAACACCTGCGCAAAGAAAAGCAGCGGGGCACCGAATCGTACGAGCCAGGCCACGAGCTCGCGGTCCACGTCACGACCAGCATGGCATGAAACGGCCGCGAGCCGTTGGGGTGGGTAGGTGAAGCTATCCGTTTACAACGTCAGCCGGGGTATAAAGGAAGCTGCGCGCACACCGATGAATCGCTCGGCGTCCTGGCGCAGCCAAGAGCTCGTGGGTGTGACGCAGGGGTCGTGGCTCATGGATCCTGGACGGCGTAATCCGCGGAATTCCGTCCGTTTTCGGGGCTGATGAGCCAAATGTGCGCGGCGCACCCAAGACGTGTGATACTCGGCGGTGCGGGCCCTGAACACGTATCGATTGGAGAGAGCATCACTTATGGCGTCGACGACCGGCACGATCAAGCGCAAGACCGACAAGGGCTTCGGATTCATCGCTGCGGCTGACGGAACGGAGTACTTTTTTCATCAGTCCGGCTGCGTCGGGATCCGGTTTGATGATTTGCGTGAAGGACAGCGCGTGTCATTCACCGTTGGTCAAGGCCCGAAAGGTCCGCGAGCGGAAAACGTGAAACCAGAGTAAGCCGCATTCGCGTCTGCGAGCGGCGCACCTTGCGATCCTGGCGTCATCGATCGGCCGATCCGCGCGGGTAGCCTGCCCGGAGTCGCCGATTATCGGTCAGCCGTACGCGACTTCACGAGAGTCACGCGTCCCAGTATCCGTCCGTCCTTCGTCGCCCTCTCCTGGCGGCCATTCGGCTTGACCGCGTGTGTTCTACGTGTCTCCACTCGAGCTGAATTTTCTTGCGGACGACCGCAATCGCCAGTACTTGCACCTGTGTGCATCGCCGCGTGACCTCTATTTCCACGGCCGGATGACGCGCCGCGTCTTGTCGATATAGCGCAGGTCCGTCGGCATTCACGCGCGCCAAAGGAGTTCACGTATAGTCCGCCCCTATGGCTGCGCCCACTCACGCGCGCTATCGCGTCGTTGCCCTGGCCACGGGGCTCGGGATGATCACGTACCTGGATCGAGCGTGCATCGCGACGCTGACGCCTGGCATCGTCCACGATCTCGGACTGACGACCGTGCAGATGGGGTACGTCTTCACGGTCTTTCAGCTGGCGTATGCGCTGTTCGAGATTCCGACGGCGTGGTGGGCCGATCGCAAGGGCACCCGGTTGGTGCTGTCGCGGATTGTGCTCTGGTGGTCGTGCCTGACGGCTGCGACAGGTGGAGCGTTCAGTTATCCCGTCCTGCTCGTCGTGCGCTTTCTGTTCGGGGTGGGTGAAGCGGGCGCATGGCCCTGCGTCGCGCGCACGTTTTCCCGCTGGATTCCCGCGCGCGAGCGTGGGAGAGTCCAAGGCGTCTTCTTCGCGGGCGCGCACTTGGTCGGCGGCCTGACGCCGGCGCTGGTGCTCTGGTTGCTTCGCTTCCTGTCGTGGCGAGAGATTTTCGTCAGCTTTGGCGCCCTCGGTTTCCTGTGGTTGGCGATGTGGCTCACCTGGTTCCGCAACGATCCGGCGGAGCATCCCGCGGTGAATGCCGCAGAACTGCAGACGATCGTGTCGGAACGTCCGGCAGACTGCGGCCATTCGGCCGGGCTGACCTACTGGCGCACGCTGATCGCCAACAGAAACATGATGGCACTCTGCGTCATGTACATCCCCAACTGCATGATCTTCTATTTCTGCATCACGTGGCTGCCGACCTATCTCAGACAGCGGCATGGGTTCGATGCGACGAGCCTTGGGATTTTCGCGGGACTGCCGCTGATCGTCAGCATGCCCGGGGATCTGTTGGGCGGACTGGTCACCGACCGGCTCGCGTCACGCTACGGGCTGCGCCTCGGACGCTGCGGGTTGGGTGCTGTGGCGTACGTGGTTGCCGGCCTCGCGCTGCTGGCCGCAGCCGCCTCTTCAACGCCAGTGATGGCCGCTTCACTCATTGCCGTGGCGACCGGGTTGACCATGTTCACGCTCGGTGCCGCCTGGGGCACGGTGATCGAGATCGGACGCAACCACGTCGGAGTTGTCGGCGCGACGATGAACTCAATTGGGAACCTTGCCGCGATGCTCAATCCGCTCATCGTCGCGTACTCCGTGCAGTGGTTCGGGAACTGGAACCTGCCGCTGTATCTCATGGGCGTGTTGTTCCTCGTGGGCGCGTTCTGCTGGACAGTCGTGGATCCCAGGCGCCCGGTGTTCGATGAACTGCCGCTGCCCTCGCACGATCGCGCGACTTCGAACATTGGCGCCGCGACGGCGTGACTGAACTTGACGTCTCCCGGACCGTCTATACGATGCTTGACGCTCGAGCCAGTACCGTGTCATCGCCGCGAATGTGCTGCTGCGATAACAGCGGCAAGCTCGCCGCGCACACGATACACAACGAGACTGCACACCTGGCGGCGTTTCTCACCGACGCCCTCCGACTTCATCCAGGTGCTTGAGCAGGTCGGCGGGATCCTCGAACACCCGATACGCGCCTGAACGCTCCAACTCCTCCAGTCCGTATCCTCCGGACAACAGCCCGATACCAAGGAATCTGGCGCGTGTTGCTGCCAGCATGTCCCAGACGCTGTCGCCGACGACCGATGCGCGATCCGCGCCGACGTGGAGGCGCTCGGCCGCGGCCAGGAACAAGTCGGGCTCAGGTTTCGCGAACTTCACCTGGTCGCGTGTGACGATCGGCGTTTCAGAAAAATCGAATCCGAGCGTCTCGAGCGCCGGTCCCGCAGTTTCCATTCGCCCGCTCGTCGCGATCGCGAACGGGATTTCGGCATCGCGCAATGCGCGCAAGAGCTCGCGCGAGCCGGGTAAGGGTCGAACATTCCTCATATTGCGCCGGTACGCCTCGGCGTGCCTGCGCTGCAATCGCTCAATCCGTTGTATGTCGAACTCCAAGCCCGTTTCGCGGAGCAGCATGTTCGTGAACAGTCCGCCACTCATACCAATCTTTCGATGAATCCGCCACACCGACAGCTCCACGCCTTCGGCATCCAACGCTTCCTGCCACGCCAGGACGTGCTGGTAGACGCTGTCGATGAGCGTGCCATCCAGATCGAACAGGAACGCTGTTTCCACGCGGTGTGCCATTACGTCACTTCCTATCGCAAGGATGTTCCGCTGCCAGGGCGTGCCCTCTGGTCGGCGTTCTCGGCTGGCGGCGGTTCACCGCGCTCGAGGCGGTCGAACTCGCTTCGCCGGCGCTCCATTTGCCGCAATGGTTGCGAAGCGCGCAAGGCGCCCGGCGCCATCATCCGTTGAGCGCTCTCGCGGCCAAGGAAGTTCACCTGCAGCAGTTGACGTTCGTTTTGGCTGGTCTCTACATCGTCGGATGGGCCACCTTCTTGCTGGTGGAGCGCTACATTCGGTCGCTGCCGACATTCCCGTGGGAATTGGTGATGCTGCTCTACTGCATGGGCCTGGCGATTGCCATTGGAGCGATCGCAAACGCCGAGGAACGACAGCATGGCACCCTCCACTGGCAGTTGCTCCAGCCCAC
Source organism: Acidobacteriota bacterium (assembly GCA_003222675.1). GTDB lineage: Bacteria > Acidobacteriota > Vicinamibacteria > Vicinamibacterales > 2-12-FULL-66-21 > QHWT01. The sequence goes on along the minus strand of QHWT01000076.1, from coordinate 17,414 downwards.
ACCGGCATGGCAGCAGTGGATGGTGAAGGTCGGCGTCACCCTCGGCCTCGCGCTCCTGTTTGGTGTCGCGTTGCCCATGCTCCTGATCCAGGTCACCCCCGACGAAGGCTTTCGCGCGATTCGCATGTCGGGTGA
>QHWT01000076.1:0-17264 GCA_003222675.1 Acidobacteriota bacterium | reverse complement strand
GCGAGCAGCGTTTACATCTCGTCGCTGTCGAGCAGCGGAGTGTCCGCCATGGCATGGTCGCTGCCGATTGGCATTGCCGGCGTCCTCTTCATACAAACGGTGAGCGGGGCGCTGAGGTGGCTGACGCTGAAGCTTGCCAGCTCATTGACGGCCGACATCGTCATGGGAGCCGTTGCACCGTCGGGAGTTGACGCGCCCGACGTGGTGATATTCGCGGCGCGTGCCTTTTCGCTGACGCTGGTCCCCTTGTTATTGTGGTTCGGGTTCGTCAATCACACGACGTCGGAGCGAACCCTACGACGCATACTCCAGCAGGTCGCTTCGATTGCACTTGTCGTCGTGACCGGCATCGTCCTGGTTGGCGCGGTCTTGGCGTTCTACGAGTGCGCTCGCGTTAAGGCGTTGCTGGCAACAGATCACCGCCGCGACCGGATGACCAGAGTCGTGCGTGCGCTGCCGGCGCATGGCCGATCAGCGCTCACCACGACCGTGTACCTATCGGGCGCCGGGTAGTTGTGCCGCACGCGGTCGGGCAGCTGCCGAGACCGCGTGTCCGTATTCCCATCGCCGAAATCGATCGTGTAGCTGCACGTCCCGCTGCCGATGATTTCGATCGTGACCGGCTGTCCCGCGGTCGGACGTGCCGGCGTGACATTGATTCCTGTCAGCTCCGGCTGCGGCAGTTCTGTGGCGACCGTCAGCTTCTGCGTGAACTTTCCGGCGCACGGAGACGCGGGACGCACGATGACGACGTAGTTGTCTGCGACCGCATAGGTGTGCTTCACGGTCCGCGGAAGCACGCCCGTCTCTTCCTGCGAATTGCCGTCGCCGAAATCAACGGAGAAGCTGCACGTGCCGCGTCCTTTGACGGCAATGTCGACCGGCTGCCGGACGAGCGCCGGCGACGGCGTCATGTCGACCGACGTCACCGTCGCCTCGGACGCGCGAGGTGGCGGCGGAGTCGGCGGGGGTCTCACATCGATCGTCGTCTTCACCTCGCCGTCGCAGTTGCCCATCCCCTTCGCGAGGACAGTGAAATGACCGGCAGCCGTGTACGCGTGCGTCTCGGTCGCGGGCACGCTGGAGATCGGATACGTAATCTTCGTACCGTCACCCCAGTCGATGAACACGGCGCCGCACGGATTCGTCGCTGTCGCTGTCGCACTGACCGGAGTTCCCGCGGCAACGGGATTCGGGTTCAGGCTGATTCCGGTCACGACGCCCCGCTGTTGGGCGGGCGGAAGGACGACTCCGAGTACGACGATGGACAGCGCGCGGATCAACACGACCATAAGGCCTCTTCTGGGGAAGGCTGCACAAGCCATTCCCTTTTACTCATCAGATCCTCAACTCTGCCACAGTCGCGCACGTGCCCAGAGCGGCGAACGCGGGTGGCCACCCATGACGTCCCTGCAATAAGGTGTCGGTCGGAGTCAAGCGACTCTACGCGGACTCGTGGACACCATTGTGCTCACCCGGACCAGGACGCTGCGGATCGAGGTGAAGCAAAACTGGTAGGCATTGCTGGCAGCCACCACACCGCCTTCACGCGCTTCATGAAATCTGGATCGACGCAGAGGCTCCGGGAGGGTGTCGAAATCGAGCGCGGGTGCGGCGACCCACCCCCTTCAACACTCAGCTCGCAAGGCGCAGGGCCTACAGGCCAGAGCCATCCGACAGCAGATAGTAGACGTCCGTGCGAATTCGCGATGGATCGGCATCCCACTCGCGTTGCCGGTGGCCGTAGATCTCCCAGTTTGGACCCGCGAGGCGGTGATTGTTGGCCCTACACCACCGGCGAACGGCGTCGTGCGCGGCGCCGAGGCCGCTATACGGCCCGAAATGCGTTGCCGATGCCACTGCGCCAGCCGGCGTTGCCGAGCGAACGACGTCGCCGTGCTCGGCAAACGGCCCATGAAGCTCCACCCCCACCTCGAGCCGAATGCTGCCATCCCAATAGATAGCGACGTGGCGACCTGCCTGTGTCTGCTCCGCACGCACGACGTTCCAGACCAGGCCACAGCACTCCGGTACGACGCGAGCGAGATCGGACGCGCTCGCCTGGCGTCGGATGACGGCGAGCGGGACACTATTGAGTCGCTGGAGCTGGACGGCGTACGACGTCATGCGGCTCTCCCTTTATTGGCTCGCGTCAGGCAACGCAGCCCATTACCTCCCGTAGCGATCGATCGACACGATCCGGCCACCGTAACACACTCTGCGGATGGAGATGGGAACGCAATCGCGATCGACACCAACGCTCGGTTCGAGCAGACTGTCTACTGTTACATTCCATTCGACGCGGTTGTTGAGCGACCCGCTGACGCTCGCGTCAGCGCTTGCCGAGACAATCTTTCATCGTTCGGAGGACGGTTGTCGTCCGGTCGTGCGCCAACCGTGAGAGGCATCGCCCAAGACGAGCTCTCGGGTAGGACCGCAGCTTGCATATGAGATCGATGGCACCGGAAGGAGCTGAGCAATGGAGATCTCGACTGCCTTCGCGCTCGCGCTCGTGCTCTGCATCGCGCTGTGGGTTCCGTTCTTCATCATCAACATCCGCCGGGGGAAGGCGCGTGGACACACCTGGTTCACATGGTGGAAGCCGCGGGGTCACTCCGACATTGGCCCGGACGTTGGATTCCGACAGACTCGACCCGGCGCAGACGATGCGCGGGGGACTCGTTACTGATTCGGGCGATGCCTCGGGATGGTGGTGGCAGTGCTGCTCTCGTGGCATTCCGAGATTACGGCGACTGGCCCAGCGCGGCGCGCACGGCCTTGGCAAGTTGCAGGCGATGGTAAGGCTTGGCGATCACCTGACGGTCGGCGCTCGTTACTTCACTACGGTTCCGCGTTCGGACTCACTGGACATCTTCATGTGACCGCCGGATTGTTTGACGAATCGGCGGCTGGCTCGATGTAGATTTCGGGCTCGCGGTCCGTTTGAGTATCCCTCGACGTTTAGTCGTTCCATATGACGGTGTGTGATAAAACACCGCCGCCCGTTTCGACCAGCGTGCGGGCAGCCTTCTCGTAAGTCGACTTCGAGAATTTCGCCCTGGCAATGATTGATTCCATCAGCGCCTTCGCCTGGTCCATTATCTGGCGCGTCGTCATGCCCGGCTTGATACGGGAGATGATCGCGTTGCAGTACTCGAGAATGAACTGCAGCAGCTCGCGCTGCCACGGCGCCTAGGTTCCGCGCACTGGCCAGACGCGTCCAATGTCGCTCGTGTGTAGCGATAGTCCGGCGCGTAATCCATCAGCACCAGGTCGCCGTCCTTGAGCGTCGACGTATTGCGGAAGTAGCGCATGTTGCTGATGTTCTCGGTGCCGCTCGCCGTAATGGAGCGATAACCCTCGAGGCGCGCGTCGTTCACTTTGAAGACGTAGTGCGCCGCGGCATCGAGTTGGTATTCCGTGATTCCGCGTAAAGGTGTTGTGCTGGCGCGGCAGCGTGAAACATTGCGTCTGGTGGACGCCCTGCACGACTGCGACGGCGTCCGGGCCGATTTTTTCGAATACCGCCGCGTGCCTTGCCTTGAATTCCTCGGCGGGAAAGTCTGTCTGGTGGTACTGCGCCGATGCGGCGAGGGGCAGCGCCAGGACCAGTGCGGCAGCGAGCGACGCAGCGATCGGCTTCACAAATCCTCCAGTTCGGGTCCACGGCAAACCAACGGCGACGCCGATCGTACGTCGGCTCGCGTCAACAGCCCGTTAGCGCGATGGGGCTTGGCTGCGCGGCCGCTATATTGGAATTTGGCGGCGAAGGCATGCACGCCTGCCTGCTGACGCCTGTGATGCCGAATCCGTGACAGCAACGATGGTTGGCACGGAGTCTGACATACGGTGCGGCGCCGCTATGCTTCGACCTGCGCGGGTTGAGGAAGCGCACTACGCCGGCGTGATGGCTATCACACGCAGTGGACTACCGCTGCCGTTGACGATCTTGAGCGGCGCCGCAATCACAATCGCGCCGGTCGGCGGCAGCTGATGGAGATTGCACAAGCTCGCTAGCCCGATCTTGCCGGCGCCGTGCATCGTCGCATGATTGGGAAATGGCGGATCGAACGTGCCCGCCTGACCCGCATCGGTTCCGATCGTCTCGACGCCGACGCCAAGCACGTCCCGGCCCTCCGCGAGCACCTTCGACGTGCGCGCATCGAACCCTGGGCTGTGCGGGCCGTCTTCGCGGGCGTTGATGAACGATGCAACGTCGCTCCGCCGGCTCCATCCGGTCCGCAGCAGGACCCATGCCCCGCCCGGAATCCGTCCGTGCTCGGCTTCCCACTCTTCGAGCCGCTCCGGCGTCAACAGGAAATCGGGATCGCGCGACACGTCGCCGGTGACGTCGATCACGCACGCAGGCCCGACGAAGCGCGACACCGGAATCGTGTCGCACGCGTTGTTCGGAAGATCCTTCCCGGTGATCCAGTGGATGGGCGCATCGAAGTGCGTTCCGGTGTGTTCGCCCATTCGGATCGTGTTCCAGTACCAAGCCGGTCCCTTGTCGTCGTACTTCGAGATCACGTCGATGGTCATGCCGGGCGACGACGCGAAGATCGGCGGCAGACCGATGACCGGTGTCGATGGTCCGAGCGGCTGCGTCAAGTCGACGACCTTCAGCGTGCCGCGATTCAGCTCATCAACCAGTTGGGTCAACACCCCGCTCATGAGGCCTCTTTCCTAAAACCGCTCGCTTCGTCCCCTAAGGCGGACTTCTCGTATGGCGGGGCCCTGCACACGTGATCCCCGCTCCGCCCGTCGACAAGCTCTGGCGTCCGAGCGAGTCGAGGAACGCTCGCGCGGGCTCACTCGCTTCGCTCGTTCGACACCAACGCTGGCGGCGTGTTCGCCGTGGTTGCTTGCGCAGCGGCCAATTTCCTGCCGGCGATCCACCGTTTGAATCGAAACGCATTTTCCGGCAGCTGCAGATCCATGCCGTACTGATTCGGGCCAACGGCTGCGACTTTGGCAACGATCACGCCGAGATCGTTTCGGGCAAACGCCTCGATCGCCGCCTCGCCGAAGGCCATCACCGAATCGACCGCGGCGACATGCTCGATGCCCGCGCCGCGCGCGATCGCCGCCAGATCGGTGATTCCCGACGTGGTGTGCGAGTCGAATCCTCCGGTCGAAAGAAGGCTGCCGTTGTCGAAGATGAAGTGGACGAGATTTCGCGGCCGGTAACGCGCCAGCGTCGCGAGCGTGCCGAGGTTCATCAGCACCGAGCCGTCGCCGTCGAGCACCACGATCTTCTCTTGCGGCAGATGCAGCGCAAGCCCGAGACCGATCGAGGAGGCGAGCCCCATCGCGTGCTGGAGATAGAAGAAGTTCTCCTTGTGCCCGAGATCGTAGAGCTCCTGGGCGCACGCGCCCATGATCGTGACAACGACTTTGTCGTCCAGCTCCGGATAGAGCATCCCGATGCACTCGGCGCGCTTCACAGCGCTTCCTCCTTGGCGAAGCGCTCTATAGCGCTTCTTCCATCAGATCGCGCGTGAGGAGCAGAGCGACCGGCGACAGTGAGCTTTGCGAGAACGTATACGCCTCGCGAATCTGCCGCCCGACGTCTTTCGGATGGCGCGCGTACTCGAACGGGATGTTCAACGCCCGCAGCACGCCCTCGGTGACGATGCCGCCGCGCGTGTGCCATGGATACGGCTCGCCCCAGTGGCCGCGGAGCGCGATCAGCATGCATAGCGGGATGCCATAGAGCATCGCGAGCGAGACGATGCCGTTCATCGCGGCAAGGAAGCCGTGGTTCTGCATGAGCAGGATATGCCGCTCACCCGCGAAGTACGCGCCCGCGGCGATGCCGATCGCCTCTTCCTCTTTCGCGACCTGGATCAGCCTGATGTCAGGATCCTTTTCGGCTTGCTGTAGCAGAAGCCCGAGCCACGTTTCAGGCAGCGCCGACAGCGATGTGATGCCGGCGTCCTTGATCCCCTGGAAGACGATTTTCGAGTTCTCGTAGGAAACGGACATGAACGAGCGGACAATTCTAGTTCAGATCATCTCCACTCTGGCAGGGCTCAACTCAGGGGCAAGGCGTGGCACGTGGATTCCGGCGAACGCCGTCTTGTTTACCGATCCCACTCGCCGGCGCAATCAACTGTATTTGGAGTTCTGCGCGAGCTGCGTCAGATCCGCACAAACGAGTTGTCAGAATCGCGCGCCGAGCTCTGGATACCGTTCCGCCTAGTTCCAGAAAACAGTCGACCTGGTATGGGCGGCCTGCCCAATGTGATCGGACGTCTCGCTCCTGGCGCAACCTTCGATCACGCGCGAACAGAGCTGATCTCTATCGCGCAGCAAATCGAGACCGAGCATCCGTCGTACAGCCGCAACTGGCGCGTCGACGTGGCAGCCCTTCTGGATGCGACAGTCAAAGACGTGCGCGCGAAACTGCCGCAGTGGTCGCGGTGCATTGCAGACGCATTTGCGAGCGACGAGGGTGAGGACCGGGATTGAATCGGCAAAGGACAAGAATCGCGGCTGACATGAACCCGCGCATCAACTCTCCTCTAGTTGCCGGCGAAGGAGAAATCATCGAACAGCGTCACGCTGTCCGCCTTGGTCCACACGCCGATCCTGCCTGCGTCCTTGAACGTATCGTCGTCCCACTCGATCGCCTTCTTGCCGTCGAACGTCACGGTGAAGTGATTGCCTTGAAAATCAACGCGCAGGGCATGCCACTGGTTTGAGGCGACCTCCATGCGCGTTCGCTTCTTTTCGGTGCGGCGGCCATTGATCGTGTGGTAAATCGTTACGTTGTTCTCGAGTGCGTTCGCGCGAGCGATGTAGTAGTTGTTGGAGTCCTTCGCGCGCCAGACGAGTCCGCCGGCCTGATCTTCCTTGCCAGAAATCGGCTTGAACTTCACGTCGACGAACCCGTCCTTGATGCTCGGAGCGTCCTTGATGCACACGGGGTACGTGGCCTGGCCTGATTGCTTCAGCACGTTTGGTTTGCTGGGCGCGGTGTCGTCTGCGACCACGGCCCATTTTGCCTGGCCGCTGCCGGTCTGACCCGCGGTCCAGCCCGCGGGTGGCGAGCCGGCCGGCATCGTGTCGAATGTGACGGTTTCCGCGGACGGCACCGTCGCGAGCGCCAGAGTCAAGAACATGACTGCCATGACATGCATGGGCTCTCCTTCATCAGTCTGCGCACGCCGCTACTACTGCTTGGACGGCGCGGCGTTCGGCTTACCGAGCTCAGCGAGCGCTGCTCTGAATCCGGTTGCGAGCTTTTCAGCTGGTCCCGTTCCCCAATAGTGGAGGAAGAAAATCGTCGGTTCCGTTTTGGTCATGTGGTGGTGGATCGCAACGATGTCGAGTCCGTTCTTTCGAAGCGCCTTGAGTACCGGCGTCACTTCGCTGGCCAGCATCGCCACGTCCCCGCCAATGGCCGCATTCTCGTTCGTGCCAACAAATGCGGCCCACGTGTTGAGACCCATGCGCGCATTGATCGGCGCACCCATTTCTGTCAGCTTCAGGTCGTCACGGCCGACCGTGATCTTGTAAACGTCGCCGCTCTGCTCGCCTTGCGTCCCCACAATCTGCGCGATCTTCGCCGTATCCAGTTTGGCGCCGGACCCGGCCGGTGCCGTGCCGCTGGTGCTCGCCGGGCGCGGGGCGTTCTTGCCAATCAAATCGAGCGCAGGTTTGAGTTGGCGCGCGAGATCCGCGGATGTCCCATGACCGTGGACGTGCATGTAAAAGATGCGCGGTTCGTCCTGAAAGAAATGATTGTGCAGGGCGGTGACCTCGAGGCCGTTGTCGAGGAGCGCAGACATCACCGGGTTCACTTCATTCTGGGTGAGCACGAGATCCCCCATCAGCACATTCATGTCGCCGCTGCCCTTCGTCATAGCGACCCAGCCGCCGAAGCCGAACGGCGTTGGTGTCTTGACGCCTGCAACCGTGACAGTGAGGTCGTTACGCGGGATGTTCACCTTCAACACGTTGGCTTTGAAGTCACCTTGCTTGCTGAGTGTCGTCAGGACCTGCTGGTATTCACTGGGCACCTCCTGCGCCCAGGCGGCCGCTCCGACCGCGAGTGATGAAACCGCCGCACACGCAATGAAGAACCGTTTCATGACTATCCTCCTAGGCGCATTTGTGTTGTCTTCTGATCGTGAGTCGTGGCGACCGCTGGCGTGAGTGGCAACAGGATCCGGAATTCGGACCCACCGCCTGGTCGCTGCTCTACCGTGATCGCTCCTCCATGGATGTCTACCGCCCATTTGGCGATCGCCAGGCCCAGGCCGGACCCGCCGCCGTCGCGCGATCGCGCTTCATCCACCCGAAAGAACCGGTGAAAGATGCGCTCGCGGTGCTCCGGCGGGATCCCGGGACCTTCGTCCGCGATCGCCAGCAGCGCCTCGTCGCCGATGCGCCCCACGCGGATGGCGACGGTCGACCCGGCCGGGCTGTACTTGATCGCGTTGTCGAGCACGTTCGTGACCGCTTCCCGCAGGACGAGCCGATCGACTGGCACGACGACACCGTCGGCAATGTCCAGCATCAGCTTCTGATTCCGCTCCTCCACAAGAATGCCCAGCGACGACGTCACGTCCCGCGCAAGTTGCCCGAGATCGAGCGGCTCGCGCGAGACGCGGATCCTGCCCGCATCCCCATGCGAGAGGCGCAACAACGTCTCCACGAGAGTCGTCATGCGGTCCACTTCTTCGAGCATGCTGCCGATCGCGTCCTCGTATTCCTTGGGGCTGCGGCGTTCGGTGACCGCGGCCTCGCCGATGCCCCGGACGACCGCAAGCGGTGTGCGGAGCTCATGGGATGCGTCCGCGGTGAACCGCCGCAATTGATCGAACGACGACTCCAGGCGCGCGAATGTGTCGTTGATCACACCGGTGAGGCGGCCGATCTCGTCGCGCTGATTCGGAACGGTGAGGCGTTCGTGCAACCGTTCGGCGGTAATGCGCTGCGCCTCTGATGCGAGATGATCGATCGGGAGGAGCGCGCGTCGCGCGAGCAGGTACCCTCCCACCCCTGCCAGCACGACGACGAGAGGCGAGCCAAACACGAGGACGACCAAGATTTCCCAGAGCTGGTTTCGTAGGCGCTCCTCTGATCGTGACACCCTCAGGACAACGGCGTGACCGCCAATCGTGATCGGTGCGGTCAGCGTGCGCCATCGCTCGTTATTGCCCGCAACCGTTTCGTAGCGATACGAGGCGTGCGTGGACGCCACTGCCACTGGCGGTAGCGCAACCGATGCACCCGAGCGATGGATCTGCTCACCGGCTGGAGACCACACCTCATACACTCTGACCTCGTCGCTGTCAGGATCCTGATGTCGATCGCCAGCCCATACAATTCGTCCGTCCGCCGTGCGGGTCAGCAGGCTTTCGGCCGTTTCGAAGTCGTCGTGTAACTGGTCGTCGAGCTGTTCCAGAAATTCGTGGCGGACGGCGACGAAGGTCGCGGTGGCGTACACGATCATCATCGCCGTCAAGACAACCGCATACCAGGCGGTGAGACGCACCCGAATCGAAGGAGCGCTCCACGGCCATTTCATGGCTCCCCCTCCCGCAGCACGAACCCGACACCGCGGACCGTGTGAATCAATCGGTCGTGCCCCTCGACGTCCACTTTTTTGCGCAGCCTCGCCATTTGGACGTCGATGACGTTGTCGATCGGAGTGGCGCGGCGAGGCTCCTTCCACACGTCGTGGGCCAGCATTTCTCGAGACACGACGTGCCCCTGATGGCGGAGCAAATACTCGAGCAGCTCGAATTCGCGTGCGGTCAAATCGAGCGCGCGCCCATTGCGCAGCGCACGACGCGCCACGAGATCCACCTCCAGATCGGCCGCCTTCAGCCGAAGAATGTCCGACGGACGGCCGCGGCGCAACAACGCCCGAATGCGGGCGAGCAGTTCCGGGAGGGCGAACGGTTTCACCAGGTAATCGTCGGCCCCGAGATCGAGGCCGAGTACCCGGTCCTCAATGCCGTCGCGAGCCGTCACGATCAGCACGGGTGTCTGGACGTGACCTTTCCGCAAGGTCTGCAGGATTTCGAGCCCGCCGCGGCCCGGCAGCATCAGATCCAGCACGACGAGATCGAACGTCTCCGCGCTGGCTCGAAAAAAGCCGTCTTCGCCGGTCGGCGCGACGACGACGTCGTAGTGCTCGGCCTGCAGCGCGGATGCGATCACCTGCGCCAGCTTCCGCTCGTCTTCCACGACCAGCACACGCACTCGACACATGTTATCGAGGTCGCGGCGGCGAATCCCCTTCCCTGACGCAAATGTCAGAAACATGTCAGGGGGCGCCACTCGACGCGTGGATAGGATGCAATCTGCATCGTCGAGAAGGAGAAGCGACGCGCGTGCCGCAGCTGAACCAGAATGACGTCACCCATGGTCCCTCGGGAATGCGCTGGGTGCGACGTCTCGGAACGGCGCTCACCGTGGTCGGATGCGTCGCCCACGTGGCCGTTGCAGCGGCGCAGACCCAGGCACCACACACGCTCACGTTAATTGACGCCATCGAGTTGGCTCGCAACACCTACCCCACGATCAAGGAGGTGCGTGCGCGAGCCGAGGCCGCCGAACAAGGCATCGCCGTCGCTCGGACGTCGTACCTACCCCGACTCGACCTGTTGTGGCAGGCGAACCGTGCCACGCGGAACAACGTATTCGGGCTGCTGCTGCCGCAGGCCGTCATACCACCAATCTCGGGACCAGTGCTGGGGACGACGTCATACGACGGCGTGTGGGGTAGCGCAGGCGGCGTGCTGCTGTCATGGCAGGCGCTGGATTTCGGCCTGCGCAAGGCGAACGTTGACGTCGCACGCGCTCAGGCCTCGGTCGCGACCGCGCAGAGCGCGGTGACCGAGCTCGATGTCACTGCGGCCGCAGCGGATGCGTTTCTCAGCGTCCTTGCCTCGGATGAAGCCGTGCACGCGGCTCAGGCCAACGTCGATCGGTTGCAGACCTTCGCGGATGCTGTACGAACGCTCGTGCGCAATCAGCTTCGTCCGGGCGCTGACGAGTCGCGAGCCGATGCCGAACTGGCGATCGGCAGGAATCAACTGAGCCAGACCGTGGAGACGTCGTCGATTGCGCGAGCGGCGCTCGCTGACGCCGTCGGCTCGGCGGGAGCGACGATCATGCTGGAGCCAGGGCCGCTGGTCCATCTGCCGTCATTGCCGTCCCCCGACGCTGGTTCGCCCGAGTCTCACCCTGCGGTTCGCGCAGCATCATCCGCGATCGAGGCGGTTCAGGCACGTGAACGAGCACTCGGGCGTGCGTATGCTCCTCGTCTCGATCTGCAAACCGCATTCACCGGTCGCGGCACCGGCGCCGACGTGCCAGGACTGCCGCCCGCTGGAAATGGCTTGTCATTGCGGGTACCGAACTGGGCCGTTGGCGCGACGGTATCGTTTTCTGTCCTGGATCTCTTTGCCGTGAACGCGAAAAGACGCGTCGAAGTGCAGAACGAATTAGCTGAGCGCGCTCGTCATGAGCAGGCGGTGCAGACCGTCACCACCCAGAACGCACGGGCGCGCGCCCTCTTGACCGCCGCCACGGACATCGCCCACAACACACCGCCGGAACTCAAAGCCGCCATGGACGCCGAGAGCCGAGCGCGGGCGCGTTATGCCAATGGTCTTACGAGCGTAACTGAGGTGGCCGAGGCGCAGCGGCTCCTGGCGCAAGCTGAGGCCGACGATGCCATCGCTCGCCTGGGTCTGTGGCGCGCCCTGCTGGCGGTCACACAGGCCCAGGGAGATCTCACACCCTTTCTGGAACGTCTGCGCGAACCCTGAGACATCCGTGAACGTGCCACTGACGAACGGACAGGAGATCTGACATGTGGTTGGTGCTCACGGCCATGCGGCGGCCGCTCACGATCGTTGTGGCTGCCCTGGCCATTGGGTTGATGGCCGTGATGGCCATCCAGCGGATGAAAGTGGACATCTTCCCGCAGCTGGGTGCACCCGCGATTTACGTCGCGCAGCCCTACGGTGGGATGGACCCTGCGCAGATGGAGGGCTACCTCACCTATTACTACGAGTACCACTTCCTCTACATCACCGGCATCGAGCACGTGGAGTCGAAGAGCATTCAGGGCATCGCGCTGATGAAGCTCGTGTTTCACCCGGAAACGGACATGAGTCAGGCGATGGCGGAAGTCGTCGGGTATGTGAATCGCGCTCGCGCTTTCATGCCCACCGGCGCAGTGCCACCGTTCATCATGCGGTACGACGCCGGCAGCGTACCGGTCGCGCAGCTGGTCTTTTCGAGCGACACACGCACACCGGGCGAGATGCAGGACATCGCCCTCAATCGCGTGCGGCCGATCTTCGCCACGCTGCCGGGCGTGTCCGCGCCGCCGCCCTTCGGCGGCAGTCAGCGCACCATCGTCGTGCGCGTCGACCCGGATCGGCTCCGACAATACAGCCTGTCGCCGGAGGAAGTCGTGGCAGCGGTCAACCGGTCCAGCACCGTGGTGCCCTCGGGAAACGTGCGCACCGGTGACCTGATCCGAATCGCCTCGACCAATGCGACGCTGGGCGGCAACATTCAAGAACTGCTCGATGCGCCTCTTCGGCTCGGCAATGGCCCTACCGTGTATCTGCGGGATGTCGGAACGATTACCGACACCACCGACGTGATCGTCGGCTACGCGCACGTGGACGGCAAACGAACCGTCTACATCCCTGTGACGAAGCGCGCCGACGCGTCCACGCTCGACGTCATTCGGAATGTGCGGCGGGCGTTACCCGCCATGCGGAGCGTCGCGCCGGAGGACGTCCGGATCGACCTCGTGTTCGACCAGTCGCGGTATGTCGTGAGTGCGCTGAATGGACTGGTGATCGAGGCGCTGATCGGCGCCCTGCTGACGGGATTGATGGTGCTGATCTTCCTGCGCGACCTGCGCAGCTCGTCGATTGTCGTCTTCACCATTCCTATCGCGCTGCTGTCGGCGGTCGTCGCTCTATGGGTGACCGGACAGACGATCAACATCATGACCCTGGGCGGGCTGGCGCTCGCAGTCGGCGTACTCGTCGATGAAGCGACGGTCGTCATCGAGAACATTCACAGTCGATTCTCCTCAGGCATGTCGCGTGCGCGCGCGGTCATCGACGCGTCTCGACAGACGAGCGCGGCCCGGCTGCTGTCGATGTTGTGCGTACTTGCGGTCTTTCTGCCGGCGCTCTTCATGACCGGTGTGGGCCGACAGCTGTTCGTCCCGCTCTCGCTCGCCGTCGGCTTCGCGATGCTCGCCTCGTACCTCATCTCGAGCACGCTCGTGCCGGTGACGTCCACGTGGATGCTGCGGCCAGGACATCAGGAGCCGCGCTTCTTCGAGAAGGTTCGGTCGTACTACCGCGACGGCCTGGAGTCGACGCTGCGTCTTCGCTGGGTGGTGATTGGCGTCTATGTCTTGGTGACTGGCGCGCTGATTCTTCTGTTGTTGCCGCGAATCGGGACGGAAATTTTCCCGCAGAGCGACACGCGACAGCTGCAGCTGCGTCTCCGCGCGCCCACGGGCACCCGTCTGGAACGGACCGAGCTGCTCGCGCTCAAGGCATTGGACGTCATCAAGGAGAATGTGGGGCCGAAGAACGTTGACATCACCACGGGGTTCATCGGCGTCCCGACGCCGAACTATCCGATCAACACCATCTACCTGTTCACCAGCGGCCAGCACGAGGCGGTGCTTGGCGTCGCGCTGAAGCCGTCGGCCCCCTACATTACGGAGGATCTGAAGGAGACGTTGCGCCGAAGCCTCAAACAGGCCTTGCCCAACGTGACCGTCTCCTTCGAGGCGGGCGACATCATCAGCCGGGTCATGAGCTTCGGCTCGCCGACGCCGATCGAAGTCGCCGTGCAGGGCCCTTCGCTCGCCGTCAGCCGGCCCTTCGCCGAGAAGGTCTATGCGGAGCTGAGCAAGGTGCCATCGCTGCGAGATTTGCAATACGCGCAGCCACTGGATTACCCATCACTGCAGATCCAGATCGACCGCGGCCGCGCCGGTCAATATGGCGTGACCACGACCGATGTCGCCAGGTCACTTGTGGCGGCCACATCTTCCAGCCGCTACACCGACCTGAACTTCTGGCGCGATCCGGGCAGCGGCAACGGGTTTCAGATTCAGGTGGAGATCCCGCAGTCCAGAGTCGCCTCGATCGAAGACGTCGCGGACCTGCCAGTCATGGCACGGGACCGCTCGGACGGCGGGACACGGCCCCTCGTGGCCGACCTCGCCCGCGTCGACTACGGGACCACATTCGGCGAGGTCGACCGGTACAACATGCAACGGGTGATCAGCTTTACCGCGAATATCCATGGGAAGCCTTTGGGCCCTGTCGTGCGCGAGATCCGCGAAGCGATCGACCGCGCCGGGGCGGCACCACGTGGTGTCAATGTCTTCACACGCGGGCAGGTGCCGGCGTTCGAAGAGACGCTCTCGGGCCTGCGCACGGGGCTAATGCTGTCGATTGTGGTCATCTTTCTGTTGCTGGCCGCGAACTTCCAATCGTTCCGCCTCGCAATTGCCGTCATCGCGGCCGTACCGGCCGTGATCTGCGGAGTGCTGATCATGCTGCTGGTCACCGGCACGACGCTGAACGTGCAGTCGTTCATGGGTGCCATTATGGCGATCGGCATTTCGGTGGCGAATGCGATTCTCTTGCTGACGTTCGCCGAACACGCGCGACGCGACGGGGCGTCAGTGCGAGAGGCGGCCGTTGAAGCCGGGCGTGGCCGACTGCGGGCGATTCTCATGACGGCGCTCGCGATGATCGCCGGGATGGTTCCGATGGCCCTCGGCACCGGAGAGCGTGCGCAGGCCGCTCCGCTCGGTCGTGCCGTCATCGGCGGCTTGGTGTTTGCGACGGCCGCCACGCTGATTGTGCTGCCCGCGGTGTATTCGGTCCTGCAGCAGCGGGTGCGGTCGCTGTCACCCACCTTGGATCCCGACGATCCGGTGAGCGCACACTATGAACCTCGAACGTAAGGTCGTCCTTCTCATCGCCACCAGTCTAATCGCCTCGCCCACGATGGCGCAGACCCGCGTCGAGGTCGTGCATGTAGTGTCCAAACCTGTCGAACGCCAGGTGAAGTTGCCTGGAGAATTCCAGCCGTACCTGGCCGTCCCAATCGTCGCGAAGGTATCCGGCTTCGTCCAACGCACCAACGTCGACCGCGGCAGCGTCGTCAAGCAAGGGCAGACATTGGCGACGCTCGACGCGCCGGAGATGCAGGCACAGATCGTCGAGGCCCAATCGAAAGAGCAGGCGCTTGAACTTCAGCGTGCCGAGGCCGAGGCGAAGCTCGCTGCGGCTCAGAGCACGTACGATCGTTTGAAGGCCGCTTCGGAGACGCCCGGCGTGGTCGCTGAAAACGACGTCGTGGTCGCGCAGAAGACGGCGGAGGCCGCGCAGGCGCTCGTCCGCTCGTACGAGAGCTCGATCAAGGCGGCGCAGGCGCAGGTACGGGCGGTCAGGGACCTCGGTCAGTACCTGCAGATCAAAGCGCCATTCGACGGCATCATTACGGAGCGCAACGTGCACCCGGGTGCGCTCGTCGGTCCGGGATCTGGAAGCGCGCCGCTGTTCCGGCTGCACCAAGTGTCACGACTCCGCCTCGTCGTGGCCGTTCCGGAGGCACTCGTGGGTGCCATCGTGAAGGGCGCCCGCGTGCCGTTCGCGGTCCCTGCCTATCCAGGTGAGACGTTCTACGGCGTGGTGACCCTGGCGGCCCACGATCTCGATCCCAAGACGCGGACGATGCCGGTCGAACTCGTAGTGAACAACGCGGATCTGAGGCTCGCGGCGGGCATGTACCCCGAGGTGTCGTGGCCGGTGCGACGACCGAACGCGTCGTTGCTTGTTCCTCCTACGAGCATCGTGACGACAACGGAACGGACGTTCGTGATCCGAGTGAAAGACGGAACGGCTGAATGGGTGAATGTCGGTCGAGGGGCGAGAATCGGCGACCTGGTCGAAGTGTTCGGACCGCTGAAGGACGGAGATGCGATCGTGCGGCGCGCCACTGACGAAATCCGAGAAGGCACGAAAGTGCAGGTCGTGCCTGCGAAAGCAAGCTGAACGCTGAAGACAACGATGACCAAACATCCACCTTACCGCGTGATGCTGTCCGCGCTCACGGTTCTCCCACTCGTCACGTTCGCCTATGGACAGCAATCGTCAGTGGATACGACTCAGGCCAGGCGAACGACGGTGCTCTTCATGTGTCCACACGGCGCCGCGAAGAGTCTCCTCGCATCCGCATATTTTCAACGGGCCGCAAAGGAGCGCGGGCTGAACGTCCGCGTTGAAGCCGCCGGAATTGAGCCACAGGCGGCGGTATCGACTGTCGTCGCAGACCATCTCGAGCGAAACGGTTACGCAGTTCCCGTGACGAAGCCACGCGCGGTCACGAAAGAGGATCTGAACAGCGCGGATGTCGTCATCTCGATGGGATGCGATCTCACGGGTCTGCCCGCCGCGCCTCGTACGCTTCAGACCTGGGATGACGTCCCCGGCCCCAGTGAGGACCTCAAAGGCGCAGACGAAGTGATCCACCGTCGAGTCCTCGCGCTCGTTGAGGAGCTGCTCGCCCGTCAACAAAAATGAGCGCCGTTCGGTGGTCGGGCATTGCTGTGGTCGCCGCCGCGTTCTTCTCGTGAACAGTACGCGGTTAGTGAAGCGCAACTGCAGCGCCGGTCGAGAGACTATCGTCGCCGCCCGTACAGAACATAGTCTTCGCCGCGCCATGCCGCGTCGCGCTCAAACCCCAGTGCGTGCATAACAGGGTCACCAACCGTCCGCGCAACTCGGTGACGGAGAGCGACCCAGTTCGCGTCTTTGACGGCAGCAGCCAACCNNCGGATCTAGAGGCCAGAGGTAGGGACGTCCACCGAGCCGCCAGAAATCCTGGGCGGCGATTCCGGTTCGTCCAACCGCACGGAGGTACTGCGCCAATCTGATGCCTTCGTTCGACCGGCTCAGACGCCAACCGCCAACGTCGTGCAGGACAGCTAGGACAAACAGCGGAGCGAACAGCTCACGCGCCCACCGATGCCAACCCATAACCTCAGAGGAGCGGCGAAGCCAGTCGGCGGCCGTAAGGAAACCCCTCCCGACAGCCATGCAGAAGAACGGAATCACCGGCAACAGGTAACGGCTCTCTTTATGGGGCAGCAGGCTCAATAGAACAAGAGGTGTCCAGAGCCACCAACTTTCAGGCGTCCGCCGCGAACTTCCTGCGACTGCGAGCGCGACGAA
>QHWT01000104.1 GCA_003222675.1 Acidobacteriota bacterium | reverse complement strand
AGAGTTCAGGGTTCAGACACAGGATGAACGATTCTCGTTTTGGTTTTGCGAATGTGATTGCGCTGATGGTCGCGCTCGGCACTCCGGCGACGCGCAGCCAGCAGCCGGCGCCGCAGCGCGCGCCGGGCACCGTGAACGAGCGCGTAAACGCGGTTCTCGTTGATGTCGTCGTGCGCGACAAGCACGGGCAACCTGTTCGCGACCTGGCGCAATCCGATTTCGAGATCCTCGAGGATGGAGTGCCACAGGCCGTGGCATCGTTTGCGCCGGTCTTCGAGGGTGCGATCGCGGCAGCGCCTCCGGCGCCTTCGATAGCCGCAGCGGAGACCTCGCGCTCACGGCGCTGGTTTTCGATCGCCTCACGCCCGAGGCGCGCCGACTCGCAGTGCAGGCGGCGCAAAACTATCTTGGGGGCAAGGAGGAAGCACCTGGCTACGTCGGCATCTTCAGCATCGATCTGGCGCTGACGCCGTACGCGCCGTTCACGCGCAACGTGAGTGTGCTGCGCCGGGGACTCGATCGCATGTCGAGTCGCGGGTCGGCAACCTTCAACAGTCCCGAACAGCAGCAGCAGAAGGCGAATGCCGATCAACAGGCCGCCGCCGCGAGTCAGGCGGCCGCTGCGGGAGCGGCTGCCGCCGGACGCGGCGGCGCCGGGGCGGCGATCGGAGGCGCGTCAGCCGACGCGCAGCTCGCGCAGATGCAGTCGAACATGATCCGCGACTTCGAAGTCATGGAGCGTGACCAGCAGGGATACTCCACGACGAACGGGCTGTTCGCGATCATCGGCACGCTGCGGCGGCTGCCGGGACGCAAGAGTCTGGTCCTGTTTTCCGAAGGCCTCGCGATCCCGCCGGCGGTCCAGCGATTGTTCCTTGGCGTGATCGACGCCGCCAACCGCGCCAACGTCAGCGTCTACACGATGGACGCAGCCGGTCTGCGCGCCGAGAGCAAGCAGGCGGAGATTGGCGCCGAGGTGAACAAGGCGGCGACCGCGGGGATCAACACGGGCTATGCGAACGGGGGCGGCGGCCGGCCGCTGACCAAGGGTCTCGAAAAGAACGAGGACGTGCTGAGGCAGGATCCGCACAGCGGCCTTGGCGAATTGGCGCAGGAGACGGGCGGAGTGCTCTTCGAGAACACGAACAACCTGCGCCAGGGGTTCGAGCGAATCGAGAACGACCTTCGCAACTACTACCTGCTGGGATACACGCCAGCCAACGACGCCTATGACGGCCGCTTCCGCACGATCGACGTGAAGGTGAAGCGTCCCGGGGTGACGGTAGCCGCGCGCAAAGGCTATTTCGCCGTTCGCGATCCGGGCGGCGCGCCGATCAACGCCTGGGAAGCCCCTGCGCTTGGCGCGCTCGAGCAGAAGCCCGTTCCGAATGCTTTTCCCGTTCGCGCCGCCGCGATGCTGTTCCCGGAGCGCGATCGGCCGGGACTGGTACCCGTCGTCGTCGACCTGAGCACCGCGCCGCTGACATTTCAGCCCGCTCCGGACGGCAAGACGTACACGTCCGATTTCGCGGTGCTCGTGCGATTCGTGGATCAACGGAATTTGGTCGCGCGCAGGGTGAGCCAGCATTATGAAATCAAAGGTCCCATCGCCGATCTCGAACGCGCGAAACAGGGGGAAGTGATTTTCTACCGCGAGCCGGAGCTTGCCGCCGGCCTGTATACGATGGAATCGATTGTGTACGACGCGCCATCGGGAAAATCGAGCGTGCGCTTCTCGACGGTCGAAGTGCCGCGGGCGAATCCGGATAAGCTGCGCATGAGCAGTGTCGTGCTCGTGAAGCGAGGCGAGAAGATTCCCGACAAGGATCGTCGCGCGGATAACCAGCTGCTCGTCAATGGCGTTGTGCTCTATCCGAACCTGGGCGAGCCGGTGAGCAAGGGGTCAAAGGAAGTCGGCTTCTACTTTGCGGTATATCCCGTCAAGGGCAAGAGTGCGCCTGAATCTGTGATCGAGTTGCTGCAGAACGGGAACGCCGTCGCGCAACAGCCGATGCCGCTGGCTGCGGCCGACGACTCCGGACGCATCCAGCAGTTGGGCCGACTGCCGCTCGATCACCTGGCCCCCGGCACGTACGAGCTGCGCGCGGTCGTCAAACAGGGAGACGAGCAGGTCTTCGGATCGACGTTCCTTCGCATCACGAACTGAGGAAGGGCCGGGTCAGCATGACGAGATTCTGCGTCACCGTTGCCGTAGTTGTAGTGCTGGCCGGCATGCACGATGCCGCTGTATCGGGCCAGACTGGTGTCTCGCGCGGTAACCCCGCGTACACGTCGACGGCGACCGCCATCCTCGTCGACGTCGTGGTCCGCGACAAGAAAGGACGGCCCGTCACCGATCTCTCGGCGGATGACTTCGACGTAGCGGAAGATGGGGTCCCTCAGAAAGTGGACTCGTTCACTCGCGTGTCACATGGAGGTGGCATCGGCGTCGGCGTCGCATGGAGATCCCCGAACAAGACGATAGCGGTCACGCCGACGGCTGAGCCGTCCGGCGCACCGGAGACAAACACGGCGGCCGACGATGCGACGACGGCAATCGTGTTCGACCACCTGTCAGCGGACGCGCTGCGATTGGCTCAAAGAGCGACCCTCGACTACGTGCCGATGACTGGGGAATCGAGCGTCCGTGTCGGCGTGTTCGCAACGGACCCTGGCGTTCGCGTTCTGCAGTCGTATACCACGGACCGCGCGCGGGTCCGCCGGGCCATCCAAAATGTTGTTCCTTCCGGCGTGTCCGCCGAAGAGCAGAAAGAGGAACGCAACGACGATCTGATTGCCCGCCGCCGCGAGCTGCAGGGCCAGAACGCGACGGCTGCCCAGAGCGCAGCAGCGACGACCGGCGCCGCCCTCGCGCGCAACTCCCAGGACATCGGCCGACGCGAGAGCGAGCTGCTGATGATTCAAACCGAGTTGAACATGATCCGCTCGTTCGACAACCTCGATCGCGCGCACAAAGGCTACGACACGTCGCTGGCCCTGCTCGCCGTCATCAGGTCGCTGTCATTCTTTCCCGGGCGCAAGACCATCGTCTTCTTCTCTGAGGGCCTGCCCGTGTCACCGGCCCTCTCGGCCAGGTTCGATTCGCTGATTGACGCGGCTAATCGCGCAAACGTGACGGCGTACGCCGTCGATGCAAACGGCTTACGCGCGAAGAGCACATTGACGAGCACGCGAAAGGAAGTCGAGACATTCGCCGAGGAGCGAATGACGCAGGTCGCAAGCGGCACGAACCGCACCGAGCAACCGCTGACAATGGCGTTCGAGCGCGTGGAAGACACGCTCAAGCTCGATTCCCGCACGGGTCTTGCCAGGCTCGCGCAGGAGACCGGCGGGTTTCTCGTCGAGCAGTCGAACGACCTGACATCCGCGTTCCGCCGAATCGACGAGGACAATCAGTTTCATTACCTGTTGACCTATTCACCGAAGAACAGCACGTTTGATGGCAAGTTCCGGGCGATACACGTGAAGGTCCATCGTTCCGGCACGCAGGTCTTCGCGCGGAAGGGATATCGCGCGCTGCGCGCGTCGGGTGGGCTCGACGGCGGCAGCTACGAGACGCCTGCACTCGCACTGCTCGACCGCACACCGCTGCCCAACGCATTCCCGATTCACGCAGCCGGTTTCAGCTTCCCCGATCCTGCCCGTCCGGGACTGACGCCGCTGCTCGTACGAGTGGGCACCGACGCCCTCCACTTCAACATCGATCAGCAGCGATCCACATATTCGGCGCAGGCCGCCGTCGTCGTGCGGATCCGCGACGGCAAGGGACAAGAGGTCCAGACGCTCGGGCAGCAGTACGTGCTGTCTGGCGACGCGAAGGATCTCGAGGCGGCGAAGCGTGGCGAGATCCTGTTTTATCGCGAAGCGGATTTCGCGCCCGGCGTGTACACGATGGAAACGATCGTAATGGATGTCGTCGCGCGGCAGGGGAGTGCGCGGGTTGCGACGCTGAGCGTCAGCGCGCCTCAGTCCTCGACGTTCGATATGAGCAGCCTCGTGCTGGTGAGCCGTACAGAAGATGTGACGGCTCCGGGGATGGCCGAGCCAAGCGCGCCGCTGTACGTAGGGCGCACGCTGCTCTATCCAAACCTGGGTGCGCCGATCAGGAAGTCTGCGGCGGGCGAGCTGCCGTTCTATTTCACGCTCTATGGGAATCTGAGCAACGTGAAGGTCTCTGCGCAGTTGCTGCGCAACGGCCAGGCTGTGGCCGAGGCGCCGGTGCCGCTGTCTCCTTCTACGGGGCCCCGCCTTCAGCACGTCGGCCGCCTGCCCATCGGATCGCTTCCGGCCGGCACCTACGAGCTGCGCATTCGCGCCGCCGACAGCATCCACGAAATATCGCGAACCGCATTTTTCACACTCCAGCAGTAAGAGAGCCTCATGCGCGACGACCTGAAAGCCGCGTTTCGCGCTCTCGCCTCTTCCAAGACCTTTACGGTCGTCGCGTTGATCGTTCTCACGCTCGGGATCGGCGCGACCACGGCGATCTTTTCCGTGGTGGACGCGGTGGTCCTCCGCGGACTGCCGTTCGACGAGTACGACCGGATCGTCGCCGTCGGTGAACGTCACAAGCCGGGGCCGTGGGGCCCGGAGCACGACGATCCCAACGCGCTTTCGAGCATCGCACCGCAGAATTACCTCGACTGGGCGGCGCAGCAACAGATGTTCGAGTCCATGGCGGCAATCGCTGACGGCGCCTTCACCCTGCGCGAGCCCGGAGCGCAGCCCGAAGATCTCAGGGCGGCGCGCGTCACTGCCGGCTTCTTCGACGTGCTCCGCATCCGACCGGCCCGGGGACGTGCGTTCACTTCGGACAATGAGATCGAGGGTCGCCATCGCGTGGCCGTCCTCAGCGATGCGCTCTGGCGCCGGCGTTTCGGAGGCAGCCCCGACGCCGTGGGGCGCACGATTCCGCTGGAAGGCGCGAATTACGAAGTTCTTGGCGTCATGCCGCTGGGCGTGGCGTATCCGATCGCCTCCAGGCGACCTGTGGACCTGTGGGTCCCGTACGTTGTTCCCTCAGACGAGCGCATCCGGCATGCCGACAGGATAAGCATCTATCTTGAGAGCATCGCGCGGCTGAAGCCTGACGTCTCGATTCGGCAGGCCCAGGCGCAGATGGACCAGGTCGCGGCGGCGCTGGAAGCGGCGAACCCCTTATGGAACAAGGACAGCAAGATTGGCGTCCTGCCGCTCGGCGATCACCTCGTCGGCGCGACCATGAAGTCGTGGATGCTGATGCTGCTCGGCGCGGTGGGGATCGTTCTTCTCATCGCGTGCGCCAACGTGGCGAACCTGCTGCTCGCCCGCAGCAGCGTGCGCGAGCGCGAGATCGGGATCCGGGCGGCGCTCGGAGCACCGCGCTGGCGGGTGATCCGTCAGCTCATGACCGAGAGCCTCGTCCTCGCGATCGTCGGAACCGTGTTCGCGACCGTTCTCGCCTGGTGGGCCATCCAGGTGCTTCGGACCTCCATGCCCGAGGGAGTGCCGCGTGTCTCGGCCATTGCCCTGAACGTCCGCGTACTCGCGGCCGCCGCCGCCTTGTCGCTGGTGACGGCGCTGCTGTTCGGGATCGCGCCCGCGCTGCAGCTCTCGGATACGGATCTCACCGCGGCGTTGAAGGAAGGCACACGCGCCGCAGGCGCCGGGCGTCGGCCGCAACGCATGCGCAGCATGCTCGTCGTAGCCGAGGTCGCGCTCGCCGTGGTGCTCCTCGTCGGCGCGTCGCTCTTTATCGGCAGCTTCATCGCGCTGATGCGCATCGATCCCGGATTCGATCCCGAACGTGTGCTGACCGCGCAGGTCGCGCCACGGTGGTATCCAGGACAGCCGATGCCTGATGTCGTCGCGCCGTTCGCTCAGATCGTGGAGCGTGTCAGTCAGCTGCCGGGTGTCGTCCATGCATCGATGATTTCCGGCGGAATGCCGCTCGGCGGCGCCATGAGCATGACGGACTTCCGCCTGAAGGGACAGACGCTTCCGGATTCGACGGGAATCAGCTTCAGGGTCGTCACGCCGGAGTATCACAAGGCGCTCAGGATCCCCTTGCGGCGAGGCAGGCTGTTCACCGCGAGGGATCGCGCGGGCGCCGTTCCCGTCGTCATTATCAACGAATCTGCTGTTCGAAAGTACTTCCCTGCCGAGGACCCGCTCGGGCGCGAGGTCACGGTCGGCGGCGACGAGCGGACCGTCATCGGCGTCGTTGGCGATGTGCGACAGAGCAGTCTCGAGCGGCAACCGGACCCGGAAGCCTACGTGCCGATGGCGCAGAGTCGCAGCAGCTTCGGCGAGCTCGTGATTCGAACGAGCGCTGACCCCTACGACCTGCTTCCCGCCGTCAGATCTGCGGTACTCGGTGTGCTGCCGGATGTACCCCTCCGCGAGGTGCAGACGATGGAGGAGCTCGTGTCGCGGCGGATCGCGCAGCGCCGTTTGAACATGCTGCTGCTTGGCCTCTTCGGACTGCTCGGCCTCGTCATTTCCGCCGTCGGGATCTACGGCGTCATGGCGTACATCGTGTCGCAGCGGACGAGAGAGATCGGCGTCCGCATGGCACTGGGTGCGACGCGATCGCGCGTCGTCGGAATGATCCTCGTCAACGCCTGCGTGCTCGTCATCCTCGGCTTGATCATCGGCACCATCGCCGCCTGGTACTTGAATACCGCGGCGAAGGCCTTCCTCTTCCGTCTCGAGTCAACCGATCCACGAGCATTCGTCGCGGCACTGCTATCGCTCTCCTTTGCGGCGTTGCTCGCAAGCGCAGTCCCGGCAATGCGCGCCGCGACGGTCGATCCCACCAAAGCGCTTCGCGCCGAGTAGTCCCCCAGCGTCTGGGCATTTACGTCACGCCTGTGGCGCCAACTGCAGCGCAACAGCGCACCACGAGGACTTCTTACACGCCCCATGAGTAAAACGCATACGCCTCCAGTCACCTGATGCGTTGCGTCTCTGGCTCGAAACCAACCTGAGCAACGTAGGCGAAACGGCGTCACGGCAAATGGCACATCGTAATGTTTCGCGGCGAAATTAGCGTGCTTGACCGGCCAAGCGGCAATGACTGCGCACGCGAAACACAGCGCGTGGATGGCCGGTCGAAGAAACGTGACGCGCATTCGACGCATGACGGCAAGCGATTTGTAGCTTTCCCACCCGACGGACGCCGGGGTTGCGGCTGCGACGCACTCCATTGGCGCATGACAGGAAGAGTGTGCGATGAGCGCGTATTCATCACCGCGACATCGCGGTGCGGAGGAATGGAACCATGAAACGCTTGTTGGCTGTGGTTACGATATTGGCTCTGATCGCGGCGCCATTGGCGACACGCATCGAGGCGGTGCCTGCGGCGACCGGCGGTGGATTGGCGGTGCCAGTTTCCGGAATAGCCCCCGGCGGCGCCGGATCATTCAACGGCACCTTGAGGATTCAACGGTTCGTGGCCAGCGGCAGCCAGATTGTCGCGCAAGCCGTGCTCACTGGCATCGCGACAAATACCACGACCGGAATGAGCGAGAGCATCGTGCGCACGGTTTCGACGCCGGTGACGTTTGGTAACGCAGCCGCAGGGACGACAGCGGCGGCAATCACCGCGCAAGCGACCTGCGACATTCTAAACCTCGTCCTCGGACCGCTGCATCTCGACCTGCTCGGACTGGTGATCGATTTGAACCAGGTTGTGCTCGAGATCACGGCCCAGCGCGGCGCGGGCAACCTGCTTGGCAACCTGCTCTGTGCGATCACCGGCCTGTTGGACGGCAGCGGAACCACGACTCAGGTTGCGAACCTGCTGAATCAGGTCCTCGGGATCCTGCAGGGCCTGTAACGTCTGTTGACGGGGCGGCGCTGTCGCTGCATCGGCTGCGCGTCGCCGCTTCGTTCATTCCTTCCGAGCCGTAACCGTCTTCTTGCTCTGATTCACCCACACGTCAACCCAGGCGTCTGCAGGCTTGTCGATCGAGAAGTAGCCGACGACGATATCGGCGTCGCCGTCGCCGTCGATGTCTCCGACGTCGAGCGTCGCGTGCCGGGGAAAGCCCATCTCGATCGTGTGGCGCACGAACGTGCCCGGCTTCGTCTGCTCCAGCCATACCAGGGCCGGCAGCGTCTTCTCGTCCACGTCCGATCCACTCGCCAGAAGGGCGCACGCGACGATATCGAGATCGCCATCGCCATCGATATCCACCGCCTCGGCGCGATGCACACCGGGCATCTGGACGAGCGTGTGCTCGACGAAGGGATATCCGCCGGTGTTTTCGAGCCACTGGATGCCGTGATACGGCTTCACGATCCCGTCGTCGAACGTGTCCCCGTGAGTGAGCAGGACGTCGAGGTCGCCGTCCTTGTCGAGATCCACGAGCTCGATGCCCGAGGAGCCCCAGTTCGGATGCGGAGCGACGTAGATCACCTTCTGGTCGAACGTGAAGTCGCCGGTGCCTTTATTGATGTACGCGAGAACGGTCTCGTGCTCCTGCGCGAGCAGCGTCACGAAATCCATCTTGCCGTCGTGATTCAAATCGACGGGAATGATGTGAATGCCGCCCGGCCGCGGATCGATGGTGTGGTTGGTGAAGGTCGGCTGCGAGGATGTCGTCGTTCGATTCTCGAGAATCGAGATCCGGCCGGTCTTGCGCCACCCGAATGCCGCGACCGCGAGGTCGTTCTTGCCATCGCCGTTGAAATCCGCTGACTCGACGTCGGCGACGCGCGGCCATCCGTCGAGCCAGAACGCTCCGAACTTCCCGTTGCCCAGCCCCCGCATCCAGATCGCCGCGCCCTTGTCGTGATCGGCGGGAAAGAACTCGCCGAGATCGGCGACGAGGAGATCCTGGATGCCATCGCGATCCACATCCGTCATCGTGACGTGCGCCGGGTGAGGAATGCTCGCGATGATCGTGAGTGCGCTGCCGGGAATCGCCGGATGACCGGTGAACACCACGCCCTGCCGCATATCGGTGCCGAGCAGGTCGAGCCGCTTGTCTCCATCCATGTCGACGAGCCGCACATTCGACACCGCCGGCGTGCCCGGCATATCCGGAACGCTCAGCGCATGTCTCACGAATTTGACAGGAGATTCGGCTGGATCCGGCCACGACTCGGGCCGCGGGAGGCGCTCTGGCGCGCGCGACGTATAGAACGGCAGCACGCGCTCCATGTCTGGCGGCAGCTGCACAGCCGCGTAGACCTTCGATGGCGGACCAACAGGGGGCAGCCGGCCTTCCCGAATGAATTTCATCCGCACGAACTCGTCGCGCCACGTTCCGCGAGGCAGTATGTCGGGTGGCGGAAACGCATGGCAGACACCGCAGACGACGCGCGCCTGCTCTTCCTCGCTCTGCGCCGCCGGTGGCGGCTGGGACTGGGCGGCAATCGACGGCCACCCGTGTCGATCGAGCATCACGACGCTGGCGCCAAACAGCGTGATGAGGCACGCGGCGGCGCCGCGCCTGAAAACGGGCATCCGGCCGATGCTAGCACACGCGATTGCGGCGATTTGTCGCGAGGCTCGATAGAATATCTGCGCGCATGAATCATTCATCATCGGCGGGTCATTCATCGCCGGCGGGTCTAAGGACCCGTCCTACATCAGGCCCTTCTCGTCGTCACTTTCTGCGGCTGCTCGGTCTCGCAGGGCTTTCGACTGCTGCTGGCGCATCGCCGTTTCGCTCCGGCGTTCTCGCGGCCTCTCCGTTGTTCGAGGAAGTCTCAGCGTCGGCGAGCGGCATCGCGTGGGTGCACGAGAACGCGATGTCGCCGAATCGCTACCTGCCGGAAACGATGGGCCCCGGTGTCGCATTTTTCGACTACGACAACGACGGCTGGCCCGACATCTTCATGGTGAACAGCGGCGCCGCCGACTTTTACACGCCGGGCACGCCGCTCAAGAACGCGCTCTACAAGAACAACCACGACGGCACGTTTACGGACGTCACGGAGAAGGCAGGCGTGGCGGGTGGCAAAGAGTTCGGGATGGGCTGCGCCATTGCGGATTACGACAACGACGGCTGCGCCGACATCCTGGTGACGGCGTACGGCCGCTGCACGCTCTATCGCAACAACGGCAACGGCACGTTTACGGACGTGACGGAGAAGGCCGGCCTCGCGGCGCCCGGTTGGACGACGAGCGCGGTCTGGTTCGATTACGACAACGATGGCAGGGTCGATCTCTTCCTCTGCAGCTTCGTCGAGTTCTCGCTGAAGAGCAACGTGTTCTGCGGGGACAACAAGCTCGGGAAGCGCTTCTATTGCATCCCGCGCGTGTTCAAGCCGACGCCGAGCCTCCTCTATCACAACAACGGCGACGGGACGTTCACGGAGGTGAGCGCAGGCACCGACATTCATCGCGCGCTCGGCAAGGCGCTCGGCGTCGTCGCCACCGACATCAACGGCGACGGCCTGATGGACCTGTTCGTCGCCAACGATACGGTGCAGAATTTCCTGTTCGCCAACCGCGGCAAGGGCAAGTGGGACGAGATTGCGCTTGCGGCGGAAGTCGGATTCAGCGTCAACGGAACGCCGCGCTCCGGCATGGGCGTCGATGCGACCGACATCAATGGCGACGGCAGGCAGGATCTGTTCGTCGCCAACGTCGACCAGGAGATGTTCTCGCTCTACAAGAATGACGGCAACGAGTTCTTCTCCGACGTCGCGGCCTTTCACGGCGTCGCGCAGGCCACGCGCCTCCTGAGCGGGTGGGGGCTGAAGTTCTTCGACTACGACAACGACGGGTTCGTCGATCTGTTCCTCGCCAACGGTCACCCCGACGACATGATCGACAGTTACTCGCAGCAGGTGAAGTACAAGGAGCCGCTGCTGCTCTTTCACAACGACGGCACGAAGCTGTCGAACGTGAGCGGGCAGGCGGGCCCCGTCTTCAAGAAGATGTTTGCTGCGCGCGGGCTCGCGGTCGGCGATTACAACAACGACGGCCGGATCGACGTGCTGATCGGCAACAACGGCGGCGCGCCGGTGCTGCTGAAGAACAACGGCGGCGACGGCAACCATTGGCTCGGCGTGAAGCTCCAGGGCACGAGCTGCAATCGCGACGCGATCGGCGCCACGATCACCTGGTCAGCCGGTGGCATTACGCGCAGCCGGTACAAGTCGAATGGCGGAAGCTATCTTTCGTCGCACGACATGCGCGACGTGCTCGGCGTCGGGTCCGCAACCAAAATCGAGTGGCTCGAAATCAAGTGGCCGCAACCGAGCGGCCGCGTGGAACGGTTAACAGACCTACCGATTGATCGCTACGTGACCGTCGTCGAGGGTAAGGGGCGCGTCGAGAGTTAGCCTCTGTCACGTGCCACGGACGATCTCACGCTGAGGTCGCGGAGGGCACAGCGCGGCCAGGGCCGCAACCAAAATCGCGGTAGCTCGTGAGACTCGGGTGCGGCCCTGGTCGCGCGAGTTGCAGCGCGCGCGCCGCCTTCAGAAAAGAGAAAACGCT
>QHWT01000013.1 GCA_003222675.1 Acidobacteriota bacterium | reverse complement strand
CCGATACATCGGCGCCGCGTGTGACGTGCTCGGCAAGCAGCCGCGCGTAATCCATTTTGTAGATGTGATCGCCGGCGAGAATCAACACGTATTCGGGCGCGTGCCGGCGCAGGATGTCGAGGTTCTGATAAACCGCATCAGCCGTTCCCTTGTACCAATCGGAGGTGACGCGCTGCTGCGCAGGCAAGAGCTCGACGAACTCGCGAAAGCGGCCGTCGAGAAAGCTCCAGCCGCGTTGCACGTGACGGATAAGGCTTTGCGCCTTGTATTGCGTGCAGATGCCGATGCGCCGAACGCCGGAGTTGACGCAGTTCGACAGCGAAAAATCGATGATGCGAAACTTGCCGCCGAATGGCACTGCAGGCTTCGCCCGCCAGTCGGTGAGCGGTCCGAGCCGGCTGCCGCGCCCACCGGCGAGCACGATCGCGAGCGTGTCGCGCGCGAGCTGCGACATGAGCAAGCCTTGCGGATCGTGCTTCGCCGGGCCGTAGGCAACCTGCAAGGATTTCCGATCGGCGATCATCGTTCATTCATCCGGCGCGTTATTGCATACTACGCGCGACAGCGAATCGTAGCTCGCCGATTCAAACATTTCGACGTTCCGCCTTGCCTTCGATTCGAGTTCTGTACGCAACGCCGGAATGCGCGCCGCTCGTGAAGACCGGCGGGCTCGGTGACGTCGCCGCCGCGCTTCCGGTTGCGTTGAGACGCATCGGCGTCGACGCGCGGGTGATCCTGCCCGGATATCGGCCGGTCCTTGCCGCTCTCGGCGACTCGCGCGACGTTGCGAAGATCGACGCGATCGCGCAATTGCCTGCGGCACGCCTCCTCGAAGCGGAGCTCCCGGGCGCGGTTCCAGCATGGATCGTCGATTGTCCATCGCTCTACGATCGCGACGGCGGCCCGTATCAGGACGCGAGCGGCGCGGAGTGGAACGATAATCCGCTGCGCTTCGGCCTCATCTCACGCTGTGCTGCGCTGTTGGCTTCGCGCAATAGTCCGCTCGCATGGCGCCCGCAAATCGTTCACGCGAACGACTGGCAGACGGGGCTTGCGCCCGCGTACGTTGCGCTTGCCGGCGAGCCCGTGGCGCGCAGTGTCATGACGATCCACAACCTCGCGTTCCCGGGCATCTTCGCGCCGCATTGGGTCGCTGATCTGGCGTTGCCGGCGGCAAGCTTTACGGTCGAAGGCGTTGAGTATCATGGCCGGCTTTCGTTTCTCAAAGCGGGACTGTTTTATGCCGATGCAACCACGACGGTGAGCCCGACGTACGCCGATGAAATCCAGCGCGAGCCGATGGGGATGGGGCTGCACGGTCTTTTGGCGGCGCGCCGCGGTCGCCTCGTGGGCATACTGAACGGCATCGATGCCATGACGTGGAACCCAGCGAGCGATCCCTTGATTGCGGAGCGTTACGATGCAACGAGGCTTGACCGCAAGGCCGTCAACAAGCGCGCGCTGCAGGTTCGCCTCGGGCTCGATCCGCGCGCGGACGTTCCGCTGCTCGGCAGCGTCACACGCTTGACGGCGCAAAAAGGAATCGATCTTCTGCTCGATGTCGCGAACGACGTGCTCGCGCTGCCCGCTCAAATCGTCATCGTCGCGACCGGCGATAGAGCGCTCGAGCAGCGCTTGCGTGCGCTGACCGCCGCTTCGCCGAAACGCATCGCGAGCTTCATCGGCTTCGACGAAACGCTCGCGCACCTGGTGGAAGCGGGCGCCGATGCATTCGTGATGCCGTCGCGCTTCGAGCCTTGCGGGTTGAATCAGATGTACAGCCAGCGCTACGGCACGCCGCCGATCGTGCATTCGACCGGCGGCCTCGCCGATTCGGTCGTCGATTGCGCGTCACATACGCTCTCCGACGGCACGGCGACCGGCTTCAAATTCCACGAGCCGACGAGCGTCGCGCTGATGTCGGCGATCGAGCGCTGTGTGGCCGCTTATCGCGATGCGAAGGTGTGGCGCTCGCTGCAGCGAAACGGCATGGCGCGCGACTTCAGCTGGACCGCCGCCGCGCGCGAATACGCGAAGATTTATGCGCGGCTCGCGAGATCACTCGGGGGATGAACGGATGAACAAGCTCGTCCTCGTTCGCCATGGCGAATCGGTGTGGAACGAAGAAAATCGCTTCACGGGATGGAAAGACGTCGATCACACCGCGAACGGCGTCGACGAAGCGCGCGCCGCAGGACGTTTACTGCGCAACGAAGGATATGCGTTCGACGTCGCGTTCACGTCGGTGCTGAAGCGCGCGATCAAGACGCTTTGGATCGTGCTCGAGGAAGTCGATCGGATGTGGATCCCGATTCACAATTCATGGCGCTTGAACGAGCGCCACTACGGTGCGCTGCAGGGCCTCAACAAAGCGGAAACGGCGGCGAAGTTCGGTGATGCGCAGGTCAAGACCTGGCGCCGCTCGTATGCGATTGCCCCGCCGCCGATGGCCGACGACGATCCGCGCCTGGAAGTGAACGATCCGCGCTACGCGTCGCTTGCGCGCGCCGAGTTTCCGCGAACCGAGTGTCTGAAGGATACCGTCGAGCGGTTCCTGCCGTATTGGCACGCCGAGATCGCGCCGGCGGTGCGCACAGGAAAAAAAGCCATCATCGCTGCGCACGGAAACAGCCTGCGTGCGCTGATCAAGTATCTCGACCACGTGTCCGATGCCGACATTGTCGAGCTCAACATACCGACCGGACAACCGCTCGTGTACGAGCTCGACGATGAGCTTCATTCGTTGCGTCACTATTACCTTGGTGACGCGGAGGCGATCCAGCGGTCGATCGCTGCAGTCGCGGGTCAGGGGAGATCAAAAGCATAGTGGCAGCCACTGCATTGCCCGCGGTTTCGTTGATGGTTTTGTCAGTCGTTGCATTGCAATGCGCCGCCGCCGTACGCCAATGGCGATTCGACGTGACGGCCGACGGCGTGCCGATAGGAACGCACCAATTTGTCGTCGATGAAAACGATGGAACGCGAAGCGTGCGAAGCGAAATGCATTTCCGTGTCCGTGTCTTGCTGGTCGACGCGTATCGATACGACCATCGCGCAANNGCAGATCGAGTCGCACACCGACGAGCGCGACCGCGTCATCGATGTGAAGGGCCATCTCGAAGCGAACCACTTCGAGATCGACAGCGCGGCCGGCCACAGCGAGCTGCCGGCGTGCGTGATGACGTTCGCGTACTGGAATCCAAACGTGCTGAAGCAGTCGCATCTCGTCAATGCGCAGACGGGTGCCTGGACGCCGGTGAAGATCGAGGCGCTCGGATCCGACGTCATCGACGTTCGCGGACAGCCGCGCAAAGCGAACCGCTATCGAATCCGCACCGAGAAGAATCAGATCGAGCTTTGGTACGCCGACAATGACGGCGAATGGCTTTCGATGCGCGCGACGACCAACGAAGGGCACACGCTCGCTTATCGTTTGCAGTAAGCGCTTTCGGCGGCATTGCGGACGTTTGCCGCTGAAACGAACGATTCACTTCGACAAAAGCAAGCCGTCGCTGAACTCCGACGTTGCGCCGGTCGACGCGCTCGTTGCGGTC
>QHWT01000103.1 GCA_003222675.1 Acidobacteriota bacterium | reverse complement strand
CCCGCACCCCGCACCCCGCACCCCGCGCCCCGCGCCCCGCGCCCCGCACCCCGCGCCCCGCACCACGCGCCCCGCGCCCCGCACCCCGCGCCCCGCGCCCCGCGCCCCGACCTTCAGCACTTGACACGTCATTTTAGTTTGATCTAAATTCACAAACGTGCAGCATGCCCCGGCCGTCTTTGCCGCCATCGCGTCGCCACGCCGGCGCGAGATCCTGCGGCTCGTATGGCGCCGCGAGCTGGCCGCCGGGGACATTCATGCCGCGATGCCCGACGTCTCCTTCGGCGCCGTGTCGCTGCAGCTGCGCGCGCTCAGCGAAGCCGGTCTCGTCGAGTGCCGCCGCGACCACAAATACCGCTTCTACCGCGCGCGGCGCGCGGCGCTCGGTCCCGTCGCCGCCACGCTCGAGCGCATGTGGAAAGATGCGCTCTGGCGGCTGAAGCTCCACGCGGAGCTCGAGCAGGCCAGGCGCGGACCGCGGCCGCGGCGCCGCTCCCGGAAACGCGTCATGAAACGAAAGGGCACGTAATGGATCTTCCGCACACGCTCGACCGCACGATCCTCATCGAAGCCCCGCGCGACCTCGTCTTCCGCTATTTCACCGACAATGCGCGCTGGTCCGCCTGGTGGGGGGCAGGCTCCACAATCGACGCGCGCCCCGGCGGGCGCGTCTTCATTCGCCTGCCCGGCGCGGTAGAAGTGACGGGCGAGATCGTCGAGGTCGCGCCGCCCACGCACATCGTGTTCACGTATGGCTTCGTCAGCGGCAAGCCGATACCGCCAGGAACCTCGCGGGTCAGCATTCGGCTGGAGACGGTGGAACGGGGCACGCGCGTGAGCCTCAGCCACGAGTTCGCCGACGCCGCCGTCCGCGACGAGTTCGTGCAGGGCTGGCGCTATCAGCTCTCGCTGTTCGCGAATGTCGTGGCGGACGAAGTGCACGGCGACGTCGAACGCATCGTCGACACGTGGTTTGCGGCATTGGCGGAAACGAATGAGGGCGACCGCCAGCGCGCGCTCGAGAGCGTCGCGACGCCCGACGTGCGGATGAGAGATCGTTTCAGTTGCATCGACGGCCTCGACGAGCTCGCGCACCACGTGACAGCGGCGCAGCGCTTCATGCCCGGCATGCGCCTGCAGAAATCCGGGGCGGTGCGCCACTGCCAGGGAACAGCGCTCGCCGACTGGACGGCGGTCGGTCCCGATGGGCAGCCGCGCGGACAAGGCACGAACGTGTTCGCTCTGGGCCCGGACGGCCGAATCGAGTCCGTCACGGGCTTCTGGTCACAGACGCGCTGATGCGTGCGATATGCGGTGTGAGGTATGACGTCGGCCGAGCGGCCTGCTGCTTATAGCTTACTGCGACGACGGCTCCGCCACGATCGCCCACACGCCGCCCGTGCGCAGTGCGCGTCGAAGACGATGCGATTGCCGCGCGGCGACCGGGCCGGATCGTGCACGTAGCCGCTGGCCGAGGTGAAATGCGTGAGCGATTGCCCCGCCGAATAGCACACGATCGCCGATGGCCGGAAGAAATACTCTTCGAGAAAGTGATCGAGCAGGTTGCTGAGCGCGGGCGGGATGCTGTGGTTGTACTCGCCGCTGACGATGAGGAAGCCGTCTGCCGCGCGGTAGATCGCGGCAAGCCGTTCGAGCGCTTCGGGCGCGGAGCCCTTCGGGTACTCCTTGTACATCCGATCCAGCAACGGAAGCTGCTGCTCGATCGGATCGATCAGCGTGACTTCGTGTCCTCGTTCCATGAACGACCGCTCGATGAACCTGGCGGCCTTGATGCCCTGGCGGTCCGATCGGACCGAGCCGACGATGATCACGAAGTTCATGCGCTTGCCTTTGTCGATCGTCGCGGATAGGCTCTGCGGCGTGCCAAAAGTGTACATCGCCGAAGCCATCGGAACGATGATGCTCGTGCTGCTCGGGGACGGCGTCGTCGCCAACGCCCTGCTGACCCGGTCGAAGGGCCAGAACTCCGGATGGATCGTGATCACGATGGGATGGGGCGTGGCGGTCGCGGTCGCCGTCTACGCCGTGGGCCGCATCAGCGGCGCGCACCTGAATCCCGCCGTCACGCTCGCGCTCGCGGCGATTGGAAGCTTTTCGTGGGCGCAGGTGCCGGGCTACGTCGCCGCCCAGATGATCGGTGCCTTCGTCGGCGGCGTGCTCGTCTGGATTACCTACCTTCCGCACTGGGCGGAGACGGCGGATCCCGCCGCGAAGCTCGGCGTCTTCTCGACGGGCCCCGCGATTCAACGTCCAGGACCGAACTTCATAACCGAAGTGATCGGCACGGCCGTCCTGCTGTTCGGCATCCTGGCGATCGCCGCGAACGCGCAGGAGCTCGCGCGTCCCGGCGAATTGAACCTCTCTTACGTCTTCAGCCGCGGGCTGCAACCGCTGCTCGTCGGTGTCCTCGTCCTGGGCATCGGGCTGTCGCTCGGTGGTCCGACCGGATATGCCATTAATCCCGCGCGCGATCTCGGACCCCGCCTGGCGCACGCCGTGCTGCCGATTGCCGGCAAAGGACCATCCGACTGGCAGTACAGCTGGATTCCCGTCGCAGGACCGATCGTCGGCGGCATTGCCGGCGCCGGCCTCTTCGCGCTCATTGGTTTCTAGATCATGGCGCGCTATGTAGGCGCCGTCGACCAGGGCACCACCAGCTCGCGCTTCATGGTGTTCGATCAGCATGGAACGGAGGTCGCGCGCCATCAGATCGAACATCGGCAGATCCTGCCGCAGCCCGGATGGGTGGAACACGATCCGCTCGAGATCGCATCGCGCGTCGACGAAGTGATTGCGGGCGCGCTCTGGCGCGGCGGCTTGACCGGCGCCGATCTGGCGGCGATCGGAGTCACCAATCAGCGCGAAACCACGGTTGTCTGGAATCCAAAGACCGGCCGCCCCTGGTACAACGCCATCGTCTGGCAGGACACGCGCAGCGAGCGCATCGTCCAGGCGCTCGAGCCTCAGCGCGAGTTCCTGCGTAAGCGAACGGGCCTGCCTCCCGCGACGTACTTTTCCGGCTCGAAGCTGAAGTGGATTCTGGAGAACGTCGAGGGTGTGCGCGCGGCCGCCGACCGCGGTGAAGCGCTGTTCGGCACGATCGATACGTGGGTGATCTGGAATCTCACGGGGGGCACGGACGGTGGCGTGCACGTGACGGACGTCACGAACGCGAGCCGGACGCTGCTGATGGATCTCCGCACCTGCAACTGGGACGACGAACTGCTCGCGCTCTTCGACATTCCTCGGCCGATGTTGCCGAAGATCCGGCCGTCGTCGGCGCGCGCGGCTTACGGGATGACGCGGCGCGACGGATCGGTCGGCGCCGAAGTGCCCGTGTGCGGCGCGCTGGGCGATCAGCAGGCGGCCACGGTCGGGCAGGTGTGTCTGTCGCCAGGCGAGGCAAAGAACACGTATGGCACGGGCAATTTCATGCTGCTGAACACCGGCCACGAGATCGTCCCGTCGAAGGCCGGCCTGCTCACCACGCCGTGCTACTCGATGGACGACAAGGACACGGTGTATGCGCTCGAAGGCTCGATCGCGGTGACGGGATCCGCGGTGCAGTGGCTCCGCGATCAGATCGGAATTATCCGGACCGCTGCCGACATCGAGCCGCTCGCGGCCAGCGTGCCGGACAACGGCGGCGTTTACTTCGTGCCCGCCTTCTCAGGACTGTTCGCGCCGTACTGGCGGTCGGACGCACGGGGGATCATCGTCGGCCTCTCACGCTTCAACACGAGCGCGCACCTCGCGCGCGCCACACTCGAGGCGATCTGCTTTCAGACGCGCGCCGTGCTCGACGCGATGACCTCCGATTCAGGCGTGCGGCTTGACGTGCTCAAGGTGGACGGTGGCGCGACGGTCAACGACATGCTGATGCAACTGCAAGCCGACGTGCTCGGCGTGCCCGTCGTGCGACCGGTTGTCGCCGAGACGACGGCGCTCGGCGCCGCGTACTTTGCCGGCCTGGCGGTCGGGTTCTGGAAGGGATTGGACGATCTGCGCCGCAACTGGAAAGCGGATCGGCAGTGGGACCCCTCGTGGAGCGCCGATCAGCGGCAGGCCGCGTACAACGAGTGGCAGAAGGCAGTCGAGCGCAGTCTCGGATGGGTGTCTTAATTAAATGGGGCTCCGCCCCAAACCCCGGCTCGGTCGCTCGCGGGGCCCTATGCCCCGCTCCGCTCCCTCGATGCGAGTACAGAATTCCCGCTGTGAGCCGCCTAACTAACGGGCTGAGCATCGTGCTTACGCTGGCGCGTCACAACGTGTTGTAAACCAGCGCGACGAAGTCGTTCGGCGACATCATTCCCTTCCCCCACGCCTCATCGAATTGCGCTGTCGGTTTCGCCGCCTGCACCTGCTGCAACGTCTGCCCGCTGCCCTTCAACTTCTGCACGGTATCTCTGATCGTGGCAAGCATCGTACGGTAGCGATCGAGCGCCGCGCGATCGCCGAGCGGGCCGTGCCCCGGAACGATCTTCGTACGCGCGTTCGCGAGCTTCAGCGCACGCTCGGCTCCGTTGGCCATTCCATTGATGTTCCCGCCAGTGCTCGCATCGATGAATGGATAGAACCCGTTGAAGAACACGTCCCCCATGTGCAGAACGTTGGCGTTGCGGTACTGGACGACGATGTCGCCGTCCGTGTGGGCGGGTGGAACGTAAAACATCGCGAGCTCTTCGCCGTTGGCGCGCAGCAGCTGCCTGTCCGGGAATGTTTCCGTCGGCAGCGCTGATGCCGGCGATGGGTCGAAGTGCATACCGAGCAGATCGTGTGACTCGGTCATACGCTTCTTCGTATTTTCGTGGGCGACGATTGTCGCGCCGGCCTGGCGGAAACTGCCGTTGTTGTCGGTGTGATCGAAATGCCAGTGGGTATCGATCAGCGTTTTGATCGCGCCCCCCGGCAGTTCATCCAGTGTGGCTTTCAACGCCGGCCACGCGGGCTGCACGAAGGAGTCGACCACGATCTTTCCCTCCGAGCCGTGCAGCACGACGACGTTGCCGCCGGGTCCGGAGAGCATGGCCAATCCGCTACCGAGCGCCGTCTTCTGGATCGGTATGCTCCCCATCTGCGCCCGCCTGGCCGCAAGCGGATCCTTCTGCGCCGCCGCCTGGCGCATCGCGGCCGTGGCCTCCACATGGATCAACCCTGTAGGCGCATAGCGCGCGACGAGGGCGCCCGCGCTGATGGTTGCGGTGCTTCGAAGGAAAGAACGGCGCGAGAAATCGTCTGGTCGGGTCGGCATGATCGCTCCTTAAAAGCGCAATTCTATCCATATACTGCTGCACATGCAGGACGTGGTTGGCTTCATCGGCCTTGGCGTCATGGGCAAGCCCATGGCGAGAAACCTTCTCGCCAAAGGCTACCCGCTCGTTGTCCATAACCGGAGCCGCGCGGCCGTTGACGAGCTGGTGTCGGCCGGGGCGGCGCGGGCCGCGTCATCCGCCGATGTCGCGCGCCGCGCGCGACGGATCATCACGATGCTCCCGGACTCACCAGACGTCGAGCAGGTGCTCGAAGGTCCGGATGGCGTATTCAGCGCGATTCAACCCGACAGCATCCTGATAGATATGAGCAGCATCGCGCCGGCGACGGCGCGTCGGCTGGCGGAGGTGGCGCGCGCGCATGGCGCGCGCATGCTCGACGCGCCGGTCAGCGGCGGCGAGGTCGGCGCGATCAATGCGTCCTTGTCAATCATGGTCGGCGGCGACGCGGACACTTTCGCCAAGGTCACACCCATCCTCCACGCGATGGGTAATCCCGATCGGGTCGTCCGCATCGGCGAACCGGGCGCGGGACAGATCTGCAAGGTGTGCAATCAGATGGTGATCGGAGGGACGCTCGCCGCGGTCAGCGAGGCATTCGCGCTCGCGCGCAAGGCGGATGTCGACGTCGCGCTCGTCCGCGACGCGCTGCTAGGCGGCTTCGCCGCCAGCCGCGTGCTCGAGGTGCACGGCGAACGGATGCTGAAGGGCAACTACAAGCCGGGATTTCGTGCGCGGCTGTATGCGAAGGATCTCCGCATTGCGAGCCAGACGCTCGCGGAACACGAGACCCCGGCGCCGGTCTCCGCGGCGGTGCACCAACTCGTCACAGCGCTCGTGGCCTCGGGACGTGGCGACGATGACTATGCGGCGGTCGCAACCGTACTGTTCGAACTCGCACATCTGGAGCCTCAGGTCTCTTCCACCTGAAGGTGGAAGGCACGAGAACTCATTCAAAACTTGTGGCTTCCGCCTGGGCGGAAGGATGACGCTGGCGCTGAATTTGCTGTAACCACGCCGATCGCAAACAGGAGGCATCCCATGACGATCGAACAACTGGTGCCCCTCACCAACGGCCTGTCGCTGACGGCGTGTAACCAGACGCTGGTGCTCGACCGCACGCGGATCACGCGCCTGCCGGATCGCAGTATCGAGATGGCGTTCCGGATTGCCGGGACGGACCTGGCGCCGCGGCTGCGATTGTCAGCCCTGCGGCTCGCGGCCAGCTCGCTGGAGGAAATCATCACGATCGTGCGTCATGTGGCGGCGAGTGCGCTCGGATGCCGGTAATCTGAATGTCGCAGGGGGTCGTCCGAGCCACCGCAACTCAAGACGCGCGACTCGATTCGTTAGGTGACGCGCGCCGCGCGACGCGACGGTTCGCGCTGGGAGCCACGATGTGCGTGATCGTGGTCCTGGCCCTCTGGCAAATCTACGCCTATCAGCGCGTCGAGTCGTACGATACCGACGGAAGCTACTACCAGGTTCTGGCACATAACCTCGCGCACCAGCACGACTACGTTTTCAATTCGAGAGCGCATACACGGTATCCGCCTGGTTTTCCCCTGTTCCTGGCGCTCGCCTCGCTGCTGACAGGCGAGGGCTATCCGCACGTGATCGTATTGATGCCGCTGCTCGCGGCGCTCGGATTGATCGCTTCGTGGATGTTGCTGGAAGGCGAGGATCACTGGGCCGTCGCATCGGTCGCCTGCCTGTGGCTGGCCTCGTCACCGCATTTTTTCAGCATGGCGACCCGCCACGTCTGGTCCGACCTCCCGTACTTTTTCGTAAGCTCCGTGGCGCTGCTGCTGGCGGCGAAGCTGCAATCTTCCTCTCGCGCGTCACCTGGGCTTGTAATCGGCCTGGCGATCTTCATGGCCGCCGCCGTAACGATCCGGTCCGCCGGCGTGTCGCTGCTCGCGGCGGGCGTCGCGACGCTCGCTTTCAGCCGACACGCATGGACGCCGAGCGCGCGCCGCGGTCTCGCGGTGGCGGTCGCGGCCGGTGTCGGCGCGGAAGCCGCATGGTTCGCGTGGGCCCGCGCGCACGTGTCTTCCGACTGGCCGGGCGAGTACATGAACTCCTACGTCACGCAAATCATGATGACCGATCCACACCGACCGGCCCTCGGCCACGCGACAGTCGTCGATGTCGTCGTGCGGATGGGGGGCTTCGCCGCCGCGCAGATGGCGAGATTTTCGCAGCTCGTCATTCGCGCGCCATGGCTCGATCAGGTCTGGTACTCTCCCTTGATCATTGTTCCGGGCGTCCTGATTACGATCGGTCTGATCGACGCGGTCGTCCGTCGTCGATCGACGCTCATCGCGTGGTACGTCGTCGCGTATCTGGGACTCTACGCGCTGTGGCCGTTCGATGAAGAAACGCGATTCACGATTCCCGTGTTTCCGCTGCTGTTCTTGTTCGCGTGGCGCGGCATTCGTCGCCTCTCCGAGATGGTCGAGACGCGGGGCAGTCGCCTGATTCTCGTCGTGCCTGTCCTCGGACTATTAGCGATCGCGGCCTTCGCATCGTGGGCCTCCGCGCGCGCGCCCGGCCGACAGGCGATGTTATACGTCGTGTTCTGGGTCGCGGCGTTCGTTGCCGCTCTCATCCAGTACCTCTTCCGGCCGGTGAGACATGGCACCGCGGCGATCGCGGGACGCTATGGATGGGCGTGCGCGATTTGTCTGTTTCTTCTTTGCCTGGGCGGCGGCCTGGTGCAGCAGGCGCGCATTGCGGCTGAGAACGTGCGTCCCCGGCCGGAACGTTTCACGCACGCAGGAGTCGTGAGCGTTGCGGAATGGCTGCGTTCTCAGCCGGAGCGCGGCCTGATGATGGCCCAGCAGGCGGCGATCCTGCATCGCCTGACCGGCAGGCGCATCGTGGCATTTCCGGTGACCTCCGACGCGAGGGTCATCGACTCGGTGCTACGGACGTACCACGTCAGCTATCTCGCGGTCGTGGATTCAAAGAAGGACGAGTATTTCGAGCCCACCGAGCGTGCGCGTCTCGTTGCGCTGGTGAGCGCCGAGCCTGGCTGCTGCCATTTGATCCGCGCGGGCGACGGATATCGAATCTATCGGATCGGCCTGAGCCAGTAGCGTCGTGACGCTGGACCGATCCGTCATCCTCCCCCCTTTTTCTTGAACAGTCCGCCGAGGATGGACTTCGCGCGCCGCTGCAGTTCGTTGCCAAGCGCGCGCTGCATCGCGGCGGCGACATCGACCGACACCCGCGGATTCGCCAGCGTGCCGCCGACGCTGGCCGGCACGACGACGCGGCCATCCTCCTGCGCGAAACGTCGCAGATCCGTACCCGCCTGGGCGGTGAGCTCCTCCGACAGCGCGACGTTTGTGCGAGCGTCGACGGCGCCGCTATCGAGCCTCAAGGTGCCGCGGCCGTGCATATCGAAATCGCGGGAGGCCAACGAAAGATTGTCGGACGTCAACGCGTCGTTCGCGAGCGCAAACGTGCCGCTGACGCGCGAGAACGCGGAGCCGGATCCTTCCGGCGGCGCGCCTGACGGCTTGCCGAACGCGAGCACGATCGTTCGCACCATGTCGAGATGCTGGATGGTGCCATTGGTGATCGCGGCGTCAATCGTTCCGTGCGCGCTGCGCAGCACGGCTGACGCGTCTGTGCCGTCGGCCGCCAGCGCGACGGTGCCAGCCAGTTTGCCTGTGATGCCGCCTGCCGATCCGCTTGCCTTCATCACCTGCGTGACGTCGAGGCCATCGACGCGGCCGTTCAGCCGCAGACGGGGAACGTCCCTCGACGTGTCGACGTCGAGCCGTCCCTGAAATCTGCCGTCGAAGGTCCGTACGGACAACGGCGACAGCAACAGGCGTCCGGGGGCGAGATCGACCGTCGACGAGAGATCCCGAAACGCATAAGTCGCGAACTGACCTCCGGACGCCGCAATCTTCGCCACGATATGCATGGGGATCGGATCCGCCGCTCGAGGCCGTGTCGTGAGGCCCGCCGTCGCCGTGCGACCCGGTGCGGGCGTGAGGCTCGAGGGCGCCGTAAACGCAGAAGCAATCGCGATTGTCTCGTCGAGATCCAGCGGTTCCGCCTTCGCGTCCACATCTCCGCGAAGCGACGCGATGCTCGTCAGCGCGCCGTGCGCCTCGACTTTCGTTCTCTTCCCATTCATCGTCAATCGGCTGATTGCGAGACGATCTCCATCGATTGATGCGTCGAGATTGACGCGCAGGGTCTGGCTCCCCGCGACGAGATCGATATCGCGGAAGATGATGACGCGGATGGACGTGACCGTGAATCGCGAGCCGGCGCTCTCCGCCGCGTCGGTCGGAGGCGATGGGACCAGCGCGAACGGCAACGGAAGCGTCAGGCGGCTGCGGGAGACAATGACCTCTGCGTCCGCGATCGTTCGATAGAACAGGCCGCGAAGACCGGTGACGACCCGCACGTCACCAAGTTGCACGGCCGCAGGTTCGCCAATCGCGACGTCGTGAAGAGTGACCGCAACGCGCGGGAACAATGACGCGCCGACCGAGTGGACGCGAACGGGCTGACCGAGCCGCGTCGCGAGTTGCTGCTCGAGCGCGGACCGGACCATATCGGATCCGAGTACGCGATTCGCGAAGAAATATACCGCGGCCGTGATGACGGCCAGCACAAGGACGATGGCAACGAGGCCCTTGCGGCGCATTGGAGTCCACGAAGAACACGGAGGACACGGATTCTCAAAACGGAGCAACGAAGGAAACGGAGACGAACGAAGACCAAATTTGTACGAACGAAAACCAAATTTACATTTTATGTGGCTTCGGTGCCCTCCGTTTTCTTCGTTGCTTCGTTTGTAAAATCCGTTACCTTCGTCTACCTTCGTCTACCTTCGTCTACCTTTGTCTACCTTCGTCTACCTTCGTCTACTTTCGTCTACCCTCGTCTCCCTGCTCGTCATGGCCGCGCACCTCCGCATCTTCCGGCGCATCAGCGGCCGAGGCCGGGTAGATGCCGCTGCGACCGACCTGATCCTTCCGTCCCTTGCCGCGACGCACGTACTCCGGTTCGTCAGCCATGTGCGGGTGCCTCCGACGATTGACGTGCGAGTCCGATGCCAGTACCCGCGCGAACACATCCGCATCTACATTTGCACCCGTCAAAACGATCCCGACCGAGCGGCCGCGCACGCGCTCGCGCTCACTCAGCAGCGCCGCCAGGCTGGCCGCCGCTGCTCCCTCAGCCACGTTGTGCGTGTCATCGTAGATGCCGCGCATGGCATCTTCGATCTGACCGTCGCTCACCTCGACCAGGCGATCGACGCCGGCGCGAATGATGTCGAGCGCCTCCTGGACTGGCGTGCGACAGGCCATCCCGTCCGCTATCCTCGTGCTCACGTCATGGGAGACGAGACGGCCAAGCGCAAGCGACCTGGCGTAGGCGGGAGCGGACGCCGCGACGACGGCCACGATCTTCGTGCGACAGCCGAGTGCATCGCGCGCCGCAATCGCCCCGCAGATTCCGGATCCAAGCCCGATGGGCACATAGAGCGTGTCGAGGTCGGGCACAGCGCGCAGCAGTTCGAGTGAATATGTCGCGGCGCCACGCGCGAGCAGTGGATGAAACGACGGCACCATGTGCCAGCCGCGCGACCGGGCGAACTGCTCGGCGGCCTCCAGCGAAGCTTGGAAATCGTGGCCCTCCTCGACGAGCTCTGCACCGAGCGCGCGCATCGCGTTGTTCTTGCCGGTGCTGTTGCCGTGCGGCACGAAGACCACGCTGCGCATTCCGTAACGGGCCGCCGCGAATGCGACCGCCTGCCCGTGGTTGCCGCGCGTCGCCGCGACGATGCCGTTCACATCCGGCTGGCGGCGTCGCAGGTCGTCCAGGTAAACGAGTCCGCCGCGCACTTTGAACGCGCCGATCGCTGTGTGGTTCTCATGCTTCACCCAGACCGCTGCGCCGCACCGCTCATCGAGCAGCGGCCACCGCTGCTGCGGGGTCGGCGTCATCGCCCGGTAGACTATGTCCGCGGCATTCTCGAGCTCTCTAATCATCGCGAGCCTCCGCATCGGATCCCGCTCTGCGATTCCCCGCACCCCGCACCCCGC
Organism: Acidobacteriota bacterium; assembly: GCA_003222675.1. Taxonomy (GTDB): domain Bacteria; phylum Acidobacteriota; class Vicinamibacteria; order Vicinamibacterales; family 2-12-FULL-66-21; genus QHWT01. Next base: position 21 of record QHWT01000103.1, on the reverse strand, counting down.
ACCCGCACCCCGCACCCCGCA
>QHWT01000002.1 GCA_003222675.1 Acidobacteriota bacterium | reverse complement strand
CGCCCCGCTCGCCTCGACGCTCAACGGCATCGCACTGCGAGACGACTCGACGAAGCCGGCAATTCCACACATAGGCGTAATTCCCTGATACCGGATCCTGAAATCCGAACTTCGAGCTCCTGCTAGCTTCTCGGCACGCCCCGACGCTCGGGCGACACTCCACATTCGCGCCCGTTGACAATCAGCTGCGCACCGAAGGCCGGACCGGCGATGCGTACTGCGCCTGAAAGGTCGAGATGAAGATCGGGCGCTACCTGCGGCAGCATGAGCTGCACGCCGCGGCGTCCTGGACTTCTCACCGACGATCCGTCGACGAGCGCGAGCCGCAGCAGCTGTCGCTGGCCCCCTGTGCGGCAGAAGAGCATGTGCGCGTCGGTCTCGAACTCCGCGATGCGCCAGCTCGGTGTCACGCTCGCGTCGGACCTCGCTCCGACTTTGACGTCCGCAATCGCGAAGTAATCGGTCGATTGCTTGCGGGAGATTCGCAACGCCATGCTCTGGTCGAGCGTGCCGGCCTCGGCCCAGACCGGCGCCCAGTCGACATCCGTGACGGCGTTGTCGGGAGTCAGATCGAACACACTGACCATCCAGAACGGCACGACATCCTCGTGACGCACTCGCATCGTCCTAGTCGGCTCCACGCGGCCGTACACCGGCGAGTACCATCCGAGGCCCGACTCCGAATCGGCGAGGAGGAGATCAATCGATCCGCGCGGCGCGAAGAACCCGACGCGTTCGGTCATCGAGGTAAGCGATGCCCGATTGCCGAGGATCTCGACCTTCCAGCGGGGATCCAGATGCCAGTGGACCGCCACGTCGTGCGCGTCCGTGCCCGCGATGCAGTCGGCCACGATCAGCAGATCGCGATGGATCGCGAGCACGTGACGTCGATGCGCAAGGGGCGCGTACCCGTCATGGACGCCGCCGAAGTAGTCGAACCCGTCGTTGGTCCTCCACCGCTCGACGCGCGCGTGCGCGATCTGTGACCAGTGGAACGGCCCTGTCGGCGTCGATTGCGGCCGGCGATCGATCGTCACCGTGTTGTGCATCGCCGTTGACCGCATGCGGTTTCGCAGGGCGAGATCGCTCGTATAACACGCGGTACCGGGATCGATCAGCAGCGGCAGTCCGCGAACCGTCAGCGTCAGCGACAGCGCGTCGGCGTGCGCGTGACCGCAGTTCTGATATCCGTGCGGACCGCCGTCGATCACGAGATGCGTGCCGTCGCCGGATCGCGAAACGTAATAGCCAGTCTCCGGCAGCGCGGCCGACGTCCACCCTGTTCGTGGGGTTTGCCTTCTTCGTCGGGCAGGCTTTTCAGCGACGGCCCCCTCGCCTTTCAATCGGGATTCAGTGGCAGCGGCGAAAATCGGATGCGCGAGCATCCACAGTGCTTCTTCCGGCAGCGCGCCGACGCGGAGGTCGTCGCGGTCGACGAGTGCGGCGGCGACGCCGAGGCTGTCGCGAACATCATCCACGCACCGCGCCGTCAAGGGGCGCAGGACGCCGCCGTCGTCGTCCCCGAGGTGCGGCAGCCGGCCGCGGTCGTCGGCGAGCAGCCGCGCGGCGAGCGCGAGACGGCCGACGGTGCGCTCGAACGTGTCGGCCACAGGATCGCGCGTGATTCGCGCGACGACGAGCGCGAGCGTGTAGAAATCGAGTGTGTAGCGATGTCTGCCGTTCGATTTCGTCGACGAGCACACGACGCCCGACCGCCTCGCGACGGGGGCTCGCCGCGAGCTCGGGCAGCGTGCGGCCGGCGACGTACAACGCGAGCGCCTCACCGAGCAAATGCGTGTTCGGACTGAAGTAGTACGACAGGTAGCGCTCGACGTGTGTCAGCTGACGGTCGACGCCGAGCAGCAGATCGACCGTCCACGGCGACGCGTCTTCGCTGTCGGGATCGACGAAGAAGTGAAGCGCCCACAGCCACGACAGGGATCGCAACGCGAGCTCGAGCATGCTCGTCCAGTTCATGCCGAGCAGGGGCGGATTGCGTTCGAGCCAGCTCGCGAGCTCGTCGAGACAATGGTGTCGGTACTTCGCCTCACCAGTCAGCCAGTACGCGCGGCCCAGCGCCAGCCAGTGCTGGTGCCGATTCAACTGCCAGATGATCTTGTGGTCGCCGCAGGAGGCATCCAGGTATGGCACGCTGGTCCAGAAGACGTCAGGCGCGCGCCGATCGTGAACCGGGTCGTAGTTCCATTCGAATCGTCCCCGACCGTCGAAGCGGAGGCCGCGATAGCCAAGCAGGTCGTAGTGCCCCGACAACACACGATCGGCACGCGCGGCTGCCTCCGAAGGGCTCGCCGGGAGCTCGCGCACGACCCGTTCGACTAGCGCCCGCCGAATCGCACGCGCGATAGGGAATCGCTGCGGCGCGTCGGCAAAATGACGCGACAGCGCGCGATGCGCCTCGTCGAAGTCTTGCAGCGCGAGGCTTTCAGCCGTTTTGCAGAGGCTCGCAGCCGAGCGCGAGAGGCGCGATGCCAGATCGCGCCGATTCCATCGAGGCCTCACGACCGCCGCGGCGGTGCGATCGAAGAGCGTCCGTGCCTTCGCGCGACTCCCTTCATGAGGCGTTCAGCGTAGGAGCGGAGCTTGTTCCGTCCCGTAAACGTGCGCCGCCCTGCGCGACAGGCGCTGGAGCGGATTCGGGTCGAGCCAGTTCGGGGGCGGGTCGAGCAAGCGCGGCGACAGCTCCAGCGAGCTCGACCCTTGCATCGAGAACGCCCCGGTACGCGTTCAGCCACTGTTCGCGGACCGCGAGCCACGTGCACGTGCGCGCGAACGCGTACCCGTTCTCTGCAAGATGACGGGCGTACGCCGGACTGTCGAGCAGCGTCAGCACGTGCGCTGCGAGCCGTTGGTGATCGTCGAGCGGCGCGAGCAGCCCGTGCTGGCCGTGCGTGAGGATCGCGGGTACGCCGCCAGCTTCGGTCGAGACGACCGGAAGGCCGCTCGCGTATGCCTCGATGACCGACGTCGGCATGTTGTCGACGACTGGGCTCTGAATGAAGATGTCTGCGGCTGCATAGAAATCCGCAATCTCGTCTGGCATCACGCGTCCCGCGAATGTGACGTGGCGCAGCTCGAGCCGATCGACGAGCGCTCGCAACGGCTGCTCCTGCGGGCCGCCGCCGACGAGGGTAAGCCGTGCCTCGGGCCAGCGGTTCTGCACGAGCCGGAACGCACGGATTGTGCAGGCGACGTTGTAGTGGGCGTCGAAATTCCGCGTCGACACCAGGCGCGGCCGCAAAGGGTCGCGGACGTGGTAGCGGAAGTGCTCCAGATCGACGATGTTCGGGATGACCGTCGCGTCGATACCGAACGTGCGAAAGACATCGACGAGAAAGCGCGACGGTACGATGTTGCAGTCGGCCCGGCTGATCGCCCATCGCGCAATTGCCGATCGGCGCAGATGATCGCGCGCCTCGCCGCTGCGATAGTTGAGGATCACCGGGCGGCCGAGCAGACGCGCGACGATCAGAGCCGGCAGCGGCGCGAGCAGGAATGACGAATACGACGCCGAGAACACGTGCACGATGTCGGCCTGCGCCAGCTGGCGCAGCAGCTGCGGGCCGTATGTCAGCTCGGTGACAATGGTGCGCAGGTACTTGACGCGTGTGACCCATTCCAGAGCCTGCGATGGCGTCGGGTTGACGGGCACGAGCCATGCGTCAACGTCAGGATCGTTCCGCCACGCCCGAAGGAGCCTGTCGGCCTGGACCGCCTGTCCTCCGAGGATGCGCAGGGACGGCGCGACGATTGCCACTCGAAGCTTGTTCACAGGTGACACGACGGTCTCCGCGCTTCAGGGCTGGGGCCGCGAGCTGCGCGGGTCTTTGGGCAAGCCTGCCGCAATCACGGGTGAGGCTCCAAGATCCTCACCGTCACTGCCTGCGCGCTTCCATGCGCTGGTTGGAACCAGGCGATAGTCGCCGGTTTCGTACGACACGAACTGTGCGCGGAATTCGGCGGACGACGGGAACCGGTTGCCGCGCGGGTATCGCGCGGGGTCGCCGTCGGCGATCACGTTCGCGACAATCTCCGCCGCCGGAAAGTACGCCGAGATCGTGTCGGCCCCTGGTGAATGATCGCTGCCCATGATCCCGTAGTCGTTGTGACGCGCGACGTTGTTCGTGAACGACAAGCCGAGCACCCTTGGACCGTCGGCGAGGACGACGCCGTGCGCATGCTCCTGCACGATCGTGTTGTGATCGATCGTGATGTCGCGCGCGCCTCCAACCAGGAGGAACGCATACCCGTTGCCTCCCCAATTCTTCTCGTCGATATCGGCCAGCACGTTGTTGCGAATCGTGATGTTGCGCGTCTGCTGACTGGGGTGATTGTCGTCGAACCCGAGAATCGAAAACCCGCCGCCTGCATGCTGGAGCAGGTTGTATTCGAATACGACGTCCTCGACCTGACACCACGGGCAGCCGCCGTCCTGGTTGCGAACCGTGAAGAGGACGCCGACGCCCGATTGCCCGCCCGACCAGTTGAACTGAATGATGTTGTGACTGATCGTGACCCGGCGCGCGTTTTTCAGTTCGACCAGGTTCTTGACGGTCCACCTCTCATTCCGCCAGCTCACCGGCTTCGAGATCAGATTCCCGGTGATGCGGATGTCGGCGGGCACGAGGTTCGGAATCGCAGGGTCGGCGCCGCCGAACATGATGTTTTCGCCCGAGCCCTCGAGGTAGTTGTTGCTGACGGTGAACGGACCCGGGCCGTTGAATCCGGCGATCGCCTGTGCATCCTGGCCGATCCGCTTACAGTCGGAGATGTAGGAACCGGTCACGGTCGTCGCCGCGCTGTCCAGCGCGACGCACCGTTTGGCCCCGACGAGGCTGTCGCCGTGGATGTAACACCTGTCGACGACGAGATCGCGCGGCACCTGCGCGACCGCGTTCTGCGAAGGCCCGGAGCTGCCGAGCGCCAGGATTTGGTCCGTGCCGCTGCCGCTCGCCGCGCCCTGCAACTCGAGCAGGGCGAGGCGCCAGTGCTGTGCACCGGAAGCCGTCTGGATCACGGATTGGTTGTTCGGCGACCGCAGCTTCGCGAGCTGACGCGCCGCCTCTGGGGTCATCCGTTCGTTCTCAGCAACCGTGTCGGGCCCCTCGGTGGTGATCGTGATGTACTGCGCGCCATCTTTCTGCGGGAGCGTGAAGTTGCCGACATAGGTCTCGCCCCGCGCAAGTGCGATGGTGTCGCCGGGCCGCGCATTGGTGAGCGCCATGTGCAGATCGCCACCGGCCGGAACCACTATCGTTGCCGCCGAGAGTGGCGACGCCCAGAGGCAGATCGCCGCGAGCGCCGCCTTCGCGGCGGGGCGAGGCCGCCGAAGGCTCAATCCGCCTCCCGGACGAACACGAACTCGTTGCATCCGACTCCGACACCGCCGCATTTCAGCGTCACCAGTCGAAATCCGCGCCTCTCGTAGAAGTCGAAGATCGCTTCCGGTGTGGCGGCCTCGTACGGATAACCGCCGACCCAGTCGACGATGTCGCGCCAGTGGCTCATCCCACGTTCCCCGACCGCGGTCCAGCTGCGGAGGTGGCTGAGGGCCTCTCCTCGCAGGCACGCGCCAGCGCTCGGTTCGGGTGCCGAGATCGTTGTAAATCGCGATGAACAGCTTCCCCAGCGGCGCGGTCGGGAGGATCGCGTTCTCGAGGGCGTCGTACATCTTGCCGGTATGGTGCAGCACGCCCCACGAGTAGACCACGTCGAACTTGCCGAGCGAGGTCAGATATTCGCGGTCGAGTGCCGATCCCTGTTCAATCCGCCAATTGACGTCGGCCGGAAAATATCGGCGCCGTAGTT
>QHWT01000001.1:3539-3863 GCA_003222675.1 Acidobacteriota bacterium | reverse complement strand
ACACCGGAACAAACGGTTCAGGCGATTGTGAGTGAGGCTTCCACAGCAATCCCGAATCGCGCTCGAATCCGGAAGGACGTCGAAGAGGGTAACCAAGGTGCCCCGCTTCAGGCGATGATCGGACGAACGATGGTCGGGCCTGGCAAGGCCCTAGGACAGACGGTCGGTCCGGAAGACAACGTTAAGCTCGACGTTGACTTTCGTGCGGTACTGCAGACGCTAGTGCTCGGCAACGGCGTGGCCGCCGCCATTCAAAAGGCCGCCGCGCAGATTGCGCTAACTCCGGAGCATCTTGTAGTTCCGCTCGCTCCATTGGCTCTGGAA
>QHWT01000001.1:0-3390 GCA_003222675.1 Acidobacteriota bacterium | reverse complement strand
TCGCGCTCAGGGCGCTCGCACAGATGACGAGACGTTCGGCGGCCTCATGCATGCAGAACGGTCTGACGGCAGAACTGTTCGCGATTATCTCGGCGCCGATCTCTGGGAACAGATCGATTCACTTTTCGCGCGCCCGACGGGCCCTAACCTCCGTCACCAGTTTGCTCACGGGCTCGCGCGACCGGGACACTGCACCCCAACCGTGGCCGGTTTGGTGATTCTGGTGCTATATCAACTTGCAGCCGTGGCCGCGCGTGGCTGGTCCCCCGCCTAGGGACGACGGGCCGTCCGCAGCGCTAGTTGGCATCGTGGGAGGCCCAAGACGGCTCCTCCCCGAGCAACGCGGTCACACTGGTGGTCACAACGCCGCCGTCGCCAACCACTGCTCACGGACGTTCCGCTTACGCAGTTCGCTACAAGAGCGTCGGCCGGCGCTGATGACGCCGGCCGATCTCCCTTATCAGGCGTGCGCTGCGCCCGATCGTTGCGCAAACCCAGTTCTGAAAGTCGCTGCCACCTCGTGAGAAGTCCGCGCTAGCGTGAGCTCGCGAGTGGGATTGTGACCCGGCGAATGAACACGCTGGAGACCGGTATTGAAACGCACTCTAATTTCACGCGATCGTCGACCCGAAGAGGGAACGCGCGTCTACGTGGTGTCCGCGAGCCGAGCGGCACGCCGGTGTCGTGAGTGTAGTTTGTCGCGATGCAGATAAGACCCCACGACACCATCAGTGGCGCTTGTGGCCCACTTGACGAGGATCTGTCCCGCGGGTGACGAACTTCTTTGCGCGCGTATGGTGTCGCTGCTCGCGAGCGAGGTGGGCGAGCGCTTCATAGCGGTGAACGACTCAATCGAGATCGTCCCCGTGACGGCCAGCTAGTGATTTGCCGCGAAAGACCCCTTCGGTGCCGCAAAAACGCCCTTGCCGCAGGCACGCTTCTCGGTCAATTGTGTGCGCGGACGTTGCTTGGTGCTGCGGGCAGCGACAAACTTAGGCGCGACTAGGTACCCCGCCCCTCCGTCCATCAAGTCAGGGAAAGCGTGCTAACAAAATGTCGACCGCGACTGCTACCAACATCACAGGTGTCTTGGTCGAGCGCCTGTTCGGGCTCTATGACTACGCGCTGGGGACCTATGGCACCGACGGGAAGTTCGAGCCTAATCTGGTCGTCCTTTATGGTGACAACGGCAGCGGAAAGACGACGCTCTTGCGCCTCATCTACCACGTGCTCTCCAAGGAGCAAAAGCGTGGGCATCGTACGGCTCTTGGAGCGATTCCTCTTCGGCGGTTCCAGGTACGGCTTGAGGATGGAACCGAAGTGGGGATGGTACGGGATCAAGACCCGATCAAGGGGACCTATCGCTTCTTTGTCGCACGTCCGGGGGTGGCGGAGCAGGCCTGCGTCGCAATAGTCGCTCAAGACGGCACTGCAAACCCCGCCGCAGATCCCGACTCTCAAGAACGGTGGGCAGCGACGATGGACGCCCTTGGGTCGCTCAATGTCGCCCTCTACTACCTGCCCGACAACAGACGTCCAGAGTCTGATGCCCCTTCAGACGAGACCGAGATCGACGTCGAGCAACAATACAGTGTCGTCCTACGCACGGACGCATTCGGGCAAGTGATCTCGCGTCGCGGCATAGCACCCCCCAAGCAGGGTCCTCTTGATGCGGCTATTTCCGATCTGCAAGACCTAATCCGGGACGACGCGTTGGGGGCGGCTAGCATCGGGGAGGCCAATATCAACTCCATCTATGCCGAGATCGCCAAACGCGTACTCGAGACTAAGGGTGAACCGTTGGCGGCCTCGCAAGCACAGGGGCGGGACTTACCCAAGGCTCTGGAAACGCTCATGGAGCAGAGCAGACCCTTTTCACGGGTTGGCCTTCTCCCGCAACTTGACCTCCGCGAACTCGTCGACCACAGCACGCGCGCTAAGGCAACCACCCGCCGCATCCTTGCCACGGTGCTGCAACCCTACGTTGAGAGCGTATCGGCGCGACTCGAAGCGCTCGGCCCCATCCAGCGCTTGCTAGAGACATTCGTGGGTACCCTGAACAGTTTCTACGCGCAAAAGCGAGTGACCTTTGATCTTCGCGAGGGGTTACGAATCATCCAGCCGGACGGCACGCGCCTCTCACCACGTGCCTTGTCATCTGGTGAACAGCAGTTGCTCCTACTCTTCTGCAACACCGTTCTGGCGCGTGCGCAGGCAACCATTTTTATCATCGATGAGCCTGAACTCTCGCTCAACGTGAAGTGGCAGCGTCGGCTCATCGACGCTCTGCTGCAGCTGGTCGTTGGTACTCCCGTGCAATTCATGCTCGCAACACACTCCATCGAGTTGTTAGCCAAGTACAAAGAAGGGGTTGTCCGCCTCAATCCTGCCCCCATTACCGAGCGGCCTGTGTAATGGAGCCCAGAACGATCGAGGAGCTCCTCGCGCTCTACGAGCTGGAGCCGGCCTTGAAGGATGTGTTTGTTGAGGGCCCCACGGATCGCGCTTTCGTAGAGAGTGTCCTTCGCTACGCCGGCCTGGTGAATGTGCAAGTCAATGAGATCGAGCTAGTCGACATACCCGATCCTGTGCTGGCCCGAATAGCAACGTGTTCCGGAAAACGCCAGCGCGTCATAGCGCTGGCGATTGAACTCGAACGAGCGTCCGCCTCGGACCTCATGCGTCGCGTCTGCTGCGTCGCTGATGCAGACGAGGAGGCAGGCCGAACCCCCGCGGTGGTTGGGGCGCTCCTGCTGTACACGGACTTTACGTCAGTGCAGCTCTATGCTTACTCGCCCGACGTTCTCCAGCGATACCTAGACCTAGTCGTGCTGGGGTTTCCACTTAGGGCAGAAGCGACGCTCCGTTTGATGGAGCCAGTTCTGCGTGAAATGGCTCTGTCCCGACGGGTAAATGACACGCTCAGGCTCGCGACCGCGCCCGTCGACGCCACTGATGACTGCGAAATCAGCGACGCCGCCATCGTCTGCGATACCGCGCGGTTCACGCTCCGTTTCCTTAGCAAGGCCGCTGCGACACACCGCAGGGACGAATACCTGGCTGAGAAGAGACGCCTTGAAGCTCTGCTTCCCGGCGATCCTCGGTTTTGGGTACACGGGGAAGATTTCGTACACCTCCTCTACTGGATCATCGTTAGGCGACGGGGGGCTGGAAGTGGCCGGACTGTGAGCCGAGATCTTCTCGGCAAGGCCCTGCTGTTGGCAGTGCCCTTCGACGTTGTGGTCACGAAGCCTTTGTTTGTCGAGTTGCGACGCAGATTGTCCTAGCGAATCTCGCCTTCGGTGCGCATCTCGCCGCCGCGTTTTGATACCCAATACTAGCGCGCATCAGATCGCCGGAAAAGCCCGGCCATGCCGGGTGAGAGTCCAG
>QHWT01000075.1:160766-167626 GCA_003222675.1 Acidobacteriota bacterium | reverse complement strand
ATAGAGGTCTTCCGTGTTCTCGCGGACGATCACGAGATCGACATTCTCGAAACGGCTCTGCACGCCCGGCATGTTCTGCACGGGCCGGAGGTTCGCGTAGAGGTCGAGCGCCTTGCGCAGGGCCACGTTGACGCTCGTAAACCCTTCACGGATCGGCGTCGTCACCGGCCCTTTGAGTGCCACCTTGTTGCGCTTCACGGATTCGAGGAGCTCGGCCGGCAGCGACACTTTGTGTTTCTTGAAGGCCAGGACGCCGGCGTCGTGGCGCTCCCAGTCGACGTCCAGGCCCGCCGCATTGAAGATCCGGAGGACCGCTTCCGTGACTTCGGGCCCGATGCCATCTCCGGGAATGAGCGTGATAACGTGGGACATCTCTAATCGGTGGTCGGTTGTCGGTTGTCGGTTGGCGACTTGCCCGCCCTCGCTGCTTCGCGACGGTGGCGGGTTGGATGGTCGGGGGTTCTCAGACGTCAGCCGCCTTCCGAGAGACGCTCTGCGAGCAGCGAGGCGATGGGTTCGAGAAGCGCGCGGTCGCGCTGCCCGAACGCGCCCGCGCGGTCGCTGTCGATGTCGATCTCGCCGAAGACTTCACCGTTCTGCATGATCGGCACGACAATCTCGGACTTCGTTTCGATGCTGCACGCCAGGTAACGCGGATCGGTGTTCACATCATCGACCACAATCGTCGCCTTCTCCGTCGCGGCGGCGCCGCAGATGCCGCGGCCAAGCGGAATGCGCGTGTGCGGCGACGGTTTTCCGAGAAAGGGCCCGAGCACCAGCTCCTCGCCGTCGAGGACGTAGATGCCGACCCACGTGTAGTCGGGCACGCCATCCTTCAACAGCCGGACCGCCTGCTTCATCGCGGACTCCGCGTTGGGCGCGGCGGCGATGGCGGAGCGCACCGCCGGCAGCAGTTCATCGCGATCCATGTCCGTCATTCTTTGAGCTCCCAGTAAATGAGCGCGAGGCCGCCGAGGAGTGGCACGAGCTGAAGGGCTGTCGAAAGCATGTGCAGACGCTCGAACTGCAGCCGCCGCGGATCCTCTGCAGGAAGATGCGACGGCGCGACGCCGATAGTCTGTTGCAGCCGCGCGATGCGGCCTGAAACGAACCAGCCACTCGAGATCGTCGCGACGAGCATGAGCAGCGCGATCGCGAGCCGCCAGGCGAACCGCTTCGGCCGCGGGCCGAGGATGCGGCGCAGCACGAGGGTCAGGAGCAGCAACCCGCCCGCCGCGTAGGTGATGAGGTGGAATCGCCGCAGCGTCTCGCCAAAGACGGCGCCGGCGAGCAGCCGCCCGTCGGCCGCCTCGCGCGTCGACAGGACGTCGAAGATTGCGGGCGCCGCAACGCCGCCGAGCACGGCGAGGCCGCCGATCCAGATGACCAGCATCAGCAGTGCTGCGTAGCGCAGCGCGAGCATCCGGCCATTATAATTGACGCTTTGGACCAACCTCCGATCGCGTGGCTGCCGTGGAGCGCCGACGCATTCGCGCAAGCGGCGCGCGAACACAAGCCCGTGCTCCTGTCCATCACCGCCGCGTGGTGCCGCGCGTGCCACGAGATGGATCGCGTCACCTACGGCGATGCGCGCGTCGCGCCGCTCATCTACGACCGCTTCGTTCCCGTGCGCATCGACACCGATCGCCGTCCCGACATCAACGAGCGCTACAACCTGGGGGGCTGGCCCACGACTGCCTTTCTCACGGCCGAGGGCGATCTGATCGGCGGCGGCACGTTCATTTCTGCGGACCGCATGCCGGAAATCCTGCTCCGGGTATCCGATGCATTTGCATCCCGCGCGCCTGAGATTGCGCGGGCGCGCACCGCCACGACTGCGGCGAATGCGGCGCCCGCCTCAGCGACTCGGCCCGACGCGGGCGAACTCATCGACGCGATCTTCTCCACATTCGACGCCGAGTTCGGGGGATTCGGCATCGAGCCAAAGTTTCCACATACGGCGCCGCTCCATCTCGCGATGGCGCTGTTTCGCGACACCGGCACTGATCGCTGGAAACGGATTGTCGAGCGTACGCTCGACGCGATCGCTGATGGCGGGTTGTGGGATCGCGAAGCCGGCGGCTTCTGCCGGTATGCAGCCACGCGCGACTGGCAGCTTCCACATAAGGAAAAGCTGCTGGACACGAATGCGTTGCTGCTGCGCGCGTACGCGGAAGCCGCCCTCGTCTTTGGCAGGCCACAGGATCGGGATCGTTGCGCGGCGATCGCGTACTTCATTACGACGGTGCTCCGGTCGGACCAGGGCGGCTACCATGGGAGCGACGCCGACCTCGTTCTTTACGCCGATGCGAATGCGACGGCGGTCGGCGCGCTGCTGGCGGCGGCGGCGGTTCTCGAAGACGCGGCGCTCGCGCGAGAGGCGCTCACGTCGCTCGAGCGCGTGGTTCTCGCGTGCTACAAGCCGGGCTTCGGCCTCGCGCATTACTTCGAGCAAACGGCGCACGTCCGCGGATTGCTCGTCGACCAGATCTCCATGATTGGCGCGCTGCTCGATGCGCACGATGTCAGTGACAGCGAACCCTACCGGATGATGGCGGAGGAGCTCGGGCATTACATGGTGCGCCAGCTGTGGGACGCTGACGACGGGGGATTCTTCGATCGCGTCCTAATGTCAGATGACGTGGGGCTGCTACGGACGAGACGGAAGCCGTTCGTCGGCAACACAGATGCGGCCATCGTCTGCGACCGGCTGCATCGAGCGGGCCACGAATTCGATTTCGGCCCACATGCCGCGGGCGCGCTGCGGGCCGCCGCGGAACAGGTCGCGCGCCAGGGGCCGCTCGCGGCGCACTATGTCCTCGCCGAGCGCCAGGTCCTGTCGCGGTGATAGACTGACCAACTTCTGCCATGCCTACTCACATCGCCGATTCACTGACCACGCTGACCGCCGAGCAGGACGCGCGCAATGCCGCGCTCCTCGCGCGGACGCCGCACCTCGGACAGCGCATCGAATCGAATGTGCTGCCGTTCACGCTCGATCTCTCCCGCTCGGAGTTGAGCGCCGATCAGGACGTCACGCTGAGTGCCCTCGAGAAGCAGGCCGCGCGGACCGCGATCGAATCGCTCGTGTCGCTGGCGAAGGTGAACGACATCGATCATCTCGGGGGGGGCCTCGAGCTGATCCCCGCATTCCTGATGACGCTGGCGGTCACCGACTACGAGCGCTCGCACTACACCATCGAGCACGGCCACACGAGCATCGGCTATTACTCGGCGCTGGCAACGCTCGGCTTCCTGGATCGCGCCCGCGTCATTGACGGCTTCCGCCGCAGTCTCGATATTGCCGGCCACGTCTCGTGGGTGCCGGGCGGGACGGAGCTCAGCTCCGGCCGGCTTGGTGTGATGTTTCCCGTCGGCACCGGCATGGCGCTCGGCCTGCGAGGAAATCACGGATCCGGCAGCCATGTGATCTGTCATTGCGGCGACGCGGGCTGGATCTCCGGTCAGGCCCTCGACGGGTTCAATGCCGCCGCCGTCCACCACGCGCCGATCACGTTCGTTATGCACCGCAACGGGATCCAGTTATCCGGGTCAACCCGGCACATCATGAATCAGGATCCCCGGCCGATCATTTCGAGTTTCGGCATTCGCATCCTGGAGATCCGCTCGCTGCTCGAGCGGCGCGCGCTGTTCGCCGCGTACCGCGAGGCTTTCGCGTCGGCGCAGAAGGGCCATCCCACGCTGATTTATCCGACCGGCTGGGGCTTTGCCGGCGACGCGCCCCTCACGATTGAGGACTTCGGTCAGAAATACGCCGTCGTCGACGAGACGCGCGCGTTCGCGACGGAGAATAAGGTGGCGCTCGAGACGCGCGTCTGGATTCCCGGATCGCTCATGAGCTTTCGCGACATTCGCGCGATGCTGCAATGCCTGTTCTACGTCAACGATCTTCCCGGCGGCGAGGCGCACCACGATGGCGGCATGAAGGGACGGGATCCACAGACGGTGCTGACGAATCGGATGCTGGCGATCACGGCGGACGAGACCGCGCAGCTCGAGGCGCTGCGGAAGCAAGCCGGCAGGAAAGTCGTCACGACCGCGCGTCCCGCGAAAGGGACGCCCAACCTGACGCTGACCGACGCCGACATCAAGGACGTGGCCTTGCCGGGCCCGGAGAAGCCGGTGAGTCCGCGTGCAGGATCCGAGGCGGCGTACGTCGCGGTCGCGAAGAAATATCCGAAACAGCTGTTCGTCGTCTCGGCTGACCTCAATCCGTCGACGCGTCTGGAGAAGGCCGTCAAGCTGATTCCGGCAGAGCACCATTTCGAGATGAGCATCGAGGAGCAGGCGGCGACGCTCCTGACCGACGGCCTCGCGTTCAGCAGCCGGAAGCCGCAGGTGAACGTCTTCTCCACGTTCGGCGCATTCCTCGAGGGAATCGCGCGCGAAGGCTTCGAGATGTGGAAGTACCAACGCAACCTGACCGGCGTGAACGAGGGCATCAACGTTCTGATGCATTTCGCGCACGTCGGCGCGTGCACTGGACGCGATCACTTCTCGGGCTGGAGCCTCGACTGGATCAATCTGGCGCTTGGCTACCTGCCTTATCTGCGGCGCTTCTACGCGCCGTCCGACGCGCGCGCGGCGTTCCTCGCGGTGAAAGACGCAACGTCCGCGTACGGCGGACACATCGTCGCGATTCCGCGCGATAACCTGCCGGTGCTGACGCGCGGGGACGGCAAGACGCCGTTGTGGAACGCGACGGACGCGTGGGCGCCGGTGACGCCGTTCCGTCAGCACGACGGGGCGAAGACGGCGATCCTGACTATCGGCGCGCCGAGTTACCTCGGGGGCGAGGCCAGCGAGAAGGCCGCGGCGCGCGGCGTGCCCGTCGACGTTTACGTGGTCAACGGGTTTCCTGTCGACGAGGCGTTCATGGCAGACCTGCCGCGCAAGTACAAGCGAGTCGTGACGCTCGAAGACGGGTTGATCGGGACCGTTGAAGCCGGCCTTCGCGGGTTTGCCGCATACGTTGCCGGGAAAGTTGCCGGCAACGGCCTGGAGCTCGATCACGTGGGCATCGTCGATCCGCAGATCGCGCCGTCAGATACGTTTCAAGAAGTCTGGGCGCATTACGGCATGACCGCCGATGGGATCGCCGCGCGAGTGGTTCGCTAGCCGTTTTCATAACCCATCCCTTGGCTTCCGTCTCTAGCCGGAAGATCCGGCGGCTGCCACTGAACTTCCGCCTGACCAGCCTCCGCCGAGGCTACCGCGGTCCGCCGAAGCGCTTCGCAGCGAAGGCGGAAACGGAAGCCACAAGAAATATCAAGGCGTGCTCGACATTCTGGCGAGGCCCTCGGACGTCGAGAGATAGAGCGCGTTGAACAGCATCGGGAACGTTGCGTGCGTCTGCGCGCGGTGCTGAGGGCGCAGGCCGAAGAGGACGATCCGTCCGGGGTTCATGTCGACGCAGACGATCGCCGCGCGTCCGGTCATAAGGTCCTCACCTTTCAACCAGCCCGATGCCACGACGTCACTGTTCGGATAGCGCGCGATCACCGATACCTTCTGCGACGCGAAGCCTTCGACGAGATTGAAGAACGGGCTGTTGTTATAGAACCCGTAGGTCCTGCCCGCGACGCCGTAGCCGATCGGATTCGCCGTGTCGATCTCGACGTTCACGATCGTGCCGGGGGCGAAATGCTGATCGCGCGTCAAGCCCACCTTGAGATTCTTCACGGGAATGCCAAACCGCTCGATCGCGAGATCGGAGGCTGCGCCGAGAGCGATGAGCGTGCCCCCCTGCGCGACGAACTCGCGAAGCGCCTCGACACCCGGATCGCCGATGCCGCCACGATACTCCGGCCGGATGTTCTGGCCACTCGCGCCATCGACAATGGAGCGCGGCGACTGGTCCGCGAGAATAATCGCGTCGTACTTGTCGCGGAGCTTGCCCGCGCGCACGTCGGTGTTATGCAGCGGCGTCGATGCGAATCCGTACTGCTCGAGCACCCACCGCGTCCAGCCTTCGTCCATGTTCCCGCCGCCCCACGGTTGATACATGGCAATGCGCGGCGCGCGGAACGCGATTGGCGGCGCTGCCGCATTGCGCGGCACGCCATCCGACGTCGTCACCCGCAACCCGTAGTCCGCCGCCGCTTGCTCGATCTGGCGGCGTGAAACCCCTGTGGCGGTGACGTGCGACGGCGCGTCGAAGGCGAGCTTCGCTCCCTGCTTCAGCAGCGTGTTGATCGCGATTGCCGTGTCAGCTCCCTTGAAGTCGAAACCAAAGCGCGGCCCGGCGCCCTTCACGTCGCCGGCGATTTTCGGGAGATCAGCAACCGGCGTTACGGACAGGCCGGCGGGCGGCGGGGTCTTTACGAAGACGCTCTTCACGCCGAACAACATGCCGAGCGACCAGGCCGTCACGTCGTAGGGCGGCTCAGGCGTCGAGGTCGGGGATCGCCGGACCTCGGGATAGGTCTGCTTCTCGAGCATGTCCTTCGCGTAGCGCGCGAACACCTGGTTCATCGGGATGATGAAGGTGCCAGCCGCGTAGCGTTGGCCGTCCGCATCGAACGCGGCGTTCGCGCGGAGCACATCGACGCCCCCCGTGTGCAGCCGGTCCGCAAGGTGCGCGGCCTCGCGCGCGTCCTGCTGTCCTTCAACGGGAATCAGGATCGCCCTGATCTCTCCCGTGTTGCCGGCGTCCACGGTCTGCCGGTTCACTTCGTAAATCTGCCGCAGAAGCGCTTCACGCCGATCCGCCACGGTGTCGAGCAGCGCCATCGTCGCGATCAATTCGTAGTCGACGATGTCTCGAAGCGTCCAGCGGCCGCCCAGCCAGGGACGTGGATACTCTGTTCGCGAGGTGACGTCGTTCGGCGCGGGGAGGA
>QHWT01000075.1:153487-160761 GCA_003222675.1 Acidobacteriota bacterium | reverse complement strand
CCCTGAACTTGTCGAAGGGCCCGGCCCTGAACTTGTCGGAGGAACGCGTCCTCCTTCGGCCGGCGGCGTCGCACGTCCGGCCAGCGCCTTCTGCTGATCGATCGGTGCAGCGATGCGCGCGCTTGCGACTTCCGTCAACAACCCAATCTGGTTGTGCCACCACCCGCTCCACGCCATCGCACCCTGCCAGAAGTTGGTGTACGTCGAGTTGTAGATGATCCCTTCCTTGCCCGCCGCTTCGAGCGCCGCGGCCTGCGATTGACCGAGGATGCCGTTCCAGCGGTAGATCAGCGGGTGCACGTTGGGATTGATGGGATCGGTCGCCGGCATCACGAAGATGCGCGCGCCGTTGCTCCCCATCTGGTGTTCGTCGAGCCACACGGTAGGAAACCAATCGTGCCAGAGCAGCTTTGCCGTCAGCTGGCTCTCCTTCTGCGTGAACATGTACATGTCGCGATTGTTGTCGTGGCCGACGTACGGATGATAGAGGTAAGGGATCGCGCTGGTCGCGAAGGGCGTGCCGAGATTCTTGTTGAACCAGTCGGTCACCATGACCTGGCCGTCAGGGTTCAGGCTCGGCACCAGCACGAAGATGAGATTGTCGAGAATCTTTTTCACCTGCGGCGACGTATCGGTCGCGAGCTGATGCACCAGCTCCACCGCCATCTGCGACGCGCCAATCTCCGTTGCGTGGATGCTGCAGGTGATCACGATGACGACCTTGCCCTGTCGGAAGATCTCGTCGCGCTCGGCGTCCGTGGGTCCGCCTCCCCGGAAGTACAACTTTTTTTCGAGCGCCTTGTAGCGATCCAGGTTCTTCAGTGTCTCGGGGCTGCTGATTTCCAGTGCGATGAACGGATTGTCGTTCGTGCTTCGGCCGAGCTCTCGAAAGCGGACGCGGTCGGTCGCGCTGGCGACCTGCCGCATGTAATCGACGATCTTGTCCCAGCGGGCCAGCCTGTTGTCGCTGCCGATCCGGAATCCGAAGTACTGCTCCGGCGTCGCGATGCCGAGGGCCGGCGTGGGCTGAGCCTGCGCCGCTGTTCCGAGTGGCGAGCTGCAGAAGGCGAGGACTGCGACAGCGAGGGCAGCAGTGATGGTTTGAGGCGCCGTCGGACGGATCGGCATGTCAGATGACTCCCTGTTCGGCTGCAGCGCCCCTGAACAGCGCCGCGAACACCTGCTGCAGCAGCGCAGGGCGCTGCTCGATCAGCTCGAAAAAGTCTTCGCGGTCGATGCGAAGCGTGATCACCGGTCGGGTTGCTTCGCCGGAATGTCCAAGTGCGGCGCCGGTCATCAGCGCGGCCGCGCCGATGGCATCGCCGCTGGTGACGGGCGTGCTGTGACCGCCGTCCAGCGACTCGAGAACGGCGTCGCCCGAGAGGACGACCCACAACGCAGGCGCTGTCGACGCCTCGAAGAGACGCGCGCCGGCGTCGAATGGCGCCACGCGCGCGATGCGCGAGAGGGCCAGCATATCTGCGGCATCGACGCGCGCGAACATCGGCACGCGCTGCAGCGCGAGGACCTTCTCGACGGCGGTCACGCCGCGCTCGGCGAGCTGCGCAAATTCTCCTGCCGCGCCGGTCGGCGAGATCAGCGGCCATGACTGGGCACCTGCCTCCGCCAGCGTCGCAAACAGGCCGCGCACGAGGTCCGTGTTCTCCGCGAGGAGCGTGCGGAGCTGTTCCACCGGCAGCGCCAGCGTGACGACCGCGTCGACGGCGCGGACGGTCGCCTGCGCGGGCAGTCCCTGCAGCGCTTCGTCGAGCCCCAGCGCGGCGGGCGACGTGGCGCTCGACGGCGCTTCTCCCTGCCGCGCAACCGTCACGCGGCCGTCGAGCAGGATGTGCACCGCGTCAGGGACCATGCCTTCCTGCTGCAGGACGCGCCCCGCTTCGTGCCGAAGCTGACGGCCGCTGCCGGCGATCCGGAACAACTCGTCGATGGAGACGGAGGCGAACAACGGGAGCTGCCGCAGCCGCCCCGCGAGCGCGGCGGCTGGCAGCGGCTCGCGCCAGAGCTCCCGTCGCCGTTCCGCGGAGAGTCGCTGCTCGGCGAGCGCCCACGACGCGGCTTCGAAGACGAACCAGTCGCGCGGATCGCGATGCGCGAGCACGTGCTCGATGTCGCCGGCGAGCGACCACCGACGCTGCGCAGCCACGAGATCGATCGCCACCGCTGCGACCACCTCGTCATCGTCGTTGATCAACTGCAGCAGCGACTCCTCGACATCGCGCGGACGCGTGCGCAGGAGTACGTTACCGCGCCGCACCTTCTCCTCACGCGGCAGATCTTCCAGCGCCGGCATGATGCGCTTCCGCAGCTGTCCGGTGAGCAGGTTGTCGAGGTATTCGGACGCGCTGGCGCGCGTCCGCGGATCGCCGTGTTCCAGCGTCCACCGCGCCGCCGCAATGTCGCGCCATGGATAAATGAGTCCGAGCAGAAGGTACGTGCGATTCAGGGCGCGGTCCATCTTCTCGGAAAGCGCCTCGGCCAGCATCGAGTCGGCCGGCAGACCGCCGCGATCGAACAGGTTGTGATGGAGCGACAGGTGCGTGAAATAGCGGCGCGATTCCCCCAGCGCCATCGCTTCGATCCGCGCCGCCGGGAACGTCAGCGCATCGTTATCGCGTCTGAGCGCCTGCAACGCCGCTACCGCCTTGTAACGCAGGAAACCGTCGGGATCGTCGAGCACCGCGACCAGCGCATCGACCGACTTCTGTGACGAAATGCCCGCGAGCGTCGAGGGAATATGACGGCGGACCCAGATGTCTTCGTCCTTGTCGGCCAGGATGTAAGCGAGCGCATCGATGACCGGCTCGCCGTAGCTGACGAGCACTTCGCGCGCGCTGCCCTTCAACTGCCGGTTCCGGAGCAGCGTGACGAGCGTCGGCACGAACAGGAAGTCGGACACACCGAGCTCGCGCACACTCGCCAGCGCCTCTTCGGCGACCTCCGGAGCTGGATCGTAGAGCAACGGCATGAGCAGCATGTGCAGATCGGCGTGCCGGATCTGCCGCAGCGCCGCGGCGGCGTCACGGCGCGCGGGACGGGTAGCTTCGGTGGTGTCCGACGTGAGATCGGCGAAGATCGCGCCCGCGCGTGCTCTATCGTCGCGCCGGTCGCTCGAGGCGAGCGCAAGCGCGGCCGTCACGCGAATGCGCGGATCCGGGTCATCGAGCATCGGCCGCACGACCGTCGCGGTGTCCTCGTTGCGAATGGCGCCCAGCGCGGCCACCGCGGCTTGGCGGACTTGCCCGTCGGAATCGGCCAGCAGACGGCGAATCTGCGGCGCCCACTGCTGTGCGATGTCAGGCCGCACCTCGCGGAGTGCCGCGAGCGCGCGCCGCCTGACCAGCGGCGACTCGTGATAGAGGAGCAGCGGCGTCACCAGGTGGCGCTTGTCGAGCGATTCAAGGACGTCGATTGCATAGACAACACGCGAGGGGTCGGGATGGGACAGCTCTTGAACGAGCGTTTCGATTGTCGAGAGATCCGCGCCGCTCAGGCGCACTTCCTCGGGCTGCACATCGCGACGCTGGATGCTGGTGCGGAACGCTTCCAGGTAACCCCGTCGCGCGCGCAGCGCCATGACGATCCACGCCACCGTCATCACCAGGCTCGCATAGCTCAGACGCTGCCAGTTCAGGTGCAGTCCCCAGGGTTTGACGAGGACGAGCAGCAGAAGCGCGCCGACAGCCTTCGCGCCACGATCCACCGTCACGTCCACGAACGACTTCGCCTTCAGCTTGATGTCTGCGGGCAGTGGCAGGAACAGGATCTCTCGCGTGGTCTTGTCGACGGTGTAGCGGAGTGACTGATCGAGCACGCGCGCGAGGCTTGGCGCCCACAGCGCGGCGTTCAGCAGCATGATGACGCCGGTCGTGCCGAGGCTCACCGGGAGAATCATCAGCGCGAACCCGATGCCGAGATAGCGATGGATCTTGCTCGTGAGCCAGACCTGGATGATGAACCCGATCGTCGACGTCCAGAGCTGCACCTGGGCCAGAAACGACGTGATTGAATCGGTCGCGCCCGCTCCCTTGGCGGCCGCGGCCGCCATGTTGAGCTGCTGCTCGATGATGGCCGCGCCGACCGCCGCAAAGCTGATCACCAGCGCGATGATCTGAAGGTGCTTCGATCGGCGAAGCAGATTGATCGCTTCGGTTGCGCTCACGCCTTTCTGCGACTTGCCCGCACTCGTCGCCATGCCGGGATCGACCCGCTCGCGCTTGATGATCAACGCGACGAGCAGCGCGCTCAGGATCATGCCGAACGCGCTCGGGATCAGCAGGTTCGTCGATCCAATCTGTCGCGCGTAAGCGGTGGCGAACGCTGATCCCGCGACGCCGCCTAGCGGCGCGCCGCCTCCGATGAACCCGAAGAGGCGCTTCGCCTGACGCGGGTCGTAGACGATGTTCGCGAGCGTCCAGAACTGGCTGATGAGCAGAACGCCAAGGATGAGACCAGCTACATAAAAGGCCACCGACACCCACGTCGCCGACGCCTGGAACAGGAACCAAAACCCGATGAGCACTGCTGCCATCCCGAGTTGCGTGATCGGCAGGCCCCAGCGGCGCGGCAGCCTTGCCATCAGCCAGGAATATCCCGCCATCAGGATGCCGATGAGGAACCCGGCGGCAAGCAGGACATACGGCAGGTTGTCGGCACCCAGATCGGAAATGAACTTTGAGCGCGTAATCGGCTTGATGGCGTTGTACGACGTCATCGCGAGGAACGAGTACGCGAACATCATCAGCGCCGTCGCGGTTTCGCCTTCGCGGATCTCTGCGATGGGCGACAGCAACCGTCGGGCAATCGACATGGGAAGACCTCGGGGCGTGGGGCTAAAGCCTATGCCATGCGCAAGTTGAAGTAAACTGCCCGCCGGTCATGGGCGCGCGTCTGCGGGGCTTTTTCGATATACGGTCCGGAGAAGCGCTGCCGGTCTCTCTCACCTTTCTCTATATCGCCGTCGTCGTGGCGGCATTCCTGCTCGCCAAACCAATTCGCAACGCGCTGTTCCTGCGTCAATACGGCCCCTACGCGCTGGCGTATGTCTACGCGGCGGTCCCACTCGCGCTGTCGGTGTTCGTGCCGATCTACACCAGGGTTGCGGCGCGCCTCGGTCAGCGGGCGGTCACCGTGTGGACGCTGATGTTTTTTGCGTCCAACGTCCTGCTGTTCTGGTGGCTGTTCCGGAGGCATCCCTTCGTGTTGCTGCCAGGCGTGTTCTATGTCTGGGTCAACTGTTTCGGGATCATTGCGCCGGTGCAGGCCTGGAGCTTTGCGAACTCTCAGTTCGACACGAGGCAGGCGAAGCGGTTGTTCGGCGTCATCGGCGCGGGGGCTTCGTTCGGCGCAATTCTCGGCGGACTGCTCGCTCGCGTCCTCGTGCGCCCTGTTGGCGACGCGATCAATCTTCTCCTCGTCCTTGCCGCGTTGATTCTCGCCGCCGCCGTCGTTGTTTCGATCGCAAACGCGAAAATCCGCCGTCGCGGCCTTGCGCGGCGCGGGAAACGGCATCGCCATCCGTTCGGCGAAACGCTCGACGAGATTCGGAGGACGCCATACCTGCGCCTGACCGCGTCCATGGTGTTTCTCGTCGCGATTGCCACGCAGTGGACGGGCTTTCAGCTCAGCGTCGTGGCCGACCAACGCTTCGGCGGAAGCGCCGAAGCGTTGACGCGATTTTTTGGCACGTTCAACTTCATCCTCGGCATCGTGAGCCTGACCGTGCAGTTGACGCTGACCGCATCGGTGCTGCGGCGGTACGGCGTGGCGCTTGCGATCCTGCTCCTTCCGTCGGCTCTCGGTTTCGGGACCGCAGCTATTCTCCTGCTGCCCGTGTTCTGGCCGGTGATCATGACGAACGCGCTGGATCAGGGGCTGCGCTTTTCCGTCGATAAGGCGACCTACGAACTGCTCTATCTGCCGATCGCTCCAGGGGCGCGGGCGCGCATCAAGAACGCGATCGATATCGTCCTGAATCGCGCCGGGGACGCGACAGGCGGCGTGCTCCTCGGCCTCACGACGCGCGGGTTCGCCGGCTTGCCGGGACTGAACGTCGGACTTCGCGGAACTGCCGCGATCAACCTCGTGCTGTTGACCGGCTGGTTCGCAATTGCCTGGCGGCTCCGCCGCGAGTACGTCCGCACAATCCACGAGACCATCCGCCGCCATCGCCTCGACGCGGAACGACACTCCAGGCGGGTCCTCGATCGATCGGCGGTCAGTGCGCTGGAGCAGAAGCTGGCGGCGGACGATCCTGCCGCCGTCCGCTACGCCTTGTCGATCATCGAACAGGAGCCGGGGGGGATCTGGCGGCGGCCGCTTCACCGGCTGCTGCATCACGACGACCCGGAGATCCGGCGTCGTGCGCTGTCGATTCTGAGCGCGAGCGGCGACCAGACAATCAGTCCCGTCGTCGCCGAGATGCTCCGCGATCCCGATCTTGCCGTCCGCACGGAGGCGTTGCTGTTCCTCAGCCAGCAAGTGGGCATCGACCCGGTCGCGCGTATTCAGGAGCTCGGCGAGTTTCCAGACTTCTCCATCCGCGCCGGCATTGCGGCGTTTCTCGCGTCGCCGGGTCGCGCTCGCAATCTCGACGCGGCGCGCGTGATTCTCGAACAGATGATCGCGGCATCCGGCGAGGCGGGCGCTCGCGATCGCGACGAAGCCGCGCGGGTGCTGTCGCTGCTTCCCGAGGTGTTCCCCGACCTGCTCGTCAAGCTGCTCGACGATGAGGATCCTCGCATTGCGCGGGTGGCCGTGAAGGCGCTCTCACGCGCGGGCGCTGCCGGCGTGCCGCTTCTGCAGGAACGGCTGCTCGAGGAGGACCCGGCGCTGCGTTACCGGATCATCGCCGCACTGAACAAGTTGCGGCGCCTGCACCCCGAGGTCCAGCTCGATCGGAAATTGATCGAGCTGCTCCTGGCCGCCGAGATCGGAGGACATTACCGCTCGCATCAGGTGCTCGGCGCGGTGGGGGAGACGCTGCCGTCGGGCGATCCGGTGATGGTCGCGATGCGCCAATCGATGGAACACGAGCTCGAACGAATCTTCAGGCTGATGTCGCTCTTGTTTCCCGAGGCGCAGCTGCAGGACGCTTACGTCGGCCTTCGATCTGCGAACCCTGTCATCCGCGCGAACGCACTCGAGTTCCTGGACAACGTACTCGAGCCGCACTTGCGTCAGCTCGTCGTGCCCCTGCTGGATCCGCAAACCTCGCTGCGCGAGCGCATCATCATCGCCGATCGGCTCATTGGCGC
>QHWT01000075.1:152982-153467 GCA_003222675.1 Acidobacteriota bacterium | reverse complement strand
GATCCGCGGCTCCGCGGGGTGGCAGGAGAGGCGCTGCGGCGCATCAGCGCGGAAGCAGAAGGCGAGCCGCACGTCGAAGAAGGGGAGCCCGCGCCGGCCGACATCGAGATCGGCGTCTGAGCCGCGAGTCAGACGAAATCGACCAAACCCGCGCCGCGCTGTTCGATCATCCGGAGGAACGCGTCCACGACTTCCGGATCGAACTGGTGGCTGCGCTGCCGATCGATTTCGCCGATCGCCTGGGAAACCGGCCACGCGTCCTTGTAAGGGCGCTGCTGTGTGAGTGCGTCGAAGACGTCGGCGACTGCGACGATGCGTCCGGCGAGAGGGATCTCGATGGCGGGAATGCCCGCGTACCCGTCGCCGTCCCAGCGCTCGTGATGGTTGAACGCGATCTCTTCCGCCAGTCGCACCAGCGGGAACTTGCCCCCCGAGAGGATCCGGGCGCCAATGAGCGTGTGGGTCTTCACGACGGCGCATTCCTC
>QHWT01000075.1:104124-152944 GCA_003222675.1 Acidobacteriota bacterium | reverse complement strand
TTGCCGACGTCGTGAAGCGGTGCCGCGCGGCGAATCAACGTCACCTGGGAATCAGGCAGCCCGAGCTGCCGCGCCACCAGCGCGGACAGCTGCCCGACGCGCTGCGTGTGCTGACCCGTATTGTCGTCGCGGAACTCCGCCGCGACGGCCAGGCGCTCGACGATCTCGATCTGCGCCTCTTCCAGAGCTTTCGTGCGCTCGCGGACCTTCGCTTCGAGCAACTGGTTCTGGCTCTGAATCTGGAGATACAGCTGACGCGTCTGCAGCAGCGTCTTGATCCTGAGAATGATCTCGTCGGTCTGAAACGGCTTGCTGACGAAGTCCTTCGCGCCGCGGGACAGCGCCTCACGCCGCGTCTCAGGTGTCACGTCGGCCGAGAGGATGAGAATCGGGAGATAGGTCGCTTCCGCGATCTGGTTGAACTGCGCCATCACCGCCAGACCGTCGAGGGGCGGCATCTGAAGATCCCGCAGGATCAGGTCCGGCCGGTGTCGCACGTACAGCGACGCGGCTTCGCGCGAATCCGTCGTGCTCTCCACGCGCGAGAAACCGAACCGGTTGAGAATGCGGCGCAGGCTCGCGACATTTTCCTCCTCATCGTCGACGATCAGAATGCGCGCGTTCCTGAAGAGGCTCAGCATGGGCCCACGGGCGGTGCGTTGGCAATCGACTCGGCGAGCGGCGATTCCGGCCAGACGACCGGGGGTGCCGCAGCGTAGTCCGCGTGCGCGAGGCGCGCCTGGAACATCGCCGTTTCAGACGCGTAAAACGTCAACTTGAGATAGTGTCGCGCCAGGATGTAGACCTCGCCCGCGAGAAGGGCCAGCCACGGCATCCGTGCGGCTGGACTCACCGCGAGGGTCACGATCGCATACGCGGCAATCAGCAGCAGAAACAGCACCGTGTTCAGCAGATACAGGGCCGCTACGCCGCCGGTATGCCTGCCCACGAACCGTGCACCAGCGATCAGCGCTCCCAGAGAGCTGCGCCGATCTTCCAGCACGATGCGGATGCGCGAGTAGTCAAAGATCACATTCACGAGGATTAATATCGACGCGAACAGACTGTAGAACAGGAGGCGGACGAGGAATGCGTCGCGTTCGACCGTCATATTACGGGTTGCACGGGTAAACACGGAATCAAAAAGCCAGGGATGAATCCAGCGGAACGCGATCCAGTACACGAGCAATGAAATCAGTCCGAGCCTGATCAGTGCAGGGAAGTGCGCGCCAGAAGCCCCGAAGAATCCGCGCCCGCGCGTCGCACGGTTCCGCGCAAAGCGATCGAGGATGCCGCCCGATAGAAAGGACCAGAGCACGAGCCACGCCGCGATGACGCCGGCGATCGTGGTGGCGAGCGGTACGTTGTCCGCAAGGTTGCTGATGTTCTGAAGGACCGCGCCGAATCCGATAATCGACGGGACGAAGGTCATGCCCAGCCCTGTGGCCTGAGCCGAGAACTCCTGCCACCAGTCGAAATCGACGCTGCGCGCGGCGGCATCCGCGGCGAGGCTTGGCCCGAGGTGCGCGATCAGCATCCCGCGCAACGCCAGCGACAGCGGCACGGCGACGAGCAAGGTGAGCGCGAACGTTCCGGCGAGCACGGCCGGCGCGCGCGCCGCCCGGCTCAGTCCGTCACCAAGCGCGGAGAGAGGGCCCATAGGTCAGACGAAGAATCCGTACGTCAGCAACTGGTCCTGCAGCCAGACGAGCCACGCGAGAGACCACTTGCGCGCCGCGACGTCCGCTTGCGGCCGCAGCGATGCGCTGTTGTTCGTGCGGTCCACATCGAGGAGCAGCACGTGCCCGGGATCCACTTCCGCCGTGCGTGCCCTTGATGCGCGCGTGACCTCGAACAACTTCCAGCGATCCCGGCCATCCCATGGCCACTCGACGTGCTGGCCGTCCTCGAACGTCACTCGAACGGTGACGGGAAAGATCCCATCACCGTAGCGGCGCGCCACGACAACCGTCCGGTTCGAGCCCAGCCGTTCGGCCACGCTCCGGAACGCGTCTACACCATAGTCGAATGTTTGAGATCCGCGATAGACCTGATCGAAGTACCAGGCCAGATTCTGCCCGCTGGCCTCATTGGTGACGGCAAAAAAATCTGCCGGCGTCGGGTGCTTGAACGCATAGCGCTGGAAGTAGGTCGACATGACCCGCTGCAGGACGGGCCAGCCGAGATGCCGCTCGAGCGTGTGCAGCCATAAAGCGGTCTTGTCATATGTGATGGCGCCCGCTGTGCCGGGCCAATATCGAAACGAGGGGGTCGCCTGAACATCCTGTCGCGCCCATTTGCGATAGCCCGCCATTCGATCGCCGTTCACCTCACGCGACAGCGGCAGGTCCATGAAGGTCCACGGGATGAAGCCACCGAAGTATCGCTGTGAGTAGAAGTTCTGGAACGATGCCGCTTCGATGGCTCGCGCCGTAGAGAAGGTGTTCAGTCCTTCGTCCATCCATGCATGCTCGAACTCGTTCGTGGCAACGATGCCATACCAGAATTGGTGGCCGGCTTCGTGTACGGTGACGTCTTCCGGGTCCGTGGCGCCCCGGGGTGCGATCCACTCTGTGCCCGCGGTGAAAAGCGTCGGGTATTCCATGCCGTCCGCGCCGCTTTGCCACGCGGGATCGATTACCGTGATATGGCCGTAGGGATAAGGACCGTACCACTCACCGTAGTACTTCAGCGCCGCGCGCGTCGCGGCGAAATGCCGCGCGGCCTGTCCTTCGTGTTCGGGCTGGAGGAGCAGCCGCATGTCGACCGGCGGCAATGAGGGATGCTCGAAGCGTTCGTGCCTCTCCAGATAATGCGGACTCGTCGTCCACACGAAATCGTGGACATCTTCCTGGTAAAAATGGTGCGTGCGGCTGCCGTCAGGCTCGTCCGCCGCGTCCTGCTCGATGCCCGTCGCACCCACGATCCAGTTGCGCGGGACGGTGAGGCGCACGTCATAGACGCCGAAATCGGAAAAGAATTCCGTCGTCGAATGAAACTGGTGGCAGTTCCAGCCAGCGTCTTCCAGCACGCCTAGTTTCGGGAACCATTGAGCGATGAAGTAGTAGTCGGCGATGGCGCCGGTGCGCGCGAAGGTGCGCGGCACCCGTGAGGTCCATTGGAGCCGCAGATCGATCGTGTCGCCCGGAGCTACCGCTCGCGAGAGCGGCAGTTCCGCAACGGTCCTGTCGTCCGTATTGTCGTCGTCGGGCGCGATGAAGCGGAGTTGTGCTGTGACATCGACGGCGGCGCCGCCAGACGATGGAACCATTTCGACCTTGTCGACGACGATGGACGCCCAGTCGGACGGGTCGCGGCGTCGGGCGTCCTTGACGCCGGCGAGTGCGCGTTCGCGCATCCATGTGGATCGCTCGTCGCGCCAGGCGTTGTAATACAGGTGGAACTGCAGCGACGTCGCTGCATGGGCCGAGACGTTGCGCCAGGAGATCCGCTCGTCGCCGTGGATCGTGCGCGTCGCGTGATCCAGCCGCGCGGTGATCGTGTAGTTGGCATTGCGCGGCGAGCGCGGTGTGTCCGCTATCAACGACCGCGCGCCGAGGACCGCGATCAGCGCAACGACAGAGGCAACCCGCGCGAACACGGGCAAATCCTACTATAATTCGTCTCTTTCAGGAGTCATGCATGGCTATACGTAAGGGGCCGATCCGCGTCCTGCACTATGGTCTCGGGCCGATTGGCGCGGCGGTCGTTCGTCAGATCGCCATACGGCGCGGGTTCCGCATCGTCGGCGCGGTGGACATCGATCCGGCCAAGGTGGGGCGCGACCTTGGCGAGGTCGCGAATGTCGGCCGCGCGCTGCGCGTGAAGGTATCGAGCGACGCGAAGAGAGCAATCAAGGCCGGCAAGCCCGACGTGGTCGTGCTGTGCACGCAGTCATCGATGAAGAAAGTCATGCCGCAGGTGAAAACGATTCTGGAGCTCAAAGTGCCGATCGTATCCACGACCGAGGAGCTCGCGTATCCGACGTCCGCGAATATGAAATACGCGCGCGCGCTTCATCAGATGGCGAAGAAGGCGAAGGTGGCGGTGCTCGGCACGGGCGTCAACCCGGGCTTCACGATGGACGCACTTCCGATCACCTTGACGGGTGTCTGCGAGCATGTCGATGCGATCCGCGTCGATCGCATCCAGGACGCACGCGTGCGCCGGTTACCGTTCCAGCAGAAGATCGGCGCAGGCCTTACCCGCGAACAGTTCCAGAAGAAGGTTGACGAGGGAAGCGTCCGGCACGTGGGGCTTGCCGAATCAATATCGATGATCGCGGATGCCATGGGTTGGAAACTGGACAGGATTACGGACGACATCGAGCCGCGCATGGCGACCGAGACGGTTGCAAGCGAGTTCCTCGCCGTTGATGCCGGCTACGTGTGCGGTATCGTGCAGGACGGGGTGGGCTTTCGCAACGGACGGCCGGTGATCACGCTGCACATGGAGGCCTATCTGGGTGCGCCCGAGTCGTTCGACGCCGTTGAAATCAGCGGATCGCCGGCGCTGAAGATGAAGATCGCGGGCGGCGTTCATGGTGATGTCGCCACCGCGTCGATCACGGTGAACTCGATTCCGAAGATCCTCGGCGCGCCGCCGGGACTGCACACGATGCGGGACATGCCGATCCCCTCCTATTTCGGAGGCTGAAGCCGTGGCGGACGCTCACGCCGAACGGATCGCACGGATGCGCAGGGCATATCGCGAAGCGCACGATCGGCTCGTGGCGCGCCTGCGCGAGGCCCCGGGAGATCTCGTCGAGCGCACACCGGCCGGCGGCGGGTGGTCGGCTGCGCAGATTGGCTGGCATGTAGCGACCGTCGACGGCATGTTCGCGGAACTGGTGTCCGGCGCGCGGCCGTCACAGCCGCTGCCGCACGACTTTCGCGAGCGTGCCTGGACGGACGTGGTGGCGGAGATTCCTCAGAAGCTCGAAGCATCCGGCAGCTCGTTGCCTCCACCGGAGATCACGCGCGATGAAGCGCTGTCCGCGCTCGTCGCGTCCGCGCAGAAGCTTGACGCGGCGCTGGAGGGGCTCGCGGAAGATCGCGGGTCGCGCTTTGGTGTCACACACAAGGCGGTGGGCACCGTCACGCTCGCGCAGATTGGCGACTGGGCCACGGCGCATACCATCCGTCACAATGCGCAGGCCAAGCGAGTTCTCGGAAAGTAGGACGTGTGTTTAGCAGATTGTTGAAAAGGCCAGTGTCAACGGCCGATGCCAATGCTCAATGCCGACGACCGATTGACATTTCAGCCGTTCGGCATTGGACATTTGGCCGTTCACGCTTTTTCAGCCTGTTAGACGCCGGGTTGCCTACGATGCCCGCTGCATGCCCCAGCGTCGCCGCTTGAGGAACAGCCCTTTGCGCGAAATTCCGAGCAGGCGGGCGGCGTTCTCGTAATTGCCTCTCGCACGCTCGAGCGCTCGCCGCACCAGCGCACGCTCGATCGTATCCACGGCGTCCTTGAGCGGCTGATCGAGCCGGAGACGAATTTCCGGCTCGTCGCCCGGCGCAAGGCGCACCGTCCGCCGCGAAGTCTGGATCTCCGGCGAGAGCAGCACCGCGGTAACCGTCGAGTCCGGCTCTGCCATCGCGGCGAGTCGGCGCATTTCGTTCACGAGTTGCCGCACGTTGCCGGGCCACGCAAACAGCAGCAGGTACTCGAGCGCCTCATCGTCCAGCGTGAGCCGGCCCTTCTTCTGTTCTTCCGCGAAGCGGTGGAGGTAGTGTTCGATCAGCGGCGGAATCTCCTCGCGGCGCTCGCGCAGGGGCGGCACCCGCAGGCGGACGACGTTGAGGCGATAGAAGAGGTCTTCGCGGAAACGGCCGTCCGCCATCAACGTCTCCAGGTCGGCGTTGGTCGCGCCGATGACGCGCACGTCGACGGCGACGGGATGCGCCTCACCGAGCCCGTGCACTTCGTGGGTTTCGAGGAAGCGGAGCAGCTTCGGCTGCAGATCAGGACCGATTTCGGCGATCTCGTCCAGGAAGAGCGTGCCGCCGGCAGCCCCGCGGATGACGCCGTCGAATGCGGCATCGGCGCCTGTGAAGGCGCCGCGACGGTAGCCGAACAGCTGGCTCTCGAGCATGTCGCGGGGGACAGCGGTGCAGTTGAACGGCACGAACGCTTTGGCGGCGCGACCCGAGGCACGGTGGATCGCGCGCGCGAGGACCTCCTTGCCGGTGCCGGTCTCTCCGGTCAAGAGGACCGTGATGTCGGACGGCGCGATCCGACGGCCGATCGACAGCAACTCCGTCATCTGCTCGGAGACCCAGAGCCCGCCGTCAGTTTCGAGCGTGTCGGCGGGCCAGAGCGCGTCGCGTTGCTTCTCTTCGCGCCGGTAGCGATCGAGCGTGACCGCGGTGTCGACCAGTTTTCGGACCGCAACTCCGGCGCACCGATCCGCGAGGGTGGGTTTCAGGTCCGCGAGGATCTCCCACGTCTCGTCGCGATGCTGTCCGCACGTGATCCGCAGATACGGCTCCGGATGCTCGGCGGCATCGACCGCCTGCTTCTCAGCCCATCCCTGTGAATCCACTTGCCGGATCCCGGTGGGTCCGCGCGCGACGAGCGCGAGCGCCGTCGCAGCGCCAGTGAGCTGGAGCAGTGCGTATGCCTCGCGCGCCAAGACGTGCGGATAGCCCGCGAGTTCGATCAACGCGACCGCGTCGTCGAGCGTTATGTCTTCGCTCGTCGGAATTCCTTCGCCATGAATGAATCTGTCGCCGTGTCCCGGATACCATTCCTGTTCCGAACCAGCGGCCCGTAGAATTCGCCTTGCTGCTGCCGTTTCTGTTGCCGCACGTCGAGGACGTTCTTGAACCAGCGCCGCCGCCACGACCTGCCGGCGCACAGCCAATAGCGACAAAGAGTTCGACGGCACCGATAATTCGGCTAACCGCGACGGACGCGCTCCAGTTGCAACTTCAAGTTCAGCGATGCTCAGGCTGAAGACGGATTTGAAAAATCCATTCTTTAACCTTATTGCCTCACTGAGACTGTGTTTCGCAACCTCCAGCGCCTCCGCGTGCCTTTGCTCTGCAATCAGCGTACGAACTCTTGTGTGAGCGGAACGCAAAACGTACCATGACGCCACGCCGTCTGCAGTACTCCTTACGGCCTGCCATAATCTTTCGGATTCTGCATGATCGCCGCGAGCTGATGCCAAGACAAGTTTTGTGTCTAGTAGCGCATAAGCAAAGTTCGCCAAGGAGTACCCCGTAGCTTCAGCCTTCATCAGGAAAGCAGTTGCTTCAGCGAAACGATTCAGGCACACATAATAAAACGCAAGATTAGCGGCAGCGATTGCCTCTCCTTTAGGCCATCCGATAACAGCGGCGTCCTCAAGAGCCTGCTGGGCTATGTCGCATGCGCTCTCAATGTCTCCTTCTAGTGACCGAACGATTGACTCAGTAAGCTTCTCATTCGCATCTAACCAACGGTTGGGCTCATCGTGCAAGAATCGCCTAGCCAGCGCCAAGTGTCTCTTAGCTAACTCGAGGTGACCAATTCTTGCCTCAAGTCGACCGAACGCAATGTGCGCTTCGATCATGATTTGCGGATCTCCGGATCGATGGACTGCACGAACAGCGGCGGCGCTCAAGGGCACCGACATTTCGTACGGAGCGTCCGTATCAGCAGCCTTTTCGAGAATGTGCAAACGAATCTTCGACACCAACGAAGTGTCGGAAATCTTGTGAGCCAACACCGCCGCTCGCTCGAGTTGTTCGATGCCTCCGGCGCAGTCGCCCAGATCCCAGGAACTAGCGCCGGCCACGAACATTGCGCGCGCCATAATCTGTTCGGACACAGTGCGACGCGTTGTCAGCTCGCGAGAGAAGCGCAGCGCGAGTTCTTGGCGCCCCTGCAGAAGATAGATTTCTGCTGCCAACGCAATGGCGTCAGGGTCATTTGTCCTGCTAGATTGTACTTGCTCCAGCGATCGCCGAAGCAAGCCCGTCCGAAGCATGTCGTGCGCATTTTCGATGGTTTGGGCAGACACTTTGGACCTCAATGCACAGAGGGTCGCGAATTTGGAGAACCACTCGAACGTGATTCAGCTGCGGAAACGAGGTCCGCAAGAGAGAGGCCGTCATCTGGCGCAGTGGCGCGGCCAATCCTAACGGCCCCGCCAAAGCTCTCGTCGTCACCTGTTCTTCCGAGACCTACATGGTCTGTTATTCGACGCGCAACAAGTTCAGCCGTGGACCCATCAGTTTGAGCCAGCAAAACGATAAATCTGTTCGAATCGTACCTAAATAAGAGATCCGCACCTCTCAATGCAACACGAATACGATCCGCAGCTTGTGCGAAGACATAATCGGGCAAGTTTCGATGCGAAGGTTTTGAGCCTGGTGTGCCTTTGACTTCGACAAGCAGGATTGTGCACGGCAGCCCACCTGAACCGGCCAATTCCGACGCCACGAATCGCTCAAGGTGTCGGCGATTGGGGAGGCCAGTCAACTGATCATGCAGCTTTTCAGAATTCTGCTGCTGAAACTCAACGGCCTGGAGTACTGTCTGAGATACCTGCCGCGCAATAACTTCAACCAGTCGGCGATGGTCCTCATTGAATGCGTTTCGGTGCGTCGAATAGACAGTCAACACACCAACCAGCTTAGATTCTGCGGCGAGATGTGTGCTGAGACAGCTCCTCAGGGGCGGCTTAAGGGACCGGGCGACCTCTCCTAAATCGAGCATTGGATCGGAATTTACGATTGTTTGCCGGTTCGCTGCTACCCAACCACTTAATCGTTGCCCCATAGCGATTCGAATATCCGAAAAGTGAGCAGAGTTCTCTCCGGCCGCGTGCGCTGCTACTAATTCGTCTGTAGATTCATCATAAAGAAAGAAAACACAAGTGGTAGCTGGCACGAGACGCCTCAAATGCTTAGAGATAACGTCCGCTGCATCTGAAAGGTTCAGGCGACCGCTGAGGCTGCGCGCGAGCTCATAGAGGGATAACATCTCCTCCGTGCTTGCACTGATATCATCTAACCTGGATGTGCCGGGCAGGCGCGCAACTGTCGTGACCGACATTTCGCGCGCTATAGCGGAAAGACTGGCCTTAAGAGAGATGTCATCGTCGGACGGTGCAATGTCGCGATACACTCGCGCGAACGTGTCTACGACCAGCGGATCGTACATCGTTCCCCGGCGCTCTGTCAGAATGCGCAGCGCCTCTGAATCAGATAGACGAGGACGATACGGCCGATCAGAAGTTAGGGCATCAAAGCAGTCCACCACAGACAGGATGCGCGCTCCAACCGGTATCTCGCTTCCTCTCAGGCCATCAGGATACCCAGTGCCGTTCCAATTCTCATGGTGATGGCGAACGATCGGTACAACCGGATAAGGAAAAGCGATTGCGGACAGAATGTCTGCGCCTACACTGGCGTGAAGTTTCATCTTCTCGAATTCTGCCGGCGTCAGCGGACCTGGTTTATTTAAGATGTACTCGGGAACTGCGAGCTTACCCATGTCATGCAATAACGCGGCTGCTTCGACAGCCTTGATCTGAGCGGGTTCTGTAACTCCCATTTCCTTAGCCAAGCCGACTGCAAAAATTTGAACGCGACGTATATGGCCGTGCGTAATTTGGTCTTTAGCATCTATCGCCATCGCCAACGTTTCGATCGTTGAGAGATATAATCGATTGAGCTCGCTCAGATGCCGATTTGCGTCTTCCACTCGGCCGAGCGCAGTTTTCAGCGTCAGGTACGAAATCAGCAGCAGAGGCAGCAGAATGCCGATCACTTTAACGAACGCCGCACCTGGTGCCTGCAAGTAGGGGAGCAGCAGCGCGGCAACCGACGCGCCGCTAAAATAGTTTAATGAGAGCCAGAAGAAGTTACGACGCCAAACTAATAGTGCGGACGTGGCTTGCTCGAGCGCGACTGCCCACGCGATAAGCCAACTGTTCAGGACGAAGTACAGAACCGCTAGAGCAAGCAGCGGGACCAATAGACTAAGAATTGGTTGAGGAGCCTGAGCAAGCGGGCCGACGTCCGCTAGATAAAAGAATGCTTGGGCCGCAATCCAGACGGCGATCGCAGGTGCAGAGAAGTTAAAGATGACGAGACTGTCCAGAGCGACGACCATAGTGGCTGCCGCTGGCCCATACATGAGCACGGCCGCAAAGACGAATGTTTCAGAGACGGACAGCCGCGCGGGGATGGTAGGGACTTTAACCGTAAACGAGCCACTAAGTAGAGTGAGTCCCGCTAGGACGAACCATTCGTAGCCTACCGGAGACTTATAGAGGCTGTAGAGAGAGTTCAGGACTACGAACGATCCAGAGCTGATTACAGCCGCTAGATAGAGCCGTCCTGCATTCGTGAGCTGTGCGTGTGCGGTCATAAATCGACCTGCTGCCGCCGGCGTGTCTTATTAGTCGCCCCAGACGATGATTCGCTGCACGGTTATGCTCCTCAGTATACGGTTAATGTCAACAGAAATTATCTAGATCAATCACTCCACACGATCGTATCGCTCCAAACAATCGTGTCGCTCCAGACGATGGTGTCACTCCACACGATGGTGTCACTCCAGACGATGGTGTCACTCCAGACGATAGTGTCGCGCGATACTATCGTTGCGCGGCCGATGAAGTCGCTCCAGACGATGGTGTCACTCCAGACGATGGTGTCACTCCAGACGATGGTGTCACTCCAGACGATCGTCTTTCCAATTACAAGGACATAGCCCCCGGGCACGCGAGTTCCCGATTTCACCGGCAGGCTTGCGGTGATTAACGCCGCCTCTTTAGAGAAGAACGCGAGGTGGCTCGGTGTCACGATTTCGCTCGCGATTGTGGTATTTGTCGCGGCAGTTCCTCCCACCAGTTCGACTGCGGCGAGCGCGTTCAGGCTCCCGGCGCCCTCCTCGATCAGCCCCGCTCCTGGCAGTCGCGAGCTCGTGACCTGCAGGACGATCTTCACCTGCGCCGGCGTCAGCTCCGCGCGAGCGTCCAGCAGCAGCGCGGCCGCGCCCGACACGACCGCGGTCGCCATGCTGGTGCCGCTCAATTCGATGTAGGCGTGCGCGCCCTGACCCTCGACCACGCGCTCCGGATAGGTGCGCGCCAGGTAGCTCCCCGGGGCGGCCGCGGCGACGATGCGATTGCCCGGCGCGACCAGCTCGGGCTTCAGCACGCCGTCGATGGCCGTCGGCCCGCGCGAGCTGTAGGTCGCCATCACATCGTCCGATCGCACGGCCGTGCCGCGCGTGTTGATCGCGCCCACGGTGATCACGTCCGGCGTGTTGCCCGGCGCGACGATCCCGCCGACCACCGGACGGCCATCCGCGGTCTTGCCGAAATTGCCCGCGGCGGCAATCACCACGATCCCCGCATCGATTGCGCGCTGCGCCGCCTGGCAGAGTGGATCCTCGAGATAAGACTCCAAGACCGGATGCCCAAGCGACAGGTTGATCACGCGGATGTTGAACTGCTGACGGTGGGCGACGGCCCAGTCGATGGCGTCGATCACGTCGCTCGTGCGGCCGGAGCCGTCCGCGCCGAGGACGCGCAGGTTGATTAGATTCGCGCCGGGCGCCATCCCCGGATGCCCGTCGCCGTCCGCACCGACGATTGCGGCGACGTGCGTCCCGTGACCGTACTCGTCGCGCCCGGTGCCGTTCGGCGCCGTGAAATCCACCGACGCGATCACGCGTTCCTTGAGCGCCGCGTGCGGCGCGATTCCTGAATCAACGATCGCGACGCCGATGCCGCGACCTGTAACCCCGCGCCACCCTTCGAGTCCGGTCCACGCCTGGTCCGCGCCGGTCGATTGCGTCGTGACCGCCATCATCCGGTGGACGGGCACATCGCCGGCGATGTGCGGGACGTCGGCGTCGAGGCTCAGCGCGTCGAGCTGTCCGCCCGTCACTTCCATCACCGCGCCGCCATGAATCCGCTTTTTCAGCCGCGCTCCGTAGCGGATCGCCAACTGGTCGATCGCTGCGTCGCTGGCCGTCACGATGACATCCGTCGGCGCTTCGAGTCGACTGGTCAGGCGATCCGCGAGGTCGCGCGATAGGCGGGCTCGCTGGCGAGACTCGGCGTGGGTGGAAGCAGGCGCGGCGACGGAGACGAGCAGGACGCTCGCAACAACGAGGACCACGCGACGGAATCGAAGAAACGTTTCTTTGATCATGGTGATGAGGGGAACGGGCTCGCGGATTAGCTGAGGCACGGGCCGTGCCATGGCAGAGGTTCGAAGTTGTGAATCCGGTCTTGAAGGCATTCAATGGATCATGAGATGACTCAGTAGTTCACCATGATTGCGCTTCTCTCGAGCTTCGACTACGATGGAGCCCGCCAGCACAGGGGAATCTCTACTCCGGGAGCCAACAGATTGGCTGCCTGCCGGTTGCTCCGACAGCGGGTAGGCCCCACACGCAAAAACCCAAGGAAATCAGATGATGGAGACAGGCCAAGCAATTGGCCGGTGAGTTCAAGAGTGGCCCGAGCATGCCGCGCCCGCTATGTTTGCCCGCTATTCGCGCTGATCCTGGCAGCCGTTTCCGGGTGCCGCTCGTCGGAGCTCTCTACGCGGCAGGGAGCTGGAGGTCCGGTACGCGGGGGAGCCCTCGTCGCTTCGCTCCGCAGCGAGCCCCGCACGTTCAACCGGTACATCGACAACTCCGCTGCCGCCGACGCCACGGCGGCCCTGACGCAGGCCAAGCTCGTTCGCATCAATCGCAAAACGGAGGAACTCGAGCCGTGGCTCGCCGAACGCTGGACCGCTTCGCCGGATGGCCGGACCTTCACATTGACCTTGCGCCAGGGCGTGACCTTTTCGGACGGCGTCCCCTTCACCTCCGCTGACGTGTTGTTCTCGTTCGCGGCGGCCTACGACCCGAAGCTGCAAAGCAACCTGGGCTCGGCACTTCGAGTGGAGGGCAAGCCCTTGCAGATCGCCGCTCCCGATCCCGCGACCATCGTTATCACGCTGCCCGCGCCATTCACCCCGGGGCTCCGGCTGCTCGACAATCTCCCGATCATCCCGAAGCACCAACTCGACCCCGCCCTAAAGGCAGGCACGTTCGCGGACGCGTGGGGCGTCACGAACGGTCCCGGCCACATGGCGGGGCTCGGGCCCTTCGTCGTCAGCGAGTACGTGCCCGGACAGCGCGTCACGCTGACTCGCAATACACGCTATTGGCGGAAGGATGCGTCAGGCGGCGCGCTTCCGTACCTGGATCGTGTCGTGTTCGAGATCGCCTCCGGCCAGGACGCAGAGGTGCAGCGGCTCGAATCCGGATCGATCGATCTGTTGACGCAAGCCGATATCCGCCCGCAGGATTACGCAAGTTTGAAGCGGCTGCGCGATCGCGGCGCGTTGACGCTGATCGATGTCGGCACCGGCGTCGACCCGAACGTTCTCTGGTTCAATCTCGCCAGGACGCCACCCGCTCGCGCATACCTGCAGAAATCCGAGTTCCGCCAGGCGATTTCCTACGCGGTCGATCGCGATGCGATTGTGAACTCCGTGTACCTCGGTGCGGCGGTGCCGGTCTACGGGCCGGTCACGCCGGGCAATCGCATCTGGTTCTCCGATGCGGCACCGAAGTACCCGCACGATCCCGAGCGCGCCAGGGCGCTGTTCGCTGCAATCGGTCTGACGGATCGCAACGGTGATGGCATGCTCGAGGATGCGTCAGGAGCGCCCGTCCGGTTTTCGATTCTCACGCAAGGCGGAAACATCCGCGCGCAGACGGCGACCGTGGTTCAGGAGCATCTGCGGCAGGCAGGCATCACCGTCGATGTCGTGGCGCTGGACTTTCCGTCGATCGCGCAACGATGGCAGTCGCGCGATTACGACAGCATCTACTACGGATTCCAGTTTAGCGCGATGGATCCCGCCATGACCCTGGATTACTGGTTGAGCAGCGGATCGCTCCACTTCTGGAACCCCGAGCAGAAGACTCCTGCGACTCCGTGGGAGCGTCGCATCGACGAGTTGATGCAGCAGCAGATCGCGGCGCCCACGCTGGACGAACGCCGGCGCTTGTTTGCGGAGGTGCAGAAAATCTTCGGCGAGAATCTCCCTGGAATCTATTTCATCGCGCCGAAGGTCTCGATTGCCACGAACCCCCGCGTGGCGGGCGCCGAGCCGGCGCTGCTCGATCCCAAGATCCTGTGGAACCCCGATACGCTGAACGTGACTGATGGCGCGGCAGCCCCGCATCGCTAGCCGCCGCGGCCTCTTCGTCCGCTTCCTGCTCCGTCGCGCGGTCGCGGCAGTCGCACTGGTTTTCGTCGTGGCATCGGGCTCGCTGCTGCTCGCGCAGATCGCTCCTGGTGATTACGCGGCGCAGCTCGGAGGCGACCCGGCGGTCCGCGCGGCAGAACGGGCGAGGCTCGGCCTCGATCGGCCCGCCGCCGAGCAGTACGCCAGCTGGCTCCGACGGAGCCTCACGCTCGACCTCGGCGACTCCTTTCAGTACCGGCGTCCTGTCCGGACACTTGTCGGCGAGCGCGCGGCGAATACCGCACTGCTCGCCGCGATGGCGCTCGTGCTCGCGACGGCCATCGGCATCCCGTGCGGCGTCGTGACCGGAAGTCGCGGCGGTTTCCTTGCCTCCGTGATTCGCACGGCATCCCTCGTGCTGCTTTCCGTTCCGCCGCTCATCACGTCGCTGGTGCTCGTGACGATCGCGGTACGCACGGGGCTGGCGCCGATCGGCGGCCGCATGTCCGCATCGCGGCTGATCGTGCCGGCGCTCGCGCTCGCATTACCGCTGGCGGCCACGCTCGAGCGCTTGCAGTCACAAGCGCTCCGCGACGCCCTGCACCGGCCGAACATGATCGCGGCGCTGGCACGCGGCGTCCCGAAATCGCGGGTGATCTGGCGTCACGCGTGGCGATTGTCGCTTGGACCGATCCTCGCCATTTACGGCGTCATGATCGGATCGCTGTTCAGCGGATCCTTTGCCGTCGAGATCGTGACCTCGTGGCCGGGACTCGGCGAGCTGATGCGCCAGGCGCTGATGTCGCGCGACACCTACCTCGTCGCCGGGTGCGCTGCGGCCGGCGCCCTGTTTCTCGCGGCGGGCGTGCTCATCGCTGACGTGCTGCACGCTGCGATCGATCCACGGATCGACACGGAGCGCACCACGTGATCGCCCGGCAGCGAATCGGGCTGACGTTCGCGGCGATGCTGGCGCTGCTCGTGGCCTTTGCGCCCTGGATCGCCCCGTACGAACCGGCGCGCCAGTTTTCCACTCACCCTTTCGCGCCGCCGATGCGGCCGCACGTCATCGACGACGAGGCCCGCCTGCATGCGCCGTTCGTCTATCCCCTGCGGCTGGTCGACCCGCTGGAGCGAGGCTACGTGGAAGACCGCACGCGCGTGATTCCTCTGCGATGGCTCTCCGGCACGCTCGTTCGCGGCGCCGACACCGAGCCCTGGTTTCCGCTCGGGAGCGATGGGCTCGGGCGCGACGTGTTTTCACGCGTCGTGCTCGGTGCCCGGCTCTCGCTCGGCGTCGCCCTCCTCGCGGCGGTGATAGCTCTCGCCATTGGCGCGCTGACCGGCGCGCTGGCCGGCTACGCAGGCGGGTGGGCCGATTCGGCCCTGATGCATCTTGCGGATCTCGTGCTCGTCCTTCCGGGCATTTACGTGGTGCTTGCACTCCGCGGCGCGCTGCCTCTCGTCCTGACACCGCGGCAGGTCTTCACTGCCCTCGTCCTCGTCCTCGGCTTCGTCGGATGGCCTGCTGCGGCCCGCGGAGTACGCGGAATCTTCCTCATCGAACGGAGGCAGGAGTACGCAGAAGCTGCCAAGGCACTGGGGGCGAGCCCACTGCGCGTGATCGCCCGGCATCTGCTGCCCGCGTCGCTTGGGTTCCTTGCGGTGCAGGCCAGCGTGCTCGTACCTGCGTTCGTGATGGCCGAGGCGACGCTTTCCTATGTGGGGCTTGGGTTTGCGCCGCCGACCCCGAGTTGGGGTGCGATGCTGCAGGATGCCGGAGCCGCGCGCGGCGGCGCAGACGCTCCATGGCTCCTGGCGCCCGCGGGGGCCATCGTTCTGGCGGTGTTCTCGATACACCTGGCGTCCTCCGGGCGCGATCCTCTCCTATGGAGGGACGGCGAGTCGTAAGCTACTGATTTGCAGATACTTACATCAAAGTGCGGCCATGTTCCACTCCTGCACGGCTGTTCCAACCTAGAACATATTCTTGTAAGCTCTTTGACGTCAGCAGTTAGTTTCCACCTCTGCTTCGAATTACGGATCTGTTGTCACGTTTCGGCACACACTGACGGCCTTACGATCCTGGTCCCGCGCTCGTTATAGGTCGCAAAACCCAATCGATTTCGATAGTTAGCAGCCTTCACCACTAGCCCGTCCGTCGTGGCCTCCCTATTGCTCTGTCGTTGTTCGCGATGAAAGACCGTTTTTCCGCTCCCCGACTCGCACTGGCGGTTGCCGCCACTCTCGTGCTGCCACTGACGGCACAGGCGTCTGGCCGTGCGTCCGGCCGGTACTCGAAACTCGATCGCGTCCTCCGCGAGGCAGCGGCGTCGCCGTCGCCAGGTCCGCAGCGCGTGATCATTCAGACGCGCTCGGCCGCCGAGCGTGCGGCGCTCAAGAAGGCGCTGCTCTCGCACGGCGACGTCGTCGAAGCCGAGCATCCTTCGCTCAACGCACTGACCGCGGTGGTCCACGGCGAGGATCTCGGCGCGCTCGCCGCCGACCCGACCGCGACAGTGGTTTCATCGGACAGCGACGTCTCGGTTACCGGCGTCACGCCCGTCAAGAAGACGAAGGCGGCCACGGCGCGCAAGAACGCGCGCGGCATCCAGCAACTGTTCGAGACCGGGCGCGCTCTGCCGACGTCGCTGCGCGAGACGCTCGGCGTCGACCGCGTCGCCTACACCGGTGCCGGCATTGGCGTCGCCATCATCGACTCCGGCATTGACCCGAACAAAGATCTCGCGGACTCCATTTCAGGTTTCTGGGACTTCACAGGCGGATCGAGCGCACCAGTTGCCGCGTACGACGACTACGGTCACGGCACCCACGTGGCGGGGCTGATCGCGAGCAGCGGCCACCTCTCGAAGGGTGAGTTCCGCGGCGTGGCTCCGGGCGTCCGCCTGTTCGGCCTGAAGGTGCTCGATGGGCAGGGCCGCGGCCGGTCTTCGGACGTCCTGCGCGCGATTGATTTCGTCGTCGCGAACCGCAACACGAAGGGAATTGACGTCATCAATCTTTCCCTCGGCCATCCGATTCTGGAATCGGCGGCAACGGATCCGCTGGTCCTCGCCATCGAGCGCGCTGTTCGGGCCGGCTTGGTGGTCGTGGTCGCGGCAGGGAACGTCGGCACGGACCGAGCGGGCAACGCCGGATACGCGGGCATCCTTTCGCCGGGGAACGCGCCATCAGCGATCACAGTGGGCGCGGTCGATACGAAGAACACGGCCTTCCATGGCGACGATCGCATCGCGTGGTTCAGCTCTCGCGGTCCCACGTGGTACGACGGATTCGCGAAGCCGGACGTGGTAGCGCCTGGCGTCGGGCTCGTCTCTGATGCCGCGCGATCGAGCTCGCTCCTGAACGTCTTCCCGCAGCTCGTCGTCACGAAGAGCGGCAAGAGATTCGCGATGCTGAGCGGCACCAGCATGGCGGCCGCGGTGGCAACGGGTGTTGCCTCGCTGGCGATCGAGGCGAACCGGTCGGCGCATCCGGGCGGTTATCCGACGCCGAACACGGTCAAGGCGATGCTGCAATACAGCGCACTGCCCGTGCTGGTGAGCAAGAAACTCGACGAAACGGATTCGCTGTCGCAGGGCACCGGCGAGCTCAATGCGATCGGCGCCGTGCAGCTTGCGGAAGCGATCAACCCGCGCGCGCGGCTCAATGAAGGCTGGGCGCAATTCTTCGTCCCCGCCACGTTCATCGGCGGCGTTGTGGAGCCCTGGTCGCAGGAACTGATCTGGGGCAGCGAGCTGATCTCGAACGCGAGCGTGATCGCAACGCACTCGTCGATCTTCGAGAACATCGTGTGGGGCACGCTCCGTGCCGATCTCGACAACATCGTCTGGGGCACGCTCGCTGACTTCGACAACATCGTGTGGGGCACCGATGCCGTCTGGGCGTCCCACGTTGTCTGGGGCGACCGCACCGTCGGCATGCGCCTCGAGGGCGAGAACATCGTCTGGGGCACGCTGTGCGACGCGGAAAACATCGTGTGGGGCACGCTGAGCCGCGGCGACTTCGACAACATCGTGCGGGGTACTGCGCTCCGCACGGGCGGCGACCTGGACAACATCGTATGGGGCACGCTGCGCGACACGGAAAACATCGTGTGGGGCACGGTGCGCGACAGCGAGAACATCGTCTGGGGCACTTCCACGACAACGACGACAGTGACGACGAATGGAGGCCGGTAATGGAGCGGCTTCCTCAGTACGCGACGACGGCCATGGCGACAACGATGACGACCAGCATCTCGGAACCGGTTACCACCACTGATTGGACGAAGGCGCTGCCCACGCTCGCGGGCACCCGCGTGACGCTTCGCGAGCTGCGGCTCTCCGACGCGCCGTCGCTGTGCGATCTCGTGACGACCGAGGAAGTCTCGCGATTCATCTCGCCGCCGCCGACTACGGTCGAAGGGTTCGAGCGCTTC
The DNA here is from genome assembly GCA_003222675.1 of Acidobacteriota bacterium. Lineage (GTDB taxonomy): Bacteria > Acidobacteriota > Vicinamibacteria > Vicinamibacterales > 2-12-FULL-66-21 > QHWT01. The sequence goes on along the minus strand of QHWT01000075.1, from coordinate 134,296 downwards.
ATTCAATGGACGCATCGTGAGCGCGCCGCAGGACGCTACGCGTGCTTCGCGGTCGTGCCACACGGGCTCGACACCGCGATTGGGATTTTTCAGATTCGACAGTTGGAACCAGGGTTTGGGACCGCTGAATGGGGGTTCGCAATCGGATCACTGTTCTGGGGGACAGGGGTGTTCATGGATGCAGCCAGGCTCACGGTGGAGTTCGCGTTCGAGACCGTCGGCGTGCATCGACTCGAGGCGCGTGCGGCGGTGATGAATGGGCGCGGCAATGGCGCGCTCGCGAAAATCGGCGCAGTGAAAGAGGGCGTGCTGCGCAGGAGCTTCGTGCGCAACGGTGAATACCTCGACCAGGCCCTCTGGTCGATGGTTCGGGAGGAGTGGCGCCAGACCAAGGCGGTCTGGGGATCCGTCATCCACTAATACCGGTGGATGAGTATTGCTGGGAGAAGGGAACCAATCAGGTGACTCATGCTGCGTAAATTCCTGGCGGGCACAGCGCTGACGCTGGTCTGCCTGCTCGGCGCAACGGCCTCCGCGGCCGCCACGCCGGGGGACCATCCAAAGCTCGATCGGAAGCTGAACGATCGCGCCGCGAAAGGTGGCTCGAGCACCTCGCGCGTGATCGTGATGCTGAAGCCGGGCTTCGATGCGTCCGCAGATTACAAGAAGGTGGGCGGCAAGCTCGGACGCCGTCTGAACCTGATCAACGGACAGGTCGTGGAGCTGGCGAACAATCAGCTTCGCAAGCTCGCGGACTCTCCCGCGGTCGAACGCATCCACTGGGATCGTCCGACCGGCGGCGAGATGAATCGAGCCGCCGTGACCGTCGGCGCGCGCGCAGTCCAGGAAGAAATGGGCTACGACGGCGCCGGCGTCGGAGTCGCCGTCATCGACTCCGGCATTACGTCATGGCACGACGACCTGACCTACAACGGCACCAACAGCAAGGTCCGCGTGATCGGCGGGCAGCGCGTGGCGAAGTTCGTCGACTTCGTCAACGGCCGCACCACGCCGTACGACGATAACGGCCACGGCACGCACGTGGCCGGCATCATCGCCGGCAATGGATACGACACGCGGGGTGCCCGGGCCGGAATCGCGCCTGCCGCTCACTTAGTGAGCCTCAAGGTGCTCGATGACCATGGTGGCGGCTGTATCAGCAACGTCATCGCGGCGCTCGACTGGGTGGTCCAGAACAAGGCCACGTACAACGTGCGTGTCGTCAACCTGTCGGTTGGCGCGAGGGTCACGGAATCCTACAACACGGATCCGCTGACGCTCGCCGCCAAGCGCGTGGTCGATGCGGGCGTCGTTGTCGTCACGGCTGCAGGAAACCTCGGCAGGAATGCCGCGGGGTACGTGCAGTACGGCGCCATCACCGCTCCGGGCAACGCGCCCTGGGTGCTGACGGTTGGCGCCTACAGCCACATGGGAACGGTCACCCGTGTGGACGATGTGATGGCGGCGTACAGCTCGCACGGTCCCACGGCGGTCGATTACGATTCGAAGCCGGACGTTGTCGCGCCCGGCACCGGCATCGTGTCGCTTGCCGCGCAGGGCAGCCTGATGTACACGACGAAGGCGGCATACCTGCTGAACGGCTCGGTGCCGACAGCGTACAAGCCGTATCTGAGTCTGACCGGCACCAGCATGGCCTCGCCGATCGTGGCAGGCACGGCTGCGCTGATGATTCAGGCCAATCCGAAGCTGACGCCGAACCTCGTCAAGGCAATCATCGAGTACACGGCGCAGAACTACGGCTACGACGCGCTGACTCAAGGCGCCGGCTTCCTCAATACGCGTGGCGCGGTGCAACTCGCCCGCTTCTACGCGACGGCGAGGGCCGGTCAGGTCATTCCGAGCCAGAGGCCCTGGAGCAAGACGATCCTGTGGGGCAATCGCAGGCTCACGGGTGGTGTGATCAAGCCGAATGGCAGCGCCTGGGCGACGAGCACCGTCTGGGGCTCGGGACTCACCGTCACAGGTCAGAACATCGTCTGGGGCACGGACGCCGGCGACTTCTACAACATCGTGTGGGGCACGTCGCTGCTCGATGCCGATAACATCGTGTGGGGCACCATGAGCTCCGTGCTCGGCGAGAACATCGTCTGGGGCACGATGCGTGACGGCGACAACATCGTTTGGGGCACCTTGGGAGGCGGCTTCGACAACATCGTGTGGGGCACGATGTGCGCCGGAGCGGACTGCGAAAATATCGTCTGGGGTACGTCCACGCTGATGGACTTCGCCAACATCGTCTGGGGCACGCAACTCGATGTAGCGAACATCGTGTGGGGCACCAGCGGTGACGCCGAGAACATCGTGTGGGGCACGTCGAGCGAAGCGGACAACATCACCTGGGGCTGCTCCGGTGAAGAGACGCCGCTGTTCGATGATCCAGATATGCCGTCGGTCTTCGACGGAACCACTTTTGACTCTCTTTTCCCGCCGGAGATAGCTCCGGAAACGGTGGTGACGGACCCGGGTGCTTCGATCATGACGACAACGACAACCACAACGACAACCGTCATTGGCGCAACGACCGGCCTGATTGGAGGGGTGCTCTAATGGAAAAGATGCCCTTCCGCGACGCACAGGCCTTGACTGATTTGGAAGCAGTCATCGCTGCTGCACGTGCAGCAGCCGTCACCACGACCTCGGACTGGCGCAAGGCGCTGCCGGTGCTGACCGGGTCGATGGTCACCCTCCGCGAGCTGCGGCTGTCCGATGCTCCATCGCTGCTCGCCATGCTCTCGACCGAAGAGGTGTCGCGGTTCATTTCGCCGCCGCCGACCACGGTCGAGGGATTCAAGCGGTTTATCGCGTGGACGCACCGCGAGCGCGCGGCAGGCAATTACGTCTGCTTCGCGGTGGTGCCCCACGGGATGGACACGGCGATCGGAATCTTCCAGGTCCGCGAGCTCGAGCCGGGTTTTGCGACCGCCGAGTGGGGGTTCGCGATCGGTTCCGCTTTCTGGGGGACCGGCATGTTCATGGACGGCGCGAAGCTGGTGGTCGACTTCGCGTTCGATACCATTCAAGCGCATCGGCTGGAAGCGCGCGCGGCCGTGTTGAACGGTCGGGGCAACGCCGCGCTGCGGAAGATCGGCGCCGTGCAGGAAGGCGTCCTGCGCAAGTCGTTCCTTCGCAACGGTGAGTACCTCGATCAGACGCTATGGACGATCCTCGACGAAGACTGGCGGACCGCAAAGGCCTTCGTCGGCGTGAGGGTCCACTAAACAGCAAGCACCCTGCGGGTCACAAACCACGGATTTCACGGATTACACGGATCTGAGCCGTGTGATTCGCGAAACTCCGTGGTTTTCTCTTTGACCATGGATTCACCGATTTACACAGATCTGATCCGTGTGATCCGTGAGATCCGTGGCTGTGGTAGCCTCGGCGGTTGATGAACCTGCGGTCGGTCTTCCCACCGATGCCCACGCCGTTCGCGGGCGGCGACCTCGACGTGTCCGCAATCGCCACCAACATTGAGCGATGGATGATCGCGGGCCTCGGCGGAGTGGTCGTGCTCGGCACGAATGGGGAGGCGGCGCTCCTCGACGACGAGGAGAGCGATCGGATTGTTCAGGCAGCGCGCCCGCACGTGCCACGCGATCGAGTCCTGATTGCAGGCGTGGGCCGCGAGTCCACGCGGGGGACCATCGCGGCGGCGGCACGCGCTGCGAGCGCAGGCGCCGACGCGGTGCTCGTGCGGACGCCGTCGTTCTATCGCGGGCAGGTGCCGCCGGCCGCCCTCGCCGCGCATTACACGGCCGTAGCCGACGCCAGCCCGGTTCCGGTCCTTCTCTATAACTATCCAGCCTTCACCGGCGTCACGCTCTCAGCGGATCTGATCAAGGAAACCAGCACCGACGGCGCGCAGTTCATCGATATGGCCGCCGCCGTGCCCGAGCGGTTCACGATTCTGGCTGGATCGGCGCCGGGCGCGTACACAGGAATGTGTGCGGGGGCGCGCGGCGCGATTCTGGCGATTGCGTGCGTGCTTCCCGGCCTCTGCCTCCAGTTGCTCGCGCTCGCGTGCGCCGGACGTCACGCGGAAGCGCTTGCGCTGCAGCAGCGCTTGACGCCGGTTGCTCGCGCCGTGACGACGGGATTCGGTATCGCGGGGCTGAAGGGGGCGATGGACCTTGCCGGTTACAGAGGCGGCGATCCGCGTCCGCCGCTCACTCCGCTCGCGCCGGATGCCCTCGACAACATTCGGACGCTGTTGCATGCTGCCACACACTGAACGGCTGCTTCTTGGTCCGGGGCCGAGCCCGATTGCGCCACGCGTCATGCGTGCGATGGCCGCGCCGATCCTCAACGTTCCGTGCGTCCGATGGCGCGCTCGCGATTGCGATCTCGGGGACGGGCACCTCCGGAATGGAGACTGCCGTCGCGACGCTCGCGCGGCCCGGCGCGCGCGCGCTGGTCGTCGTGACCGGGTACTTCGGGGATCGTCTCTGCCAGATGCTGCAACGCTACGGCGCAACGGTCGCTCGAGTGGAGACTGAGTGGGGACGTGCATGCGATCCATCGGCGGTGGAGCGAGCGCTCGAGTCGCAAGGCGCGGACGTCGTCGCCATGGTGCACGCGGACACGTCGACGGGCGTCCTGAATCCAGTTGACGAGGTGTGCGGGATCGCCGCGCGACATGGCGCACTCACGATCGTGGACGCGGTCACGTCGCTCGGCGCGCACCCAGTGGACGTCGGCGCATGGGGAGCCGACATCGTTTACAGCTGCACGCAGAAGGGGCTCGGCGCGCCGTCAGGTCTCGCGCCAATTGTGTTCTCTGCTCGCGCGGGTGGACACGCTGGAGGGTCACACTCGTTCTATTTCGACATCGCCCTGCTCGAGGACTACTGGGTGCGTCGCAAGTACCACCACACGATCTCGGCGCCGCTCATCTATGCGCTGCGCGAAGCGCTCGTCGCGGTTTGCGAGGAAGGCCTCGAGGCGCGCTGGCAACGCCACCACGAGCAGCACCTCGCCCTCGCGGCAGGTCTCGACACGATGGGTCTGAGTCTGTTGCCGCCCGCGGCTGAACGGCTATGGTCTTTGAACGCCGTGGTGGTGCCGAACGGCGTCGACGAGGCCGCGGTGAGAAAGCGGCTGCTCGCGGAATTCAACATCGAGATCGGTGCGGGTCTGGGGCCTCTTGCGGGACGCATCTGGCGCGTGGGCCTGATGGGATGGGGCTCCACCGCGACGAACGTGCTCCTGTTTCTGACTGCGTTGAAGCGCGTCCTTCACGTGTAGGCGCATCACGATCGGTCATCGAACGATCGATAATCGGGTGCATGCGGAAATTCGGGCAGGCTGTTGCGATCGGTCTCGCCGCCGGCTTTGCCTGCGCCGCTTACATCTATCTGACCTTGCCCGACGTGCGGCCGCTCCGGACGGTGAACCCGCCGACCACGGCGTTCATGGACTTGAGGGCGCGCGAGGCCGAGCGCCGCGGCGATCCCATAATGAAAGATCAGCGCTGGGTGCCGTACGCACGCATCTCCCCGAATTTGAAACGCGCCGTCCTCGTCGCGGAAGACAGTGCCTTCTGGAAGCACGAAGGCATCGATTTCGATCAGCTGCGCGCGTCGATGGAGGTCAACTGGGAGCGAGGGGAGTTCGCGCGGGGCGCGAGCACCATCACGCAGCAACTCGCGAAAAACCTCTATCTGTCGCCGTCGAAGAATCCTGTCCGCAAGATTCGCGAGTTGTTCATCACACGGCGTCTCGAGGCCGAGCTCTCGAAACAGCGCATCCTGGAACTCTATTTGAACGTGATCGAATGGGGCGACGGCATCTGGGGTGCCGAGGCGGCCGCACGCCGCTACTTCCATAAGTCATCGGCCGACCTGAGCCCGCAGGAATCAGCGCTCCTCGCCGCCGCAGTCATCAATCCACGCGCGCTCGATCCGGGGCATCCGACCGCGCGGCTGCGGCGGCGCCAGCAGATGATCGCGCGGCGCATGGGCGCCGTCACGCCGCCCCCCGTGATCACGGGGGTTGATGCACCTGACGAAGTCCCCCTCGTGCCGATCACGGATCTGCCAGGGACGCCCATAACGGTGCCTGGCACGGCTCTGCCGACCGAACGGGAGGCCGGAAATCCCGCCGGGCCGCGCGGACCTGGTCAATAGCGCGTTACCGGGCAAAAAAACCGCACTTTCGCGTTCTGCTCACCTTGACAGCAATCGGCGCATATCCGTATAGTCGGCACGTCCCTGCTCCTCACAGCGACAAGCGGCTCGATACAGGACGTCCTGGCGGAGTCCGTCTCTGGCCAGGCGTGTGTCGGCATGATCAATTACACAGAGCGCATCGCGCTCCTGATGCAGGACGTGGTGTCGCGTGCGCCGTCTTTGGCATTCATCGATCTCCGTGAGGTCCTCGTCTTCGGCCGCTTCGGCCGTCCCGACGCGGATGGGGCATTCGCGACTTGCCACTGCCTGACCCTTCCACAGAGTGAACCTGGTTATTATTTCTGGCGCGACCGCATCACCGGAGAGCTGACGCGCCGCTCCGAGTGGTTCGTCACGAAAACGCCCGAGGTGCGCCTCGGGGCCACGCGTATCAAGTACCTCATCTCCTTCGTGCTGCCGCGCTTCTGTGAGCAGAGTCTCGAACGCTCGTGGAAATCGGAGCTGTACGCGAAGTCAGATCCGTGGGTGGCAAAGCTCGACACGATCGTGCACGAGCTCTATCACATCGATCCCGAGGCGACGGGAATTCGACAGGTGGCGAACGCGAACGGCACGCGCTCGCGCCAGCACGGCCCGCAGTTCTATGAAGAGGTGGCCGGGATCGTTCGCGGTTACCTGTCGACGCGGCCGGATCCCCGCATCTATGATTTCCTGACGTGGGATTTTTCCGCGCTCCAACGCGAGTTCGGCGGCGTAGTCGCGACGACGTTCAGGAATTTTCCGTCGTTTCCGCAGCGCTACATGGAGCCATGCTCGGCGCTGCCTGTTGACTCCGCGGTCAAGGTCGAGCGCCTGAAGCCGCTGACGCAGCCCTCGCTCTACACGGAAGATGATCTGCACGTGCGGCAGTTCACCGACACCAGCACGCGTCGCCTGGCGAGGAAGGGCGCGCATCGGGCGGCATAACATCGGGCTCAGGGCTTTTAGGTTTCGGGCTCATGCTGGCTCAGAGCTCTTGTCTCAGTCCGTCATGAGCCCTGAGTGATAAGCCGATCACATTACCCGTCTCGCACCCACAAAACGCGACGCCCAGTACGAGCCGCTCATGCGCTCGACACGCACCTGGCCAATGCTGCTAGGCGCGTGCACGAACTCGTCCCCGCCGATGGCAATCGCGACGTGTGACGGGCCGGCGCTGACTGTGCTGAAGAAGAGCAGATCGCCGGGTTTGAGCTGGTCCTGTGTGATGGGCCGTCCAGCGCGCGACAGTTCGAGCACGGTTCGCGGTACAGCCAGCCCGTGTTGCGCGAACACGTAATACACAAATCCACTGCAATCGAATCCTGATGGATCGGCGCCGCCATTGCGATACGGCGTCCCGCGGAGCGACAGCGCGGTGTTCGTAAGCGCGTACCCGCTCGCGTCACCGACAGGCGGAGGCGCCGTGCGCGCCGTGGCCGTCGACGTCGGCCCGGAGTGGTCCGCCGGCCGCGGGAACGGCGCCGGCACGCCCCCGGTGGACGCGCACCCGGTCGCCACAACGGCGACTGTCACGATCGAGGCGACGTTCACGCGGACCATGGACGCTCGCATTATCGACCAATCCTGAGGCCGGGGTCAGACCGGGATCTGAGGCCGGCCCGGCGCCTCCGCTTGCGTGGGGTCAGACCCTGTTAGGCCCCTGTCGTCGCTTGCCACTTCGGCCCAACGCGGGAACACCCGATTTTTGTCCTCCAGCGGGGGCATTGGGACCTAAACTGCTGGAAACATGATTGTTACGCCCCATCCAGCTTGACACTCGACGACGCCTCAGGCAGAATGACTCAGGCTTATGGAGCAGACGCTCCTCCTCAACGCGACGTACGAGCCCCTCAAAGTCGTCCACTGGCAGAAAGCCATCACCCTTTGGTGCCAGGGGAAGGTTGAGGTCATTTCCGTGTACGACCGGGAAGTCCGGTCGGTGTCCTTCAGTTTCAAGCTTCCCTCGGTCATCCGCCTGCTGCGATACATCAAGATCAAGCGGCAGATTGATTACGTGCCGTTCTCCCGCGCAAACATCTACGCGCGAGACGACCACTCCTGCCAGTACTGCGGGCAGGTGTTCCCGACAGCGGAGTTGACCTTCGATCATGTGGTGCCGGTCGCCCAGGGCGGCCGCAAGGACTGGGAAAACATCGTTACGTGCTGCATTCCTTGCAACCGGAGGAAGGGCGGCCGGACGCCGGAGCAGGCCCACATGCATCTTATTAGGGTTCCCAAGCGTCCCGATAAGGCTCCCGCGATTCGCATTACGATTGGCCTCCGTAACGCGCCCGAGACGTGGCGCGATTATTTCTATTGGAACGTCGAGCTAGACCACGAAAGCTGACCTAAGTTGGGCCGTGTGACCTCCGTTCGCCCGCTCTGGGCGATTGAAGGAGGACGCGTAACGCTCGAGGGGACGGGCTTTCCCGTTGACCCCGGTCTGCCGCAGGTGCGTATCGGGCCGACGGCCGCGCGTCTCGCGCACGCCTCGCCGACGGCGCTTACGGTTGTCGTTCCCGCGGATCTCGAGGGTGGATCGACGGCCGTGCGGATCGACGAGCTGCCGGGTGAGACTGCCTACATCGAGATCGGCGCGCCTCTCGTCACAGGTGTTCACCAGGTCGACAATCCCGCCTTTGATCGCCACGGCAATCTGTACGTGACGTTCAGCGGATCGCGGGGCCAGCAGGCAGCCGTCGCCATCTTCATGGTGCGGCCTGACGGGACGCGCGAGCCGTTCGTGTCGGACATGCCGAACCCGACCTCGCTCGCCTTCGATCGCGAGGGCCACCTCTACGTGTCGAGTCGCTTCGATGGGAGCGTCTATCGGGTCGAGCCCGACGGTCGCGCGTCGCTCTATGCCGGCGATCTCGGCGTCGCGTGCGGCCTCGCGTTCGGTCCCGACGGCTTTTTATACGTCGGCGATCGATCGGGATCCATTCTGCGCGTCGAGGAACAGGGCCGCGCCCGCGCATTCGCGATGTTGCCCGCCAGCGTCGCGGCGTTCCATCTGGCATTCGGTCCTGACGATTACCTTTATGTGGCGGCGCCAACCCTCGGCACGACCGACGCCATCTATCGCGTCTCGCCTGACGGCACTGTCGGCGTCTGGTCGACGGGTTTCGGTCGACCGCAGGGACTCGCGTTCGACGCGGGAGGTCACCTCTACGTAACCGATGCGCTCGCGGGCTGGAGTGGAATCTACCGCGTCCGCCTCGATGCTCCCGCCTCGCCCGAGCTGGTGCTTGCCGGAGGCACGCTCATCGGGCTCGCGTTCGATCCCCACGGTGGCCTTGCAATCGCGACGAGCGATTCGGTCTATCGGCTCGCGGTCGGCGTCCGCGGTCTGCTCCCACTGCACTGAAACAACGTCGGTCACCCGAAACGGTGACAGTCACACTTCCGGAACTGTGACTGTCCCTCTTACCCTTCCGCCAACCGTTCACCAATGGGAAGAAGTGTGAGTGTCCCCCTTTCGGAACACGGTAGAATTCGGCACACATGAATCAGTTGTTTCGACGCAAGCCCATCTCGGACCTGCTCGTCGAAGGAGATCACTCGCTGAAGCGTGTCATGGGCGCGGGCGACTTGATCATGCTCGCGATCGGCGCGGTCATCGGCGCGGGAATCTTCGGCGCGATTGGCACGGCGGCGGCCGGTCAGGTCGGGCCCAACGGCGAAGTGATTCGTTACGGCGCTGGTCCCGCGCTGGTCTTCTCCTTCATCCTGCTCGGCGTCGCCTGCGCGCTTGCGGGGCTCTGCTACGCGGAGCTTGCGTCGATGATCCCGCAGGCGGGCAGCGCCTATGCCTATTCCTACGCGACGCTCGGAGAGCTCGTCGCGTGGATCATCGGCTGGGACCTCATTCTCGAGTACGCCGTCGGTAATGTCGCCGTCGCGATCTCGTGGGGGGACTACTTCAATACGCTGCTCAAGGGGTTCAACCTTTTCCTTCCCGTGTGGATCACGACCGGCTATCGTACGGCGCTCCTGAGCGCCGATCCCGCGGTTCGCGGCCTGCTGCAGACGGCGCCGCACGTGGCCGGGATTCCGATCGTCATTCACCTTCCCGCGTTCGCAATCGTGATGTTGATTACCGTCCTGCTCCTGCAAGGCGCGAAGGAAAGCGTCACCGCGAACAACATCATGGTGGTGATCAAGCTGCTGGCACTCGGCCTGTTCATCGCGGTCGGCGCGACGCACCTGCATCCGGGGAACTACGAGCCGTTTGCGCCGAACGGTTTCACGGGCATTCACCAGGGGGCGGCGATTGTCTTCTTCGCCTACATCGGCTTCGATGCGATCTCGACGGCGGCGGAAGAGACGAGGAATCCGCAGCGCAACCTGCCGATTGGCATCCTCGGCGGCCTCGCGATCTGCACGTTGATTTACGTGGTGGTTGGCTTCGTGCTGACCGGTATGGTGCCTTACAAGGAGCTTGCGGTTGCGGATCCGCTCGCCCGCGCTCTGCAGCTCGCCGGCTTCGAAAGGATCGGCTGGGTGGTTGCGCTCGGCGCCGCGGTGTCGATGTCAGCGGTGTTGCTCGTGTTCCAATACGGCCAGCCGCGCATCTTCTTCGCGATGGCGCGCGACGGGCTCCTGCCGCAGTGGGCGGCGCGCCTGCACCCGCGAACCAAGATCCCGTTCGCGACGACGCTGTTTACCGGCATCTTTGTCGCGGCGTGGTCGCTCGTTGGCGATGCTGGGGAGACGTACGATTTGACGAACATCGGGACGCTGTTCGCGTTCATGCTCGTGAGCATCGGTGTGCTCGTGCTGCGCTACACCGAGCCCGATCGTCCGCGCCCCTTCCGCGTGCCATTTGTGTGGACCGTGACGCCTCTCTCGGCCGCCGGCTGTCTCTTCATCATGAAAGGGCTGCCGCATCAGGCATGGGAGCGCTTTGGCTACTGGCTCATCATCGGTCTCATCCTGTACTTCGCCTACGGCTTTCAGCACAGCCGGTTGCGTGTGAAGACAAGCGAGAGCGCCGCGCGGTAACTGGACCTCATCCGAGTTCTTTGTGGCGAATGGCGCGGGCGGCCTGCTAGAATATGGGTTTGGGTTTCCACCAAAATTCCGTAACTAGCAGGGCATGGCACACGACTGGGTTGCAGTACGCGGCGCGCGCGTGCACAACCTCAAGAACATAGACGTCGATCTCCCGCGCGATCAGCTGGTGGTCATTACGGGGCTCTCCGGCTCCGGCAAGTCTTCTCTCGCGTTCGACACCATCTACGCGGAAGGGCAGCGCCGGTACGTCGAGTCGCTCTCGTCGTACGCGCGTCAATTCCTCGAGCAGATGGAGAAGCCGGACGTCGATTTGATCGACGGCCTGTCGCCCGCCATTGCGATCGAGCAGAAGACCACTGGGTCCAATCCACGCTCCACCGTCGGCACCGTCACCGAAATCTACGATTACCTGCGGCTGCTGTTTGCGAACGTCGGAGTCCCGCACTGCCATCTCTGTGGCCACGAGATCGCGTCGCAGTCGCTCGAGCGAATCATCGACATGGTGATGCTCTCGCCGAACGACGAGCGCATCAACGTGATGGCGCCGGTCGTCCGCGGACGCAAGGGTGAGTTCAAGAAGGAGCTCGCGGCGCTGCGTGCGCGCGGGTTCACGAAGGTGCGCGTCGACGGGCAGCTGCGCTCGTTCGATGAAGACATCAAGCTCGATCGCCGCCGCAACCACACCATCGATGTCGTGGTCGATCGGCTCGTGCTGAAACCGGGCATCGAGCGGCGCCTGGGCGAGTCGGTCGAGGTCGCGCTCAACCTCGCCGATGATGTCGTGGTGATCAACACGCTGGACGGCGGCGATCGGCTCTTCTCGCGGCGGCTGGCCTGCACGTACTGCGGCGTCAGCATGCCCGAGATGACGCCGCGCGCGTTCTCGTTCAACTCGCCGCACGGTGCCTGTCCCGATTGCCAGGGGCTTGGCGCGGTCTACGACTTCGATCCGACGCGGCTGGTCCCCGACGAATCGCTGTCGCTTCAGGACGGCGCGATCGCGCCGTGGGCCCGCGGCGACAAGAAACTGGTCAAAGAGGCGCTCGCCTCGCTGAGTAAGCATTTCGGGATCGATCTCGCATTGCCGTTCCGCCGCCTTGCGAAGAAAGCGCGCGACGCCATCTTCTACGGGACCGGTGCGGCGCGGAAGGACGGCAAGGATCCGTTTGGCGCCGGATTCGAAGGACTGGTGCCGAACCTGCGGCGCCGGTATGAAGAAGGCAGCTGGGCGGAGCAGGAAGCGCTCGAATCTTATCGCGCCCTGCGGCCGTGTCCCGCGTGCGGCGGAGCGCGCCTGAAGCCGCAGAGCCGCGCCGTGCGCGTCAAAGGCCGGACCGTCACGGAGTACGTGGACCTTCCAATCTCGGAAGCGCTCGGCGTCTTCGAGGCGATCGACCTGACCGACAGGGAAGCGCTCATCGCGAGCCGGATTCTTCGGGAAATTCGCGATCGGCTGCGCTTCCTGAATGACGTCGGGGTCGGCTATCTGACGCTCGGACGGAGCGCCGCGACCTTGTCTGGCGGCGAGGGGCAGCGCATTCGTCTCGCGACGCAGATCGGATCGAATCTCACCGGCGTCTTGTACGTCCTCGACGAGCCGTCCATCGGATTGCACCAGCGCGACAATCGAGCCCTGCTCTCGACGCTCGCGCGGCTTCGCGATCTGGGAAACACCGTGGTCGTCGTCGAGCACGATGAAGAGACGATTCGAACGGCGGACTACGTCATCGATCTGGGGCCCGGCGCGGGTGAGCACGGCGGCCACGTCATTTTTCAGGGAACGCCGGCGGCGCTCGTGTCCAATGGCAACGGCTCAGCGACCGGTGCGTATCTACGCGGCGAGAAATCGATCGAGACGCCAAAAAGTCGCCGCCCCGCCAATCGCGGGGCGATCGTCATCAAGGGCGCCCGCGAGAACAACCTCAAAGAGATCGACGTCGAGATTCCGCTCGGCGTGTTGATCACCATTACCGGCGTCAGCGGGTCCGGTAAGTCGACCCTGGTCAACGAGATTCTGTACCGCGCGCTGGCGCGCGAGCTGTATCGCGCCGCTGATGAACCGGGCGCGCACTCGTCGATCGAAGGCATCGATCTCATCGACAAGGTAATCCAGATCGATCAGTCGCCGATCGGCCGCACGCCGCGTTCGAATCCAGCGACCTACACCGGTCTGTTCACGTTCATCCGCGAGCTGTTCGCGATGCTGCCGGAGGCCCGCGCACGCGGGTTTCGTCCGGGACGCTTCTCGTTCAACGTGAAGGGGGGGCGCTGCGAAAGCTGCCAGGGCGACGGCGTGATCGCGATCGAAATGCACTTCCTGCCGAACGTCTACGTCACGTGCGAGCAGTGCAAGGGACGCCGCTACAATCGCGAGACGCTCGAGATCAAGTATCGCGGCAAGTCAATCGCCGACGTGCTCGACCTCACCGTGGACCAGGCGTTGCCCCTTCTCGAGAATTTCCCGCCCATCGCCAACAAGCTGCGCACGCTGCAGGACGTCGGCCTCGGGTACATCGAGCTCGGGCAGTCCGCGACCACGCTGAGCGGAGGCGAGGCACAGCGCGTGAAACTTGCGAAGGAGCTCTCACGCCGCGGAACCGGCCGGACGCTGTACATCCTGGACGAGCCGACCACGGGACTCCATTTTGCCGACACCCACAAGCTGCTCGACGTCCTCAATAAGCTCGTCGACCAGGGCAACACGGTGGTCATCATCGAGCACAACCTGGATGTCATCAAATCGGCAGACTACGTGATCGACCTCGGCCCGGAAGGCGGTGCAGGGGGTGGTCGCATCATCGCGACGGGGACTCCTGAAGTCGTCGCGCGGAGCCGAGAATCCTTTACAGGCCGATTCCTGGCGAAGATTCTGGGCCTGCCGCACGTGGCAGCCTGACACCTACCCCGGTGAAGGACGGTTTTGTGATCGTGCGCTGTGGTGGAATTACCACACTATCGACGACCGGCGCTGTGGCCTACGGGCCACAATCCCAACCAATCCTCGCCTGTAGCGTCGCGCCATCGAACCTACAACTCGAGACGAGTAAAGATCTTAGCTGCATATCGCGACCGCCAGCCAACGTGGCAGCCCCTTTGCTGAGCTGGTATCGGCTCACCCAGCGACGTTAAAAGAGGTCATGAACGCGCAGCGTACACTTCGGCGACCTGTATCCTGCACCGGAATCGGTCTTCATTCGGGAAACAAGGTCACGTTGTCACTCAAACCCGCGCCGGCTGATTTCGGCATCCGGTTTCAGCGCGCGGATCTCGGCGGCCTTGAAATTCCGGCCACCGTCACGCATCTCGGGGGCATCCGTCTGGCGACGGGGCTCACCCGCGAAGCAGTCTCCGTTGAGACTGTCGAACATCTGCTCGCGGCACTCACCGCGCTGGGCATCGACAACTGCATCGTCGAATTGAACACGCCGGAAGTGCCGATCATGGACGGCAGCGCCGCGCCCTTCGTGTACCTCGTGCTGAACGAGGCGGGCGTCAAGCGGTTGCAGGCGCCGAAAAAATATCTGAAGGTGATCCGTCCGATCTCACTGAGCCAGGGCGACAAGCGCATCGCACTGTATCCCTCGGATCACTTCAAGGTCACCTACAGCATCAGCTTCGATCATCCGCTGATCCGCCACCAGTCGCGGACGATGCGGATCGACGAGGAGACGTTCGTCGACGAGATCGCGCCGGCCCGGACGTTCGGCTTTCTCAAGGAAGTCGAGATGCTCCGGCAGCGCGGGCTGGCACTCGGCGGCTCACTCGACAACGCGATCGTGCTGGGCGAGACCGGCGTCCTGAACAACGCGTTGCGCTTCGAAGACGAGTTCGTCCGTCACAAGATTCTGGACGCGATTGGCGACCTCTCGCTGGTCGGATATCCCGTTATCGGCCACCTGGTCGCGCATCGCGCCGGCCACGCGCTGCACACGACGTTCGCGTCACGGATTCTCGAGGAAGCCGATGCATGGCGCATCGTCGAAACCTCGGTGGATCCGGCGGTCGCAGCGCTGCCTGTCCGATCGCCTGCGGTCAAGGCCACCGCGCATCTCGCAAACTGATACGGCTCATGGCTCTGGGCTTTAAGGCCCACGCTTTGCCTAAGTCCTGAGGCCGGCCCAAGCCCTGAGCCGGCCTGAGCCCTGAGACAAATCTCCCACTCATCTCACCTGCGCGCGCGCAGCCCTGATTGCGTCGATGTATACGGGATCCGATTCGAACACGACGGTGTTGTCGGGGCGCGTCATCAACTGACGGTGTCGCACGCGCGAAGCGATCGAGATCTGCGCGTCTTCCACACCGTTCGCGGCGAACGAATCGGTGAACAGAGGCAGCGCGTCAGCTGGCAGCGCGAAGGCTGTGCGGTCACGCTGCAGCTTGACCAAGACTCCCGCCGCCTGACTCCACACGGCCTCGTCGATCTCGATCAACGGCTTGCGGATACCTCGATCGCGAAGGTAGTCGTGGATCGATGAATACGCGGCGACGATTCGTCGGCGGTCCAGGCGGGTCAACTCGTAGGTGGCAAAATTCTGAAGATCGCGCAGCCCGATCGCGGCGCCAAGGAACACCGTCAGGATCGCGCCGGCCACCGCAGGACGTGAGCCCCACTTCCACCCGGTTCGTCTTGCGCCGAGAGCTCTGAGGACCGCCGCACCAATAATTGCTGCGTTGATCGGTCCGAAGGCCGAGAGCCAGAAAATCTCGTGATCCAAAATATCATCGCGAACGCGCGTGAGCGTCCAGAGGCCGCTGCCGCAGGCGACGAAGGCTGCGATTGCAAGGCAGGCTTCGAATCGCCGTCCGGCCTTGAGATCCGTCAGCGCGATGACGGGCAGGAGCAGCACTCCGATAAGGGAGCATGCGACAACCCACCAGGAACTCCCAGGCACGAAGTGCCCGCCCCACGGCAAGGTGAAGTCTGTGCGGAATACACCAGACAGCCCGTAGCTCCACGCGGTCACAGCCTCGCGGAACGTGTGAGCCTGACGACCCTCAGCGACAAAAAAGTGCCACAACGCAGCCACGTTGCCCCCTGCGTGCGACAGCGCCTCACCGATCGGGAACAGCCACAGCAGCACGCAGAGCGAGGCCGCCGCCGCGAGAGTGGGTTTGATCGACTGGTTGTGCTCCGTATGCGCGGCAAGCAGCGCCGCAATGGTGGCGGCGGACAGCGTGCCCACGACAGGCGCAAATTCATGATGGGTCTGTGCGACAAAGCTGCCGACTGCCAGTGTCAGTGGCAACAGAGTGGGCCTTCGACTCGCCGTGGCGGCACAGAGCGCGACGAAACTCGCTAATGGAAGGACGGCGACGTGTGCAGTCCAGGGACTCGCCAGGAACCTCGGCGACCGCCACGCAAACACCACGGCGGCTGCGGGAACCAGCACCAGGAGCCATCCTCGGTTCTCGCGTGCGATCGCGAGGGTGAGCAGAATCAGTGCTCCCAGGTTGATTGTCAGCGCACCTGCATAGAGCGCAGCCGCTTTGTGTCCGCTGAGCGCGTACATCGGCGCCTGCAGATAAAAGTACATGGGGCCAGGATGATGCCATCCGAAGCGGGAATACGGCCCCACGAGGAGACGACCCTTTGTGGCGAGATCGGTATACAGCTCGATGACGGCGATATCTGAGACCGTCGTGATGGGCGGAGTGTCGCGCGAGAATTTGACGGCCGCGAGCAGACTCGAGGCAACGAACGCGCCGAACAGCAGCGCCTGACGTCCGTGCGGAGCGAACAGCAAGATTTACTTCTGCGGCAGCTTCTTCATGTATGCGCCGAGGCGCTCGTTCTCGTACGACACGGTATTGAGAAAGAGGCTCTCGGAGAGGTACACGCGGCGTTCGTCGTCGCTCATCTGCTCGACGACGTGCTGGATCTCGCGCGCCATGTCTTCGAAGGTCGATTGCAGCTCGTGCCTCGCGGAGACCTCCTTGTAAAGCGCCTCCACGACCGTGAGCAGATCGCCATCGAGCGGGAGAGCGGTGCCTGTGGTCAGCTTGATGGTGCGCATCTCAGGCTCCGAAACTCTTGACGGCGCTGGGCTCGTCGGGGTGCACTTCGATGAAGTTCTGCGCGCCCGTCATGGTCAACATGGTCTCGACGCGCTTCTGAACGCCGGCCAGTTTCAACGCGCCGCCGGCGGCGCTCGCCTGCCGGTACAAATCCATCAGGCACCCGATGGTTGCGCTGTCGACGTATCCAACCGACGACAGATCGACGACGACGCGGCGTTCGCCGGCGGCGATCAGCTTCTGCACCGCCGCCGAGAACTCCGACAGCAGCGGGTACATCAGTCGCGATTCGCCGACCCGCACGACCGCGATGCCGTTGGCGTGCTCGGTGGTGATGTTCATTTCGTTACTCCGCTGCGCCGCATGCCGCCGCGCCGCCGCGGCTGGACCGGCTGTTTATCCTGCAGCCGCTTGATCTGGTGCGCCAGCTCGATGCGGCCGCGGTTGATCCGGGACTTCACCGTTCCTTCGGGGAGCTTCAATCGATCCGCGATCTCCTGATACGAGAGTTCCTGCAGGTCGCGCAGCACGACCGCCGTGCGCAGCGTCGGGGGCAGCGTTTCCAGGGCCTGTCGCAACATCGCGCGTAAGTCCTGGTGTTCGGCCACCGCGTGGGGACTGCGCTCCCTCGATGCGGGCTGCAGGTCGCCCGGATTGACATCTCGCGCGATCGTCTGGCGCTCCTTGCGCACGCTGCGATAGTGATCGATGCACAGATTGCGGCTGATACTGATGATCCATGTCTGAAAATTCGCGCGGCGATCAAACGTCCTGAGCGCTTTGAAGATCTTCAGGAAGATGTCCTGCGTCAGATCCTCGGCCTCGTCGTGCCTGCCGACGAACTTGTAGGCGACATTGAACACCTTGCGCCAGTTCTGGCGAACGATGGCTTCCCACGCAGCCTGGTCACCGCTGAGGCACTGTTCGATGAGGCTGTCGGGAGTCGCGGGCTGCGCCGCCGCTGAATCGGCAGACATGCGTGTTTATCTGATATCTTACATGCTTTGTCCGTTATGCGGCTCGCAACGAGAATCTTGTACTCGATTGGGCGAGCCGCATAACGGACTAGGCGCGCATGGCGCGCCTGCGAGGGAGCGGCGCGGGGCGTAGGGGTCCCCGCAAGCGACCGAGCTGGGGTCCGGGGCGGAGCCCCGGTATATTTCGTGAATTGAATCAGTGACAGGATTCTTCCGCCAGGGGCCCGCGCTCGTCTGCGACGGCGTGCCGCTCGCCGACCTCGCCACGGCCCACGGCACGCCGCTGTACGTTTACAGCGGCGCGACGATTCGGTCGCGGTATCGTGCCATCGATCAGGCATTCGCCGATTACCCGCACGCCATTCACTATGCGCTCAAAGCGAACTCGACGCTCGCGATAGCACGGCTGCTGCGCAGTCTCGGCAGCAATGCCGACGCGAACTCCGGCGGCGAGATCGACGTAGCGCTGCGCGCGGGGTTCATCCCGCCGCAGATTGTGTTCACCGGCGTCGGGAAGACGTCGGCGGAGCTCGCGCAGGCGATCGACCTCGGCGTCCGCAGCATCAACGCGGAGTCCGCGGGAGAGATCGAGCGGATCGACGCAATCGCGCGCGAGCGGCAGACGCGCGTGGACATTGCCCTGCGCGTCAATCCGGATATCGACGCGAGGAGCCATCCGCACATTTCAACCGGGCTGAAGACGAACAAGTTCGGCATCGCTCTCTCCGAGGTGAGAGAGCTCTGCGCGCACGTTCGCGCCATGCGCGGCGTCTCTGTCGTCGGGCTCCACAGTCACGTCGGGTCGCAGATCACCGACCTCGAGCCACTGCGCCGAGCGGCAGCGGCGCTCGTGCAGCTCGCGCGGGAGATGCGCGCCCAGGGAACCGTCATCGAGTATCTCGATCTTGGCGGGGGCCTGGGCGTTTCGTACGATGGATCGCGGGTGCCGGACGCGACAGAGTATGCCAATGCCCTCCTGCCGGTGGTGCGCGAGACGGGCCTTTCGATCATTCTCGAGCCTGGACGTCAGATCGTGGCGCCCGCGGGAGTCCTCCTGACGCGTGTCATCGACATGAAACAGCAGCCGGGCGGCAAACTGTTCGCGATCATGGACGCGGGAATGACGGACTTGATCCGGCCGATGCTCTACGACGCCTTTCATCGCATCGAGCCCGTTAGCCGCAGCAGCGCACCCGAAGTTGCCTGTGACATCGTCGGTCCGCTGTGCGAGAGCAGCGACACGCTCGGTAAGGACCGCCTCGTGCCGCAACCGGCAGTCGACGAGCTGTACGCCGTGCTCGACACGGGCGCATACGGATCCGTGATGGCCTCGAACTACAACCGCCGGCTGATGCCTGCGGAAGTGATGATCGAGAACGGGTGCGCGACCGTGATCAAGCGCCGCCAAACGATCGACGAGCTGCTGGCGCTGGAAGCATGACCGACCGCGGACTGCTCATTGCGTTCGAGGGCTTGGATCAATCAGGCAAGCAGACGCAGGCCGAACGACTGCAGGCGACGATTGAAGGGCGCGGTGGCGCGTGCCGACTGCTCTCGTTCCCGGCATACGAGACAGCCATTGGCGAAGAGATTCATCGCGGCCTGCACGGGCGCCGCGACTATGGCGCGGACGTGATGCAGTTGCTCTACGTCGCGAATCGCTACGAACACAAACCGCAGATTGAGCTGTGGCTCGCGGCCGGCACGACGATCGTCTGCGATCGCTATGTCGCGTCGAGCATCGCGTACGGCGAGGCGCACGGTCTCGACCCGCAGTGGCTCGCGGAGATGCAGCGTTTCCTGCCGAGAGCGGATCTGACAATCCTGCTCGACATCGCGCCGGACAGCGCGGCGGCCCGCAAGTCGGCCAATCGCGACCGGTACGAGCGCGATCTCGCGCTGCTCTCGCGCGTGCGGGACAGCTACCAGCGGCAGGCGCAGCAGCCTGGATGGGTGCGCCTCGACGGCGCCCGGCCGAAGGAGGCCGTCGCAATCGAGGTGCTCACGGCGTTCGAGTCACGGCTCGCGCGACGATGAGCGCGCGCACTTCGCGCGCCCCCGCCGTCAGCAGCACCGCGGCGCACGCGTTGAGCGTTGCGCCGGTCGTACTGACATCGTCGACCAGCACCACGATGCTTTTGGAGACCGACGCATCTGCCGCCGCCGCGAATGCGCCGCGCACGTTCGCGTGACGGCGAGCGGCGGGCAGGTCCGCCTGCGATGGCGTCCGGCGCGTGCGGCGAAGGGCATGCTGCAGCGGAACGCCGAGATGGCGCGCGATCTCCGCCGCCTGGTTGAAGCCTCGCTGTCGCTCACGCGACCGGTGCAACGGGACAGGCACGACCAGGTCAGCCCCCGCGAGCACCTCGTCGCCGCATGCGCGCAGCCGCGCCGCCAGCGGACGAGCGAGTGTCGACCGACCGCCGTATTTCAACGCGTGCACGATCGCGCGCAGCGAACTTTCGTATGGCCCGACCGCGCGCACGCGGGTGACGAGCGGCGGCTTGCGACGGCACCGCGCGCACGTCGATTCGGCGATGCTGATGACACGCCAGGACGGCAGAGGATCTCCACAGGTTCGACAGCACGGTGGGGTGATTGGCACGATGGCGTTCCAGCACCGTCCGCAGACCGGTCCGCGCGTCGGCTCCTCCAGAGGCTCGTGGCACGCGGCACACTCCGGCGCCAACAGGATCGCGACCGCACCCTCAGCGATCGATCTCAACGCAGACCGTAACGCCGCCGCTTCTCCCACAATGCTTTCCGGCTGATGCCGAGGACCTTCGCCGCTTCGCCCTGATTGTCTTTCACCTGCCGAAGCACGATCTCGATGTAGCGGCGCTCGAGTTCCGCGAGCGTGGGCCGTCGCGATGCGTCAGGTTCGAAGAGCTGCGCAGGATCCTCGAACAACTCGAGCGGCAGGTCGGCGGCGGCGAGCGTGTTTCGATCGGGGTCGAGCGTCAGGACGGCGCGCTCCATCACGTGTCGTAGCTCGCGAACGTTGCCAGGCCAGGGATGGCGCTCCAGGGCGGAATCGGCTTCCGCCAACAGCCGCACGGTCGGACGCCCTTGCCGCGCGACCGCATCGCGCAGAAACGCGCGCGCCAACGGGACGATATCGCTGCGACGCTCGCGAAGCGGAGGCAGCCGCAGCGGCAGCACGCGCAAACGGTGATAGAGGTCCTCGCGAAATTCACCGCTGCGCACGCGCGATTCGAGGCCGGCTCCTGCGGACGCGATGACCCGCGCCTGGAGGGGATATGACGTCGTTGCGCCGAGCCGCTCCGCGCGCTTCTCCTCCACGAGGCGGAGCAGCTTGGCCTGGCTGTCGATCGGCAGCTCGGTCACGCCGTCGAGGTACACGGTGCCGCGACCCGCGACTTCGAAGCGGCCGGCGCGCGCGACGGTCGCGTCGGTGAAGGCGCCGCGTTCGTGTCCGAACAACTCCGCTTCCACGAGATTCTGTGGAAGGCTCGGGCAGTCGATTTTGATGAAGGGGTGAGGACGTCGGGGACCGGCCGCGTGGATGGCCATGGCGACCGCATCCTTGCCCACGCCTGTTTCACCCGTAATGAGCACCGTCGCGTCCGCCTGCGCGATCCGGCGGACCTGCTCGAGGATCTCCCGCATCGCGGGACTGCGCGCGACGAGCCCCGCGCGGCTCACGGCCGTACGGCGCCTCCCGCGTCGGCTTTCGGGTCGTCCGACACGTCGATCCGCTCTGCGTCCCCCCACAGCCGTTCGAGCGAATAGAACGCGCGGGTCTGCGGCGTGAAGATGTGCACGATGAATGTGAAGTAATCCATCAGGATCCATTCGGCCCGGTCGTACCCTTCGATATGCGCGGGCCTGAGCTTCGCGGTCTTCAACGTTTCTTCGACCGCATCCGCAATCGCGTGCACCTGCCGCGCGTTCTGTCCCGAGCACAGAAGGAAGAAGTCCGTAAATGCCGGCGTGTGTCGAAGGTCGAGCACCACGACCTCGCCTGCCTTCTTGTCCAGCGCCGCGCGAACCGCCTTTGCGATGTCGCCGGTGAGCCTCTTCTGAGCCGAGCCCGCGGGCTGCTTGCCCGTGGCGGTACGCCGCTTTTCAGTCTTCGCCATGCAACTGATCTGCCGTCCTCATGTCCGCCTGTGCGCGGACGTTCCCGCGATACAGCCCGTGCTGATGGATATGACGTTCGACCGCGCGCGGCACCAGGCCGTTGACGGTTTCCCCCAGCCGGAGCCGCTCGCGAATGCTCGTCGAAGACACATCCGGAGTCGAGGTTTCGACGAGAAGAATCGAGGGATGTCCGAGCGTGGAGGCGCCGGAGCGCATCACCTCGCCGGCGGAACGCATTCGCGACGACAGAGCGGGCAGGCCCCGCCGCATGTCGTTCATCGCGTGTCCCGGCCGAGACACCACCACGAAGTGAGCGAGGTCGAGCACTTCGGGATAGCGGTGCCACGTCGCGATTTCTGCAAACGCATCGGCGCCGGTGATGAAGAAGATCTGCAATCCATCAATGCCGCTGCCGCGCATGCGATCCAGGGTATCCGCGGTGTAGGACGGGCCAGACACGCAGAGCTCGGCATCGCTGGCCACCAGCCCATCGATGCCGTTGACCGCGAGTGCAGCCATCGCAAATCGATGAAAGGAAGACGCGACCGGTTGGACGGCGCGATGCGGGGGTACCCGCGAGGGGAGGATCCGCACCTCGGTGAGCTGCAGCGCGTCGCGCGCGGCAATCGCCGCCTCGAGATGCCCGCAATGAATCGGATCGAGCGTGCCGCCCAGGATGCCGATCCTTCTGTTCACGCGTGTTCCGAGGTTCGAGGGTCGAGTTCCGAGGTCCGGGATTCGAGAGCGGTGGTCTGCCGGGCGTTTACCTGTTTCCACATGGCCTCGAGAAGCGCGGGCAACCCGTCTCCCGTGGCGGCTGAAACAGCGTAAAGCGGAACGCCCTTCTGCCGCAAATGCTCCGTGAGGCGCTCCAGGCGCGACGGATCGTCGAGCGCATCGATCTTGTTCGCGGCGGCAATCAGCGGCTTGTCCTGCAGGCGCTCGCCGGACGCGTCGCGCCCCGGGAACAGCGCAAGCTCGCGCGAGATGATTTCGAAGTCGTCTACGGGATCGCGTCCCGACGCTGACGACACGTCCACGAGGTGCACGAGCACCTTGGTGCGTTCCAGGTGACTGAGGAATCGATGCCCCAGTCCGCTGCCCCGATGCGCTCCTTCGATTAACCCCGGAACGTCGGCGACGACAAACGTGCGATGGTCGCTGAGACTCACCACGCCAAGATTCGGCGCGAGCGTCGTGAATGGATAGTCCGCGATTTTCGGCTTTGCCGCGCTGATGCGCGAGATGAGAGTGGACTTGCCGGCGTTCGGGTACCCGACCAGGCCGACATCGGCGAGGAGCTTCAAGTGCAGCCGGAGATCCTTCTCCTCTCCAGGTAGTCCCGGCTCGACTCTCCGCGGAGCGCGATTGGTCGACGTGGCGAACGTCGCATTGCCGCGGCCGCCGAGGCCGCCCTTCGCGATCAGCACGCGCTCGTCCGCATGCGTCAGGTCTGCGACCTGGACCAAGTCCATACCCTGCCGTTCGAATACCACCGTGCCGACGGGGACTTCGAGCGTGATGTCGTTGCCGCTGCGTCCCGTGCGATTCGACCCTTCGCCGTGCGCACCGCGGCCGGCCGAGAATTCTTTCTGGAAGCGGAAATTGAGGAGGGTATTGAGATTGGGATTTGCGACGAGGTAGACGTGCCCGCCTGGTCCTCCGTCGCCGCCGTTCGGGCCCCCGCGGGGCACGAATTTTTCGCGGCGGAAACTCATCGCGCCACGGCCGCCGTGGCCCGCCGCGATATGTATCTCGACTTCGTCGACGAACATGCAGGTCGCCGACGCCGGGCCTCAGGACCCGGCGCTACGGTTTCAGGCGCTCGGCGCGTCGAGCGGATGAACGGAGATCACGCGACCGCGCGCGCCGTGATCGGTGAACTTCACGCGGCCATCAATCTTCGCAAACAACGTATCGTCCTTGCCGAGGCCGACGTTGATGCCCGGACGGAACCGGCGGCCACGCTGCCGCACCAGTATCGAGCCGCCCGTGACGATGTTGCCGTCGAAGCGCTTGACGCCGAGGCGCTGCGAGTTGCTGTCGCGCCCGTTGCGGGAGCTGCCCTGACCTTTTTTATGAGCCATGATGCTGACCTGTCCGGCTGAAGCCGGACGCTACACCTGAATATCCTTGATGCGGACGCGCGTGAACGTGCTGCGATGCCCCTTCGTCCGGCGCATGCCTTTGCGGCGCTTCTTTTTGAACACGCGGATCTTCGGGCCGCGCGACTCGCCGTCGACTATCCCCAGCACTCTCACGTCGGCCACGTACGGCGAACCTGTGAGCACTTCGCCGCCGTCCTTTTCGAGGAACAGCACGCGATCGATACTGACCTCGTCGCCCGGCTGAGCATCGAAACGGTCCACCTCGATCACCGCGCCCGGGGTGACTTTCACCTGGCGGCCGCCGCTCTGAATGATTGCGAACACCTCTACCGTCTCCTTGATGGGGGAGGCAAAACTCTAGATTAACACGGAGTTAGGGGTGTGTAAACCGCGCGGGACTCGGGCTTCGGCTCTGGGGCTTCAGGCTTCGGGCTTCAGGATCCCTGAGATCTGAAGGCTGAGGCCTACTTCAGCAACACCCGCGTGCCGCGGATTTTCTGGGCGCTCAGCGTGCTGAGAAAGCTCGGCATCAGCCGGTCCATCAGCTCGAAGTAGGACGAGAGCGCGGGCGTATTCTGCTGCGCGTTGTAGAGCACTTCCTCGCGGAATTTTTCCGAATACAACGTCGCGCCGGTCCGGCCGTCGATGAAGATGAACCGCGGCTCGAGGATGAAACCCTTGCGCTCCATGTACGTGCGCATGGGAATGACACTGCGGCGGCCGAAGGAGTCATACACTTCGCGGTTCTGCGTGACGAAGCCGGCCTGCTGATGCGGCGTGAAGAGCACGGTCCCGGTGACGATCAGCGGGTTCTGGTACTCTTCGCCGAGCTTCTTCCAGTACGCGACGTCCGCGAAGATCTTGTCGTACTTCTGCAGATCCTTGTCGTTCTTGATCTTTGGTTCCTTGGGATCCGCCGCGGCCGCCGGCGTGGACGCCGAAGCACCGCCCGGCAACTGCGAGACCGCCTGGATGCCGTCGGTCGAACCGTTTGTCGGAGAGTGCTCTCGGTTCTGATTGCTTTGCTCGACTGCGATCTCCGCGAGCGGCAGCACGTCGGCTTCAATCACGCGCAGCGGCGATTTTGTGCGCAGCTGGCTGCGCAGAAGCCGCACGGTCTCGAGATTCGCATCGACGTCTTCGGTGCCCCCGCTGACGAATCCGGCCACCAGCACGCGCTGGAAGCCGGTCACGTCCATCTTTGGCTGGATCGGGGTTTCAATCGGAATCTCGTAGAACCCCGAGCACCCCGCAATCGCGAAGGCGCCGAGGACGACGAGACTAGCGAGCGCGCCGGCGCTTCGTGCGGTCATTGATTTCTTTGAAGAGATCGAAATTCTGACGAATGAGGAGGTTCTTCGGATCGAGCTGCAGCGCCTTTTCGTACGCCTGGTTCGCTTCCTCGAAACGTCCCTCGTGTTCGAACGCGATCGCCAGATTGTTCCACGCGGCGGCGTAAGTCGGATCGAGCTGCACCGCCTTCTGCCAGCGATACAGCGCCTCGTTCCAGAGTCCGTTCTGCGCGACCTTGATGCCGAACTCGACCTGCGTCTTCGCATCCGATCGTTCGTTCGCGAGCGCAGCAGGAGCGAAGAGCAGAACCGTGATGCCGCACGCCAAAAGCTGTCGCCGCATGAATTTGTGGCCCACTATACCAGCAATGCACGTACCACGCGCAACGCGTCCGCATCGCTGGAAAAACCCCCGGAAATCACGGCCGCATTTTGTAAGGGTCGGACGCACTGCGTAAGGATGGCGTTTGCGTCCGGAGACAACCGAGGCCTATAATAAGGACAGAGGGGTCGGGCCGCCTGCTTTGCAGTCGCGCACGGCCCTTTGGGTTTTTTGGGCCCGTCCGTCGCGCGATGGCTGAAGAGCGCGCGATGGATCTCCGGTCTGCGGTTGCCCTCTCGATCCTCCCTGGCATCAGTCGTGCTCGCGCCGCTGCCGTTTTCAAGGAATTGCGCGAGCATTCCAGCGGCGCGGTCACGCTCGAGCACGTGATCTCCATCTGCGCCCCCGACGGCGATGTTCGTTCGCTCGCAGAAGAGGCGCGAGGGTCCGCGGCGGCGCTGCTCGCTGGGGCGGCCGCGGTTGGAATTGCGCCCATCCGTTACGACGAAGGCGGTTACCCGCCGCTACTGCGCGCCATCCCGGATCCGCCGCCGGTTTTGTGGATGCGTGGCAGCCAGGAAGCGCTCTCGCGCCCGGCCGTGGCGGTTGTAGGTTCCCGTGCAGCCAGCCCATACGCGCTGGAAGTGGCGGCGCGGCTGGCCGGCGAACTGGCGGATCGCGGCCTGGTGGTCGTCAGCGGCCTGGCGCGCGGCGCCGACGGCGCTGCTCACCGCGGGTGTCTCAGGGCCGGAGGAGCCACCGTTGCGGTGCTGGGCTCCGGCCCAGATAATATTTATCCGCGCGAACACCGGGATCTCGCCGTAAGTATCTGTGAGACAGGCGCTTTGGTGAGCGAGCTAGGCCCCGGCTCGGCCCCCCTTCCGGAGCATTTCCCGCTGCGGAATCGCCTCATCAGTGGGATCTCCCTGGCCGTCGTTGTCGTCGAAGCATCGGAAAAGAGCGGCTCGCTCATCACCGCGCGGTGCGCCCTGGAACAGGGGCGCGACGTCCTGGCGGTGCCCGGGAGCATCCTCAGCGGACGAAACCGCGGATCGCACGCGCTGCTGAAGGACGGCGCGAAGGTCGTCGAAACAGCGGACGATATCTTGGAAGGGCTAGGCTGGCCGGCAGCCGCCGGGCGGCCGGTTGAATCAGTTAACTTATTGAAATCAGACCCTTTGCTCGACAAGCTGACGCTCGGCGAGACTTACGACATCGACACGCTGACGACAATTTTCGGCCTTCCAGGGCCCCGCCTGCTGGCCCGTCTGACGGAATGGGAAATGCGGGGACGGCTGGTAAGGATGGCCGGAGGGCGCTACGGTATATGTAGGTTGGGGTCTCAGCCGCGGTCTTGAGGTCAGGATCCGGCATCGGAAAAGAAACGATATGGCAAAGTCACTCGTGGTGGTTGAATCGCCGGCCAAGGCAAGGACCATCAACAAGTATCTCGGGAAGGACTACAAGGTCGTCGCCTCGATGGGGCACGTCCGCGATTTGCCCAAGAGCAAACTCGGCGTCGACGTCGACGAGGGGTTCGAACCTTCGTACGAGGTCATCGCCAGTCGTAAGAAAGTGCTCAAGGAGCTGAAGGACGAAGCGAAGAAGGCGGACGAAATCTTCGTCGCGACCGACCCCGATCGAGAAGGGGAAGCGATCGGCTGGCATCTCGCCGAAGAACTCGGCAGCGGTAACAGGAAGAAGATCCGCCGCCTGATGTTCAACGAAATCACCAAGAAGGGCGTCCTGTCGGCGCTCGAAAAGCCTACGACGATCGACAAGAAGATGGTCGACGCGCAGCAGGCGCGCCGTGTCCTGGATCGGCTCGTTGGTTACAAAATCAGTCCGTTGCTGTGGGACAAGGTGCGCCGCGGCTTGAGCGCCGGGCGCGTCCAGTCGGTCGCACTGAAGCTGGTCTGCGATCGCGAGCGCGAGATCGAAGCGTTCGTACCGGAAGAGTACTGGAACCTCACCGCGCGTCTCGCCGGGCCAGTGCCGCCCGAATTCGACGCGAAGCTCCTCAAGAAGAACGGCGCGAACATCACGATCACCAACGAGGCGGAGTCCGCCGAGGCGGTTGCCGATCTGAAACAGGCGCGCTGGGTCGTCGAGTCGGTCACGACGAAAGAGCGGAAGAAGGGTGCGGTCCCGCCGTTCATCACGAGCAAGCTGCAGCAGGCATCGCGCTTCCCGGTGAAGAAGACCATGATGATCGCGCAGCAGCTGTACGAAGGCGTGGAGCTGCCGGGCGAAGGATCGGTCGGCCTCATCACCTACATGCGAACCGATTCGACGCGCGTAGCCGATCAGGCGCTCACGGAGGCCCGGGAGTTCATCGGCGCAACGTACGGTCCGGATTTCGTACCGGAGAAGCCGAACTACTACCGCGCGAAAGCCGACGCGCAGGACGCGCACGAAGCGATTCGTCCGACATCGATGCAGTACCCGCCCGACGCGGTGCGCGCGCTGCTGACGCACGATCAGTACTACCTTTATAAACTGATCTGGAATCGTTTCGTTGCGTCGCAGATGCCGCCGGCGACGTTCGATGAAACGACGGTCGACATCACGGCTGCGGCGTATCTCTTCCGCGTGAAAGGATCGGTGCCCAAGTTCGCGGGCTGGATGGCCGTGTACAACCAGGAAGCGTCTGCGCCTGCGGCGGATGAACGGACCGGGCCAGGTCCCGATGCGACGTCCGCGGAAGACGACGAGGCCGCGGGATTGCTGCCGCCGCTGTCCGAGGGCGACGAGCTCACACTGCGCGAGCTGAGGCCGGAGCAGAAGTTTACGCAGCCTCCTCCACGCTACAGCGAAGCCACGCTGGTGAAGGCGCTGGAGGAGAACGGCATCGGACGTCCGAGCACGTACGCGTCGATCATCAGCGTCATCCAGGCGCGCGAGTACGTGAACAAGCACGACGGGCGCTTCAAGCCCACGATGCTCGGGCGGATGCTCGTCGAGAAGCTCCTGAGCCCGGTATTCGACGACATCCTCGACGTCAATTACACGCGCGAGCTCGAAGAGGATCTCGACAAGATCGAGCAGGGGTCTTCCGATTACCAGTCAACGCTCTCGAGCTTCTACAAGAAGTTCCAGAAGGATCTGAAGCGCGCCGCGAAGGAGATGCTCAACCTCAAAGAGGGCTACGAGCCGGATCCGGCGATCGTGTGCGACAAGTGCGGCAAGCCGATGGTGATCAAGGCCGGCAAGTTCGGACTGTTCCTCGCGTGCAGCGGCTATCCCGAGTGCGAGAATACGCGCGAGCTCGAGACGCCCGAGGCGGGTGCCGAGGGGGAGATCGAGGAAACGTGCGAGAACTGCGGCAAGCCGATGGTCATGAAGCGCGGCCGGTTTGGCCAGTTCCTCGCCTGCACGGGCTATCCGGAGTGCAAGACCACCAGGAAGATCATCGCCACCAAGCAGGGCATGACGGCCGCGAAGCCGGATCAGATCCTCGACGAGAAGTGCCCGAAATGCGAGTCGAACCTCGTGTTGAAGCAGGGACGCTTCGGCGAGTTCACCGCGTGCAGCAACTATCCGACGTGCAAGTACGTGAAGCAGAAGTCCACGGGCGTGCTCTGCCCGAAGGACGGCGGCGACATCGTCGAACGAAAGTCGCGCCGCGGCAAGGTGTTCTACGGCTGCGCGAACTATCCGGACTGCGACTTCACGCTGTGGAACCGCCCGGTGCCGGAGAAGTGCCCGGATTGCGGCGCGCCGTTCCTGGTCGAGAAGATCACGAAGCGGCACGGCCGTCAGCTGATTTGCAACAACGAAGAGTGCTCGTACGTGCGGTCGGAGGAACTGACGACCGCATAGTCGATTTGGTGAGTTGGTGATTTAATGAATTGGTGATGTGAAATCACGGAGTCCGGAATCACCAAATCACCAAATCACTAAATCACCAAATCACCAGATCCCAAGATGCCGTGCGTTCATATCGTCGGCGGCGGGCTCGCGGGCAGCGAAGCTGCCTGGCAGGTTGTGTCGCGCGGCGTGCACGTCACGCTCTACGAGATGCGCCCGGTCCGCCCGACGGCCGTCCACAAGACGGACGGCCTCGCCGAGCTGGTCTGCAGCAATTCTTTTCGCGGCGACAAGCTCGATAATGCCGTCGGTCTCCTGAAAGAGGAGATGCGGCGGCTCGGGTCGCTCGTCATGCGCG
>QHWT01000075.1:31673-104085 GCA_003222675.1 Acidobacteriota bacterium | reverse complement strand
ACACGTCACCGCGGCGATCGCGTCACATCCCTTGAGCTCAATCCGTCGCGAAGAGATCACGCGCATCCCAACGAACGGCGACGGTCCAGTGATTCTTGCGACCGGTCCCCTGACTTCGGCCGCGTTGTCGGCCGACATCGCGTCGCTGGTCGGGGCCAGTCATCTGTACTTCTACGACGCGATTAGCCCTATCGTCCTCGCGGAGTCGATCGATCGGTCGAAGGTCTTTCGCGCGTCGCGCTGGGGCCGGAGCCTCAGAAACGGTGACAGTCACACTTCGTCCGGAATCGGGCAGTCTGGCGATCAGAACTGTGACAGTCACGGTTCTGTCCCCGCCTGCGGCATCGATGACGGCGAAGGGGATTATCTGAACTGCCCCTTCACCAAAGAGGAGTACCAGCATTTCTACGACGCGCTGATGACGGCGGAGAGGGCGGCACTGCACGAGTTCGATCAGGCAACGTTCTTCGAGGGCTGCCTGCCGATCGAGGTGATGGCGTCGCGCGGCGTGGACACGCTGCGGTTCGGACCAATGAAGCCCGTCGGCCTGCCTGACCCGCGGACCGGCCGCGAGGCGTACGCAATTGTCCAGCTCCGTCAGGACAACATCGCCGGCGATCATTTCAGCCTCGTCGGCTTCCAGACGCAGATGAAATGGGGAGAACAGGCGCGCGTGCTGCGGCTCGTCCCCGGGCTCGAACAGGCAGAGTTCGTGCGTTTCGGAATGATCCACCGCAACACCTACGTCAACTCGCCGACGGTCCTGCGGGAAACGTGGCAAACGCGCATGCGCAACGATCTCTTCTTCGCGGGGCAGATGTCCGGCGTCGAAGGGTACGTCGAGTCCGCCGCCTCGGGCCTGATCGCAGGACGGAACGCCGCGGCCCTGGCGCTCGGCGACGAACCGTCAGCGCCGCCTCGGACCACCGCCATCGGAGCGCTAGCCTATTACGCATCACACGCGGATCCGAAACACTATGTGCCGTCGAACATCGCGTTCGGCCTGCTGCCGCCGCTCGAGAAGCCGCCACGCAAGAAACAGGACCGGAAGGTCGCGGTCTCCCAGCGGGCACTGAAGGATCTGGATCTGTGGTTAGAGAACACCTCAAAGACTTTCTCGAACACCTCCGCCTGAACGAGAACGCGTCGGCGCACACGGTGCGCGCATACGACAGCGATCTCTCGCAGTACCTGGCGTTCCTCGCGTCACATCTCGATCGCCGGGTCTCCGACCTGGCGCCAGGCGATCTCGATCACCTGAACGCGCGCGCATTCCTCGCCGACCTCAATCGCCGCGGCAATTCCAAGGCGTCGGCCGCGCGCAAGCTCTCCGCGATCCGCACGTTCGGCCGGTATCTTCGGCGCGAGGGCGTGCTCGAGGGGGATCCCGCCGCGCTCGTCGGCACGCCGAAGCGCGATCAGCGCATTCCGGCGCACCTCGCGGTCGACGAGATGTCGAAGCTTCTCGAGATGCCCGATACGCACGATCCGCTCGGACGCCGCGACAAGGCAATCCTCGAGTTGTTCTACGCCTCCGGGCTGCGTTTGAGCGAGCTGGTCGGCTTGGATCTGGTTGACGTGAATCTCTCCGGACGGGTCGTCCGCGTGCTCGGCAAAGGCCGCAAGGAGCGGATCGTCCCGTTCAACCGGACCGCGGGGGACGCCCTCCGGGCGTGGATGGCCGACCGCGAGCAGTTCGCTGTGTCGCGCGATGACCGGGGTCAGACCCCCGTCTCTGCGGTACGCACTCGGCGGACGCGGGATCAGACCCCAATCGGGTCGTTACATATTCGGCGGACGAGGGATCCGCTGTTTCTGAACTACCAGGGAGGCCGCCTGTCCACCCGCAGTGTGGACAAGCTCGTGCGACGCTACGTCGCGGCCTGCAGCACCCGTTTTGGCATAAGTCCGCACGCCTTACGCCACTCTTTCGCCACGCACCTGCTCGAAGCCGGCGCCGACCTGCGCTCCATCCAGGAGCTCCTGGGCCACGCGCGCCTCAGCACCACGCAACGCTACACCCACGTGAACGCCGCGCAGTTGATCGATACCTACCGAAAAGCCCACCCGAAGGCCTGACGGAAATCGTCACTTGACGAAGCGCGCGGGCGGCAGCATGATCAGCGTCCCCAAACAGGGTCCGGGGGAGACGAACGATGCGCAGACTGCTGCGGGTTGCGTTGGCGTTCGGGTGTCTCTTGCTGACGTGCCGTCCAACGGCCGCGCAGCAACCGCCCCTTCTGCCTTCTTCGCCGGTGGTGATTCCCGACGACCGTCCGGTGCAACTGTCCGATGCGCAGGAACGCGAGCTGGCGCACTGGCTCGACCAGATGTCGAAGTGGCAGCGCGCTGAGAAGCGGTGGCCGAACCAGCCGGCGCACGACGCGTACGGACGCATCGTTGTACGACGCCCGCAGCCTGAGGCTCCGGACTGGCTCTCGCCGATTTGCGCCGGTCACGACGAAACCTCATTATCGTCACTTCCGGAGCAGGTCGCGCGCGCGTGCCGGCTGCTCGCGCGCCTTTCCGTGGATCCCGAGGTCAAGGCGCTCCAGCAGCAGACGCAGAATGCGCGCGCGAACAACGAGCGGTTGATCAAAGGATCGTTTCTCTCGCGCGTGCATCTCGATGGCCTGTGGTCGACGACGTCATCGGACGTGCGCTTCTACGGTCTCGTCGGCTCGCACGTCAGTCTCGTCGACGTGGGACGCGTGCAGTTCTTCGGGCCGCCCGGCGTGCTGCTGCTGTCGGTCCCCGACGGGAACGGTTCACGCCAGATTCGAGTGGGTTATACGTGGGGGATGAGCGTGCGGCTCGCCGACGTCCGTGTCTTTGGCGCGCGCAAGAACGCGACGCTCTTTCTCAGCGTCACCAAGTGCTGGACCGTCGGGAGCAACCTCGATCGACTGGGTACCGGCGGATTCGACATTGCCGGTCTTTCGCTGGCGCCGCGAAAGAACCGGCAATAGATATGCTCACGGCTGATGCTCGCGGCTCGTGCTGGCTGTTGCCTCGAGCCGGCTTCAGCCTTGAGCCGCCCTGACCCTGACCCTGAGCCTTGAGCCGTCAGTCTACGCGGGCTGCGGTTCGACGACCCGCCGTCCTCTCGGATACTCGATCGCGAGCGTCTTGATCTTGTAGTTCATCACGCGCGGGCTGATCGCCAGCAGCTCCGCCGCGTCCTTCTGCACCCAATTCGACATCTTCAGCGCTTCGATCAGCGCCTGACGCTCGATCTCTTCGAGCGCGATGCCCGTCGGCGGAATCTTGACGACAGGGCTGCCATCGCTCGATGGCGCGCTCGTCGACAGTTCGCCCAGCCGCAGGTCCGCGTTCGACAGGTGAGGACCTTCGGTGAGCAGCACCGCCCGCTCGATTGCGTTCTCGAGCTCGCGGATGTTGCCAGGCCAGTTGTAGCGCATCAGAAGCTTGAGCGCATCGGGCGACAAGCCATCGATCTTTTTCTTCAACTCGCCCGCGAAGCGGCGCAGGAAGAAATTGGCGAGCTGAGGGATGTCGTCTTTCCGCTCCCGCAGCGGCGGCATGTCAATCGAGACAACGTTGAGGCGGTAGTACAAGTCCTCACGGAATTGACCGTTGGCCACCATCTGCGGCAGATTGCGGTTCGTTGCCGTGATGACGCGGACGTCGACACGCAGCGTGCGCGTGCCGCCCAGCCGCTCGAACTCGTGCTCCTGCAGTACGCGCAGGATCTTCGCCTGCGTGTTTGCGCTCATGTCGCCGACTTCGTCGAGGAACAGTGTGCCCCCGTCCGCCTGCTCGAAGCGGCCGACGCGCTGCTTGTCCGCGCCCGTGAACGCTCCCTTCTCGTGACCGAACAGCTCCGATTCGAGAAGGTTCTCCTGAAGCGCCGCGCAGTTCACCTTGACGAAGTTGCGTCCCGCGCGCTGCGAGTTGTGGTGGATCGCGCCGGCGATGAGCTCCTTGCCCGTGCCCGTTTCGCCGCGGATGAGGACGGTCGTGTTGCTCTTCGCGACTTTCTTCACGATCGCGAGCACCGACTGCAGCGCGCCGCTGGCGCCGACGATGCGATCGAAGTCGTAGATGTCCTGCTGCGTGTGCCGAAGGTACTCGATCTCGTGCTTGAGACGGCGGTGCTCGATGGCCTTCTCGACCTTGAGCTCCATCTCCTCGATCTCGAACGGCTTCTGCACGTAATCGAAGGCGCCGATCTTCATCGCCTCCACCGCGGTGTGGACCGATCCGAACGCCGTCATCAGAATGACCGCCGTCGTCGGATGCAGCGACTTGGCCGTGCGCAGCACGTCGAGCCCATCGCTGCCGCCCATCTTCAGATCGCTCAAGACGACGTCGTATTGCCCTTCGTGCAGCCGTTCGATGGCGACGTTGCCGTTGGGCGCCTCATCGACCTCGTGGTGCGCCTCGGACAACGCGCGAACGATCCCGCGCCTGAGCGAGTCGTGATCGTCGGCGACTAGAATCCGTCCCATGGCATCCTCTCCCCTATCCAAACAGCTCGTGCTGCGTCTTGACGGGCAGCGTCACGCGGAAGAGCGTCCCGCCGCCGGGCCGCGTGCCGACATCGATGCGGCCGTCATGCGCATCGACGATTTTGCGGACGATCGCGAGCCCCAGACCCGAGCCTTGCGGCTTGGTCGTGAAAAAGGGGCTGAAGATGCGGTCCATGACCTCGGGCGGTACGCCCGGGCCGTTGTCCGTCACGGCGATCTGAACCATGGGTCCGGCGTTGTCGACGCCGGGCGCCGGTTCTTCGCCTGCGAGCGCCGCGGCGATGATCTCCACCTCTCCGCCGCCCGTCATCGCTTCGAATGCGTTCGTGACCAGGTTGGTGAAAATCTGCCGCAGCTGGTGCGGATCGCCCTGGATTGGCGGCAGATCCTCGGGGAGCGAGACACGGACCTGCACTGTCCCTTTCGTCGCGTGCGTCTCGGCGGCCGAGATCGCATCGCGCACGACATCGGACACCGCGATGTTCTCGACCTGCAAGCGGATCGGCCGCACGAACTCGAGCACTTCCAGTACGATGGCGTTTGCCATCTTGGCTTCTTTGATGATGTCGGCGAGGATCGTCTGCGCGTCCTGCGACTCCAGCAGCTGACGCTTCAGGATCCCCGCCATCACCTCGATGCCCGCGAGTGGATTCTTCACTTCGTGCGCAATCGCGGCTGCCATTTCACCCAGCGCGGCGAGCCGGTCTCGGAGCCGCTCGCGCTCTTCGAGCTGCTCGACGCGGGTCAGATCCTTGAAGAACAGCGTGGCGCCGGCCACGCGTCCCCGCGAGTCACGCACGTGCGACAGCGTGTATCCGATCACCTTGTTCGTGCGCCTGAGCCGGAGCTCGGCGCGATTCGGAAGGTGCGAAATATCGAACGCCCCCGCGACGATGCGGTAGACGTCGGGTACTTCTTTCAGCACCTCGGAGAACGGCCGCCCGATGTCCGATTGGCGTGGTTTGAGGCCCAGCACGCGGTATGCGATCTCGTTCATCACCGCGACGCGTCCGTCGCGAGTAATCGCGACGACGCCGTTACGCAGATTCCAGACAAGGTCGCGATAAAACCCTTCCGGCACCACGGCCGCGTCGACCGGCTTGCGCGGCTTGCGCGCCGCGCGAGACCGTGCCGGTTTCCGCCGGACCCGACTGGTTTTGCTGGGCATCAAAGCAGCCTCGAGCCCCGGAAGGAGCTCGGCCGACATGATTGTAATTGGCGCGGCGCGTCGAGCCAAGCTCTTGTGCATGTTGTAGATAACGCTCCGAGACGCGGGAAAGCGTGCTGCCGCCGTCTTTTGAACGGTCCGGAGACATACTTTCGGGTGCTCGAGCTTAGCCGTCAGGGGCAAAGGGTATGCCCCCGGTATGGACGAGCCGATCTGCGAAATTATGTGGAAAACAGGGGCGACCAGCCGCGCAATTGGATGAGGCTGTTACAATTTTGGATGGCGATTACACTTCTGTTTGCGACTGCAGCGCCTCCCACTGGTGCATCAAGTCGCCGACCTCCCACATCAAGGACTGGTGGCGGTCGATGACCGGTCTCGCCGCATCGTGGTCTTCGTAAAAGCCCGGAGCCGACATCGTCGACTCGAGATCCTTGATTGCCTGCTCGCGCTCGGCAATGCGGGTCTCGAGCTCCTGGATGCGGCGCTGTCGCGACTCAGCCTCTTTTCGCGTCCGCCGCTGCTCGGCATCCGCGCGCTTCTTCTCTTCGTAAGAAACGGCCGGGGCTTTTTTCTCTGACTGGCATTTCGCAACCTGGTGTTCTGCGCCGTTGTTGTGCCAGTGCCCGCCTTCCCCGCTCTGCGGCTTTCCTCCGTTGCCGCTCCGCGGCTTCGGCGCCGCAGGCGTCCGTGACTTCTGGTTACTCGTAGCTGCCGCCTGCAGGCGGGAGACCTCCTCGCGGCTCTTCTTGCTCCAGAGGAACTCTTCGTAGTTCCCCGGATAGACGACGGCGTCGCCCCGGCCGATGTCGATCACTTTCGTCGCGAGCTTGTCGACGAAGTACCGATCGTGCGACACGAAGATCAGCGTGCCGCCGAAATCTTCCAGCGCCTCGAGCAACACGTCCTTCGAATCCAGGTCGAGGTGGTTGGTGGGCTCGTCGAGGAGCAATGTGTTGGCCGGACGCAGCAACATGCGCGCGACGGCGAGTCGGGTGCGCTCCCCGCCCGAGAGCACACGCACCGGCTTCTCGATGTCGTCGCCCGAAAACAGGAATCCGCCGAGGATCGTACGGATATGCGGGACCATGTGGATCGGCGAGTCCCCCGCAAGCGTCTGGTACACCGTCAGCGCCGGATCGAGCCGCGTCGCCTCGTCCTGCGCGAAGTACTGCGTCACGACCTGGTGACCTTCCGTCCGCGTGCCCTCGTCGGGCGCCTCCACTCCGGACAGCATCCGCATCAACGTCGATTTACCCGCCCCGTTGGGCCCGAGCAGCGCAATGCGATCGCCACGTTCGATGTGCAGGTTCACGCCTCCGAATACCCGCTGCGCGCCGTACGCCTTGCGCACGTGCTTCAACTCGAGCACCATGCGCCCGCTCTTCTGACACTGAGGAAAATGGAAGCGCACGCGCTTGCGTTCGGGAGGGATTTCGATCGGAACGATCTTGTCGAGCATCTTGATCCGGCTCTGCACCTGGGACGCCTTCGTCGCCTGGTAGCGGAACCGGTTGATGAACGCGCGCATCCGCTCGAGCTCTTCGTCCTGGTCTCGTTTCTGCTGTCGGAGCCGCTCCATCCGCGCATCACGCTCGGTGATGTACGCGGAGTAGTTGCCGACGTAATCGGTGAGCGTCCGCATGCCGATTTCGGTGATGCGCGTGACGACCGCATCGAGAAAGAAGCGATCGTGCGACACGAGAATGACGGCGTGAGGATAGGACGTCAGGTATTCCTCGAGCCAGTTGCGCGCGTCGAGGTCGAGATGGTTCGTCGGCTCGTCGAGCAGCAGCAGGCCGGGACGGCCGAGCAGCAGTCGCCCCAGTGCGATCCGCATCTGCCATCCGCCCGAGAATGTTTCGGTGCTCTTGTCGAGATCCGCATCGGAGAAGCCGAGGCCGCGCAGCACGGTCGTAACCTTCAGCTCGATGCTGTACCCCTCGCTGCGGCGAAAGGCCTCCTGGAGCTCGGAGTAGCGCGCCAGCATCGCCTCGTGCTCCGCCTCGGACTCATCGTCATGACCGAGCCGCTGTTCGAGTTGCGCGATTTCATCGCGCATGTCGAGCAATGATTTGAAGGCAAGCGAGGCTTCCTCGCGCAGCGTGCGGCCGCTGTGCGCGAGTCCATCCTGCGGCAGGTATCCGATCGTCAGGCCGGACGGCTTCACGACGAGGCCCCTATCCGGCTCGTCGAGGCCTGCCAGCATGCGGAGCAGCGTGGTCTTTCCTGCGCCGTTCGGACCGCTCAGGCCGACGCGCTCGCGATCATCGATCTGCCACGTGACGCTCTCGAGCAGCACGCGCTCACCGAATGATTTGCTGAGGGAAGAGAGCTGAATCAAGGGGAAGAAGTGCTTACCGCAACCTGTACACTGCCAGTCGGTTAGAGCCGCAGTCCCAATTAGTTTAGCACGGGCGGCACGCTGTCTGGCCTGTCCACACGCGGCAGGCCGGGGCCTCGGTCTGCCGTTCTCGATGTCACGTCAAATCGAGTGCAGTCCAGGCTGTGTGACTCGCGCGTGACGCCTCCCGGCGTCGCGGGGCGAAGTTAAACAGAGGATGCGGACAATCCGCGCTGACGCTCGAGCCAGCGGTC
The DNA here is from genome assembly GCA_003222675.1 of Acidobacteriota bacterium. Classification (GTDB taxonomy): domain Bacteria; phylum Acidobacteriota; class Vicinamibacteria; order Vicinamibacterales; family 2-12-FULL-66-21; genus QHWT01. The sequence continues at coordinate 95,826 of QHWT01000075.1, read as the reverse complement.
GAGATCTGACGGGCGGAACCGCCACTGGCGCCCGATCCGCACGGCGGGCAGCTCACCGCTCCTGATGAGTCGGTAGATCGTTCGCGGCGTGATTTTCAAGTAACCTAAGACCTCCTCCGTCGTGAGGAAGGTCTGTAATTCAGCCACCGCGTTGTTGAACATAGGGGCCTCTACTGTCATTAATGTTGCCGATATAGAGTCCAGTAGAGAACTCTAAATGACAACAGTGACGACAATGTAGCGCGGCCGCAGCCTGGTCGTCAAGCTCGAAACACACAGCTGCTCCGCATTCGTCGCCTTGGACAGCGCCGAACACCGCGCAGATGCACGCAGATTTGGGAAAAACCTGCGTTATTCGCCGAGCGCCTTGGCTGCCTTGGCAAGGACCATGGGGACCCGGAATGGCTTGGTCAAATACCCGGAAACCCCCAGGTTGAGGGCGTCGATAGCGCTCGCTTCTGTCGAAAAGCCCGTGATGATGATCACGGGCAGGTCCGTCTTGAGACGCCGCGCCTCGCGAATCACCGTGAGGCCGTCCACGCCCGGCATCTTCAGATCCGTAATGAGAAGGTCGTACGGGATGATTCGCAGCCGTTCCAGTGCCGTGCGGCCATCGGGCGCAAGGTCGACGTCGTATTCGGCGAGAGCCAGCGTTTTTGCCAGCAAATCACGGATGCTCGCCTCATCGTCGACAACCAGCACGCGTGGACGCGCATCCGTGGCGGCCGCAACGCGTTGCGGTGAGGGCTGGCTGCGGACGGTGCGCGGACGCTGACTCTCGAGCCAGGCATCGATATCGCGCTTGCGAAAGCGCCACTGGCGGCCAACCCTGACCGCGGGAATCTTGCCGGCCTTGATCAGCCGATACACAGTGCGGAGGTTTACCTGGAGGTACTCAAGTACTTCCTCGGTCGTCAGAAAGCTCTCATCGATCATGAATGGTGGGACCCTGTGTCACTTTACCACCAACTCGGCTGATGGCAGGTCGACCCGGAAGACCGCGCCGCCGTCAGCCGCGTTTGACGCGCTGATCGTGCCGCCGTGCTCCTGGACGATGCCGTAGGTGATGGCCAGACCGAGGCCGGTTCCCTGGCCCACCTCCTTCGTTGTGAAGAACGGATCGAATATTCGCGGCAACACGTCGGGCGGAATGCCGGGACCGGTATCGCGCACTGTGAGCAAGACGTGTTCGCGCGAGTCATCGGTCGATGAAGCGACGTCGATCCGGCGCGCACCCCCGCCTTCGATCACCGCATGCTCAGCGTTGATGAGGATGTTGAGGAGCGCCTGCTGCAACAACAGCGGATCGCCGACGACCCGTGGCAGCTCGGTTCCCTGGCGGCGCGTCACCTCGATGTTCCCCCGCTGCAGGCTGGCGCGCCGGCTCGCGAGCGCACGCGTCAGCACGCGATCGACCTGCATTCGCTTTCGAGTCATACGGTGCGACCCGGTGAAGACGAGCAGGCTGCGCACGATCTTCGCTGCGCGATCGGCGTCCTGGTAAATCTGCTTCAGCTCACGGCGGACCGGCCGTGCCGCTTCCGTCAGCTCGATGAGCAACTCGAGATGGCCGAGCACACCCTGCAGGGGATTGTTCATTTCGTGAGCAATGCCCGCGACGAATTGACCGAGCGACGCGAGCTTTTCCGATTGCGCGAGCCGCTCCCGCAGCGCCGCGCGCTCAGCCTCGAGCCGCGTCTGGCGAGTGATGTCGCGCGCCACCAGGACGCGTCCGACGGCATGCCCTTCCTGGTTGATGAGAGGCGTGGCCGTCAGGAGAAACGTGCCTCCAAGACGCGCATCTTCAATGGGGCTGCTGCCCGTCGGCGCGAGCGCCGGATCGACCGACGCAATCCAGGCGGCGGTTTCCGGAGCGACGAATTCTGCGATGGTCCGTTGCATCAGTTCCGCGCGCGCCACATGGACGCGCGCCGCGAAGGCTTCGTTGGTCTGCACAATCCGCAGCTCCCGGTCCGTGACGGCGACGAGATCGACCAGCGAGTTGAACGTGTCCTCGAGCAGCCGTCGCTGCCGCAGCACCTCGTCGAGCAACTGCACGTTCTCGATGCCGACGGATAACTGACGTCCCAGTTCGTGGGCGAACTCGACGACCTGTTCGCGGTCGATGGGCGCATGCTCGAGTCCTTCAATGACGACGGTCCCGAGCGCGCGCCGCCAGCCTCGCAGGGGCGCCACCAAATCCGGGCCGACGAATTGCGCGCGTTCGACGCGCAGGCCCCGCGCAGCCGGATGTGACGCATCTTCGGTGGCGATGCGGACCCCGAGGACGACAGCCGGATCCGATGTGGCCGTCAATTCCAGCTCGCGGGCACGGCGGTCGTGCACCCAGATGGCAGTCCGCCGTGCGCCAAGAAGATCACAAATCTGCCGTGCGACCGTTTCGAGGGCGGTCGCCAGGCTGAGGGTTGCGGACACCCCGCGCGAGAACAACAGCGGAAGGTCCCGAAGCGCCTCGTGCAGGGCTGGGTCTAAGCTCATGGGACGGTGTATTTTAGACGAGGTCGGAGATCGAGATCCGAGGTCCGAGATCCGAGGGTCCGAGGTCCGAGATTTGGGCCGCAGCCAAAGTCCGAACATTGCTGCCGGCGAAGCCGGGAAAGCCAAAAACCCGTGGGGTCTGTCTAAATTGGCAATAAGGTGAGCGCCCTCGGCATGCCGTCGACCGACGAAGAGCTAGTCGCCCGATCGATGGGGGGCGACCTCGACAGCTTCAACCAGCTCGTTCTGCGCTGGGAGCGGCCGATCTACGCGCTCGCCTACCGGGTCATCGGACGCGAGGAAGACGCGCGCGATGTCTGCCAGGAGACATTCCTCCGCGCATTCCGTGCGCTCAAGGGATTCAAGGGGCAGGCGAAATTCTCGTCGTGGCTGTATCGCATCACCTTGAACTTGTGCCGCGATTGGATCCGCCGCGAACGCCGGCAACCGATCGCGCAGGCGCCCGAGGGCGTCGATCTCATCGAGCTCGCATCGGAAGCGACGCCGTCAGAATCAATCGAGGAGCTCGTGGCGCGACGCGAGATCGGGCGCGCCGTCGCGCGGGTGATGGCGGAGCTGCCCGACGAACAACGCACCGCGATCATCCTGAAGGAGTACCACGGACTCACGTTTCAGGAGATCGCCGATCTCCTCGATTGTCCCTTGAGCACGGTGAAGACGCGGCTGTATCAGGGCCTCACGGTCCTGCGGAAGCAACTCGCCAGGGAAGGGCTCCCGGGCGCGGCCCGGGGCCCATGGAAATAAGCAGGGATACAAACGATGTGTGACAAGGAACGAATCGTCGCGTACGTATACGAGGAGCTGGACCGCGCCGAGCGCGCGCAGGTCGAGGCGCATCTCAAGACGTGCGCCGAGTGCCGCGAGGAAGTCGCGGGGCTGCGCAGCGTGCGCGTGGATCTGGCGTCATGGGCGCCGCCGCAGCCGGAGTTCGGTTTCCACATCGTCCGCGATCGCAAGCCGACGTGGCGCGCGTGGTGGACGCCGGCATTCGGGCTTGCCGCCGCCGCGGTGCTCGTCCTCGCGATCGCCTCGGCGATTGCCAACGTGGACGTGTCTTACGAGACCGATGGTCTGCACCTGCGCACCGGACGTGGCCGGGTGGAGACGGCTGTCGCGACATCCGCACCAGCACCGTCAGCAGCGCCGGTCGCCGCGCCCGCGGCAGCATCCACGGCGAAGGCAGACGAGATGCGCGCGCTGCTTACGTCACTGGCCGCACGGGTCGGTCGGCTCGAATCGGCGCCGCGTGCATCGGGCATGCAGCAGGCCGCGCTGAAGAGCGCGCGGCAGGGCGATGCGGAGATCCTGCGGCGGGTCCACGACCTGCTCGCGCAGAGTGAGTCGAAGCAGCACCAGGAGCTCGCGCTGCGGATCGCGCAGGTGATCCGCGACGTCGACGCGCAGCGCGTCGCAGATCTCAATCGCATTCAACAGGGATTCGGGCGTCTCGACGCGATGACGACGCAGGAGGCTGTCGCGCATCGCGATCTCGCCAACTATCTGGTCGCATCGTCACGTCAGAAATAGCAGGTATCGAGGTGCAATCGTGAAGGGAACAGTGTTCATCGCCGCCGCCGTCATCGCCACGGCCGCGACGGTCACCGCGCAGGATGCCCCGTCGCGTCCCGACGCGCCCCAGCGCAATCAGATTCGGATGATGGAAAACGTGTTGACCGGTGCTGTCAGGCAGGGGGCGGAGAGTCTCGCGCGCACGATGCAGGTGAAGGAGCCTGGCAGTCTGATCGTTACGGGGACTGCGCGCGCGCGGGGCATCGTGCTCGAAGGCTACGGCGTCTTCTTCGACGTCGATGTGCCGATGATGAAGCAGAGCGTCGTGTGGTCCATGCAGACGCTGGAGCGTGAGCGGCAACGCGCGGCGCTGCGTCAGGTGATCGACACGTCGCCCGACACACCCGCGCGGCGGTTTGCGGAACAGCAGCTCCGGCTGCTGGATCGAAACCCCGGCAGCACGTTGCCGCTCGCGCCGCCGGCTGCGGCGAATGGCATCGCCGTCGCCGCGGCCGTGAACGACGTGAACGAGACGGTCGCGCCGGAACCCAGGGATCCAAACGAGCAATACACTGAAGCGGTGAAGGCGGCTCTGGTTGACGCGATGTTGGACTACGGTTTGCCGATCGGCGCGGACGAATGGCTCATCGTCGCGGCACGCGACAGCGAAGGCCCCATCTCGCCGGGTGTCCTCGACGATGCGTCGACGATCGTGTTGAAGGTGAAGGGGAGCGACCTGCTGGCGTTCCGGGCCAAGAAGCTCACGCGGGAGGAGGCGCGGAAGAAAGTCGAGGTCCGCGAGAACTGATCTACAATCGCGCGATGCGTGCTGCGGCCCGGTCGGTCGTTGTGCTCGCGGTGCTTGCCGCCGGATGCGGCAAATTTTCGGTCGACCTGAAGCAGACGCTGACGATCACGGACACGACCGCGGGCTACTTCGATGCGGGGATCGTCGACGGACGCAACAAGCTCCTGCCAAGCGTCACGTTCAAACTGAACAAGTCCACCAACGACGACCTCCGTCCTCTTTCTCTCAATGTTGCCTTCAAGCGCCTGTCGGGCCCGGGTGGCGCGGAAGAAGATTTTGACGAGAGCTTCATCCAGGGCTTGACGTTCCACGGCAACGAGACCGCGCCGATCACCGTGCGGCCCAAGGCCGGCTATACCGGCGATCCGCCGCAATCGCGCGCCGAGATGTTGAAGAACAGCCAGTTCCGCGACATTCGCGTGCACGTTTTCGCGAAGCACGGCTCCGACCAATGGGTGGAGATCGGCGCGATCAACCTTCCCCGTCAGCTGATCGTTCAACCTTGATGCGCGGCGCGTCCCAGGCGGCCCGAACCTCGCAGCCGCATGCGCCCGCGCCCGCCCTCGATCGCCGCCTTGGCCCGTTCGATGCCGCCGCGATCGTGATCTCCAACGTCATCGGCAGCGGAATCTTTTTCGTTCCCGTCGTAGTCGCGCAACTCGTGCCACATCCCGCCGCGATCATCGGCGTCTGGCTGGCGGGCGGCGCGCTTGCCTTTGCAGGGGCCATGGCGTACGCGGAGCTTGCCGCGCTCAAGCCGCATGCGGGCGGCGAGTACGTGTACTTGCGCGAAGCCTTCGGTCCGCAGGTGGCATTTCTCAGCGGATGGACGTCCTTCATCGCCGGATTTTCGGGCGCAATTGCAGCAGGGTCCGTCGCGTTGGCTGATTACATAGGCCGGTTCATTCCCGCCGCAGCCGACACCACTCCACTCGTCGGAATCTCCGGACTATCAATCTCACCGCGATCGCTCGTCGCCCTCACGCCGATCGCCGTGCTCACGATCATCCACGTCCGAGGGCTCGGACCCGGCCGCATCCTGCAAAATGTGCTTGCCGGCTTGAAGGTCAGCGCGATCGTGGTGTTCGTCGCGATTGGCTTTGCAATTGGCCACGGCAACATGTCGCATCTGGCTGCGAACGCGAGCGCCGCGCCCGTCTCGATGCTGCTTGCGCTCGTCCCCGTGATGTTCAGCTACTCGGGATGGAACGCCGCCGCGTATGTCGCCGAGGAGGTCCGCAATCCGGCCCGCAACGTTCCGCTCGCGCTCGCGCTAGGCACGGCGACCGTCGTCGTGCTGTATATCGCGCTCAACGCGCTCTACCTGTTCGCGATGCCGGTCGCAGATATCGCGGCGCTCCCCGGGGGACGGCTGATCGACACCGTCGCCGAGCGGTTGTTCGGATTCGTCGCGGCCGACCTGCTCGCGATCTTCACCATCGTCAGCATCGCGGCCAGCGTCAGCGCGATGGTGCTCGCCGGTCCGCGCGTGTACTACGCGATGGCACGCGACGGTTTGTTCGTGCAGATGGCCGAACGCGTCCACCCGCGCTTCCACACGCCGGCGGCGGCGATCATCGCCCAGGGAATCTGGAGCGGCGTGCTCGTGCTGTCCGGCACACTCTCGCAGCTGGTGAGCTACACGGGATTTGCGGTCGTGCTGTTTGCGGGAGTCGCGGTGCTCGCGTTGTTCGTGTTGCGCCGCCGCGATCGGCGGGCGCGACCGTTCGTCGCGTTCGGATATCCCTGGGCGCCCGGCATCTTCGTAGTGGCCAGCGTCGCCATGGTTGTCAACGAACTGTTTCGCAACGCGGCGACGACGCTCACCGGCCTCGCGATTATCGCTGCGGGGATCCCCGCGTACTACGCGATGCGACGAGCGCCCACAGTGTCAGCAACGCCAGCAGCCCGTCGCTGAACGCGAACAGCAGGAACGATGGCGGGGAATGCCGCACGAAGTAGTCGATGAGAAACGTGAGCGCCCCGGCCCCCTTCAGGACGGGTCCCATCACCCATAAGTACCATCGCGCGCCTTGGGGATCGCGCCACGGAAAGTAGTAGCCAGTGCCGACGGCCAGGAGAAAGATCGCATTGAGATCCGAGAACACCCGAGGCTGCGCAGGCGGGACGCCAAACAGATCTGCGAGGCGATCGGCCGCGAGCAATAAAAAGAGGCCGACCGCCGCGTCGTAAATTCCTGAAATCGCGGCGATCGGCCTCAGCAAGTTTTCCGTCTTCCGTCTTCTGTCTTACTGGATCTTCTTCAGTTCTCCCTGATACGTGACCGTCTCGTCCGGCGTGATCAGCACGTCGAAGTCCGCGGTCTCGTAACCGTCGGCTTTGATTTCGACGCGGTGACGGCCGCCATTCAGCGCAAGCTTCTGGAATGCGCCATCGAACTGATCGACGTTGCCGACGAAGTAGCCGTCGACATACACCTTGGCGTTGCGCGGCTTCACCTTCAACCGAATCTTGCCCTGATCAACGCCAGCGTACGTTGAGGTGTTGTAGCCCATGCTGCCGTATCCGTAACCGGCATAGCCGGAGGTCGCATACCAGGGGTCGTACCACGGATCGTAGAAGATCGGCCATCCCAGACCGAGCCCGTATCCGTAGCCGATACCGAATCCCGGGTACCGGAGACTGCCGTACGGGCTGAAGCCGTAGTAATACGGGTCGTAGTAGAACGGATTATACGAGCGGCCACCGAAGCCGCCGCGGCGGTCAGGCGGCGGCCCGACCCGCTCCGTCGCGGTGCCGCTCACGGGACGGTCGCCACGAGGACGGCTCCACGAGGGAACCGCTTCGCCATTGTCGCGCGCGGGCGCGGCGTTGCTTCGGCCCGAGCTGCTGCTGCTCGTCGTGGCATCGCCACCGCTCTTTTCCCCTCCGGTCTTCGTTGCGGCATCGCCTCCGCTCTTGGATGTTCCACGGGACGAGGAGCCGCGCGGTGCGGCGTGGTCGCCGCCGTTTCCGCCACCGCGGTGCGAGCTTCCACCGCTCGCGCTTCCGCCGCCACCACCGCCACGGCGCTGAGGTTCGGCGTACATCGGTTGGTTGCGCTCGCCGGCGCCAAACGACGGCGATGAGGCGACCGAAGAAGGTGCCGTACTGGAGGAACCGCCTGATGAGCCGCCGGATGCGACCGAGCCGCCAGCGCTGCCGGCCACAGACCCGCCGCCCGCCGCGCTTCCTCGATCGACGGCCCGGTCCGACGCCGGCGACCCGCTGTCCTGCGTCGGGCGCTGACCTGCGAGCGTCGGCGCGGCCATGAGCGCGAGTCCCGCGACCGCGATGCCGAGTCTGCTTTGAAAACGTTTCATGATGCGCTCCTTGCGCAAGAGGACCTGGACGTCCGTAGTCAATTGTGCAACAGATCTGCCACGGGTGGGACCCTGAAAATAGGCGTTTTTGGCGCTGAGCCCGCGCGGTGTGTACTCCCCGGAGAGCATGCCGTCCCGTTACGCGGTCAAGCCCCTGTTGATGGGGTCTGACACCAGTCTGCCCCCCAGCCCGACCCCGGTTTGATAGACTGCGAGGAAGGTCGCTGTTTCGGCCCTCCCGATCATGTTTCACGCGACAACAGTGCTGGCCGTGCGCCACGGCGACCACGCCGTCATGGCCGGCGATGGCCAGGTCACCTTCGGCGACACCGTCGTGAAGCAGACCGCGCGCAAGATTCGCAGGCTCTACAACGACCGGATCCTTGCGGGATTTGCAGGATCAGCGGCGGATTCCTTTGCCCTGTTTTCGCGATTCGAGGCGAAGCTCGAACAGTACCGCGGCAACCTCGAGCGATCCGCCGTCGAGCTCGCCAAGGACTGGCGAACCGATCGCATGCTGCGCCGGCTCGAAGCGATGTTGATCGTCATGGATACGCACGCGACGTATCTCCTTTCCGGCAACGGCGATCTCATCGAGCCGGATGATGGAATCGTGGCCATTGGATCGGGAGGCGCGTACGCCATGGCGGCAGCAAAGGCCCTCGCGCGGCACACCGGCCTCGACGCGCGCGCCATCGCGGAACAGGCCATGCAGATTGCCGCGCAGATCTGCATCTACACGAACGACACGCTCACGATCGAAGTGCTCTAAGAACCGCTCATGGCTATTTACCTTCCGGAATCCACGGCGTCCATGCTGCAGTCGCTCACGCCGCGGCAGATCGTCCTTGAACTGGACAAGTATGTTGTCGGGCAGCATCAGGCCAAGCGCGCCGTCGCCATCGCGCTGCGCAACCGCATGCGGCGCCGAAAGCTGCCGGCCGACATGGCCGAAGAAGTCGCGCCGAAGAACATCCTGATGATCGGGCCGACCGGCGTCGGCAAGACCGAGATCGCGCGCCGCCTCGCGAAGCTCGCCCAGTCGCCGTTCCTGAAAGTGGAAGCCTCGAAGTTCACCGAAGTGGGCTACGTCGGACGCGATGTCGAATCGATGATCCGCGATCTGACCGAGATCGGCGTTGAGCTCGTGCGGGAAGAGCGGCTCGCCGAGGTGCGCGAGAAGGCAAAGCAGCAGGCGGAGGAGCGGCTGCTGGATCTGCTCCTGCCGCCGTTGCCGCCGGCGGCTGAATACGACGAACAGGCGGCCTCGATCAGAGAGCAGGCGCAGCGGACGCGCGAGAAGCTGCGCGAGCAGCTCCACGAAGGACGGCTGGATCACAAACAGGTTGACATTGACGTCCGCGAAAAATCGTTTCCCTCGTTCGAGATCATTGCCGGATCGTCGGTCGAGGAAGTGGACATCAACGTGAAGGACATGCTGCCGGGACTCTTTCAGGGGCGGATGAAAAAGCGGCGCGTCCGCCTGCCGGAGGCGCTCGAAGCGCTCACGCAGGAAGAAGAGCAGAAGCTCGTCGACATGGAGAGCGTCGCGCGCGCGGCGGTCGAGCGCGTGCAGGAAGCGGGCATCATCTTCATCGACGAGATCGACAAGGTGGCCGGGCGCGAAGGCGGTCACGGTCCTGACGTGAGCCGGGAAGGCGTGCAGCGCGACATCCTTCCAATCGTCGAAGGGACGACGGTGAATACGAAGTACGGGATGGTCCGGACCGATCACATCCTGTTCGTCGCGGCGGGCGCGTTCCATGTGTCGAAGCCTTCGGATCTGATCCCCGAGTTGCAGGGACGATTTCCCATTCGCGTCGAGCTCGAACCGCTCGGCCGCGAGGACTTCGTCCGCATCCTGACCGAACCGAAGAACGCGCTCGTGCGGCAGTACACGGCGCTGCTCGGCACGGAGGGCGTACGACTGCAGTTCACCGAAGATGCAATCGGGCGCATCGCGGACTTCGCCACGCTCGTGAACGAGCGCACCGAGAACATCGGCGCGCGCCGCCTGCATACCGTCATGGAGAAGCTGCTGGATCAGATTTCGTTCGACGCGCCGGAGATGGGCGATCAGCACATCACGATCGACGGCGCGTATGTCGATCGCATGCTGGGCGACATCGCGCGCAACGAAGATCTGTCGCGATTCATTCTCTAGGCTTCGGGCTTCGGGGCTTCAGGCTTCAGGCTTCAAGGTTCGGACCTCGGACCTCGGACCTCGGACCTCTGACCTCTGACCTCGGACGTCGGCCGTTCAGACCTCGGACTTCGGCTTGGATTGGACAACGTGAAACGTTCAGTGTTGCTCGGTCTGATTCTGTGGCTGCCGATCGGTCTGGTCGCCTGCGGAAAAAAGGGGCCGCCTCTTGCGCCGCTCAACCTGGTGCCAGAGCCCGCCGCCAACCTCACGGCTCGTCGTCTCGGTTCGACGGTGTATTTACAGATGTCGGTGCCGAGCAAGAATGCCAACGGCCCGGGTCCCGTGGCGGTGGATCATCTGGAGATTTATGCTGTCACCGCAGCGGCCGGTGCCGCGGCGCCCGGGAATCGCGAGTTGCTCACGTCGGCGCGGCTCATCGGACGCGTTCCGGTGAAGCCGCCCGTGAGGGAAGACGAGCCGCCTCTCCCGGACAATGAACCCAAGGACACGCGTCCCGCTCCCGGTGAAACCGTGACGTTCACGGAGACCCTCACTGAGGCGCAGCTGACGCCACAGATATTTCCGGCGCCGAAGCCTGCAGGCGCCGCGACGGCTCCGTCGAGCACCGCAGGCGCTGCAACGGGAACTCCGCCCGCAGCGACACCCGCGGACGAGACAGCGACAACGCCGACGACGCCCCCTGCGATTGCCGCGGTTCCAGCCGCCGGCGGAACATCGGTTGGGGGTGCCGCCACGCCGCCGCCCTCCACAGCCCCCGCGTCTACGGTGCCTTCATCGACCAAGCCTCCGTCGACGCAGCCGACGTCAGCGCCGCCCGTGTCGCCAGCATCCCCGGGCGCAGCCACGCCGCCGCCCGTTGTGCGCGAGCCGCCACCAGCGCCCGCGATCGTCGTGCCCACTCGCATCTATGTGGTCCGGGGGATTACCAGGCGAGGACGTCCGGGGTCGCCGTCGGTGCGGATGACCGTTCCGCTCATTCCACCCCCGCCAATCGCGACCGCGCTGGCGACGTCATTCACGGAGACAGCCGTCACCATCACGTGGCTGCCGCCGGTTGTCGAGATCGCGTCGGCGCCGACGCCGATTAGCTACAACGTCTACGCGGCGTCTTCGCCGCCAGACTCGTCGGGCGAGGCGCCGAAGCCTCTGAATGAGAAGCCGCTCGATGTGTCCTCGTTCGAGCACGTCAGCGCGAAACCGGGGGTTGAACAGTGCTTCGTGGTGCGGACGGTCGAAACCCTCGCCAGCACGATGGTGGAAAGCGAGCCATCGGCCCGGACGTGCATCACGCCGCGCGACACCTTTCCGCCGGCGGCGCCGAAGGCGCTCTCCGCCGTCGCCGGGCCCGGCGCGATCAATCTCATTTGGGATGCGAACACCGAAGCGGACCTGGCGGGCTACGTGGTCTTGCGCGGGGAGGCCCCGGGTGACACACTTCAGCCGCTGAACGGCGAACCGACGCGTGAAACGCGTTACCGCGACGCGACGGTGACGCCCGGCGTTCATTATGTGTATGCCATCGTCGCGATCGACCGCGCGGGTAACCGGAGCGCGGCGTCGCCGCGAGTCGAAGAGACCGCCCGATGAAAAAGTTCTATCAGCAGTGACATCGGCTTTTTCAACAACCTGCTAAGCTTCGAAGGGGCACGGACATGAAGATCTTCATCGATTCAGGGAACCTGAAAGACATCGAAGCGCTGGTGCCGCTCGGCATCATAGACGGCATAACCACGAACCCGTCCCTCCTGGCCAAAGAGGGAGGAGATTATCGCCAGATCCTGAAGAGGATTTGCGATCTCGTCCAGGGCCCGGTCAGCGCGGAAGTGGTAGCCACCGAGTTCGAGGGCATGATGCGCGAGGGGCGGGACCTCGCCAAGATCGACGAGCACATCGTCGTCAAGGTGCCGTTCACGCGCGACGGCGTGAAGGCGTGCAAGAAGCTCTCGGAGGAAGGCATCCGCGTCAACGTCACGCTGATCTTCTCGCCGACGCAGGCGCTGCTCGCTGCCAAGGTCGGCGCGACTTTCGTCAGCCCGTTCGTCGGCCGCCTTGACGATGTCGCGACGTCCGGCATGAGCCTGATTCACGAGATCGTCGAGATCTTCAACAACTATGAGTTCACGACCGAGATTCTCGTCGCCAGCACGCGCGGTCCGATGCACATCGTCGAAGCGGCACGCATGGGAGCGGACATCTGCACCTGCCCCGCGGCGGTGATCGACTCGCTGTTCAACCACCCGCTGACCGACGTCGGGCTGAAAAAGTTCATCGCGGACTGGGAGAAGGCGCAGGCGGCACTGGCGGGCAAGGCCTGATGGCGGACCTGAAAGTCCGCCCGACCGACTGGAGGCCGGGTCTTTAGACCCGGCATTCGGGCCTTCAGACCCGGCTCTCTGCATGGATCCGATCAAACATCTCGAAGATCTCGAACGGCGCGCGGAACTCGGGGGGGGCGACGACCGCCTTCGACGCCAGCACGAAGCCGGCAAGCTCACGGCGCGCGAGCGGATCGACATGCTCTTCGATCCGGGCACCTTTCAGGAGATCGACAAGCTCGTCACCCATCGATGCCGCGACTTCGGCATGGGCGATGCGGACCAGCTCATTCCCGGCGACGGGGTCATCGCCGGCCACGGCCGGATCGATGGACGGCCGGTCTACGCCTTCGCGCAGGATTTCACCGTTTTTGGCGGATCGCTCTCGGAGACGAATGCGGCCAAGATCGTGAAGATCATGGATCTCGCGATCAAGATGGGAGCGCCGGTGGTCGGCTTGAACGACTCCGGCGGCGCGCGCATTCAGGAAGGCGTCCTCTCGCTCGGAGGCTACGCCGACATCTTTCTGCGCAACACGCTCGCCTCCGGCGTCGTGCCGCAGATCTCCGCCATCATGGGTCCGTGCGCGGGCGGCGCCGTCTATTCACCGGCAATCACCGATTTCAACATCATGGTCGAGGGCACGAGCTACATGTTCGTGACCGGGCCCGATGTGATCAGGACCGTCACGCACGAGGAGGTCACGAAAGACGAGCTCGGCGGCGCGATGACGCACAACGCCACGAGCGGCGTCGCACACTTCGCGGTGCCCGACGATCGCGAATGCCTGCTCCTCATCCGCGAGCTGCTCGGATACCTTCCCGGCAACAACATCGACGATCCACCCCGCCGCGACACGGCCGATGCCATCGATCGCGAGGACGAGGCGCTCGATCAACTCGTCCCCGATTCAGCCAGTCAGCCATACGACATGCTCGATCTCGTCCACGCGGTCGCCGACGAGGGGGCGTTCCTCGAAGTGCACCGTCATTACGCGAAGAACATCATCGTCGGCTTCGCGCGCGTTGCGGGGCGTCCGGTGGGCGTGGTCGCGAATCAGCCGGCACACCTCGCGGGGACGCTCGACATTGATGCGTCGGTCAAAGGCGCGCGGTTCGTGCGGTTCTGCGACGCGTTCAACATTCCGCTCGTCACCTTCGAGGACGTGCCTGGCTTCCTGCCGGGAACGCGCCAGGAGTACGGCGGAATCATCCGGCACGGTGCGAAGCTGCTGTTTGCGTACGCCGAGGCAACCGTTCCGAAGGTCACCGTGATCACGCGCAAGGCATATGGCGGCGCATACTGCGTGATGTCCAGCAAGCACATTCGAACGGACGTGAACTTTGCGTGGCCGTCGGCGGAGATTGCGGTGATGGGACCCGAGGGAGCCGTCAACATCCTGTACAAGCGGGAGCTCGAGAAGGCCGACGACCCGCACGCGGCTCGAGCAGCCAGGGTCGCGGAGTTCCGCGAGAAGTTTGCGAATCCATACGTCGCGGCGGAGCGCGGCTTCATCGATGAAGTAATCCGCCCGCGCCAGACCCGCGCGAAGCTCGCTGCCGCGCTCGCCACGCTCGAGACGAAGCGCGACAAAAACCCGCCGAAAAAGCACGGCAATATACCCTTGTAGCACGGCCGATCCGACGTTCTCGTGGGTGCCCGTGAGCGCCGCCGCCGGCACTGTCGTGAACACGATAGATTTCCATGCTGGCGATAGACCGGCGATCACGAGCACGATCGCACCGGGCTCGATTCCGATCCTCCACCTGGAGATTCAGCAGGTGGATCTGTTCCTGGTGGGCGGCGCGGCGCCGGTGCGCCGTCCACGCAGTCCCCCCGGCCGCAAGTCCGCCGGCCGTTCGAACCAAAGTACAATTGGTGCGTGAAGATCTTGATCGCGAACCGCGGTGAGATCGCGGTGCGGATTATCCGCGCCTGCCGCGAGATGGGACTGCCGACAGTGGCGGTCTACTCGGACTGCGATCGCGGCGCGCGGCATGTGCGCGACGCGGATCAGGCGGTGCACATCGGCCCGAGCCCCCCGTCGCAGAGTTATCTGCGCATCGATCGGCTGCTCGATGCCGCGAGGGCTACGGGAGCGGATGCTGTCCATCCGGGATACGGGTTTCTCGCCGAGAACGCGGCGTTCGCGCGCGCGTGCCGCGATGCGGGCCTGACGTTCATCGGCCCCTCGCCCGATGCGATCGAGAAAATGGGCAGCAAGACGGGAGCGCGGGCGATCGCCACGCGCGCCGGCGTGCCGGTCGTGCCCGGCACCGACGAGCCGTTTGCCGCGGCGGCGACGGATCGACAGATCGTCGACGCCGCCACGCGCGTCGGCTATCCCCTCCTCGTGAAGGCCGTCGCTGGCGGCGGCGGCAAGGGGATGCGCGCTGTCGAGACTCCTGATTCGCTCCTGAACGCAGTCCGCACTGCGCGCTCGGAAGCAGGATCCGCGTTCGGAGATACGGCGGTCTACTTCGAACGCCGGCTGATCCGGCCGCGTCATATCGAGATCCAGTTGCTCGGCGATTGCCACGGCACGATCGTGCCGTTCGTCGAGCGCGAGTGTTCCATCCAGCGCCGCCACCAAAAGGTCGTGGAGGAATCCCCCTCGCTTGCGGTCACGCCGGCGCTGCGGGGGCGCATCGCCGCGGCGGCGCAGTCTGTCGCGAAGGCGGCCGGCTACACCAGCGCGGGCACGATCGAGTTCCTCCTCGATGAGGACGGCTCGTTCTATTTCCTCGAGATGAACACGCGGCTGCAGGTCGAGCATCCAGTGACCGAAATGGTGACGAGCATCGATCTCGTGCACTGGCAGATCCGCATCGCGCAGGGTGAGCGACTGTCGATCGACCCGGAACGCGCGCTGGCGCCGCACGGCCACGCGATCGAGTGCCGTATTTACGCCGAGGATCCGGATCAGGGCTTCATGCCGTCACCGGGCCTCATTCGTGGCGTGCGCGCTGCGAGCGGGCCCGGCATCCGCAACGACGGCGGCGTCGTCGCGGGCTACACGGTGCCGGTGTTCTACGACTCCATGATCGCGAAGCTGATCGCCTGGGCCGAGTCGCGCGGCGCGGCGCTCGCGCGGATGGAGCGAGCGCTTCGAGAGTACGAGGTGCTCGGCATCAGGACGACCATTCCGTTCTTCCTCTGGCTGATGCGCGAGCCGGACTTCGTTGACGGACGTTTCGACACCACCTATCTGGATCAGGTGCTCGCCTCACGCCGCGGCGATTCGTTCATGACGCTCACGGAGCCTGAAGAGACAGAGTTGGCGATCGCGGCAGGGCTCGACGCATGGTGGCGGGCGACGAGCGGCGCGGCGTCCTCGTCGCGCGCGTCGGGCAGCGCATGGAAGAGCGCGGCGCGCCAGGACGCCCTGCGTGGATAGACGGCGCGATCGATGACGTTCGAGATCGAGGTGAACGGGCGCACGCGACGCGTGTCCGTCGAGCGCGCCGGCACCGAGCCGGGGCAGTTCCTGGTCGGCGTCGATGGCACCACGAAGGTGGTCGACGCTCGACGGGTAGGCGAGTTCGGCATATCGCTGTTGTTTCCCGGTGACGCACACGCGGGAACCGCGATCGATCTGGCGCCGGGAAGTGCGCCCGGAGAAGTGCTGGCGCACCTCGCCGGACGGACGATCCGGATCGTCGTCAATGGACGCCGAGCCGCGCGTCGCGGAGCCGATACAAGCGGAACCGCGCACGGCGAACAGAAGGTGACAGCGCCGATGCCCGGGCGGGTGGTGCGCGTCCTGGTCGCGCAGGGTGAGGGTGTCGCAGCGCGCCAGCCGGTCGTCGTCGTCGAAGCCATGAAGATGGAGAACGAGCTCCGTTCGCCGAAAGCGGGGCGCGTGAAGGACGTCGCGGTGGAGGCGGGCACATCCGTCGAGGCAGGCCGCGTACTCATCGTCATCGAATAAAAGGGCCAGGTTGAAAGAGGACCGCATCACACCGGAGCAGCCGGCGGCCGAAGCCGCGCCGGTCCCCGCTGCGCCGCCGCGCAAGCGGCGAAAGCATCCGGTTCTACGCGTGCTCGGCATCCTCGTTGCGCTGGTCGCCGCGCTCATCGTCGCGTCACTGACGGTTGACCTCGGCCCGTCACTCCGTCGGCGCGCGGAAACCGCCGGTTCGAACTACCTGAAACGGCCGATGCACATCGGGAAGCTGAGCGTCCGCTTGTCGACCGGAACGTTCATCGTCGACGACCTGATGATCGAAGGCCTGAAGCCGACGGACCGCCCGTTTCTGAAGGCGAAGCGGATTGCCGTGAACATGCCGTGGTGGTCCATCCTCAACAAGGACCTCGTCATCCAGGACGTCGATATGAGCGACTGGGAGATGCTGGTCGAACAGTTCAAGAACGGTCACAACTTTCCGAAGATCACACCGGAGTCGAAGGGGCCGAAGGGGCCGAAACGGTTCACGACCACCGTCCGATCGGTCATCGCGCACAACGGGCAGTTCACGTACGAAGATCACACGACACCCTGGAGCACTGTCGCGCGCAATCTCAACGTGTCGGCCTGGAAGGGACTCGACACGTATCGAGGCACCGCACAGTTTACGAACGGCACCGTGGCGATCCAGTCGTATCGCCCGTTTCGAGCGGACATGGAGACGGCGTTCAAGATCGACGGCGGAAGAGTGATCCTCGATCGCATCGATCTGAAGAGCGAAGGGGCGACGAGCGCGGTCACCGGGTACGTCGACATCGCGCACTGGCCCGAGATGCTCTATCACGTGCGCTCGCGTGTCGACTTTCCAATCCAGAAGGACATCTTCTTCAAGGGGATGAACTTCGGCGTCACGGGCCAGGCCGACTTCACCGGCGCATTTCATTTCTTCAAGGGCGGGCGCGAGCTCAAGGGGCAGTTCACGACGCCGCAGGCAGGCGTCAACGTCGGCGGGAATGCCTGGCGTTTTCAGAACGTCGCCGGATCGCTGCTCTGGATTCCGAGCAAGTTCGAGGTGACCGATGTCACCACGGCCCTCTATGGCGGCCGCGCGAAGTTCCTGTATTCGATGGCGCCGATCGGCGCCGGCCCCGAGCATCCGACCAGGGTCCTGTGGGACGCGCTCTACACGGATGTCGATCTCGCGACGCTGACCGACTTTCTCCAGACACAGGGCTTGCGCCTCGCCGGCCGAGCGACGGGTCACAACCGGCTCGAGTGGCCGCTCGGCAAGTTCAGCGACAAGCACGGCGAGGGAGAGATCACCACCGTGCTTCCGCCGGGCGTGCGTCCGATGACGCGCGAGATGGCCGCCGACGTCATCGCGAAGGTCGATCCTCTGCCGCCCGCGCAGGGACCGTTCAACGCCCGCCTCTGGATCGGCTACGTCCCGGTTGCCGGCCGGATCACGTACAAGCTCGATCCGGACTGGATCACGATCGACAGCGGCAGCTGGGCCGCGACGGAAAGAACGTACGTCGAGTTCTCCGGCCAGACCGCCTGGCTGCAGCACTCCCGGATCCCGTTCCACGTGACGAGCGTGGACTGGCAGGAGAGTGATCGCCTGCTCGCCGGAATCATGACGGCATTCGGATCGTCAACGGGCGCGATTCCGATCGGCGGCCGTGGAGAGTTCGACGGCGTCATGCTCGAGTCGTTCTCGAAGCCGCGCATCGAAGGACATTTCACCGGCGACCGGATGCGCGCCTGGGACGTGCTGTGGGGACATGGCGCCGCCGATCTCGTCATCGAGAACAGCTACGTGTTCATCAAGAACGGCATGATTCAGCGCGAGGGATCCGAAATCGCGGCGGAGGGCACCTTCTCGCTCGGCTATCCACGCAAGGACAACGGTGAGGAGCTGAACGCGGTCGTCCGCATGACGAAGCGATCGCTCGCGGATCTGCGTCACGCGTTCGAGCTGGACGACTATCCGGTCGACGGGCTCGCCTCCGGCGAATACCACATCTGGGGCAAGTACCAGACGCCCGACGGATTCGGCCGTCTGCAAATCGACAACGGCGTCGCGTACGGCGAGCCGTTCGAGATGGCGACCTCGAACCTGCGCTTCGAAGGCAACGGCGTGCGCCTCGACGCAATCGACGTCAAGAAGAGCACCGGCCGCGTGACGGGCGCGGCGTGGGTGGGCTGGGACGGGAATTACTCGTTCGATGCCACCGGCGCGCGGATTCCCGTCGAGTCGCTCGCGTCTGCTGCGTTTCCACGTGCGCCGCTGTCAGGGCTGATGCAGTTCAACGCGACGGGCGCCGGCACGTTCCAGTCCCCTCGGTACGATGTCAAATTGAGCATCGCCGATCTATTCGCCGGCGACGAGGGGATCGGTCAGGTCAGCGGCCGGCTCTCCATGCGCGGCGAAGTGTTGACGATGGAAATGGAAGCGGCGTCGCCGCGCTTGTCGGTATCGGGCTCGGGACGCGTGGCGCTCACCCCCGAGATGGACGCCGAAATCACGCTGCGCGTGTCCGATACGTCGCTCGATCCATACATCCGCTTCTTTCAGCCGTCGCTGTCGCCGTTCACCACCGCGGTGGCCGACGGCACCATCCGAATCGTGGGCGAACTGTCGGACATCGATCACCTGCTCGTGGAGGCGAACGTCGAGCAGCTCAAGCTGAAGCTGTTCGACTACCCGGCGCACAACGACGGTCCCATCAAGATGGCACTGAACCAGCACCGCGTCGATGTCCAGCGATTCCGTCTCGCCGGCGAAGGCACGGCGCTGGAGCTCGGCGGAGAGGTTGGCCTGCACGACAACAAGATCGCGTTGAATGCCTCCGGCGATGCGAGCCTCGGCATCCTGCAGGGGTTTTTCCGCGAGATTCGGAGCTCAGGCGCAGCGTCTCTCAACGCGGAGATCCGCGGCGACCTCAACGCGCCCGTTTTCTCCGGTAACGCAACCATCAAGGACGGGCGCTTCCGCTACTCGGCGCTGCCGAACAGTCTGCAGGCCATCAACGGCCGGCTGCAGTTCGATGCGCAGGGGATCCGGATCGTCGATGCCGCCGCGGAGCTCGGTGGTGGCAAGGTCCAGTTCGGCGGGCGCATCGGTATCAAGGGCTTCGCACCCGGAGAACTGAATCTCACGGCAACCGGCGAGCAGATGAGCCTCCGGTATCCTGAGGGGTTCCGCTCGATTATCGATGCATCGCTCGCGCTGCGCGGCGACATCTCATCGCCGGTGCTGAGCGGCAGGGTCGTGATTGTCGACGGGGTCTATACCAAGCGGTTCGAGCCGAACGTCGACATCTTCAATCTCGCCGGCAGCACGACGGCCTTACCGGGACCAACGGCGACGGGCCCTACGATTCCGTTGCGGTTCGACCTGCAGGTTTCGGCGCCATCCACGCTGCGCGTCGACAACAACCTGGCGCGTCTCGTCTCGCGCGCCGACCTGACGTTGACCGGCACCTACGATCGGCCGCAGCTGTTCGGCCGCGCGGAAGTCGAGCGCGGCGACATCCTCTTCGAAGGCAACCGCTACGTCGTGACGCGCGGCACGATTGATTTCCTGAACCCCGCGCGCATCGAACCGTTCTTCGACATCGAGGCAGAGACGCGCGTGCGCGCCGCGACGACCGCGGCCAGCGCGGGAACGAGCGAAACATACCGCGTGACCATCGCGGTCAGCGGCACGCTCGGCGGCCGCATGAACATGCAGCTCAATTCGGATCCGCCACTGGCGCCCGTCGACATCATTGCGCTTCTCTTCGGCCAGGCGCCCAACCTCGGGAATGCAGAGCTGAACGCGCTGCGTCCGTCCGCGGTGACGCAGTCGGAAGAGGCGCTGCTCCGGCAGGCTTTTGTAAGGCTCGCGGCCGGTCCCATCGCCGCGCCAGTAAGCCGTGTGCTCGAGCAGACGTTCGGCATCAGCACGGTGCAGATCGCCCCAAGCCTCGGAACGGAGAACGATCCGCTGACGCCGACCGCTCGTCTGATCCTGGGAAAGCGCCTCTCGAACCGCGCCTACCTGACGTACTCCCGCGCGCTGGGCACCACCAGCCGGGAGCAGATCATCATTCTCGAATACGATCAGAGCCAGAGCTTCGGCTGGGTGCTCACGCAGAACGGCGATCGCACGTTCTCCGTCGACTTCAGAGTCCGCCGCCAGATCTTCTGATGCGTCTCGCCGCGATCGTCCTGCTGCCGCTCATCGCCGCGTTCGCGCGCCCCGCCGAGGCGCAGGCTGCGCGCTCGCCGCAAGCCAGCGTGCCCGCATCCGCGTACGTTGGACGTTCCGTTGAAGATGTCGCCATCTCCATCGAGGGACGACCGGCGCTGGAACCTCAGCTCTTCGCGCTCGTCGCGACACGCCAGGGCCGCCCGCTCTCGATCGCGGACGTCCGGGCAACCATCACACACTTCTACAGTCTCGGCAGGTTTGACGACGTGCAAGTCGAGGCCGAGAACAGCGCGAGCGGAACGGTGCACGTCCGTTATCTGCTGGAGCCCATCCACGCGGTGTTCGCGGTGAAATTCCGCGGACCGCTCGGCATATCGGAATCGATGCTGCGCGATCGGATGGCGGAGCGGTTCGGCGAGACGCCACCAGTCGGCCGTGCCCCCGACGTTGCCGCTTCGCTCGAAGATCTCTATCGCGAGGAGGGGTATCTGGAAGCTGACGTTCGGGCTGCAGCGCCTATCGTCGAGCACAATCCCGATCGCACCACGCTCGTGTTCGACGTCAATACCGGCGGCCGCGCCCGTATCTCGCGCACGAACATCGTCGGCGATCCGATCGAGCCGCAGCCGGAGCTCATGGGCCGTCTGGGCGTGCAGCCGGGACAGCCATATCAGCCCGCGCGGATCCGGCGCAAGCTGGCGGAGCACGTCCAGCGCCTGCGCCATCGTGGCTACTACCAGGCGTCAGCGACGATGGAGTCGGCGACCATCAGCCCCGATCGCATGCAGGCGGACCTGACGATCGCGGTGCGCCCCGGACCTCTCGTCACGGTGCGGTACGAAGGCGATCCCATCCCCAAGGAGAAGCTGGCGGAGTTCGTGCCGATTGAGCGCGAGGGTTCGGTCGATGAAGATCTGCTGGAAGATGCGAAGAACCGGATGGCCGCGTACGTGACTCAGCAGGGGTACTGGCGCGCCGCCGTCACGCACACCGAACAGGCAGGTCCCGGGACGCTGGCGATCGTGTTTCACGTCACCCGGGGACCTCAGTACCACGTTGGTCCCGAGGGTGTGGAGGTGAGCGGAAACGCGTCGATTCCAATCGAGGAGTTCAGGCCCGCGCTGCGAACGCTTGCGCCGGGCGATCCGTTCGTGGCTGCGAGACTCGACGCCATCGTCGGCGCCATCACACAGCTGTACCGGACGCGCGGGTTCGCCACGATGAAGGCGCAGTCCGCAGCGAACGAAACACAGTCCGGTGTCGTCAGGCCTGTTATCGCGATCATGGAAGGCCCGGGCGTCGTGGTCGGCACGGTGTCGATCGAGGGCAACACGCATCTCAAATCAGAGGAACTCCTCGCGCGCGTGACGTCCAAGACCGGCGCGACGTACTACGGTCCGAGGATCGCGTCGGATCGCGACGCGATCCTCGTCGAATACTTGAATGCCGGGTACGCCGCGGCGAACGTCACGATTGCTCCGCGGGTGTCGCCGGACGGCGGGCGCGCCGATCTGCCATTCACCGTCGTCGAAGGACCACAGACGATCGTGGACCACATCATCGTGGTCGGGAACACACGGACGGATGTATCGGTCATCCGCCGGGAACTGCAGCTTCAAGAAGGAAAGCCGCTCGGGCTGCAGGATCTCATCGAGAGCCGCACGCGCCTGAGCGCGCTCGGATTATTCCGCCGCGTGCGGATCACTCCGCTCGAACACGGTAATTCCGGCGACCACGACGTGATCATCACGGTCGAAGAAGCGTCGCGGACGACGATTGGCTACGGCGGCGGCGCCGAAATCAATCGGCTGCTGGAGGCTGATCCGGTTACGGGTGAAGCGCGCGAGGACCTCGAGTTCGCGCCGCGCGGATTCTTTGAAATCGGACGGCGGAACATCGGCGGACGCAATCGCACTGCGAACCTGTATACGCGATTGAGCCTCAGGCCGAATCGCGATCCGAACAACCCCAAGACGTTTGGCTTCGCCGAGTACCGAATCGTCGGCACTTACCGCCAGCCCCGCCCGTTCCGCGGCGCGGGCGACTTCACGGTCACGGCGGCGGTCGAGCAAGGCGTGCGATCGAGTTTCAACTTCAGCCGCAAGGGAGTGAATGCGGAAGTTGCACGCCGCCTTTCGAACATCCTGCGCGGCAGCATCCGTTATTGGCACGACGCGCATCTTCGACGTGCAGCTGAGTCCAAACGATCAGCTGGCGCCTCTGATTCCCCGCCTCTTTCCGCAAGTGCGCATTTCGGCATTTTCGCTGGCGCTGGCGCGGGATACCCGCGATGACGTGGTCGATCCGCAGGGCGGCACGTTCCTTACCGCAGATGGCACTGTTGCGGCGCGCGCGATCGGATCCGAGGTCGGGTTCAGCAAGGTTTTCGTGACGGGTTTTATTTATCGCAACCTCGGGCACCCGCACCTCGTGTTTGCCGGCGGGTTGCGTCTGGGTGTGGCCAACCCGTTTGGCGCTCAGCCATCTGACGATGGCATAGACGTGGTGCCTGCCAGCGAACGATTTTTTGCCGGCGGCGACACGACGATCCGGGGATTCGCCTTGGACAGCGTTGGCGCCACCGGTACGATCAGTCCGCTGGGGTTTCCAATCGGCGGTGACGCGGTCGTCATCCTGAACGGCGAACTGCGCGCGCCCGTATGGCGCGACCTCGGAGCTGCCGCGTTCATCGACGGAGGCAACGTGTTCCTGCAGCCGTCGGAGTTCGCCATCCACGAACTGCGTGGCTCCGTGGGCTTCGGACTCCGGTACCGTTCGCCGCTCGGTCCGATTCGCGTGGATCTGGGCTTCAAGCTCGATCGTCGCGAAGTCGGAGGACGACTCGAGCCGCGAACGGCGCTGCACTTCAGCATCGGGCAGGCATTCTAGCGGCTTGCCCCGCCGTGGCCGCTTCGCGGCGGAGGCGGGTTGTCGATTGTCGATTGTCGGTTGATGGTTGACGGAGGTCGGTTATCGGTTGACGGAGGTCGGTTGAGGACCCGAAGGCTTGTGTTCGCGGCGGTGGTTGCGCTGGCCGGCATCGGCCGGGCATCTGCGGCCGATGTGATCGATCGCGTCATGGCGGTCGTGAACCGACAGCCGATCCTGCTGTCGGACGTGAGTGCCGCGATGCTGTTACAGCTCGTGCCGCGACCCGAGGCCGGAGATCCGCTGGCATCGACACTCGAACGGCTGATCGAACGATCGCTCATCCTCGAAGAGGTGGAACGCTATCAGCCCCCCGACCCTGCGCCGGAGGAGATCGAGAAGCGGGTCGACGCCATCCGGCAGCGGTTCGGCACGCCAGACGCGTTTCCGAAGGCGCTCACGTCCGTGGGTATGACCGATGCGCAGCTGCGCAGTCACATTCGCGATGACCTGCGCAGCGTGACCTACATCAACCAGCGATTTGGCGAGTCGGATCCGGACGCACGGGATACGCTCGTCGCCGAATGGGTCGGCAGCTTGCGTCGTCGAGCTGAGGTGACGGTGCTGTATGTTGCAAAGCCGTAAACAGTAGCCGGTAGCCAGTGGCCGGTAGTGCCCGGTAGCCAAGTCAGGCGGGAAGGCAACTTAACGCGCGACCGCGATCCTCACGTAATCGATCGCGGCGGCGAGCGGACGCGCATCGCCGCCAAGGCCGACGTCCGCCGGGCGGCGTGCCCACGCGAACGTCAGCGACAGATGGTTGACGCCCGAGCGCCACGCCGTGGCATCGACAACGCACTCGACGGTCTGCCATGCGGGTCCGATTGGCAATGGCCCGCACGGATGTCCCCGCGCCGACAGCGTCAGCGTCTGCGGCGGCGCGCCCGGATATGCGAAGGCGTGCAGCCTGACCTCCACGTGAAGCGCATCTCGGTGATCGAGCGGAACGCGCAGCACGGCGGTTGACTGCGCCCATCCCCCCCTCGACCACCCATTCATCACCCCCGCCGATATCGACGCGGGCGTTCGGCTGCAGCGGATCGGAGAGGAACCGGTTGGTCGAGAGTAAATCGTACTCAGCCGGCGATACGCCATTGCGCAGCGCGAACACCAGGCTGGCCGGGTACGTGAACGGGTTGCCGAACCACGCGTGCACTTCGCGCGCCTGCGCTGCCCAGGCGCGATCGAATTTCACTGTCTCGCCGATCCGGACCACGCCGGCCTGCGCCGCACTCATCAGCGCGATGTTCCAGACGACGAGGACGGCGAGCGCGGTGATGATGAACGCGGCGGCGTGTCGACGGGCCACCGCCGCGCCGGCCTCGATGAACGCCGCAGCGCCGACCGCGAAGAGCGGGATGGTGCCGTCGAACCGACGGCCGCCAAACGCCGCGCTCCCCCACCAATCCTGGATGCACGCGTTGAAGTAGGTCATGACCGCGATAGCCAGAAGCGCGGGTACGCCGATCGCCGGCCGGATATACGCAAAGACAATGAGACCCAGTGCGGCGAGGTACAGGACCGGCGACGTGCTGAACAGGCCGTTGCGCGCCGACCAGAGGATGTCCACCACCCGTGGATTCGTCCACCAGATTTGCGGGCCGATGGGGGACCGCGCAATGTAGGAGCCGTAGATCGACTTCCACGCGATCATCTGCGGAACGAACGCGACCACCGTGCATGTGAGGAAGATCGCGCAACCCGTGACGAGCACCCGTGCCGCGTGACGGTCTCGTGCGCGCCACGCGCGCGCGAGCGCAGGCACCGCATCGCACGCCGGCAGCAGCATGAAGAGCGCGTTCTGCCAGCGGATCATCGACATCAGCCCGGCGACGGCGCCAAGCAGCGCCCACTGCACGAGTGTGCGCCTGTCGCGCGATGCCGCCCACAGCCACGCGAAGCCGGCGACCGCTGCCATGGACGTGGCGTGGGTCATGCTCGGTTCCCTCACGAAGTACCACAACATGAACGATCCGGCCGTCACGATCGCGACGGCCGCGACGGCGATTCCCGCGGCTGCGTATCGGCGAGTGAGGCGATACGCGAACCAGCAGCCGAGCAACCCGTAGGCAAGGCTTGCGACGCAGATAGCCTGACGGTACGGATACGACGTGCCATCGACGGCGACGGCCGCGCCGGAGGCCTGCAGCCGCACCGCGATCACGTGTCCGGCAGCAAAGAACGGACTCCACACGATCGCCGGACCGATTGTCGCCGCCGACTGCGCGTAGCCGGTGGGTGTCGCGTTGAACAGGTTGGTCTTGTCGCCGAGTCCCAGCAGGCGGTAGTCGTTGTTGAAATTGACATCACGATCGAAAGCGATCGACCGCAGATAGGCGAAGTAATAGAACCCGTCACTCTGCAACCGTGCGCCGAGCGAGAGTTGCGCGGCGACACCCGCGCAGAAGAGCGCCGCAAGCAGGATCGCAGCATGGCCGCGGCGAGGTGTGGCGACGATAGTCGCGAGCGCCGCGACCGACGCAACCAGGACGAGGCTCGCCAGTCCCGGCGTTCGCCCGATCGCGGCCTGCACGATCGACCGGCGCGCGGCCTCGCGCGCACACAGTTCGAGCGCCGTCACCACGATGATCATCCAGGCGACGATCCGTCCGGTCATCGCATCACCTTCAACACGCGCAATTCGGGACCGGGGTGTTCGATAATCACGGTACTCGTCCGGATACCTGTGCGGGTCGGCGGTAAACGCGCCATAGGACTGCGAGGATGCGACGAGGTAGTCGACGCCGCTGGCGGCGTACTCCGCGGCCGAGTGGATCCGGAGTTGTGGGACGTTGCTGCTCTTGTAGCTGGGCGGCAGCAGGAGGTTGCGGCTCTCGATCGTTATTGACGTTCCCGCCGGGACGTTCGTCAGCACCCATTGGTACGCCATCTCGGTCGTCCACGTTCGTGAGAGGTCGGCGTCGAACCTGACCGCATCGATCGAGACGGGAACGACGGCGAGCAGCATCAGGCCCGCTGCCATCGCCGGTCGCAGCCCGCGCGGGACGCGCGAGCGCGGCACGCGGTTGATAATCCACACGACGGCGGCCGCCGCGAGCAGCGCCAGGAAGGGGATGACTGGCAGCAGGTAGCGGCCGAACACGATGTGCTGGTACGAGATGAACCAGAAATACAGGAGAGGGAACGCGATCGCGAGCATCCATTTCAGACGCTCAGGGCCCGCGCCCGCACGAGCGATTCCGAGTCCCAGTCCGACCAGCACGAGAAGACTGGAGGGCCAGTGGAAGGCATTACGAAGATGCTTGAGATAGATCACCGGGATCGATCCGATGACCGTCTGGTTCCTGAACTGTGACGAGAAGGCTGCGACGCATGCCGCGAGTGCCGCGAGCGCCGCGTGAAGGCGAGCGATCGCTGTTGACGGTGTCATCACGCACGCGATGAGCGGCATGGTGATGGCGAGCACGCCATTGTACTTCGTCGCGGTAGCAAGGCCCGCCGCGACGCCGGCCAGCACAAACGATCGCATCCGTGGCCGCTCGCTCGCGCGCAGGGAGAGCAGAAGCGTCAGCGTCACCAAAAACGTCGCGGGCACGTCGGTGAGCACGTAGTGCGACTCGCGCACGTGCATCGGCATCACCGACATTACCGCGGCTGCGAGGACCGCCGTGCGATGTCCCCACCGCAGCCCCGCGTTGTAGACCAGCCACACTGTCGCGGTCCCCATGATCGCGGTCACGGCGCGGCCCCACACGTAAAAATCGAAGGTCGAGGCCTGCGCAAGCGAGGCCCACCTGCCCGCGGCGGCGCCGGTGATGAAGCGCGCGATCGCGACGATCACCTGCACGTAGATGTAGAGCGATGGATAGTCGTAGAAGTGCGGGTTGAAGTCGCCGGTCTTCATCATGCGGACCGCGCGGTCCATGATTTCCGGCTCGTCCACGCCGACGCTGAACGGGATGCCGTGCGGCAGACCCCAGAAGCGAAGCAAGGCGGCGGCAACCAACGCGAGCAGGAGTCCGGTGCGCGCGCGCCGGATGCAGGAGAGATCGGGCGGCAAGCGCTCGAAGAGGCGAGTCACTGCAGACGCAATAGTAACCTGTAGAGCGCGACGGTCGCGTCGCCCGCTGCGCGCCACGAGAACTCGCGCTCCACGATCCCTCGACCCTCGCGGCCATAGCGTTCGAGTCGTGCCGTGTCGGAGAGGGCGCCACTGATCGCTGCGGCGAGCCCGCCCGCCTCACCCGGCGCGACGAGCCAGCCGTTGATGCCGGGACGCACCTTGTCCGGGAGTCCGCCGGCAGCCGACGCGACCACGGCGCGGCGATGCGCCATCGCTTCGAGGGTGACGAGCGAGCTCCCCTCGTAGAGCGTCGGGTGTACGAAGAGCGTCGAGATCTCGTGCCATGCGTGCATCTCGGCATCGCTGACGCGCCCCTGGAACCGCACGCGATCGCCGAGCGAGAGATCGCGCGCGAGCGACTGCAGCCGATCGCGATACGGCCCGTCGCCGATCGAAATCCACCGC
Organism: Acidobacteriota bacterium; assembly: GCA_003222675.1. Taxonomy (GTDB): domain Bacteria; phylum Acidobacteriota; class Vicinamibacteria; order Vicinamibacterales; family 2-12-FULL-66-21; genus QHWT01. Next base: position 67,662 of record QHWT01000075.1, on the reverse strand, counting down.
CACGATCGTCCTTCGAGGCTGCTCAGATCGCGCACGGCCGCGAGCGCGTGCAACAGCACCTGAAATCCCTTGTTCTTCTCGAGCCGTCCGGCGCTCAGGAGCACGACTTCACCGGCGGCGATCCCGTGCCGCCGCCGCAGCTCGCCAATCAATGCCGGATCCGTCAGCGAATCGATGGCGGGGAGGTCGAGCGCGTTGGGAATCGTATGCACCTTGCTCGCGTCGATCTTCAAATGGCGCATGACGACCGGTTCCAGGGTGCGATCGGTTGCGATCACCGCATCTGCGGCGGCCGCACATGCGAGCACCGCGCGGCGGAGCGGCAAGTACACGGCGCGCTTCAGCTTCGCGCGGGACGGGTCCGTCGCGCCAAACTCCTCGAGGCCCTGCGGGTTGAGCACGAGCGGCGCGCCAGCAGTCGCACGCTCGCGCGCGTAGCCGATGACGCTGCCGCCGAGGCCATGGACGATCTCCGCATCGCCACGGCGGACGAGATCCAGTGCGCGTCGGCCCGCGCGCAGGCCGAACAGCGGATATGCCGTGCTGCGATCGAGCACGGTCGTGCCGCGCCGGCCGGCGAACGGGAAGGTGTGATACGGAACAAACTCGGCGATCACCGCCTCGTGAATTGAGGAGCGGTGCCACTCGCGCCCGCGCGCGGGCGGCCGCGTGATGAGCGTGACACGCACGTCGCGCTCAGCAAGCGCGCGGGCGAGATCGTAGACATGACGTTCGAGGCCGCCGTATCCGTGGATGGGAAAGACCGATCGGGCGACGAGCGCAACTTTCACGACCGCGCAATCAGCTCGGTGTAAAGCCGCTCGACGCGCGCGACCACCGCGGCCGCGTCGAACTCGGTTTCGACCCGTCGTCGTGCCGCGGCCCCCAGGCGCGCGCGAAGCGCGTCGTCGCGCCTCAGGGTCCGCACGTCTTCCGCCAATCCTTCCGGCGATGACGAGAGGAGGCCCGTGACGCCCGGCTCGATGATGTCTCGCGTGCCGCCGGTATCCATGGCGGCAATCGGCACGCCGAGCGCGCTCGCTTCGATCAGGACGCGGCTCAGCGACTCCGGTCCTCGCGAAGGAAAGATCAGCATCGACGCGTGCGCCAGCCATTCGGCGGCGGCCGCCTGGTCGATCCAGCCGGTGAAGCGCACGTCCCGACCGGAGCTGGCGGCGTGCTGCTCGAGGGCGGAGCGGTCGGGTCCATCGCCCGCGACGATCAACGGCCAGTCGAGATCCGCGCGCTCGATCGCCGGCACCAGAAAACTGGTGCCCTTGTTCGGTGCGATTTTTCCCAGGTAGAGCGCGTAAGGGCCGCTGGGTGCGCGGATCGTCATCGGCTGCCTGGACGCGAGGGCCCGCAGCGCGTGCATATTCACCGGATTCGGAATGACCTCGATGCGGGTCACGCCCAGCTCCGGCGCCCGCGCGCGGAGATCGTCCGCAATGCGGCGGCTGACGGCAATCACCGCATCCGCATCGGCGAGCGTGCGCTGCTTGCGCGCAAGATTGGCCCGCATATAAGGAATCATCGACAACGCGAGCGGCCATGCCCGACCTGCGCGTGGCTGGATGCAGCGCGTCATGTTTCCGATCGTGCACTCTGGACAGAGCGCGAGTCCGTTGCGAGTGTGCAGAAGGTCGGACCAGTAGCAAACGGGCCAGTAGTCACGCACCGTGGCAATCACGGGTACGCCACTCGCTTTGGCAGCAGCGATCGCCGGGGGTACCGTCATCACGTGCTGCGCGTGCATGAGATCGTACGGTCCCTCCCGCACTCGTTGCGCGAGATACGCCGAGAGTCGGGCGGTGAGCCGCTCGCTCTTGTGGTAGTTGCGCGCGAACGGCAGCGTCGATGCCTGGAACGTGAACGCCGTCACGTTGAATCCGTCATACGACGTGGCGTTGATGGCCTGCAGGACGCGAGATGGCTGTGGTCGCGGCCAGACGATGTCGACGAGGTGGTCACGGGCGCGGAGACCGCGTGCGAGCTCGTAGATCAGGATCCTCATGCTGTGCGGCGGCGTGCACGTGCCTGAACGATCGCCCCCTCGAGCGCGCGGCAGTGGGCGCTCCAGCTGTAGTCACGCACCGCGCGCTCACGCGCCGCGGCGCCGAGCGAGGCGCGCAGCCTGGAATCGGTCATCTGCTCGAGCGCCGCGGCCAGCGCATCGGGATCCCGCGGATCGTAAAGGATGCCCTCGCGGCCGTTTTCGACGAGCGACGGGATGCGATCTGACCGCGGCGCGATCACCGGCAAGCCGGCGGCCATGTACTCGAAGATCTTCAGAGGCGACCAATAGAACCCGAGCGACAGCGCCGCATGGGCGCCAAGGTCGAACGGCGCGACGCCCACATCCGCCGCCGCAAGCGCTGCGGGCATCGCGTCGTGAGGCTGGGCGCCGGTTATGAGAATCGCCGGCACACCCGACGCTTCCTCGCGCACGCGCGCCAGTTCGGGACCATCGCCGATGAGCACCGCGCCAATGCCAGTGCGCCCGCGGGCATGCAGCGCCTTGATCGCACGCACCAGGTGAATCGCGCCATGCCAGTTGCGGAATGCGCCGGCGAACACCGCGAGCGTGGTGACGGATGGTCGAGTGAACGGCGCGGGAACGCAGAGACCCGGCCGGAAACGATCGGTATCGGCACCCCATTCGAGCACGGCGACACGGTTCGCGGGAATGCCCGCCGGCAGAACAGCGAGCTGCGGCGTGACGATGACGTCGGCAAGGCTGCACAGGCGCTGGCGCCATCGCCGCATCGGCTGAACGAGCAGCGCTCGATCCAGCCAGGCCTTGCGCGAGCCGGGATGATCGATGACGGGCGCATTCACCTCGAGCACCGCGATCGCACCCAACGCGTCTGCCGCGACGATCGCCTCGCCACCGAAGTTGTGGTACCGCTCCATGATGACGTCGGGTTGCAGTCGTGCGGCAAGGTCGGCGATCGCACTCGATCGCGTCAACCGCAGGTGCGAGGATCCGAGCGGCGGTCGCATCGCGATCCACTGGACGGCGCTGGCTCGCGGACGTTCCTTGCCTGGCGTGACGAGCGCGTGGACCTCATGCCCCAGCGCCGCGAGACCCTCGGCCACCGCCGTCACGTGCACCGATCCTCCCTTGGTGCCCGGCACCATCTGGTCGATGGCGGAGTAGAGGATTCTCATCGGCGCGCGCATCCACGAAGAACACGAAGAACGCGAAGAGAACGAAGAACACGAAGAGAACGGATCTCAAAAACGAAGCAACGGAGAAAACGAAGAGAAACGGAGGAAAACCTTCGTTGCCCTTCGTTACCTTCGTTGCTTCGTTTATTGGATCCGTTTCCTTCGTGTTCTTCTCCGTCTCCTCCGTCTCTTCCGTCTCCTCGGTCTGCTCTAACCTCCGTCTTCTTCTCGAGCAATGCGAAGAACGGTCCGGACTCGATCGATCCGAACAACAGCAAGTCGAGCTTCATCGCCACCGTCAACGCGCGGAAGGCGGCTCGGGTGGCGGCGCTCGCGGCAATCTGCGCCTTCGCGGCGCTGCGCGCCTCCTTAATCGCCTGTCGATCCGCCGAGGCCCCGTCCATCTTCGACGCGAGCCGCCTGGCGGCGCGGCGCGCCAGCTGCCGCTCCGCCATCCGCACGAGGATGTTCTCGACGAAGCCGCCGACGATCGGCGTGTAATACCGGATGCGCGTGATGCGGAAACCGGTTTCGCCGGCGACGCGCCGCAGTTCCGGGATGTCCGCGAGCGGATTGAGATGGTCGGCCTTGCGCAGATGTTCCTGCCGCAAATCGATCAGGTGGGCGCGATCGAGTTGGCGCGCGAGCGCATTCACCCAGCGCAATCCCATCGCGATACGGGCGTTCTTGCGCACGTGCGTGTACACGAACAATGAGCCGCCGGGCGCGATCACCCGTGCGGCTTCTCTCAGCATTCCGCGAAGCGCGTCGGGCGACAGGTGCTCCAGCACGTCGAGCGAGTAGGCTTTGGTGAAGGCGGCGTCCGCGAACGGAAGGCGGCGCAGATCGCCGATCACCAGATCCACCTGCTGACGCGCGTCGCGCGCAAAGAACGGCGCGATGTCGATCCCGACGGTCGCCGAGCCCCAGTCGCGGTTCCAGAGCAGCGCGCGTCCGCTGCCGCATCCAAGATCGGCGACCACATCCGACGGCGTGGGCGCAAGAAAGGCCCGCAACATGTCGTTGCGGATTTTCGAGCCGAGCAGCGGCGGCGACACACGTTCGTGCCGGGCGTCGGCGTGGAGCGCCTCGTCGAGGTATTTCGTGCGTTCCTCGAACGCGACATGCGGCCTCAGATCCAGGAAATCACCCGACGCGGATCCGTACGTGCGACCGCACGATCCGCAGGTCAACGCGCCAGGAGATTCTCGCAGGGTGCCATGACACTCGGGGCAGCGAACGAGCGACAGCAGCCGCGGCGAGATCACGCGGCGGCCTCGACCACCTGCGTGAAGAGCGACTCGAGCTTCGCCGCCCGGCGCTCCCACGTGTACTGCCGCACGTCTTCCAGCGCCTGTCGCGCGAGCCGCTCGCCTGCCTGGGCGTCTTCCTTGAGACGGCGGATCGCCGCCGTCAGCGCCTGCGGGTTCCCTGCCTCGACGAGCAGGGCGTTGTGGCCGTCCGTGAGGATCTCGCGAATCGACGGCAAGTCGCTCGCGACGATCGGCCGTCCGGCCGCCATGTACTCGAACAGCTTCAATGGTGACGTAAACGCCGTGGAGATCGCCGAAGCGGGGTTGGGCAGCGTGAGCACGTCCGCCCGTTTCAACAGCGGCGCGACATCGACGGGTGCAACGCGGCCCGTGAACGTCACCCGCGACGTGCAGTCGAGCTGATCGACGAGCTCGCGCAGCCTTGCGAGATCGCCTTCGCGTTCGTGGCCGCCGATAATCAGGCCGCGCGTGTCCGCCAGCGCCGCAACGGCCTCGATAACGAGATGCACGCCCTTCCACGGATACAGGTGCCCCGCGTAGCCGATCGTGAATGGTTTCTGATCCGTACCATCCGCGGCTGGTTTGTGATTCGCATGGCCGGCGGCCACGTGATCAGTGGCGTCAGCCGTCAGCCGAACGCCGTCCGGCACGACGGCAACCCGCGGCCTCTCGCCGAATCGGCGGCTCAGTTCGCGCGCGAGCCCCTCGGTGATCGTGACATACGCGTCCGCGACACGCCAGACGCGCGCATCGCGCTGTCCGAGCCGGCGCAGTTTCGCGGTGGAGGCGCGCGGCGCAGACGAGAGCAGATCGGGGAGCGCCGCCGCAGAGTCCCTAGCGATCCCGTGCGCCTCGTACGCGAGCGGCGCGCGCAGCGACGCCGGCAGTCTCAGCACGAGCGCTGCCAGCCCGAGATCGCGCGTGAAGATCAAATCCTGGCGCGCGTGGCCGAGCGAGCGACCGATTGCATACGTCAGGTAGCCCGCGCGTCTGGCCGCGGGTGGCCCGCTGATCGGCGCGATCTCGATCCGGAGTCGATCAATTCTTGGCACGCCGTAGAAAACGAACGGATCGAGCGCCGGGGTGTGCGTGTCCGGCCGGACGATCATTGTCACGTCGTGTCCCCGCGCTGCGAGCGCATGACACGTCGCCATCGACTGGATGCCGTTGGCCCGCTCGAGGGGAAACCGGATGTCCGCAAGATAGAGAATGCGCACGTCAGGAGCTGGGACCTCGAGTCTCGGACCGACCTCGGCTCTCGGACCTCGGACCTCGATAGAACGAGCTTCGCTCGAACAGGTACCGATATGCCAGCGACGGCGCCAGCCGCGGCACCGTGATGAAGGCGTCGTACGCGTTCTTCGCAGGCTCGAGCCGTTGCCGATCCATCAGCCCCGTCGCGAACTCGGCGATCAGCGCGAGATTCCAGTACACGGCGAGCGCGACAACAACCGTGGTCGCGCGCTTTCGGAGCCTGAATCCCGCGCGCGCCTGCATCAACGCGGCAAGGCCGATCACGAGGAACGCGGTGAGCGCGATGAATCGTCTCTGGCCAAACGCCCCCGCGACTGTCCACGATTCCACGCTGCCGCCGACATAGACCTGCAGCGCAATCACGAGAAGCATGCAGCCGGCGACACGCCTGTCGCTCTGGTTCGTTGCGACCGCGAGCCACACGAGACCAGCGATCGCGATCAACGCGAGCGGCGTCCACACGAAATACCCGTGCTCCGGCGAGAACATGACCTGCAGGGCATGCGGCGCGTGCCAGCTCATTTTTCGCGTCACCAGCCGCGACGGCCCGAGATGCCCGTTCAGCCGCACGTATACGATCGCCTGCGGAATGTACGCCGCCGCGAAGCCGAGCACACCCGCGGCTCCGGCGGCGAGCCTGAAGCCTGAAGCCTGAAGCCTGAAGCCCGTTAGTACGAAATCAGCTGCAGGTCCGGCCACAAAAAAGAGGTCCTGTTCGCGGATCATCGCCATCAGCGCCCCCGCGGCGCCGAGCGCGAATGCGCCTTGGATGGACCATGAGGCGCGCACCTTCAGCCACGTCCACATGAACAGCGCGACGGCGAATGCCGAGCACGCGTGCGAGAACGGTGGCGCGACGTACATATAAAAGAGGAGAGGCGTCCCGAACCACACCGCGAGCGCGGCTCCGAACGGCGCCAGGCCGAGACGTTCGGCCGACAGCATCGCGAACACGATCGCGGCGAATCCGTACACGGCGGAGCCGTATGCGACGGCCGCGATGTACGGCTTCGAAAAACCGTCTGCCGGCATGCCCGTCACTCGCGCGAGGATATCTCCTGCCGCGTAGAACGGCGCCCACAGGATCGCGCATCCAATCGTCCCGAAGTTCACGCGGCGTCCGGCTTCCGTCTGACGCTCCAGGAATGTCTCGTGAAATCCTTCCGACTGCGCGATGCCCCGATCGTAGAAGTAGCGATACTCGTTTTCGAACGACAGGTCGCGATCAAACCAGAGCGATCGCAGGTAAGCGAAGTACTGAATCTCGTCAGAAGAATAAATCCGCGTCGTGACCGCCGGCAGCGACAGAAGAAACAGGCAGAAAAGCAGGACCCATTGGCGCCGCGTCACGGCTGCCGGTTGTGTGGCTGAAGACACGCGCGTCCGTCTATCTTATCGGACCTCGGACCTCGGACCTCAAGCGCCGACCATGATGAACTTCACCACCTGCGCGAGATTAAACCCGGCGTGCCCGACCATCGGACCGAGGATCGAGCGCCGCCGCAGGTAGATCGCGCCCCAGAACGCGCCGAGGATCGCGGTGGCGATGGCCACGTCGTGTCCCTGCGGCAGATGGCCCAGGCCGAAGATCACGCTGAAGAGCACGAGACCGAGCGCGCCGCCGCCGAGGTATTGCTCGAAGCGCCGCAGCACGAACGCGCGTTGCACTTCTTCTCGCACCCCGCCGGCGATCATCACCACCACCGCGAAGAGGACCGCGTTCGCGCGCGTGTGCGCCAGGTCCTGCAGGGGATTGCGTGGCACGTTCCGGAGTCCGGGGACGACCAGTTGCAGGAGCAGCAGCACGCCGACGACGACAGTGAACGATGCGGGAATCAGCGCCACGCCAAACAGCAGCTCGCGCGTGTGCGGGCGCGCCGCGAGGAACATCTCGCGTGGCGATTCACGATGCGCGCGCAGGAAAAACAGGATAAGGCCGATGAGGACGGCCGTGTCGAGCAGGGTCAGCGAGAACACGAACGGCGGCGAGAGCTGGCCACCCGCGACGACCGGCTTCATTCCGAACGTCGTCAGCACCGTGATGAGGATCAGTTGTGTGGGAAACCCGGAGCACAGGATGACTTCGAGCGCCGCGGCTGCTCGTTCAACGGGCAGGATCGCTCGCTGAAAGGGACGGCCGGCGAGCTCCGGCGAACCTTCGATGGCGTCGTCGGACACTCGCCGAATCTAACACGGCTCACGGCTCGCGGCTTGTGACTCAGGGCAGTGCCGAAGCCATGAGCCAGCGCGAGCCGTGAGATATCAGTCTTAAGGCTATTTGCGATTCGGCACTCTGAACGTCACCGGCGCCGTGAGCCGCACCGCAAGGCGCGCGCCGCTGCCGAGGCGAACTTCCTTGCCGCGCGTCGACAGCACGTAGCCCGTGCCTGCCGCTCCGCCGATCACCGCTCCCTTCGCCGCGCCGCTCTTGCCGCCCACGAGACGGCCGACTACCGCGCCGCCCGCCGCGGGCGCGATAATCTGCAGCGTATCCTTCTCTTTGGTCGCCGGCGCCACGCGTGATACCGTCGCCGTGCTGATCCTGGTCGTCCCTTCTCCCGGCGTGTCGAGCTGATTGAAGCGCATCGCGACCATGCCGCGCCCCTTGACCTTGCCCGGACGCCGCGCTGCGGTCACATGACCACTGATCGCCGTGCCTGCGGGCAGCACTTCAACGCCGCCGATCGTGACGGCGCGTCGCAGCGCGCCGTGCACCGGCTGCTCGACGCGGCTGATGTCCGATCCAACGGACGTTTCGAGCGTCACGGGCAACACCGTACCGGCCGGGATCGTGACCTCGCGATAATCGGTCGCCTTGCCCGTCGAACCAACAGCTCTTGGATCCGCGAGATCCGAGGCGACGCCTGCATGGCCGGCACTCGGAACCTTCAGCGTCTCCGGCTCGCGCGAGCACGCACCGATCAGTGCCGCGCCGCAGAGCAGGACGAAGATGCGCTTCATAAAACTGTCCTCCGACAGCCGTTAGTGCAATGGTCGTACCCCGGCCTCAAACTCAGCCTCAACGCTGACGAGAGGAACGATCGCCGAAGCCGGTAATTCTTACGCTGCCGGTGGTACACTCGGATTTGTGACTACGCTGACAGAAACGGATCGCATGTCGACCGAAGAGCCAGAAGATCGTGCCGGGATTCCCGCCGAACGCGTCCTGATCGTCGAGGACGATCCGTCCACGCGCATCGGATTGACCGAGCTCGTCGGCGCCTGGGGCTTTCACACAGACGCGGCCGCCAACGGTGAAGAAGCGCTGCAGAAGGTCACGACTTTCCGGCCGGCGATCATCGTGTCGGACCTCGTCATGCCGCGGATGGGGGGGCTCGAGCTGCTGCGCGCGCTCAAGGACCAGCTATCCGATCTCACGCTCATTCTGCTGACCGCGCAAGGCACCGTCGAGAGTGCCGTCGAGGCGATCAAGGAAGGTGCGTACGATTACCTGAGTAAGCCAGTCGACCCGCAGCGGCTGAAGATCCTGCTGCAGAAAGCGGTCGAACGTCAGGAGACGCTGCGCGAGGTGAAGCACCTCCGCCGCCAGCTTCGCGAGCAGGGGAGCTTCGGGCGGATCGTCGGCAACAGCCCCGGCATTCGAAGCGTCTATCGCGTCGTCGAACAGGCGGCGCCGACCAACGCATCTGTGCTGATCTGGGGCGAATCGGGAACCGGCAAGGAGCTCATCGCGCAGACGATTCACGAGCTGAGCCCGCGATCGTCGTTTCCGTTCGTCGCGATCAATTGCGCCGCGATTCCGGAGACGCTGCTCGAGAGCGAGATCTTCGGGCACGAGAAGGGCGCGTTCACCGGCGCGCACGATCGGCGCACCGGCGTCTTCGAGCTCGCGCACCGCGGCACGCTGTTTCTCGACGAGATTGCGGAGATGCAGCCCGCGACGCAGGTGAAGCTGCTGAGGGTGCTGCAGGAGCGGACGTTCCGGCGGCTCGGCGGCCGCCAGGAGCAAACGGTCGATGTCCGCGTCATCGCGGCGACGAACATGAATCCGGCGGATGCTGTCCGCAACGGCAAGCTGCGGGAAGACCTCTATTACCGCTTGAACGTCTTCGCAATCGAGCTGCCGCCGCTGCGCGAGCGCCGCGAAGACGTGCCGCTGCTGATCCAGCGGTTCCTCAACGAGTTCAATGCCGTCAACGGCAAGTCGGTGCGCGCGGTCGATCAGGATGCGATGCAGATCCTCGAGCAGTATCCGTGGCCGGGCAACATCCGCGAGCTGCGAAACGTCATGGAGCGTGCGACGATCCTCTCGGACGCCGACTTCATCACGACCACGCATTTGCCGCCGCTGCTGGTGACGAAGGGGGAGGAAACGCTGCCTACCGTCACGCTCTCGCCCGGGACGACCGTCGACGAAGCGGAGCGCCGCTTGATCGTGCTGACGCTCGAGCACACGCGCAACAACAAGACCCGGGCGGCCGAGATCCTCGGCATCAGCCTGAAGACGCTGCACAACAAGCTGAATCGGATGAAAGAGGAAGAAGGAGGCAGGAGGCAGGAGTCCTGACTCCTGTCTTCTAATGTCGATCAAATCGCGCCAGGTGGCCGGCGTGACCTCCCTCGTCGTGGTCATCGTCGCGGTGTTGTCGGCGTACCATCTTGCCACGCTCGCGCGACTGAGCCTGCAGGAGAGCGCGTCGCGCGGCGAGCTGCTCGGGCAGGCGATCTTCCAGCGCGCGCGGGACGTCGTCCCCACGACGAACGACGCGGCGTCCGCGTATCTTGCGCTGCAGAAAGACGGCGGCATCCGCTCGCTGCTCGAGTCGGCAGCGTGCTGCTCTGAGAACGTCATGTACGCGGCAATCGTCAACCGCGAAGGCATTGCCGTCGCGCACAGCTTCCCCGCCTACCAGGGTCAGCGCCTTCCCGAGCAGGAAGACCTCAAGAAGATCGTCGATGAGGGGTCGATCGATCTACTGCGCAATGTCTACTCGGATCGTACGTTCGAAATCCGCCAGCTGCTGGTGTTCGGGGACCAGGACTTCGGGTCGATTCGCATCGGGGTGTCGACGCTGCTCGTCAAGAGCCAGCTGCAGAAGGCCTTCAAGGCGGCCGCGCAGAACGTATTGATTGCGCTGCTGGTGTCCTCGTTCGTCGCGATCCTGCTCGCGCAGTGGATGCTGAGGCCGATCCACGTGATCCAGAGCGGCCTCTCGCGGCTCGGGCGCGGCGAACTCGATGTGCGGCTCGAGCTGCCGGACGGCGAGGAGTTCAAGGGCCTCGGCACGTCGTTCGAAGCGGTGAGCGCGCAGCTCTCGGCGTCGCGCGCGAAGGCGCTGTCGTCACCGACGGAGTTCGAGACGGTCGTCGAGAACCTCGAGGACGCGGTCGCATTGTTCAATCCCGATGGCGATCTGATCTTCTGCAACCCGGCAATGGGTTCGCTCCTGCCCGGATTCTCCCTGGCGCAGACGCGGCGGCTGTCTGAAATGGCGCCGGAGGACGACGCCGTGCGACAGCTCGTCGAACGCACGCTCGCCGCGCATCGGCCGCAGGGGCCCGTGTCCGTGTCCAACGATCAAGGTGAAGAGCGGCTGCTGATGACGCATCCGATCGACGACGCAGACGACAAGTTCGTCGGTGCGATGCTCGTCGCGCGCAACCTCGCATACCTGAACCAGGTACACTCCACGCTGAACTACTCACGCAAGCTCGCGGCGCTCGGACGGTTGATGGCCGGCGTCGCGCACGAAGTGAAGAATCCCCTCAATGCGATGACGATTCACCTCGAGCTGCTCCGGCAGAAGCTTGTGAGGGCGCAGCTCGTGCCCGTTGGCGTTGGTGTTCTTCCGGCTCAAGCCGGAAGCCACGAGATGGCGGAAGGAGACGCGCGCGGGGGTCACGATACCGACTCCCGTGGCTTCCGTCTTCAGGCGGAAGATCAAGTTGCGGCGAACGCAGTCGGGGGCCTCGTCGACAGCAACATCACCAAACACGTCGATATCATCGGCAAGGAGATCCAGCGCCTCGATCAGGTCGTGGGCGGTTTCCTGAAGTTCGCGCGTCCCGACGAGCTCAAGTTGCAGCCAGTCCACCTGGCATCGATCATCAGCGACGTGTCGACGACGGTCGCGCCCGAAGCCGAGCGGATGCACGTGGCGGTGAGGCCCGACTGTCCGCGCGAGCTCCCGGAAATCAATGCGGACCCGGCGATGCTCAGCCAGGCGATCCTGAACCTCGCGCTGAACGGGTGCCAGGCCATGCCGAACGGCGGCACGCTGAAGCTGTCGTGCCGCACCACGTCGCGCAAACGCGTAGAGATCGATGTCGAGGACACCGGCGTCGGCATCCCACCCGATCACCTGCAGAAGATTTTTGATCTGTACTTCACGACGAAGGAGAAGGGCAGCGGCATCGGCCTCTCGATGGTCTACCGTATCGTCCAGCTCCACGACGGCGAAGTCGAGGTGCAATCTACGCCGGGCGTCGGAACAAGGTTTAGACTGATCTTTCCACAAGCCTGATTGGCAGTTGATAGTTTCCCGCAGCCGGGTTCCGGTTTCCAGAACCGCATCTTCTAACTGGCAACTGGCAACTCGCAGCGATCGAAGGTTGATATGAGGAAGGCGCTCCTACTCATCCCGCTGATTGGTCTCGCTCCGATGCTAGGTGCATGCGCCGTGGCGAGCGCGAAGAGCAAGCCAGCCGAGCGGCCGCCGCTGGCCGTGCCGCCACCGCCGCCGCGCGTGATCGAGTCGGCGCCGCAGCCGGATCCGGTGCCGGAACCAGTAGCGGATCTGCCGCCGGCCCCTGTGCCGAACAAGCCGCCGCGCGCGGCTCGCGACACCGGTCCACGGCAGGAACCGCCAAAGGCGCCTGAAACGAAGACTGGGGAAGCGACTCCGGCGGAGCCTCCCGCGCCATCGCCCACCGTGGCCCAGCCTGCGCCGCAACTCCGCACGCCGCAGACGGCGGACACGACGGAAGCCGAACGCAACGTGCGAACGACGATCGATCGCGCGAACAAGTCGCTCGGCGGCGTGAACTATGCCCCGCTGAACAACGACCGCAAGAAGGCCTACAACGACGCCAAGATGTTCATCCAGGAAGCCGAGGAAGCCCTGAAGCGGGGGAACTTCGTCTTCGCCCAGGGAGTCGCGACGAAGGCCGAGACCTTGGCTCGTGAGCTGGCTGGGAAATAGGCTTCGGCGTTCAGGCTTCAGGCTTCAGGGGAGTCCTTCCGAGTCGCGCCGATTCGGCTCATCTCGCTTGCCGGAAGCCTGGAGCCGCAGGGCCCGAAGCCAGAAAATAGGTCAGCCGAAAGAAGCCCGCGTCAAATCGCGCGATTTGTCGATATCTTGCGCGTGCCCTAAAGAAAGTGCACAATATATAGTGGATCAGCGCTTGACAACGGCGTAAACGGGGTCCATATTGGTCCGCCAGCCGACGGACGGGAGTGGGGCTTCCCAGCCCCCCAGCAATCGCCGATCTGGCGCGCTGTTCCAACAACACTTTTTCTCGTCTGGGGCCGACCCGTGGGGATGGGTGTCGGCTGCCATTGGTCCGGAGGAAGCATGGAAAGAGGCGCTTCGCCTGTGAGCCCGACGCCGCGGTCGGGCGTGTCGGAATCGACCCGAGTGGCTCAACCGACCGTGCCCGGCCTGGAGTACGAACGGTTCTTCACCAACGAAGGCGTGGATCCATTCGACGAAATCGAATGGGATCTGCGTGCGGCGGTCATCGGCAGCGAAAAGGGCGAGGTCGTCTTCGAGCAGCGCGATGTGGAGATCCCGAAGTTCTGGTCCCAGCAGGCCACGAACATCGTCGTCTCGAAGTATTTCCGCGGGCAGATCGGGACGCCGGAGCGCGAGAAGAGCGTCAAGCAGCTGATCGGCCGCGTCGTCGACACGATCACCGAGTGGGCGAGGAAGCAGAAGTATTTCGCGAGCGACGACGATCTGCAGGCGTTCTCCGATGATCTGAAGCACCTGCTGGTCTATCAGAAAGCGGCGTTCAACTCGCCCGTCTGGTTCAACGTCGGCTTCGAGAATGCGCCGCAGTGCTCGGCGTGCTTCATCAACTCGGTCCAGGACACGATGGAATCGATCCTGACGCTCGCGAAGACCGAAGGCATGCTGTTCAAGTACGGCTCGGGCACCGGCTCCAATCTCTCCAGCATTCGCTCGTCGAAGGAGCTGCTGGCGGGCGGCGGCACCGCGTCGGGTCCCGTGTCGTTCATGAAGGGCTTCGATGCGTTCGCGGGCGTCATCAAGTCGGGCGGCAAGACGCGCCGCGCGGCGAAGATGGTGATCCTCAACGCGGAGCACCCGGATATCCGCGCGTTCATCAACTGCAAGGTCGAGGAAGAGAAGAAGGCGTGGGCGCTGATTGATGCCGGCTATGACGGCTCGTTCACGGGCCCGGCGTACGGCTCGGTGTTCTTCCAGAACTCGAACAACTCCGTCCGCGTGACCGACGAGTTCATGCGCGCGGTGCTGGACGACGGCGAGTGGACGACGAAGGCGGTGCGCACGGGCGAGCCGATGGAGACCTACAAGGCGCGCGATCTGATGCGCCAGATCGCCGAAGGCACGTGGATCTGCGGCGATCCCGGCATGCAGTTCGACACGACGATCAACGACTGGCACACGTGCCCGAACACGGCGCGCATCAACGCGTCGAATCCCTGCTCGGAGTACATGTTCCTCGACGACACGGCGTGCAATCTATCGTCCATCAACCTCATGAAATTTGTGAGGGAGGACGGTGAGTTCGACGTCGCTGCGTTCGAGAAGGCCTGCCGCACGATGATCCTGGCGCAGGAGATCCTCGTTGACAATGCGAGCTATCCGACGCCGGCGATCGAAAAGAACTCGCACGCGTTCCGCCCGCTCGGTCTAGGCTACGCGAATCTGGGGGCGCTGCTGATGTCGCGCGGCCTGCCGTACGACAGCGAGTCGGGACGTGATTACGCGGCGGCGATTACCGCGCTGATGCACGGCGCGGCCTACGCGGAGTCGTCGCGCGTCGCGCGCGATCACGGCGGCCCGTTCGCCGGTTACGAGAAGAACAAGGAGCCGTTCCTGCGCGTCATGCGCAAGCACCGCGCCGCGGTGAAGGACATCGATAAGACGAACGTCCCGAAGGACCTCCTGTCCGCCGCGAAGAACGTCTGGGACGAGGTCATCGAGATGGGCGAGCAGCACGGCTTCCGGAACGCGCAGGCGACGGTGCTCGCGCCGACCGGGACCATCGGCTTCATGATGGACTGCGACACGACGGGCGTGGAGCCGGACATCGCGCTCGTGAAGTACAAGAAGCTCGTCGGCGGCGGGATGATGAAGATTGTCAACCAGACCGTCCCGATGGCGCTGAAGAGGCTCGGCTACACGCCGGCACAGATCAAGGACGTCATTGAGTACATCGACGAGCACGAGACGATCGAAGGGGCGCCGCACGTCAAGGAGCCGCACCTCGCCGTGTTCGACTGCGCGTTCAAGCCGATGCGCGGCGCGCGGTCGATTCACTACATGGGTCACATCAAGATGATCGGCGCCACGCAGCCGTTCCTGTCGGGGGCGATCAGCAAGACCGTCAACGTGCCGAAGGACGCGACCGTGGAGGAGATCCAGCAGGCCTACGTCGACGCGTGGCGGATGGGCGCCAAGGCGGTCTCGATCTACCGCGACGGCAGCAAGCGGACGCAGCCGCTGAACACGAGCAAGGCCGCGATCCTCGCGGCGGGCGCGAAGGACGCGTCCGGCAACGTGGTGTCCGGCTTCAGCCGGACGGAGCCGGTCCGCCGGAAGCTGCCGGACGAGCGTCATGCGATCACGCACAAGTTCGACATCGCGGGCCACGAGGGCTACATCACCGTCGGTCTGTTCGAGGATGGGATGCCGGGAGAGATCTTCCTCGTCATGGCGAAGGAAGGCTCGACGATCTCCGGCTTCGCGGACGCGTTCGCGCAGGCGATCAGCTACGCGCTCCAGTACGGCGTCCCGCTGCAGGACCTGGTGGACAAGTTCAGTCACGTCCGCTTCGAGCCGTCGGGGATGACGAAGAACCCCGACGTCCGCTTCGCGAAATCGATCGTCGACTACATCTTCCGGTGGATGGCGGCGAAGTTCCTGTCGGCGGAGGCGCAGTTCCGCGCGGGGGTGAACAACCGCGAAGAGGTCACGACGACGCCGGAGCAGCTGCCGCTCGATGTGGCGGCGACGGCGGGTCGCCCTGCGTCGTCCTCGCCCGTAGCGCAGCCCTTTAGGGCTGCATCGCCGTCATCGTTCGCCGCGATCCAGAATCAGGAGGACGCTCCCCCGTGTTCGACGTGCGGGTCGATCATGGTCCGGAGCGGTGCGTGCTACAAGTGCACCAACTGCGGCACGACGAGCGGCTGCGCGTAAGCACCCGCTCGTGTGGCTTCCGGCTTTAGCTGGAAGCTGGATTGTAGGGCGGGTCTTCAGACCCGCCTCGTTCGTAGGCCGGGACTTCAGACCCGGCGTTCAGGGCCGGCGCAAGCCGGCCCTTTTCATTTCGTAGGCGGTCAGGGGTGCGTACAATGCGTCATGCAGAAAGCGGCGCTCCGCTTTGGGAACGGATTCAAAGTCATCATCGGCAACCGTCGCGCGCAGGCGGCGACGATGACAATCGCGCCGGGTGACTCGGAAGGTGGACCCGACAATCGTCATCGCGGGGCGGATCAGTGGATGTTCGTGGAAGCCGGACGTGGCGTTGCCCTCGTCAACGGTCGGCGTCATGCGCTCCGCGCCGGAAGCCTGATCCTCATCGACCGCGGCAAACGCCACGAGATTCGGAACATCGGGCGCACGCCGCTTCGGACACTTAATCTGTACGTCCCTCCTGCCTACACGAAAGGCGGCGACGAGCTGCCGCGTGGCAGCAAGTAGACCATGTCCCCGCTCCATCGACACCTGGTGCTCCTTGTCGTCGCTCTCGCCGTCCTGCTCCCGGCCACTCCAGGCGGCCAGACGACGACAGCGCGTCCGCCGAAGCCGGTCCTTGGCGCCACGCCGCCGCCGCAATTGATTCCGGCGCCCGGCCTGGCGACGGATCAACCGTACGCACCACAGGCCATTCTCCCCGGCGGCATTGTCGTGCCGATTTTTCCGCCGGACTCGCCCCTGCTGAACAAGACAAGAATCCAGGAAGCCGAGGTCTACAACATGGCGGGCGTTCCCGGCCGCATCGCCAGCATCGTCAACGTCCATAACCCTTCAGTGGAGTTGCATCGCGTGCCTGCGTCGTTGAATACGGGAGCGGCGGTGATCGTCGTGGCTGGCGGAGGCCACAACACCCTCAACGTGGGATCCGAGGGCGCGGACTTCGTACCTTTCTTCTACAACTACGGGATCAATACGGTGATCCTGCGCTACCGTCTCCGGCGCGACGGCTACAACTCGCAGGTCGACGCCGTGAACGACATGCTGCAGGCGATCAAAATGGTTCGCGCATACGCGATGGACTGGGGACTTGATCCCGCGAAGATCGGCGCCGTCGGCTTCTCGGCGGGCGCAGAACTCACGGCGCCCGCTGCGCTGAAGTATTCCGAGTTCGACAGAACGCACGACGTGCCGGGCAACCCGCTGGCGAAGATCAGCTCGCGCCCGAATTTCGTGGGTCTCATCTATCCGGGTCCGTCTCCGTTCCGCGGTGGCGCACCGGTGCCGATTCCCGACGATGCCCCTGCCGCGTTCATCGCCAGTGGCGGCGTGGGCGATGCGGTACATGCGGTGTGGGCGGACGAATTCTTCGCCGCGTTCCTGCGCGCACGCATTCCCAATCTCGAGATGCACATCTATGGCAACGGCCGGCACCCTGGGGACGTGTTACCAGAGGGCGGCACGATGAGCGGCGGCTTGACGGATCGCAACGGCATTCCGTTTGGCACGTGGCAATTCCGATTCATCGACTGGTTTCGCGATCTTGGGTTCATGCAGAAGCCGGGCGTCGAGACGAAAGCGGCGCGTGACGCAGCCGCGCGCGCGGCTCATCCGCCGCGCAGTCAGTAGGAGCGGGTAACGAGGTGCTCACTGGCTGCTTGCTGCCGTCTGTTCGCGCGTCGCGGATCGATCCCGCGACCGCCCGGCGCACTGAGTAAGGCAGCGAGGCGGTGACTACCGCTTCTTCGCAGCGACCGCCGCCCCTTTCTTCCCGAGTGCGGTGCGGATCTTTTTCGGCAGGTGCGCGATCGTGCGTTTCCTCCTCGCTGCTGCCGCCGCCTTCTTGATGTTTCGTCGTGCCGCTGACCGCTGAGTCGACTTCGCCACCCTGAGCCTCCAGTCCGGAGTAGTAATTCACTAACGCACTCGCGCGAACAGCTCGTCCCAGTGGATGTGGTGCTGATCCGGTCTGCCGCGCGTGCCGCGAAACGTGGCCTCGAGAACGGCAAGTTGGTCGATTTTCGCCGTATCGAGGAGCTTCCAGCCACGAACGATGCCGGAACTCTCGCCGCGCACTTGATAGACGAGCAGCCTCGAAGCGCCGTGCTTCACGCCATAGTCATGCGGTTCGGCGACGCGCCATTTCGAGTTGTACAGGAAACAGACCAGACGCTTGTTCTCAATCGCGAAGCGCAGTGATGCATCGCAGGCGGATTGGAGTTCCATGGCGTCGACCATGCTCCCCTGCAGCTCGCAGCGCGACTACTATGTCAGAGATTGGTTCGCGGCGGTAGCGATTCATAGCGCACCGCAGGCCTGATATGCAGGATGATGCGCCGATAGGACGTCAGCGTCGGCGTGCCGTTGTCTTCGACGACGAGTATCACGTGCGCCGTACCGGCGATTGGCGGACGTATCCCGCTCCGCCTGCACTCGCGCTGATCGGCGAGCGATGGCTTCGTGAGTCCAGAACCGCGATGTTATCGGTCCCATCCGTGGTGATCCCTCACGAACGCAACTTCATTCTCAATCCCGGTCATGCGGAGTTCGCGGCATTTCAGGTCGGTCCCGCTGAGCCCCTCAGCTTCGATCCGAGGATGTGGAAGAGAAAGGGCTGACAGTCGTCCACCGTCTACGCGGACGCCTGGTAAAGCCGGTGTCATCACGAAGGCCAATGCCAATGGCAATGGCCGGGTACCCGGCATTGAGCATTCGTGATTGAACATTGACTGTCAGGCTGTGTTCTTTCAGCAGCCTGCCACGTTATACGGTGCTCCCCGCGAGCTCGGGGACATGCGCCGGCGCGTCGCGCTCAGGCGCGACGACCGTCGCGCGCCTGCGCGCGACGAGCATGTAGATCGACGGCACCACGAACAGCGTAAACAGCGTGCCGATGATCATCCCGCTCACCAGCATGATGCCGATGCTGTTGCGCGCGCCCGCGCCCGGTCCCGTCGCGATCACGAGCGGCGCATGCCCCACCACCGTCGCCGCCGTCGTCATGAGGATTGGACGGAGACGCGTCCCCGACGCGTCGACGATGGCCCTGAGCTTGTCCACTCCGGTTTCCTGCAGATGATTGGCGAACTGGACGATCAGGATCCCGTTCTTGGCGACGAGACCCACCAGCGTGATCAGCCCGACCTGGCTGTAGATATTCAACGTCGTCAGTCCAAGGAACGAGAAGAGCAGCGCGCCTGAAATCGCCAGCGGCACGGAACCCGCCAGGATGATGAACGGATCGCGAAAGCTCTCGAACTGCGCGGCAAGCACCAGGTAAATCAGCACGGCCGAGAGAAGAAACACGCCGAGGAACCGGCTGCCTTCGGTCCGCAACTGACGCGACTCGCCGGCGTAATCGATGGTGAAACCCTGAGGCAGGATCTGTCGCGCTTCGTTCTCGAGAAACGACAGCGCCTGATCGAGCGGCACCGGCGGCGGGATCACACCCTGGATACGCACCGCGTTCAGCTGCTGGAACTTCTTCAGTTCACGCGGGCCGGTAGTCGTGCGGAGCGTCGCAAACGTTGACAGCGGAACGAGCTTATTCTCCGAACCGCTGATGTACATATCAGCGAGTTGATCCGGCGTGAGGCGCTCCCCCCGCTTGACCTGCGGAATGACCTTGTAGCTCCGTCCCTGGATGCTGAACCTGTTGACGTAGTCTCCGCCGAGCAGCGTCGACAGGTCGCGCCCGGCCTGGCTCAGGTCGACACCTTGCGATCGCAGCTTGTCGCGATCGAATACCACTTCCGTTTGTGGCTGATCGAACTTCAGGTCCGCGTCGGCGAAGATGAACATGCCGCTGGCAAACGCTTTCTGAACGAGCTGCCCTGCGTACTCGCGGAGCTGCTCCGGTTCGGCGGCGGAGGCGATGACCAGATCGACAGGAAAATCGCCGCCGCCAGGCAGTGGCGGAGGCGTCAGCGGGATCACACGGATCCCGGGAATCTGCGACAACGGTCCCATCGACTCCATCAGGAGCTGCTGCGCGGTCTTGCTCCGCTCGCTCCATGGCTTCGTCACCATGCCGCCGAATCCTCCCGTCGGAAACGTGATCTGAAAGATGCTGGCCGCCTCGGGCATCGATCGATACACGTCGTAAATCTGCCGTGTGAACAGGTTCGTCTGATCGACGGTGGAGTTTGCCGCCGCCTGCACGACGCCGAACACCACGCCCTGGTCCTCGGCGGGCGCGAGCTCTCGCTGGGAGAACATGTAGAACGGGACGGTCAGCGCCGCCACGATCGCCCACAGGACCAGGACGACGGGCCGGTAGCGGAGCGTCCCTGACAGCACGCGTGCATAGCCCGTTCGAACACGGTCGAAGCGACGGTTGATCCAGCCGGCAAATCCACGCTCCGTGGCGCCGGCGCGCAGCAGTCTCGATCCCATCATCGGCGAGAGCGTCAGTGCGACGACCCCCGATACGATGACGGCACCCGCCAGCGTGAACGCAAACTCGCGGAAGAGCGCACCGGTCAAACCGCCCTGGATGCCCACGGGCGCATAGACGGCTGCCAGCGTAATCGTCATCGCGATGATCGGGCCGACCAGCTCGCGCGCCGCGTCGAGCGCCGCCTGCAGCGGACGTTTTCCCTCATGCAGGTGTCGCTCGACGTTCTCGACCATCACGATCGCATCGTCCACGACGAGACCGACCGAGAGGACGATCGCGAGCAGCGTCAGCAGGTTGATGGTGAAGCCTGCGACGAGCATGAGGAAGACCGCGCCGACCAGCGAGATCGGAATCGCGACGACCGGGATGATCAGCGCGCGCACCGATCCGAGGAAGAGGAAGATGACGACGATCACGATGAGCAGCGTCTCGGTGAGCGTGGTGAGGACCTCGTCGATGGCGTCCTGGATGTATTCAGTCGAATCGTACGGGATCCCGATCTTCATTCCGGCGGGCAACTGCGACTGGATCGCCGGGATCTCGTCGCGCACGCCGCGGATCACGTCGAGCGAGTTGGCGGTCGGAAGGACCCAGATGCCCATGAACGTCGCGGTCTGGCCGTTGAACCGGACGTCCTGTTCGTAGTTCTCCGCGCCGAGCACGACGTCCGCCACGTCGCCGAGCCTCACGACGACCCCGTTCTCTTCCTTGACCACGAGCTGACGGAATTCCTCGGGCGTTCGCAGATCGGTGTTGGCGATGAGGTTCACGGAGACCATCGACCCCTTCGTCTTGCCGAGCGCCGAGAGATAGTTGTTGCGCGCCAGCGCGTCTCGCAACGCGGAGGGAGAGATGCCGTACGCCGCCATCTTGTCCGGCTTCAGCCAGATCCGCATCGCGAACGTGCGATCGCCGAGGATGTCGGCCCGCTGCACGCCGCTGACAGCGCTCAGCTTCGGCTGCACGACGCGGGTGAGGTAATCCGTAATCTGGTTCTGATCGAGATCGCTCGACGAGAATCCGATGTACATCGCCGCGAACTGGTTGTCCGCCGTTTCCATCTCGATCACCGGCGCCTCCGCTTCCGGTGGAAGCTGATTGCGCACCTGCGCAACCTTCGCCTGGACCTGCGTCAGCGCGGCGTTGGTGTCGTAGTTCAGCGTCAGGTGAACGGTGATCGTGCTGAGTCCCTGCGCGCTGGACGATTCCATGTAGTCGATGCCGTCGGCGCTGGCGATGACGCGCTCGAGCGGAGTGGTGATGAATCCCCGCACCAGATCGGCGTTGGCACCGACATAGACGGTGCTGACCTTGACGACCGCGATGTCGCTGCGTGGGTACTGCCTGACGCTGAGCGCGCGGATCGCCTGCAGCCCCGCAATCAGGATGACCAGATTGACGACGATCGCCAGGACCGGCCGCCTGACGAACAGATCCGTGAGCTTCATTAGCTTTCCTCCGGCTTCGGCGTCCGGCTGTTGGCCGGCTGCACCTTGTTGTTGACGCGGACTGGTGCGCCGTTCCGGAGCTTGAAAACGCCCGACGTGACGACTTCTTCACCCGCATTGAGTCCGGACAGCACGGCGATCTGATCGCCGCGCGCGCCTCCCAGCTTCACGACCTGCTGGCGCACGCCGCGATAGCGCTGCCCGGTCGCATCCTTCAGATCGCTGACGATGAACACCGAATCGCCATAGGGCGCGTAGTTGATCGCCGAGGCGGGGAGTGCGACGACGGCTTGACTCGCGCCGAGATGCAGCTGCGCCTGGACGAACATGCCCGCGCGCAGCACGCCGCCGGGGTTCGCGAGCGTGGCCTGGACCTGGATGTTCCGCGTGGTCTGGTCCACGACTGCATTCACGGCGCTCACGCGGCCGGAGAACTCCCGCGCTCCCAGTTCGCCGATCCTGATGTGAACCTTTGAACCGGCCCGCACCTCTCCCGCTTGCTGTTGAGGAATGCCAAAGTTCACATAAACCGGATTGAGCGACTGCAGCGGGACGACGGGATCGCCACCTGTGAGGTACTGACCGAGGTTCACCTGGCGGATCCCGAGCACTCCGGAAAATGGCGCGCGGATCGTCTTGCGCTCGATGGTCGCCCGGATCTCCTGGATACGCGCCTCGGCTTGCTTATGGACGGCAGCCGCATTGTCGTATTCGGCGCGCGATACAGCATCCTGCTCGACCAGTCCGCGCATCCGCTCGAAGTTCAAACGCGCGACCTCGAACTGTGCCTGCGCCGCGGCGAGTTGTGCCTGCTCCTGGCGCGTGTCGAGCTGCACGAGGATGTCCCCCTGCTGGACGCTTCTTCCCGAATCGAACGCGATCCGATCGATGATGCCGGGCAGATCGGCGCTGACGGTCACCCCCTGAACGGCCGCGACTGTTGCGATAGCGTTGATTGTCGACGGCCATTCTTCTCGCGTGACCACAACGGTGGTGACGGCGTCCGGCGGCGCCTGCATCGCCGCAAATTGTTTCGCCATCGCCTGGAACTGCCGGACCTTTACGAAACCGAGCGCTGCGATGAATGCAATCATCAGCGCGAGCATCAAAACCATTCGCTTAGCCATGTGTCTGCTCCCACCCGCCACCAAGAGCGCGATAGAGCTGCACGATCGACGTGAGCTCCCGCTGACGGAGTTGCGCGAGCTCGAGCTCGCCTTGAAAGAGATTCCGCTGCGCGTCGAGCACGGGCAGATAGCTGTCCAGCCCGCCGCGATATCGCTCCGTTGCGAGCCGCGTCGATTCGCGCAGCGCGTCGACCAGCCGTTCCTGTTGCGCGCGCTGCTCGCTCGTTTTGCCGTGATCCGCGAGCGAGTCCGCCACGTCACGGAACGCCGTGTAAATGACCCGTTGATAGTTCACGACCGCTTCGCGCTGGACGGCTTCCGCGAACCTGACGTTCGCGCGCGTGCGCCCCGCGTTGAAGATTGGTGCCGTCGCTCCGAGGGTCGCGCTCGCCAGCGTCGCGGGTCCCGTCAGCAGATCCGACAGCGCGCGGCTTTGCGCGCCGAAAAAGCCGGTCAGGCTGATGCGCGGGAAGTATTCGGCCTTGACGGCGCCGATCCGCGCGTTCGCCGCAATCAGCTCCTGCTCCGCCTGGCGGATGTCGGGCCGGCGCTCCAGGAGCGCAGACGGCAGTCCCGCGGGCACGGCAGGGGGCGCGTGGAACGCTTCCAGCGGACCGCCGCGCGGCACGTCTCCGGGGAAATGGCCGAGCAATAGACTGAGTGCGTTCTCCGCCTGCGCGATTTCGCGTTCGAGGCTTGCGATCTGTCCGGTCGCGGTGAACAGCAGCTGTTCCGACTGGCGGATGTCGAGTCCGCTTGCCGCGCCCTGCGATCGCCGGGCTTCCGTCAGCCGCAGGCTCTCGTTCGCCGCGTCGCGAGTGCGCTTCGCAATCTCCAGCTCGAGATCGAGTGCGCGCAGCTGGAGATATGTTGCGCTGACGTCCGCCACGAGCGTCGTGATCACACCGCGCCGCGCTTCTTCGGTGGCGAGGTACTGCGCGCGCGCGGCTTCGTTCAGCCGGCGCAGGCGTCCCCACACATCGATCTCCCAGCCAAGGCTGAATCCGGCCTGCACGTAGCTCACATCTGTGTTGACGCCCGAGGGGATCCCGCGGTTCGCGCCAGCCTGCGATGAGCGGAGGGCATTCACGTCGGCCGACGCGTCGATTTCCGGGAAGCGACCGGCGCCCGTGATCCCGTAGAGCGCGCGAGCCTGCAGCACGCGCTCGGCGGCGATGCGCAGCTCGAAGTTCTGTTTCAACGCGGCAGAGACGAGGCCGGTGAGCGTGTCGTCATGAAACACGTCGAACCATTTCAGATCCGCGACCGATTCGGCACTGCCTTGTCCCGCCCGAGCTTCAGCGGAGGCGGATGCATCGCCGCGAAACGCCGATGGAGGCTGGACGAGCGGGCGCTTGTAATTCGGTCCCACGGTGCACGACGCAGCCAGCGCGGCGGCGATGATCGTGAATACTGTCCGCTTCATGTCGGTCCTCCGTCCTCCGTCCTCCGCCCTCCGACACGCCTGAACATGGACACCTCAAATCCTTCTGCCGCCCTCGGCGGCGTCGGCGATCTCGCGCACGATCTCGGGCATCACGCATCCTCTCGCCATGAAACGGACGCCGGCGCGATACATCGCCGTCATGAGCGCCTGCCCGGCAGCGTCGACGTGGCAGACCTCCGTGAGATCCACTCGTATGCGCCGCCCCTGAGGACCCGCGGCCGCCGTGATCCAGCACGCGTCGAGCTCGTGGACCCATTCGCGCATCAGGCAGCCTTCGACTTTCAGCACGATCTCGTCGCCGTCGATACGTGAGGTGATGCGGAACATGAGGCCGTGTCGCGACGTCATCCAAAGCTATGGGCGTGCCGCTCTTGCAGAACCGGGCAGGCAGGACGCTAAGGCGTTCAGCGGTCGCGATTTACGTGTTTGAGCCGCAGGCGGCGTCCGTGCCGGTGCCAACGAACATCGCGACCGCCAGCTGGCACCGCGCCAGCCGATTGGCACCAACCGATTCGCGGCCGCGTCTTAGCTTGTTATGCGGCTCACAGCGAGACCTGTGTACTCGGACGAGCCCACTGTTGGGCGCGCACGGCGCGCCTTGCGAGGGAGCGGAGCGGGGCGCAGGGTCCCCGCGAGCGACCGAGCCGGGGTATGGGGCGGAGCCCCATGTAGAAGAGGAGGCTTATGCCCGCCGCCAGTGCAGAGGTAGATGATCTTTTAGTGACACTGCAACGCGAGCGCGATCAGCTGCAATTGCTGCTCGATGTGACGAATGCCGTCGTGACGCAGCTCGACACGCGCGCGCTGTTCGCCGCGGTGGCGCCGGCACTGCGCCGGTTCTGCAGCGCAGACGTCGCCGCGATCGCGCTGTACGAGCCGGATGCTGGTGTGTTGCGCCACCACGTGTGCGACGCGCCAGAGGACTTCTGCCGGGAACCCGAGCGGCCGAAGAGCGCTGACAGGTCGCTCGGGGGATCGGCGTCCGGCATCGTGTTCACGACGGGGAAGCCGCGGATCTTTTCGTTGTCGGAACTCGCGGCGTTTCCAGAGAGCGCGTTCATTCTGGAGCGCGGGATTCGATCCGCGTGCTCGGTGCCGCTTGCCACCGCGCAAGGGATTTTCGGCACGCTCGACCTGGGCGCGTTCGCGCCAGGCGTATTTTCCGCCGATCAGTTCCCGCTGCTGACGCGCGTCGCCGGCCAGATCGCGATTGCGGTTCGTAACGCGTGTTCCTACGAACGGATCGAGGAGCTGAACGCGCAGCTCGCCCGCGAAAAGCTCTACCTGCAGGACGAGATTCTGAGCGAGCATCAATTCGACGAAATCATCGGTCGGAGCCGCGCGCTCGGCCGCGTGCTCCACGAGATTCAGACGGTTGCGCCGACTGATTCGACCGTGCTGATCTCCGGCGAGACCGGGTCCGGCAAGGAGCTCGTCGCGCGCGCGATCCACCAGTTGAGCGCGCGCCGCGACAACGCGTTCGTCAAGCTGAATTGTGCCGCCATTCCCACGGGACTTCTCGAGAGCGAGCTGTTCGGCCACGAGAGGGGCGCGTTCACGGGGGCTATCAGCCAGCGCGTCGGCCGTTTCGAGCTCGCCAATCGCGGCACGGTGTTTCTCGACGAAGTCGGCGAGATCCCCCTCGATCTTCAGCCGAAGCTGCTTCGTGTGCTGCAGGAACGCGAGTTCGAGCGGCTGGGCAGCACGCGCACGCTTCGAACCGACGCGCGGCTCATCGCGGCCACGAATCGCGACCTGGCGACGCTCGTCGAGGAACAGGGGTTCCGGCAGGACCTCTTCTACCGGCTGAACGTCTTCCCGGTGCACGTGCCGCCGCTGCGCGAGCGGCGCGAGGACATCCCGATGCTGGTCCGTCATTTCGCGCAGCAGTTCGCGCGGCGCATGAAGAAGAGCATCGAAACCATTCCATCCGAGACCATGGATGCGCTGACGCAGTACGACTGGCCCGGCAACATCCGCGAGCTGCAGAACCTGATCGAGCGTGCCGTGATCCTGTCGGCGGGCCCGACGCTCGACGTACCGATCGCGGCCCTGAACGGCCGCCGCACGACAACGGCGCACCATGACAATGAGATGCCGACGCTCGAACAGGCCGAGCGGCGTCATATCATCGGCGCGCTCGAAGGCACGAACTGGGTGATCGGCGGCCCCAACGGTGCCGCAGTCCGCCTGGGGATGAAGCGGTCCACGCTGCAGTTCCGCATGCGAAAGCTGGGAATCGCCAGGCCGGTGCAACGCCACTAGTCGCCGAGCTTCCTCCGCAGGCACTCGAAGAACCGGTCCATCATCATCCGCGCGGCTCCCTCGAGAAGCCGCTGCCCCACGCGCGCGATGGCGCCGCCCACGTCCGCGTGCGCGGTGACCTGCACGGTCGTCCGTTCGTTATCCGGCGTCAGCGTGACGGCCGCCTGTCCGCGAACGAATCCGGGACGTCCGGTCGCCTGCACCACCAGCGTGTACGAGCGCGGCTGGACTTTGTCCTCGAGCGCGATCGTCGCGTCGAATTGACCTGTGACGGCTGCCACGGGGACCGAGAGTTCGGCGCGGTATCGATCATTACCGTCGGGACGCAACTCGCGGCATCCGGGTACACAGCCCGCGATCGCGGACGTGTCCATCAGCAGCGTCCAGACAGCGTCTGCAGCGGCGTCGAACGTGTAGGTGCCGGTGATGTCCATTTGATCGCCGGGTCTCTCGACGCACGCGCGGGAGCGCGTGCGAAGCACAATCACCAGATTACCCAATCCAGAAATCACCAAATCCCGCAGGGCTGTCTTCTTCTTCAGCAGCCTGCTAAAGACCCGGGCTACACCGCCCTATGAATGCCGGCTCTAAAGACCCGGCCTGCAAACAGATGCACTGCGAGCTGCTCGAGGCTCGCGAGATTATGCGCCGGCAGGAACTCGTCGACGTGATCGAGCGCGGCCAGCATGCCCCGCGTCAGCGGCTCGTATGAAGCCGATCCCAGCAGGGGGTTGAGCCAGATCAACCGGTCACACCGGCGGCGCAACCGCGCCATCTCGCGCGCCACCAGCTCGGGATCGCCGCGGTCCCAGCCGTCCGAGACGATCAACACGATGGGTTCGCTCCGCATGACCCGACGCGCCCAGTGCACGTTGAATGCGCGGAGCGACTCGCCGATGCGCGTGCCGCCGCCCCAGTCCTGCACGGTTCTCACGAGCGCGGACATGCCGCGCTGAGCGCGCCCCTGGCTCATATGCCATGTGACGCGGGTAAGTCGCGTCGCAAACAGAAAGCTCTCGGCCCGTGCCGTTCCGCGCACCATGCCGCACAAAAACTGCAGCAGCATGCGGCTGTATCGCTCCATCGATCCGCTCACGTCGCAGAGCGCCACAATCGGTCGCGGCTTCTCAACGCGCTGACGGCGTGGCAGCTCGATCGGCTCGCCACCGTACTTCAGGCTCACGCGTGCGATGTGCCGGATGTCGACGGAGCCGCGGGTGCCTCGCCTCCAGCGTCGGGTGCGCCGCGTGCCAAGCCGCCATCCCATGTCCGCCAGCAGCGCCTCGGCACGGCGGACCTCATCGTCGGTCAGCTCCGCGAAATCCTTCGAGCGGAGGACCTCCGAGTCGCTGTAGGCGCCGGCCGTCAATCGAGGCGTCTCGTCGTCACTCGACGTGACGTCGTGGATCTCGAGGCCGACATCCGCGGCCGATACGCGCTTTGCAACGACGCGTGGACGTTCGCCCAGTGCGAACAGCGGCAGCCCGCCTTCGCCGGCGTCGTGCGACCGCCAGAAGAGATCGAATGCATCATCGAACAGCCGAACGTCCTCACGCCGGTGCACGAGGAGCGCGCAGAGAGTCGCGCGCAGGTCCTGCCGCGAACGAATCCCGACGTACTCGACCGCGGTGAGCGCATCGAGCATCCGGCCCGGATGCACCTCCAAACCGGCGCCCCGGAGTACGCGGCCAAACAGCAGGAGATTCGGAACGAGCGCGTGGCTCATGCGGAGCCGGCCGACGAGGTGCCGCGCACGAGCGCACGGGCGAGAAGCGTCTGCAGGCGTTCGCCACGTACACTCAGGATGTCTTCCTGGTTCTTCAGCAGGATGCCGAGCGTCTGCTCGATCGTGTCCCGATCGATCGTCTCTCGATCGAGCGCGACGAGCGCGGCCGCCCAGTCGAGCGTTTCCGACACGCCCGCGGCTTTGTACAGTTCAACCGTGCGCAATTCCTGCACGAATGCGGTGACCTGCTCGGCAAGACGCGCCGACACGCCGGGGACCTTTGCCGAGACGATGCGCAGCTCCTTGTCGAAGTCGGGATACTCGATCCAGCAGTACAGGCACCGCCGCTTCAGCGCGTCGTGCACGTCACGCGTACGGTTCGACGTGATGACGACGACCGGCGGATCGGACGCGCGAATCGGGCCGAGCTCCGGGATCGTCACCTGGAAATCGGAGAGCAATTCCAGGAGATAGCCCTCGAACTCTTCGTCGGCGCGATCGATCTCGTCTATTAGAAGAACGGGCGGTCGTCCGTCCGTTGGCTCGAGCGCGCGGAGGAGCGGACGCTTGATGAGGAATGGCTCGGTGAAGAGGTGCTTCGCGGTGCCGGCGCGATCCAGCTCGTGCGCCGCTTCGAGCAGCCTGATCTCGAGGAGCTGGCGCGAGTAGTTCCACTCGTACACGGCGTGGCTGACGTCGAGCCCCTCGTAGCACTGAAGACGAATCAGCTCCGTGTCCAGAGCGACCGCGAGCGTCTTTGCGACCTCGGTCTTGCCGACCCCCGCCTCGCCTTCGAGAAAGAGCGGACGCTTCAGCCGGAGCGCGAGAAATATCGACACCGCCAGTCCGCGATCGGCAACGTAATGCCGCGCCGCGAGCGCCTGTTGCAGCTCGTCGACCGATCGCGGAACCGGAAGGGTCTCAACCACGGATCACACGGACAACACGGATGACGTCTTCATTTGCCGCTACCGCGCACTCGCCCGCGCCGCGGCGGCAAGCAGCGCCCGTTTCACGTAGACGGGCGCGACCGCGGTTCTGTATTCCGCGGACGCGAAGATGTCGCCGCTCACGTCGCGGCCCAGGTCCGCGGCAACGGCCGCTGCCGCCTTTGCGACGACAGATTCGGACGGCGCCTGGTCCGTCAGCGCGCGCTCGACCGATGGCAAGCGGCGCGCGTGCGCCACCAGCCCGCCAATCGCGACGCTGACACTCGAGCACGTGCCGCCCGACAAGGTGATTGCCGCGGCGGCGCCAATCACCGCGTAACGCGATGCGGGATGCGAGAACTTCACGTACGCCGATCCGCGGCCGGGCTGCGCTACCGGCACGTCAATCGATGTAACGATCTCGTTCTCCTCGAGCGAGGTTGTCATCAGGCCGGTGAAGAACTTCGCCGCGTCGATCGTGCGATGGCCTGACGGCCCGACCACGTTGATCCGGGCGTCGAGCGCGACGAGCACGGTCGGAAGATCGGAGGCCGGATCCGCGTGCGCGATGTTGCCGCCGATGGTGCCGCGATTGCGGACGGTGGGATCACCAAGCTGCGCGGCCGTCTCCGCCAACGCTGGCGCGGCGCGGCCAAGGTCGGCAGACGCGGCCAGCTCGGTGTGCGTCGTGAGCGCGCCAATGCGGACCGCGGCGCCGCTGAGCGTCACGCCGCGGAGCTCGGCGACGCGACCGATGTCAACCACCGCGGGCGGCGCGGCAAGCCGAAGCTTCATCAGCGGAATCAGGCTGTGCCCGCCCGCCAGCAGCTTCGCGCCGGGATGATCGCCCAGCAGTTTCTGCGCGTCTGCCAGCGAGCCGGCGCGGTAGTAATCGAAATCAACCGCGTACATGTTCCGCTCCTTTGCATGTCTCACGTGGGGCTCTGCCCCACACCCCGACTCCCACCCCAGCGCGCACAAAACGCGCGCCGGGGGCCCCGGGGACTCGGTCGCTCGCGGGGATCCCTACGCCCCGCTCCTTTGCATTTCTCACATGGGGCTCCGCCCCACACCCCGACTCCCACCCCAGCGCGCACAAAACGCGCGCCGGGGCCCCCCGGGGGCTCGGTCGCTCGCGGGTCCCCATACGCCCCGCTCCTTTGCATTTCTCACGTGGGGCTCCGCCCCACACCCCGACTCCCACCCCAGCGCGCACAAAACACGCGCCGGGGGCCCCGGGGGCTCGGTCGCTCGCGGGGACCCCTACGCCCCGCTCCGCTCCCTCGCAGGACGCGCCGTGCGCGTCCTAACTGTGGGTCCCGCCCCGAACGCCGGCTCGATCGCTCGCGCCCTTCGATGTGCTCAGGGCGCCCCGAGCGTGTCGAGGGGCGGGGCCCCTGCGCCCCGCTCCGCTCCCTCGCGGATCGCACGCCACACGCGCTCGGGGGTGAGCGGCATCCGCACCGACTGCACCTTGAATGGCTCGAGCGCGTCGATGACGGCGTTGTAAACCGTGCACGTCGACGCAATCGTGCCCGCTTCGCCAATTCCCTTGACGCCAAGTGGGTGGTGCGGCGAAGGCGTGACGGTCGAGAGCACCTCGATGTCCGGCAGCATGTCGGCCCTTGGAATGGCGTAGTCGGCCAGCGAACCGGTCAACAACTGGCCCGTGTCGTCGTACACCGCTTCTTCCCACAACGCCTGGCCTATTCCCTGGACGACGCCGCCGTGTACTTGACCCTCGACGATGACCGGATTGATCTGTGGTCCGCAATCATCAACGGCGACGTACCGCTTCAACGTCACGTGCCCCGTCTCCGGGTCGACTTCGACGACGGCCACGTGCGCGCCGAATGGATACGTGAAGTTTGGGGGATCATAGAACGATGTCGCTTCGAGTCCCGCTTCCATGCCCTCCGGCATGTTCCACGCGACGTTGGCCATCAACGCGATGTCCTGGATCGTCTTGTGACGATCCGGCACGCCGCGCACGAAAAAGCGTCCGCTGGAATAATCGATGTCCTCGACCGCCGCCTCGAGCAGGTGGCTCGCGAGGAGCTTCGCCTTGTCTTTAATCTTGCGCGTCGCTATGGCCAGCGCGGCGCCGCCAACCGCGGTCGTCCGGCTGCCGTACGTGCCCCAACCCATCGGCGTTGCGTCCGTGTCGCCGTGAACGACCTTCACGTCCGTCACCGCGACACCCAGTTCATCGGCCACGATCTGCGCGAACGTCGTTTCTTCTCCCTGGCCGTGTGGTGACGCGCCGATGAAGACGTTGACCTTGCCGCTCGGATGGAAGCGCACGATCGCGCTTTCCCACAGTCCGCCCTGGAAGCCTACGGCGCCGGCAACCTGCGACGGACCTAGACCGCAAATCTCGACGTAGAGAGACACACCGATGCCGATGTAGCGTCCCTTGTCCCGCGCAGCCTTTTGTTCCGCACGCAGCGCGTCGTAGCTCACGTGCTCGAGCACCTTGGCGAGCGCGCCTTCGTAGTTGCCGCTGTCGTACTTCAGCCCCGTGATGACGTCGTGGCCGTTCTGGAACGGTGGAATGATGTTGCGTCGCCTGACATCCACCGGATCGAGGCCAATCTCGTCTGCGAGACGATCCATCATGCGCTCGAGCATGAACGTCGCCTCGGGCCGTCCCGCACCGCGATAGGCTTCGACAGGCGTCGTGTTCGTGTAAACGCCATAGACATCTTCCTTGACGGCCGGAATCGTGTACGGTCCCGACAACATCAGGCCGTGCAGGATCGTCGGAATGCCGGGCGCCGCGGTTGACAAGTAGCCGCCCATGCCCGCCCACACGGTGCACCGCAGCCCGGTAACGCGGCCGTCGCGCGTCGCCGCGAGCTCGACCTCCTGCACATGGTCGCGACCGTGCGTCGTCGATTGATAGTTCTCGGTTCGTGTTTCGGTCCACTTGACCGGGCGTCCCAGCTTCATCGAGCAGAACACGGTGATGAAGTCGCCGGGGATTTGCGCGATCTTGCTGCCAAAGCCGCCGCCGACTTCCGGCGCGATGACCCGCAGGCGATCCTCAGGGATGCCTGTGACGAGCGACATCACGAACCGCACGATGTGCGGGTTCTGCGTCGTATTCCAGAGCGTGAGCTCGCCGGTCGCGGGCACGAACTGCGCCACCGCGCCGCGCGTTTCCATCGCATTCGGGATGAGCCGCTGCTGCACGATGCGCTCGCGGACGATGACGTCAGCGCACTTGAACGCCGCATCGACGTCGCCGCCCGTCACCGTCCAGTGAAACGCGACGTTGTCCGGCGCTTCGGCGTGGAGCGCCGGCGCCCCCTGCTGCGCAGCCTTCTGCGGATCGACGACGGCCGGCAGCGGCTCGTACTCGACATCGATCAACTCGAGCGCGTCCTGCGCCTGGTACGGCGATTCGGCGACAACGACGGCGACCGGGTCGCCCACGTACTGGACCGCGTCCTTGGCGAGCGGGTGATAAGGCGTGGTCTTCAGCTTGGAGCCGGGCAGGAGCCAGCAGCACGGAATGGGCGTGAGGATCCCGTCCGTGTCCGCCGCGGTGAACACGCCGAGCACGCCCGGCGCCGTCCTGGCGCGCGACGTGTCGATGCGCATGATTAGCGCGTGTGCGTGCGGGCTGCGCAGGATGGCGGCATGCGCCAGGCCCGGGAGCACGATGTCGTCGGTGTAGCGTGCGGTTCCCGTGAGCAGCCGCGGATCCTCACGGCGCCGAATGCCCGAACCGAAAACGCGTGCCGGTTCGACCGCGACGGTCATGGCCGTCCTCCCATCATGTTCGCCGCATGCTGCACGGACCGGACGATGTTCTGGTAGCCGGTGCAGCGGCACATATTGCCTTCGAGCGCGTGACGAATCTGTTCGGGCGTGGGCTGCGGCGTCGTTTCGAGCAGCGCGCGCGTCGCGAGGACCATGCCGGGCGTGCAGAAGCCGCACTGCAGACCGTGCTTCGCCCAGAAAGCCTCTTGAATCGGCGCGAGCTGGCCGTCCGCAGACAAGCCTTCAATCGTGGTGATGCTGGCGCCGTCGGCCTGCGCTGCCAGGCAGGTGCACGATTTCATGGCGACCCCATCGAGCAGCACCGTGCATGCGCCGCATTGGCTGGTGTCGCAGCCGATCTTGGTGCCGGTCAGGCCGGCCATGTCGCGCAGGAAGTGCACCAGCAGGAGACGCGGCTCGATCTCACGCTGGTACGCGCGACCGTTGATGGTAATGGTGACGGGGAGCTTCATGGACCGCCTCCGGAGAACAGGTTGCATGGTGGAAGCGCTGCCGGAGTGCGCATCTTAGGACCGGCGGGAGGTGGAGTCAATCGGCTGACGGTATCGAATTCGAATCTCCTCGGTCTTGCCCGGCAGGCGGACGTAATGTACAATGTACACGTGAAGAAGTACACCGTCAGCCTCGTCCGGGAGCGCCTGTCCGATGCGCTCGACCAGGCGGACAGGGGAGAGTCCGTGCTGATCGAGCGGCGCGGCGTCACATACCGGCTGAGCGTCGACACGCCACGGGAGTCGCGGCGGGCGCGGTCCGCGCAGATCGAGATCCTGGATAAGGCGGTTGAAGCCGGCGAGTGGTCGTGGGACTGGCAGGACGGTCAGCTGCGGTTCCGGGCGCGCCGGCGGTGATCCTGCTCGACACGAACGCCGTGATCTGGATGGATCAGAATCATCCGCGAACCCGCAAGCTTGCCCGCGCGGTCCGGCTCCTCGTTTCGCCTGCGACCGTTCTCGAGCTCCAATTGCTCGAAGAAATCGGACGGCTCCGACTCCGTTCAGGCACCCGCGGCATCGTCGACGCCGAGAGCTGGGAGATCGACGAGCCACCCGCCATCGACTGGTTCGAGCGCGCGGCCGAGGAATCCTGGACGCGCGATCCGTTCGACCGACTCATCGTCGCGCACGCCCGGCTTCGGCGCTGGCGTCTTGCAACCGGCGACAAGGCTATCCTCGAGCAGCTGCGGCCGTCGGAACGCGTCGAGCTGTAATCCCACCGACGCGCGTGCTCCTGCTCCTCTTGACAAACTAGAGAAGCGGCGTATGGTCTACTTATCTAGTTTGGCTAGATGAGAGCGCCTGCGGCTCGAGCGGGGCGACAGAGTGACGTCGGGCGAAGCCCGACCGCCGCGCGAGCGCGGGCGGGGGTGGGGCCCCGCGAGCATTGAGAAAAAATCTCATGGCTGGCGAACCGAAACCGAGCGACCTGGTGCAGGGCACGCTGCACATGCTCATCCTGAAGACGC
The DNA here is from genome assembly GCA_003222675.1 of Acidobacteriota bacterium. Classification (GTDB taxonomy): domain Bacteria; phylum Acidobacteriota; class Vicinamibacteria; order Vicinamibacterales; family 2-12-FULL-66-21; genus QHWT01. The sequence goes on along the minus strand of QHWT01000075.1, from coordinate 33,007 downwards.
TGGCGCTCGAGCCCATGCATGGCTACGGCATCGGCGTCCGGTTGGAACAAATCAGCAAGGGCGTCTTCCAGGTAAATGCTGGTTCGCTTTTTCCTGCGCTGCGTCGGCTCGAGCGCGACGCGCTGATTGCGGGCGACTGGCGGGTCACGGAAAATAACCGGCGGGCGAAGTACTACCGGCTCACCGCGCAGGGACGCGCGAAACTCAAGCGTGAGACACGCGATTGGGAGGTGCAGACGAGGGCGATCGCCCGGATCCTCGATGCGTCGCTGGGAGAGATCTGATGTCGCTCTTCACCAGGATCACCGGCGGCGTTCACGGACTGTTCCGCAAGAGCACGGCCGAACGGGAACTTGACGCCGAATTGCGCGAGTACCTCGCTGCCGCCGTCGCAGAGAAGATGCGCGCCGGGCTGAGCGAGCAGGCGGCGGTCCGCGCCGCACGGGCCGAAATGGGCAGCGTCGAGGCGGTGAAGGATCGCGTTCGCGACGTCGGCTGGGAATCAGTCGTCGACAGCGTTTGGCAGGACGTTCGCTACGCGATCCGGCTCTCGTTCAGATCCCCGGGCTTCACTTCCGCTGCTCTGCTGTCGTTAGCGCTCGGGATAGGCGCCACTACCGCCATCTTCCAGCTCGCTGATGCGGTCCGGCTCCGTCCGCTGCCCGTGGACCATCCGGAGCAGCTCGCCGAGGTACGCATGGCCGATCCCACGCGCGGGCGGATGGGAACGTTCGCTGGCCGGCGGCCGCTATTCACGTATGCGCTCTGGGAGGAGTTGCGCCAGCGGCAACACGCGTTCTCGGGCGTAGTCGCCTGGAGTGCTTACCCGGTCAACCTGGCAACTCGCGGCGAGGCGCGGTACGCCCAAGGTCTTTGGGTGAGCGGCGACTTCTTCGGCGTGCTCGGTGTGGGCCCACACCTTGGCCGTCTGTTGACGTCGATGGACGATCGACCTGGCTGCGGTTCGCCAGCCGCGGTGCTCAGTTATGCGTTCTGGCAGCGGCAGTACGGCGGGGATGCGTCAGTCATCGGAAAAGCCATCGCGCTCGACAGCCACTCGTTCGAGATCGTTGGTATTGCACGCCGCGGATTCACCGGACTCGAGGTAGGCCGCACGTTCGACGTCGCCACTCCGCTGTGCGCCGAGCGGATACTCAACTCCGAACAGAGTGCACTCAATGATCGAAGCTGGTGGTGGCTGACGGTGATCGGGCGCGTTGCGCCTGGATGGTCGTTCGACCGCGCGTCGAACCACCTTGCCGCTATCTCGGCCAGAATATTTCAGGACACGGTGCCACCCGGGCTGCCGCCCGAGGTATCCCGAACCTACCGTG
>QHWT01000075.1:23154-31646 GCA_003222675.1 Acidobacteriota bacterium | reverse complement strand
GTGAAGAGTACGAGACAGCCTTGTGGGTGCTGCTGGCAGGTGCTGGCGTCGTACTCATCATCGCGTCGGCGAATATCGCAACACTGCTGCTCGCCCGCGCAAGCGCGCGCGAGCGGGAATTGGCCGTTCGCCTGGCCGTGGGTGCCTCCCGCACCCGAGTAATCAGTCAGTTGCTCACCGAGAGCGTGCTGATGGCTACAGCCGGCGCCGTAGCCGGAATGTTCCTGGCACAGACCCTGAGCGAAGGGCTGGTCGGCCTCCTTCAGACTAGCGGCTTTCAGTTCTTTGCTGTTACGTTCGATCTTGATCGCAATTGGCGGGTAGCCGTCTTCGGCACGGCCGTCGCATTCATAACATGCCTGCTGTTCGGACTCCCACCGGCGGTACTCGCGACGCGGCCGTCAGCTGGATCACTTCTGCGAGGTACCGCTCGCACGTCCACGGAGTCGCGGCCGCGCACAGGCGCACGGAGCGGCCTTGTTGTTGCGCAGGTGGCGCTTTCGCTTGTGCTCGTTGTGACGGCCCTGCTATTCGCGCGGACGCTGCACAATCTCACGACTGGTGCCGTCGGTTTCGATCCGAAGGGCGTCGCCATGGTCGTCGTCGATTATCAGCGCGCCAGGGTGGCAGTCGAGATGCGTCAACCGCTGCACGAGCGGCTGCTGGAGGCGATGAGGGCAATTCCCGGCGTGCAGTCGGCCGCGTCGGTCCGGATGATTCCGCTGACTGGCGAGTCCTGGACGGGCCAGGTCGTCATCTATGGCATACAGGCTCAGAAACAGACGTACTTCAACCGGGTCAGTCCGGCGTTCTTTCAGACGATGGGCACGCCACTCGTCGCAGGGCGGGATTTCACACCTGAAGACTCCGCAAGCTCGCGGCGCGTCGCGATAGTCAACACGTCGTTCGCACGCGACGTGCTCGGCACGCGGAACCCGATCGGCTCGACATTTCGGATGCCGGCGCTCCCCGGCACGAGCCAGCCTGCGTTCGAGATCATCGGTCTCGTAAACGACACCAAGTACACCGATCTTCGAGAGCCCTTCGAGCCGATTGCCTTCTTCCCGGCGTCTCAGGATCCGCAGCCTCTCGAATATGTCAACTTCGTCGTCCGGGCAGCGATGCCTTCGACCGTCATGGCCCGGTCCTTGACGGAAGCAGTGGGTCAGGTTGAGCCCGAGGCTGTCGTTCTCGTGCAATCGTTCCGAGCGCAGGTCAGCGACTCATTGGTTCGCGAGCGATTGATCGCGATGCTGTCGGGATTCTTCAGTGTCGTTGCCGCGCTGCTGGCCATGGTGGGTCTCTACGGGGTCGTCGCGTACGCCGTGGCACAGCGTACGCGTGAGATCGGCATTCGCACGGCGCTGGGGGCGCAGCGATCGGACGTACTCAGGCTCGTTCTCCGTCACAGCGCGCTGCTGACCGCTACAGGTGTGGTGCTGGGGCTTGGTGCGGCCGCTGGCGCGACGCGGTACCTCGAAGGAATGCTCTTCGGCCTCACGCCCCTCGATCCGAGCACGTTCGCGGTCGCGTCCGGAGCATTTGCCGTCGTGGGCGCACTTGCAGCATATCTGCCGGCACGTCGCGCGACGAAGGTTGACCCGTTGATGGCACTGCGTTGCGAGTAGGAAATTCCAGAAGAGTGCCATGCCACTCATCATGCGCATGATAAACGGCTTCCGTGCCTTGTTTCGCAAAGGCCGCGCGGACAACGAACTGGACGCTGAATTGCGCGAGTACCTCGATGCCGCCGTCGCAGAGAAGATGCATGCCGGGCTGAGCGAGCAGGAGGCGGTCCGCGCCGCGCGCGCTGAGATGGGCAGCGTCGAGGCGGTGAAGGATCGCGTTCGCGATGTCGGCTGGGAGTCGATTCTCGAGAGCGTCTGGCAGGACGTGCGCTACGGCGGCCGCATGCTGCGCCGTACGCCGGGATTCACCATTCTTGTCGTGCTGTTGCTGGCTCTCGGCATCGGCGCGAATACCGCGGTGTTCAGCCTGATCAACACGCTGATGCTGCGCGACCTGCCGGTGAGAGCACCGGAACGGCTGGTAGAGCTGCTCTCGACGTATCCCGGCGAGCCGCGCAGGAATTTCTTCAAATGGAGCGTGTACGAGCACTTTCGCGATCACAACCACGTCTTCTCGGACGTGATCGGCGTGTCGCCCCTCCGATTCCAGATGACTCGTGAGGGCAACGACGTCGAGAACGTCGACGGCGAATACGTCACCGGAACGTTCTTCACCGGCCTTGGCGTGCAGCCCGAGATCGGACGGCTGATTGCGTCCGAGGACGATCGGGTGACGGCCGCTGATCCCGCGGTCGCGGTCCTCAGTTGGTCCTACTGGAACGATCACTTCAGGCAGGATCCGTCGGTATTGGGCAGGCGACTCGTGCTCTCCGGTGTGCAGACGACAGTTATCGGCGTCGCACCGCACGGGTTCTTCGGGCTCCAGGTCGGTACATCTCCGGACGTCTGGGTTCCCGCGGCCATGGCCTCGCTCGTGCAAGCGCCGAATCGCTCGAGCGCGGACCAACTGCCACTGCAGCTGATGGGCCGGTTGAAGGACGGTGTGTCGATCGAGCAGGCGCGCGCCGAAATGCGCGTGCTCGATCAGATGAGCGTCAATGCGCTCGCCACGTCGAGCAAGGACCCGCAGTGGCTTCGGACGCTCCTCGACGTGGAGCCCGCCGCCGCAGGATTCTCCATGCTGCGCGATGTGTTTGCGCAGTCACTGCTCGCCCTGATGGCGATCGTGGCTCTCCTCCTGCTGATCGCCTGCACGAATATCGCCGGCCTGCTGCTGGCGCGCGCAATGTCGCGACGCCGGGAAATGGCGGTACGCGTCGCGCTCGGCGCCGGTCGCGGCCGGATCGTACGGCAGGTCTTGACCGAGTCGCTGCTGTTGTCGGTGGCCGCCAGCGGCGTCGGAATCGTGCTGGCGTATTTCGGCGCCATTGCGCTGGTGCGGTCATGGCCCATCGACGGGAGAATCCTGGCACACTACTCGGTGGAGATCCCGGTCGGGCCTGATACACACGTGTTGCTGTTCACGGCGGGAATCGCGCTGGTGACCGCCGTGCTGTTTGGAACCGCGCCTTCGTGGAACGCCTTCTCGTCGAGCCCGATCTCTTCGCTGCGCGAAGCCGGCAGTGCCGGGGAAACGAAATCCCGGCGATTCCTGGGACAGGGTCTGGTCGCCGCGCAGGTCGCGTTGTCGGTCGCGCTGTTGAGCGCCGCGGGCTTGTTCATCGGCCATCTCTCAAATCTCCGCAACGTCGATCTCGGCTTCCGGCGCGATTCGGTGTTGCTGGTCAACGTCGACCCCGCGCGCAGCGGGTATCAGCGCGACGAACTATCCCGGCTGTACCGGGAACTGCTTGGCCGGCTCGAGGCGATTCCAGGTGTGCGCATGGCCACGCTCAGCGGGGTGACCCCGATCGAGGGGCCGGCGGCAAGCCGGTTTGTGGACGTGGAAGGCTATCAAGAAAAGCCTGAAGAACGCCGCCGGGTGATGCTCAATTGGATTGCACCGAAATATTTCGAGACCCTCGGCACGCCATTGATAGCCGGACGCGATTTCCGGTTCGACGACGAGGGTCATCCCCGCGTGGCAATCGTGAATGCTGCAACGGCGCGACATTACTTCCGCGATCGCAGCCCGTTGGGAAAACACTTCATCTTCGAGGGACAGGGCACGCCGTACGAGATCGTTGGCGTGGTGGCTGACGCCAAGTACGAGGACCTGCACCAGCCGGCTCCCCGGACGATCTATCTCCACGCCTTTCAGGATCGCGGCATCGCACACGAGTTTGCGCTTCGCACCAGGGTGAACCCGAGGGCGATTGCGGCGGACGTGCGTCGCATTGTGCGCGACACGTTGCCGACCGTCCCGATGACGAGAATGACGACGTTGGCGGACCAGATCGACAGGTCCCTTGTTCCTGAGCGGCTCGTGGCGGCGCTTGCGGCGTTGTTCGGAGGGTTGGGAGCGCTTCTCGCGGCGATCGGGTTATACGGTCTGCTGGCGTACACGGTGGCGAGGCGTGTGAATGAGATTGGCGTTCGCATGGCGCTTGGCGCGGCCGAACGCGACGTGATTCGAATGGTACTGAAGGACGCGCTGGTGCTCGTGGGCGCAGGCTTGGTACTCGGCGCGCCGATGGCGTTCTGGAGCAAGCGGATTGCGGCGAATTTCGTACAAGCCTTCACCCTGGAATCTGCGATGCCGATCGGCGTGGCTCTGCTGACGATGATCGTCGTCGCACTGCTGGCCGCCTATGTGCCTGCACGACGGGCCGCCCGCGTCAATCCGATTGAAGCGCTGCGACACTCGTAGACTGCGGTCGCCGGGTCTAAAGACCCGGCCTACCGCTGCGGCAGGCGCACCACCGGAAAGAACTCACCTACCGGCGTGCGGTTCCACCAGCGGCCGGTCGCCTTGCGCTCGGCGCGCGTGGTGAACGTGTAGCGGTACATGCGGGCACGAATCCACCGCGGCGGACGCTCGGGAAACGGGTTGTCAGCCAGCAGGCCGATCGTCGCCTTGTCACCCTCGAGCAGTCTCAACATCAATCCGGAGAACCACGGTTCATCCTGTGCGCTGCCCATCGCGGCGAACCACATCAGCCAGTCCAGCCGCAGATGATACGGCGCGATCTGTGATGGCCGCCTCGCGGGATCGCCTGGCTTCCCCTTGAACTGGTACTCGCGCCACACGGTGTTCGCGCTGACCTCCTCGTCTGACGTTCCCTCAATCGCGATTTCGTCCCGCTCGCGCGTGACGCTGCCGAACGCGCCATAGGTGTTCACGATGTGTAGCGGATTGAACGACATATTCATCGCCTGGCTGGGCGACAGCATATTCAGTGTCGGCGCCACGCTGAGGAGCGCGACGATCACCGCGAGCACGTAGATTGCGATTCGCTGCGTGGACGGCATCGGACGCAACACCGGTATTGAAACCGGCAGCCACGAAAGGAAACGATTGTCGAGCGTGGTGAACGCGAGCACGATCGTCAGCCAGTTCAGCCACGACAGGTTGCCGCTGACAATGAGGGTGAGCTGGAACGCGATCGTGATCAGGCCGGCAATCCCCGCGAACGGCTGCGGCAGAAAATAGCCGAACGGCACGATCAGCTCCACGAAATGATTGAACGCGACGCCGCCGTGCAGCACGGACCGCGGCAGCCAATGAAAGTACCAGCTGAGCGGATTGGGGATCGGCTGCGTCTCGAAGTAATAATCAAGGCAGGTCAGATCGCGCCAGCACGGATCGCCGCGCAGCTTGATCAATCCTGCGCCGAACATGAGCCGGAACAGCGTCCACCTGTAGATCCAATTGAGGATCGTGGATGGCGCCGTCGTCCAGGCGCCCGCGGCAATCGTGAAAAAGCCCGCCTCGAGCAGGAGAGATTCCCATCCAAACGCGTAAAACGTCTGGCCGATATTGACGAAGGAGAGGTACAACAACCAGAGAAGCGTCCAGACGCACGCTGTCGCCACGGCGTTCCGGCTGTGAAGGATGCCGGTCAGCGCGACCAGCGACAGCAGGATTCCGATCCAGCCGGCGGCACGGAACGCACCATCGGTGGGATGGAGGAAGAACAGGCTTGGCGATGCGCGGAACGGCACCGCTTCGACGAAGCGGCCGACCGGCAGCAGGCCACGCTCGCCCAGCAGCGGCACGAACTGGTTGATGACCGCGATGAAGCCGATGAGATAAATGAGCGCGAGACCGCGCTCGAACAGGAAGCGCGAGTACCAGTAGGACGCGAGGTCGTCGTTCATCCGTCCAGCACCGGAAATGCCGTGAACAGTGTTATAGCAAAGACGTGGCCCCAGACGCGATTGTGATCGGCGCGGGCCCGAATGGCCTGGCCGCGGCGATCGCCCTCGCGCGCGCCGGCAGGACGGTGGTCGTCTACGAAGCGCAGGACGGCATTGGCGGCGGATGCCGTTCCGACGCGCTTACGCTGCCAGGGTTCGTCCACGACGTCTGCTCGGCCGTGCACCCGATGGCCGTCGCGTCGCCTTTCTTCAGGACGCTTCCACTGTCACAACACGGCCTCGAGTGGATCGAGCCGCCGGCGATGCTGGCGCATCCGTTCGACGGCGGGACGCGCGCCGCGATCATCGAGCGATCGCTGCCGGAGACCGCCGCCGCGCTCGGTCTCGACGAAGGGGCGTACCGCCGTGCGATTGGGTCGGTCGCGAGCGCCTGGCCATTAATAGAGGATGCGATCCTCGGGCCTCCGAAATTGCCCCGCCATCCTCTCGCGATGGCGCGCTTCGGACTGAGCGCGATGCAGTCGGCCGAACGGCTTGCGACGCACGAGTTCCAGGGCGAACGCGCCCGCGGCCTGTTCGCCGGCATCGCGGCGCACGCGATGCTGCCGCTCGAGATGATCCCGACCGGCGCTGTGGCGCTGGTGCTCGGCGCGATGACACACACCGCGGGTTGGCTGTTTCCACGCGGCGGCGCGCAGCGACTCGCCGATGCGCTCGCGTCGTATCTCCGCTCGCTGGGCGGCGAGATCGTCACGAACGCGCGCGTGAACACGATCGAGGAGTTGCCATCCGCAAAGGCAATCCTGTGCGATCTGTCGCCGCGTCCGTTTCTGCGCATCGCTGGACGGGTGCTGCCCGGCAAGTACAAGAGAAAGCTCGAACACTACCGGTACGGCATGGCTGCATACAAAGTCGATTGGGCGCTCGATGGACCGATCCCGTGGCAGGACCCGGCGGTCGGGCGCGCAGGGACCGTCCACCTTGGTGGAACGCTACAGGAAATCGCCGCCTCGGAGCGCGACGCATGGAATGGGCGCGAGTCGGAGCGTCCGTTCGTACTGCTCGCGCAGCAGAGCCTGTTCGACCCTACCCGCGCGCCGGAGGGTCAACACACGGCGTGGACCTACTGTCATGTTCCGAACGGATCGGTGGCCAACATGCTGCCGCGCATCGAGCATCAGATCGAGCGGTTCGCACCCGGCTTCCGCGATCGCGTCCTGGCGCGCCACGTGACGACGCCTGCTGATTTGGAGCAACGCAATCCGAACCTCGCCGGCGGCGACATCGGCATGGGCGTTATGGATCTGCGGCAGACGTTCCGGCGTCCGACATGGGGGTGGTATCGCACGCCGCGCCGTGGTCTCTATCTCTGTTCGGCCTCGACGCCGCCCGGCGTCGGCGTCCACGGCATGTGCGGTTTCTTCGCGGCTCAGTGTGCGCTCCGCGACGTTCTGACATAGCGGCCGTGGTGGTCTGTGTTGTTCCGTGTTCTTCTGTGGCTATGATCTGCGCGCATGACGTCCCAGACCGTCGTCCACGTTGCAGACATCCGCAAGACCTACGGTCGCACGGTGGCCGTGGACGGCGTGTCGTTCGAAGTCCGACAGGGTGAGATCTTCGGCCTGATCGGTCCCAACGGCGCCGGCAAGACCACCACGATGGAGTGCGTCGAAGGGTTGCGCAGGCCCGATCGCGGCAGCATATCGGTCCTCGGTCTGGAGCCTGTTCGACACGCCTACGCTCTCCAGAATCGCATCGGCGTGCAGCTTCAGGAGGCGCAGCTTCAGAAGCGCATCAAGGTGAAGGAGGCGATCGGGCTCTGGGCATCGCTCTATGAACGAGCAATTGATGGAGAGCGGCTGCTGGAGCAGCTGGGACTCGGGGAGAAGCGCAACGCCTGGTTCATGACGCTCTCCGGCGGGCAGAAACAGCGGCTGTTCATCGCGCTCGCGCTGATCAACGATCCCGAGCTGGTGTTTCTCGACGAACTGACGACCGGTCTCGACCCGCAGGCGCGCCGTGCGATCTGGGAACTCGTACGCGGCATCCGCGCGCGCGGCAAGACCGTGTTCCTCACCACGCACCTCATGGAGGAGGCCGAGCGCCTCTGCGACCGGGTCGCGATCATCGACCACGGCCGCATCATCGACATCGGCACGCCGGCGGAACTGATACTGCGGCACTGCCCGGAGCAGACCGCGATCGTCGGGACCGACAGTCCGGCCGCGGAGGAGCGGTTTCGTCGCATCCCGCACGTCGACTCCGTGAGCCGGCAGCATCTGACCTTCACGATTCGCGGTCGCGGCAACGAGCTGGTGACCGACGTGATTCGCTGCCTCGCGGAGCACGACATGCGCGTCATCGACTTCCGTACTGATCACCCGACACTCGAGGACGTGTTCCTCAAAGTGACCGGCCACTCGATTCGCGACTGACGTGCGTACCATGCTGCGTGGACTCTGGCGGTTGACCTCTCTCGAGATCAAAATCTTTGTTCGCGAGCCGCTCGGCGTGATTGGAACGCTCGCGATTCCCGTCCTGGTCTTCGTGATGATGAGCAGGCTTCCCGGCGCGCGGGCCCAATATGGATCGTCCAGCATGCCGGCGTTCGCATCGGTCGATCTTCCGGTGTTTACGTCGATTCTGATCTCGCTCAGCGCTGTGCTCTCGTTCATCACGATTATCGCGATATATCGGGAAGGT
>QHWT01000075.1:22653-23103 GCA_003222675.1 Acidobacteriota bacterium | reverse complement strand
GCTGTTGACCGCGACCACCCTGATAGTCATGGTGCTGGCGGCCAGGCGGAGTTACCCCGTCAGCCTCGATGCCAGATTTCTCTCGTTCAGCGCGGCGTTACTCTTCAGCACGCTCGGGTTTCTTTCCGTCGGCTTTCTCATCGCCAGCAGCGTGCCGACGGCACGATTCGCGCAGCCGGTCGGGTCGCTCATCCTCTATCCGATGCTCGGCTTGTCGGGGCTATTCGTCCCAATCGAAGAGCTGCCACCGATGCTGCAGACCATCGCGCGCCTGCTGCCGGTGACCTACGCCGTTTCGCTCCTGAAGGGAATCTGGCACGGAGAGGGATGGCTGGCGCATGCCGGTGACGTCGCGGTCCTCACGCTGATGTTCCTGGTCTGCACCGCTATTTCGGCGAAGGTGTTTCGGTGGGAGTGAGCCACGGAGGACACGGAGGACACGGAGAAAGC
>QHWT01000075.1:0-22604 GCA_003222675.1 Acidobacteriota bacterium | reverse complement strand
AGAACCAAATGTGCGCTTCGTTCGTGTTCGTTGAGTCCGTTGCTTCGTGTGTAGAATCCGTTTCCTTCGTCGACCTTCGTACATTTACCATCCGCTTCGTACCGCTAGCCACAACACCACGCAGAGCAGAACGCCGACGCCGACGAGCGCGGCGACGCTGCTGACGAAGTAGGGATAGATCATCAGCGCCAGGCCCGTGACCAGCTGCGGCCAGCGCTCCTGCTTCTTCCCATACACGAACAGCACGAAGCCCACGCCGCCGGTCACGAGCGACAGGAACAACCAGCCGGGATCAAGTGACATCTGGCGTTACTCATAGATCGATCGCGATCACCTCGTGGATCTCGACCGACGGGATCGACACGATTAACGCGTCGCCTGATATCTCGGTGCGTACAGGCATTCCCGCTGTCAACAACTGCACCTTCTTCGCGTGTGTGCCGGGGGGCAGGCGAATCTCGCGCAGTGGTCCCTTCATCATCATCGGGTTCGTGAGGTTGACGAGGTGCACCGTGATCGAGCCGCGCTGCCGCCAGATCGTCACGTCGATCAAGCCCCGACCCTCGATCTCGACCGGCCGCGGCTCGTTGGTTGCCCACGACACGGCGTTGCGCAACAGGCGAAGATGATCGACGGCCATCACTTCCCAGAACGTCCGAGTAATGTCCCAGGGAACGTAGACGCTGCGTGACCGTCCGAGGTCCCGGAGGTACAGCTCTCTCGTGTCGGTGTGCGGCACGCGCGGATAGACGTCCTCCATCGGCAGATCGGGATAGGTCGGGATCAGTGTGAGCGGCGAGGGAAACGATGCCGTGGGACGCACGTCGATCCGGAACACGCCGTTGATGATGCGCGGAGTGCCGTCGAGGTCGTCGAGAATCGGATGACGTCTGCCGGTGGCCGGATCGGCATCCAGACTCAGATACGAATTCTGCATCGGCCCGTCGACGCGTCCCGCGAACGACACGCCGAACACGTCGGCGAGTCCGAAATCATCGCGTCTTCGGCCGGTCTCGTCGAACAGCGACGAGGCGAACGTCGCGAGGATGCTGCCGCCGCGCTGCACGTACGAGCGGATCGCGGCGCATTGCGCGTCAGAGAGCGCCGCGGCGTCCGCAAGGATGAGGAGCTTGAATCGATCGAGGCGGTCCGCCGTGAGGAACCCTTCGTGGACGAGCTCGAACGGCACGCGCGCTTCGATGAGTGCGTGATACATGCCGAGCACGTGGTCCTCAGTGCGATCGGCGGCCAGTCGCTGAGAGATGTCTCGTCCGCCTGAAGGCGAAATCCACAGGTTGGACAATGAAAGCGTCTGCTCCGAGTAGAGCAGCGCGATGCGCGCGAGCGGCTCCTCGTTACGCAGGTACTTCTCGTGGCGGTAATGCCAGTCATAAATGCGTTCGACGGCCGGGAGCCAGCGTCGATCGTAGAGAACGCCCGAGAACTTCGTCACCCACGGCCGCGCGCCGTTCGCGGTGCCTTCTGCCACCCAGAGCCGCATCTCCGGCTCGCTTTGCACCGAGTCCTTCCACCGATACGGCTCCTCCAGGCCCACGCTGAAAATCCCGCCGACCGGTCGTCGTCCCATGACGGACCGGTACTCCTTGGCGCGGCGGCCGTTGCCCCACGGCGGCGCCACGCCGCGCCGCGCCTGGTTGTCGGCGAACTGAATCGGCGCCATGTCGCCCGCGGTCTTCATGTCCGGAGGGCCATTTGGAATGAACCGCGCCGGCGGATTCGCGGAGCGTACGGTTCCGTCCCAACGCTTCCACAGATCGGTGAGGCGCGCCTTGCGCCATGCAATGTATTCGCGACGCACCGGGTCGCGGCGATCCGTCGTGCGAGGCAGGTCGTGACCGGTCGCGTCCTTGAAGTTACGTTGGCAATGAATACAGAAACAGTCGCCTCCCTGCGGTGCCCACCGATTGGCGAAAATACCGTCCACCTTGTAGCGCGACACGATCTCGCGGTGGACCTGGTCCATGAAGTCGAAGTTGTAAGGCCCGAGCGCGCACGTGACCCAGAGCTCCGGATTCGCCCAGTGACGCCGTGGTTCGCCGTCAGGCGCGACCGAGATCCAATCGGGATGCGCGGCGCGCACCTCATCGCGCGCGGCGTGCGGGTCCGTCCGCGCGAGAACGCGCATGTCCATGGCGCGGCAGCCGGCAACGAGCGTGCCGAACGGATCGCTCGCGCCGAGCCACGCGCTGCGATGATGAAGCGGCACCTCGGTCGGATAGTACGCGACGATGCCGCCCGCGCTGAGGGTCGCGGCATCCGCATGCAGCCGGCGGAAGTAGTCGAGCCAGAATTGCGCGTCGAAGCGTCCGGGATCGTTTTCGACGAGCGTCAGCTGCACCCAGCGCATCGGCGTGTCGAACCAGCCGGCGGCTTCCTCGGGCTGGACGCCGGACGTACGCGGGCCACGAGCCTCGCGGCGTCGGGCCGCAGGCGTGGCAGTCGTCGACGCGAAGGCTCCCGCGCCGACGGTGACCTGGAGAAAATCTCGCCGTGACAGTGAGCGTGACATCGGCGGTAGAGTGGAGCGAATCGACGCGGATTGCAACTGTGCGCCGAGGTCGTCGCTTCCGGCTTCAGCGGGAAGATCGGTACTGCGAAGCTCACTTGAAGGCAGAAGCGCACTCCGCTACGCAGAGCAGCTGCTGACCATCTGCGTCGAGGCGGCCGTTCCGGGACGTCCCGAGCTCGCTCGCGCCCGAACGCTCATCAACCGCGGTTTGCCGCCAGCCGGTCCAGCGCCTGCTGAAACCGCGCGTCGCCGCGCAGCCGCTCGAATTCCGGTTCGATCGCCGCGCGCGCCGCGGTAAACGCCGGCTGCTGCGTGAGCGCCCGCTCCAGCAGCGCGAGCGCCGGCTCAGTCTCTCCGCGCACCGCGTGAACGGCGGCGGCGTAGTAGCGGGTGAACGGATCATCTGCGCCGAGCCGCACGCGGCGCTCGAAGCTTTCGAGCGCGACGTCGAGGACCGCCTGCGCTCTCGCGTCGTCGCCGAGCCGCAGATACGCGGTGCCGAGCCGCGCGTTCAGCTCGACGAGGATTCGCTGCCTCAGCGGATGCTCGGTGCGGACAAGGAAGTCCAGCTCGCGCTGGAAATACTCCACCGCTTCGGCGTGCCGCCCCTGCAGCGCGGCCAGGTGTCCGGCCCGCATGTAGCCCCCCGCAATGAAGAGTCCCTCGCGGCCCGACAGAAACGCTTCCTGCAATGCGATGCCGCGCGCGGCGGCCCGCTCGCCGCGCGCGAACGCGCGCATGAGAGCGGCGCAGTGCGCGAGCTGCAGCGAATACCACCCCGCATTCGGATTTTTCTCGAGCGCACGGTCCAACCAATCCGCCGCCTCGCGAAATCGCGCGTAACTGATGAAGAACGCGCGTCCCATCGCGCCGTAGATCGTGGCGTCCTCGGGATCGAGCGCGAGCGCCTTGCGCAGCGCCGGCATTCCTTCGCTGTCGTGGCCGAGAATCATCAGCTCCGCGCCGAGCTCACGCCACGCTCGCGCGGACCGCGGCTGCAGTTCGGCCGCGCGGCGAAGGGTGTGCAGCGCACGGACGTGGAGTTCCGGCATCGAGAGGTAGTCCCCCTTCGTCGAATACGCCACACCCAGCTCGATATGCGCGCGCGCGTACGATGGATCCAGCGCCACCGCGCGCTCGAACAGCGTCACCGCGCGATCGAGCATTTCGAACGTCTCGCCTTGTCGATTGAGCAGTCCGCGCGAGAAGGCCTCGTACGCGCTGATGACCTCCGTCTCGGGCAGCGCGCTTGCGGGCGAAACCGCCGCGCGCAGCGAGCCGGCGAGCTCGCGCACCAGTCGATCCTGCACTTCAAAAATTGCGGTGAGCGTGCCATCGACCTTCGTCGACCGCGCCATCTGTCCCGTCGCCACATCGGTCAACGATGCCGTCACGCGAAGCGCGTCACCCGCCCGCTGAAAGCCGCCGCTCACGAGCCAGCGCGCCTCGAGGTCACGCGCGGCGCGGAGGAACAACCGGTCGTCTCGATCCCCTGTCTGCAGACGAAGCCTCTTCAGGATCTCCAACATGCGCTCGCGCGGAATCACGGCGACGCCTTCCAGTTGTCCCGCGTCCGCCGTCAGCGTCTCCGCAATCCCGGCGCCCACCCAGTCATCGTCGGCACTTCCGGAGATGTTGACGAAGCCGCCCACCACGACCGTGTTGCCGGCATCGGCGCCCGTCGCAGCGCGCAGTCCTTCACCTACCCGAATGGATGCGAGCATTTGACGCAGGCCGACCGCGGTGCCAAGCCGATCCTCGCGGTTGCGCGCGAGCATCCGCCGGACGAGACGTTCGAGAACCGGCAGTCGCGGATCCCGCGATGAATCGGGAAACGGTGCGACGTCGCCGGTGAGCACCGATTCGAGCACCTGCGCGGCGTTGTCTCCGCTGAACGGGCGGCGGCCGGTGACGGCCTCGTACAGCATCACGCCGAGCGAGAAGACGTCCGCCCGCACGTCTGCGTCGCGTCCGGTCATCTGTTCCGGCGCCGCGTACGGCACCGTACCGACGAAGCCCGACACGAGCTCGCGCACATCGGTTCGTGTCGGGTCGTCGGGTGAGGGCACGACGGCGACCCGCCGGTGCGCGACTCCGAAGTCGAGGACCTTCACGCGGCCCGCCGGTGTCACCATGACGTTTGCCGGCTTCAGATCGCGGTGGACGATGCCCCGATGCTCAGCCTCCTCGAGCGCGTCGGCGATCTGCTCGAAGATGTCGAGGATCGCATCGAGATCCAACGTGCTCCCCTGCATGATCGCCTGAAGCGTGGTGCCCTCGACGAATTCCATGGCGATGTAGTCGAGAGGGCGGCCGTCGTGCTCGCCATGACCGATTTCGTAGACCACCGCGATATGCGGATGGTTGAGCGCCGAGGCGGCCCGAGCCTCGGCCAGCAAACGCAGTGTGCCGGCGTCGCCGTCGCCATTCGCGCGCAGCGTCTTCAGCGCGACGATCCGTCGCAACCGGAGATCCTCCGCGCGATAGACGTCGCCCATGCCGCCGGATCCCAGGCGTTCGACGACGCGGTAGTGCGCGAGGGTGTGGCCGATCAACGCATCGGGCGACATGGCAGCTTGGTTTGAGAGCCGACGTCAATGCTGAATGCCGAATGCCGAAACTGATGATATTCACCATTCGGCATTGGACATGTGGCATTCAGACTGCGTTGTACAGCAACCTGATAGACCGCTCCCATTGTCCTCCAACGGCGCGGTGTTGACATGGCCGCGTGGGCGTCGCCAGACCATCGACTGGTGGAGGCCCGGTCCGTGTTGAAACGCGGCGGCACGTGGACATGTCGAATGCCGAATCCAATCTATTCTTTGCATGTGGCATTCAGCATTGACGTCGGCTCTTCAACACTCCGCCAGCGTCAGCGCAGCCGCATCGGCTGTCCGCCGGCGTCTTTGCTTCGCTGGGCCGCATCGAGGAACGCCAAGAGCTCCAGCGTTTCCTCATTAGGCACTGGCAGGACGCCGGTGGTAAAGAACTTCACCACGTCTCGCGCCAGCGGCGCGTGGTCCGCTGCCGGGACGGTCACCTGTGACGCCTGCGCCTTCGGATTCTTGCGGAATACGACGGCGCCGTAATCCGAGTACGGCCGCAGCGCGCGCATCGATCCAATCCGACCGTCCTTCCATCGGCACGTGACCACGTCTGCGTCGGCTGACGCGACGCGCGTCACTTCTCCGCATCCCGTGCCAAGCAGGGTGTACAACATCTCGGCCTCATGAATCGCATACCACGACAGATCGATCTGGTGATGTTCCTCGAGCGGTCCCGGTCCCCACACGTCCACGCCGTTGAGATCGGGCGTCTTGAGCGCCGCCACGCCATATCGGAGCGTCGAGGTGCTGAACCAGGGAACACCGGCATCCTTCGTGACGCGCGCGATTTCACGGGCGTCCGCCAACGTCGACGCGAGCGGTTTGTCGATGAACATCGGCTTGCGTCCCGCCACGATCTCGCGGACCTGCGCAAGGTGCACGCGGCCGTCGACGCTCGTCAGCAGCACGCCGTCCACGCGCCGACATAGCTCCGCGATGGTGGGCACGATCTCGATGCCGTACTTCTCCTGCAGGGTTTTGGTGAAACGATCGATCCGGTCGCGGCTCGACGCCAGGTCGGGGCTGCCACCTTTGAATGCGGCGACGATTCGCGCGCCCGCCACGTGATCGGGTGAAGAGAGATCGTTGAACGCGGCGGCGAAGTCCAGCACGTGCGACGTGTCGGTCCCGACGAGGCCGAGTTTCAACTCCGCCGCGTGGGCTGATGCCGACGCGCCGATCGACATGGCTGCGCACAACGCAAGGTGTTTCATCATGGCGTAATGGTAAATGAGACAGCGTTGAATCTGTCGATCGATGCCGGATCTTCAGAGACGCACGCGCAGGAGCGCGTGCGAAGCACAATCACCAGACTACCCAATCCAGAAATCACCAAATGCCGCAGGCGGTCTTCTTCTTCAGCAGCCAGCCAAAGACCCGGCCTACCGGGAGGGCGCCAGCGTCGACAGGTCATCCATGATTCAAGATAATTGGCCTACCGACATGCCGCGGAATCCCTGGACCGCTCCGACGCGCACCACGCGATCCATCCACATTCCGATCGCCCGTCTACCGCACCTGCTGGTGCCGGGACAGGTAGTCGAGAGTCCGGAAACGCGACTGCGATATCGAATCGAGCGGCTGCTCGGCGAAGGAGGCTTCGGCCAGGTCTATCTCGCGCGCCGGCTCGGGCGATCCGGCGCGGTCCCCGAGACGGTCTGCATCAAGGTCAGCGCGCGCATCGACGGATGGCTGCGAGAGGCCTACTTCGGCCAGCTCCTCGACGGTCATCCGCGCGCGATCCGTGTGTTCGACATCTTTCCGCTGATGCGCGCCGACGGGCAAGTCCTGTATTACCTCGCGCTCGAATACGCCCAGCACGGCGACCTGAGCGCGTTCCTTCACGGCGCCGGGAAGGGATGGTCGGAAACGACCGTGCGTCGGGAGATTGCCGGGATCCTCGAGGTGCTGCGGAAGCTGCATCGCGGCCAGATGCTCCACCGCGATCTCACGCCGCTCAACGTCTTCGTCTGCGAGGGGCCGCGCCTCAAGCTCGGGGACTTCGGCATCGTCCGCCAGCAGAGCGATCGACGCGGGATCACCGCGCACACCATGAACGCGATGACCGCGCCGAGCGATCTGCTCGATCGCAGCGTGCCGAAGTGGCAGGCCCGCGATGACGTGTATCAAGTCGGGCAATTGCTCGGGATGCTCGTCAGAGGCGACGCGAAGTCGCGCATTCGCACCCACGACGTCCGCCAGCTTCGCTGCAGCGATCATCTGAAGGAGATCGTGCATCGATGTATCGGCGAGCGCCGGAAGCGGTACGAGAGCGCCGACGAGATGATCGACGCGCTGCGCAATCCTCCCGCGGAGCTCAGGACGGGCGTGCTGCGGACGCTGAAAGGCGTGCACCTTGCGTTCACCGGAATCCTCGGCAAGCCGCGCCGCGATGCCGCGCGCGCCGCGAAACGCGCGGGCGCAATCGTGCACGGCGGCCCTTCGGCGCTGACCACCGTCGTCGTGCGCGGCCGCCCGAACGTGCAGCAGGCGGCCGGCCGCGATGCCGGCCTGAAGCTGATGGAAATCAAGCGGCTGCGCGAGAAGGGACACCGGATCACGCTGCTCGACGAAACACACTTCTGGCGACTTGCGGGTCAGCGGTGAGGAGACAGGCGGGCGACGTGGTTCGGGAGCAGCGGCCTGACGACGGGAACGGTGCTGATCGACGGCTTCGTCGGTGCACGCTGGAAGACGCATCGCCAACACAGCACTGCCACGTTCACCATTCATCCGTTTGCGCGTCTGGCCAGGCGCGATCGCGAGAGTCTCATTGACGAGGGCAGACGTTTTCTCGCATTCGCGGTATCCGACGTGCCGACGCACGACGTGCGCTTCCTCGACGTCCATTGAGTTGTGTTGCCGGAGCTGAGTTTTCCAATTGTGTAATGCGCCCAACCCGATGACCGTCACCGTGGGCTCGACGGTAACCTGGACGAACAACGACACAACCGCCCACACGGCGACGAGCAACACGGGCGCGTTTGACTCCGGGACGATCGCGATCGGCGCCTCGTTTCGCTTCACGTTCCAGACGGCGGGCACCTACCAGTATCATTGCAATTTCCATCCAGGAATGGCGGGTTCGGTCGTCGTTCAATAATGGCAGCATCGCGGGAATGAAGATCGGCATCATCGGTTCCGGGATGATCGGCGCGACTGCGGCGAGGTTGTTCGTCAACGCAGGGCACGACGTTGCGCTCAGTAACTCACGAGGTCCCGCGTCGCTCTCGGCGGTCGTGGCGGAGCTCGGTCCACGCGCGCAGGCGATGACGGTTGCCGACGCCGCGCGTTGGGCCGAGATAGTCCTGCTGGCGGTACCGTGGCGCGCGCCCGAAGCGCTGCCGCCGGCGGACGCCGTCGCCGGGAAGATCGTCATCGACGCGATGAACCCGTACGCGGAGGACGGCAGCGTCAGCGATCTTGGCGCAACGACGTCATCGGAAGTAACGCGCAAACGCCTGCCGGGGGCGCGGCTCGTCAAGGCCTTCAACACGATCTGGTTCAAGCACCTCGCCGAACGCGCACGGCCCGAACGTCCCGTCGACGAGCGTCATGCGATTTTCGTCGCGGGCGACGACGACTCTGCGAAGCGAACGGTGATCGGGTTGATAGAAGCGATCGGCTTCGGCGCGGTGGACACAGGATCGCTCGCCGAAGGAGGGCGGCGCCAGCAGCCTGGCACGTCGCTGTATAACCAGGTGATCACGGTACGCGATGCGCGCGCGCTGATTCCCTGACAGATACTGCGTACAATAGGGGCCTGGGTCTGGGGGTTCCGGGGTCAGATCCCGATATTCCATTTTTTTCGACAAATCGAGATCTGACTCCCCGCTCTCGCTGTCCTGGAGCCATTCTTCATGAACATGACGTCCATCGGTCGCGCGCTCGTGTGCCTCGCGCTCATCGCGCTGTGTTCGCATCCCGTCTTCGCGCAAATCGACGCGCGCATGTTTCGGCATCCCGCGGTCTCCCGTGACCAGATCGCATTCGTCCATGCCGGGGACATCTGGCTGGCGCCGAAGACGGGAGGCACGGCGGTCCGCCTCACCTCGTCGCCGGGCGAGGAGTCGTTCCCGCGTTTCTCGCCCGACGGCACGAAGGTCGCCTACAGCGCATCGTACGACGGCAACGTCGATGTCTTCGTGGTGCCTGTGTCCGGCGGAGAGCCCAAGCGCCTGACGCATCATCCGATGGCCGATCGCGTGGTCGGCTGGACGCCCGATGGCACGCGCGTGCTCTTCGCGTCGAGCCGCGAGAGCGGACGCCAGCGCTACAACCAGTTCTTCACGGTCGGCCTGGACGGCGGGCTGCCGGAGCGGCTGCCGGTGCCTTACGGCGAATTCGGCATGTATTCTCCCGACGGCCGGCAGTTCGTCTACATGCCGATGGCGCAGGACTTCCGTAACTGGAAGCGGTATCGCGGCGGCTGGGCGCCCGACTTGATGCTGTTCGATCTGAAAACCTTCGCGACGAAGAACATCACCTCGAATCCGGCCAACGACGCGCAGCCGATGTGGCACGGCAACACGATCTACTTCATGTCGGATCGCGGCGCGAACGAGCGCAACAACATCTGGGCGTACGACGTGGTCAGCGGAGGCACCCGGCAGGTCACGGATTTCGGCGACTTCGACATCACGTTTCCCTCGCTCGGCCCCGACGGCATCGTCTTCCAGGCGGGCGGCCGTCTCTACATGCTCGACCTCGCGTCGGAGAAAGCGTCCGAAGTACCCGTGCGCGTCGTGACGGACGAAGCCACGCTCCGGCCGCGCACCGCGGCGGTTGCCGCGCTGATCGGCAGCGCGTCGGTCTCGCCCAGCGGCAAACGCACCGCCTTCGAGGCGCGCGGCGACGTGTTCAGCGTGCCGGCGGAGTTCGGCGCGGTCGTCAACGTGACGCGCTCGTCGGGCGTGGCCGAAAGGTATCCGCGGTGGTCGCCCGATGGCAAGACACTCGCGTACTGGAGCGACCGCAGCGGCGAGTACGAGCTCACGCTGCGCTCTGCGGACGGAAATGGACCCGAGCGCAAGGTCACGTCGCTCGGACCCGGCTTCCGCTATGCGCCGCAGTGGTCTCCCGACAGCAGGAAGCTCGCATTCATCGATCAGGCAATGCGCATCCGCATCTACGACCTCGACGCCAAGGACCTCCGCGAAATCGATCAGAGCCCTGAATGGATTGCCCACGGCGGCCTCGAGACGTTCGTCATTCGCTGGTCGCCCGACTCGCGCTGGATCGCGTACGCACGCCCGACTGGCACGGCAAACAGCGCGATATTCCTTTTCGATACGCGGAGTGCCGATACGCGGAACTCCACGCGACGCCAGGTGACGACCGGATATCTGCACGACGCGCAGCCGACGTTCGAGCCGGAAGGGAAGTACCTGTACTACGCATCGGACCGCGCATTCGACCCTGTTTACGGCAGCTTCGACAACAGCTGGACGTATCCCAATCCGACGAGGCTAGTCGCCGTGCCGCTGCGGAAAGATGTCAAGTCGCCGATCCAAACGCGCAACGATTCCGAGAGCGCCGCGCTCGACACCAGCAAGACGGCCGAACGAAAGAAGGAAGAGAAGAAGGAAGAGGAGAAGACAGGAGACAAGGCGGACGAGAAGCCGGCGCCTCCACCGAACGTCGATATCGATCTCGACGGCTTTGAAGCTCGCGCCGTCGTGCTGCCGCCCAAGGCGGGCAACTATGCCGATCTGGCGGCGATCAAAGGCAAGCTTCTCTATCGGCGTGCGCCGCGGGCCGGCTCGGGCGACGAGAAGAGCCCGATCGTATTCTTCGATCTGGCCGAGCGGGAAGAGAAGACGGTGCTCGAAGACGCGGATGGATTCGAGGCCACCGCGGACGGCAAGAAGATGCTGGTCACGAGCAAGGACAAGTACGCGATCGTGGAGATCAAGCCCGCACAGAAATTCGAGAAGCCGATGGCCACGGCCGACATGGAAGCGCCGGTCGATCCGCGCGCCGAATGGCGCCAGATGTTCGCCGACGCCTTCCGCTTCGAGCGCGATTTCTTCTACGACCCGGGGATGCACGGCGTCGACTGGCCGGGCCTGCGCCAGCGTTACGGCAAGCTGCTCGAAGATGCGGTCACGCGTTGGGATGTCGATTTCGTGCTCGGTGAATTCATCGGCGAGCTCAACGCGTCGCATACCTACCACGGCGGCGGCGACATGGAGCAGGCGCCGAAGCGATCCGTCGGGATGCTCGGCGTGGACTGGGAGCTGACCAACGGAGCGTATCGCATCAAGCGAATCGTGCGCGGCGGCCCATGGGATGCGCCGGTGCGCTCACCGCTCGAAGATCCCGGTGTGGCGGTGAAAGAAGGAGAGTACGTCCTGGCCGTCAATGGCGTGCCGCTCGACACGAGGGCGGACCCGTGGGCCTCGTTCGAAGGGCTCGGCAGCAAGACGGTGGTGCTGAGCGTGAACAGCACGCCGTCGTTGAGCGGGGCACGGCAGGTGATCGTCAAGTGCCTGGAGAACGAGACAGAGCTTCGGTTTGCCGCGTGGATCGAGGAGCGGCGGCAGATCGTTGACAAGGCGTCCCAGGGCAAGGTCGGCTACATCTACGTGCAGAGCACCGGAGTGGATGCGCAGAACGATCTCGTGCGCCAGTTCATGGCGCAGTGGAAGAAGGACGGCCTCGTGGTCGACGAGCGGTGGAACAACGGCGGCCAGATTCCCGACCGCTTCATCGAGCTGTTGAATCGGCCCATCCTCGCGTACTGGGCGTCACGCGACGGCACGGACCAGCAGTGGCCTCCCGTCGCCCATCGCGGTCCGCAGGTGATGTTGATCAACGGCTGGAGTGGATCCGGCGGCGACGCGTTCCCGACGTATTTCCGCCAGGCGGGTCTTGGCCCGTTGATCGGCACGCGCACGTGGGGCGGTCTCATCGGCATCAGCGGCGCGCCTGGTCTCGTCGACGGCGGGGCGGTCACGGTGCCGAGCTTCCGGATGTATGGTCCGACGGGCGAGTGGTTTGCTGAAGGTCACGGCGTGGAACCGGATATCACGGTCAACGAGGATCCCGCCGCGCTCGCGAAAGGCAGCGACCCGCAGCTGGATCGCGCGATCGCGGAAGTGATGGACCGTGTCGCGAAGATGCCGCCGGCGCCCGCGCGTCCGCCATACGAGAAGCGGATTCCGCGGTCGAGCGGGAGCGGCGGACTCTGATGCGCATGGCAACCCGGTCGGTCACAGTACTCCTCTGTCTCGCGTGCATCTCATCATGCGGCGGGGGGCCGCACGTCAAGAAAATCGCGCGCGACTGGTACGTTGACGACGTGGAAGCGGGGAAGCCGTCGCCGCGACTCTATTGGGCCAGGGACGGCCAGCGCGTGGTCATCGATCGGGAGATCCTGGGCTACGTGATGTCGGGCTGCGTGATTTACGAGACGTCGCGGCCGTCGCTGTCGCGCGTGGTGTTCGCCGTACTCCCCGAGAAGTCGCCGGTTCCCATTGTGGCGTCCGACTCGATCTCGCCATGGCAGCTGTCGTGGGACGGTCTGCGGCGCTTCGACATTCCGAAGGCGCAGGAGGACGGACGAACGATCCTCGAGATGGATTTCGTGGCGCAGTCCGAGATCTGCAATCTCGCGTACCAGCAGCCTGCGTTCACGCAAGACTGGGCGCAGCATACGCCGCTGAACTTCTCGCGCGTGAAAATCCAGCACACCGTCTTCGACGTCAACGGTTCCGACTCCGTCGGTAATTCCACGCTCAGTCTCGAGGTCGAGGAACGACATCTGGAAGTCGTCGAGGAGTTGCTGCGGGCAGGCGCCGACGTCAACACGGCGAACCGATCCGGCGGCACGCCGCTGATGACGGCCATTGCGTTTGACGCGGAGAGCACCGCGATCATGGAGCGGCTGCTGGATGCCGGCGCCGATATCGATGCACAGAACGTCGGCGGCCAGACCGCACTGATGTACGCCGCGAAGTACGGGAGGAAAGACGCGGTGCGGATCCTGCTCGCGCGTGGCGCGAACCCCGCGATTCGCGACAACGACGGACGCACGGCAGCCGCGCGCAATTAAGAATTGGGAATTAAGAATTAAGAATTCGTTGCCCACGGTCGTGACAGTCGTGACGACGCATTCTTAATTCTCAATTCTTAATTCTTAATTGCGTTTTCCCGCGGCAATGTGCACGTAGCCGTCGCTGATCGTATCGTCCGCGCTGCCGCCGAAGAGCGCGAGCAGCTCGTCGATCACCGCCGCCTTGTCCTCGGCGTCGCGCCTGGACCAGGTGCGCGACTTGATCTCGATGAAGTACCCGGCAGTCGCCGGCGTGAGCAGGCGATCGAGGTGCACGTAGAACTCGACGCCGTGGTAGGCGACCAGCCAGCGTCGCCGCTCCTTGTCCACGAGGTGCTCGGCCGCCGGTCGGAAGTACTCGCGATAGAAGCGCGCCGAGTGCGCAGCGGGCGCCAGATATCGCGAGCGGAACAGCACCACGTGGCCGAACCGCTCCTCGTGCGTGCGCCCAGTGAGCGTGAGGCGTGCGCGCGCGCCCGTGACGCGCCCGTTCTCGTCGAGGAACTCATCCTCTCGATAGCGCAGTCGCCCCTGCTCGGGATCGTCGAACGACCAGTAGGTATCGAACTGGTGGTAGCGGCTGCCGCGGATGACGGTGAGATCGTCCGAGGCGATCACGTTCAGCACCTGTCCCGCGCCAGGGACGCGCGCCTTCACCTGCACCTCGAAGCTCTCCTGCTCGATTGCGCCGCCGACGGCGACCAGCTTCTGCAGCACGCTGACTTCGCGGCTCCCGAGGAACGCGTCGATCCGCGTCGCCTGTTCGCGCGCGGCATCGCGAAGCGCCGCTTCGTCCAGCGTCAGCAGCGCGCGGTCGCGCATCAGCCAGCGGCCGTTGCACATTACGTGGATCACGTCGGTTGCCTTCGAGGCGTACACGATTTGCGCGTAGACGCCCGCGGGATCGCGGTGGAAGGCGGGGAGGTTGTGGAGCGGTGAGACGTCGAGGACGAGCAGGTCGGCGCGCTTTCCAGGTTCGAGCGAGCCAGTGAGATGACTGAGGTGCAGCGCGCGCGCGCCCAGGCGCGTCGCCATCGCGAGCGCCTCGCGCGCCGGCACCGCGGTTGGATCGCCGCCGATGCCCTTCGCGAGCAGCGCCGCCAGCCGTGTTTCCTCGAACATGTCGAGGTCGTTGTTCGAAGCGGGCCCGTCGGTCCCGATGCCGACGTCGACGCCGAGTTCCAGCATTTTGGCAACGGGCGCGACGCCGGCGCCGAGCTTCAGGTTGCTCGTCGGGTTGTGCGCGACGCCTGCGCCGAAATTCTTCAGCGCGCGTATCTCTCCTTCGTCCACGTGCACACAGTGCGCGGCCAGCACCTTGGCGCCGAACAGTCCCTGCTTTTTGACATAGGGCACCACCGGCATGCCATTCACGCGCCGCGACTCTTCGACTTCGAGCAGCGTCTCCGCGAGGTGCGTGTGCAGCGGCACATTGAATTCCGCCGCGAGCTCGGCGCAGTCGCGCAGGATCTCCGGTGTGCAGGTATACGGCGCGTGCGGCGCGGGGGCGGGGACGATCAACGGGTGATCGCGCCAGCGGCCGATGAAATCGCGCGCGCGCGCCAGGCCGTCCTCGTAGCTGCTCGCATCGGGCGCGGGGAAACGCAGCACCGTCTGTCCGCAGAGCGCGCGCAGTCCGGCGGCGGCCGTCGCCTCCGCAACGGCTTCCTCGAAGTAATACATGTCCGCAAAGCACGTGATGCCGGAACGGATCATCTCGGCGCATCCAAGCGCCGTTCCAAGGCGCACGAACTCCGGCGTCACGAACTCGCGCTCGACCGGCATCATGTAGCCCATGAGCCACACATCGAGCCGCAGGTCGTCGGCAAGCCCGCGCAGCAGCGACATCGCCACGTGCGTGTGCGCGTTGATGAGGCCGGGCATGACCAACTTCCCCGCGCAGTCAATCCGCTCGGCCGCCTCGAACGTCGACGCCGAGGGTCCGACGGCGACGATGCTGTCGCCGGCAACGGCAATGCCGCCGGATTCATGGATAGTGAACCGCTCGTCCATGGTGAGGACGAGGGCGTCAGCGAGCAGGACATCGCAGCGCGCGGCCATTGGGATCTTCGCAGTCGGTGCCCGGTGCAAGGTGCTACGAGCTGCGTACTCGGTGCAGCGGCCGCGTGATACGCCCGGCCGCGCTGGCTCCCGGGCCCTAGCAGCTGGCACCAAGAAGCACCCAGCACTCAGCACTTTAGCATCCTTGCACCGGGCACCCTTCATGCACCGACACTCTGTGGCATAATAGCCGCACTCCCCCGACCTGAATATGAACGCTCAATACGTGTGGACCTGCCCGCGGTGCGGGCGTGGCGTGCCGAGGCGTGTGTCGTCGTGCCGGTGTGGGTACCAGCAGGCCGCCGGTGCCGCGCCGGAGGCCATCACGACAGCTCCTTCGCCGTCCTCCCCGGCGGCTGTCGCGTCACCAATCCTCATCGTCGCATCGGTCGCGGTCGCGATCCTTGCAACGGCGGGTGTGTCCGCCTGGTGGTGGACCGGACGGTCTCACGAGAACAGCGCTGCGCCTGCCGCGAACGTTCCGCCGGCGCTGACGCCAGCAAGAGCTTCCGTCGCGCGCACGCCTCCACGCGTTATCGACAACGAGTCGCCACCCCCGCCCGCGAAGTTCGAGACAGGAAACGACGCTCCACTGCCCTCGATCGAAGAGCTCGTGACGCGGACGATGCCGGCGGTCGTGACCGTCGAGACCGGTGACGGATTGGGCAGTGGCTTCTTCGTATCCGCCGACACGGTGCTCACGAACAAGCATGTCGTCGAAGGCAACACCGCCGTGATGGTGCGGAAAAGCACCGGCGGCACGATTCACGCGCAGGTGATCAACTCGTCGTGGGACTACGATCTCGCGATCCTGAAGCTCGAGGTCGTGAACCCGGCGCAGGTCTATCTGCCGCTCGCGCTCTCGTCGGACGTGCACCTCGGCGCGGAAGTCATCGCGATAGGATCGCCGCTTGGATTGCGCAACACCGTCACGCGCGGGATCGTCAGCGGCACGCGCGACTATCGGGGCATTTCGGTGATCCAGACGGACGCCGCCATCAATCCGGGCAACAGCGGCGGCCCGCTGATCGATCGCGAAGGGCGCGTCATCGGTGTCAACACGCTGAAGCTCGCCGGAGACGCGCTGCAGTCGCTCGGTTTTGCCGTCTCGGTGCAATACGTCCGCCGCATGCTCGGCGCAGATTTCGCGTTGAAGTCGGAAGGCGAGATCCAGCGTGAGCAGCAGCTGGCCACATACGAGAAGGACATTGCGACGCTGGCGTTGCGCGCGGACGAAGTGGAGAAGCGGTGGCAGGGCTTCCGCTCGTCGTGCTTCGTCGACGCTGAGGCGACGCCGTCAATGACCCGTGAATGGTTCGGTCTCGCCGACGGCCAGACCTTCACGTTGCATGACGTGGCACGGTGCAAGTCCTGGAGCGGCTATTTCCAGGAATCCGCCGAGGGCGTGCACGATGCGCTTCGCGACGTCGAGAATCGCGCCGCCTCGCGCGGCCTTGCGGTCAGCTTCACGCGACAGGTCCGCCGCAAGTACAAGATGTTCTGGCCGGACTGGGATCGCTAGCGATTATTTGTCGGCTTCCACCTGCCGAGGATAGAGGACACCGGCGTGGCACTGTTGCTTCGCGTCGCACATGATGCGAATGCCGAGGGCGAGCCGGCCGTCGAACGCCTCAGGGAAGTCGCAGGGATATCCAGCCTGGCGCAGCTCGCCTTCGAAGGACCGCAAAGCATCCGAGCCGCTGGAAAAGCGGACGTCACGCGCAAGATGATCGCTGCCGACGATCGCGAGGAATTCCGCCGTGCCGGCGGGCGCCTTTTTTTTCACCGGAATCACTCGCTCACTCAGCGCGAGCTGCCTGGCACTCTCGAGCATCCGCGTCAGATCGCCACCCCCGGACAGGTGCTTCACATGCGCGATCATGTCGGCGGTCGGATCGGGGGATATCGCCTGGGCCGTCAGATAGAAACTGAGTGCATCGGCCAATCGATTCCCTTTTTCATAAATCTGGCCGAGGTGGAAGGCCACGTCCGCTTCGCCGCCAAGCATCCAGGCGGCATGCACGTAATGCTCGGCGTCGGCGAGGCGCCCCTTCTGGAAATGCACCCAGCCGATTGCGTCCCAGATCCACGCGAGTCGCTCCATCAGGTCGAGGTGACGGTCCTTCAGCGATGCGATTTCGAGCCGCCGCGTCTGCTCCACGATCTCCTTCTCGGCAGCTGACGCAAGATCGGCAGCACGCTCCAGATCGACACCTGCCTCGGCCAACTGCCACGCGACCTTCGTCCGGAGCGCGATCGTGGATGACATTTCGAGCACCCGTGCGAATGCGCTTCGAGCCTTCTCCGGCTCTTTCACGTGCAGGTAGGCGGACCCGAGCTCAGCGAAGATCCACGCATCAGCCTTCGCGAGCCTGGAGGCTTTCTCCAGTGACGCAACAGCGTCGGTATATCGATTGAGGTCGTTGTACAGCTCTCCAAGCTCCTTCAGTGCATTGCCGTCAATAGGATTGAGGTCGACGTGCTTCGCGTATGCCGCTGCCGCCTCGCTCCGCTTCCCGGCGCGCTTGAGAACGTGCCCCAAATCGCCGTACGCTCGCTTGTTGTACGGATCAAGATCGATCTGATTGCGGATTGCCGCGGCGGCCTCGTCGTAGCGGTGGAGCTTGTCGTACGCAAGGCCGAGCGAAATCCACGCGTCACCCATCTTCGGAGCGATTTCAGTGTTCCGCTTCCAGATCGCGGCGGCGGCGTCGTAACGTTTGGCTTTGTAGGCGTCGAATGCTGCGTCGTAAAGCTCACGCGCGGTGGCGTCAGTCGGAATGGCCGGAATACCCTTCACGCGTCCCGTGACGGTGATCTGCTGCGCGAGATCGGCCAGTGCCGCCGCCGCCAGCGCCGAGTACTCGCCGAACCGCGCCGCGGGGATTTCACGCGCGGTCGTCACCAGCTCGCGATCTGCAACGAAACGCTGTCCATCGACCGCGTAGCTCGACTCGTATGTCAGTCCGGCATTCGACGCGCGCACCTCCAGAGGCGCGCGCAGCGTGTATCCCGCCGGAACCTCAATTTCGGTGTGCAGCCGCACGGTCTTCGGGGACCCGAGTTCGATGCGTTGCATGCCCTGCCGCTCCTCCTCTTTCGCGAACGGGAACGGCAGCTTCGGTATCGTCGACATCTCCGACGTCGCGGCCGCCCAGTTCATGTACTTTCTGACCTGCAGGTCGAAATCGATCTGAAGCGGGCTCGCGGTGACTGTCGGCTCACTCGTTGTGATGTTGGAGAGGTCGCCAGTCAGGCCTTCGGCCGATGCGAGGCCGGTCGCGAACTCCTTCAGCGACTCGCGCGGCAGCGCGCGGAGGACCGTTCGCGTGACGAGCTCGATATCGCCGCGGAAGGCGAACGTGACATGCGCCGTGAGGACCCCGATGCCGTTCACCTTGCCTTTCACATCGATCCGATCGTTCGACGGGAACGGCGGGTCCATCGGAGTCTGCAGCACCGCGCTCGGTCTGCTGGCGCCGCCCAGAAACAGTGCGCGCTTGTCGCGAGTCGCGGCAGCGAGCATTCCCACCGGTGCAACTTCGAGGGTCGGGTCCAGCCATGTCCACGTCGCCACGTCCCCGGACCGGGGAACGACGGCGATCATGTGATTCATCTCCAGCGGTGACGCCAGCGTGTCGGAGATTGACCGGGAGTTGTTCAGCAACACCGGCACGCTCTCGATACCCACCGCGGCCAGCAGCGATCCAAGGAGAATCACCTTATCCTTGCAGTCGCCATATTGATTCTTGAGCACCTCCGCCGGCGGATGCGGGGCGAAACGCCCCAGACCGAACGAGAGGCTGACGTAGCGGATCTGGCTTGCGACATATGAATAGATCGCATCGATCCGGGCGGGTTCGTCCTTGGCGCCTGACGTCAGTTCCATCGCCTTCGCGCGGATCTCGGGATTGGCGACCATCGAGACGAGTCCGCGGAACCATCGGGCGAATTCTGCCCAATCATGAAACGACGAGAGTCGCACATCAGCAGCTGGTGCCTCCTCCTGAGGAACCTGTTTCGGGTCAGACGTGCCGACCTTCATGTTGGATGTCTTCCATCGGTAGATCCGGCGGTCTCCCTCCACGACACCGCGGCCGGCATTCGCTTCCGCTGGAGCGTCCGCGTCGATGGACATCGCGACCGCGCGCGCGGCCGGCACATCGATTTCAAGGCGCTCATCGCGGACGATTGCGTACTTGTTGAACGAGTGTTCGAACCAGAAATGTCCTGCCGCGACGGGATGCTTCGTCGTCCACACGGCGCCAAGCAAGAGCACGTCCCCAGGGCGAAGCGCCGAAACGGTGAGTTGCTTCTGCCGCACATCCAGGAAGAGCGGCGACTGCTCGAACGCGCGCACGGCAAGATCCTGCACGGCACCCGCGGCGGATTTCACGATCGTTCCGTCTGGTTTATGAATTTCGACCTCTTTCAATTCGAGGTCTTCCGTCTCGGGTTGATAAACGAGCGGAAGCTGGCCCCACTCGCGGACCGCTTGTTCATCCGCGACGTTGACGCGAAGGGTGAGCTCACGGCGCCCCGTGCCGTCTGTCTCGAGCCGCACGCGCGTCTGCTGCAGCTCGATTGTGTAAGCCGCCTCCGTAGCCGCGGATGCGGCCGCAGCTGGAGCCGGCGGAGGTGTCTGCGCGTATGCGGGCGCGGACACGAAGACTATGCAAACGAGCAGCGTTCGGCGGAGGAATGGCACCCTTCTGGTCTCCCCGGAAGGCAGGCAGTTTAGCATCGAACGCAGCACTGTGCGCGCGCTGGTCGAGTGTGCATAATGTCGCCTCATGAACCGGCGCTCCTTCCTGAAAGCGGCGCTCGCGGCCGGGCTTTCGCCGCGGCTCGCGCTCGGCGCGCAACGCCGTGACGCCATGTTCGTGTCGCTCAATTCGTCGCTGACGCGGCGGATGGAGTGGCTCGACTTCGCCCGGCTCGCCGCAACAGCCGGATATGGCGGAGTGGACGTCGACCTTGGCGGCGCCGAGACACAAGGCGCACCCGCCACGCGAATGCTCCTGAATTCGTTGAAGATCGCGCCGGGTTCGATCGGCCTGCCGGTGGCGTTCGCCGGCGACGATGCCGCCTATCAATCCGGGCTGGCGCGGCTCGAGGATGCCGCGATGTTTGCCGCGATCATCGGTTGCCCGCGCATGGTGGCCGTGCTGCCGCCGTCAAGCGCCACGCCGAAGCCGGAATTCCGCGCGCTCCTCAAATCACGCCTCGCGGCGATTGCGAAGATCCTGCAGCCCTCGAGCGTCCGCCTTGGCCTCGAGTTCCTCGGGCCGCTGCATTTCCGCACGCGCCAGCCACACGAGTTCATCTGGCGGATGCCGGAGGCGCTGGAGTTCAGCGCCGAGTGCGGACCGAACGTCGGACTCCTCCTCGACGCGTGGCACTGGCACCACGCGGGCGCCACCGCCGCCGACATACTCGCGGCAGGCAAGGCGCGCATCGTCCATATCCACGTGTCGGACGCGAAGGCGCAGCCGCCGGAGGAGGTCCGGGACAATCAGCGGCTCATGCCCGGCGAAGGCGTCATTGATCTCGGCGGCTTCTTCCAGGCGCTGAAGAAAATCGATTACACGGACGCGGTGAGTCCGGAGCCGCTCGGCCGCATACCGGCGGAAATGACTCCCGAAGAAGCGGCGCGCCTCGGGCTGAGGACGACGCTTGGTGTGATGAAGAAGGCCGGTGTGATCTGAGATGCATCAGCGAGGAACTTCAATGAAGCAACTTTTGGTTGTGCTCGTGACGTTCGCGGTTGTTGGAGGAACTTTCCGTCTGGAAGCGGAAGCTACGAATGACGCCGGTCGGGTGCAAGCCGCGCAGGAGACGGCGAGCCAGCGCGACGTGCGCATGGCATGGTGGCGCGACGCGCGGTTCGGCATGTTCATTCACTGGGGGCTGTACGCCGTGCCGGCGGGCGACTACAACGGCAAGCGATCGAAGGAGATCGGCGAGTGGATCATGTCGTGGGCCAACATTCCGCGCGCGCAGTACGAGCAGTTCGCGCCCAGGTTCAATCCCGAGAAGTTCAATGCCGCCGAATGGGTTCGGATCGCGAAAGACGCCGGGATGAAATACATGGTGATCACGTCGAAACACCACGATGGGTTTTCGATGTTCGACAGCGCCGCGACGACGTACGACATCGTCGATGCAACGCCGTTCAAAAAGGATCCAATGCGTGCGCTCGCGGACGAGTGCAAGCGGCAGGGACTGAAGTTCGCCTTCTACTACTCGATCATGGACTGGCATCATCCGTCGCAGTATGTGGACGCGCCGGGCAAGGATCCGACGGCGGGTCACGGCCAGACGAAGATGCGCGAAGGCCGGAAGCAGGAATACGTCGACTACATGAAGGCGCAGCTCAAGGAGCTCGTGACGAAGTACGATCCTGCCGTGCTGTGGTTCGACGGTGAATGGGTCGACTGGTGGACCGAAGAGGACGGCCAGGATCTCTACAAGTACGTGCGCAGCTTGAAGCCCGACATCCTCATCAACAATCGCGTTGGCAAAGGCCGGAAAGGGATGGAGGGCCTCAATAAGACCGACCGTGCCTACTCAGGCGACTTCGGCACGCCGGAGCAGCAAATTCCGGCGTCGGGGCTCCCCGGGGTCGACTGGGAGAGCTGCATGACGATGAACGATACGTGGGGGTTCAAGTCGTACGACGAGAACTGGAAGTCGTCCGAGCGGCTCATTCGAAATCTCGTCGACATCGTGTCGAAGGGCGGCAACTATCTGCTGAATGTCGGGCCGACCCCGGAGGGCACGATTCCTGCCGCGAGCGTCGAGCGGCTCGCCGCGATGGGCCAGTGGATGAAGGTGAACGGCGAATCGATCCACGGCACGACGGCGAGCCCGTTCTCGACGCAGCTCACGTGGGGGCGCGCAACGCGGAAGGGGAACACGCTGTACCTCCACGTGTTCGACTGGCCGGCTGACGGCACCCTGAAAATCCCGTCGATGGGAGCGCAGCCCGCGAGCGCGCCGATACTGGGAGGCGATGCCGATCTGAAGATTGAAGCCGCGGCGGACAGTTTTACGATCAAGCTTCCCGCGAGGCCGGTGAATCCGATCGCGTCGGTGATCAAGGTCCAGCTCCACTAGCGCCGCCTGGCGCGGATGGTGACCTTGTAGCTGTTCTCGGCCTTGAGATTGATCAACGCGATGAACGTGCAGCCGTCATATGTGAGGCGTCCTGCGTGAAGAGCCGCGTGACCGGCGCGCTCGGCGGGAGCGATCCATCCGGGTTGATCCCGCCGGGGAACTGCCCGCCGCCTTGTCGCGCCGCGAGCCACACGGGGCCGATCGC
The DNA here is from genome assembly GCA_003222675.1 of Acidobacteriota bacterium. Classification (GTDB taxonomy): domain Bacteria; phylum Acidobacteriota; class Vicinamibacteria; order Vicinamibacterales; family 2-12-FULL-66-21; genus QHWT01. The sequence continues at coordinate 24 of QHWT01000075.1, read as the reverse complement.
GATCGCCAGAATGACGAGAACCGG
>QHWT01000074.1 GCA_003222675.1 Acidobacteriota bacterium | reverse complement strand
GTACTATACAGGCCTGACGTCGAACGTTCGCGTTCGGCTGGCGGCGCACAACGACGGCCGCTGCCCGCACACAGCCACGGGGCGTCCCTGGCGTGTGATCGTCGTCGTGGCATTCGCGAACGAAGCGCGTGCGATTCAATTCGAGCGGTACCTGAAGTCCGGCTCCGGCTGCGCGTTCGCGGCGCGGCATTTTCCCTGAACCAGATCTTTGCAGTGATAGCGGAGCGCGATCGCCGCGGGCCCATACAGGGAACCAGGCAGGTCGGTGTCCTTCGTACATCTCGACCACTATGTACGCCATCGTCTCGACGTGGCGGCGGATCAACGCGATCTCCTGATCGCTCATCGATTCCGCTTCGTCGCCGAGCAATTCCCGACAGCGCGCGATCGAAAGCGGCTCTGGCCCGTCATCCGTACGCTCGATGAACTCCATAGGCGCTCCAAGCGGACGCGAGTCATGGCGATTCGTCGAAGTTCTACGCGTTCTTGAACGACGAGAACCGGCCTCCAACGACATCGATTGTCGAGGCCCTACGAAACTACGACATCGTGCCCGTGCTCTGGACCCGTCGCGACGACGTTAGGCAGGAGTTGGCGGCTTGAGTTTAAAGCGCTCGGTTGTTCTGGAACCTTCCGCTCGGCGGGGCGCGCCGCAACTCGTTCGCCGCTCATTGCAAGCGGGCCCGACTCCCGTCTCGTCCACCATCTCCAAGTTGTTGATTCTAAGAAGCTGCAGTCACTAATTCATTCGGGTGGTCGAACCGCTGATACTTCCGAGAGCTCTCAGGCAGTCCCGCGCGTCATGAGCGTGCGTAGTTCCACCGTCGCGATGGTCGCTGATTGCGGTTCACGAGCATCTCTCTCCCCAACCATCGCGCTAGCGGCGCGGCGACCAGGGTGCTACCGCGCGCGCTGACAGTCGACGAGCGGCGGAAAGAATCCGGTTGTGTGAAATACTTCGAGCCGGGGCGCTCGCGGATGAACGACAGAACGCCGCAGGGTTGACAGCGACTCGCAGGCAGCGGCCGTCCAATCGTCGCAACCAGTGGCGGGTTCGTTAGCGCCATCTTCGCGACGCCGCCGTTCTAGCGGACGCCGACTGGCCCGGGAGTTGGATGGAGGATTGATGGCGAAGGTCACAGGAATCGGCGGGGTATTCTTCAAATCCACCAACGATCACAAGAAACTCGCGGAGTGGTACAGCCAAAACTTGGGAATTCACCTCGAGCCCTGGGGCGGCGCGATTCTCAAATGGACCAACGACAAGTCCGAGGACCGCGGCCTCACCGTGTGGCATGTCGCCGAAAAGAACACCGAATGGTTCAGCCCCAGCCCCTCCAGCTTCATGATCAACTACCGAATCGACAACATGGCCGAAATGTTGGCGGAGTTGCAGCGAAACGGTGTCGAAATCTGGAAGGGCCCTGAATCCCACGAGAACGGAAAATTCGCGTGGATCCTCGATCCCGACGGAAACAAAGTCGAACTGTGGGAGCCGATGCCGTGGGATGAAAACAATAAAGCGAAGTGACTATCGGCGCACGCCGGCAAAAACCGCCGAATGGCTGCGGCTTCCGCTCGCGTCCGAAATCGATCCCTAGATTTCGGCATCGCAACTGATTCTCGCGACTCCTCCGATTCTCCGACGTGCGGGCGACTGCGGAACGGGTGAACCGGCGAAGTCATCGTACCCCACAGCCGCTCACCTGGGCTTCCCTTGGCATCGGCCAAACATGTGTGCTACTCACGCTATGCCGCGTTCCGAAGACTATCCAGACGTTTCAACCACTGAGCAGTGGGGTCCGATATCGTTAGTCCAAAAAATTGGACTAAACTGGCGAGATGAACGACAGCGTCCACGGCGCGAAGACGCAGCTGTCGAAGCTGCTCGACCTGGTCGAAGATGGCGAGTCCGTCATCATCGAGCGCCACGGACGTCCTGTCGCGCAGCTGATACCCGTGCGCAAACGTCGCGCCTCGCCGCTCGGGGCCATGCGCGGACAGTTCGAGATGGCCGAAGGCTGGGAGCGAGCGCTGACTGATGAAGAGGCCGAGGCGTTCTGGGGCGGCCGCTAAGGCCGCTCACCTCCTCGACACGAGCACGCTACTGTGGGCACTCGGCGAGCCGGAGCGCTTGTCGCCGACCGCACGCCGGCTCGTGGAAGCGGGCGCGAGAATATCGTCAGCGTCGCGTCCTGCTGGGAGGTCGTCATCAAGACCCAGAAAGGACTACTCTCCATCTCCGATCTCGCGACGTGGTGGCGACGCGCCGCCGAGCTCACCGCCGCGCGCGTGCTGAACGTTCGCTCCAGCCACATCACGGCTTTGGCGGCCCTGCCGATGCTCCACAAGGATCCGTTCGACCGCATCCTGATCGCGCAGGCCAAGGCCGAGGGCCTCGCACTCGTCACGAACGACGCGTCGATCGGCGAGTATCCGATCCAGGCGCTCTGGTAGCGTCGAGCCGCTATCTGGCGCCGTGTCTGGTCGTCGTCGTGGTGGCGTTTGCCAGTGAGCGACGCGCGCTGGAATGCGAGCGATACCTGAAGTCCGGCTCGGGCTGCGCGTTCGCGGCGTTCCTCTGATGCGCCGACCGGGACTCCCGGATGCGCGAAATGAGTCTTGCGTTCATGACGCCTGCAGGGCCAGATGGTCGTGTTCGTTCAACGATGTCTCCCCGAGATCGGAAGGACGTCAGAATCGTTGCGCTGCCGCGGGGCCGCCACTTCGCAGACGACGGACCCGCCGGTCCACGTGAGGCCGATGAAGCACCCGCGCGCCGGATCTGGAATGCCCGGATTGGAGTACCGTGAGAGCGAGACTCTGGGTCAGGCCGATGCGCGAACGAAGTCGAGTTGCCGCACCGAGCTGGCGATGTTGTTCCAATTGCCGCCTCTTCCCATTGTTTCGCCTCGTCGTTGAGTCACTCCTCGTTTTCGGGTGCGCGTTCCAACCGACCGTCCTCGCGCAGCCCCTAAAGCAACCAAAAGGCAACGCCGTCATTGTTGGCACCGTTGTAGATGAGCATCACGTGCCGGTGGCACGTGCGCCGGTCTACGCGTTTTCGGCGGAAGACGCCCGAAAGGCGTCATACGGCTTGAAACGTCTGGGACGAAGTATCGGATCTGCGTCAACGGACGGGACAGGAACGTTTCAAATCGCCGGTCTTGCTGCAGGCGACTACGTGATTGCTGCGGAGGCGATTCCGACGTTCCCAAACGGTGGTCCGGTCCCTCCGCGCGTGTACGGACCCACGTTCTATCCGTCGACGCTCGACGTTTCGCAGGCAGTGTTGGTTAACGCGCTGGATCATCCGGCGGAAACGGTGCAGATCGAGCTCGTCTCGGTCAAACCAGTGCGCGTGACGGGCACGGTCATCAGCGCGTCAGGCCGGTCGACAGAAGGCTTCGACGTCAAGCTGTTTCGCAGCTTCGGCGGGTTCGGAAGCGGAGCGACGCTGGCGGTCGTAGGCGCAACGGGCATCTTCGACATCCCGCGCGGGCCTCCCGGCAGGTATGAACTGGCCATCGAGCCACACGCATCGCAGCCCGGCCAGGAGGGACGCGAGTTTGTCGGCACGATGATCGATGTGAAGGAGCACGACCTCGATCTCTCGCTGACCGTCGAGCCTGGTGCTTCCCTCACGGGTCACGTCGTCGCCGAGCCGTCGGGAGCTGTCACGACGCCGATCGGGTTACGGGTAACGGTAAACACGGCTCGCGAACAACTCGCGCCGGGACGCGAGATCGCGGCGGCCGTGAACGGCGACTGGTCGTTCAGGATGACGGGGTTGTCAGGCTCGTACGACTTTGTTGTCTCATCCGATCGACCGCCGCCGATGGTCGTCGCAACGCGCGTCGTCGTTGATGGGACATCCTACCCGGCGGCCGCAGGCATCGCGCTCGCAGAAGGCGATCACGATGTCGTCGTGTTTGTAGCGCCGCGCGAGGCGCCGAAGTCGACTGTCGACATCACGCAAACTTCGAGTGCGCTCGTCGAACAGTTCAGGAACGAAAAGGTCTTCTGGAAACAGATCGACATCGCGAAGGCCCTCGCCGGCAAACACGACGCGAGCGTGCTGCCACCGCTCGCCGGCTGGCTTGGTCATCAGAATCGTCACATCCGCGGCAACGTCGCGTTCATCTTCGCCAGCTTGGGTGATCCGCGCGGACTACAGACGATCGCCGATATCCTCGCCGACCGGTCGGAGCGACCCGACGGTCAAGGAATCCCGAGCGCGCCCAGCGACGGCCGATATCGGTTCGAGCGGCAAGTCGCCGCAGATCGTTATTACGCCGCGCATCTGCTCGGCGATCTCCGGGATCCGCGCGGGCTTGCGCTGCTCGTGCCGCTCCTCGACGATCCTGAGACGCAATCAATCGTCCCGTGGTCGCTCGGACAAATCGGAGACAAGCGCGCAATCCCGCCTCTGATCGCCGCGCTCGACAACGACGATCCGTCGCAGCGCGTGTTGGTGATTTATGCGCTCGAGGCGCTGCACGCAAAGGAAGCGGTCCCGCGTCTCCTGATGGTGATGAATGACGATTGCAAGTCCCGTTTCGGCGCGCTCGTCACTGTGTCAGAGGCGGCGAAGGCGGCTATCGCGAAGCTTCAGTAACGTCAGCGGGCCACACTGCGCAGAGCCGCCACTCGGTGCAACCACGTTGCGACATGGTTCCAACTGGCGCCGGTCAGGTCCACTACCTCCAACCTGCTATTCGCTGTTGGTTGTAGGTCCACCCAAAACCGCGGTTGGAACCATGTCGAGACGTTCGCCCAGGCCTTTGCGCCGCCGGTGCTAGACTGGTTCCGATGTCGACCGACGAGCTGCTTGTGGAGGCCTTGCGGCTGCCTCGCCGCGAACGGGCGCGTGTCGTTGAACAACTGCTCTCGAGCCTGGAAGAGCCTGACGATCAGGTCGCGACCGCGTGGGCAATCGAGTTGGAGCGGCGGTCACGCGACGTCGCCGACGGACGCGTCCAAACGACCGATTGGGACACAGCACGAGCCGAGATCCTGAAGGAACTCGACGAACGGCGTGCGCGTCGAACTACCTCCTGACGCGCGCACCGAGCTTCGCAGCGCCGCGCTCTGGTACGACGAGCAACGCGATGGTCTCGGCGCCGAGTTCCTCAACGCGGTCGCGTCCGCCCTCGACCGAATCAGCCGCGAGCCGGAATCGTCTCCACCCTGGACGGCCTCCACGATCGCACACCCGCTATTCGCCGACACACGATGCATCGCTTTCCATACGTGGTCGCCTTCGAACAGCATCAGGACTGTGTGCTCGTGCTGGCGATCGCACATGCGAAGCGTCGCCCCCTGTACTGGCTTGCCCGCGCAGAACCGTGAGCATTGTCGTCAAGATTGGATGGAGACCCGCTACCAATGGCTCTTGCAGCGGGCAAACGGCGTTAACCAAACAACCCCTGTGCGCGTATGTACGACATGGACGCTACGCCGTGAATGGAGTCGTGCGACCGTGGGTGTGAGACAAGCCTTCGAGACAACGTTTCTCGATGTCCGGTATGCGTTGAGGGCCTTCCGTCGCAGTCCAGGGTTCGTTTTGACCGTGGCCGCGACGATCGCACTCGGCCTCGGCATCAACATGGCGCTCTTCACGCTGTTCAACGCGTATGTTCTTCGTCCCATCCCCATCCGCGATCCCTACAGCCTGTACACGTTCACGTGGACAACCCGTGCGGGCCGGGAGCACACGTTCTCATGGGATGAATATCGGCGTTTTCGCGAAAATAACGGCGTCTTCTCCGAGGTCGCGGCGGTCGAATCTGTACAAACGCGCCTGAACGGTCGTGTCTTTCAGGGGCAACTGGTCACTGGAAACTACTTTCAAATGCTGGGCGTCGGCACCTCGCTCGGTCGAACCCTCCTGCCCGAAGATGCGGCCGTGCCGGGGCGTGATCCGGTTGTCGTCCTCAGTTACGAAGCGTGGCAAACAATCTTCGCCGGTCGGACGGACATCATCGGGGCAAAGATCATGATCCGCGGTTCTCCGATGCAAGTAATCGGAGTGGCCCGCAAAGGATTTCAGGATCTGAGCGAAGTACCACGCGACTTCTGGGCTCCAGTGACCGTTGCCGGCCGGCTGCAGGACGGCCCCGACCTTTTCGGGGCCGAGCATCCGGAAAGGCTCACGATCATCGGACGAATCCGCCCGGGTCAGCGTATCTCGAGTGCGGAAGCGACGCTGGCGGCGTGGTCCCGGCAGATGACGTCGCAACAGCCTGACGAGCGCAAAGCCGTCGGTGTTCTCCTCCGTTCCAATGCGACCGCTATTCCTCTAACGCGCGAACTCCTTCTCGTGTTCAGCCCGCTGGCGGCCGCTTTCGCTCTCGCGCTGCTGCTGGCATGCGCCAACGTGGCCAGCATGATGCTGGCCCGTGCCGTGACACGGCAGCGGGAGATCGGAATCCGCCTGTCGCTTGGCGCCGCCCGCGGTCGACTCATCAGACAACTGCTGACCGAGAGCGTTCTACTTTCCGTCCCGGCCGCTTTCCTCGGGTGGATCGTTTCGCAAGTCACAATCGAAGCGTCGCTTCGCATAATGTACGTGACAGTTCCGAGGGACATGCTCGAGTTGCTGCACGAGGTGACGCTTCCGGTCGACTGGCGCGTCATTGTGTTCATGTTCTTCGCCGCTCTGACATCTGCTGTTCTCTTCGGGCTCGTGCCTGCGATCCAGGCGACTCGCTCGAATGTCATCCTCGCCGCGCGAGGAGAATTCGCCGCAGATCTCAGGCCGGTGCGTCTTCGCAACGGACTCGTGCTCGCGCAAATCACTGCCTGCACTCTGCTGCTGGTCGCATGCGGCGCGCTTCTTCGAACGACCGTCGCGATGAGCTCATTCGATATCGGCTTCCGCACCGGCGGAGTGGTCGCGATGGAAGTTGTCGAAAACGCTCGCAGGCGCGTACTCGATGCCATAGTCTCTGACCCGGTCGTGGACGCGATCGCGGCCGCTTCCTCGATTCCGCTCGGCGGGCTGGTCCCGAGCATCACGATGGTCACGCAGGATGGTTCGGCGATCAGCGCGGCGTACAATTACGTGTCGCCAGGTATTTTGACCTATTGAGCATCCCGATCCTGCGCGGCCGCAATTTCACACCGCAGGAGACGGTCTCCGAGGAGCCGGTCGCGATCGTGAGCGCAGCCGCGGCGCATCGTCTCTTTGGTAGCGAGAATCCGCTCGGGCAGATGATGCATCTGGCGGGAAAGCCAGTTCGAGACGTCCGCATCATCGGCATCGCCGGCGATATTGTGACCTGCTGCATCGCGTATGGAAAAGATCCCGCTCTGATCTATCTGCCAACCGGATCCTCGACGAGGGGAGCCGTTCTGGTGCGCGTGCGCGGAAATGTCGAGAGCGAACGGCGTGGGCTGGATTCACGGCTGGCGGGACTCGTCCCTGGCGGCATCAGTGACATCCACTCTCTCGATCAATACCGCGCTGCTGGCCTGTACCCTTTTCGCGCCGCATCCCTGATCGGAGTGGCCGTCGGCGGACTCGCGCTGCTGCTGACAGTGTCCGGCGTCTACGGCACGGTGTCCTATCTGGTGACGCAGCGAACAAAGGAGATTGGCGTCCGCGTGGCGCTTGGTGCGACGGCCGGCGGCGTCACAGCTCTGATACTGAACCAATCGTTGCGCATTGTTGCAACCGGAGTCGGCCTGGGAGTCGCGCTCGCTATCGGTTTATCCCGCCTGCTTGCTTCGCAGATGGTCTTCATGCGCGTGTTCGATGCGCCAGCGTTTGGCGCCGGTGTGCTGCTCGTGGTCGCTGCAGCGCTTGCCGCTGGATACATCCCCTCACGCAGGGCCGCGCGCGTCGACCCGATCCAGATGCTTCGCTGCGATTGACCGAGCGTACGGGTCGTGCGGCGGTCGCGCACTCTCGGTCACCTACGCACGCAGTGCATCGACCTGGCTTAACCAGCTACGCACTCGGTTCCAACTCGCGCACATCAGGTCCACCACCCTCCGCTCTCCCGTCTACACGCGGAGGGTGTCCCCCATAGCGTCGCGAAGCGACGGGACGGAGGACTGTCTGTGTCACCGGCGAGAGCTACGGGTGGCAAGGCAACCTTCGCTCTCGATCTCAGGCGAAGGTTCCGCAGATTCTGCCCATCGGTCGGCGCGTTTTCGTCGCAAATACCGCGATGGACCCGCTCTTGCGCCGCGACGATCGCGACGAATTCAAGTGATTTCTCACGGGTCAAAATCTTGCATCTCGCGGGCCGTGCACTCCCAGCGGTTCGTGTATGTGCTCCGTAGCATCAGCGACTCACGTCGGTACTACACCGGACTCACGTCAAACGTGGGTCAGGAAAGATTGGCCAGGCCACGTTGTCAAACGTTCACAGAACGCCACACAACATCAGCCAGCGCGGCGTTTCGCAAGGAGTTCACGGACCTTAGGAACGAGATCGACTGGGATCTCCATCGTCGTGTGTGTCGTTGACTCGTACGCCGCTTCGTCTTCGGCGATTGCCTCGTCATCTGACTGCGTATCGTACTGTTCAAGCACTCGGCGAACGCGCTCCTCGTCCCAACCTGGCGGGAATTTGCTCTGTTTCATTTCTTCCTCCGGCGACGCCGGCGCAATGCCTTCAAAGCCTTCGGCCCGAGATCGTACGCGGTGATCACGAACACCGACTCGGGCTCCGGATCAGGAACGTAGACGACGCGCAGGTACCGGCCCGCTTCGGTCTGGCCCAAGGCGACTCTGGACTGCTCGCGTCCAGGACGATCTTCTAGCGGTCTCGCCAGTACTTCCTCGACTTCGATCTCCTGCACGTTGTGCTGATGAATGTGCGGCTCTCCCGTGGCCGGATCGAGATAGTACCGGACCCGCACTCAGTCGATTCTACGCCCCAGATCCCGGGTCGCGAGAACTGCGGCTTGCGTTTAGGGTGCTGGCGCGGTTGCGCCGCAAGTCATGCGTCTGAGGGCCTCACACCGCATGGCGCAGGTCTTCGATTCGTCTCAACCACCGCACGAGTCGGTTCCAACACCCGCACATCAGGTCCAGCGTCCTTCGGGTGGCGAGCCAGGCGAGCTCCGTCGGCCTAGCCGTTGCGTCCTCGCGGCAAGCCAACGTTGAAGATCGGTCCGCGATCGCAGCGTTTGCAGGTACATTCGGATCGGCGCGAACGGCGTCTTCAGCTCGGGGGTGACGGCGTTAATGAAGACTCGGGGCTGCTCGTTGCGGCGGATTCCCTTCGAGAAAAATTGTATGGATGACCATCCCGCGATGATGCCGGGAAGACAATGTAGACAAACATCATCAGGACGCCCGCGAGGACGCCCGCGCCTCTTCAGCACGGGCCAGCTGACGTTCAGACGGCTGCCGCGGCGAGACAGATCCCGAACACGGTGAAGAAGATGGTCTTCCTTTGGCGCCCACAAATCATAGCCGGTGCAGGATACCGATACCCGGCGCATCTGAGCTATTTTCACGTCCTGGCGGTAGCCTGCGCCCTTACCATGTTGCCGGGATGCGCGCTGGTCAAGCGCAGGGCTGTCGGTATGGTCGCCAGCACGCTCGCCTCCAGCGGTGACGTGTTCACCCGTGACGACGATCTCGAGCTGGTCGGGCAGGCCATTCCCTTCGGCCTCAAACTCTACGAGTCGCTTCTCGAATCGGCCCCGAAGAACAAGGATCTGCTGATCGCCACCTGCAGCAACTTCACGCAGTTCGGGCTCGCCTATCTCGAGACCGAGGCGCTGGAGCTCGGCGAGGCGCAGCACCACGACGAGGTTGCGCACCTCAACGCCCGCGCCCTGAAGCTGTACCTTCGCGCGCGCGGCTACTGCGTCCGCGCGATGGAAGTGCGGTTCCCGGGGATCGGGCCGAAGCTGTTGGCCGATCCGGCCCGGGCGCTCACGGCGGCGCGCAAGTCCGATGTCCCCCTGCTCTATTGGACGGCTGCGTCGTGGGGATCCGCGATCGGTCTCGGCGTGGACAAGCCGGAGCTCGTTATCGACATGCCCGTCGTCCGCGCACTGGCCGACCGCGCGCTCGCGCTGGACTCCTCGTGGGGAAACGGCACGCTCCAGGAGATGTTCATCTCGCTCGAGAGCCTGCCGGAGGCGCTCGGCGGATCGCCCGCGCGGGCGCGCGAGCATTTCGCGCGCGCCATCGAGCTCGAAGGGGGCCGCTCGCCCGGTCCGTACGTCGCGCTGGCCGTCGGCATCGCGATGCCCGCGCAGGATCGCACCGAGTTCGAATCGTTGCTGAGGAAGGCGCTCGCGATTGATCCGGAACGGGATCCACACAACCGCCTCATCACGCTGGTGCAGCAGCGCCGCGCGCGCGCGCTGCTCGATCACATCGATACGATGTTCACGAAGTGAGGATAAATGTCCGTGCGAATGCGACTGTCGATTGCGATCGTCATCCTGGCCTGCGTCACTCTCTCGGCCGCAACGGACATCAGGCTGGCGACGCTCGTCCCTGCCAACACCTCGTGGCACAAGGCACTGCTCGACATGGGCAACACCTGGAACAAGGACACCATGGGGCGCGTGACGCTGACGGTGTATCCGGGCGGGACGCAGGGAGACGAGTCGACGACGCTCAAGAAGATGCAGAACGACGTCTTGCAGGCGGCGTTCCTGACGTCGGTCGGCCTCGCGGAGCTCGATGAGGCGTTCAACGTGCTGGGGATGCCGTTCTTCATCGACACGTCAGACGAAGAGGCGGCCATCGAGAAGAGGCTGACTCCGATGCTGGAGCAGCGGCTGCAGGCGAAGGGGTTGCATCTCCTCGGTTGGGGTACGGCCGGATGGGTGGAGCTCTTTTCGAAGAAGCCCCTGCGCACGCTGGCCGACGTGAAGAACGCGAAGCTCTTCGCCTCGAAGGGGGCCGACAAATGGGTCAGCTGGTACGTCTCGAACGGATTCCATCCCGTTGCGCTGCTGCCAGCCGACATCCCGACGCAGTTGAAGCTCTCGACAGGACTCATCGACGCCGCGCCCAACCCGCCGTACCTCGCGCTCTCGCTGCAGATCTTCCGCGATGCGAAGTACATGCTCGACGTGCACATCGCGCCTCTCGTCGCCGGGCTCATCGTCACAAACACCGCCTGGAATCGCGTCACCCCGGACGATCGCGCGAAGTTGACGGCCGCCGCGCAGGCGCTCGAGCAGCGCGTCAGGACCGAAGCGCCGATCCAGGACGCCGAGTCGATCAAGCAGATGCAGGCGCGCGGCCTCCAGGTGATCACGCTCGATCCGAAAGCGGCCGCGGAGTTCCGCGCGGCGGCGACCGAGGTAACTGCGACGATGCGCGGAAGCATGGTGCCTGCCGACATCTACGCCGCGGCGGTGCAGGAGCGCAATGCGTTCCGCAAGTCGCACGGCCGGTAGCGCGCGGCTAACCGCGCTCGCCGCACAGTTCGAGAACCGCGTCGCGAGCCTGACGCTCGCCGGCATCATGCTGCTGCCGCTCGCCGAGATTGCCTCGCGACGGTTCCTGCACGCGGCCATTCCCGGGTCGGCCGCGATCGTGTCGGCGCTGACGCTGTGGCTCGGGGTGTTCGGGGCGGCCGTGGCGGCGCGCGACGGCAAGCTGCTGACGCTCGCCACCGGCGAGTTCCTGCCGAAGGGGCGGGTCGGCGCAGCCGCGCATGTCCTGGCCGGCACGGTTGCCGCGCTGATTGCGACCGTCCTCTGCCTCGCCAGCGTCACCCTCGTCGGCAGCGATCGCACGGCGGGCACGATGCTCAGCGCCGCGATCCCGGTCTGGGTCGCGGATCTGGCGCTCCCGATCGGCTTTGCGCTGATCGCGGTCCGGCTCGCGTTGCGCGCGTCGCCGACATGGCCGGGACGGATCATCGCACTGCTCGGCATCGCTGCCGGAATCGCCATCAACCAGGCGCACGCGTCGCTGGCAGGGTATCCGTTGTCCCCCTGGCTGATCCTGCTGCAGCTGGCCGGCATCGCGGGCGCGCCGATCTTCTCGCTGCTGGCCGGCATCGCGCTCTTCGCCTCGCTCACGCTCGGCAACCCGCCGGTCGTGCTTCCGATGATGGCGTACCAGGAGCTCACGACCTCCACGGGTGTGGCCGCGATTCCGCTCTTCACGCTTGCCGGCTTCCTGCTCGCGGAAGGGCGATCCTCTGAGCGGCTGTTGCGCGTGTTCCGCGCCTGGTTCGGCTGGGCGCCAGGCGGGACGGCGATCGCCGCCGCCATGCTGTGCGCGTTCTTCACGCTGTTCACCGGCGGATCTGGCGTCACGATCCTGGTGCTCGGCGGTCTCCTGCTGCCGGCGCTGGTGGCAAGCGGCTATCGCGAGCGGTTCTCGATCGGCCTCCTCACCGCATCGGGCTCGCTCGGCCTCCTCTTCCCTCTGTCTCTGCCGCTGATGCTCTATGGGATCGTCTCGCAGAAGGCGTCAATAGAAGATCTCTTCATCGGTGGTTTGGTCCCTGGCCTGCTGATGGTTGGACTGCTCGCATCGCTGGGGGTCCGAGAGGGAGTCCGGACGCATGCCGAGCGCACGCCCTTCCGGATCCCGGAGGCGCTGGGAGCGTTGTGGGAGGCGAAGTGGGAGCTAACGCTGCCGGTTTTCGTCGTCGGATCGTTCATCGGCGGCGTGGCCACGCTCGTCGAGTCGGCGCCGATGGCGGCACTCTACACGGTGATCGTGCAGCGATACGTCAACCGGGACCTGCCGTCGTGGACGGACGTCTTCCGCGTGGCCGCCGACTGCATCGCACTGGTAGGCGGAGTCCTGCTGATCCTGGCTGTTGCGGCCGCCCTGACCGACTACCTGGTATTCGCGCAGATCCCGACGAAGCTCGTCGAGTGGACGCAGGCGCACGTACACTCGCGACTCGTGTTCCTGCTGTTCCTGAACGTGTTCCTGCTGGCGGTCGGCACGCTGATGGACATCTTCTCCGCCATCGTTGTCATCGTGCCGCTGATCCTGCCCCTGGCGGACATCTACGGCATCGATTACGTGCACCTCGGCATCATTTTCATCGCCAATCTCGAGCTGGGATTTCTACATCCGCCGCTCGGACTGAACCTGCTGCTCGCCTCGGTGAGGTTCAAGAAGCCGGTGCTCGAGGTAACGTGGGCGACGCTGCCGATGCTCGGCATCCTGGCGATTGGCGTGCTGCTCATCACCTACGTCCCATGGCTCACGCTGGGAATTCTCCGGTGGATGGGTCGGCTGTAATCATGTTCGCGTCACGGAAGATCACCCACCGGCCGACGGGCTCCTTTCTCCACACCGACAACACGGGCCGCGATCGCCGCGACAGTGTTCCACGTCCGAGAGCTGACGATGTCCTCCTACCGTCTCTCCGACGAAGTGATAGGCTCAGAGCCATGCTCGGAAAGATGGTTGGCTTTGTGCTCACGAAAGACTATGACAAGGCGAAGGCCTTTTACGAAGGTACCCTCGGCTGCGAATTCGTAAGCCTCGATCAGTTTGCGTTGGTTGTGCGAATAGGCGGCCACCAGATCCGCATTTCGAAGGCTGCGGACTTCACCCCGTTGCGAAGCACCGTCCTCGGCTGGGAAGTCTCCGACATCGAAAGCGTCGTCGACTTGCTCACCGAACGGGGTGTCGTATTCGAAAAATACTCATTCGTCCAGGACAAGGAACGCGGCGTGTGGACTGCGCCAGGTGGCGACAAAGTCGCCTGGTTCAAAGATCCGGACGGAAACATTCTCTCCGTCAGCCAGCATTGACGACCTGAGTATTCCGACCTGGTCATTTCCGGCGATCAGGACTTCATCCGCGGCGAGATCGCCATGCTTATCGCGCGAGCGATTCCAAACGCTCGCCTGGTCACGATCAGAAACTGCGGACACTTCACCTATCTTGAATGCGCTGGCGACGTTCGCCGCCTGCTCAACGACTTCTTTGGGCGCACGTGGGCAAGGTCCGCGGCTGGCTCGCGGCCGCCTCGGCTGGAGAGCCAGTCGCGGTCACGGCGGAGGGCCTTGAAGCGATAACTATCGCTGATTCGTTACGCCGCGAGATCCCTCGAAGGAGCCTGGTGTCCGAAAACTCGCAGCGCGAGCGGAATCGTCGTAACCGCTCCAACGAGCACCAGGGTTCCTCCAACGGCGCGCCGCTGGTCGTTGCTCAACTTGCCCGCCAGCAGCAGACCGATGCCTGCGCCGAGCATGCCTCGTGTGGCCGCGATCAAGATGATGTCGGACAGGTTCAGCCGTCGCTCGCTCATGCTCGGCATGGATCCTCCTCGAAGCTAATCGGTGTCACGGTAGAAGGCCGCCCCTGAGCGCAGTTCCGTGCATCCCGCGTACCGCCCTCTAGTTACAGCACTCGACCTGTTCGATTGGACGAAATCATGGCAAAGCAGCGGATACGGTTACCTCAGGACGCGTTGTGGAGCGGTGGACGCTCTCTTTGATCGATTAGCGTTTCGTTTTCTGATTGGCTGGGGGCTTCTTACTTCGCGCCGTCCTGCCGCAAGGTGAATGGCTCGCCCGCAATTGTCAGAATCGTGCTCCGCGCTTCGTCGTTGTTCGGTAGCACCAGCAGCCGAACCGTGCCGGTGCCCGATCCTTCGCCCCCTTCGGCGACGGTGACCCACGATACTTCGCTAGTCGCGGTCCACGTGCAGCCTGCGTCCGCCGTGACGGTGATCCGGATGTCGTCGGGACCACGCCCGGAGTGATAGTTCGTTGGCTTGATGCTCAGGTTGCATCCCGCCGCCTGTTCGAGCGTAAAGGCCTGACCGGCGATCGTGATGTTGGCGGCGCGTGCGGCGCCGCTGTTCGCCTGGACGATCAGCCGCACGATACCGTTCCCTGACCCGGTGCGCCCTTCGGCAATCGAGACCCAGGCGGTGTCGCCCGTGGCGGTCCATGCACAGCCCCCCTGGGCGGAGACGTTCACGCGCACATCGTCGGGACCGCGCCCTGCGTGGTAGCGCGTCGGTGAGATCCCGTAACTGCAGGTGAGTCCAGCCTGAACGACGGTGAAGGTCTCTCCGGCGATCGTTGCGGTTCCGGTTCTCGGTGCCCCTGTGTCGTTCGAAGCGATGGTCAGGCGGACTGACCCGTTGCCCGTTCCGCCGCGGCCGTCAGCGATCGTGATCCATGAGGCCACGCTCGCCGCCGTCCACGTGCACGCGGGCTGCGCATTCACGGTCACAACGACATCAGCCGCGCCGGACCCGATATTCTGGGATGGCGGATCGATACGGTTCCGGCAGTCTGGTCCGTCTTGATCCAGGGTGAACGGGCGCCCCGCAATCGTGAGGCTGGCGGTCCGAGGAGCGCCGCTGTTTGGCTCGACGAGCAGCCGGACGGTTCCGTTTCCAGATCCGGCGCGTCCCTCAGCTACGCTCACCCAACTCGCGTTACTTGCCGCGGTCCACGCGCAACCGTCGTCGGCGGTCACGCTCACCGACACGTCGTCCGGGCCGCGGCCTGCATGGTAGGAGCCGGGCTTGATGCTGGAGGTGCAGGCGACGCCGTCCTGCTGCACCGTCAACGTCTTACCGGCAATGATCACGCTGCCACTGCGGGATGGCCCGCCATTACTCGCCACGACCAGGCGCGCGGTGCCGTTACCCGATCCGGTCCGGCCGTCAGTAATGGTGATCCATCCCGCTTGGCTTGCGGCCGTCCATGTGCAATTGTCGGGAGCGCCCACCGTGATCGTGATGGCGGTCTCATCGCGGCCGGCTGATGGATTCGTCGGGGCGACAGTGTAGGTGCAGACGGGTACCGTTGGCGCCGCTGCGGCCGATTGCTCGAGTGTGACGCTCTGCCCTGCGACCGTGAGGTTCGCCGACCGTGCAGCGCCGCCGTTCGCGCTGACCGTGACTTGAACCGAACCGTTGCCCGATCCGCTCTCTCCCGCGGTGATACTGATCCAGGCCGCGCTATTCCTGGCGGTCCACGAGCAGTCGCTCGCAGCCGTAACATTGACCGTCACTGCTTCTCCCGACGCCGCGACGGTCTTGCGCGTAGGGGACACGGTGTACGCGCAGGTCGGCGCAGGGGTAGGCGTAGGCGTAGGCGGTGCGGGTGGTGTGGGCGGTGGAGCGGGAGGCGTCGGCGATGGCGCCGGCATCGGTGGCACAGGCGATGGTTGTCCGATGGGTGCCTGGTTGATGCGCACTATCTGGCCGCCCAGGGTCACGGTCCCGCTGCGAACGGGGCCGGGATTCTGGCCGACGTCGAACTGCACCGAGGCACTTCCCTGGCCGGCCGCCGGTCGCGCAACGCCGATCCATTCGGCGTCGCTTCGCGCCGTCCACGCGCAACCGTTCAAAGTCGTCAGAGCGACGGAGATCTGTTCGCCAGCACCGTCGACGTCACGGCTGGACGGCGAGACGTCATAGCGACAGGGTGCAGCCTCTTGAGTGAGGACGACCCGCTGTTCGCCCACAACAACTGAACCCTGGCGCGGCGTGGCGTTCGCGTTCGCCGCGACCGTGTAGTTCACCGCGGCGGGACCCTGACCTTCCGCAGTGCTCAGGCTGATCCAGGCCGCGTCCGCGCGCGCCGACCAGGAACATTCGCGATTAGTCGCGACAGTCAGCTTGCCGGTGCCGCCCGCGGCGGGAACGCTCGTCAGGTTACTGGTGACGGAAATCTCGCACTTCGTCGATGACGGCCCGACGACGTTGGTGCTCGCTGACCCGCCGCATCCATTCACGACCAGCAACAGGACGCCGACGATTATCGGAGCCGCGCGGGGAACTCGCAGGTTCATGGCACAACGGCGAAAAGGCATGTAGGTGTTGGGCGAGTCAGGCGTACTGATTTCAGTCGGCTGTCGCGCTCAGGCCGTGCCGCGACTGGCGGAATGCAACCGCACTGACCTCGTCCTTTTCCCGCCGCCGCAGAGACTACCGGCTTGGTTGCGTGCGGCACCGGGCGTTCGGCAACTGTGCGATCGAGCGGTTGCAGCGGGAAGGTGATTGTCCGTATCTCCACGTGGCGTTCGGAATTGACCGCCCTCGCAGGCTGCCGTAACCTGCAGCCGTGTTGAGAGATCTTCGACTCGCCGCGCGGCTGATGCTGCACGCAAAAGGCTGGACCGCCGTCGTCCTCATCTCGCTGGCGCTTGGCATCGGCGCCAACACGGCCCTTTTCAGTGCGATGAACGGGTTGTTGCTGAGGAAGCTGCCCGTGAGCGACCCTGACGCGCTCGTTCGATTCCGATCGGTGGGGCCCAATCAGATGAGAACCGACACACTCGTCTACGGCTTTACGGCGCCCGACGCGCGCGGCCGCCGTGTCGATCCCACATTCTCGTACCCGATGTATCGGCAGTTCGTCGATGACAACCGCACGATCTCGGACCTCTTCGCGTGCGCCCCCATCGGCAACGTGAACGTCGCCGTCAACGGCCGGGCTGAAATCGCCTCCGCGTTCCTGGCGTCCGGCAACTACTACTCCGCGCTTGGCGTGACCGCACGTCTGGGCCGCACGATCGCGCCCGATGATGACCGACCGACGGCCGCGCCGGTGGCGGTGATCAGCCATAAGTACTGGAGATCGCGGTTTGGCAGCAGTCCGGAAGTTCTCGGCTCGCTCGCCCGCATCAACAACGCCCCCGTCACCATCGTTGGCGTGCTTCCGCCGGAGTTTACTGGTGTGCAGCAAGCCGTCGACGAGGCGCCCGACATTTCAATGCCGATGGCGCTCGAGCCGCAGGTCACGCTTCAACAGTCGTACCTGCAGCGGTCGCTCCTTGGAGCGCCGAATTTCTGGTGGGTTCAGGTCATGGGCCGCCTGAAGCCCGGGGTGACCGTCGCACAGGTACAAGGCAACCTCGGCGGCACTTTTCAACATTCGGCACGCACGGAGTTCAACGCTTTCCTGTCCAGGCAGTCAGCCCAGGACCAATCGCTCTTTTCGCCGAAGGATCCTGCCGCGGTTCCGGAACTCCTGGTGGACTCCGGCAGCCGCGGCATCTACGACGTCGAGACGAGAGAGTTCCGCGCGCTCGTGGTGCTGGCGGCCATCGTGGCGCTCGTACTCCTGATCGTGTGTGCCAACGTTGCCAACCTGCTGCTCTCGCGCGCCACGGCGCGGCAATCGGAGCTCTCAGTGCGCCTGGCGCTTGGCGCCACGCGGGCCACGCTCATTCGGCAACTGCTGGTTGAGAGTCTCCTCCTCTCCACCATCGGCGGCGCGCTTGGTCTTCTCGTCGCGCGCTGGGGACAGCCACTCCTGCAGCGGGTGACAGAACAGGCCTCGCCGCTCGATTGGCGCGTGCTCGCGTTCGTCGTCGGCGTCAGCGCGACGACGGGCATCGTGTTCGGAATCGCACCGGCGCTTCGCGCGACTCGTGCGGACGTCAATTCCGCGCTCACGAAGAACACCAGAACCGTCGCTCGGTCAGGCACGCGGCTGGGAAAGTCGCTCGTTGTCGCGCAGGTGACGGTCTCGCTCGTACTCCTGGTCGGCGCCGGGTTGTTCCTCCGGACGGTGCAGAACCTTCGACATGTCGACATCGGCTTCAACGCGCGGAACGTATTGCTGTTTCGCGTAAGTCCCGCGTTGAACGGATACGCGGACGAAAAGCGAAATCCCCTCTACGTCGATATCGGCGATCGGCTCCGCGCGATCGGCGGCGTGCGCTCGGTCGCCTGGTCGAACCCGTCGCTCATGTCGCCACGTCGATTCAGCACCCAGATTTACATTCAGGGCCGTGGGTATCCGCAACGCCACGGAGATGCCATCTCGGGAGCCGTCGTCTCGCCGTCGTTCTTCGAGACGATGGAGATTCCGTTGGCCGCGGGCCGCGGATTCACCGAGCGCGATACGAAGGATGCGCCGAAGGTCGCCGTCATCAACGAATCCGCTGCGCGGATGTACTTCCCCACCGAGTCGCCTCTGGGTCGCCGGTTCGGTTCGACACTCGAGGACAGCGGACAAATCGAGATCGTCGGCATCCTTCGAGACGCGAAATACAACAACATCCGCGAGGCCGTGCCGCCGACGATGTACACGCCATACCAACAGGGCTATTCGGGCACAGCGACCTTTGAGGTGCGGACCATCGGCGATCCGCTGGCCGTGATCCCGGCTGTCCGCGAGGCAGTCAGGGCAGCGGATCCGAATCTCCCGATCATCAACGTGACGACGCAGCTGCAGGAGGTCGAGAGCCGGTTCCAACAGGAGAGGCTCTTCGCCGAGGCGTGCACGGTGTTCGGAGGACTTGCGCTGCTCGTCGCGTCGATTGGCCTGTTCGGCCTGATGTCGTACAGCGTCGCGCGCCGCACGAACGAGATCGGCATTCGGATGGCGCTCGGCGCCGAGCGCCGCGACGTGCTGCAGCTCGTCATGCGCGAATCGATGATCCTGGTTGTCACTGGGGTTCTGCTTGGCGTCGCCGGCGCCGTTGCTGCCAGCCGTCTCATTGCGAGCCTGCTGTTCGGTCTGGCGCCCGTTGATCCTGCGACGATGGGCGGCGCGGTCGTGGTGATGGTGCTCCTCTCGGCGATCGCCGGGTATCTGCCGGCTCGACGCGCGTCACGTGTCGATCCGATGGTCGCGCTTCGTTACGAATGAGCTTGGCCCATTGGCATCGCTCCCGCTGCAAACAGCTGCACGTCTGTTTTGCGCGCTCCAGGGACACCAGCGGAAGCCGCGCCGGAGGACGTCCAAACCTATGGACCCCATCGAGCAAGAGATTGGTAAGCCGTTCGTTCAGCCGCGCCGCTTGGACGCGGTTCGCTTTTTACGTATCGTCTTGACCTTCTTCCGGCCAGACGTCTTGCGCGCTGCTCGTTCGGGAAGCTTCCTGCCTCCCGTTTCACGATTCCACTCCTCGAACGTCTCATTCGAGATCTTCCCCTCGACGAGAAGCTGCGCGAATTTACGCCTCTGTGCCTGGCTCTTGAACGGCATAGGCGTCGGCTACTCGATTTCAGACAATGGAGATTCGGCAGGGCCGGATAGGACAGCGCCGTTCGGTTTGAATCTCGAGCCGTGGCATGGACAGTCCCAGGTACGCTCGGCATCATTCCAGGCAACGACACAGCCCATGTGCGTGCACGTCGCAGACCGCAGCGTCGTCGCTCCACTTTCGTCGCGATAAGCGGCGACCTTCGTTCCCTCACGTGTGATCACTGTGCCGTGTCCGCGCTTCACGGCTCGCAAGGATCGACCTGCAGCCCCGGCAAATCGATCGCGGATCAGGTAGTAAGGATAGTCGGCGTTCTCTTTGATGTATTCCCAGGCCTGCCGCCGGAGCGCGGAACGTCCGGGCTCGAATAAGTCTGCCCACGGATTCGGTCGACCGAGAATGGCATCCGACGCGATCATCGCTCCCAGCGTCCCAAACGTCATCCCGTTGCCGGAGAATCCAGTAGCGATGTACTGGTGCTCGGCGGCCTGACCGATGTACGGCAGACCGTCGGGCGTTTCGATGACTTGACCCGACCAGCGGTGCGTCACATCGATTTCTGGAAGGAGCGTCGTGACCGTTTCCGTGAGACGGTCGTAGCATTCAGTCGTGCTCCCGACCTGTCCCGTCTTGTGATCCTCTCCGCCGAAGATGATCAGATCGTAGTCACGATGCGTCTCTACTCTCAAATAGTGATACGGATCCGACGTATCCCAGAAGAGTGCATCAGGGATCGTCCCACAAGGCACACGTCCGGCGATGACATAGCTCGTATATAGCGCGAGCTTCGTTTGAAATTCCGTGGCGCTCGCGATGCCGCTCACACCCACGAGCGGATTGTGAGTCGCCAGGATGATGTCATTGCACGTCAGCGTGCAGCCTTTGGCCTTTACGCCAAGCGGTCCTGCACAGAACTCGTCGGCGGCACTGTGCTCGTAGATATGGCCGCCGGCCTTGCGGATAGCACGGCCAAGACCCGCAAGATATCTGCGTGGATGAAAGCGCGCCTGACCATCGAATCGAATCCCGGGCCTCAACACGAATGGCACCTCGTGGACGAACGTCGCGTCGAAGCCGAGATCGGCGGCAAGCATCGCCTCCTCCTCGAACGTGACGGTCTCGCTCCGCTCGACGCTGCCAGGCGGTGCATGGAGGTACGCATCGACCCATTCAAACGCGCAGTCGATCCGATGCTCACGGATGATGGAATCGATCTGCGAGATCGCTGCGAGTCCCGCGTCCCACATGGCCTGCGCGTGGTCACGACCGAAACGCTTCACCAGGGTGACGAGACGCTCGTCGGTCACCATCGTCAGGTGCGCGGATGTGTGACCCGTATCGATTTGCGCGCACCTCTCGCGTTCGAGCAGGGCAACCGACTTTCCAGCTTTCGTGAGGCTGAACTTTGGGAAATGTCGAGAGCGAGGCGGAGTCGCTCCAGTAAGGCGTGGTGTCTGGCGGAGCGCTCGTGCGCTGAGGCATGCAGTCCTCCACTTGACGGCAAGCAAGAGGCCCGCCAAGATGAACCCGCCGCATGACGCAGTTGCGATTGGGCCGGCCTGTATGGCTGGGAAGAGACACCCGCACACCAAGGCAGACCTACCAATCGTTGAAGGCACACCAGGATGTCGACGTCGCGATCGTGGGCGGCGGCATCACCGGCAGCGCCGTCGCGTTGACGTTCGCGAACGCGGGAGTTCGCGTGGCTCTCGTTGAAGCCGCATTGGTGGGCCGCGGCAGCACGGCGGCAAGCACCGCGTTGCTGTTGCAAGAGCTCGACATGGGGCTCACGGAACTCGGACGGCGATACGGCGCGGCAAAAGCGCAGCGCATCTGGGAGCTCAGTGCGTTCGCCGCGCGCGACTTCGTAAAGACGGTCCGACGTGTTGGTATCGCGTGTGAACTGACAGAGCAGGATTCGATTTACTACACGATAGGGCCCGACAGAGTCCAGCAATTGCGAGGCGAGTACGCACGCCGATGTAAGGCTGGGTTTTCGGGGGAGTGGCTGACGCCGGGTGCGCTGCGGCGATTGACCGGCATCTCAGGACGCGGCGCGATTCGCACACGCGGTAACGCGCAACTCAATCCCTATAAAGCCTGTGTTGGACTCCTGCGCTCGGCGGAGCGTTCCGGCGCGGCCATCTTCGAACACTCCCCTGTGCAACGGATCGACTCCGCGCGCCAGGGCGTCCGCGTGGTGACACCCGGTGGAACGCTAACGGCCCGACAGGTTGTCATCGCGACCGGATACGCGACCCCGATCTTTCAACCGTTGATCGGACGATTTCGCCTCTATCGGACTTACGTGCTCGCGACGAAGCGGATCACCAGGCAGCAGCACTGGGAGCTCGGCCTCGATTCTGTGATGTTGTGGGAACTGGCACGGCCCTATCACTACGCACGTTGGACTCCGGATCAGCGTCTTCTCCTCGGAGGAGAAGATCGTCCGGTCGTGGCCGGCCGCGGACGTACTGCCGCGTTCAGGAAAGGCACGCGAGAGCTGCGCGAGTATTTTGAAGCGCTGCTTCCCGCTCTGTCCGATCTGGGCATCGACTATGCCTGGGAGGGCTTGTTCGCGATGACACCTGACGGCCTCCCCTATATCGGACCGCACCAGCGATATCCGAATCATCTCTTCGCGCTCGGGTACGGCGGCAACGGAATGACATTCGGATTCCTCGCCGCCCGCATGCTCCTGGAACAATGGCAAGGCGTCCATTCAGCCGATCACGATCTGTTCGCGTTCGGGCGTCATCGCTGACGACCGCAATCAAAACAGACGGACGTTTGCGAAATAGTCGTCAATGACGACATCGCGCCTGTCGCATCAGATATCGGCACGTTGTACGAGGAGACGATCTCGGAGCTGAAACGTGCAGGGGCGTCTTTGGAGCCAGATCTTGTCGGTGGATTTAGCGTCCCGCCGGCATTTCAGGAATGACCGCGTTGACAACGTGATCGGGCAAGATCGACCGTCGACGACGGAGATCTCGTTAGTTATTCTTTCGGTGCGACGTAGCTTTTGCGCGCTCGCGGCTTCAACCCTCCCTGGCTGACTCGCACGTTGATTCCATGTACTTTGCCATCGCGTTTGGGAGCCGCGTAGCCGAGAAGATACTGGGTGTGTAGCTCGTCGGCGACTCCAGCAAAGGCGGAGCCGAGATCCTGCCCGAAACGAATTTCGGTGTAGCCCCCGCCACTCTCCTCGGCGACGCGCGCGAGACCGGGATCGGGCATATCCGCCAGCAGGGCCGCCTGCAGACCGCCAGGTCCCATCCCCGGCGGGATCGATCGCGTGCTCCGGCTGCGCATGCCAACCGCGTAGATCATCGCGTCTTCGCGGCGGGCGCGGTCGATGACGTCCGCCTGGCTGACGACACGCTGACGAAAGGTCAGCGGGCCTGTGTCCTTCCCGTCGCTGAGCACGAGAATCACCTTGCGCTTGTCGTCCCCGTCACCGAACGCACTCAGTGCCTGGTCGATTCCGCGCCAGAGCGGTGTCGGCGCATCGGGCGCGATCGCGGTCGGGAGCGCCGCGCTGAGCTCGTCGGGATTATGTGTGAATACCGGGCTGATGGTGACCTCGTGTCCGAACGCGCCGACGCGCGCGACGTCGTCCGTGAGAAGACGCGCGAAGAGCTGCGCCCCGCCAGCGCGCAGCAGCGGCAGGTTGCCCTCCATGCTGCCGGACACATCCAGCATCACGATGAGACGGATGGGTTGGGGCCTGTTGTCGAATTGCGTGATCGGCTGCGGCTTTCCTTCGTCGCGCACTTCGAAGTTGTCCCGTGTGAGCGTCGTGACGAGCCGGCCGTCCCGATCCGTGACGGTCACGAAGACGCGGACGGTATCGCTTCCGCCGCGAAACGTCTGTTGCTGCCGCGCGGCCGCACCGAGCACGCCAAGGGCACAGAGGACCAGTGTCCCGCGCGTGAGGAACCGATTCATGCGACTACTCCTTCATCTGCAGGCCAGGCAGCTCACCTCCAGTCATAGCACGAGCCGGCTTCAAAGGTTCGCGTAGACTGGGTTGCACACCGCATGACCGACACGGGCGTTCCTTCTCGACGCGCCGGCGGGCCGATGCTCGCTGCCACGCTCGTCGTGCTCGCGATTGTCCTTGCCGCTTCGAACATCCGCTGGCCACTCGAGGACTTCGGCGAGTACTGGGCCGCCGGACGGCTGAATGCAGCGGGAGCCAACCCCTACGACCCGGGCGCGATGCTTCGAGCGCAGCAACACATCGGGTGGACGGACCCGGAGCCGGTCATGATGTACAACCCGCCGTGGACGCTCGCGCTCGCGATGCCGATGGGCGCGTTCGATTTCCGGCTCGCGCGATCGATCTGGCTGCCGCTGCAACTGTTCCTCACGCTGTGGTCTGCATCGCGCCTCTGGATTCTCTATGGCGGCGCGCCGGAGCGCACGATGCGCGCGTGGTTCCTCGCGCTGCTCTGGTCGCCGACGGTGCTTGCGCTCCGCTTCGGTCAGTTGAGCCCTGTCATCCTTCTTGGATTCGTCGGATTCGTGTGGTGTGTGCTCGGCCGCCGTGATTTCGCCGCAGGAGCGTTCCTTGCGTTGACGGCGGTGAAACCGCAACTCGTGGCGCTGGTCTGGGTGCCGTTCGTCCTCTGGGTGTGTTTCGATCGAAGATGGAAGGTGCTTGCCGGAGCTGCGACGTGCGTTGTCGGCAGTACCGTGGCCGCCATGTCCACGAACCCGCGCGTTTTCAAGGAGTACTTCGATCTGATGGCCTCCAGCCCGCCGACGCTGACGTTCGAGTCTCCCAATATCGCGACTGTGTTGCGAGTGCTCTCGCGCACGCAGGGAAGCTGGCCGCAGTACGTGCCGACGGCTCTGGGCGCTGCCGCGGTGGTGTGGCTGTGGCACAGTCGGCGCCAGGACTGGGACTGGCGCCGTCAGATGCCAGGACTCGTAATCATCTCCTGTCTCCTGACGTCATATGGTGGATGGGCCTTCGATCTCGTGGTCCTGCTCGTACCGATCGTTGCGCTGGCAGCGTTGCTCGCGCGGATCTCTCGGCCATCTCTGGCTGTGGCCGGCGGAGCCGTATTTCTCGCGGTGTCGTCGCTGGCCTTTGGCATGCACGCCGCTCACGTGCCCCAGGCGGCATTTCTGTGGATGACGCCGGTCGTCGCAGTGACCTGGTGGGCGCTGACACGAGCCGCGCGGCAGGGCGAGAGCCTCTAAAAAATGGATTCACGTGATCTGGAACGCCGCACGATCGCGAAGGTCTCCGCGCGCCTGGTCCCATTCCTGATTACGTGCTACTTCGTCGCCTATCTGGATCGGGTCAACGTCGGCTTCGCCGCATTGACCATGAACACGGATCTCGGTCTGTCCGCCTCGGCGTTTGGTTTTGGCGCCGGGATCTTCTTTCTCGCGTACTTCGTCTTCGAGGTGCCCTCGAACTTGTTTCTGGAACGCGTCGGCGCCCGCAAATGGATCGCGCGAATCATGTTCACCTGGGGCGTGGTGTCAGGCGCAACGGCCTTCATCACCGGTGAAAAGAGTTTCTTCCTCGTACGGGTTCTGCTCGGCATCGCGGAGGCCGGCTTTTTTCCAGGCATCATCTTTTATCTCACGCTGTGGTTCCCGGCGGTCTATCGCGCGCGAATCATCGGATACTTCATGGCGGCCATTCCGCTGTCGACGGTGATCGGCGCACCCGTATCCGGCTTGCTGCTGGGACTTGACGGAGTCGTTGGCTTGAGGGGATGGCAGTGGCTGTTCGTCATCGAAGCGGTACCGGCGCTGATCCTTTCTGTGGTCGTCTTCTTTTATCTGACGGACCGGCCCGCGGATGCGACATGGCTCGAACCCGATGAACGGGCCTGGCTCGTCGCCCGTCAGCAGCAGGAGCAGACGAAACGGGAAACCGTCCGCCGCTACAGCGTCGCTGAGGCGCTGTTGAATCCGAAGGTCCTCGCGCTCAGCCTGGTGTATTTCGGCGCGGTCGCTACGAACTATGGATTGAGCTTTTTCCTGCCGCAGATCGTCAAGGCGTTCGGCGTGTCGAATTTCCAGGCGGGGCTCGTGACGGCGCTGCCGTACGTCGTGGGCGCGATCAGTATCGTGTGGTGGGGCCGCCATTCCGATCGCACGCTGGAACGCCGGTTCCACCTCGCGTTTCCGCTCTGCGTCGCGTCCGCCGGCATCGCGGCTTCAACGGCGCTCGATGATCCCACGATGAAAATGGTGGCGTTGTCCATTGCGGGGTTTGGCATCTTCGGCTGCCTCCCGGTGTTCTGGACGTTTCCGACGGCCTTCTTGTGCGGCGCCGCAGCGGCCGGAGGGATCGCGTTGATCAATTCAATTGGCAACCTGGCGGGGTTCGCCGGCCCCTATGCGGTGGGCCGCATCAAGGACTGGACGGGCAGCTATACAGGTGGGTTGCTGTCGCTCGCGGCGGCCGGCTTCACGGCGGCGGCGATCGTGCTCGCCCTCGAGCATGACCGCTCGCTGGAACGGGTGCCGGACACAGGCGGAGAACAGCCGGCGCAGACGCTATGATTCCGATCGTGTCGCGCGCCCCGCGGATTCTCGTCGTCGCGGTCCTGCTCGCTTTGTGTGGCGCGTCCGCCGAGGGCGCCCAGGATCTTGCCCGCGGAATCATCATTGATGACGTGAAGTGCGCGGCCGATCGCGGCGAGAGCTACGCACTGTATCTGCCTTCCACGTATTCGATCGATCGGAAGTGGAACCTGCTCATCGCGTTTCATCCTGGTGCGCGTGGCCGTCTCATGGTCGAGAAGTACCAGGCGGCCGCCGAACAATACGGCTATATCGTCGCCGGATCGAACACGTCGCGGAACGGACCGTGGTCGGTCTCGGCAGCGGCCGCGCAGGCGATGTGGGGCGATCTACGCCAGCGATTCTCTATCGACGCGCAGCGGATCTATATGACGGGTCTCTCGGGCGGAGCCCGCGTCGCGATGCAGGTGGCGCTCGGCAACAACAACATCGCCGGCGTCATCGCGTCCAGCGCCGGATACCCCGACAGCCAGCCGCGCGCGACCGTGCCCTTTGCGGTCTTCGGAACTACCGGCACGGAAGACTTCAACTATATCGAGATGCGTCAGCTCGATCGCAAGCTCACCTCACCGCATTACCTCTCGGTATTCAACGGCGGACACACGCTGCCGCCGCACGCTGTCGCCCTCGAGGCGATCGAGTGGATGGAGCTGCAAGCCATGACATCAGGGCGGCGCACGCGCGACGACGCGCTCGTCGACCGGTTGCTCGAGAAGCGGCGGCAGCTGATTGCGGCATCGACGAGCGCTGGCGATACCGTGCACCTGCTCGAGGCGCTCGTGTCCGACTTCAACGGGCTTCGCGACGTGTCGCCTGAGGCGAAGCGCGCAAAGGATCTGTCGAAGCAGCCTGACGTCAAGAAGGCGCTCGCGCGCGAGCGCGTGGCCGACGATACTGAAGCGCGAATGCTCGGCGACATCTTCGATCTCGAAGCGGGCCTCGCCGATGAGAACCGCCACGGAGCATCGCTAATCGCGCTTCGCGAACGGCTCTCGAAGCTGGCGCAGAAGGCCGGCGCCAACGACGACTCACCCGAGCGCAGCCAGGCCCGGCGTGTGCTGCGGGCGATCACCGTGGGCGCGGCCGGTCGGGCGGCGGATCGAGAGTATCTCAAGCTGCTCGAACAGTACGGCCTGCGGGGCCGCTAACCCGAGCGCGTTTCAAATAAACGGGCGGCCTTGTGTAGCGCAGGCCTTTAGGCCTGCTTGACGGCGGCCGGGCAGCCCTGAAGGGCTGCGCTACGTTGGTTTCGAGACGTGCTCTAAAGTGATGATCGAGAACGTCTAATGCGTCAGACCGTTCAGGGAGGCCGTTATGCGACGCTGGGTGGAGCCGCTGGCTCAGGATTTCGGCTACGCCGTTCGATCGTTTCGGCGCAGCCCGGTGTTCATGCTGGTGGCGCTGCTCTCATTGACGCTGGGCATCGGCGCGACCTCCGCGATCTTCAGCGTTATCTATGGGGTGCTCATCGCGCCCTATCCCTACGCAAGGCCTGGTGAGATCTGGGCGCCCGAGGTCCGCGCGGTCGATGGCCGCGGAGGCCACGTCTACTCGCTCGACGAGCTTCGATCTCTCGCTGACGTGCCGGCGTTCGCCAATGTGATGGCGACATCGATGGAGACCGTGCTGATGACGGGTGAGTTCGCGCCCGAGAGCTTCGGTGGCGTCCTGATGACGGGCAACGCCTTCAACTTTCTCGGCGTCGCCCCCGTGATCGGCCGGACCATTCAGCCGACGGACATCCGACGGGATGGTGAGGCCGAACCAGTCGTGGTCTTGAGCTACCGGCTCTGGTTCCGGTTGTTCGAGGGCGATCCGTCAGCGCTTGGCCGGACACTGCGGCTGAACGGCCGGCCGTACATAATCGTCGGTGTGATGCCGCCGCGTTTCGGGTGGTATGGCAACGAGGGGTTCTGGCTTCCTCTCTCGCCGACGCGCACGGACGTGCCATGGATCAATCCCATCGTGCGGCTCGCGCCCGGCGTGTCCAGCGCCGTTGCTGAGGAACAGCTGAGCGCGTTGAACACGCGCCTGGCCAGCGAGAAGCCCGCGAGTTTTCCATCACAGGGCTTCACAACCAGGCTGCGCAACTACCTCGACGTGACGGTCGCGAGCGGAGAGATGCAGGCAAGTTTGCGGCTCCTGCTGGGGGCAGTCGCGTTCCTGCTCCTGATCGCGTGCGCCAACGTGGCCAACCTGCAGCTGGCCCGCGGCACCGCACGGGCGCGCGAGATGGCGGTGCGGATGTCGATTGGCGCAGGCCGCCGCCGGCTGTTTCGTCAGCTGCTGACCGAGAGCATGCTGCTCTCGCTCACCGGCGGCATACTCGGCGTGCTCTTCGCGCTCGTCGCGATTCGTTCCATTGTGGGCCTGATGCCGGAGTTCTACGTACCCAACGAGTCACGCGTCGCCATCAACGTGCCGGTCCTCGTGTTCTCTTTTGGTGTGTCTCTACTCACCGGCATCCTCTTCGGCCTCGTGCCTGCGCTGCACACCTCGAAGCCGGATATCACCGACGCACTCAAGGCGAGTCGCAGCACGAGTGGCGGAACGCACGGCAGCCATACGCGCAACCTGCTGGTCGTCATCGAAGTTGCGTTGTCGGTCGTGCTGCTCGTGAGCGCGGGCCTCACCGCCCGCACGTTCTTCATCCTTCAGCACACGGACGTCGGAATACAAGCGGATCACGTCTTGGTTGTAGGCATTCCTCTGCCGCCGGCGAAGTACACGACGCTCGAGCAGCGCAATCGCTTTGCGCAAGAGCTGCTGGAGCGGGTCGGCGCCCTGCCCGGTGTCGAAGCCGCGACTATCGGGCTGCCGTTTGGTGGTCCTCAATCACCTTTCACGATCGTCGGTCAGGTTGCTGACGAATCGAGACGGATCGGGATCAACATGGCTGGCGCCGATCACCTGCGCACGTTCGGAATACCCCTTCACCGCGGACGGATGTTCGACGCCTCCGAGGTGCGCCGCGGCGATCGAGTCGCGTTGATCAATGAAGCCGCGGTGAAGCTCTGGCCTGCCCGGGAGGACCCACTTGGCGCGCACGTGCGGCTTGCCGTTCTCGAGCGTGCGCCGATGCGGACCCTCGTCGATACCACTCGACCTGCCGAGGTCACCATCATCGGCGTCATCGCCAACACGCGAAACGCAGGCTTTCGCGCCGATCCAGCGCCGGCTCTCGTGATTCCCTACTCGATTATTGCGCCAGTCCAGCGGACGCTCGCAGTGCGCACGTCCGGCGATCCCAGTCTTGTGCTCAATCCTGTACGCGGACAGGTGCGCGCGATGGACGCGGATCAGCCTCTCGGCCGTCCAATTACGATCACCGAACTCCTCGGGCAGGAGATCGTTCAACCCCGTTTCACGATGGCGCTGTTCAGCGTGTTCGCCGCGCTGGGCCTTGCGCTCGCGGCTGCCGGCATCTACAGCGTCCTGTCGTTCCATGTCACCCGCCGCACGCACGAACTGGGCGTGCGCATGGCGCTCGGCGCCCCGCGACGCCACGTGCTCGGCCTGATGTTGACCATGGGAGGACGGCTCGTTGTCCTTGGAGCCGTCATCGGTGTCGCGGCGAGCCTCGCGTCCACGCGGCTCCTGCGCAGTCAATTGTTCGGTGTCCAACCCGCTGACCCGCTTGCGTACGCGATCGTTGCCGTAGTGCTTGGCGTCGTGACGTTCGTCGCCTGTTACATTCCTGCGCGGCGCGCAGCCAGCGTCGACCCGATGGTCGCGCTTCGCCAGGAGTAATTGAGGCCCTTCCATCGCGAGCTCGAGTGCGTGGACTCGTCAGGAACGATTGCGCCGGAGTAGAATCCGCCGCATGAATCTCACGCGACGCTCGTTTCTGGGCTCCATCGGGGGCACGCTGGCTCTCGCGCACCCATCACGCGCGCACACCTCTTACGCCGAGCCCCGACGAAGCACAGCGAAGGCGGCCGAGCTGCCGCATCCGCCCGGTGGACGGTTGGGTCTCGAGCTCTATAGCCTGCGCAACGAGCTCAAAAGAGATCTTGGCAGCACGCTGAAGATGGCGCGCGACTGGGGATTCGAGCACGTGGAGCTCGCCGGGTTGCCACCGATGAAACCGGAAGACACGGCGCGCGCGCTGCGTGCGGCGGACCTGCGCGCGGTGAGCGCGTTTGTCGACTACGAACGGCTTCGCGATGACTGGGCGGGAGTCGTCCGTGACGCACGCACGCTGGGCCTCGAGTATTTGATCTGCGGCTGGATCCCGCACGAGAAGACGCTGACGCGCCAGGATGTGGATCGCGCGATCGCGAGCTTCAACACGTGGGGCGCCGCCGCCGCTCGCGAGAAACTCCGTCTGGGCTATCACATTCACGGATACGAGTTCGTCGCCAGCCCCGACGGGACGCTGATGCACACGTTGTTCAACGGAACGGACCCGGAACGCGTGGACTACGAAATGGACATCTTCTGGGTCGTGCGCGGTGGCGGCGATCCCGTCGCCTTGCTCGAGCGGTACGGCAGCCGGATCCGGCTGGTGCATCTGAAGGACCTCTCTCGGGGAACAGAGACCGGTGTCACCACCGGGCAGGCGCCCGACGAGGCGAGCGTGACGCTCGGCACCGGCATCATTGACGTGCCCGCCGTCCTGAAAGCGGCAGTGAAAGCAAAAGTGAAGTGGTACTTGATCGAGGACGAGCACCCCGAAGCCGTCAAGCAGATCCCGCAGAGCATCGAGTACCTGACCAAGGTTCTCAAGGGTCTCTAGGTTCGGGTTCTAGCAGGGTTCCTCAAACAGGGGCGTAAATGCCAACGTCGAATGCTGACATTTCAATCAGCACTCGGCATTCAGCATTCAGCAGTGACATTGGCTCTTTGAATACGTGTTAGAGACTGCCGCGCTTCATTTCGCCTAACAGGAAATCGCACGAGCGGACCGCTAACGCCATGATGGTGAGCGTGGGATTCTGACATGCGCTCGACGTAAAGCCAGCGCCGTCCATGACGAACAGGTTCTTGATGTCGTGCGTCTGCTGGAACTGGTTCAGCACCGACGTTTTTGGATTCGATCCCATGCGCGCGACGCCCACCTCGTGAATCCCCATCCCGGGCATACGGTCCGGCACGCTCCAGGGGTGAACGTTGCGGGCTCCGGCCGCTTCGAGCATCTCGGCGGCTGACGTCGCCATGTCGGCGATCATGGCCCGCTCGTTCTCGGTCCAACCCATGTGAATCCGAAGCACCGGAATGCCGAACACGTCAACGACGTCGCGATCGATCTCCACGAAGTTCTCACGGCGCGGCAGACACTCACCGAACCCTCCAAGATTCAGCGAGACGACAGGCTCGAGCAGCGCCTTCTTGAACGCCTCGCCAAACCCGGGAGCGCTCCATGTGAAATCGGGACCGCCCCATCCACCCTGGAATCCATAGCCGCGAAGGAACTTCTTCGATTTCGGACCGCTCCTGGCGTTGCGAAAGCGAATCACGTAAATGCCGTTCGGCCGTCGCGCTGAACCCAGCGACGGTTTTGCGGGCAGATCCGGAAATTTCCCCTCGGCGCCGCCACCGTTCCAGACGTGATCCTGGAGGTACTGCCCGAGCGCGCCGCTCGAGTTCGCGAGGCCGTTTGGAAACCGCGGCGTCGCAGAGTTGAAGAGGACCCGCACCGACTCGAGCGCCTGCGCGCACAGCACGACGACGCGCCCGACAACTTCGGAAGGTTGACGCGTGCGGCGGTCGATGTAGAGGACGCCGCGCGCGCGCGGCGCGTCCGGGTCCATCAGAACCTTGTAGACCATCGCGTCCGGAATGTGCGTGCAGTTGCCCGTCGCCAGCGCGTCGGCCATCGTCGTGAACGCCGAATTGAAGTACGACTTTGTCACGCAGCCGCGCTCGCATGGACCGCAGTAGTGGCACGCGGAGCGCCCGTTCAGCGGCCGCGTGAGATTCGCCGTGCGGCCGATCGTCACGGTGCGGCCGAACTTCTCTTTCACGCGCGCACGCAACCGGACCTCGGGACAGGTGAACGGCATTGGCGGAAGGAACTTGCCGTCCGGCAACTCGTACACACCTTCTGCAAGACCACTGATCCCGACGTACTCCTCGACAATGTCGTAGTAGCGTTCGAGATCCGCGTAGCCGAGCGGCCAGTCGATGCCGTGGCCGTCCGCCGAAGCCGCTTTGAAATCGAGATCGCTGAATCGGTAGCTCTGGCGCGCCCAGACGTTGGTGCGTCCGCCCATGATGCGCATCCGTCCCTGCCAGCTGAAAGGCTTTCCGGACGGCGTCGTGTACGGCTCTTCGAGATCGTTCGCGAACCAGTCGTAGTTGAACTCGGTGCAGGCGTAGCACTCGCTCTGGCGCGGCCGTGTCTTGCGGACGATCTCCGGGGCGCGGTTGCGATACTTGAGATCGAAGTCCGGTTTGTGCTCGCGAAAATCGGCCGCCGTGTGTTTACGTCCCGCGTCAACAACAGCAACCTTCAGTCCGGCTTCGCACAGCCGCTTCGCGGCCCAGCCGCCGGACGCGCCCGAACCAATGACGATGACGTCGAACTGCTGGGTCTGCATGCGAACGAACCTGAACGCGCACACCGTACCAAACCGGTCGATCGTCGTCAAACGGCGAGAGGGTCATCGTGCTAGACTGCGCGGTCGATGCACGACGATCGTCCGGATCTCGGGCGGCGCGAGGTGATCCAGCGCCTGGCTATGAGCGTTGGCGGCCTGGTCACCTTTCCTTTCATCACCGCCGCTCATCCGGTTCAACATCACTTGCGCGATGAAGCGGCCGTCGGCGTGGCGGATCGCAAGTCACAGGCTCCCGAGTACACGCCGGAATTCCTGGATGCGCACCAGTTCGAGACGCTCCAGGTACTTGCCGAGCGCATCGTGCCGGGATCCTCGAAGGCACATTCGAGTGCATTCATCGATCAACTGCTGACCGTCGCGACGCCTGACGAGCAGCGAAGATTCCTGCAGGCGCTGGGCGGGTTCGAGCAGCTCGCGATGACGCGCGCGCGCGTAGCCTGGAAGCAGCTGAGCGAGCAGCAGCAGAATGAGCTTCTGACGGTGGCGTCGACCGAAAAATCCGGTACGACCACTGAAGCGCGCGGCGCGTCAAGTGCTGCGCATGTGACCGTCCGCGATCATTTCGAGCACCTCAAAGGATGGATCGTCGGCGCCTACTACTCGTCGGAGCTTGGCATGCGCGAGCTCGGGTGGACGGGAACCGTGTTCTTCCCCGCGTTCGCTGGGTGCGATCACTCCGAGGGCCATCAGTGACACCGCGAATCATGGGAGCGCGAACGCGAGGTAGCTGCCGCCCGATGCCGCGCCCCACTTCCCGCCGCCAGCGGCAATCACGATGTACTGTTTGCCGTTGACCTCGTAGACCGCGGGCGTGGCGTTCCCCGCCGCGGGCAGCGTCGTTTCCCACAGTACCTTGCCGGTGCGCGCGTCGAAGGCGCGAAACTTCTTGTCGTAGTTCGTCGCGCCGATGAACAGCAGGCCGCTTGCCGTCACGACCGGCCCGCCGTAGTTCTCGCTGCCGGTGTTCGTGAGGCCCGACCCGGGCACCTCGCCGAGCGGAACCTGCCACGCAATCGACGCACGGTTCATGTCGATCGCGGTCAGCGTTCCCCACGGAGGCGCGATCGCGGGAAAGCCATCGGGATCCGTGAACCGGATGTAGCCGTCGAGCGTGTACTTGACGTCGAACGGCGTCGGCATGTCTCCGCGCACTTCACCGGATCGGCCCGTCAAGACGTAATCAACGATTGCGCGGCGCACGGCGGAGTGCAGCTCAGGGTGCCCGGGCATGCGACCGGCGCCGTCACGCACTGCGCTCTCGATCTCGTCCACGTTCCGGCGCTTGCCGACATCGACGAGCGACGGGAATTCGGGAGGATTGCCGGCGAGATCCGGGCGATGGCACGAGGCGCAATACCGCTCATACAGGATCTTTCCGGTTGTCGCTTCTCCATCCGGCATCTTGCGCTCCGCCAGCTTGACCTTCCACGCCATCTCGTTGGCGTTGACGTATAGAAGCCCCGATTTGGGATCGTAGGCGGTGCCGCCCCATTCACCGCCGCCGTCCATGCCGGGGAACAGGATCGTGCCCTGCGTGCTGGGCGGATCGAACTCGCCGCCTTTGCGCAGCTTCAGCCATTCTTCGCGCACCGCCTTCTCGGCTTCCGGCGTGCGTTTCGTGATCAGGTCTTCGGTGAAACGCTGTCGCGTGTAGGGCGGCGGCAGCGTCGGGAGCACCTGCGTCGGCGAGAGCTTCTCGCCTTCGACATCCGACGCCGGCGCCTGAATCTGTTCCATTGGAAAGACTGGCCGGCCCGTGTCGCGGTCGAGCACGTAGAGCCGTCCGTTCTTCGCAGTCTGTGTCACGACGTCGAGTTGCCGTCCGTCGTGGCGAATCGTGATCAAGGACGGAGATGCCGGGAAGTCCCGGTCCCAGACGTCGTGCTTCACGCCCTGAAAGTGCCAGACGCGTTCGCCCGTCGATGCGCGGAGGCACAGGATGCTGTTCGCGAACAGATCGTCGCCAGTGCGATTCGCACCGTAGAAATCGTACGAAGCGGACCCGGTTGCGGCATATACATAGCCGCGGCGCTCGTCGAGCGAAAGTCCCGACCACGCATTCGCCCCTCCGCTGTACTTCCATGCGTCCGCAGGCCACGTGTCGTAGCCGAACTCTCCGGGATGCGGAAGGGTGTGAAAGGTCCACTTCTGGCGACCCGTGTTGACATCGAACGCACGGATGTCGCCGGGCGCGGAGGGCAGCCCTTCCGGAACGATCGAACCGACAATCATGAGATCGCGATAGAAGACACCCGGCGTATTCACGCCAACACTGAGTGTCCGCGGATCGCGGCCTTCGAATCCCTCGCGCAAGTCGATCCGTCCCTCCTGTCCAAATCCCGGCAATGGTTTACCGGTTTTCGCGTCCAGCGCATACAGCCAGTGGCGCGACGCGAAGTAGATGCGCCGGTCGTTGCCGCGTTCCCGGTACATCAGTCCCCGGATGCGCGTCCGCGTCAGCGTCTTCGCGTCGTGATTGGTGTCGAAGCTCCAGATCTCGGCGCCGGTCGCCGCGTTCAGCGCGAACACGCGGAGCTTTGGCGATGTCGCATACAGCACGCCGTGCGCGACGACGGGCTGGCACTGCATCTCGGACCCGTCGAAGGCATCGCGTGTGTCGTACGTCCATGCCGTCCGCAGCGTGTGGACGTTCGCCGGCGTGATCTGGGTCAAAGGTGAATAGCGCGTCTGATCCGGCCCGCCGCCGTAGTGCGGCCAGTCTGAGGCGGCAATGAACGTGGCGAGCAAAGGAACGAGAAGCAGATGTGGACGCATCTTGAGCATTCCTTCTACACGGTTCGCGTGAGCCTCGCAAGCGGCACTGGCCGGGCAAGCTCATGCTGAACTCACCGCTCCGCTGTTTCGTGTAAACGTAGCGACCGCGAGACTGCTGGAATTCACCGCGCGCCTTGAGGTATGTAGTTCCGCGTTGGAGGTTCGATGGCAATGCCGCGCAGGACCAGGGCGAAGACGATCGACGAGTACCTCGCTGCGCTGAGCGACGACAAGCGATCCGCGCTCGAGAGACTCCGAAAGACGATCCGCAGCGCGGCGCCGAAAGCTGAAGAGTGCATCAGCTATCAGCTCCCTGCATTTCGGCTCAACGGAATGCTCGTGGCCTTTGGCGCGACCGCGAACCATTGTGCTTTCTATCCCCTGAGTGCCTCTACGATAGAAGCGCACAAAAACGAGCTCAAGGAGTACGACACGAGCAAGGGCACCATCCGCTTTCAACCGGAGAAGCCGTTGCCGGCCGCTCTCGTGCGAAAGCTGGTCAAAGCTCGCATCGCGGAAAATCGCGGTTGACGTATCTTCGGTGGAGCATGCGTCATTCGCTGCGCAACACGGCCGCGGGTTGCATGGCGATCGCGACCCTGGCGGGCACGAGACAGGCGACCAGAGCGACGCCGAGCAGGAGCAGGCTGACAGCGGCAAACGTGAACGCATCGCCGGCGCTCACGCCGAACAAGAGGCTGGACATCAGTCGTCTGAGGGCCAGCGCCGTCAGCAGGCCGATGGCGAGCCCACTCCCCACGACCGTCATTCCCTGCCCCACGATCAAGCGGAGCACGTCACCCGGACCACCTCCCAGCGCCAACCGAATGCTGATGTCCTTCGCGTGCTGCTTGACGTAGTACGCCATGACGCCGTAGATGCCGATCACCGAGAGCAGCAGCGCGATGATCGCGACGCCCCCGACCAGTCGCGACAACGATCTCGGCCGCTGCAGGGACTGCGACACGAGATCATCGATCATCGCCACGCGCGAAAAGGGCAGACTCGGATCGAGTTCGCGGACGGTTTGCCGAAGAGCAGGGAGCACCGAGGCCGCGTCGGTGCCCGTCCGAACCATCAGATATCTGTTGCGCGTCGTGGCGCCTTCGATCGGACGCGACCCGCGCGGGGCCATCGGCCAATAGACGCTTCCTTGATCCGGTTTATCGAGGCCAGCGTACTTGACGTCGCTGACAACGCCGATGATCGTCGTCCAGGGGCACTGGGTGCAACCGCCTTCCTTGAGGCGCTTGCCCACGGCGCTCTCGTTCGGAAAGAAACGTGTCGCCCATGCGCGATCGACGATCACCACCTGGATGTTTCCGGTGAGCCCATCGTGTTCGTCGAACACACGCCCGTGCAGCAGGCGTAGACCGAGCAGGTGAAAGTACTCCGGCGTCACGGCAATCCATGGCGTCACAGGTTGGGACTGGCCTGGCGCCGTTGGTGAATCCTCCAGATCGAAGTTGTTGAAGTTGTTCACATCGTTTGGCGGGCGGCCGTCGGCAAACGCCACCGCCGTCACGCCCGGCAGCGCTTCGACTCGTCGCTGAAGTTCGTCCCAGAAGACGGCGACCTGGCGCGGCTCTCGATACTGCGCCGGCGGTAACAGAATCGATCCCGAGAGCAGGTTGTGAGTATCGAAACCGAGATCGACGCGTCCCAGCTGGTTCAGGCTGCCGAGAAGCAATCCGGCGACGACGAGAAGTGGAGTCGCGATTGCAAACTGAGTGGCCACCAGTACTCGTCGCAGCCTTCGAACCGACACGCTGCCCGTCGACCGTCCCATCGAGCGCAAGGCCTCGTTGGTTGGCCCGCCCGTGCCGTGCACTGCGGGGATCAGGCCAAACAGCAGCCCGCTGCCTGCCGTGAGCGCGACCAGCAGCCACCACGCGGCTGCATCGAACGTGATTTCCTGCGTGCGCGGAAAATAATCAGTGCCGAAATCATGAAGAACCCCAACACCCGCCCATGCCAGCGCGATCCCGACGGCGGCGGCGCCGAAAGCGAGAAGGCCACTCTCGGCCAGCAAATGGCGGACGACGCGTCCGCGTGAAGCGCCCAGCGCTGCGCGCACGGCCAGCTCCCGTTGACGGCTGGTCACGCGCGCGATGAGCAGGTTCGAGGCGTTTGCGCAGGCGATGAGCCACACGAGCGCGACCGCGGCCAGCGCGAGGCCGGCGATGGTCTGCACGTCGCCCACGACGTGCGTCTTCAAGTCCATCATGCTCCAGGTCGCCTTCTCATCCTGGTAGGAGGCCTTCCACACGGGAAACAGGCGCCGGTTGATGGCGCGCAATTCGTCCGCCACGACTGATCGCGCCACGTCGCCGCGCAGCCGTCCAAGCGCAATGATGAAGAACGGTCCCTTGCGCGGCGGCGTAGTCCACTGCGCTGCCACGAAGAAATCCTGTCGCTGCTCCAGGGGACCCGCGTCGCGAGGCAGCACGCCAATCAGGGTGTAGTCCGAACCATCGAGGCGGACGGGTTTTCCAATCGCGTCCGCGCGTCCGCCGAGACGTCGCTGCCAGAATCCGTAGCTGGCCATCACTGCCGGCGGGCTGCCCGGTCGGCCGTCGGCCTCGGTGAAGTCACGGCCGATGACGGGCCGGATGCCAAGCAGCGCGAAGTAGGTCCATGACACGACGCGGCCTCTCAGACGCTCGGCCTCGATGCCGTCACTGAAGGCCATTTCACGATCGGTGTACCCGGCAATCCGCTCGAAGTGCGTCTGCTGCTCCTGCAAGGCGAGATAGTCGGCCACCGAGAATCGGAATTTGTTAGGAGGAGAGTCGGTGTAGATCCGAACGAGCCGGTCCGGATCCACATAAGGAAGCGGTCGAAGCAGTGCAGCGTTCACGGCCGTGAAGATAACCGTGGTCCCGCCGATGGCCAGGCCAACCGTGGCCAGGATCGTCAGCGTCATGATCGGAACGCGAAGCAGGCTTCGAAACGAGATCCGAAGGTCCTGTGCAAAGTCCTCGACCATCAATCCGCGCTGCATGCGGTTCTCCTTCGCTTGATCCTGCTGTCGGCAGTACGTCCGCGTTCGTTCGACATCTCCGAATTGGCGGAGCGCTTCGCGGCGTGCGGCATCCATCGACAGGCCGCGCCCCCTGAGCTCCTCCACTCGCATCTCCAGATGAACGTTCAGCTCTTCGTCGACTTCAGACGTCACGGTCTCGGGTCGACGGCGGACGTACCAGAACGGCCGGCGGCGATGACTCTGTTCACGCATGACATTGACAACTATGTGCCGCGGAGAAGAGCCTCGACCGCGCGCGCGTAGCGCCGCCAGTTGGCCGTTTCCTCGCGCAGTCGCTTGCGTCCAGCCGGTGTCAGCGTGTAATACCGGGCGCGGCGATTGTTCGCGGATGGCCGCCACTCGGCATCGATAAGACCTTGACGATCGAGTCGATGGAGGGCCTGGTAGAGTGCGGCGTCTTCGACGGCCAGATCTCCAGCGGTTCGCTCGTGGACGAGGGTTGCGATGCCATAGCCGTGCATCGGACCGGACGCCAGCGTGCGGAGGACCAGGAGGTCCAGCGTTCCCTGGACAAGGGGCAAGGGCGGTGGCATCTCTTCCCCTTAGACGGTGTGGGGAAGAAAAGGTTGGCTCCTCGGATTCGGTGGGGAAGCCGGCCAGCTCGCGGCCCGGCGAGCTGACTCGGCCTCATGGCTCCGCGGCCCGGGCTACCTAGGCGCCGACGGCTGACGCTTTCCGCGCGGCGAAGGGATTCTCGTCAGCGCTCGGACCGTAGATTGATGGCACTGGCACGCCAACCTGTCTGAGATACACCGAGAGCTGCCCTCGGTGGTGATACCAGTGGTTCAGCATGATCGTCCGGAGTAGCGCGCCAACGGGAATCGCCATCACTTCCCGGTCGCCATCCATCACCCGCCACGTCTTCGACAGCGCCGTCTCATCCATCTTGCCGAGAATTTCACGCACCTTTGCGAGGCTCTGATCGAGGGCGGGGATCAACTCCGCGGCGCTGGCCGGGCTCGGGTGCTCGAATTGGGGCAGCGCAACCGGCGATTGCCGTGAGATCTCGGCGATGGCGCCGGGCACTACCGCGATGTGCAGCGCGAGCTGACCGAGCGACATCGATTTGTCGTGCGGCTTCCAGGCGAGGCGATCCGTGGGGACACGCTCGAGGACACGCCGCGTGGTCTGCGCTTCCTGTTCGAGCTCCTGTAACAACTCCTTGATCGTCGACATTGTGCTCCTCCTCTTCAACGAGTCGTGCGATGCGCCTCGGCATGCTTTCGGACGCGCTCGAGCAGCGGCGTCCAGCCCCGCCCGAGACCTTCCCTGACTTCATCCGGCACGAACCCAAATGCCGTGTGCCGGAACGTGATCAGCGTTCCCTCATTTACTTCCTTCAAACGGTACTGCACGTTGGACACGACGGCCGTGGACATGAACAGCGGGCCGGTGATCTCGAGCAGGGCCGGCCGCTTGATCGCCTGCACGTGTCCCCAGAAGTGACCGTTGTCCTGGCCCAGGTCGCGGAACCAGCGCCCACCGGGCCAGGCTTCGATCGTCATCGGGAGCGGCGTGCCGTCGGGTGTCTCGTTGGCGGGGCCGATCTGCTCCAGCAGCGCATCAAAGGCTGCATCGAGCGGCGCATTGACCTGGATCTCCTCCGTGAGGTTCAGTGTGAGGTTCTCGAGTGTCGGCATTGTCAGGGTCACGTCTTCCCTCCTTCATCGAATGCGAATGTTCGCGCGGCTCAGCGCGATCGGTGCTTCCGCTCGGCCCTTTCCTTGACGCGCATCAACTGATGACGCCAGTAGCGCTCGAAGGTGCGCGCCCAGTCGTGGACCGGCCTGATGGCCTCGACGTTCATGCGATAGAACACCTGGCGTGCCTCTCGCCGCATGCGCACCAGTCCGACGTCCCGGAGCACTTTGAGATGCTTCGACACCGACGGCTGGCCGAGGCCAAGCTCCTCGACAATATCGCCCACCGGCCGCTCGCAGGACGCAAGGTAGACGAGAATGTCGCGGCGGCGGGATTCGGCAATTGCGTTGAAGACGTCCGAGGTCGTCGCGGCGCGAGGCACGGCGCTATTATATTCCCATTACGGAATGTGTCAACAATCGCGGGTTTCCGAGACTGACGGTGGCGTGAATCGCCGTTGCTCTGGGCACGGAGCGGGACCGCTCGGGCATCCCGTCGCCAGATTCTCTATTGTTCCCTGAGCACGATCATGGGATCCACACGGGAGGCCCGCGCGGCGGGCACGACGCACGCGACGAGCGCGATGACGCCAAGCAGCAGCACGACAGCCCCGAACGTCGCCGGATCGTTGGCCGGCACGCCGTACAGGACGCCGCTCATCGCGCGGGTCGCGGCCCAGCCAGCACCCACGCCTGCGGCCAGGCCGATTGCCGAGAGGCCGAGGCCGCGCGCAGCAATCATCGTGACGACTGCGCGCGGAGTTGCACCGAGCGCGATGCGCAATCCGATCTCGCGCCTGCGTTGCGCCACAGCATACGCCAGCAGGCCGTAGAGTCCGAGCGACGCAAGCACGAGTGCGAGCGCCGCGAATGCTCCGAGCAGGATCATCTGCTGATGACGATCCGCCACCTCGAGATCGAGAATGTCGTCCATCGATCGAACCGCTGCAACCGGCTGCGCGGGATCGACCGTCGCGACGATGCGGCGGACCGACTCGGCGAGCGGGCGCGGATCGCGTCGCCCGCGCAGAATCAGGTATTCCGGAATAGCCCATGCCTCCGGCGCCTGCGCGATGGATAGGTACACCCCGGGCTTCAGCGACGCTTCGTATCCGCGTTCCCGCACGTCGTGCACGACGCCGACGATGGTATGAAAAGGGTTGGACGGCTGGCTGAACTGGATGCGATGTCCGACCGCGGATTCGCCAGGAAAGAACTGGCCCGCCAATGTCTCGTTGATCACCGCGACGCGCGGCGTTCCGGCGCCGTCACGTTCGTCGATCAAACGGCCGTCGATGAGACGCACGCCCAGTGTGGACAGGTAGTCCGGCGTGGCTGCGCGGTACAACGCATCGTTGATGCGATCGGGCGTGACCTCCCTGCCCTCAATCTTGAACCACGTGGTGTTCCCCTGGCTGGTGAACGGAAGGGTTGACGCGTAGGCGGCGTGCTCGACGCCTGGCAGTCCCTTCACGCCGGCCAGCACGCGCTCATAAAACTCGAGGCGCTTCTGGGGATCCGCATATTTCGGCCGCGGCAATGTCGTGCGCAGCGTCAGCAGGCGGTCGGAACGGAAGCCGAGATCGATCGCGCGCAGGTTGAGGATCGTCCGGATCATCAGGCCGGTCGCGACCAGGAGCACCACCGCCGCCGCAATCTGCAGCACGACGAGCGCGTCGCGCGTGGCGCGGCTGCTGACGCCGACCGATCCGCGCGTGTGCAGTTGCAGCGCTTGCTGCAGCGATGCGCGGCCAGCGTTCAGCGCGGGCGCGATGCTGAACACCAGGCCGGTCACGATTGCCAGTGTCAACGTGAACGCGAGCAGTCGCACGTCCAGCGGGGTCGCATCGACGTCCATGACCCCGGGCGGCGTCAGGCTTGCCAGCAGCGTGCTGCCGACAGGAACGATCGCCAGTCCGATGGCGCCCCCGGCGAGGGACAGCAACAGCCCTTCGACGACAAGCTGTCGAATCAATCGGCCGCGAGTCGCGCCCAATGCGGCGCGCACGGCCATCTCTCCTTTGCGCCCCGCCGCGCGCGCCAGCAGCAGGCCGGCGAGGTTGGCGCACGCGATCAGCAGGACCGCCGCGGCTGCTCCCATCAACACGAGCAATTCGAGCCGCGTGTGGCCAAGGATCTCCTCTTTGGCTGGCACCAGCACGACGCCAAGGTCCCGATTGTCATCGGGGTACCGCTGGGCGAGCGTTCGTGCAATGCCCTGCATATCAGACTGTGCCTCGGCGATCGTGATGCCCGGCTTGAGACGTCCCACGACATTCAGAAAATGCGAGTCGCGTTGCGCCGCCTGCTCGGGGGAAAAGTGAATCGGGATCCAGTAATCGATCGCGCGGTTACGAAACACGAACCGCGCCGGCATCACGCCGACGACTTCGTACCGGTCGTCGTTCATCAGCAAGGTGCGGCCGATGATCGACGGGTCGCTGCCGTAGCGTCGCCGCCACAAGCCGTGACTGATCACCACGACCTGTGCACCTTCCCGATCTTCGGCATCTGTGAACGTCCGACCGAGCTGTGCCCGGATCCCAAGCACGCCGAAAAAGTTCGCCGTCGTCGCGCGCCCGGCGATCTGCTCCGGCATACCGCCGCCGGTCAGGCTGGCGGACGCGCCGCGGGTGGCCGCCATGTCGACAAACGATCGATTCAGCCGCCGCCAGTCCATGAAATTTGCGGGTGCCGGTGTGTTCTTCGCAAACCCCGCCCGGCTCGCATCCTCCCAGAGGACGACCACGCGATCAGGATCGTCGTAAGGCAAGGCACGAATGACGACAGCATCCAGTTTTGAAAAGATGACGGTGTTCGCGCCAATGCCCAGCGCGAGCGTCCCGGCGGCGACGACCGAGAAGAGCGGAGATTTGCGGAAGAGCCGCAGCCCATAGCGAAGATCGGCCCAGACAGTGTTCATTACGCGGCTTAGACGAGATGAAGGCGCCGTTCGTTGGTGGAAGAGTTCCGTTCTATTGCATGAGGCCGAGCTGTTTTCCAAGCGGCGTCGGCACAGGGGCGTGCCGTTCTGTGGCTTCTTGTATGCTCGCTGTATCGAAATGCCGGACAAAGCGGATGCTGAACTTCTGACCGTCGCCGGACGTGAGGTCGCGATCTCGAACCCGCGCAAGGTGCTGTTCCCGCAGGCGGGACACACGAAGCTGGATCTTGCGCGCTACTTCCTTGCCGTGGCTGACGGCGCCCTGCGCGGCGCCGGTGGACGGCCCAACGTGCTCGTCCGTTATCCGAACGGCATCGAAGGGGAGTTCTTCTATCAGAAGCGCGCGCCTCAATCGCGGCCGGCGTGGATTGAGGTCGTGGCGCTGCGCTTTCCTTCAGGCCGGAGCGCCGAAGAAATCGTCCCGCGCGATGCGGCGGCGCTCGC
The DNA here is from genome assembly GCA_003222675.1 of Acidobacteriota bacterium. Classification (GTDB taxonomy): domain Bacteria; phylum Acidobacteriota; class Vicinamibacteria; order Vicinamibacterales; family 2-12-FULL-66-21; genus QHWT01. Next base: position 87,079 of record QHWT01000074.1, on the reverse strand, counting down.
GTGGATGGCCAACCTCGCCTGCCTCGAGCTTCATCCGCATCCCGTGCGCGCGGAGGATCTCGATCATCCCGACGAGCTGCGCGTCGATCTCGACCCGGTGCCGGGGATTGAATGGTCTCAGGTGCGCGAGGTCGCGGGTGTGGTGCGCGCCGCGCTCGACGATTTCGGACTCGTGGGCTGGCCCAAGACGTCAGGCTCGCGAGGCATGCACGTCTACGTGCGCATCGAGCGCCGCTGGACGTTCGACGAGGTGCGCCGCGCGGCGCTGGCGTTCGCGCGCGAGGTCGAACGCCGCGCTCCGCAGGCAGCGACGAGCAAGTGGTGGAAGGAAGAACGCCACGGTGTGTTCCTCGATTACAACCAGAACGCGAAGGACCGCACGATTGCGGGCGCCTACTCGGTGCGTCCCAGACCCGACGCGCGCGTTTCCGCTCCGCTCTCCTGGGACGAGATAGAGAGGTGTGACCCGCGCGACTTCACGCTGGCCACGATGCCGTCACGATTCGCGAAGATCGGCGATCCGCATGCGTCGATGGACGCGCATCCGTGCGCGCTCGACCGCCTGCTCGATCTCTCCGCCCGTCAGGCGCGCGATGGCATGGGCGACGCGCCGTGGCCCCCTCATTATCAGAAGCAACTCGGCGAGCCGGCGCGTGTCCAGCCGTCGCGGCGCCGAACGCCTTCCCGTCCGCTTATCGAGATAGGTCGCGCCCGCAGGAAGGAAGATGCGCTCGCCGGCATCGAGCGCTGGAAGGCGCGGCATCCCGAGGCGGCCGCACACCTGGCGCCCGCCGACGTGCTCGTCGATGCGATGCGCGGACGGTTCCACACGTGGACGCGCACGCGCGTGAACCTCCAGAACGTCCCCGTCGCACTCCGTCCCTCGCAGGACGGCCTCGATCCCGACGATCAACCGGACGACTGGAGCGGCATCAGCGCTCCGGGCGCGCGCCGAAGACCTTCTCGAGCTCGTAAGGCGTCGTGACCTCGAGTTGATCGTAGCGGCAATCGCTCGGCCGCTTGTCGGGGCGCCAGCGTTGAAAGATCGCTGCGTGGCGAAATCGCGGGCCCTGCATATGATCGTATTTGACCTCGCAGACGCGCTCGATCCGCAGCGGTTCCCACGAAAGATCCTTACCGGCGCTCCAGCGGCTTTGCCCGCCCGGCATGCGCGTCATATCGCCGTTACCGGCATCGGCCCACTCGCGCCACGGATGATCGTCGAGGGCGTTCTTGCGCAGCGGTGCCAGCTCGTTCGCCAGCTCCCTGCGCTTCGCCATCGTGAACGACGAGGTGACGCCGACGTGATGAAGCGAGCCGCTGTCGTCGTACAGCCCGAGCAGCAGCGAGCCGACGAGCACGCCGGGGCCCGTCTTGTGCCAGCGAAAACCGGCGACGACGCAATCGGCGGTGCGCGCGTGCTTTACCTTGATCATCGCGCGCTTGCCCGGTTCGTACTCGCCCTGCTCGCGCTTGGCGATGACGCCGTCGAGGCCGGCTCCCTCGAAACGCGACAGCCATTCCCGAGCGACGAGAGGATCGCGCGTCATCGGCGTCAGGTGGACCGGCGGCTTCGCGCGCGCGAACGCTCGTTCGAGCAGCACGCGTCGCTCGGCTTGCGGCGTCGTCTGCAGATCCTTGCTGTCGAGGGCGATCAAGTCGAATGCGATGAACGCTGCGGGCGTTTCCTTCGCCAGCTTGGCCACACGCGAGGCGGCCGGGTGCAATCGAAGTTGGAGCGCATCGAAATCGAGCCCGCGCGGCGTCGCGATGACGATCTCACCGTCGACGACACAACGGTCGGGCAAATTATCGAGAAACGGGTCGTGCAGATCAGGGAAATAGCGATCGAGCGGCCGCAGGTCGCGGCTCTGAGTAAAGACGTCGGACCCGCCGCGAAACACGATCGCGCGAAACCCATCCCACTTGGGCTCGTACAGGTAGCCGCTCGAGGGCAGATCGTCGGCAAGCTTCGCGAGCATCGGCTCGATCGGCGGTGCGATCGGAAAACCGGTCGGCATCCCGTGTGATCCGTGTAATCCGTGGGATCCGTGTAATCCGTGGGATCCGTGTAATCCGTGGTTCTAGCCGCCGGCCATCGCCCCAACGACGAGAAAGGCCTCGGCACCCCTCGCCACCGCGTCGGGCAGCGGGGCATCAGGCCGCTCGTGGGAGAGATCCTGCTCGCAGGCGAAGAACCTCACGAACGGCCGGCGCCGCAGCGTGACATGGTCGCGGATGGCGCCGCGCAGCACCGGGTAGCTGATCTCGAGCGCGTCGAGGATCGATCGCTGCGTGACCTCGCCATCGATGGCGAGCGTGACCTCGCCGTCGACATTCGCCAGCGTGCGCAGATGCGCCGGAAGAACAACTCGAATCATGGGAGTGTCTGCACCTCAACGGATAGCACGGGGGGCAGGTCCCGGACGATCGGGGACCAGCTGTCCCCCGCATCAGACGAAGCGTACACCTGTCCGCCCGTCGTTCCAAAATACACGCCACACGCGTCGAGCGAATCGATGGACATCGCGTCGCGCAACACGTTGACGTAGCAGTCGCGTTGCGGCAGGCCTTTCGTCAGCGCCTCCCATTCGTTTCCACCTGTGCGGCTGCGGTAGACCCGCAGCTTTCCTTCAGGTGGAAAGTGTTCCGAGTCGCTCTTGATCGGAACGACATAAATTGTCTCCGGCTCGTGCGCGTGCACATCGATCGCGAACCCGAAGTCCGTTGGCAGATTGCCGCTGACCTCGCGCCACGAGTCCCCCGCATCGTCGGTGCGCATGACGTCCCAGTGCTTTTGCATGAACAGCACGCCCGGACGCGACCGGTGCATCGCGAGCCGGTGAACGCAGTGGCCAACCTCGGCATCAGCGTCGGGGATTTGCTGCGACCTCAGTCCACGGTTGATCGGTTGCCAGGTTTTTCCCCCGTCATCGGTCCTGAAGGCGCCTGCGGCCGAGATCGCGATGAAGATCCTGTTCGGGTTGCTCGGGTCGATCAGGATCGTGTGCAAGCAAAGTCCACCGGCTCCCGGTTGCCAGTGCGGTCCCGATCCATGGCCGCGCAGACCGGGCAGCTCGTGCCAGGACTGGCCGGCGTCGGTCGTCTGGAACAACGCGGCATCCTGAACACCCGCATAGACGGTATCCGGATCGCGCAGCGACGGCTCGAGATGCCAGACGCGGGCGAATTCCCACGGATGCGGTGTTCCGTCGTACCACTGGTGCGTGCCGGGCACCCCGTCGTAGACAAACTTGTTCCCGACGGCCTCCCATGTTTTGCCACCGTCGTTCGAGCGCTGGATCATCTGTCCAAACCAGCCGCTGCTCTGCGACGCATACAGCCGGTTGGGATCAGCAGGCGAGCCCTTGAGGTGGTAGATCTCCCAGCCTGCGAAATGGGGACCACTGACGTCCCACCGTTCGCGTCTGCCGTCCGACGTCAGGACGAACGCGCCCTTGCGTGTGCCCACCAGTACCCGCACTCCGCTCATTCTTCGCTCCTTCTCTTCCTCTTCTATTTGCGTATTTGCGCTGCTCCTTCCGCCTGAAGGCGGAAGCCACGAGAACTGAACAGGTGTTCCCAGCCACGGCGCGGATACCGCTGTATTGTCGATTGGGGCGGCTCGAGATCGACACGTCCAGTCCCAGCGGATCTTTTAAAGCCTCGGCGGCCCAGGCTTGAGCGGAGGTCGCCACGAGAGGACGCCCTTCACCTTTATCTTGCGCTTGTAGAGTTTGTGGTCGTTCACGATGTACATCTCGTTGAGACTCGCGCCGCCGAACTTCACGTTCGTGACTGGAGCCCGCACCGGCGCCGAAATGATCGCGTGGCATTTGCCGATCTGATCGAATACCTGCACACCCAGAGCTGTCGCCATGTAGACGCTGCCGAGCGTGTCCACGGTCATGTCCGCGGCGCCGCTCTCGGCGGCGTCCCGCATGTGCACGTAGAAGTAGCGCTGCTTGTGCGCGAGCGACCCGTCCGGCTGAATCTGGAATGCCCACGAGAGCTGACCGACGTGGTCAGACACATACAGGAGCGTCTGATCAGGAGAGAAGAGCACGCCCACCGGCGCTTGGATCCCTTCATCGACGACTCGCGGTTTGCCTCCTTTCGGAAGCAACCACACTTTCTGTGCCGATCCGTCGGTGAAGTAAAGATCCCCCTTTACATTCATGGCGAGGTCGATGGCGTGCACGTTATCCGCGACGATGTGCGGCTTGCCAGACGCGTCAAATGCGTAGATCTTGGCGCTGCGCGGCGCTGCTCCGTAGAGGCGCCCATCAGAGCCGAACGTCAAGGCACGCATGAGACCGGCGTGCTCGGCGAACGGCGTCACATTTCCATCGAGCCCTACTCTGTAAATGCGATTCTCGCGGGTGTCTTCGAGGAAGACTTCTCCGTTTGCGTTGACGGCCACCCCGGCGCCGTGGACGGGTCTATCGGTAACCAGCTGCCACTCCTCGCCGGGGATCAGCGTCTGGAACACGTCCTGACGCGATTTGCCTTCGGGGTTCGCCTTGATCGGTGACGGCCAGTCGCGCCACAACCAGCGCAGCGCGTCCGGAAAGATCGCTGTGGCATGATGCGAGTTGTGCTCGCCGTCACCCCAGTCGTAACGGACGTCGTAGCCCGCGAACTGAAGCGCCGACAGCATGTCCTGGTTCGCGATGAACCAGTCGCCGGTGTAGTTGTTCAGATCGTTTCGTCCGTCCTGAAGGAAGACGCGAATCGGCTTTGGTTCGGTTTTGCGGATCAGTACGGGGAACTCGTTCCCGCCGCGCAGCCCGACGTAAGTACCGATCCCGCTGAACACGCGGCGGAAGGCATCCGGGCGCTGCCAGGCCGCAGCGAACGCCGCGATGGCGCCGCTGCTGTTTCCCGCGATGCCGCGATCGTTCGGATCGGACGACAGCGTCAAGCCATGTGTCTTCGAGATGTACGGGAGCAGTTCGTCGAGAAGAAATCGCGCGTAATCATCGCTCACCGCGTCGTACTCGAAGCTGCGGTTCATGCGATCGAGCGCATCGGCCGACGGCGCCCTGACGCGCCCGTGCATGACGAACACGCCGACCATGGGCGGCACATCCTTCTTGTGAATGAGATTGTCGAACACGACCGGCGCGCTGTACTGCAGGCCGTCCTGGAACACCATGACGGGCGCGGGCTTCGCGCGATCGAGTTGCTTCGGAATATAGACCCAATACTCGCGCCATGTGCCCGGGTACACCTTGCTCAGGTCGAACTCTCCCTTGATGACGTCACCGGTCGGCGTGCCCGGTTGTACTTGCGAGTCGGGACCCGGCGGTGGCGGCGTGGTGGTCTGGGCCGCGGACTGGCTGACCTGATGCGATCCCGTCATCAAACCGATAAACAGTGCTGTGGAGGCCGCCAATTGTAACGCACGCATTGAATAAGACCTTCGCATGACGCACCTCCGCCATATTGGCGGCATCTTCCGTGCAAAGTAATGAGGCGTGGGACGTTTGGACCGCGACATACACGACGTTGATGTAATGGAGAACGTGTTTCGGGGCATTCAACTGCTCTCCGATGGTACCCAGGTTTTGTCCGGCAACGTGGTGAACCTCGACGTCCGCGCCTGGCTCGCGGGCACGGCGATCTCGGCCGTTCGCGTCAGGGTCCTGGATCCTGACGATTGAGCAGCGGAGGAGCGGTCAGGGATCGCGTCCGAAGAGCTCCCGGTAATCCTGCACAGTATCAACGTCCCGCAACACAGCCGGATCGTCGACCTCGACATCGAGCACTTCGCGTGCGTGCGCGTGCACGACTTTCTTCGCGCCCGTGTTCGGATCCGCGCGGCGCAATTCTTGGAACACAGCAGATCCAAAAATGACGGGATGGCCGTGCCGTCCATGATGCGTCGCGCGCGCAATCGGACAGGCCCCGTGGAGGAAGGCGTCGCGTATCGTCGCGATCGTCGCTGCTTCGATCAATGGGATGTCCACGGGCATCACGATGACACCGCGAACCGCGCGCGCGTCAATCGCATCGAGCGCGGCAACGAGCGAGGAGAGCTGCCCGCGATCCGCATCGGCGTTGACGATGAATCGAGCAGCGGCCGCTTCCACCACGTCGCGCAGCGGCGCGTCATTCGGCCGGCCGACGACCAGCACCTCTTCGACTGCCGCAGCGCGGAAGCGGCTAATCAATCGTGCGGCAAACGTCGGCCCTGCTGGTTCAACCGGCAGCAGCGCCTTCGAGCGCCCGAACCGGCTGGATCTGCCTGCCGCCAGGATCACCCCGGGCGTCACGCATGAAATTGTAGAATGCCGGCGGATGCCTCCGCTGCGGATCCGCTGCCAGCGATGCGGAACGGAAATGCAAATGTCTGATCCGGCCCCGGGCGAGCCTTGGAAACCGGATCAATTCTGGGTATGCCCCCGTTGCGGCCGGCATTTCTGGACGACCTATCCGTCCCCCAAAGTGGACGCCGGGTCTGAAACACAGCCCGCAGGGGCTTAGTTGGGGGTCAGCCCTAACCCTAGCGGTTTCTTGACTTCTGTCCAGGATCTCCCTACACTGGCGCCGTTTTCAAGCTCAGCGTGCATTGGCTTCCGGGCTGGTGCGCGCGGGGTCGCGGCGAGACACGTGTCGGTTAGGACGTAGTGTTCTCCTGCGCTCGGCTTGTGAGCCTCCGGGATCTCCCCGGGGGTGCCGTACATCGGAGGACACGGGTATGCCAACCGGGACGATCGCTCGACTCCTGATCGACAAGGGGTTCGGATTCATCCGCGACGAGAGCGGTATCGAGCACTTCTTTCATCGCAGCTCCGTCCGCGGCGCCGTGTTCGAGCTGTTGCGCGAGGGGCAGCGGGTGGAGTTCACGCCCGAAGAATCCGGAAAAGGTCCGCGCGCCGGCGAGGTCCGGCTGATCGAAGGCTGACCGCAGACCTGCAGTGCTGGGGGCCGCGAGCCACGCGCTTGCGGCCCGTTCTTCCTTGTTCTTGCTTCTGTCGTCCTTCTTTCTCCTTCTTTCCTGTTCGCCCGATGATGTTGCGCCGCGTGCTGCTGGCTGTACGTCGCCTGACGCTCGCGGTGATGCTGGCGCTGGCCTGCGCGACCGCGGTCTTCCTGCCGTTCGCGGGGCGCTATCTCGTTCGTGAGGATCCACTCGTCGGCGCAGATGTGATCGTGGTGCTCGATGGCGCGCGCGCGGAGCGCTGGATGGAAGCGGTGGATCTTTACAAAGCAGGCTACGCGCCGGTCATCGTACTCAGCCCGGGACGAATGGAAGACGCCGAAGTAATCCTGAGGGCGCGCGGGATTCGGTATCCGACCAACGCGTCGCTCGCGCGTGATGCGATGGTGCAGATGGGCGTCAACGCGTCCGCCATCATTCTTCCCGAAGCGTCTGTCGACAACACCGGCCAGGAAGCCGAAATGCTGCGGGCTCAGGCCGCTGCGCGCGGCTGGCGCAGTATTCTGGTGATCACTTCCAAGTACCATTCGCGGCGCGCCGGTTTTGCGTTCCGCCGCGAGTTCCGCGAGAGCGGCATTGCAATCAGCCTGCGGACGACGCGGTACGATGTGTCCGATCCCGCACACTGGTGGCGTCACCGCGCGGATATGCGGTACGTGCTGTCGGAGCTGCAGAAGCTGATTGTGTATCGCCTTGGAGTTGGCGGATAGGCCCTGGGGACGCGGGGTCCGGGATGCGGGGTGCGCCCCAGTCGAAAACCCCCGGCTGGCCGAAGATCGCGGGAGGGTGCGAAGGCTGTCCGCCTCCGCACCTCCGGTGCTTCGGCGCGACATCGCGCCGTAGCTCGCGTGCGATCGAACGCGAGCGGAGGCGGATGGCGGAAGCGCCTGAGAGTCGAACTCAGCCCTCCCGCTCAACGCGGGAAGCAACCGGTTTTGAAGACCGGGAGGGCCACCGGGCCCCGTTCGCTTCCGTTCCTGACTACGCTCGATGGGCCCCCTTCACTTTCCCCATCTCCCGCCTTCCCCTCGCGGGCTCGAAACGAGCTACGGCGCGGCAGGCCGCTGCGCACTGGCAACTCCAGCCGAAGGCCGTCCCGCCGAAGCGCTTTTGCGCGGAGGCGGACGGCGCTCGCTCGCGGCTGATTATCGCGCGTCCAGCAGCTTCATGAACGCGTCGGTGTCACTCAGGTCGCTGAACACAATCGTCCCGCCGCTCTCGCGCAGGCGGTCGACAGAGTAGCTTCCGGTCGCCACGCCAATCGGCATCGCGCCAACCGCCACGGCACACGCGATGTCGTGCGGCGTGTCGCCGACCACGATGACATCTGCCGGATCCATGTCACCGATCCCACATGCGCGCGCGCGCGCGATTGCGACCGGTACCAGCGTGTTGCGATCCGACGAGTCGTCACCAAACGCCCCGCACCGGAAGTACCTCCAGAGATCGAAGTGCTCGAGCTTGATGCGCGCGCCATCGAGGAAGTTGCCCGTCAGCAAACCCAGCGCGACATCGGAGCGCTCCTGCAGCGCATCGAGCAGCTCGCGGATACCTGGCATCACCGCTTTCGCGCCCGTGCCTGGCCGTTCGATCTCGTCACGAAGATGCATGACGTATCGGACGCGAAGATCCTCGAACAGGCCCGCATCGAGCGGCCTGTCGTGCAGTCGCATCACGTCTTCGAGGATGCTCCAGTCGGTGCGGCCGGCGACCGGAATGCCGTCGAGCGCCTTGCCGTGGCCAACGACGTCCTCGCAGGCGCGATTCATCGCGCGCAGCCCGGCCCCGCCCGTCAGGACGAGCGTGCCATCGATATCAAACAGGATGAGGTGACGTGTGTTGCTTCGACTCGGCATACGTGTGAAATGGTAGATTACGCGTCGAGGAGGCATGATGCAGCATCGATTCATGATAGCGGGAGCCATGGTCCTCGTGGGCGCCGTAGTCGCCGCACTGGGGCAAGCACAGAAACCAGCTTCGTCGGCGGCCACTTCGAGCACCGGCAACATCCGCGGGCACGCAGATATCAAGGGCGATCAGGTTACCGGACGGGCGGAGTTCGTCGAGGAGCAGCAAGGTGCGGGAAAAGTGGTCCAGATCACCCTCACGGTGACGGGTTTGAAGCCGGGTCAGCACGGCGTGCACCTCCATGCCGTCGGCAAGTGCACACCGGACTTCACCGCCGCTGGCGGACATTTCGATCCCGGGCCGGCGGGTAACCCCGATCCGGACGCGAACCACCCGTTTCATATGGGAGACCTTCCCAACCTCCAGGTCGACGCAAAGGGACGCGGCACGATGAAGGCAGTCACGTCGCGGGTGACGCTGTCGCCCGGGCCGCTGTCGCTGTTCGACGCGGACGGCTCCGCCATCATCATCCACGGCAATCCGGATCAGATGACGACGGGTGAGCCGAAGTCGGGTGTGAGCGGCGGCCCACGCGTCGCGTGTGGCGTGATCGAGAAGCGCTAGCGGGTGCTGTGCCTTCAATCGAAGGCGGCGAAGGAAAACAAATCAGCCATCTACGGTCGAACGATCGCGGCTCCGATCGTGGCGAAGAGGTGCACGCGATTTCCCTGCGCAGGCGGTCGATGTGGAAACGCCGCGCCGGCGCTGAAGAGGGCTCCTCTCCAAACCGTCGTCATTTGAATGGCTGTCCCGGAGACCGCCGCAGCTTCGCGGCACAGGACACCGCTCCGCACGCCAACCTCCCACGGTCCGCGGACGCGAACGTCAACGCCACCGAGGATGGTTGCACCCCTCGTTACCCGGAACTCCGCGTAGTGGTAGCCGGGGAGAACATCCGGCGAGGACACGTCCCAGGATCCGCCGATGAGAAATGCACTCGCGGTGTTCAACGAGTGTCCAGCGAATGCGGAGGCGTTCACGGTAAAGAACGACGGCCCTGCGCGGCGTCCGGCGCCGGCGCTCATCCGCAGCTGCGACCACGTTGCAGTGCCGGTCAACACGCGGAATGCGGCTTCGGCTTTGAAGCCTTCCCACCGCGGCCGGAACACATCGTCCGAGGTGACTCGCTGGTAGCGCTCGCTCACGTCGACACCGATGAACGGGTGTCGCCAGAAACGTTTCTGCGACGGGTCGCGCAACCCGCTGACCGCGTCGTACGTTGCAACCAATCGATACGCTCCGGTCCAGCCTTTATGGTGAGCCACCTCGAACCCGCCCCCCAGTTCAACGGCAGCATCGCTGAACTCCGCGGAACGATCGCGCACTCCGTCGACGAAGATCGTGCTGCTCGCGTGCGCGTGAATGGGAGTGAAGCGGACGAACAAGTGACGCTTCCACGTCGGCGCCAGCGCCTGCTTCGCGTCAGCTCCGAGCGTCCATCCCGTCACCCCGATCGCCCATTCGCGGTCCTCGTTCCTGCTGGAGACGAGAAACACGACAGGCGCGAGTATCGGCTTCGACTGATAGGCCGCGCCTGCAAACACCACGCGAGTCTGCGCGTAGAGCGGCGACGCATTGATCAGAACGCACGCGCCGAGAAGACACGCGGCACGCCTTGTATTCGTCAACGTTCAGATCTCGTACCGCGAGCGCTCTGCCGCGATGCGTCTTCCCTGGTACCGGGCCAACGTCATGATCGACAACATCGGGTTCGCGCCGCAGGAGTCTGGAAAGACTGAGCTGTCGCAAACGATCAGGCTGCGCACGTGGTGCGACTCGCCGCGTGAATTGACGACTGAGGTCACGGGATCTTCTCCCATCTTGACGGTCGCCTGGCAATGCGACGATGAGAGCTGTGTGTGAAACGGCTCGAAGCGCAGCGCGGCGCAGTGCACGGCTTCCTGCGGGTTGCGAAACCATGGCCGCGCCAGCGGTCCAACCGGCTCACTCGAGGCGAGGAACACCTCGGTCGCACCGCCCGCGAACATGATCTCGACGCCCCGGGCGTGTGCCGCTGGGCGCGTGCCATTCGACGCGGTTCGTCCGCGACGGCGTGTCGACCAGCATCACGCCGAAACCGGCGAGCTGCGAATATTTGCGCATGAGTGCGAAGTGCTCGGCGCCAACGAACGGCAGCACGAGCGCGCCGAACACCGGATGCCCGAAGAGGCATTCATAGTAGAAACCGTCGCTGCGATAGTAATGATCGCTGTAAACCGTTCCGGTAATCCCGCGGTAGTTCTCGAGTGGCGCATCCATGACGCCAATGATCGGCAGCCCGGGATGCAAGATGAGACCGGTGCCAATCAACCGGTGCGGATCGGGGTGGCGCGATCGCTGAAGCAGCACAGGCGATTCAATGGCGCCCGCGCACACGATGACGAGCTTCGCCCTGATGTCGAGCGAACCAGGCGGTACGCTGTTCGGCTGCGAACCACGAGCCGTCGGCCGCACCCTGGCGCGCGCGCCCACGGCGATGAGCGAGTCGGCGCGGCGATCGAACTCCAGCGCCTCGACGTCACAGTCATGAATCAGCCGGACGCCTCGCCCGACCGCGTCGGGTACATACGTGACGAGCGTCCCCTGCTTGCGATCGTAGGCGCACCCTTCGGCACAGAAGCCGCAACCGATGCATCCGCGCATGTTCAGCTCGAAGCGCTTCGATGACACGCCGAGCGAGCGGCAACCCCGCTCCAGAACCTGGTTGTTGCCGTTGACGTCGCTGTCGGGTGGCCGGTGGACGTTGATTCGCGCTCGCACATCCGAGAGCGAGGAGGCCATGTTCAGGCCGGCAACGTCGTAGTCCGCCGCCGCCGGTTCGAATGAAAATCCCCGAAGGCCACGCTCGCCTGCCCATCGCTGCCACACGTCCGGCACGGGATCGAACGCGAGCGCGTAATTGACGGTCGTGCCGCCGCCGACGCACTCTCCTCCGCGGACCGGAATCGCGGCATCTGCCGTAGACCGCGCCCCCTGCTCCGCGTAGAGCACCCGCATGTCCCATTCGCGTTGATTGAAGAAGTCACTCGTATAGTGACCACCCTTGTCGACGAGGACGATCGAGCAGTCGGTTTCTTCACTCAAGGTCGCGGCAAGCACGCCGCCGGCCGCGCCTGAACCGATGATGAGAATGTCGCACGTGAGATGCATGCGACTAGGTTCGCCGCTTCGGAAGCCGTGGGCCCGCGTACGAGATCGCAGGCCATGACTCTTCGAGGGAGTAGGCGGAAATCAGCACCAGCGATCTCGCCGACGCGTAGAACTGACGCTTGACGATGAAGGCGCTCTGCCGCCACATGTCGAAGTACTCGCGCTGGCGATCGAGGCCGAGCGTGGAAAACCGCGCGTCGGAACCGTTCCGGGCGGCCAGGCGGCCGTACAAAGCCTCATCTCCAGCGCGCTTGCGCGCGATGAGCGCGTCGAGCGCCTCGTCGTTTGCCACGTCCAGCGCGCGGCGCTCCGCATCAGCGGGGATCAGGTGAGGGAACAGATCCGTGTCGTCGAACACCGTGAGTGTTGATTGAACGGCAACGAAGCGTGGCTCGCGCTCGAGCGGGAACAGCGACAGCAGATGCCCCCGCACGCGCTCCGAGGTCCACGGACAGCCTGGGGCTTCGAGCGGCAGCACGACGCGAATCAGATGATCGAGAGCGGCCTGGTAGCGCTGGGGCGGCGGATCGTTGAGAAGATTGCGTCCGATGCGCGTCCTGAACGACAGGTCCCGGCAACCGGCCGCGGCCAGCGCGAGCGCCGAGCAGCAACCCAGGAAGGTCCGTCGGGTGATCGCCGCCGATGCGAACAAATCAGGAGGAGGAGTGTGCACCGGCGACCCCATTATAGGACCTCAGAAGAGCGGATTTTTCAGGACGCTGGAAAACACCGCCTGAATGTCGAATGCTGAACTTCAATCAGTTTGGCATTGAGTATTCGGCATTCGTCGTTGACTTTGGCTTTTTCAGAAATCTGTCAGAACCAGCGCCGTGACGATCGCAATTCCCCCGTTGCGCCGTTCAGCACGAGCGTGCGGTGCGCGGCCGCCGCGGAGAATGCCGCATCCTCTGAAATGATCAGCGTGGCGAGCGATCGCGCCTCGGCGATCCGCGCGACGTCTTTCCCCAAGCGTTCTCGATCCGTCTCGGGCAGACTTGCCGTCGGGTGCTCGAGAATCAGGAGCTGGGGATCGAGCGCGATCGCGCGTACGACATGCGCGCGGATACGGATCTCAGGTGTGAGGCGCGCGATGGGGTGCGTCAGAATATCGATCACGAGGCCCGCTTCGCCGGCCAGCGCGGTCGCGCGCGAGGCAATGTCGGCCGGGACCGGATCGATGTCGAGCGTGAACGGCATGGCGAGGTTCTGGAGCAGTGTGGCGGAGTCGAGCAGCACGGCGCGCGGGCTCACGATGCCGAATCGATCGAGCGATGCGAGCCATTCGTCGCCGTCCGCGATGGACACCGTGCTGCGCCCCAGCACCACGACGTCTCCCTCGTCGGGGACGGACGCTCCCGTCACGAGATTCACGAGCACTTCCGCCGCACCCGCATCAAGGCCGGAGAGGGCGATCCGTTCACCCGCCCCAATCGTCAGCCGGCGCACGCGCAGCGGGCGCAGCGCCTGGTAGTTCTTCCGCACATTGACGAGCGACAGCACATCAGACACGACGTTCGCGATTGGTCCCGGCGCGCCGAAACGCGATGTAGTCCTCGTCGGGGATCGAGACCAGCCCGAGTCGCGGCACGCGGTGTGTCACGTCCCCACCGTGAAAATCGGAGCCGCCGGTGACGAGCAAGCCGAGCTCACGCGCGAGATCGCGGTAACGCTGTTCCGTCACCGCGTCGTGATCCGAGTGACGCACTTCGAGCGCATCAAGCCCGGCAGCCACAAGCGGGACAATCCGGTCGTCGCGCTTCGTCACGCCGGGATGCGCGAGCGACGCGAGGCCGCCCGCCGCGTGCACAATCGCCACGACCTCTTCCGGCGCCGCGCCGCGCCGCGGCACGTACGCAGGGCCGCCGTGTTCGAGGAACCGTTCGAACGCTTCGTCGCGCGTCTGCACGTACCCCGCGTCCACGAGCGCCGCCGCGATCTGCGGACGGCCGACGCTCCGTCCGCTCGCCGCGGTCGCCAGCATTGCGTCGGCGTGGATCGGGCAACCCAGCGCGGCAAGGCGCCGGGACATCTCTTCCACACGCCGGACCCGATCCGTCTGTTGACGCTGGAGAAACGCACGCAGCCCGGATGATGCAGGATCGATGAAATAGCCGAGGACGTGCATGTCGCGCCCGTCGCTGACGCCGCTGATCTCGATTCCGGGCACGAGCTCGAGGCCCGCCTGGAGCGCGCGGTCGGTGACGGCTTCGAAACCGGCCGTCGTATCGTGGTCGGTAATGCTCAGGACACGCAGGCCGGCTGCGCGCGCGGCGTCAACCAGCGCCGCTGGAGCGAGGCTGCCGTCCGATGCGGTGGTGTGGGTGTGAAGATCGATCACAGGATCCGCCTAAAGGCGGAAGCTACGATGACGGCGGAAGCCAGACTTCCCATCTCGTGGCTTCCACCTTCAGGCGGAAGAACCAGACTTCTTCCCATCTCGTGCGGACGCGCCGTCGCTTTACGCGGAGGCGGGTCGACGGACCGCCCCTGCCTTCGCTGAGGCTGGTCAGGCGGAAGAAACAGTTTGCTTAAACGCTGAAGGACGAGCCGCAGCCACAGGTCGACTTCGCGTTCGGGTTCTTGATGGTGAAACCGCCGCCCGTGATGTTGTCGACGAAGTCCACTTCAGCGCCGCGGAGGTAGCGCGCGCTGATCGGGTCGACGAGCAGCTTTACCCCGTTCGACTCGATGACGGCATCGGTCGAGGCATCTCCCTCGCCTTCGTCGATCATCAGGCCGTACTGGAACCCGGAGCAGCCGCCACCCTGGACGAATACGCGCAGGCCGGCCTCGGTCTTGTTCTCTTCGGTCAGCAGCTCGGTGATCTTGGAGGCCGCCGACGGAGTCACATTGATCATGTTCAGTTTCTCCTCAGGGATCGTTCCCTGTGATTATACACTGGGCCGTGCCTCACTCAGTGCCCGCCGCCGGCCCCTTGATCCACCAGCATCTCGTCCCGCGCGTCTGGCGCCGCGATGTAACCGTCTGGACCGCTGAGCCCGACAGCGAGCCCGCGCGCACCATTGCGAATCGCCTCGGCTGGCTGGATGTGCCGACCGGCATGCAGCCGGAACTCCCGCGCGTGGAAGCCGTCGCGGAGGAGATCCGCCGCGATGGCATCCAGACGGTCTACCTGCTTGGAATGGGCGGCAGCAGTCTCTGTGCGGAGGTCATGCGCGCCGTCTATGGGGTGAAGCAGGGATATCCGTCGCTCGTGGTGATGGACACGACCGACGAAGCGGCGATTGCCGGCGCGGTCCGCCGGCTGGATCCGGCGAAGACGCTGTTCCTCGTCGCGAGCAAAAGCGGCGGCACCATCGAGCCGGCGTCGATGGAGAAGCTGTTCTGGCAGCACATGGCGCTGCGGGTGGGGTCCAGCGCCGGCCGTCATTTCATCGCCGTCACCGATCCGGGCACGGGCCTGGCCCATCTCGCGGCGGAGCGCGGCTACCGTCACGTGTTCCTGAACCCGCCGGACATCGGCGGCCGCTTCTCCGCACTGTCGCTGTTCGGACTCGTGCCCGGTGCGTTGATTGGCGCGCCGGTCCGCGAGATGCTTGCCGGCGGCGCCGCGATGTCCGAAGGCTGCAGGCAGGAGAACCATCAGAACGCGGGGCTGGAACTTGGCGCGTTCTTCGGGTCCGCGGCAAACGCGGGGCGCGATAAGCTGACGGTGGTCCTGCCGCCCTCGCTGCGCACGCTCGGTCTGTGGATCGAGCAGCTCGTCGCGGAAAGCACGGGCAAGCACGGCAAGGGGTCGCTGCCGGTCGTGGACGAGCCGCTCGGCCGTTCCGATGAATACGGCGATGATCGCTGCTTCGTCGCGATCTCCACCGATCGCGATGCGCCGGATCGATCGCGCCTGGAGGCGCTGGAAGCGGCGGGACATCCCGTGCTGCGCTTGAGCACGCGGCTCGACGGCCTCGGCGCGGAGTTCTTTCGCTGGGAATTCGCAACGGCCATCGCGGGGGCGGTGATTGGCGTCAACCCGTTCGACGAGCCGAACGTGACGGAGGCGAAGGAGAAGACCAGGGCGTTGCTGTCGAAGGCATCAATTGATGCTGGCGCGCCTGCAGCGACCGAGGGTCCCGTGTCGGTGTATGCACGCCTGAAGGGGGCGACGCCCGCCGCGGTGCTGCGCGCGGCGCTCGACACGCTTGGATCGCGCGACTATGTCGCGTTCCTTTCGTACCTCCCGGCCGAACCCGACATAGAAGCGGCGATTGGCGGCATTCGCCAAGCGATACGCGCACGCACACGCGTCGCGAGCACGTTCGGCGTGGGACCGCGCTATCTGCATTCGACGGGGCAGTATCACAAGGGGGGCCCCAACACGATCGTGGCGTTCGTGATCACGGGTGAAGACGCGACGAGCACGCCGATTCCCGATGCGCCTTACACCTTCGCGCAACTCAAGCGCGCTCAGGCAGTGGGCGATGCGCAGACGCTCGAGGCGCACGATCGGCGTACGGTGCGCGTTCACCTCGCGCGCGGCACGGGCGCGGCTTCGATGCTACAGGCCTTGTTCGCTGAGGCGTTGAAGTGAGCTGGCTCACCGGGCTCCGCCAAGTCTGCGGCTCTTCGTCTCTGCGTGCTTCGCGCGCTCTGCGCGATTCGTAGTCGACAAGCAGCATGGAGGAGCTCGTTGCCCGAAAGCAATCGATGGGATAACGGCCGGCGTATCTCCAATCGGTGGAAGCTTATGCCCGGGCGCTTTCCAACCGTTGCCCCGACGCTTCCTCGATCTCTTTGTGCAGGCTGTTGCCGTGCGCATCCATCGTGACGATTGCAGGAAAATCGCGGACCTCGAGGTGCCACATCGCTTCGGGCGTGCCGAACTGCATCAGCGACACGCCCGTCACGCGCTCGATGCACCGTGCGTAGAACTGCGCGGCGCCGCCGATGGCGTTGAGGTACACGGCGCCTGATTCTTTCAGTCCGGTCAGCGTCTTCGCGCCCATTCCTCCTTTGCCCATTACGATTCGCACACCGTAGCGCTTCAGGATCTCCGCCTGGTACGGCTCCTCGCGGATGCTCGTGGTCGGCCCCGCGGCGGTCACTGTCCAGGTGCCGTCGGCTTGCTTCACGACAACCGGGCCGCAGTGGTAGAGCACGCCGCCGCGGAGGTCGACCGGCGGATCGTGCTTCATCAGGTACGAGTGAACCGCGTCGCGCCCCGTGAAGATCGCGCCGGAGAGCAACACGACATCGCCGACTCTGAGCGCGCGAATCTGCTGGTCGGAGATCGGCGCCGACAGCGTAATCTCGCGGCCCGTCGCGGGGAATCCCGCGGCGGCTTCCTCCGGTGTCAGCATGGGCTGCGACGGTGCGTCCCCTTCGCGATAGAGCCACGACGTAATCGCGCCCGATCGGGCGTCAAGCGTCACGCCAAGTCGGCGGAACGCCCAGCAGTCGTACGCGATTGACACGAAGAAGCTGGCGGGCAGCCGATTGAGCGCGCCGATCTTGCAGCCGATGAGCGACGGGTTGCCGCCAAAGCCCATCGGGCCCACCGTCAACTCGTTCGCCATCGTCATTACGGCGCGTTCGATTTCGGCGAGACGCGGATCCGCATTTACGTCATCGAGCGTGCGAAAGAGCTGTTCCTTCGCGTGAAGGTAACCGGACGTTCTGTCGCCGCCGATGCAGACGCCCACGGCGCCGGGACTGCATCCCTTTCCTTGCGCCTTCCACACGGCGTGCAGGATGCACTTGCGCACGCCGTCGAGCGTCCGGTCGGCGCGGCCGAGATGATCCAAATCCGCCGGCAGCGCGTACTGCGCGTTGGTGTTTTCGCAGCCACCGCCCTTGAGAATCAGCTTCACCTCGATCTCGTCGTTGTCCCACTGCTCGAAATGAATGATCGGCGTGCCCGGTCCGAGGTTGTCGCCGGAGTTTTCGCCCGTAATGGAGTCGACGGAATTCGGACGAAGTTTGCCGCGCCTGGTGGCTTCGGCAACGGCGTCGCGGATCTGCTGCTTCATCCAAATCTGGTTCGCGGCAACGGGCACTTTCACTTCGAACGTGGGCATGCCGGTGTCCTGGCAGATCGGCCCGTCGCACGATGCGGCCTGGTCGATGTTCTGCGCGATGATCGTCAGCGCCTGCCCCGCGTGCGTCGCGCGGTCCTCGGATCCGAGCGCGGTTTTCATCGCATCGCGCACGTCCGGCGGCAGGTCGGTCGAGGTGCGCGTGATCAGGCTGACGAGGCTGTCGCGAAAAGAGGGAAGCATACGGAGCAGTATAATTGAGGGAAGAAATGCGCGGAGCTTCGCGGAGAAAACCGGGTGCGCCGGCCCCATGGCGCATCGAGCGCGATCCTCTCGGTGAGGTGCGCGTGCCGGCCGGTGCGTATTACGGCGTACAGACGGAACGCGCCGTCGAGAATTTCCCCATCAGCGGTTTGAAGCCGCACGCGGAGCTCGTGACCGCGACGGTTCACATCAAACGCGCCATGGCGCTTGCAAACGCCTCGCTGGGACGGCTCGAGGGCGCAATCGCCCGCGCCATCGTGCAGGCGGCCGACGAGATCCTGGCCGGCGGTCTTCGCGATCAGTTCGTCGTCGACGTGTACCAGGCCGGCGCAGGCACCTCGCACAACATGAACACCAACGAGGTGCTTGCGAATCGAGCCGCCGAGATCCTCGGGGCTACGCGCGGCACCTACGACCGCGTGCATCCCAACGATCACGTGAACATGGGCCAGTCGACGAACGACGTCTTCCCGACTGCCACGCGCTTGTCGCTGCTGATCCTCCTGCCGGCGCTCCTCGCCGCGGCGCGCGCGCTCGCTGATTCGCTCGACGCGAAGGCGCGTGAGTTCGCGCCCGTGCTCAAGACCGGCCGGACGCATCTGCAGGACGCGGTGCCGATTACGCTCGGTCAGGAGTTCAGCGGGTACGCGGCGAACGTGAGGCATGCCGCAGAGGAACTGGAACGAAACGCAGACAGCCTGCACGAGTTGAATCTCGGCGCCACGGCCGTCGGCACCGGCCTGAACGCGGGCACGGACGTGACGGAACTGGCCGTCAGAAATCTCTCCGAGGCGATGAAGCTGCACGTGCGTCCTGCGCTCAATGCCTTTCGCGTGACGCAGAGCATGGGCGACGTGCTCGCGTACTCTGGCGGGCTCCGCCGTCTCGCGGTCGAAGTCGACAGGGTCGCATCGGACCTTCGTCTCTTGAGCTCTGGTCCGCGCGCCGGCCTTGCCGAAGTGCAGCTTCCTGCGGTGCAGCCGGGCTCGTCGATCATGCCCGGCAAGGTCAATCCGTCGGTGCCCGAAATGGTGAACCAGGTCTGTCAGCAGGTGTGGGGATGCGACGCGGCGATTCTCGCCTCCGCCGCCGCGGGGCAACTCGAACTGAACGTCATGATGCCGGTGATGGCATGGAACGCGTTGCACGCCTCGACGATCCTGCATCGTGCCATGGCGGTGCTCACGGACCGCTGCGTCGCGGACATACGAGCCGATGAAGGCCGCTGCCGCGAGCTGCTCGATCGCAGCACCGCGCTCGCGACCGCGTTGAGCCCGTACATCGGTTACGCGGAGACCGCCGATATCGCGAAGACCGCTGTGAAGACCGGCCGATCGATCCGCGATCTCGTCCGCGAACGTAATCTCGTTCCGGGGGCCCAACTCGACGACATCCTCTCGGCCGAGCAGATGACGACGCCCGGCATACCCGGCCAGCGCAAGGCGCGCGCGAAGCAACAGTCGAACGCCCACGCTAGACCGCGCGTGAAGCCCGACGTCAAATCCCACGTTAAATCCCACGTTAAACCCCACCGCAAATAATGACCCGCATCGTCGTCCTCTCGGCCGTCATCCTGGGTCTGACGCCGGTGAGCGCGCAGCATACGCGGCTCTTTAATCCGACCAAGCTGGCCGAGCTCGAAGGACCGGATCGCGAAGCCTGGCAACGGCCCGATCGCATCATGGACGAGCTCGCCATCGGCGAGCGGAGCGTGGTCGCGGATCTCGGCGCGGGGGGCGGATGGTTCACCGTTCACCTCGCCGCACGCGTCGGACCGAATGGCCGCGTGTACGCGGAGGACATCCAGCAGGAAATGCTCCAGGCCATCACACGACGCGTGCAGCGACTCCGATTTGGCAACGTGGTAACGCGGCTCGGGACCGCCGTCGATCCGCGACTGCCGAAAGGTTCGCTCGATGCGGCGCTGATCGTCGACGCATATAACGAGATCGAGCAGCCGGTCACGCTGCTGAGAAATCTCGCGACGTCGATGAAGCCGAACGGTCGCATCGGCATCGTCAACTTCAAGAAGGACGGCGGTGGGCCAGGTCCCCCGATGGAAGAGCGGATCGATCCCGAGCGCGTCGTCAACGACGCGAGCCGCGCCGGGCTGAAGCTGCAGTCGCGGGGCGATTTTCTCCGTTATCAGTACCTGCTGATCTTCGCCGCTCGGCCGAAATGAGCGCGTTGCCGCGTTTCTTTGCCGCGTACCAGCGCCGCGTGACGGCGGAGCTGGAGCGGCTGGTGCCGCGCGACCAAGGGCCCGTCGAACGTGCCATGGCTTACACCGCGCTTGCGCCGTCGAAAGAGGTGCGCGCCGTTCTCGTGCTCGCGTGCGCCGAGTTGTGCCGCGGGCAAGTCGAACGCGCGGTGCCAGTAGCCGCGGCGATAGAGCTGGTCCACTCCGCTTCGCTGATCCTCGACGATCTGCCGTCGATGGACGATGCCCCGCTGCGGCGCGGCCAGCGCGCGAACCATCTCGAGTTCGGCGAAGCGATCGCGATTCTCGCGGCATTCGGTCTCTTGAATCTGGCATTCGGTACCTTCGCGCGTGCATATGAACCGGAACTGGCCTCGCGCCTCACCTCGATCACCTCGGACGCCGTTGGCCCCGGGGGGCTGATCGGCGGACAGGCGATCGACCTGCTCGCGACGGATCAGCAAATCAGTTTCGAAACGCTCGAGCGCATTCATCGCGGAAAGACAGGCGCGTTGTTCGTGGCCGCCGCTACCTGTGGCGCGCTGACGGCAGGTGCCGCCGCCGAGCCCATCGCCGCGTTGACCGCATTCGCGAAGAACCTCGGCCTCGCGTTTCAGATCGTCGACGACCTGCTCGACGTCGAGGGGGATCCGGCGCTGACCGGCAAAGCGGTCCGCGAGGACGCGCGGAAGACGACGTTCGTATCGTTCAGCGGCGTCGACGGCGCACGGCAGCTTGCGGAGGAGCTCTGCGGGACCGCGGACCGTGCCCTCGCGCCGTTCGGCGACAAGGCGGATCGTTTGCGCGAGCTGTCAGCGTTCGTGATATCGAGGCGCTCGTGATCGAGAACACACCGCATCCCGGCGACACGCGCGTCGACGAGCTGCGCCAGCAGTTGCGAGCGCTCGGTTACCTGGACGCAGGCGTTAATCGATTTCTGCTCGCGCCAGCGCGCGAGCGACGCAGGCCATTGGCGGTGGCGCTCGGTGCGGGGGCGCGCGTTGGCCTGCTCGCGGGAGCGCTGCTTGGGCCGGCGGCCGCCATTGGTGTTGGTGCACGCATCCCCGGGCTGGTGAGCGGAGTGCGCGACGCGGCGGTGCTCGCGTTGTATCTCGCCGTGCTGTTTTCTGTCGCCGTGGGTGTGCTGGCATCGATTACCAGCCTGACCGCGGCGTCGATGGTGCGAGGTGCAGGCCAGCGGTTCACCTCGCGCGCGCGGCGGGTGTCGAGCGCGGCCGGATGGGTCGTCGCGATCGCGTGCCTCGCCTACCTGACGCTCTGGTGGCGCACCGCGAACGCCAGCTTTGGATGGAGCGCGCCAATCTGGACCACGGCGGCGCTGATTCTCGCGGTGATGATCAGTCTGCTGCTTGGCCACGCGGTGCGCGTGACCACGCTCGCGGTGACTGGCGCGGCACGCGGTGGTGGATCGCTTCCTCCTTCGCAGACCCGTTCCTGGCCGCTCGTGTTCGCCGGTGCTGTGATTGCGTTCGTGGGCGCGGCGGCACTCCTCGTCGTCACGACATCTGCTGGGACCACGCTGGATCCCGATCGCCCGCCGCTGACGGTGGCGTCGGTCGGCCAACGCATCCGCCTGATCGCCATTGATGGCGTCGACACAACCATCTACGCGCAACTCAAGCCGTCGTTGCGCCATCTCGGGTCGGCGCTGGGCGATGTCCGCGCGATTCTCAGCGCGCAGGACACGTCTGATCCGGCCCGCGCGTGGACGACCATTGCGACGGGCGTCTCTCCGGAACGGCATGGCGTCCACGCCATCGAGACGCGGCGGCTTGCAGGGGTTCGAGGTGTCCTGACTGCGGGCGGCGGTGCCATTGGCCGGGTCATCGGCGGCGCGACCGACATGGTCCGCCTGACTCGCCCGGCGATCGCCAGTCGCGACGAGCGTCAGGCGAAGACGATGTGGGAAGTCGCGGAAGAAGCGGGACTTCGCACGGCGGTCGTGAACTGGTGGGCGACCTGGCCCGCACCCGCCGCGGGCGGGATCGTGATCACCGATCGCGCCGTCCTGAGGCTGGAGCGCGGCGGCGCCCTCGACGCCGAAATCGCGCCGGCGATCCTCTACGACCAGTTGCGCGCCGAGTGGCCTGCAATTCGTGATTACGCACGCGCCACCGCCGAGCGCGCCTTCCCCGCCACCATTGACACGCCTATCAGCGACATCCTGCGTCGCTCCGGAGAGCTCGACGCAACAATCGCGGGCATTGCGCGAGCGCTGCCCGTGGATTCGCTCGATTTTGTCACGGTCTATCTGCCGGGACCCGATATCGTGCAGAACGCGTTGCTCGCGACGTCGGATCGCGGCGCATTCGCGCCCTCATCAGCCGCAGCGCGCATCGAGGCCATTCGACGCTATTACCTGTTTCTCGATGGACTCCTCGCGCCGTTGTTGGAAGCGGATGAAGGCACCGTCGTATTCGTCGTCACGCAACCGGGACGCGTGCAGCCGCCAGGCGACGGCCTGTTCGCAGCCACGTCTGCGCACGGGACCGCCGAGAGGATGATTGACCGATCCGCGAAAGGCACGCCTCTCGATGTCGCCCCGACCGTGCTGAACGCACTCGGTGTGCCGCTCAGTCGCGAACTCGGAGGACGATCGCTGGGACTTGCCTCCCCTCAGGCAGCCCGGTATGTCATGACCTACGGGCGCCCTTCCACGCAGCCTTCATCGCGCAGCGGTCAGCCGCTCGATCAGGAGATGATCGATCGGTTGCGGAGTCTGGGATATGTGAAATGAGAAGACAGCCAACAGCTGCCAGCCACCAGCTGGAGGCTATTTCAGTCCCTTCCACGCGAACGGCAGGACGGTCGCCGCCAGGAATACCTTGACGATGTCCGCGGGGAGGAAGGGATAGAGTCCCGCACGGAGCGCGGCGGTGAGACCGATTGGCGTGGCGCCCCAGGCCATCCACGCGACGCCGCACGCGAAGATGAGCGCGAGGCCCGCGCTCATCGCGATCATCGACGTCAGGTAATGTCGATCCAGGCCACGTTCGGCCAGGTAGCCGGCGATGAAGGCAGCGAACGGATAGCTCATGAGGTATCCGCCGGTAGGACCGAGAAGCCGCCCAACGCCCGGCGGTAATGCGGGCGATGCCGCGAACACCGGCAGGCCGGCAATGCCTGCGGCGAGATACAACACCTGGCTCGTGAGACCGAGACGCGAACCGAGCGCCGCGCCGCCAAGCAGCACGACCATCGGCTGGAGCGTGAACGGCACCGGCGTGAACGGCAGTGGGATACTGACCTGGGCCGCGATCGCGGTGAGAACGGTGACGAACAGCACGGCGGCCGCGCGGATCGCCGGTGAGAGATCCGCGGCAAACACCTGCAAGAGCGCACCATTCGCCATGCGATCCACACGTGACGTCATGCGCTCGGATTCTACTGTATGCATACTGCACTGACAATCGCGGGCAGCGACTCCAGCGGCGGCGCCGGCATTCAGGCGGATCTCAAAACGTTTGCGGCGCACCGCGTGTACGGCACCTCAGCGATCACCGCGGTGACGGCGCAGAGCACGCTCGGCGTCACCGCGTGGGACGCGATCTCCGCCGATCTCGTGACCGCGCAGATCGAAGCGGTCGAAGGGGACATCGGCATCGACGCCGTGAAGACCGGCATGCTGGCCAACGCCGCGATCGTCGAAGCAGTGTCCGCGGCAATCGAAAGCCTGGATCTCGGCAACGTCGTCGTCGACCCCGTCATGGTTGCGAAAGGAGGCGATCGACTGCTCGATATAGAAGCGGTCGGTGCAATCAAGGCCGAGTTGCTGAAACACGCAACGATCGTGACCCCGAATATCCCTGAAGCGGAAGTGCTGGCGGAGATGGCGATCAAAAATCTGGAAGACATGCGCACGGCGGGGCGCCGAATCCTCGGTCTCGGTCCGCGCGTCGTAGTGGTGAAGGGCGGACACCTCAAGGGATCCGAATCAATCGATCTGGTCTTGGGCAGCGCGGGAGAGTTCGAGCTTCGCGGCGCGCGCCTGCCCGGGCGGCACACACACGGCACCGGATGCACGTTCGCCGCAGCCATCGCGGCAAATCTTGCACTCGGCCATTCAGTCGAGCAGGCGCTGCGATCGGCCCGTGAATATCTCGAAGGGGCGATCCGTCACGCGCCCGGCATCGGGCGGGGGCAGGGCCCCCTGAATCACTTCTGGCGGTTATACTCCTGATATGGGGGCATTTGTGGTGACCGGCGCGCCGTTGGACGTCGCGAGCGCCTCGGCGTCCGTCTCGGCGCAGGGAGACGGCGCGGTCACCACGTTCGTGGGCCTGGTTCGCGATCACAATGCAGGACGGAGGGTGCTCTGGCTCGAGTATGAGGCGTACGCACCGCTCGCCGTAAAGGCCTTCGAACAGATCGCATCGGAAGCTCGGGTCCGCTGGACCGACGCCCGACTTGCGATTCACCACCGCACCGGGCGCCTCGAAATCGGCGAGGCAAGCGTTGTGATTGTCGCCGCGTCGCCGCACCGCGCCGAAGCGTTCGCGGCCTGCCGCTATGCGATCGAGCGGTTGAAGCAAATCGCCCCGATCTGGAAGCACGAGCATTTCGAGGGTGGTGAGGTCTGGATCGAAGGGGCGACCGCGGATCCCGCCAACGACGAGGCGCGCCTTGCGGCAATGGAACGCGCGTGCACGTGACGGTCCGGCTGTTCGCGCGACTGCGGGAAATCGCCGGCGCCGCGGAGCTCTCGCGGCAGCTTCCGGATGATGCGACGGCGGGGGACGCGTGGAACGCGCTCGCGATGGAGTATCCCGGGCTGGCTGACTACGCGCGCTCGGTCTCGTGCGCGGTGAATGAAACGTACTCGCGATTCACGACGCGTCTGCACGATGGCGACGAGGTCGCGTTTCTGCCGCCCGTGTCAGGTGGATGAGTGATGTTCGACAAACTAGCGTCCGTTGAAGCGAAGTACGACCAGATGATGGCCGAGATGGCGGATCCCGCCGTCCAGGCAGACACGGCGAAGTTCCGCACGCATTCCAAGGGGCTCGCCGACATGCAGCCGCTCGTGGAAAAATTCCGCGAGTACAAGAACATCGTCGCCGAGGTCAACGCCACCGAGGAGCTGCTGAAGGATCCGGACATGCGCGAGCTCGCGCAGGAGGAGATGCGACAGCTCGAAGAGCGCCGGGACGCGCTGCTTGCCGAGATGAAGATCCTCCTCGTGCCGAAAGATCCGAACGACGCGAAGAACGTCATCCTCGAGATTCGCGCGGGCACGGGCGGCGACGAGGCGGCGCTGTTCGCCGCGGATCTCTTCCGCATGTATTCACGCTACTCCGAGCGCCAGGGCTGGAAGATCGACGTGATGTCGCAGAGCGATACGGGCGTCGGCGGCCTCAAGGAACTGATCGCGATGATCGAGGGCAAGAACGTGTATAGCCGCTTGAAATACGAAAGCGGCGTGCACCGCGTGCAGCGCGTTCCCGCCACCGAAGCGAGCGGACGCATTCACACATCCACGGCAACGGTCGCGGTGCTGCCGGAAGCGGAGGAAGTCGATATCCAGATTGACGCCAAGGATCTCCGCGTCGATACGTTCTGCTCGAGCGGTCCCGGCGGCCAGAGCGTCAATACGACCTACTCGGCCGTCCGCATCACACACATTCCCACAGGACTCGTCGTGTCGCAGCAGGACGAGAAGTCGCAGATCAAGAATCGCGCGAAGGCAATGAAGGTGCTGCGGTCGCGTCTCTACGAAATCGAGATGCAGAAGCAGCAGGACGCGATCGCGAAGGACCGGCGGTCGCAGGTCGGCAGCGGCGACCGGTCCGAGAAAATCCGCACGTACAACTTCAAGGAAAACCGGATCACCGATCACCGCATCGGGTTCACGATGCACCAGCTCGCGGCCGCGCTCGACGGGGACCTGGGCGAGCTGATCGACGCCGCCGTCAGCCACTTCACCTCGGAAAAGCTCAAGGAAGCGACAGCCACCGAAGCCTCGGCGTGATGCCCATGCTGCACGACCATCTCGCCCGCGCGCGCGCGAGGCTGGTCGCGGCGGGTGTTCCGCCACACGAAGCGGCGCTCGATGCCGAGGTCCTCGCGCGTCACGTGCTCGGCTGGGACCGCGCACGGTTGATCGCGTCGGGGCGCGAACCGGCCCCGGCGGTGTTCGCCAGTGACTACGACCGGGCGATCGCGCGGCGCGCCGCGCGCGAGCCCGTGGCGCAGATCACCGGCTCGCGCGAGTTCTGGGGGCTGCCGTTCGAGGTCACGCGCGACGTGCTCACGCCGCGGCCCGAGACGGAGCTCATCGTCGAGGAGGCGCTCGCCGCATTCCGCGAGGCGCCGTCACCGAGCTCGATCGTGGACGTCTGCACTGGAAGCGGCTGCCTCGCCATCGTGCTTGCCCGCGAGTTTCCCGCCGCGTGCGTGATCGCGACGGATGTTTCGGAGATGGCGCTCGAGGTTGCGCGTCGAAACGCTGCGCGACATCGCGTCGATCACCGGGTAACGTTCGTCTGCGGCGATTTGTTCGATGGCATCATGACCCCCGCCGATCTGATCGTGTCGAATCCGCCGTACGTTCCGGAAACCGACGCGCCGTCGCTTGCGCCGGAAGTCCGCGATTACGAACCGCCGGTGGCGCTATTCGGTGGTGCAGACGGCCTGGGGATCTATCGGCGCCTGCTCCCTTCGGCTCGGTCCAGCGCACGATCTGGGACGCTACTCATCCTCGAGGTGGGTTACGATCAGCACGCGGCGGTCACCGAACTGGCGGCGCTCTCCGGTTGGACGCTCGCGCGCTCCCGCCAGGATCTGCAAGGGATAACTCGGACGCTGGTATTCCTGAAGCCCGAAGCCCGGAGTCTGACCTCATGAACGACTGCCTCTTCTGCAAGATCATCAAGGGAGAGATTCCCGGGTCCATCATCTACCGCGACGACCGCATCGTCGCTTTCAACGACATCAACCCGCAGGCGCCGCTGCACGCGCTGATCGTGCCGACGCGTCACATCCCGACGCTCAACGCGCTTAGACGGGAAGACGACGGGCTGGTGGGAGAGATGGTGCGCCGCGGTGCCGCCATCGCCGCGGAGAAGGGCTACGAGGAGA
This sequence comes from Acidobacteriota bacterium, assembly GCA_003222675.1. Lineage (GTDB taxonomy): Bacteria > Acidobacteriota > Vicinamibacteria > Vicinamibacterales > 2-12-FULL-66-21 > QHWT01. The sequence goes on along the minus strand of QHWT01000074.1, from coordinate 59,523 downwards.
GCGGTTACCGGACCGTGTTCAACACGAACCCGGGGGCGGGACAGAGCGTCTTCCACATCCATCTGCACCTGCTCGGCGGCCGCAAATTCACCTGGCCTCCGGGCTGAAAGGGGGACACTCACACTTCTTCCCAAATCCGGACAGTCGTCACTCAGAAAGGGTGACAGTCACACTTCTAAACCGTGACTGTCACCGTTTCAGGGCCGCCGAGTGTCCGCTACTGCGAAAAAGTGTGAGTGTCCCCCTTTCGGGCCAGCAGATACTGGCCGCGGCCGGAAGGGCGAGACAGGAAGAAGTCGACGGCGCGGTAGCTCCGCGCGAAGTAGTGCTGAAAGATCGCACGCGTTGAGAGACGCCACTCCAGTGCGAGCGGCGCGTCTTCCAGCTGCATCTCCGCAAAACCCACTGGAATCTCGACCAGCAGCCGCGGCGCATCGAGCGACAGGTTCGCTCCGCTCGGCCAGATCCATCGCTTCGCCGCCATCGAGGGGTTCACGATCGGCGCACTCGCAACCCCCGCGTCGCGCACCAGCGGCAGCCCGCGCGCCTCGATCCGGCGAACGACGTGTGGAGCTGTGAGGCGCCATTCCGCAACGAAACGATCGGTCGGCGACCCGCCGTGCAGCGGACTGCTGGATTCGCCGTAGATGTTCTCTTCATACTCCTCGACGACGACCCCGAGCTTCGCGAAGTTCAGATGCGCGTTCAGCGCCTGCAGCGGATCGAACGTCCATTCGATGAGCTCGATCCCCATGGCCAGGGACCGATCGCGTTGCGCGAGCTTCAGCGCGCCACCGAGGCCGGCGTCGCGCGCATCGCGCGTGACGCCGAGCATGTGCGACCACTGCGTCAATCGCCCTTCCTTGACGGCGGGGATCGAATATACGAAACCCTTCAGCGTCCCGGCTCGGTCGAAGGCGCCCAGCAGGATGCCGCCGCGCTTCACCGACACAATCAGCACGGGTGGCGGCACGACGTCTTCGGGATCGGTGTAGGCCCAGATCTCCTTCTCGAGCTCGGCCACCTGCCGACACTCGTCGAGCGTCGTGAGCTCGCGAATCTCCATTGAAGGAAGGATCTCAGTCCGCGTCAGGGCGAGCGGAGGGGCCTGCAATCGCAAGTGACGCCCGTTCCGGACGGAGCACATCGGCCGCCGCCGCTCGCACGTCGTCCATCGTCACCGCATTGAGGAGCGCCGGCAGCCGGCGATCCAAGTCGAGTCCAAGACCGAAGAACTCCGCGGTATGCAGAAAGGTCGCGATGCTCTGGTTGTTCTCGAGCATGCGCGGAACCGAACCGATCAGGAATTGACGGGTCTCCGCGACCTCGCGGTCGGTCGGCCCCTCGCGGCCAAGCGCGCCGACTTCCGCGTCGATGGCGGCGATCGCGCGATCCACGTTCGCGGGATCGACGCCGGCGCGAATAACGAGCGGTCCCGGACCGAGGCTCGGATCGAACGCGCTGAACGCGTAGTACGCCATTCCCTGCCGTTCGCGGATGTTCTCAGCAAGCCGGCCGCCAAGCCCGAATTGCCCGAGGATGTTATTCATCACCGAATAGCCGTAATACCGCGGATCGAGCCTGTTGATCGTCGTGAACCCGTACGCGATATCGGTCTGCGACTTCCCCGTCATGGTAATGCGGGTATCCCGGCGCGACGCCGCGGGCGCCACCGGCGGCACGGGACGATCGACCGGATCCGGCGCCGTCCAGCCCTCGAAGGCCGCGGCTACATGATCCAGAGCCCGCGTCGCGCTGACATCGCCAACAATCAGGAGCGTGAGCGAACCCGGGGCGAACCGCCGCGTATGAAAGGTGACGAGCTGCTCGCGCGTCACGCGCTCGATCGTCTCGACAGACCCTTTCGCGGGCCGGCCGTACGGATGCGCCGGTCCATAGAGCAGCGACTGCAACGACTCGGACGCGCGAATCGCCGGATTGTCCTGGTCCTGCCGAATCAGCGAAATCGTTTCGGCGCGCCGTTTCTCGATCTGATCCGGCGGGAAGACGGGCTCGCGGATGATGTCGGCCATCAGTGCGAGCATGTCGGGAAAGTCTTCGGAGAGACAGGTGCACGATACCGTCAGCACATGACGATTCGTCGACACCCTGAGGGCGACACCACGATCGTCGAGCGCTTCGGCGATAGTATCGGCTGATCGGGTCGCCGTCCCGCGATCGATCACGCGGCCAAGGAGCCACGCAAGCCCTGTCAGATCGTCGGGTTCGTAAAGGCTGCCCGCGCGGAACGACGCGCTGATCGTCACGGCGGGAGAAAACGCCGTTTCCTGCACCAGGACGACCGCGCCGTTCGGGAGCACCTGCCGGACAGGCGACAACCCGCGCGTCACTACCGTGGTCACACCCGCCGCTCCACCGGCTGAAACCAGCCTGTCGTCCGCTTGTCGCGCGCGAGCCGGCGCTTCGCGACCTCGTTGACCTGCTCGGTCGTGACCGCGTCGACGGCCGGTCGCATCCTGTGCACGAAACCGTCCCCGACAATGGTCTCGAAATATCCGAGCTGGTGCGCGATATTCGTGACGCTGTCGGTCTCGAACACCAGCCGCGCCTTCAACTGCCGCCGCGCGCGGGCGACTTCCTCGTCGGATAATCCCTGCTCACGCACGCGTTCGATCGCATCGAGCGCCGCGGACTCGAGCGACGCGAGCGCGGTCCCTTCCATCGCCGTGAGCGAGATGCTGTAGATAAATGGCTCGGCGGTTGCCACGAGCGATCCGCTCACCGACGAGGCGAGCCCTCGCTCGACGAGCGCGGTATAAAGACGCGCCTTTCGCTGCGGCGGAGCTCCGCGGAAGCTGGACCAGATGTTCGTGCCCTTCGCGCCCGTCAGCGCCGCATCGAGGACGAGCATCGGAAAGAACTCCGCCTCAGTTGCGGCAGGGGCATGCCACGCGAACTTCAGATATCCCGTCGTGCCTTCGCGCTCGATGAGGACACGCCGTTCGCCGATCTGATTCGGCTCCGCCGCGCGGCGGCGAACGGGCGGAGAGCCTGCGGGTATACGACCGAAATGCGTCTCGGCGCGCCGCAGCACATCGTCGCGCTCGACGTCACCGACCACGACCAGCGTGGCATTATCAGGAACGTAGTGCCTGCGGTAGTACCCGTACAAGTCCTCGCGCGTCATCGACCGGAGATCTTCTATCCATCCGATGGTCGGATGGCGATATGGATGCGCCCGGAACGCAGTGGCCGTCACTTCCGTGTCGAGCAACTGGTCGGGGTCGTTCTCTCCACCCTGCAGCTCCGAGATGATCACCGTGCGCTCCGATTCGCACTCCTCGGGCTCGTATAGGCCGTGCTCCATGCGTTCGGCTTCAATGAACAGCAGCGTATCGAGCGCGTCCTTACCGGCGGTCTCGAGATATGTCGTCTGATCGATCCAGGTGTATCCGTTCCACATTCCGCCGAAGCGCTCGACGATGCTCTTCATCTCGTCGCGCGGAATGTTGGTCGTCCCTTTGAAATTCATGTGCTCGACCCAATGCGACACGCCCGTTAGTCCTGGACGTTCGTCGCCCGAGCCGACACGATACCAACACCACACTGAGACCAGCGGCGCGGTGTGCACTTCCTGGATCAGAATCTTGAGCCCGTTATCGAGGCGCGCTTCGCGCAGGGAAGGTTGATGAAGCACCCGCTCGGACACGGCCATATCCGTCCATTATACAGTCCGGATCGCGACCTCCCGGGCCCCGCGCGACGGGCGAAAAAACGCCAAAACAAGACAAAAACTGTAGAGTTTCTGCTGGACCATCGTTTGCACTTCATGGCTGTGATTACGAACGGATCAATTAGAGATGGAGGATTCAACATGTTGAAGCGGACGGTTCTCGGCGCGTTCTGCGTCGCCGCAATGCTCGTCGGGGGCATGGCTCAGGCGCAGGAAAACGCGACACTCGTCCTGCGCTCCGGCGAACGCGTATCCGGTCAGCTCGTCGACCTCGGCGGCGTGGGGTACACGGTGCGCGTCAACGGCCAGGATCGGCAGATCCCGCAAAATGACGTGGCGGTCATCGATTTCACCGGCGGGACCATGACCAATGCCGATTGGGCGAAATTTACCGGCACCTCTCAGGTCGTGCTGAAGAATGGACAGACAATCGATGGTCAGCTCTACGATATCGGCGGCACGACTCCGCTGAAGCTCACGCTGAAGACCAGCACCGGTGATCGCGAGCTCTCATCGTCCGACGTCGCCCGAATCGTGATCTCGAAACCGGAGAACGCGGTTGCGACCACAGGGAGCGCTGCGACTCCGTCTGCGGGCAGCAGCACCAAGATCACGGTCTCGGGGCAGCAGGCGTGGACGTCAACGGGCATCACGGTGACGAAAGGACAGACGCTGACCTTCAACACGACGGGTGAAGTTCAGCTGAGTGGCGATACGAACGACAAGGCGAGCTCGGCGGGATCGTCGACCGGGCGCCGCGCACCGCGCGCGGCGATGCCGGGTGAACTCGCCGGTGCGCTCATCGGCAAGATCGGCAACGGACGGCCCTTCGGCATCGGCAACCAGACATCGATCGTGGCCCCGGCGAGCGGGCTGCTGTTCCTTGGCGTGAACGACGACGCATTCGGGGATAACCAGGGCGCGTTCCAGGTGACCATCACCAAGCAGTAGCAGCTACGTTCTCGAGTGGAGGCAGGGAAGGAAGGACCGGCCCCCTCAGCGGGTGTGCCGGTCTTTTTCTGTACAATAACGAGATCACCCATGGCCGACTGGAAAGAAACCCTGAACCTGCCCCGCACCGACTTCCCGATGAAGGCGAACTTGCCGACGACTGAGCCGGCCGTGCTCGGTCGCTGGGCGCAGATCGGCCTTTACGCGAAGATCCGCGCGCGCCGGGCGGGGGCCCCGAAGTTCGTGCTGCACGACGGACCCCCTTATGCGAACGGGCAGATTCACCTGGGCACGGCGCTCAACAAGATTCTGAAAGACTTCGTCGTAAAGTCGAAGACCATGGCTGGGTTCGACTCGCCGTATGTGCCGGGCTACGACTGCCACGGGCTGCCGATCGAGTTGAAGGTCGATCGTGAGTTGGGGCCGAAGAAGCGCGACATGAGCATCGCGGACTTCCGCCGCGCCTGCCGCGCCTACGCCGATCGCTTCATCGGCGTGATGACGAACGAGTTTCAGCGGCTCGGGATCCTCGGAGACTGGGATCGCCCGTACTTGACGATGAACTTCAAGTACCAGGCGGCGATCGCGCGCGCGCTCGGCCGGTTCGTCAAGCAGGGACTTGTTTACAAGGGCAAAAAACCGGTCCACTGGTGTATCCACTGCCGCACGGCGCTCGCGGAAGCGGAGGTTGAGTACGAAGAGCACTCCTCGCCGTCGATCTACGTCGAGTTTCCGCTCGATCCTGACAGCGCGGCGGAGATCGCGGCGCGCATGCCGGAGCTCGCCGGGCGGGACGTCTCGGTCCTCATCTGGACGACGACACCATGGACCATTCCGTCGAACCTGGCTATCGCATTCCACCCGGAGTTTGATTACGCGGCGTACGAGGTCGGGAGCCGTGCCGTGATCGTCGCCGAGGCGCTCGCGTCAAAAGTCGCCGAGGTCGCGGGGCGCCGATTTGACGCACCCATCGCGCGCATGAAGGGGGAACAACTCGAACGGCTGCGTTTCCGGCATCCGCTCTATGCCCGTCCGTCGCTCGCCGTGCTGGGCGATTACGTCACGCTCGAGGCGGGGACCGGGGCGGTGCACACGGCGCCCGGGCATGGCTCTGATGACTTCAACACGGGGCAGCGTTACGGGCTGGATATTTACGCGCCGGTCGGACCGGGCGGCCGGTTCCTGGACACGGTCGAAATGTTTGCCGGCGAGCGCGTATTCGACGCGAACCCGAAGATCGAAGAAGCGCTGAAGGAGCGCGGCCGTCTGTGGCATCGCGAGACGTTCGAGCACCAGTACCCGCATTGCTGGCGGTGTCACAACCCGGTGATCTTTCTGGCAACCTCGCAGTGGTTCATCCGTATGGACGGCGACGCGGTCGTTAATGGCAACACGTTGCGGCAGGCCGGACTCGACGCCGTCGATCGGGACGTCAAGTGGATCCCCGCGTGGGGTCACGATCGGATCTACAACATGCTCGTCAACCGCCCCGACTGGTGCATCTCGCGCCAGCGCGCGTGGGGTGTGCCGATTCCCGCGGTCGACTGCACGAAGTGCGGCGAAGCCATCCTGACGGCGGAGCTCGTCGAGCGATCGGCAACCGTCTTCGACGAATACGGCGCGGACGCCTGGTACGAGCGGCCTATCGAAGAGTTCGTTCCGAAGGGACTGGCGTGTCCGTCGTGCGGGGGCCGGGAATTCGAGCGGGAACGCGACATCCTCGACGTGTGGTTCGATTCAGGGTCGAGCCATGAGGCCGTGCTGCCGTTCCGTGACGACCTGACCTGGCCTGCGGACATGTATCTCGAAGGCAGCGATCAGCACCGCGGCTGGTTCCAGAGTTCGCTGCTGGTGGGCCTCGGCACGCGCGGGGCTCCGCCGTTCCGCGAGGTGCTCACGCACGGTTTCCTGATCGACGTCGACGGACGGAAGATGTCGAAGTCGCTCGGGAACACCGTCGCGCCGCAAGAGGTGATCAAGGAAAGCGGCGCCGAGATCCTGCGGCTGTGGGTCTCGATGAGCGACTTCCGCGAGGAACTGCGCGTCGGCAAACAGATCCTCGCGCGCGTGGTCGAAGCGTATCGGAAGATCCGGAACACGCTTCGATATCTCGTGTCGAACTTGTACGATTTCGAGCCGTCCGCGGATCGTGTGGCGCTCGCGAATCTGCAGGAAGTCGATCGCTTCGCGCTGAGCCGCTACGGCGCGACGGCGACGGCGGTGCTCCGGGCGTACGATCGATACGACTATCCCTCGATCTTTCAGATGCTGAACCAGTTCCTCACAGTCGATCTCAGCGCGTTCTACGCGGACGTGTCGAAGGATCGACTGTATACGTTCGCGGCATCATCCGTGGAGCGCCGCTCCGCGCAGACCGCCATGTTCATCATGGCGGACGGCCTGGCACGATTGCTCGCGCCAATTCTGCCCGTCACCGCTGACGAGCTGTGGAGGCAGTTGGGCGCGATGCCCGGAGAGTCCGGCTCGAGCCGGACGTCGCGTGAAGAATCCGTCCACCTGGCTGACTTCCCGACAGAAACGGAGTCGCTCGTGGATACCGCGCTCGTCGAGCGGTGGGAACGGCTGATCGGCGTGCGCGAGGACGTAAACCGCGCGCTGGAGAACGCGCGTCAGGGGAAGATCATTGGCACCTCGCTCGGCGCACACGTGACGTTGACCGCCGGCGGCTCGATCGCGGATCTGCTGCGCCGCTACGAGGCGGACCTGCCGATGCTGTTCATCGTCTCGCAGGTCTCATTGGACGCGGGCGCCGCCGATGGCGTGGCCGTTTCCGTCACGCGCGCGGAAGGCACGAAATGCGAGCGGTGCTGGCGCGTCGTGCCAGACATCTCGCGCGACCCTGGGTCGGAGGGCCTCTGCAGCCGTTGCGTCGACGCCCTCGCCGCTGACGCTCCTCGGGCAACACGGTGATCAAGGAATCAATGGACGACACCATCCTCGGATCGCACGGCACGGACGGTAGCGACGGATCGCGTGGATCGGCGGAAGGCCCCGGATCACGGACTGAGGGTTCCGGAGAAAGCCGTGGACCACACGTGCCTGAGCCGGAGGCGCCGCACGCGCCGGAGCATGGGACGCGCGGGCCGCTCGTGCGGCCGTTCGAGTTGTTCCTCATCGCCGGCGTGGTGATCTTCGATCAACTGACGAAGCTCACAGTGCGCGTGACCCTTCCCCTGCACGAGAGCCGCCATATCATCCCGAACCTGCTGGACTTCACGCACGTGCAGAACACAGGGGCCGCCTTCGGTTTGCTGAACGCCGCCGACTTCCCCTACAAGTCGGCGGTGATGATCGTCATCGCCGCGCTGGCGCTCGTCGCCATCTCGCTGTATGCGCGGCAGCTGGGTACCCACGAGCAGCTTTCGCGATACGGTCTCGCCCTCATTCTCGGCGGCGCGTTCGGCAATCTGATCGATCGGGCGCTGTCAGGCTACGTGATCGACTTCGTCGACGTGTACTGGGGCGAGGCGCATTTCTGGGCCTTCAACGCGGCGGACGCGGCGATCACGATCGGCGCGATCCTCGTGCTGCTCGAGATGCTGGGTCTCGGACGCCGTCATGCATCGCATCCTGTCTGAAACAGCCAAGAGCCTGCGCGCCGCATGACGGGGAACGGCGATCGTCACCAGATCGAGGTCCCCATCGGCCAGGACGGTTCACGCCTGGATGCGTTCCTGACAGTCCAGCTTCCCGATCGCTCCCGATCGCAAATCCAGAAACTGATCAAGGACGGTCACGTGTCCGGCCCGGTGAAGCAGCTGCGTCCGAGTACCGCGGTGCGTGCCGGACAAAAGTACACGATCGAGCTGCCCGCCCCCGTCCCGGCCACCGCCGTCGCAGAAGATTTGCCGCTCGCGATCATCTACGAAGATCCGGACATCGTCATCCTCGACAAGCCGCCGGGAATGGTGGTGCATCCGGCCGCGGGTCACGAGAGCGGCACACTGGTGAACGCGCTGCTTCATCACGTCGACGATCTGAGCGGCATCGGCGGCGAGCTGCGGCCCGGGATCGTGCATCGGCTCGATCGCGGAACGTCCGGCGTAATGGTCGTGGCGAAGAACGACATGTCGCATCAGGACCTGGCGCGGCAGTTCCACGACCGCGAAGTCGAAAAGGAATACATCGCGCTGGTCTGGGGGCTGGTGCAGCAGGGACGCCGCATCGATGAGCCCATCGGGCGCGATCCCTCCGATCGCCAGAAGATGTCGACGCGCGCGCGGCGCGCGAGGAGCGCCGTCACGCGGATCGCGAGAGCGGAGCACCTGAAGGGCGTCTCACTGCTTCACGTGGCGATCGCGACCGGCCGCACGCACCAGATCCGCGTGCACCTGAGTGGCATCGGTCATCCGATCGTCGGCGACGCGACCTACGGCGGCGTGCACCGCCGCGTCGCGAACGATCTGCGAGCGGTGCAGCGGCTCGAACGCCCATTTCTCCACGCCGCGCGGCTGGCGTTCGCGCACCCAACCGACAGGCGCAGGATGGAATTCGAATCGCCGCTGCCGGCGGACCTCGAGGCGGTCCTCGGTGATATCCGGGAGCGCCAGAAACCGGAGCCGGAATAGCAGGCTTCCGGCCTCGGGCTTCGGACCTCGGACCTCGGGAGACGATATGAGTGATGCCGAGCGCTTGAGCAGTGAAACCGTGTTCACAGGAAAAGTCTTTTCCGTCGAGCGCGCGCGCGTCAGACTGCCGCACGGACGCGAGTCCGTGCAGGAGATCGTTCGCCACTCGAAATCAGCGGTCCTCATCCCGGTCCCGGAGCCGGGGCGCGTCATTCTGATCAGGCAGTATCGCTACTCGCTCAACACCTGGATGTGGGAACTGCCTGCCGGCAGCGTCGACGAGGGAGAGACGCCTGAACGGGCGGCGCGACGCGAGTGCCACGAGGAGATCGGCAAGATTCCAGCAACTATCGTCCGGCTCGCCGCGATGTACCCGACGCCAGGCTACTGCGACGAAGAAATGGTGTTCTTCCGCGTCTCGAACCTCGAAGATGCCGACGAACGCGCCGAAGTCGACGAAGACGAGGACATCGAGGTCAAAGTATTCGAGCTGCGCGAGGCGCGCGACATGGTCCGCCGAGGGGAGATCACCGATATGAAGACGATCGTAGGGCTTGGACTTCTCTAACGACATGCGACTCGAACGCGCGGCCCCGGGCCTGTGGCTGCTGCTCGCTGCACTCTGTCTCGCCGCCGTCGGGCCCGCCTACGTGAACCACGATGCCGCATGGTACCTCTACATGGTCGACCGCTGGCGCGACGGCGCGTCGCTCTATCGCGAGGTCGTGGACACGAACCCACCGCTGATCATCTGGCTCACGGCGCCCGCCGTCCTCGCGCACGCGGCAGGTATCGGCGCGCCGCTCCTCTTCAAGCTGTAGGTGTTCATGATTGCCGTCGCGGCAATCCTCGCGACCGAACGGATCGTACGACACAGTCTGCCCCGTCGATGGTTCATCCTCGTGACGCTCGTCGTCTTTGTCTGCCTGCCATTTGCAAATGGGGGATTTCGGCCAGCGCGAGCACTTGGCAACTCATTGTGGTTCCTGCCTGGCCTCTACGCGGACCAGGATGTGCGGTCGAGCGGACCACTGGTCGCGCATTCGCTCGATCGAATGCCGATCATTGAGCGCACGTTCTTCGATCAGATCGTCGACGATCTCTGTGCGACACCGCCGCGACTGCTGGCGGTCGAGAAAGCGGAGGCGGCGCCGGCCGCAAGACGCGCGCTCGATCTGATCGCGTACTACTCTCAGAGCCCGCGCGCCGCGCGACTGCTCTCGGCGTACGCGCCGGACGAAACGCTGGGACCGTTCACGCTCTATAGGGCGGTGGCGGCAGCGTGTCCACCACAGGGTGCAGCCGTCCGATGACCCAGGCGCCGGCGAGGAGCGAAGCGAATGCGATTGGCAGCAGCCACCGGCGGGCCGGGTATACGAGCTCGACATCGTAGTCGCCGTCTCGCGTCGCATCGAATGCGAGCTGAGCGTCGACCGGCCGCACCGCGATCTCCCGTCCTTCGTCACGCGCCGTCCACGCGGGATGATAGTTGGTCCGCACGATTACCGGGTCTCCTTCCCGCACGCCGCGCAGCTGCACGATCGCGCCGAGCGGGGTAATGTGAGTCAGCGTCGCAGTGGCGCCGACGGTCACCACAGCGCGCGTGTCACCCATGGGGAACTCGAAATCCTGCCACCGCTCGGTCCGCCATCGCGCGATGAACACCGGCCTGTCTCGAAGATAGCGCTTCGCAACGTCGCTCCATACCACCAGGTGACGGATGCCCCAGCGCCGCAGCTCCGCCGTGAGATGGGTAACCGGTACATCCGCAAGCGCACGCCCGCGGAACGTGCCGCTGGCGAACAGCTGATCCCTGTAAGGAGTCCACTGCCAGCAGTCCCACATGCCGGCGTAATACCGCTTGCCTGTGGCGTCGGGCAGCATCGCTTCGAAGTGCGCGCTGAAGGGCGTAGGCACTGACGCGCTCGTCTCGCTGACACCGACGTCGCGATGGAACGCGTTCTCGATCAGCACGACCTCGCCGGGAAGCTCGCGCAGATGCGCGATGAGCACGGGATCGAAGTCGTCGACCCGCCGCAGATGTGGAACCGGTCCAAACCAGACCTGGATGTAGAGCGCCAGCACGGCCACGAGCGCCCACGCGAGAAGCCGGCCCGTGTGGCGCAGGAGGAACCAGGCGAGCACCGGCGCAATGAAGACCGGCAGCAGATGGATCGGCCGCAGGAAGACGTACCCAACCGATGAATAGATCAGGCGGAGCATGCCTACGATGGCGAGCGTGGCCGCGGCATGGAAGCGCACGCGGCCGCGCGCCTGCCAGGCCGTGTACGCGATGACCGCGAGAAAGACGTTGGTGAGGCCAGTGAAGTCGTTGAACCACCGCCCCGGACGCACGAGCAGCTCGGTGTTGTAGTAGACCTTGCGGAGGAACTCGACGAAATCAAACGGCGCAGGGGTGAGCTCGACATTGTTCGCAATGAAATATGCGGGATACCGCCACAGATCCCAGGTGACCGGCAGCCCGGCGACGAGCGCCGCGATGGTCGCGACGAGCGCGCGCGCCGCGGAGCGCCAGTCTCGCGCGAGCGCCGCATCCAGCGCAAGAAAGCAGAGCGTGTACACGAAGAACCCACGATGGCTGTAATTCGCCAGCGTCAGCGCGGCCACGAACGCCACGGACGATCCCCGGCGGCCGGCGCGGGCTGCGTGCGCAGCGACGAGCGTGGCGACCGAGGACACAACGCCTGCGAGCGAGTTCGTGTCGCCACTGCGGATCAGGAAATACGAGTAGTTCGCCGCAAAGAGGGCCGCGAGCCCGGCGGCGAGGAGCGGCATGTCTCGATCCATCTCTCGATCGAGCGTCAGGTCCCACCACACCAGCAGCGGAATGGCGATGAACAGCACGAGATGCGTCGCATGGAAGCCGAGAGCGCCACCGAGCAGCAGGATCGGCAGCGCAGCCCACGCCGTCAGGTCCTGAGTGACATCGGTGACGATCGGGTAGCCGCCCAGGAACGTCCATCTCCAGCCGGACAGGGCGCCCTGCTTCAGCAGGCGAACCCCCTCGACCGTGCTCTGGTATCGCGGGGGCCAGTCGTCGAGAAACGGCACCTGCATCCAGGTGTGCGGCGGGAACCAGCAGAGGAACGTGACGAGCAGGAAGACGACGCCGCCTGCACACACAAATGCGGGCATGACGCGCCGGCGCGTCGTGTCGCCCCTGAACGTCAAGGCCAGCACGGTTGCGGCGATCAACGCGGCGACGAAGTACGGCCGCTTGGGGCCGTTGACTGATCCCGCGATCGACGACCAGCGAGTCGTCAGCAGCAGGTTGAGCCAGGCGCCGGCGAGCGAGACCAGCAGCGCAGCACGCGCGATGTGGCGGTCGGTATCGGGAGCGGCACTCACGAGCGAAGCGGGTTCAGGATAGCGTGTGCGCGTGGCGCGAGTCGATGAGCGCGCGTATCGTGCCGACGTGAATGTCGACGGTGTCACGCACGTCGGCCGCGTACCCTCCCGCGAGCACGACGACGATTGGAACGCCCGCGTCCCGCCCAGCACGGATGACGAGCGCGTCGCGCTCGGCAAGTGCTGCTTTCGTCAGCAATAACCCACCAAGCCGATCCCCTGCAAACGGATCGGCACCCGCCACGTATACGATCAGCTCCGGCCCGCTCTTCAAGATCTCAGGCAGCGCGCCGCGCAGCGCATCCAGGTAGCGCGCATCGCCCGCCCCGTCCTCCAGGCCGACATCCAGATCGCTTCGCGGCTTGAACAACGGATAATTGTGCTGCTGGTGAATCGAAAACGTGAAGACCTCGGGATCGCGCTCGAAGATCATCGCGGTCCCGTTGCCATGGTGGACGTCGCAGTCGATGACCGCGGTGCGGCGCAGCCTGCGGTCTCGCTGGACGACACGGATTGCGACCGCGATGTCGTTCAGCGGACAGAACCCTTCACCGTGATTGGCAAAAGCGTGATGAAGACCGCCGCCGATGTGCGCCGACGCGCCGTCGTCGAGCGCTGCGCAGGCTGCCTCGCACGTGCCGCCGACCATCACGCGGAACCCATCGGCCAAGTCGGGCGACCACGGCAACTCGAGCGTCGCGATCTCGTCCGGCGTCAAACGGTTCAAGCGCAGCTTCTCGAGGTATTCCGACGTGTGCACCAGCGCCAGGTCCTCCCACGACGCCGGGCGCGGTTCGATCACGTTGGCCTGGAGGCTGTCGACAACACGGCGGTATTTCGACGTCGGCCAGATGTGCCCGGGCAGCGACAGCTCGTAGCGCGGAGAAAAGAAGACGCGCATCGAATCGAGGAATGTGTGATCCGGTAATCGGGTAATTCAAAATTACCCAATTACCGATTGCTGAATCACCCGATGCTCAAACGGCCGGCTGCACTTCCGGCCGGAGCGGCTTGGGCAGCGTCGTCTGCTCCGCCGACGGCAGCAGTGCGATCGCAACCGCCTCCGAGATCTCGGAGACGTAGTGGATCGTCAGCTCGCGCCGCAGCTCCTCGGTGAGATCCTCACGGATGTTCTTTTCGTTCTGGCGCGGCAGGATCACCTCGGTGATTCCGTGCCGCCGCGCCGCGAGCACCTTCTCCTTGATGCCGCCGACCGGCAGCACACGGCCGGAGAGCGAAATCTCTCCCGTCATCGCGATGTCGCCGCGCACCGGACGGTGCGTCAACTGCGAGGCGAGCGCGCACACCATCGTGACGCCCGCGGACGGACCGTCCTTCGGAACGGCGCCCGAGGGCACGTGCAGGTGGATCTCGGAATCCTTGTAGAACGCCGCATCGACGCCATAGTGCTGCGCGTTCGCGCGGAACCAGGAGAGCGCGGTGCGCGCGGATTCCTTCATCACGTCACCCAGGTGCCCCGTCAAGGTGAGTGAGCCGCCTCCCTGCATGCGCGAGGCCTCGACGAACAGCACCTCGCCGCCCGCTGGCGTCCACGCGAGCCCGACGGCGACGCCCGGATCCTTCGTGCGGTTCTCGATCTCTTCATCGAGGAACGACGGCGCTCCGAGCATCTCGACAACGACCTCGGGGGTGATCGCCACCTTCGTCTCGTCACCTTCGGCGCGCCGGCGCGCGACCTTGCGGCAAAGGGCGCCGAGCTCGCGCTCGAGATTGCGCACGCCCGCTTCACGCGTGTAGCCGCGGATGACCTCGCGGACGGCGGGCTCGGTGAACTCCACCTGCTCCTCGGTCAGCCCGTGGTTCTTGACCTGCTTCGCAACGAGATGTTCGAACGCGATCTTCAGCTTCTCTTCTTCCGTGTATCCCGCGAGCTCGAGCACTTCCATGCGATCGCGCAACGCCGGCGGAATCGGATCCATCACGTTTGCCGTCGTCAGGAAGAGGACCTCCGAGAGATCGAACGGCACGTCGAGATAATGATCGCGGAACGAGTTGTTCTGCTCCGGGTCGAGCACCTCGAGGAGCGCCGATGCCGGGTCGCCGCGGAAGTCGGATCCCAGCTTGTCGATCTCGTCGAGGATGAACACCGGGTTCTTCGATTCGGCGCGGCGCAGCCCCTGGATGATCTGCCCGGGCAGCGCGCCGATGTAGGTCCGGCGGTGGCCGCGGATTTCGGCCTCGTCGCGCATGCCGCCGAGCGAGACGCGGACGAACTTCCGGCCGAGCGAGCTCGCGATCGAGCGCGCGAGCGACGTCTTGCCGACCCCGGGAGGGCCCAGGAAGCAGAGAATCGGCCCCTTCACGTCCGGATTGAGCTTGCGCACCGCGAGGAACTCGAGCACGCGGTCCTTGACCTTTTCGAGGCCCGAGTGATCCGCGTCGAGCACCTGCTTCGTGTGCTTCAGATCGATCGAACCGTCGGTGCGCTTCGACCACGGGAGCGCGATGATCCAGTCGAGATATGTGCGCGACACGGTGTATTCCGCCGCCGCTGCAGGCATCTTCGACAGGCGATCGAGCTCGCGCAGCGCCTCTTTCTTCACCGGTTCGGGCATGCCGGCCGCATCGATCTTCGACCGGAGCTCCTCCATCTCCTTCGCCTGCTCGTCCCCTTCGCCGAGCTCCTTCTGGATCGCCTTCAGCTGCTCGCGCAGGAAGTACTCGCGCTGGTTCTTGCCGACCTCGGACTGCACCTGGGACTGAATCCGGGACCCGAGCTCGAGCACCTCGAGCTCCTTGATCAGGATCCGGTTCAGCGCATCCATGCGGGCGCGCACGTCGAGCGTAGACAGAATCTCCTGCTTGATCGGCGTGCCGATCGTCGTGAGGCTCGACGCGATGAAGTCGGCGAGCTTCCCGGGATCGGTGATGTTCGCGGCGAGCGCCTGCAGATCGTCGGAAAGAAGGGGCGAGAGCGAGACGACCTGCTGGAAGTTGCTCTTGATATTGCGCTGCAGCGCATCGATCTCGAGATGGTCTTCGTCGCGCAGCTGATCCTCGGCGACCGTGACGCCGGCGCGGAGGTACGGGCGGGTCTGCACGATGGTATCGAGCGTCACGCGGGCGAGGCCCTGGACGATCAACCGCAGGCTGCCGTCAGGCAGCTTGAACATCTTGTGGATGTGGGTGACGGTGCCAACTGGATACAGATCTTCCTGCGCCGGCTCTTCCGTTGCCGCTTCTTTCTGCGTGAACACGCCGATCAGGCGGCCGGCAGAATTCGCCTCGTCGACAAGACGCACCGATGCCTCGCGTGCGACGGCAAGCGGCATGAACGAATTCGGAAACAGGACGGTGTCGCGCAGCGGGAGCACGGGCAGTTCCGGCGGAACCTGCACCGGCCGCTCGGTCTCGGAGCCCACCTCGGCGCTCGTCGCTGCCGGGCGTTCCTCGTCCTGATCGGATCGATCGCTCATTCGGCGATCTCCTCTGACTTGAAAAATATTGCAGCCGCGGCGGGCTCGCAGGATCGCCACAGGCCTGCGAGTGTAAACGAATCGGGTAATTGGTGAATCGGGAAATTGAGTAATCGCAAATTACGCAATTACCCAATTACCCGATTACACAATGACCCATGGCTATCAGCCCTGCATATCGAGGAAGAGAGAGGCAGCGCCGCGGCGCTGCGCCATGAGACGCTCGCGCTGCTGGGCGACCTCGCGCGCCTCTTCGCAGTCCTTGCACCGCACGGCGAAGGGCAGCGCACGGAGCCGGCGCTCGGAAATTTCCTCGCCGCACTCGAAGCAGTACCCGAACGTGCCCTCCTCCAGCCGGCGAAGCGCCTCGTCGATCTTGTTGAGCGTCTCCGCCTTCATCTGGATCAACGCGAACTCGATCTCGTCCTGAATATCGGCCTCGGAACTCTCTGCGGCGTCGAGCACGCCCTGCACGGTGCTGCCGGCACCTTCCGCTCGCACGTCGCGCATCCGTCCCTGCACTTCGCTCATGATCTCGCGGCGCCGCTCTTCGAGAATCTTCTTCAACTCGACATAGCGATCGCGGTTCATCTGTTCCCGGGGCGCCTTAGTAACGGCCATATGAGTGCGACTCCTTTCCAATCTCTCCGCTCGCATCCTCTTTACGTCGCGAGCCTGTATGCAATGAAACTGCCAGGCATGAAGCTCTTCAGTGTACTGGATCTTCGCCTGATCATCAACCGCCAAAGCTGTCCTGATGCCGGTTTAGACGCCGGATCGGGCGTTTTTGGTTCTTAAGGCGTACTGAAAAGAGGACGGCCGTGGCGCAGGTGTGGATGTGGCACCACGGCGCGGGTGTGTCAAAACGGGTGTTACTGCACGAATCGCGAGCCGACGGAGCTGTTTGGGACGATGCCCCTGTCGACCAGGCGCTGGCCGTCGCGGGCGCTGCCGGTGCGCAGCCACTTTTCGTAGAGCCGAAGGAGGTCGGCGTTCGAGGCCATCGCGGTCCGCTCGCTCACGTCGGAGAGCACATCGGTGAAGCCGACGAATTTCCGCGCGAGCTCCGCGAACACCTCGCAGAACGCGTCCTCGTCGCGGCGGCTGAGCGACCCGTACGCGTATTCGCCCATCGACTTGTAATAGTCGACATCGATAGTCCGGCGGCGGAAGCTGTCGGAGAAGAACCCGGACATGAAGAGCGAGAAGTCGCCGACGTTGCGCAGTCGCGCCCGTTGCTCGAGGCCGCCGCTCTCGAGCGCGCGCCCGAGCCGCAGCGCGAGCGGCTCGTGAGTGTCGTCCGCAAAGGGAATGCGGCCGTCGGGACGCATGAACCGGCACAACAGGTTGACCAGGTAGTACGCGGTGAGCTCGTTCGCGCGGAGCTGCTGACGCGCGAGCGCCGCATCGATCAGATCCTTGAAGTACTCCGTCGGCGTCTGCTCTTGCAGGAGCGGATCGTCCATCCCTCCTCCTCGAGGACCATGAACTGCAAAGGGTATTCCTGCAGCCAGCGCCGGGAAACGCTAGCAAATCTGGCGGGATTGACACTGATTATACGGACCGCCCACGAAATTGCAATCGGGCGGGCGACAATAGACGCCCAAAGGGTTCACGGTTCACGGTTCACGGTTCACGGTTCACGGTTCATGGTTCATGGTTCATGGTTCATGGTTCACGGTTCATGGTTCTGCACTGCAGCCTGCCCGCCGTAGCCGCGAAGCGGCGAAGGCGGGTTCGCGCACTTGACTGCTTACGGCATACTGTCCCTGGATGAAATCAGTGTGTCCGCTTTGCGGCGTCCGCAGGGCAAAGCGCGCCTGTCCCGGCGTGGGTCGTGAGATCTGCGCCGTGTGTTGTGGGACGAAGCGGCTCACCGAGATAGCGTGTCCGCCCGATTGCCCATACTTATCGACGGCGCGGGCGCATCCGGCGGCCGTCGTGCAGCGCCAGCAGGAACACGATATGGCGTTCGTCCTGCCGCGCATTTCAGATTTGTCGCAAACGCAGTATCGGCTGTTCCTGTTCGTGCAGGCGATTGTGCTGCAGCACGCGGGAACCGCGGTGCCAGCCCTTCTCGACACCGACGTTGCCGAAGCCGTCGCGACCGTCGCGGCGACGATTGAGACGGCGCGCAGCGGGATCATCTACGAGCATCAGGCGGCATCGATTCCCGCGCAGCGGCTGGCCACCGCGGTCGGCCAGGCCGTCATGGACATCGCGCGGCGCGCCGGGGCAGATGTCTCGCGGGTCGAGCGCGACAGCGCCGTCGCGCTGCGGCGCATCGAGCGCCTCGCCCGCGAAGCCGCCGGCGAGTCACCTGACCCGGATCGCCCCGCCGCTTCCTGGCTCGCACTCGCCGGGCGAATGATGGGCCCGCCGGGCGCGGCTGACAGCGCGGAACAGCCGCCGCCAAAAGACGAACCGAGAATCATCATTCCCTAGCGCGGGGCGCGGGGCGGGGCGCGGGGCGCGGGGCGCGGGGTGCGGGGCGCGGGACGGGGGCGCGGAGTGCGGGGCGCGGGACGGGGGCGCGGAGTGCGATCCGTCGGTGCCCGCCGCCCGCGACAGCTTCTCGGACCCCGCGCACCGGACCCGCACCCGATTTTTCGCACCCCGCACCCCGCACCCCGGACCACGGTCCCGTGGTATAATTCCCTGTTTGTGCCGGCTCCCGTGGGCCCGGCAGGCGATCCTCATCAGAGCAACGGGTCACAAATCATGGCGAAGCGCTGCGAACTCTGCGGAAAAGGCCCGGTCGTCGGGCGCAATATCAGCCACGCGCACAACGTTACTCCCCGGCGGTTCGAGCCGAACCTCCAGCGGGTCCGCGCGGTGGTGAACGGCGGGATCAAGCGGTTGCGCGTCTGCACGCGCTGCCTGCGATCGGGCAAGGTCGTCAAGGCCGCCTAAAACCACGGATCACACGGATTGTTGACGATGCGCCAGGCGGTATCCTCCCAGTCGGCCCCGAAAGCGATCGGGCCCTACTCACAGGCGATCAAGGCAGGCAATCTGCTGTTCGTGTCGGGCCAGGTGCCGATCGATCCGGCCACCGGCAATCTCGTTGACGGCGATATCGCGGCGCAGACGCACCGCGTCTTCCAGAACATCGGCGAGATTCTCAAGGCTGCGGCGACGTCGTTCGACGCGGTCGTCCGCTCGACCGTCTATCTGCAGGACATGAACGACTTCGCGAAGATGAACGAGGTGTACGGGACGTACTTCTCGTCGCCCGCTCCTGCGCGCGCCACCGTACAGGTCGCCAGGCTGCCTAAAGACGCGCGGATCGAAATCGACGTGATCGCCACGTTGTAGGCTTCAGGCTCCAGACTTCGGGCGCGCAAACCCCGAAGCCAGAGCTCCAGACTTGAGGCTTCGGAGTCCATTTCCATTGGCCGCAGGCCCCTGAGGCCGGAAGCCCGGAACCCGAAGCCAGCTTTCACCGACTCGCCCGCTCCACATCCACCACTCCGTTCACGCTCCTCAGTGACTTGATCACCTTCTGCAGGTGCTTCACGTCGCTGATCTCCACCGTCATATCAATCCGTCCCGTCTGGTCATCGTCGGATCGCGCCTCGACGTTGCGGATGTTGGTGTTGATGCCGGCGATCTTCGATGTGACGTCGGCGAGTATGCCCTTGCGATCCTCGACCTGCAGACTGAGACGCACCGTGTAGGGTGATGTGTCCGCACCCTTGTCCCACTCCACGTCGATGCGGCGCTCGGGGTCGTAGAGCAGGTTGACGACGTTCGGGCAGATCGCGGAGTGGACGGACACGCCCTTGCCGCGCGTGATGTAGCCGACGATCTTCTCTCCGCGGATCGGATTGCAGCAGCGCGCGCGGAACACCATCAGGTCGTCGAAGCCGCGCACTTTGATCTTCTCTTCCGCCGGTCCGAGCACGCGTCGAACGACCGACGCGATCCCGCTCTCCGGCGTCTCTTTCAGCTGCTCCTGCGGCACGAGCTTCGTGAGCACCGTCCGCGCCGCGACCTTCCCGTAGCCGATCGCGGCAAAGAGCTCCTCGCCCTTCCCGTACCCATACTCGCCGAGCATGGCGGCGAACGCAGGACCGTCGGTCAGCCCCTTCAAGTTCAGACTGTAGCGGCGCGCTTCCTTCTCGAACAGCTTTCGTCCGAGCTCGAGGCTGCGCTGCTTCTCCTCTGCCTGGATGTAATGCTTGATCTTGTTGCGCGTGCGCGAGGTGACGACGAAGTTGAGCCAGTCGCGGCTGGGTTGATGGCCGGGCGCCGTCACGATCTCGACGATATCGCCGTTGCGCAGGCGCGTGCGGAGCGGGACCATCTTGCCGTTCACCCGCGCACCGACGCACTGGTGGCCGACATCCGTATGGATCGAGTACGCGAAGTCGACCGGCGTCGCATCGCGCGGCAGCGCCTTCACTTCCCCTTTCGGCGTGAAGATGTAGACCTCTTCGGGGTACAGCTCGATCTTCAGGTTCTGCAGGAACTCCTGCGGATCGCGGACTTCCTGCTGGAATTCCAGGAGCTGACGGAGCCAGATGAAGTACTGCTCGTCGCGATCGGCGCCGACACGTCCCTCCTTGTACTTCCAGTGCGCCGCGATGCCTTCTTCCGCGATGCGGTGCATCTCGGCCGTGCGGATCTGAACCTCGAACGGAAACCCGCGCTCGCTGATGACGGAGGTGTGGAGCGATTGATACCCGTTGGGGCGCGGCATCGCGATGAAGTCCTTGATGCGCCCCGGCACCGGCGACCACGTCTGGTGAATGATCCCGAGCGCGGCGTAGCAGTCCTTCACCGACTGGCTGACGATGCGCAACGCCATGAAGTCGTAGACCTGATCCAGATCGATCTTCTGTTTCTTCAGCTTCTGATGGATGCTGAACAGGCGCTTGATCCGACCGTCGATGTGAATCACCGGCACCTGCGCTTCGGTAAGCTTCGCCGAGATCGTCTTCGTCAGATCCTCGATGAGCCCTTCGGTCGCGCGCCGCCGCGCCTCGACGCGCTGCCGCAGCGATTCGTACGCCTTGGCCTCGAGATACTTGAACGCGAGCTCCTCGAGTTCGTTCTTCAGCTTGCTCATTCCGAGCCGGTTCGCGATCGGCGCGTAGATATCGCGCGTCTCCTGCGCAATCTTGAGGCGCCGCTCCTCGGGCAGGTGGTGCAGCGTCCGCATGTTGTGCAGGCGATCGGCGAGCTTCACGAGGATGACGCGGATATCGTCGACCATCGCGAGCAGCATCTTGCGGAAGTTCTCCGCCTGCCGTTCCTCGCTCGACGAAAACTGAATCGCGCCGAGTTTCGTGACGCCTTCCACGACGTGCGCGATATCGGTGCCGAACAGCTCCTGGATCCGTTCGATCGACGTCTGCGTGTCTTCAACGATGTCGTGCAGCAGACCGGCCGCGACCGCCACGACATCCAGCTTCATGTCGGCGAGCAGGTCGGCGACCTCGAGCGGGTGCACGAGATACGGCTCGCCCGAATGACGCACCTGTCCCTTGTGCTCGAAGGCGGAGAAGACGTACGCCCGCCTCAGCAACTCGATGTCGGCGTCAGCATTAGTGGCGCGGACCTTTTCGATGAGGTCCTCGAACCGGATCATGATTTGTGGTGTCTAACCTTCGAGAATCGCGGGGAACCGGGTGGCGAAGCCCTGCCGGGGCGCGGTTGACGGCGGTTTTAGCCGTCAATATACTGACCCCCCTGATCTATTGTAAACGGCGCGAGAAGGGGAGAGCATGACGATCCGATTCCGCGCGGCTTCGGCTGCATCGATCGCCCTCGTAGTCGGGCTGAGCATCGTGGCCGCGGGCTGCGGCAAGTATTCGGTCAGCAACCTCAAGGCTATCAAGGCGTTCAAAGACGCCAACCAGCTCTACGCAGCCAAGGATTACAAGCGAGCGGCGGAGCGCTACGAGGCGGTTGTCGCCAACGAAAAAGCGCTGCAGACGACCGCGTCACTCATGACCGCCTACTTCTTCCTCGGCAACAGCTACGACAACATGTACAAACCGGGCAAGCAGGGGGATCCGCAGAACGACGCGTACCTTCAGAAGGCGATCGAGAACTACTCGAGGTCCGCCGAACGCAATCCAGATCAGAAGTGGAAGAAATCATCTCTCGAGTACCTGGCCGCCGCGTACGTCGACAAGATGCAGGATCCTGCCAAAGCGGAGCCAGTCTACCAGCAGATCATCCAGATGGAGCCCGGCGAGCCGGCGAACTACATGGCGCTGTCCAAGCTGTACGAGGACGCCGGGCGTTTCGAGGACGCGGAAGCGCAGCTGCAGAAAGCAAGGGAGGCCAAGCCGAACGATGCGGGCCCCTACGTCGCGCTCGCCGCGTTCTACAACAAGCAGGGAGAGTTCGAGAAAACGATCGATGCGCTGCAGAAAGCGGCGGACCTCAATCCGAACAATCCCGAAGGGTGGCACCTCATTGCGACGTACTACTGGGACAAGGCGAACAAGGATTTCCGCCTGACCGACGCCCAGAAGCGTGACTACATCCTCAAAGGCCTGTCGATGGAGGACAAGGCGCTCCAGCTGAATCCGAATTACATGGAGGCGATGACATACAAGAACATCCTGCTCCGCCTCCAGGCGCGCGTCGAGAAGAACCCCGCGAAGCAGAAGGAACTGATCGACGAAGCCGACAAGCTGCGCAACAAGGTGCTCGAGATGCAGAAGACGGCGAAAAAGAGCTAACCGCGACTGCGCATCAGAATACAGAGGGCCGCTCGAAGGGAGCGGCCCTTTGTGTGTTGGCGACGCGCGGTAACGCGTTACTGACCTGCGGACTTCTGACCGGTGGCTTCTTCGCGCATGCCGAGCGTGACGATGCCGACCTTCTCGACGCCGGCGCCCTTCGCCGCGTCGATCACGTTGACGATGTCGCCATAGCGCAGCGACGGATCGCCGACGATGAACATCGTCTTTTCCTTGCGCGTCTCGAAGATGTCGCGCAGTTTGCTCTCGAGCTCCGCGAGCTGAACCGGCTGATGGTTGACCGCGATGCTCCTGCCGGCCGTGTACTCCAGGACGATCTGGTTAGGCTGGTTCTCTTGGTTCGGCTTGTTTTCCGCCTCGAGCGGCAGGTTGACGTCTACGCCCTTTTGTGTGAGCGGCAAGGTCGCCATGAAGATGATGAGCAGCACGAGCAACACGTCGATCAAGGGCGTGACGTTCATGTCCGAGCTGGCGTGCGGTACCTCGCCGCGGACGACGCGCTCTGCGCCGAAGTGCCTGTGTGCGTGCAACATCACTGCCCCCCCGTCGTTTCACCCGGCCGCAGCTTGCGGTCGGTGATCAAGGCGACGTTCTCGATCTGCGCCTTTCTCAGCGCATCCATCGTCTCCATGATTGCGCTGTACTTGGCGTCCTTGTCTCCCCTCAGGTAGACGATCTTTTCCCTCTTGTCTTCGAGCGCCGCTCGGACGCGCGCGATGAGATCGTCTCTGGTGACGGGGATCGCGTTGACGTAGTACTTGTTGACCGCGTCGATCGCGATGACGGTCTGATCCTGCGTGTCGGGCTTGTCGGCCCGGTTCACCGTTTCCGGCAGCGTGACGGCCACGCCCTGCTGGAGCATTGGCGCGATGAGCATCATGATGATCAGCAGGACCAGCATGACATCGACCAGCGGGGTGACGTTGATGTCGGCTTTGAGGGATCCCTTGGATGCCCCGATGTCCATGGCCATGGCGAAAACCTCTTTACTTGGTGATCCGGTAATTGCGTGATTTATTGATTTCGCTTCGCACGCGCTACCGCGCGTGCATTTGATGCGCGGGCGGTAGCCCGCGCAACCTCAATCACCAGATGACCAAATCACAGAATCACCCAATCTACGCCGTCTTCTTGATGAAGTAATCCACCAGCTCCGACGACGAGTTGTCCATTTCGACGTTGAAGTACTCGATGCGGCCGGTCAGGTAATTGTAGAACCACACCGCCGGGATGGCCACCACCAGCCCTAATGCGGTCTCAACGAGCGCTTCGGAGATACCCGCAGAGACAGCGCCCAGCCCGCCCGAGCCGGTGGCGGCGATCCCCTGGAACGCTACGATAATGCCGACCACCGTGCCCAGCAGCCCCACGAACGGCGCGGTGGCGCCGATGGTGGCCAGCGCGGCAACGCCCTTCTTGAGATCGTTGGCCGTCAACGCGGAGGCCCGCTGGATCGCGCGGCGCACCGTGTCAACGAGATCTTCTCTGCTCAGGTTGCCCCCGGCTTCCTGCTGGAACTGGTATTCCTGCAATCCCGCGAGCACCACCTTCGCGAGATGGCTGTAGCGGAACTTCTTCGACGACGACATCGCAATCGCGTCCTTCAGGCGTCCTTCCTTCAGGTGCTTGGCCACCTGCGGCGCATACAGCTTTGACTGGGTTCGCGCTTGCGAGAACGTATAAATCCGCTCGATCGCCACGCCAAACGAAATCATCGACATGATGATCAACACGACGCCGATGCCTATGGCAAGCGGTGACATCGATTGGATCATGTCCATCCAACTCAAAGCGATAACCATTCACATCCTCCGGTATTGATCGAACTCACATTGCCACCGAACCCGCCCTACTATTGCAGCGTGAAATTCACGGTGACGGTCATGATCACCGGCACCGGCACGCCGTTGAGCAGCGTGGGGGAGTAGACCCACTGCTTGACTGCATCGAGCGCCGCCTGATCGAGCAGCGGGATCGAGCGCAGAACCTTCGCATCCTTGACGCGCCCGTCGGGACCGATCGTCGCCTCGATGATCACGACGCCCTGGACGCGCGCCGACTGCGCGATCGGCGGATACACCGGCTTGATGTCCTTCACCTTGGTCGGCGTCTTGATGTTGCCGCCGACGCGGATCGGCGCGGCAGGCGGCGGCGGTGGCGGTGGCGCTTCCGGCAGGCCACCCACGACTCCGCCGACGACGCCGCCGGGAACGCCTCCCTCGACACCGCCCGGCACGCCCTCGCCCACGCTCGGCACGGTGGACTCAGGCTTGATCTCTTTCGGCGCTTCGATCGGTGCAGCGTTGGGATTCGCAACCGGCACGGGCTCCATTTTCGGCTGCGGAGCCGCAGGGGCCGGCGGTGGTGGCGGCGGCGGTGGAGGCGGGGGCGGCGCGGCCGCGAACGCCAGCATCGTCGGTGGACTCGGCAACACGTCGGTCGCCATCAGCGGAATGATGATGATCGCTCCGAAGATGAGGATGTGCGCCAAGATCGACAGGGGAACCGTGTACCACTTCTGCGATCCGACTTTGATGGACGGATCGACCACGTCACCAAACATGTCACGCGGCACTTACCCCTCCTACCCCTTCATCCTGCGGCGCAAGACCGCGAATTATAGTCAGAGGCAAAAACCAGTGTCAACGAAGCTTCCTCCGGTAGAACGAGCGCCACACAAAAACGACCGATCCAAGCAGGAACGCTGCCGCGAGAATGTGACTCATCCGTGCGCCGTACTCCGCCGCCAGCTGCACCCCCAATTCCACCGCCAGCAACCCGAACAGCGTAGTGAACTTAATGACGGGATTCATCGCGACCGACGACGTATCCTTGAACGGATCGCCCACCGTATCGCCGACCACCGTCGCCGCGTGAAGCGGCGTCCCTTTCTCCTTGAGCTCGACCTCGACGATTTTCTTGGCGTTGTCCCATGCGCCGCCGGCGTTCGCCATGAAAATCGCCTGGAAGAGCCCGAACAGCGCGATTGAAACCAGATAACCGATGAAGAAGTACGGCTCGAGGAACGCGAACCCGAGCGTGGCGAAGAACACCGCGAGGAAGATGTTGAACATCCCTTTCTGCGCGTATTGCGTGCAGATTTCGACGACCTTCTTCGAGTCGGCGACCGACGCCTTCTCTACACCTTCGAGCCTGATGTTCCGCTTGATGAACTCCACCGCGCGGTAGGCGCCGGTCGTGACGGCCTGCGTCGACGCGCCAGTGAACCAGTAGATCATGCAGCCGCCCGTGATGAGCCCCAGCAGGAACGGCGGATGAAGGATCGACAGGAACCGCAGGTACTCCGGCCGAAGCCGCTGCGTGAGCACGACGATGATTGAGAAGATCATCGTGGTCGCGCCGACCACGGCGGTGCCGATGAGGACCGGCTTCGCCGTCGCCTTGCTCTTCGAGGAGATGCTTCGCGCGCTCGAAGTTCACGTCGAATCCGTAGTCCTTCTTGATCTCCTGCCTGATGTTGGGAAGCGTCTCGATCACCGACAGCTCGAAGACCGACTGCGCGTTGTCGGTGACGGGGCCGTACGAGTCGACCGCGATTGTGACGGGGCCCATGCCGAGAAAGCCGAATGCCACCAGGCCGAACGCAAACACCGCCGGCGCGATCATGAGCTGCGCGAGCCCGTAGGTGCTGACGATATACGCGATCGACATCAACGTCACGATGCTGGCGCCAAGCCAGTAGCTGCTGAAATTGCCCGCGACGAAGCCGGAGAGGATGTTCAGCGATGCGCCGCCTTCACGCGATGAGGTAACGATCTCGCGGACGTGACCCGAGTCCATGGAGGTGAACACCTTGACCATCTCGGGAATGATCGCGCCGGCGAGCGTGCCGCACGTAATGACGGTCGAGAGCTTCCACCAGAGCGTCGGGTCGCCGCCGATGTTCGGAATCAGCAGGCGCGACACGATGTAGGTGAGGATTAACGAGACGATCGACGTCAACCACACGAGCCGCGTCAGCGGCGCCTCGAAGTTCATCACCGCCGCGTTGGCGTACTGCCCTTTCGAGATCGCTGCGTTCAGCAGGTACGAGAAACCGCTGGCAACGATCATCATCACGCGCATCACGAATATCCAGACGAGGAGCTGCACCTGCACCGACGGCTCGTTGACCGCGACCAGGATGAACGAAATCAGCGCCACGCCCGTGACGCCGTAGGTTTCGAAGCCATCGGCGCTGGGCCCCACGGAATCGCCGGCATTGTCGCCCGTGCAGTCCGCAATGACCCCGGGATTGCGGGCATCGTCTTCCTTGATGTTGAAGACAATCTTCATCAGATCCGATCCGATATCGGCGATCTTCGTAAAGATGCCGCCCGCGATGCGGAGCGCCGCGGCGCCGAGCGATTCACCAATCGCGAAGCCGATGAAGCAGGAGCCCGCGTAATCCCCCGGGATGAAAAGGAGGATGCACAACATCATGAACAGCTCGACGCTGATGAGGAGCATGCCGATGCTCATCCCCGCCTGCAGCGGGATCGCGTAAATCGGATAGGGCTTCCCCTCCAATCCCGCGAACGCGGCGCGCGAGTTCGCGAATGTGTTCACGCGGATGCCGAACCACGCAACGCCGTAGCTGCCGCCGATGCCGATCAGGCTGAAGGCCAGGATGATGACGACCTTCATGACATCAAAGTGCTGCAGCACGCGGAAGTAGAAGACCATGATCACGCCGATGAACGCTTCGAGGATCAGGATGAACTTGCCCTGCGTGATGAGGTACGTCTTGCACGTTTCGTATATCAGCTCGGACACTTCGAGCATCGAGCGATGCACCGGCAGGTTCTTCAGCCGCACGAAAATCGTCATCCCGAAGGCGAGCCCCAGCAGGCACACGACCAGGCCGCTCATGAGCAGCGTCCGAGCGTTGATGCCCCTGAACGACTGCGTGCTCAGGTCCGGCAGCACCAGGTTCGCCTCGCCGCCGACATGGCGCTGCGCAGTTTCAGCGGCGGCCTGGCCGGAGGGCGGCTGCTTCGCGAAGGCGGCGGCGGGCATCAGCGCCGTCAGCGCCAGCAGCAGAACAGCGATTCGGAACGTGGGGATCATTAACGGCCCTCTGATGAGGAAAACAAAACAACGGATTATACCCGGAAATCTCCGACGCGATCGTCACCGCGGCGCGCTCGAATCCGTCCGCCCATGGCCATTCCGCCGGTGAGAAAAATGCGGATGCCCTGTTCGACGGTGATGTCCGGGTACGCCGCGCGATCGCGCGGGCAGATCACGATGTCGCCGAGGTAGAGGTGATTCGTCGGCACGTATACGGCGAGCAGCGCCTCCGGCCCTTGCCCGCGATCGACAGTGAATTCCTTCGTGAGAAATCCGAGGATGAATCCTCTCGAGGCGTCCTCGATGAGGACGACCCGCTTGAAGCCGTACTCATTGTCGGGAGAGAACGCGACGACGAGCTGCTTGACGGGCGCGTAGATGCTGCGGAAGAGCGGCACGCGCAGCAACAAGGCTTCTGCCTGTTGCAGCAGCCGCTTGCCGACGACATTGGTCGCGATCGCGCCGACGAGGAGGATGGCAACGGCCGTGGTCAGGATGCCGAGGCCCGGCACTTCGCGGCCGAGATACTTGACATAGAACGGCCCGACGAATCCGTCAACGAGGCGGAACAACCAGAGCAGCGCCGCAACGGAAATGAACAGCGGGACGGTGACGAAGAAACCGGCGATGAAACTTCGACGGAGCCACTGCATAACCAATCAAAAACCACACCGATCAACGACGATGCTAAGAGTGCGGTTCAGAATTACCGTAGCCGCCGGAATTTGAAACGCACCAGATGCCCGCTAGAACCACCCCATCGCGAGGGCCGCGACCAAGACGACGCCGGCGAGAATTCGATACCAGGCAAACGGCACGAAGCCGGATCGCCTGACGATCGCGAGAAACGGTTTCACGACGAGCGCGGAGGCGATGAACGCCATGACGAATCCAATCGCGATCTCGAGCGCCCGCTCCGTTCCAAGACGGTGGCGGGCTTCGATCAGATCGTGCGCGAACGCCGCCGCCATGGTCGGCATCGCCAGGAAGAACGAGAACTCAGCCGCCGCAGGACGATCGAGCCCCATGACCATCGCGCCGACGATCGTCGCGCCCGAGCGCGACACGCCCGGAATCAGCGCGAGCACCTGGCACGTTCCGATCGCGAGCGCGCGCGCCAGCGACGTATGATCCGCGTTCAGCACCGTCGCCGGCGGCCGGTAACGCTCGACGACGAGCATCACGATGCCGCCGATGATGAAGCTGGCCGCGATGACGGCAGGCGTGGTGTAGAGCACGCGCTTGACGAAACCGGAGAGGAGCGCGCCGGCGAGCGCGGCCGGAAGGAATGCGACGAAGATCATCAGCACGAAGTGCCGCGCGTCAGCGTCCGAGGGCAGCCCGCGGAGGATGTGAACGATCTTCGTGCGGTACAGCCACATCACGGCCACGATTGAGCCAAGCTGAATCATGACCGTGAAGACGCCGCCCGGATCGTCGAATCGGAGCAGCCGCGCGCCAATGAGGAGATGAGCGGTCGAAGAGACGGGCAGGAACTCGGTCAGTCCCTGCACCACCCCCAGCAGAGCGGCGGCCAGCCAGTGCACGAACGTCCGTTACGACGCGCGGGCGCGGCGAGGCTTCTTGGCAGGCGCGATCGGGGCGGCCGGCGCCGCCTTCACGGGCTTGCGTCCCTGCCAGATGATCACGATGGCCGCGGCAATGAACACGCTCGAGTACGTGCCGGTGATGATGCCCACGATCATCGTGAACGCGAAGCCCTTCAACACTTCGCCCCCGAACAGGTACAAGGCGATGACCGACAGCATCGTCGTGCCGCCGGTGATGATCGTCCGATCGAGCATCTGGTTCACCGAGACGTTCACGATGTGCTCGATGTTGTCGCGGCGCATGGAGCGCATGTTCTCGCGGATGCGATCGAAGATGACGATCGTGTCGTTCATCGAGTAGCCGGTGATCGTCAGGATTGCCGCGATGATGTTGAGGGTAAGGTCGTAGCGGAAGAATGCCAGCACCGCCAGCGTAATCAAGAGGTCGTGCACGGTCGCGACGACGGCGCCGACGGCGAAACTGAGCTGAAACCTGACCGCGATGTAGACGAGGATGCCGGCCAGCGCGAAGATCGTCGCCAATGTGCCGCGCGTCTGCAGTTCCTTGCCGACGGTCGGACCGACGATCTCCCGCCCGACCACCTGTGGGTTCCCGAGATTCGCCTTCTTGATGGCGGCATCGACCTGCTCCGCCGTCGCGCTCAGTGAGCCGCCCGCCTCCGCGCCCGCCGTGTGCACGCGCACCATGACTTGCCGCGAGGCCGGCGGACCGTATTGCTGCACGATGGCGTTCCCGCCGTCGGGAACTCCCTTGCTGAGCGCGCCGCGCACCTGCTCGATGTTCGGGTTCTGATCGAACTGCAGGATGACGATCGTGCCGCCGGAGAACTCGACGCCCTTGGGCATGCCCTTCGTCCAGATGACGACGAGCCCCGCGATGATGATCACCCACGACATCGCGATTGCGTGCCAGCGCCATTTGACGAAGTTGAAGTTCGGGTTCGTGAAAATATGCATCGCTCTGATCCGTGTATTCCGTGTGATCCGTGGCTTAAATGCTGAGCGCCGGCTCCTTGCGCGCCGAGAGCTCCAGCTCGTAAATCGTCTTCGACACGAAGATCGACGTGAAGAGATTCACCATGAGACCGATCGACAGGGTCGTCGCGAACCCGCGGATCGGGCCGGTGCCGAACTGGAAGAGGAACGCCGCAGAGATGAGCGCCGCGACGTGCGTGTCGAGCAGCGTCAGGAATACGCGGCTGAACCCCGCATTGATTGAAGCCCGCACCCCACGCTGCGCCGCGAGCTCCTCCTTGATGCGCTCGAAGATCAGCACGTTCGAGTCGACGCCGACGCCCATCGTCAGCACGAAGCCGGCGATGCCCGGCAGCGTCATCGTCGCGCCGACATACGCCATCAGGCCGATCAGGATCACGAGGTTGAAGATCAGCGCGACGATCGCGTTCACGCCTGACAGCTTGTAGTAGACGAGCATGAACACCACGATCAGGGCCAGGCCCGTGGCCGAAGCAATCACGCCGGATCGGATTGAGTCCTGCCCGAGCGTCGGACCGACGACGCGCTCCTCCAGGTACGTCAACGACGCGGGGAGTGCGCCGGCGCGCAGCGTCAACGAGAGATCATTGGCCATCTCGGTCGTGAAGCCGCCGCTGATACGTCCCTGGTCGGTGATGCGTCCCTCGAGCCGCGGCGCCGAGACGACGCGGTTGTCGAGCACGATCGCGAGATAGCGCC
Source organism: Acidobacteriota bacterium (assembly GCA_003222675.1). Classification (GTDB taxonomy): domain Bacteria; phylum Acidobacteriota; class Vicinamibacteria; order Vicinamibacterales; family 2-12-FULL-66-21; genus QHWT01. The sequence continues at coordinate 28,422 of QHWT01000074.1, read as the reverse complement.
CGATGTTTTCTCCCGAAAGCTTGCCGAATCTCTGTGCGCCCCCTGACTTCAGCTCGAAGTGCACGGCAGGCTGGTTGTTCTCGTCGAGCCCCGGCCGCGCTACGCGCAGGTCCTGGCCCGTCACCGGCGCAATCTTGCGTACGACGTAATACAAAGGACCGGTGTCAGTGCCGCCGCGCTCGGCCGACCCCTGCAGGATCTCCATCTCGCCCGGGAGCTGTCCGTTGTACTGCTTCAACAGATCGTCTTTCGACGAGCTCGGACCCGCTTCGACCAGCTTAAATTCCAGGATTGCCGTGGATCGAATGATTTCCTTGGCGCGCGCCACGTCGGTGACGCCGGGCAACTGCACGAGAATCTGATCTCCCTGCGGCTGCCGCGCGATGCTCGGCTCGGCAACGCCGAGCTCGTTGACGCGGCGATCGATCGTCTGCAGCGCCTGGTCGACCGCCTGCTCGCGCAGGTCGCGCTCGATGAGCGGCTTCATCGTGAATTCGTACGCGCCGCCGGCGAGCGGATTGCGGTTGTAGTTGGTTGCCGTGATCTCATCGGCCGCCTGGCGGAACTGCGAGTCGCGATCGGGCGGAACACCCTCCACGCGAAATCTCGTCGGCGCCTCCAGAACGATGTTGGTCACGGGAATATTGCCGCTGCGCAACGATTCGCGGAGCTGCTCGCTCGTCGTCGTGCTCGTCAGCTTGAGCGCATCGTCCGTGTTCACGCGCAGCACCAGGTGCACGCCACCCTTCAGGTCGAGGCCCAGCTTGAGCTGATTGGCCTTGAGGTATTGCGGCAGCGGCATGTGGTAGCGCTCGGCGAGCAGCGGATAGACGCCGATCGTGAAGAAGACGCCGACAACAATAATGATGGTGAGGACTTTCCAGCGAAGGTTCTTGTACATGGCTTAGACGTTCTCGTTATCCGAGACCACCGGCTCCTGGCCCTGGTAGCCACCGACGGCAGCGCGTGCGACTTCGATGCGGACCTTGTCGGCGATCTGCAACTGGACGGACTTCTCGTTCACCTTCGTGATCTGTCCGTAGATGCCGCTGGTCGTGACCACTTTGTCGCCCGCTTTCAACGATTCCTGGAACTCGCGGACTTTTTTCTGCCGGCGCTTCATCGGCAGCAGGATCACGAAGTAAAAAATGCCAAGAATCAGCGCGAAAGGCAGGAACTGTACCAGCCCTCCGGCTCCCTGGCCCGGACTCGCCATTGCCACCACCGACACGTACCGCAGATCCAATCCCGTCATGAACTAATGTGAGGTCGGCGAGAGAAGGTTTGATGGAACTCCGAGCGGAGTCGTTCAAACATGCCGAAACTGATAGCCTCCCTAATCCTGCGCATTAAGTCAAGGTAAAAGTAGAGGTTATGGATAGTGTTGAGGGTTCCGGACGTCATCTCGCCGGCCATAAATAGATGACGGAGATAGGCGCGGCTGAAGTGCCGGCAGGTGTAACAACCGCAGCCGGGCTCCGGGGGCTGCTGGTCCTCGGCATACTGCGCGTTCTTGATGACGAGGACGCCGTTCCGGGTCAGGAGCTGGCCGTTCCGCGCATTGCGCGTCGGAAGCACGCAGTCGAACAGGTCGATGCCGCGTGCGACGCATTCGATGAGGTCATCGGGCATCCCGGTGCCCATCAAATAGCGCGGACGATTGTCAGGCAACTGCGGCGCGGTGTGCGCGACGATGTCATACATGACGTCGACCGGTTCGCCGACGCTCAGACCGCCAATCGCGTGCGCCTCGAAGCCGATCTCGACCGTCGCCTGCACGCTTTCGGTGCGCAGGCCTGGATCGGTGCCTCCCTGGATGATCCCAAACTGCGCCTGGGCCGGATTGGTGACGACCACGTCTCTGGCGGACGCGGGATCCTCGCGTAACTGAAGCTGGCGCGCGCGCGCCCGGCGCGCCCAGCGGACGGAGCGTTCCATCGCGAGGCGGGAAACGGTGACAGTCACAGTTTCGCCGGGCCGCGGGTCGGAAACTGTGACTGTCACCGTTTCCGGCGCGATGCATTCGTCAAGCACCATCGCGATGTCGGATCCGAGCTGCGCCTGGATATCGACGGCCCGCTCCGGCGTGAGCACGTGCGCGGCGCCGTCGAGGTGCGACCGAAACGTCACGCCGTCTTCGCTCACCTTGCGCATCGCGGCAAGGCTGAACACCTGGTACCCGCCGCTGTCGGTGAGGATCGGCCGTGGCCAGCCGATGAATGCGTGCAGGCCGCCCGCGCGCGCGATCAGCGAGTCACCGGGACGAAGGTGCAGGTGGTACGTGTTCCCCAGGATGATCTCCGCGCCGAGGTCTTCCAAATCACGGTGCGTGATCGCCTTCACGGCGCCGCGCGTCCCCACCGGCATGAACGCTGGCGTCTGCACGACGCCATGGGGGGTCGTCAGAACTCCGCGGCGGGCGGACCCGTCTCTCGCGCTGATTGCGAACCCGAATGACTCTGCCATCATTTATCAATGCGCGTGGGGCCCCACTTCTTTCAATCGCGTCGGGGCCCCACCCCCGACGCGTGCCGCTACGCCCATTCGGGCTGCGCGGCGGCTGAAGGCTCTCACGCGCTCGCGCTCGACGGTGCTATGCCTGTCAGCTCCAGCCGCAGGCGCTGCTGCAATGCGCGGGGGCCCCACTTCTTTCAATCGCGTCGGGCCCCACCCCCGACGCGTGCCGCTACGCCCATTCGGGCTGCGCGGCGGCTGAAGGCTCTCACGCGCTCGCGCTCGACGGTGCTACGCCTGGCAGCTCCAGCCGAAGGCGCTGCTGGAATACTCTGACTTTCTGCCTCCTGTATTCTGTCTCCTGACTCCTGTATTCTGAAATTGTGAAACGTCTTCGCGTTGGTGTGCTCTACGGCGGTCGATCCGGCGAGCACGAAGTATCGCTCGCGTCTGCGGCTGCGGTCTTCGCTCACCTCGACCGCAAGAGATACGAACCGGTCCCGATCAAGATCGAAAAGGACGGCCGCTGGGCGCTGGCCGACAAGCCGCCGTCGATGATGTCGGCCGGTGACGTGATCGAGCAGGTGCGGGTCGAGGCGGCGCGCCCCGTCCGCGAAGGTCGCGAGGTGCATCTCGTCGCGTACCCCGGCGAGGAGACCATTCTCTCGATCGACCGCACGTCGCGCGCGAAGGACGTGGATCTGCCCTCAGCGATCGTGACGGGTCTCGCGCTCGACGCCATCTTCCCGATGCTGCACGGGCCCCACGGAGAGGACGGCACGATCCAGGGACTCCTCGAGCTGGCGAATGTGCCGTATGTCGGATCCGGCGTGCTCGCATCGGCCGTCGGCATGGACAAAGCGATCATGAAGATCCTGTTCGCCGCCCGCGGACTGCCCGTCTGTGCGTACCGGGTCGTCCTCCGCCACGAATGGGATCAGCACGCCGACCGGATCGCCTCGGAGCTCGAGCGCGTGCTGAAGTACCCGATGTTCGTCAAGCCGGCGAACCTGGGATCGAGCGTCGGCATCTCGAAAGCCAAGGACGCACGCGGACTCCGCGATGCGATGGCGCTCGCCGCGGGGTTCGATCGGAAGATCGTGATCGAAGCCGCGGTCACGAACGCGCGCGAGCTCGAGTGCGGCGTGCTCGGCAACGACGAGCCGGACGCGTCGGTGCCGGGGGAGATCATCCCGTCGCGCGAGTTCTACGACTACGAAGCGAAATACATCGACGCGGAGTCGAAGACCGTCGTCCCGGCCGAAGTGCCAAAGAAGCTGGCGGACATCGTGCGCAAGCTGTCGATCGAAGCGTTCAAGGCGATCGACGCCGCCGGCATGGCGCGCGTCGACTTCCTGCTCGGCGGCAGCGACGAATCGTTGTACGTCAACGAGGTGAACACGATTCCAGGCTTCACGACGATCAGCATGTACTCCAAGCTCTGGGCCGCGTCAGGGGTCGAATATCCCGCGCTGCTCGATCGGCTCATCGCGCTCGCCCTCGAACGGCACGCCGAAAAGCAGCAGCTCCGCACCAGCGTGACGTGATGCGGCGCCGGCACCGCCAGGCGGCGTGCCTCGCAGCCGGCGCCCTGTGCCTCACCGGCGGCGTCGTTTTCACGCGGCCCGCGGAACTCACCGGCGTCGAGAGGCTGGTCCGCGTCTACGATTACATCCTCGATGCGCAGTTTGACCAGGCGGACGCCGAATTGCAGCGCGCGTGCGGCCCTGCGCCGCGCGAGGCGTGCGACCTGCTCGACGCCACAGTCACGTGGTGGCGCATCCAGCTGGATCCTGCGAGCCCCTCTCTGGACGAGGAATTCAACGCTTCGATCGAAAAGGCGATCGCCTCCACCGAGGCCTGGGCGGCACGCTCGCCCGAAAGCGCAGAGGCGCACTTCTACGTCGGCGCCGCATACGCTGCACGCGTCCAGTTCCGCGTCCTGCGAAACGAGAAGCTGGCAGCCGCGCGCGACGGCAAGCGCATCAAGCAGGCGCTCGAACGCGCGCTCGAGCTCGACGACGACCTGGACGATGCGTATTTCGGCTTGGGGATGTATCAGTATTACGCCGACGTCGCGCCTGCCGCAGCGAAGGTGCTTCGCTTCCTGCTCATGCTGCCCGGGGGCAATCGGACCGAAGGACTGGCGCGCATGCTGCGGGCGCGCGCGCACGGGCGGCTGCTGCAGGGGGAAGCGGACTACCAGCTCCAGATCATCTATTTATGGTACGAGCATCGGATCGATCAGGCGGTCGCGCTGCTCGAATCGCTGCACGATCGCTACCCTGGCAATCCGCTGTTCGTGGCGCAGCTCGCCGAGGTGCAGGACACGTATCGACACGACCTGAGCGCCAGCCTCGATACGTGGCGCGCGCTGCTGGCCGCGGCGCGCGAGCAGCGCGTCAGCGAGCCGGCGCTCGCGGAAATCCAGGCGCGCATGGGCGTCGCGCGGCAGCTCGACGTCCTGTATCAAACCGATCACGCGCTCGAACAACTCCGCGACGTCATCGAGGCGCGCCCGGCTCGGCCGCATGGGGCGCTGGCGGCGGCCTACTTGGCACTCGGAGAGGCGGAGGATCGGCTGGGGCATCGCGATGCCGCCATCGCCGCTTACCGGCTGGCGGTCTCCACCGCGCCCATGCCCGACGCGCAGAACGTGCGCGAACGGGCCGCCGCGCGGCTGCGCCGGGCGCCGGACCCCATTCGCGCCGAAGCGTACCGGCTGTCGCTGGAAGGGTTCCGCAAACTGGAGCGCTCCGATATCGCGGGGGGGCAGACGATGCTCGCGCGAAGCCTCACGCTCGATCCGAACGATCCCGTCGCGCGGTATCGCTACGGCCGCGCGCTGCTGTCGAGGAAGGAAGATGCGGCCGCGCTCGCCGAGTTCGAGCACGCGATCCGCGGCGCGCGCGAGTGTCCGGCGCCGATCGCGGCGGCCGCCTATCTCGAAGCGGCACGCGTGCACGAGCGGCTGGCGCATCGCGATCAAGCGGTGACGTACTACCGCATCGCAAGCACGTGGTTCGGCGGAGGAAGCGACACGCGCGCCGCAGCGAATCGCGCATTGAACCGCCTCCGCGCGACGAGATAACGAAGGGGGACGGAGGAAACGGATCTCACAAACGAAGCAACGAAGCCAACGGACACGAACGAAGATCAAATTTTCACGATGTTGGGCTCCGTTGCGCTTCGTTTTCTTCGTTGCTTCGTTTGTGAGATCCGTTTCCTCCGTCCCCTTCGTTCGCACCCGCGCTACAGTTCTCCACGAGTCGATCCGACACCTTTTTCAGGATGCGATTTTTTGACTTTCGCAGCAGTTTGTGCTTGACAGTGGAGCTTTCTCGTCCATAATCTACATCTTGTATGAGGGTGGATCGCTCAGCCCACCTGTTGTAACCCCTGGTCACCGGTAACAAGCTGAGCTGCCACGTTCCAAGGAGGAACTAATGGCGAAGAAGACTGCGAAGGGCGGCAAGAAAAAGGGCGGGAAGAAGCGCTAACGGCCGCCGCCGGTCCGGGGGTGTCACAAGGGAACTTGCGCACCCCCGATTTTTTTAGATGCAGACCTCTCGCGCGATCGCGTGCGGGAGTTGCAAAGGAGCGACGAGCGCCGGCAGGCGCACCGCCGGCGTGCCGGTTGGCCGCGGCGCTGCGATGTGCGGTTGAAGGCTCTTCGCGGACGAATCCCATACGAAGGGGGGGATAAAGCGCAATGGCAAAGAAAACGGCTAAAGGCGGGAAGAAAAAGGGCGGCAAGAAGCGGTAAGCTGCCGCGCCCGCCAAAAACGGGGGCGATAATCGCCCCCGTTTTTGCTGTACGACGGCATCTGACGCTGTCGTACTTGTCAATGCTCAATGTTCAAGGCTGAATGCTCAAACAGAGGGTCGCGTGAGCATTGGACATTGAGCGTCGGACGTTGGATATTGAATATTGCTTCATTGACTGCCCTGCCAGGATTTCCCATCCCACACGCGGACCCGCTGGATCACATCGAGCTGTTGAATCCGATCCACCACGTCCATTCCGTTCACGACACGACCGAAGACCGTGTACTTCGCGTCGAGGTGCGGCTGCGGCGAGTGCGTGATGAAGAACTGACTGCCGCCCGTGTCCGGGCCGGCGAGCGCCATGCCTACGGCGCCGCGAACGTATGGCCGCTCGTTGAGCTCGTCGCGAATCGTATAGCCGGGTCCGCCGCCGCCGTCGCCGCGCGGATCGCCGTCCTGAACGACAAAGTTCGGTACCACGCGATGGATCTGCAGGCCGTTGAAGTAACCCTTCCGCGCGAGCGCCACGAAGTTGCCGGTCGTCTGCGGCGCATCGAGGACGGCCAACTCGATCTCGATCGTCCCCTTCGCGGTTTCAATGAACGCGTGCGGCGAGTACTCCGGACTCAAGACCGCTGGCGAGTCGTAGGCCATGACCGGCGCTGAAGGAACAGGACGAATCGTATGCGTGCTGTCGGCTGACGGATCGAGCCGTTGCAGCAGCGCCGCTGCCTGGCGCCGCAGCGCCCAATCCTTCTCAGTGAGCGCCGCTTTGAGGGTCTCGACTGCCTCGGCGGCACCGTAATTGGCGAGCGCGGAGAGCGCCGTGGCGCGCGCATCGTACGTCGAGTCCGCCAGGCCCGTCTGATACGCGTCGCGCAGCGCCTGCGCGCCGTTGACGGGTTTCACCTCGCCGATTCCGCGCGCCGCGGCCGCGCGAACGGCGTAATCCGTGCTCTTGATCTGAGCCAGCAGGATCTCGTCGAGTCCTGGCACACGCAGTCGCGTCAGCGCGTCGATGGCCGCCGGCACCACGCGCTTGTCCGCGTCGTTGAGCATCGCGCGCAGCTGATCGGCGGCCGTCTCGGCGTGAAGCGTGGCCAGCACGTCTGCCAGCGCGGCGCGCACGATCCAGTGGCGATCGGGTTCGAGTCCGGAGAGCAGCAGCAGGAACGCATCGGGATCGACGGCCGCCGCCGCGCGCAGCGCCGCCGCGCGGAGCGTCGGCCAGTCGTCGGTGAGCAGATCCTGGATCGCGGGGAGCGCCTCGGAAGCCTTCAGCGCGCCAAGCGCCGCGACCGCCTCGACGCGCACGTTGGGATCGATGTTGTCGGCCGTCAGCAGCGCGGCGATCGGCGCTCTTGCCTCCGGCGCACCGATCTGGCCGAGCGCCCGAAGCACCGAAGCGGTGATCGCGACGTCCTCTCGCACTTGTTGCAGCAGCGTGAGCAGTGCCTGAGCCGACGTCGTGTCTTTCAGCGTGCCCAGACCCCGCGCCGCAAACGCCCGCGTATAGCGCCCCTGGGTCTGCAGCAGGTGCCGCAGCGGCGCCGCGGCACGCGGATCACCGATCCGCTGCAGCGCGAATGCGACCGGCCACCAGGAACTGACGGGACGTCCCGACGCGTCCAGCACGGCGGACGCCAGCTGATCCCATCCTTTCAATCGTACGAACGCGAAGAGGCCAAGCCGCACCGCCTCCGCTTCCGGCGCCTTCGGCCACTGCTCGTCATCCGGCGCGATCTGCGCGATCGCCCCCTTCTGAATGAGCGGCGCGACCATGGCGCCGATTGCGGTCGCGGCTGCCTCCTGCTCTGTGCGGGTGAGCCGAGGTGGCAGCGGTGCTGGTGGATTCTCACCGATCAGTCCGAGTGCCTCGGCCGCGCGTCCTTTGACCCGCGCGTCGGTATCCTGCAGGGCGGCCGTCACGGCCGTCACCGCGGCCTTGTCGGCCAGCAGCCCGAGCGCGAACGCGGCCATCTCGCGCACTTCCGGATCGGGATCCGTCAACGCGGTCTGCAGTGGCGCAAGGCCTTCGCCGAGACCGGCCCGACCGATTGCGAGCGCGGCACGGCGGCGGATGCGCGCTTCCGGATCCGCGATGAGCCGGATCAAATCGGGCATCACAACCGGTGCGGGAGGCGGCGTCTTCTTTCGGGACGGGGTGGTCACCGGTGGAGGCGGCGGCGGGACGTTGAGGATGCGCTGATCTTCCAGTTGAAGGATCCACGCCGTCTTCTGATCGTCGCTGATCAGGGGAGCGGCAGGGCGAACGGGCGCGCTGGCGCAGGCGCCCGAGAGCATCGCAAGCGTCGTCACCGCCGGAATCAACCGGATTGTCTTCAGCACGTTCAGGCCCTCAGTTCGTACGTGTCGATCGTCGCCGCGCGCACGCGGTCCGCGTCCACGTTCACACCGATCCCCGGACCTTGCGGCACGGCGATGGTTCCGTCGGTCCGCACGTCGATGCCGGGCTCGATCAGATCGGGAACGTAGTAGCGGCGGCTGGCCGCAATATCGCCAGGCAGCGTGAAGTTCGGCAGCGTCGACAAGTGAATGTTGTGCGCGCGCCCGATGCCACTCTCGAGCATGCCGCCATGCCACACGGCGATCCCGTGTGACGCGGCCGCATCGTGCAACTTGATGGACTCGGCGTGACCGCCCACGCGGCCGGGCTTGATATTGATGATCCGGCACGCGCCCATCGCGATCGCCTCTTCAGCGCTTCGCACCGTGTGAATCGACTCATCGAGACAGATCGGCGTCCGGATCTGCCGCTGCAGCGCCGCGTGATCGCGCAGATCATCGTACTCCAGCGGCTGCTCGATCATCATCAGGCTGAACCGGTCGAGCGCCGCCAGATGCGACGCGTGATCGAGCGTATAGGCGGCGTTTGCATCCACCATCAGCGGGATGTCGCCGAATTTCGCACGCACCATCTCGACTGCATCGACGTCCCACCCCGGCTTGATCTTGATTTTGATGCGTCGATACCCCGCCGCGCGCTCCGTCTCGATCTTGCCCGCGAGCTGCTCCAGCGAATCCTGGATGCCGATCGACACGCCGGATTCGATCGACGTGCGGCTCCCGCCGAGCAGCGCGTGCAGCGGCACGCCGGCCTTCCGCGCCGCCAGGTCCCACGCAGCCATTTCGACCGCCGCCTTCGCCATCTGATGACCGCGAATACGACGCAGCGCCGGATAGACATCACGTGGATGCTCGAACGAACGACCGAGCACGAGGGAAGCGATGAAGTCCTTGATGATGTGCCACGCGGTGGTGGTCGTCTCGGCGCTGTAAAACGGATTCGCGTCCGCCACACACTCGCCGAGCCCATCGATGCCGTCACTGCCGAGCGTCACGAGTATGAACGTGCGATCGTACGATCGACCGAAGCTGGTCTCGAAGAACGCCACGAGCGGCAGCCGCAACAGCCGCAGCTCGAGCCTGTCGACGCGGAACACGCAACTACAGTATCAGCGTCGGAGTGCGGGGTGCGGGGTGCGGGGTGCGGGGCGCGGGGTGCGGGGCGCGGGGTGCGGGGCGCGGGGTGCGGGGCGCGGGGTGTGGGACGCGGGTGCGGGGTGCGTCGGCGTGCACTGCTATACTTCCCGCCAGATCGTGGGTGAGTTTCGGTACATCGCCATCGAGGGTCCGGTTGGCGTCGGCAAATCGGCCCTGGCAGACAGGCTCGGCGCGCGCCTCGACGCGACGCTCGTGCTCGATGAGCCCGAGAATCCATTTCTCGCGGACTTCTATGCCGAGCGCACTGGCGCCGGCTTCCAGGCGCAGCTCTTTTTCACCCTCGCGCGGCACCGCCAGCAGACGGCGCTCCGGCAGCACGATCTCTTCAGCCAGCTCACGCTATGCGATTACCTGTTCGAGCGCGACAAGATCTACGCGTACCTGAATCTCGACGACAACGAGCTGTTCATCTACCAGCGGCTCTACGAGCTCCTCGCGCAGGATGTCCCGTCACCCGACCTCGTCGTCTACCTGCAGACCCCGACCGACGTGCTGCGGCGGCGGTTGAAGGATCAGTCACGCACGAACGCCGAGCTGCCAGCGATGGACGATGAATACGTGCGCGAGTTGAACGAGGCGTACAACCATTTCTTCTTTCATTACAACGCCACCCCGCTCCTCGTCGTGGAGACCTCGCAGTTCGATCTCACGTGGGGCGACGAGGCGCTGGACGATCTGGTGAAGCAGATGAAGAGCATGGGCAGAGGAACGCGGTATTACGTGCCCAGGACGAAATAGGCTTCAGGCTCCAGGCTGCAGGCTTCTGGAATGTCCTGGAGCATGAAGCCTGAGGCCTGAAGTCTGAAGCCTTCTTTCTGCTAAGCTGACCTGAATGGCCTGGTTCAAGAAGGTCCGCAAGCCAATCGAGTCCCCGTCCGACAAGCCGAGCCGGGTGCCCGAGGGGTTGTGGGTCAAGTGCCCGTCGTGCGCCGAGATTCTGTACAACAAAGACCTGGTCGCGAGCCTCAACGTCTGCACGAAGTGCGCCCACCACTTCAGGGTCGGCGCGACGGAACGCCTGCGCATGCTCTTCGACAAGGCGTGGGAAGAATATGACGAGGGTCTGCAATCGACCGATCCGCTGAAGTTCATCGACACGAAGCCATACCGGAAACGCCTCGACGCAAGCATCGCGGCAACCGGCCTCAACGATGCGGTCATCTGCGCGACAGGTCACATCAACGGGATCGAAACCTCCGTGGCATCCATGGAGTACGGGTTCATCGGCGGGAGCATGGGCGTGGTGGTCGGCGAGAAAATCACGCGCGCCATCGAACGCGCGATCGATCGCCGCCTGCCGGTCGTGATCGTCTCGAGCTCCGGCGGCGCGCGCATGATGGAAGGAGCGCTGTCGTTGATGCAGATGGCGAAGATCAGCGCCGCGCTCGCGCGGCTCGATCGCGCGAAGCTCCCGTATATCTCGGTACTCACCGATCCGACGACAGGCGGCGTGACGGCGAGCTTTGCGATGCTGGGCGATGTCATCATCGCGGAGCCGAAAGCCCTGATCGGGTTCGCCGGTCCGCGCGTCATCGAACAGACCATCCGCCAGAAGCTGCCCGAGGGGTTCCAGCGCAGCGAGTTCCTCCTGGAACGCGGGATGATCGACCTGATCGTCGATCGCCGGGAGATGAAGGACGCGGTCGCGCGCGTGCTGCGATTCGGCACGCCCGCGCGGGAGGCGCGCGCGGCCGCGGTTGCCGCTGCGTCCATTGCCGCTGCCGCGGCGTTACCGGTTTCTGTCGCGGAGCTCGCGCCGCCGAAGCCGTGAGGCCTGCGCCCCTCGATTTTCTCTTCAGTCTCGAGCGCTTTGGCATGAAGTTCGGCCTCGCCAACATGGCGAAGCTGTGCGACGCGCTCGGCCACCCCGAGGCTGCTTTCAAATCAGTTCTGATCGCCGGCACGAATGGAAAGGGCTCCGTCACGGCGATGCTCGATACGGCCCTGCGCGCTGCCGGCCACCGCGTCGCGCGTTATACGTCGCCACACCTCGTCCGTCTCGAGGAACGCTTCGTCCTAGACGGCTGCGAGGTCGACAGCCAATCACTTGCGCGGTGCGCGGCCCGCGTGCAACGGGTGGTCGAGGAGCTCGTCGCGTCGCGGACGCTCGAGGCGCTGCCGACGTTCTTCGAATGCACGACCGCGGTTGCGTTCGAGCTGTTTCGTGACGCCGGCATCGAGATCGCGGTCCTCGAGGTCGGCCTCGGCGGACGCCTCGACGCCACGAACATCGTCTCCCCCATCGCCGGCGCGATTGTCTCGATCGACTTCGATCACCAGGCGCAGCTGGGGAATTCGCTGGCTTCCATCGCCGGCGAGAAGGCCGGCATTGCACGTCGTGGGATTCCAATCGTGTGCGGAGAGATGCCCGCGGAGGCCCGGGACGTCATCGCCGCGATCTGTCGCGAGCGCGGAGCGATCATGATTGAGGCAGGCCGCGACCTGGGGGTCGCCACACGCGTTGCCGCTGCACGGCCGCTCGCGCTGCCAGGCCGGCACCAGGCCGCGAACGCCGCGGTTGCCGTGCGCCTCCTCGATGCGTTGAGCGACGAGGGAATCCACGTCGATGAAGCGGCCATCCGCTCGGGACTGATGGAGACGAAGTGGCCCGGCCGGCTCGAAACGTTCAACGTCCAAGGATGCAGGGTGCTGCTCGATGCGGCGCACAACCCCGCCGGCGCTCGCGCGCTTGCGGAGTTCCTGCGCGATGCGGCGCCCGAAGGCGTGACGCTCGTGTTTGCGGCAATGAAGGACAAGGCGATCGCCGAGATGCTCGCGGCGCTGCGGCCGGTTGCACGGCGCGTGCTCTGCACGACGGCTCCCACTCCGCGCGCGATGGACGCCGCGTCGCTCGCCGCGGTCGCGCGCGACGCGGGGTGCGACGTCGACGTCGCACCCGATCCGGTCGAGGCGCTGCAGCGCGCGTGCGCCACGGGGCTGCCGGTGGTCGTCGCCGGATCGATCTTCCTCATCGGGCCCGTCCGCGAGCGGCTGGCCCATGGTATTCTTCGCTAATTCTTCTGCGTCAAGCGGTTATCGCAGTTTCCATGCGTCGTATCGGCATCCTCGTGCTTCTCCTGCTCGCCGCGACGGCCGGGCACGCCCGCGCGCAAACCGCACCGGGCGGATGCCGCGTCTGGGTCGCAAACAGCCAGGATTCGGTCGGCATCAACCAGAACCACTATCGGTTGTTGCGCGACGTTGCCGTGGAATGCAACGACATGCAGTTCTACGCCGACGAGGCGGAGGTGTTCACCGACGCCGACCGCGTGCGCGCGTCGGGGAACGTGCTGTTCGTCTCGAGCAACAACCGCATCTCCGCCGATCGGATGGAGTTCAACACGCGGACGCGCACCGGGACGTTCTTCGTCGCCTCCGGTATCGCGAACATGGAAAACCGCGGAATCGATCGCAGCCTGTTCGGGACGCAGGAACCCGACGCGTATTTTTACGGACAGACGATCGAGAAGCTCGGACCGAAGACCTATCGCATCACGCGCGGCGGGTTCACCACGTGTGTGCAGCCGACGCCACGGTGGGAGCTGGTCGCCGGCTCGGTCACGATAACGCTCGACGAGCACGCCCTGCTGACCAATTCAGTGCTCAAGGTCAAAGGCGTGCCGATGATGTACCTGCCGATCTTCTACTACCCCATTAACAAGGAGGATCGCGCAACCGGGTTTTTGATTCCGACCTACGGCGCGTCGACAATCAAGGGACAGACGTTCAGCAACGCATTTTTCTGGGCGATCAGCCGCAGCCAGGACGCGACGTTCTACCACGACTTCATGTCGAAGACCGGCCAGCAGTTCGGCGGCGAGTACCGCTACATCCAGGGGCCAGGTGCGCACGGGTCGACCCAAATCAAACTGCTGCGTGAGCACGAAGCGACGTACGAGCAGTCGAACGGAACGCAGAAAACAACCCCGGGTGGCCAGAGCTATTCGATCTCGGGAACGATGACGCAGCCGCTGCCGCGCAACTTCCGGCTGGCCGCTAATGCCGACTATTTCTCGAGCCTGCAGGCGCAGCAGCGCAATCAACAGAATCTCTATGCGGCGACGTCGACGACGCGGCGATTCGGCATCAACATTGGCGGTAACTGGGCGGACATCACGCTCAACAGCACAGTCGATCGCACGGAGTACTTGACGACAAATGCTGTCACCGGTGTCACAGGATCGACCGTGACCGGATCGCTGCCGCGCATCGTCGCCAGTCGCGCAGAGAAGCCGATTGGAAAGCTGCCAATCTATTTTGGCGCGACGGGAGAGTACGGAACGCTCCTCCGCGTGACCGACCCGGGCTCAGGGCCTCAAACCCGTTCAGACAACGGCCTGACGCGCGTGGATTTCCTGCCGACGCTGCGCTTTCCCTTCACGCGGTGGCAGTTTCTCACGTTCAATTCGGCGTTGAGCTGGCGGGCGACGTACTGGACCGAGAGCCTCGACCCGAGCTCGACTCTGAGTCTGCAGATCAATGCGTCCGATCCTATTGGCCGTCGCTATTTCGACCTGTCGACGCGCATCACCGGCCCGGTGTTCACGCGCATCTTCAATCGTCCGGGCGGAGGATACGCGGATAAGTTCAAGCACGTGATCGAGCCGACCGTCACCATCTCGCACATCACGGATGTACGGAACGCTTTCCAAATCGTGAAACTCGACGGAACCGACTACCCGCTCGGCAACACGCGTATTACCTACGGGCTCAACAATCGGTTGTACGCGAAGAAAGGATCGGCAAGAGAAATCCTCACGGTTGGCATCTCGCAGAACTATTCAACCAACCAGGATGCCAGCAAATACGATCCGTTCTCACAATCAGGCTTCAACAGCCAGACACCCAGATCGCATTTGAGCCCGGTGACACTGCTCGTGCATGCGGCGCCCGCCAGCGGCGTGGACGGCACGTTCAGGGCGGAGTACAACACGGATGTCCATGCGCTGCAGACGCTGACAGCCAACGGCATGGTCAGCAAAGGATGGGTGCAGGCGACCGCGGGATGGAGTCAGCGCCGCTTTGTGCCCGACCTGCCAGGTTTCAACATCGTGAGTGCGGCGACGCAGTCTCTCCAGTCCGCAACCAGCATCAGAAAGCCAGGCAACGCCGTGGGCGGCACCTACACGTTCAGCTACGATCTTCAGCGCCACACGTACGCGAACCAGCGCTACGTCGTGTACTACAACTCGCAGTGCTGCGGGATTGCCGCGGAGTATCAGTCCTTCAATTTCGGCACGAATGCCTTCGTCGGCGTGCCGCAGGATCATCGGTTCAATCTCTCCTTCACGCTCGCCGGCATCGGGTCATTCTCGAACCTGTTCGGCGCGTTCGGAGGGCAGACCCGATGAAGGGACTGATCCTCAGCGGCGGCAAGGGCACTCGCCTGCGGCCGCTGACGTACACGAGCGCAAAACAGCTCGTCCCGGTCGCCAACAAGCCGGTGCTCTTCTACGGCATCGAATCGCTCGCTGCCGCTGGGATCCGCGACATCGGGATGGTGGTCGGCGACACGCAGGCGGAGATTCGCGCCGCCGTGGGCGATGGCTCGAGGTGGAACGTCCGCATCACCTATATCGAGCAGGACGCGCCGCGCGGACTCGCGCACGCGGTCCTCATCAGCGAGCCGTTCATCGGCACCGATTCATTCGTGATGTATCTCGGCGACAATCTCTTGAACAAGGGGATCAACGGATTCGTCGATGAGTTCATCGCGCAAGCGCCTGCCGCCGAGATCCTGCTCACGCGGGTACCGGATCCGCAGATGTTCGGCGTCGCGGAACTGGCGAACGGCCGCGTCGTGCGGCTCGTCGAGAAACCGAAGGAGCCGAAGAGCGACCTCGCGCTGGTGGGCGTGTATCTCTTTTCGCCGGCGGTCTTCGAGTCCGTGAAGCGCATCAAACCGAGCTTCCGCAACGAGCTGGAGATCACCGATGCCATCCAGGATCTCATCGATCGCGGTCTCGAGGTGCGTCCGCACCTGGTCGACGGCTGGTGGAAGGACACGGGCAAGCTCGAGGACATGCTCGAAGCCAACCGGTTGATCCTCGACACGATCGTGCGGCGCGTGGACGGATGCGTCGACGCCGAGTCGCGCGTCGAGGGTAAAGTGGTGATCGAAGCGGGCGCGGTCGTCGAGCGCTCGGTGATCCGCGGGCCGGTCGTGATTGGCGCGGACGCGCGGATCATTCACGCGTATGTCGGGCCGTTCACGTCGATCGGCAGCGGAACTGAGATCCGCGACTCCGAGGTCGAGCACAGCATCGTCCTCGAGGGCAGCATCATCAGCGACATCGCCAATCGGGTCGAGGACAGCCTGATCGGCCGCAACGTGAAGATCCACCGGCTGCCCGTGAAGCCGTCCGCGTATCGCTTCATGCTGGGCGACAATTCGGAAGTCGGAATACGTTGGTAGCTGAGAGCTGGAAGCTGGAAGCTGGAAGCTGGGAGTGGCCCCATCGAGCGTAGGAGAATAATGTCTGCACCTGCGAAGTTCGCTGTTACGACGAAGATCCCGATTCACGACGCGGTCACCAGGAGGCTCCGGCTGATGCCGGATGAGCGCGGCTGGTTGATGGAGATCCTCCGCGCGGATGATCACGAGCTGTTCGAGAAGTTCGGCCAGGTATACGTGTCAGGGACCTACCCGGGCGTCGTGAAGGCCTGGCACTATCACAAACATGGGTATGGTCAAGCTCGTGCTCGTCGACACGCGCGAAGGATCACCAACACAGGGCGCCATCAACGAATTCTTCATCGGCTCGCAGAACCCGGTGCTGGTGCGCGTGCCGAATCTCGTGTATCACGGCTGGAAGTGCATCAGAACGGAACCGTCGCTCGTCGTGAACGTCCCGACCGAGCCTTACCAGTATTCCGATCCGGACGAATACCGGCTGGAGCCGCACGGCACCCTGCCGTACGACTGGACGCGCAAAGATGGTTAACGTGCTCGTCACGGGCGGCGCCGGTTTCATCGGATCGAATTTCGTCCGCTATGCGCTGGCGACCCACCCCGACTGGCGGATCACCACGCTCGACAAGCTGACGTATGCCGGCCGACTGGAGAACCTGCAGGGTGTGATGGAGCATCCGCGTCACGAGTTCGTGAAGGGAGACGTCGCGGACCCGTCAGTCGCCGGACCGCTCGTGCGCGAGTCGGAACTTGTGGTGCACTTCGCGGCCGAGACCCACGTCGATCGATCGATCGCAAACGCCGGTGAGTTCATTACGACCGATGTCTACGGAACGTTCGTGCTGCTCGAGGCCGCGCGCCAGACGCCGAAGCTCCGGCGGTTCGTGCAGATTTCAACCGACGAGGTCTATGGCAGCGTTCCATCGGGCGCCAGCCGCGAAACCGATGAATTGAAGCCGCGCAACCCTTATTCCGCGAGCAAGGCGGGGGCGGACCGCCTCGCCTACAGCTACTGGGCCACCTACACGGTGCCTGTGATCATCACGCGCGCGTCCAACAACTACGGGCCGAACCAGTTTCCCGAAAAAATCATCCCGCTCTTCATTACGAACGCGGTTGACGACATTCCGGTGCCGCTCTACGGCGACGGCTTGAACGAGCGTGACTGGCTGTACGTGCTGGATCACTGTCGCGGGCTCGACGTCGCGATCGAACGCGGCATCGATGGCGAGGTCTACAACATCGGCGGCGGCAACCAGGTGCGGAACGTCGACCTGACGCGTCGGATCCTCCAGCTGGTCGGCAGGCCGGAGTCGCTGATCAAGCCCGTCGCGGATCGCCCCGGCCACGATCGCCGTTATTCGCTCGACACGTCGAAGCTGCAGTCGCTCGGCTGGCGGCCGCAGGTGGCGTTCGACGAGGGACTCGCGGATACCGTCACGTGGTACCGCAACAACGAATCCTGGTGGCGCCCGATCAAGGATCAGGATCCGGCATTCCGCAAGTACTACCAGGATCAGTACGGCAGCACCCGTTCATAACCACGGATCTCACGGATCTCACGGATCAACACAATTTTTGGCGTGGCCGGCATTCCGTTGATCACGGGCGCGACGGGGTTCGCGGGGCGTCATCTGCTCGAGAGCCTGCTCAGCGACGACGTGGATGTGCACGCGTGGTCCAACGCGCGCGGACGCCCGGTCGATCCCGCGCTGGCCTCTGACGCACGCATTCGATGGCGCGCCGTCGATCTGCTCGATCGCACGTCGGTTGGCGCGGCGCTCGAAGCGGCACGACCCGCGGTCATTTATCACTGTGCGGGCTTTGCCGACGATCACCGGTCGTGGCAGGAGCCCGTGGCGGCCCTCCGCGGCAACGTGCTCGCGACCCACTATCTGCTGGAGAGCGCGCGGCATCTCGCGCTCGACGCGCGTATCGTGATCGCCGGGTCCGCGCTGATCTACCGCCCTTCGTCCGACGCGATCGCCGAAGATTCTCCGATCGGGCCGACGAGCCCGTACGGCGTGAGCAAACTTGCGCAGGAGATGCTCGCGGCCCAATCGCCCCTGCCGGTGCTGCTCGCACGTCCATTCAACCACGCGGGGCCGCGCCAGGGGCCGGCGTTTGTCACGTCGGCATTCGCGAAACAGCTGGCGGAGGTCGAAGCGGGATTGTCCGAGCCGATTCTTCGCGTCGGCAATCTCGATGCACGCCGCGACCTCACGGACGTCCGCGATACCGTACGCGCGTATCGCGCGCTCGCCGAGCACGGCCGGCCCCGTCGACCGTACAACGTCTGCAGCGGCCGCGCGTTTCGCATTCGCGAACTGTTGGACATCCTCCTTTCGCTGGCCCGCGTTCACGTGAATATCGAAGTGGATCCCGCGCGCCTGCGCGCGAGCGACAACCCGGTGGTGCTCGGCAGCCCGGCGCGCATCAACCGGGAGACGGGTTGGGAGCCCGCGATTCCCATCGAGCGGACGCTGTCGGACCTGCTGTCGTTCTGGCGCGCGGCGGTCATCGAGGAACAATCGGCGCGACGATGACCCGCCCTCACCCGTTCGGGGCTTCGGCCGGCCAGGCTCCGAAGGCGTCTCATTCGGAAACGGCCCGGCAGATCGTCCATATGGCCATGGGCGGTTTCGCGCTGCTGCTGCGCTGGCTGACGTGGTGGCAGGCGATCGCGATCGGCGGGGCCGCGGTCGCGTTCAACGTGTTCGCGCTGCCGCGGATCGCACGCGGACTCTTTCGACCCGGCGACGAGGCGCGCCCGCTGCACGGCATTGTGCTGTATCCAATTGCCGTGCTGCTGCTGCTGCTGGCATTTCCCGGACGGCCCGACATCGCTGCCGCGGCGTGGGGCATCCTCGCCCTCGGTGACGGTTCGGCCACGCTTGCCGGTCGCGCGATCGACGGACCGCGGTGGCCGTGGAACCGCGAGAAGACTTTCGCGGGGAGCGCTGCGTTCGCGGTCGTTGGCGGCGCGGGGGGCGTATTCCTCGCGTGGTGGTGCCGCGGCGCGGTGCAGCCCGCGCCCCCGCTGGCGTTCACGCTCGCCGCCCCGCTCGCCGCCGCGCTCGTCGCCGCCGCGGTCGAAACGATGCCCGTGCGCCTCGACGATAACCTGACGGTGGCAATCAGCGCCGGCGCGGTGTTGTGGCTCGCGTCGCTGATCGATGCCTCGCGCGCGCACGACGCGTCCGCCATGGTGCGGTCGCGGCTGGCCTGGGCGCTCGTCGCAAACATCGCCGTCGCGTGGACGGGGTATCGCGCGCGAACCGTTTCCGTCTCCGGTGCGCTCGCCGGGTCGATCATCGGGATCGTGATTTTCAGCGCGCTCGGATGGCCCGGATGGGTGCTGTTGCTCGTCACATTCTTGTCCGCGGCAATCACATCGCGCATGGGATGGCAGCGCAAGATGATCCTCGGCATCGCGGAAGAACGCGGCGGCCGCCGGGGCGCGGGCAATGCAATCGCCAACACCGGCGTCGCGGCGCTCGCGGCCTTGCTCGTGCTGCTTGCGGCTGACCCGCTGGTGGCGCGCATCGCGTTCGCCGCCGCGCTGACCTCAGGGGGCAGCGATACCATCGCGAGTGAGATCGGCAAGGCGTGGGGCCGCCGCACCTGGTCGATGACGACACTCGGTCGGGTGCCCCCCGGCACGTTCACTCGAAGGCACGGCGGCGGGCATCGCCGGCGCATTCGCGCTCGCGGCGATCGCGATCGCGCTCGGCATCACGCCGGCCGCGGCCCTCCTGCCGATCGTCATTGCCGCGACGCTCGGAGCGCTGCTCGAGAGCTGGCTCGGCGCGACCCTGGAAGCCCCTGGGTTCCTCAATAACGACATGCTGAACTTCATCAACACATCAGCCGCGGCAGCGCTCGCTGTGTGCATCTTCCACTCGATCGCATGAGACGGGCGTCACTGCTGCTCGAGTTCAGCCGGCCGTTCACGCTCGTCGCGCCAGCGCTGGGATTCGTCTCGGGCGCCGCGACGGCGTACGGTGCCGTGCCCCGCGAATCCTGGCATCCCCATCTGATCGTCTATCCCCTGATCGGTGCGCTGATGGCGGCCGTCCTGAACGCGGGCAATAACGCGCTCAACCAGATTTACGATCTGGAAATCGATCGCGTGAACAAGCCGAAGCGTCCGCTCCCCTCGGAACGCCTCTCGCTGCGGGATGCATGGGTGTTCACCTGGTTGACCTACGGCATTGCGCTCGTGCTCGCGTGGCTGGTCGCGCCGAAGGGGCGGCACGAGTGCTTCTGGCTGGTGTTCCTCGCCGTGATCTGCACCTACATCTATTCCGTGCCGCCGCTGCGGACGAAGAAGCGCGGCATCTGGGCGAACGTCACGATCGCCATTCCACGCGGCGTGCTGTTGAAGGTTGCCGGATGGTCGTCGGTGAAAACCATCGTCGGCCTCGAACCGTGGTACATCGGCGCAATCTTCGGGCTGTTCCTGCTCGGCGCGTCCACGACGAAGGATTTCGCAGACATGGAGGGAGATGCGCGCGGCGGCTGCCGCACGCTGCCGATCATCTACGGCGTCCGTCAAGCCGCCTGGATGATCTCGCCGTCATTCGTGCTGCCCTTCCTCATGATCTCGGTGGGCGCGTGGGCCGGGATCCTCACCGGCCACTTCGCGCTGTTGCAGCTCCTCGCTGTGGTAATGACAGCGTACGGCATCTACGTCTGTTACCTGATGCTGCGGCGTCCCGAAGATCTCGCGGTCGAAGAGAATCATGTTTCGTGGGCGCACATGTACAGAATGATGTTCGTCGCGCAGATCGGGTTCGCGCTGGCTTACCTTTTCTGACGACGCGATCTCGTGGCTTCACCTTGTAGGTTCTCGTGGCTTCCACCTTTAGGTGGAAGAGCAAGCGCCCACGCCTCTCCCCAGCCTTCCGCCTGAAGTCTGAAGCCACGAGATGTTGATGGGATGGCGTTGCGCTTCAAAGATCGACTACAATGGCGAAAATCGGGCGAAACCCTACATGGACGCTCTCTTCGATCTCGGCCGTAAACCACCGACTACCAGGACGATAGCGCTGCAGGTCCGCGAGCACGGGCCCGAGTCGCTCGACCAGGCGCAACGGCGTGCGGACGAAGCGCGCTACCAGGAAATCACCTGCCGGTCTGCGCTCAATCCAGTCCAAGGCATGCCGTTCAACTGGACGCTGAACCCGTATCGCGGCTGCACGCATGGGTGTCACTACTGCTTTGCGCGGCGGTACCAGACGCAGTTCGAGCTCGGACCGGGCGACGACTTCTCGTCGCTCATCTTCGTGAAGGTGAATTTCCCGGAGGTGCTCAGGCGCGAGCTCGACAAGCCGTCGTGGATGCGTGAACAGGTCGCACTCGGGACGGCAACGGATCCGTATCAACCGATCGAAGGGCATTACAAGCTCACGCGGCGGTCCCTCGAAGCCTTGATCGCGGGGCGCACACCCGTTGGCATCGTCACTAAAGGACCGATGATCGTTCGCGACGCCGAGCTCCTGGCGGAACTGTCGCGCGTAGCGAGCTGCACCGTATATTTGAGCGTGCCCACCGTCGACGAGGATGCATGGCGCGCGCTCGAGCCCGGCACGGCGCATCCGCTGCAACGGCTTCGCGCCGTCCGGAAGCTGCGTGACGCGGGGATCAACGCCGGGGTCCTGATGGCGCCCGTGATCCCGGGATTCACAACGCAGACATCAAAGCTCGACGCGACGATTAAGGCGGTCGCCGATCATGGGGCCGCGTTCATGGGCGCCAACGTGCTGTATCTGAAGGGCGGCACAAAGGATCATTTCATGGGCTTTCTCGCCCACGCCTTTCCGCACATGGTCGAGAGTTATCAGCGCCTGTATGCCGGCGCTTACGCGCCGCCTGAATACATCGGCACCGTCCGCGCGCTCATCGACATGCTGCAGGAGCGGCACAACGTCAATCAGAGGGTGCGAAAGATCAAGGAACAGAAGCACGACGCGTCCGACGACGAACCGAGCGCGCCGGAGCAGAAGGAATTTCGGTGGTGATTGGATGTCGCGATTTGGTGATTGCGGATTTGGTGATTTGGTGATTCAGCGTCGCGCGAGCTGCCGCTCGCGCTTTTGAAAGTGTGCGCGGTAGCGCGCGCACACAAAAATTCACCAAATCACGAAATCACCAAATCAAGAAATCACCCAGTCAGCAAATCCTCTAGGCTGTAGCCGCCAGTGCGGCATAGCCTCCCGCGGCGCTTACGACTTCGATCTCAACGACGCCGCCCTTGACATCTGCGAGGAACGCCTGGCCTTCGGCCCAGCGCTGGCTGATCGGCAGCTTGATCTTCGACTCGATGATGCGCTTCAGGAAGCGCGCGCCGTAGGCAAGGCTGTAACCGTCCTGGACGATCTGCTCGACCGCCTCGGGAGTGACGTGCAGGGTGCGGCCGCTCTTCGTCAGCGTCGCTTCAATCTTCCCAATCTGCTGTAGCGCGATTTGCCGGACCTCGTCTCGTGTCAACGGCGAGAAGATGATCACTTCGTCGATGCGGTTGCGGAACTCCGGCGTGAAGCGGCGCTCCAGCTCGCGCGTGATGTCCCCCTGGACCTGCTCGATGCCGATCTGCTTGGCATAAAACCCCAGCGGACTCGTCAGCTTCCGGAAATATTCGCCGCCAATGTTCGACGTCATGATGACGATGGCGTCGCTGAGATACACGCGCTTGCCGCGTCCGTCCGTGATCCAGCCTTCGTCGAACGCCTGGAGGAACAGGTTCAGCATTCCCGGACTGGCCTTCTCGACCTCGTCGAGGAGGACGACCGAGTACGGATTGTCCTTCAACTGGTTCGTCAACACCCCGCCGCGCTCAGATCCGACGATTCCGCGCGGCATGCCGATCAGCTTGTCAACCGCAACAGCGCCGTCCTGGTATTCCGACATGTCGACGCGAATCATCTTCTTCTCGTCGCCGAAGAGAAATTCGGCGACGGACTTCGCGAGCTCGGTCTTGCCGACGCCGGTCGGGCCGAGGAACAGCAGCACGCCATCAGGGCGATCGAATCCGTCCTTCAAGGGTCCCTTGTTCAGCACGAGCCGGCGCGCGACCGCATCGATCGCCGTACGCTGACCGACGATGCGTGAGCCGAGGCGATCTTCCATGTCGTGAAAGCGGTCGGTGACGTCGCGGAAGACCATGTCCTCGGGAATGCGCGCGACCTGCGAGATCACCTGCACGACGTCGTCGCCGCCGACTTCCCAGCGCCGATCGATCTCGGCACGCACCGACGCCGTATCGAGCCAGCCAATCACTTTGTCGGGCAACTGAAGGTGCCGCATGTAGCGCGGCGACATCTCGAGCGCGGTCTCGATAGCCTCGTCCTTGATCCGAACGGAGTAGTTGCGCTCCAGGCGCGGCCGCAGATTGTAAAGAATCATGCGCGTCTCGTCGATCGTGGGCTCCGTCACCTGCACGGTGCGGAACCGCCTCGCAAGCGCCTCGTCTTCCTGGATGAATTCCTTGTACTCGCTGAGCGTGGTTGCGCCGACGATGCGGACCTCGCCGCGGGCGAGCACCGACTTGAACACGTTGGCGGCATCGGAGGGCGCGCCGAGCGCGGAGCCCGCGCCAATCATCGTGTGCACTTCATCGATGAAGAGAATAAGGGTCGGGCGCTCCTTGATCTCGCGGATCACGTTCTGGATGCGATCCTCGAACATGCCACGCAGCATCGTTCCCGCCACCATGGTGTTCATCTGCAGATTGACGATCTGGCAGTCGCGCAGGCGAACGGGCACCTTCTCCGGCTCGAACTCGATGCGGCGCGCGATGCCTTCCGCGATCGCTGTCTTGCCGACGCCCGGCTCACCGAGGAGCAGGACCGAGTTGGCGCGCTCGCGGTGGCAGAGAATCTCGAGTACGCGGTCGATTTCCGCATCGCGGCCGAAGACCGGCGGGATCTTGTCCTGTCGCGCGAGCTGGTTGAGGTTCGTCGCGAAATGCTTCAGGAACGGCGGCAGCTCGAACCGCTTCTTCAGGCGCTCCTCCCGGAGCTCGTGATCGCGCATCCGCGTGGCAAGCCTGGAAACGAGCGCCTCCGGCTCGATGCCGTGCCGGCGGATGATCGAGACGGGGATGCCCTGAGTCTCCTCGAAGATCGCCGAAAACAGATCTGACGCCTCGATCGTATGGCGGCCGCAGCGGCTCGCGTGCAGCAGCGCCAGCTTGAACAGCAGCTTCGTCGACGGCGCCACGCGAAGGTCGCGCCCGGGAACGCTAGGCAGGAGCCTGAGGTGCTCTTCGAGCGCCTGGAGGATCTCGTGCGGGTTGAGCTCGAGGTCGCGCATGACCTGCCCGAACATGTCCCACTCGACTTGTGCGAATGCCAGACAAACGTGCTCGTTCGTCAGCAACGCGTGCTCGCGGCGCCGGGCCTCCTCGAGCGCGCGATCGACAACGTGCTCGGCCGACTCGGCCATCTTGTTCTGCGGAATATCGAAATCTTCCACGAGCTCCTCCAACCCTGAAGCGCTATCGCTACTCGAGACGGAGCAAAATGAACGCCAAATATAGGGCGGTTGGCTGAGGCCCGTTTAAGTCGCTGAGGACAAAAGAAAAGCGGCAAGTACTTACGTGTCGGCGTGGCCGGAAAACCACAGCGCATCGGGAGGACGGACACGTTGTCCTCCCATGCGGCCATGTGAAAGTGGTACTGCCGCTTCCTACCGGATGCCGCCGAGCAGCGCGCGGATGCGGGCTTCGGTCGGAGGGTGGCTGCTGAAGAGCGACATCAATCCCGCCCCGGAAAACGGCTTTACGATGAACATGTGAGCCGTTGCGGGGTTCGCATCGAGGGGGACCTTCTTGGAAACCGCGTCGATTTTCCGCAACGCATCCGCGAGCCCGTACGGGTTGCCCGTGATGCGCGCGCCCCCGGCGTCCGCCGCGAACTCGCGCGAGCGGGAGATCGCCATCTGGATGAGCGCGGCGGCCAGCGGCGCCAGGATTATCGTCGCGAGAAGCGCAATCGGGTTGTTGCCCCGGTCGCGATCGTCGCCCCGCCCGCCATAGCCGCCGAAAAGCGCCGCGAAGTGCGCCATGCGGGCGACCATGATGATGGCTGCCGCAATCGTCGCGGCGACCGAGCTGATCAGGATGTCGCGGTGCTTGACGTGCGCGAGCTCGTGGGCGACAACCCCTTCCAGTTCGTTATCGGTCAGAATCTGCAGGATGCCCTCTGTGGCCGCGACCGCCGCATGCTCGGGATTGCGTCCCGTGGCAAACGCGTTCGGAGACGGATCCGGGATCACGTAAACCTTCGGCATCGGCAGGTTCGCCTGCCGCGTAAGGCGTTCGACGATGGTATGGAGACGGTGACCAGCGGCAACTTCCTGCGCACGGTACATCCGCAGCACGATCTTGTCCGAGAACCAGTACGAGCCGAAGTTCATGACCGCGGCGATCACGAAAGCCAGCATCAGCCCGTTGGATCCCCCCAGCAATTGTCCTATCGCGAGCAGCACGCCGCTCAGGAGGCCCAGCAGCAGCGCGGTTTTAAGTCCGTTTGGCATAAATCAATTGTATCCCAGCGGTAAGGAAAGGGCTTCAGGCTCCAGGCCCCGGGCATTCCATCACTCGCAGCCAACGGTCCAACTTCCGAGCGGCCGTTGTCCCAAACCATCCGGACGCTTCTGAAGCCCGAGCCTGAGGCCCGAGGCCTTAACTCGTGAGGCGGTTGAGCAGGCCCGCCACCAGCGCGGCGCGCCAAGGCAGTTCCGCAACGTCCACGTATTCGTGTGCGGCGTGCGCGCCGTCACCGACAGGTCCCAGCCCGTCGATCGTGGGCACGCCAAGCGCACCGGTGAAGTTGCCGTCGGAACCGCCCCCGGTGGATCCTTCTTGGAGGTCGCGCCCGAGCAGCGACGCCACGCCGCGCGCGACCGAGAAGAGGTGCGCCACGGCCGCCGTTCGCTCCAGTGGCGGCCGCTCGAACCCGCCTCTAATGTTGAGACGTGTCCCGCGACCGACTGGTTGCAAGCGCTGAAACTCCGCTTCCACTCTCCTGGCGTCGGTCATCGTCGGGGCACGTACATCGACGACGGCCCGTGCGTGTTCGGCGACGACGTTCGGCCGGCTGCCTCCCTCGATGATTCCTACGTTGACGCTGACGCCGCGATCGAGGTCCTCGAACCGTTGGATCCTGGCGACCTGCGCGGCGAGCTCGTGGATCGCGCTCGCGCCTTTGCCGGGATCGACGCCGGCGTGGGCGGCAATCCCCTGCACCGTGAGCTCGAACTCGCCGCAGCCTTTGCGCGCCGTTTTGAGGGCGCCGCCGGGGAGCGCCGGCTCGAGCACGAGCACCGCCGCCGCGCCGCGCGCGATTGATTCGATCGGCTCCCGCGACGTGCCGCTTCCGATCTCCTCGTCGGTCGTCCAGAGCATGGAGATCGGCGGGTGCTCGGTGCCGGTCGCGCGCAAGGCTGCAATGGCGCCAAGCGCGATTGCGATGCCCGCTTTCATGTCGAATGTTCCCGGCCCATGGAGCCGCGTGCCGTCACGGCGGAGCGCCATGCGGCCGAGCGCCCCGACAGGCCAGACGGTGTCGAAGTGTCCCAGCAGCAGCACCGGCCGCCCGGATCCCGGGATCCGGGCCAAAATGTGATCGCCGCGTTCTTCGCGGCGCAGCAGCTCAACGTCCGCCCCGGCACGCCGCAGGCGCTCGGCGATCTCCGCGCCGCACCGATCGACGGCCGCTTTATCGGTGCTGGGCGATTCCAGGCGGACGAGCGCTTCGATCGTTTCGACGATCTCGTCGACGTGGGATTCGCAGTGCTGGAGGAGACGTTCCATGTCGAGGGCCGAGATCCGAGATCCGAGGTCCGAGATCCGAGGTCCGAGATCCGGAGGTCCCGGTCGCCTGCAGGGACCTATAATAGCGATATGATCGACAGGGGACGGTCCGTCTGTGTTGTTCTGTGTTTTTCTGTAGCCGTTCTTGCGGCTGCCACCTCAGTGGCTCAGACGCCGCAGCCGTTTCCGCGGCCCGGCGAACAACGTCCCGTGCTGCCGGCACCCGCCGTGCCTGCGCCCGCGACGCGACAACCGCCTGTCGCTTCGCCGGATCCCAGGCAACCAGCCGCCGCCTCACCGACCGACGCACCCACTGAAGCAACGCTCGGCGTTCAAATTTATCCCGGCGCCGAGTTCGTCGGATCGTTCGATGCGGGGCGTGGCCAGCGGTATTACCTGTTCGGCAGCACGACCGACTTCCTGCAGATCGTCACGTATTACAAGACGCTGTTGAAGCAGAAGGGCGAGCTGTTGTTCGAAGAACCGCCGGTGCACGAGTTCGACATCGGGAAGTTCAAGGAAGAATCGATGGCGTTTCCGCCGAGCGTGACCGTGAAGGACTACACGTGGGGCGGATCGGCGGGCTACCTGAATCCCAAGCGGGGCGCCGAACCCGCGCGATTCAAGACGATCATCCAGATTGTCCCGGCCCCTGCGATTCAATAGCGGGAGGTGAGCCGACATTCGTAGCCTGCTGCGCATAGGGTTGCTCGCCGGCCGCAGGAGGGGTGCTGCATGTTCCCTATCGGAGATGACCGGGGACCGGGCGAGAGCGGCGTCGCGATCGTGACGATCGCCCTGATCGTCGTCAACGTTCTCGCGTTCCTGCTGGAGTTGGGACAGGGATCCGAAGGGGCCCTGCAATCATTCATCACCGCCTGGGGTGTTGTACCGCGCGAATACGCAGTTCACCGCGATCTGCCTCCACTGATTCCACTGCCCTACTGGTCCACGCTCGTCACGTCCATGTTTCTTCACGGCGGGTGGATGCACCTGGGCGGCAACATGCTCTACCTCTGGATCTTCGGCGACAACATCGAGCGCGCCATGGGATCGGCGCGCTACCTGGTCTTCTACCTCGTTTGCGGTCTCGCGGCGGGGCTGGCGCACATCTGGTTCAGCGGCGGTTCCGGGGTCCCGAGCGTGGGCGCGTCGGGCGCGATTAGCGGAGTGCTGGGCGGTTACCTGTTGCTGTTCCCCCGGAACCGCGTCAGGGTGCTCACTCGCGCCGGCGTAAGGTCCGTACCTGCGATCGTGGTCCTCGGCTTCTGGATCGTGATTCAGTTGATCAGCCAGGTCGGATCGATCGCGCAGACAAGCGACGGCGGCGGCGTCGCGTATATGGCACACATCGGCGGCTTCATCGCCGGACTGCTTCTGGTCAAGGTCTTCACGGCGGGGCGATCTCGAACGATGCTCGCCGCCTGATTCAAGAGCGCACCCC
>QHWT01000073.1:46972-76326 GCA_003222675.1 Acidobacteriota bacterium | reverse complement strand
GCCGCCCGCGAGGACAAAGAATGTCCGCCGCAAGGTGTTGCCCTACCGCCGCAGTAGGCCGCCCGCGAGGACAAAGAATGTCCGCCGCAAGGTTTTGCCCTACCGCCGCAGTAGGCCGCCCGCGAGGATGATTTAGGATTTTCGATGCAGGTCTGTGACGTGGCCATCCAGAATCCGCTCGGGCTGCATGCGCGCGCCGCCGCGAAGTTCGTGCATACCGCCGGACGGTTCGCCGCACACATCCGCGTCGGGCGTGCTGGACGGGAGATGGATGGAAAGAGCATCATGGGACTGCTCCTGCTCGGGGCGGCGAAGGGCAGCACCATCACCATCACCGCCGATGGGGCGGATGAAGAGGACGCGATCGCCGCGCTGTCGGCGCTGGTCCAGCGCGGATTCGACGAGGTGCCATGCGCCTGAACGGCCTGGGCGTCTCTCCCGGGATCGGGATCGGCCGCGCGCTGGTGGTTACGCGCGGGACGAAGAACCTGCAGTTCCGCGTGCCGGAACATCGCATCGACAGCGAGATCGCGCGCCTCGATGCGGCGCGGGCGCAGTCACGCGAGCAGCTCCAGCACCTGAAGGAACGGATCGCCGCGGCCGCCGGCGCCGAGCACGCCTACCTGTTCGACGCGCAGCTGCTGATGCTCGACGATCCGATGCTGGTCGATCGCGCCGCGACGATCATCAGGGTGGAACGCCTCAACGCCGAATCGGCGCTGCGCCGCGCGCTGGATGAGATCGCGTCGCTCTTCGATCAGGCTGATGACCCTTACCTCCGCGAGCGGAAGGGAGACGTCGCCGACATCATCGGCCGGCTCTGCATGAACCTGCGCACGAATGGCGATCCAGTCGATCTGTTCCGCGACATCGAGGGTGGTCCGCTGGTGCTCGTGGCCGACGAGCTGAGCCCGTCGCTGATCGCGCAGCTCGATTGGCAGCGGCTTGCCGCGTTCATCACGGATGCCGGGAGCTGGACGTATCACACGGCCATCCTGGCGCGGTCCCTCCACGTGCCTGCCGTGGCCGGCCTGCGTCATGCGAGCTCGGTGATTCGGCCTGGGGTCTTGATCGCCGTAGACGGCAGCACCGGCGACGTGCTCGTCGAGCCGTCCGGGGCAGTGCTCGAAGATCTCGACGCGCGCGCCAAGAAGCGCCGCGCCTACGAGCGATCGCTCGCGGAATACGGCACGCTGCCGTCGGTGACGCAGGACGGCATCGCGATTCGCGTCGAAGCGAACGTCGAGCTGCCGGAAGAAGCACCGCGGGCGCGCGAGCGCGGTGCCGAAGGCATCGGCCTCTATCGATCGGAGTTCATGCTCGCGGGCATGACGGCTGCGGGGCTCGACGAAGAAGCGCAGTACGCCGTCTACCGGCGGCTCATCGATGGCATGGACGGCGGCCGTGTCACCGTGCGAACTTTCGACGTCACAGAATCGGAGCTCGGCGTCGTGCAGTCAGGCGGCAGCAACCGCGCGCCGCTTGGCCTCCGCGGATTGCGGCTGAGCCTGTCGTTCGAAGAGGTGTTTCAGGCGCAGCTCCGCGCGCTGCTCCGCGCCGCCATGCACGGGCCGCTGCGGATCATGTTCCCCTTCGTGACGGGCGTGGAGGAGCTCCGACTCGCGCGGAAGGCCGTGGCGCACGCGGTCGAGACGCTGAAAGAGCGCGGCATCTCGCCGCCACCGGTGCCGGTCGGCATCATGATCGAAGTGCCGTCGGCAGCGCTGACGATCGATCTGCTTGCTGACGAAGCGGACTTCTTCAGCATCGGCACCAACGATCTGATCCAGTACTGCCTGGCGGTTGATCGCACCGATGACCGCGTCTCGCGGATGTACGAGCCGCTGCACCCGGCGATCCTCCGCGTGTTGCGTCACGTCGCGCGCGGGGCGCGGCGACGCAGCCTCCCGGTGTCGGTCTGCGGCGAGATGGCGGCGGATCCTGTCCTGCTGCCGCTGCTCACGGGGCTCGGGCTGCGCGAGTTCAGCATGACGCCCGCGTCCATTCCGCTGGCGAAGCACGTCGTCCGGGGGTTGCGGATTGCCGAGACGGTAAAGCTTGCGAGCCGGGCGTTGAAGGCCGCCACCGCCGCGGAGGTCGAGCGGACGCTGGCGGACTTCCTCTCGCCCGCGCGAACGAACTGAGCAAGCCCATGAGCGAAGGCAGGAGATAAGGGAATGCAGAATGGCCCGCCGAGCGAAGTAAGTAATGACCTGGTCTGTCACGCCGAGGAGCGATAGTGAATGAAGTGATGAAAGTCGACAAACCCTGGGGCTACGAGCTGCATTGGGCCAGGACAGACCGCTATGTTGGCAAGCTGATTCACGTCAACGCGGGACACGCGCTCAGCCTGCAGTATCACGACCAGAAGGACGAGACGATTTTTCTCTGGTCGGGACGGATGCTGTTCGAGATTCGGGAGAAAGACGGGGAGAATCTCGAGAAACGCGAGATGCAGCCCGGCCAGGCCGTACACGTCACGCCGAAGACAGTCCACCGGATGACCGCCATTACCGATTGCGACATCTTCGAAGTCTCCACGCCGGAGCTCCACGATGTCGTTCGGCTCGAAGACCGGTATGGACGCCAATCGTGAGCGTTGACACAATAGCGCGGCAGTCTTGAAAGGACATCCGGCATGGGAAGTGTGAACAAGGTCATCCTCGTGGGCAATCTCGGGCGCGACGCAGAATTGCGGTACACGCCCGGAGGCGCCGCCGTGGCCACGCTCAACATGGCTACGACCGAGGTGTGGAACGACAAGGCGGGCCAGAAGCAGGAAAAGACCGAATGGCACCGCGTCGTGCTCTGGGGAAAGTCCGCGGAAGCGCTGTCGGAATATCTCACCAAGGGCAAGCAGATCTACGTTGAGGGGCGCCTCCAGACCCGCCAGTGGGACGACAAGGACGGCAACAAGCGCTACACCACTGAAATCCGAGGCGACCGCATTGTGTTGTTGAGCGGCGGAGGGGGCGGAATGGGCGCGGGGCGCTCGCAGGGCCGCGGCGCCGGCGCGGCGGCCGCCACGGGTGGCGGCGAGCACATCGAACCGATGGGAGAGCCGATCAGCGAGCTGGCCGACGATGATATTCCGTTTTAGCGGGGTAGGGCGGGTCTTCAGACCCACCATGTTCAGCCTCGGATCTGTGGACTCGCCGCGCCGTGTCAGCATTTCTCAATGCGCGTGGGGCCCCACCCCCACGCGCTCGCGCTCGGCGCCGGCGCTTCGCGCCGGTTCACTCCGTCGCCTCGCGCGGGCCGCAGGCGCCTATTCTCGCTTGTTCAGCCTCTCCATCGCCTGCCTGGCAAGGTTCGCCTCAACGGTGTTCGGGTAGTTCTTGATCACCGTGTCGTACGCTTTCTTCGCGGCGTCCATCTGGTTCATCCGCTCGAAGCTCGATCCCAGTTTGAAGTACGCCTCTGACACGTTCGTGCTCTGCGGATAGTCGCTGATCACCTTCTGGAACGCATCGGCCGCCTCCCGCCACTTCGACTGAGCGTACAACGAGTGACCGATGTAGAGCTGCGCCTCGGCGGCGCGCGGCGATCGCGGGAATGCCTGGATAAAGCTCTGGAATCCCTGAATCGCCAGGTCGAAGCGGCCGGCGCTGTAATCGTCGAACGTGTTCTCCCACATGCGCTGCTGCGAGACGCCGAGCGGGATCGGGTTCGTCGTGCTGGTCGTCGGCGGCATGGTTATCTGTGGTGGAACAGCGCCCGACGTACCCGGCGGCACGGCGCCCGGTGCGGACTCCGCACCTGTCGCGGCAGGGGCGGCCTGCGGCGCGGGCTGCGACGCGATCGCCTGACGCAATGCTTCGATCTCCTGCGCGACCGACGAGATCCGCACGTTGGTATCGTCCGCCTTTTCGCGCAGCACGCGCACGTTCTCGCCAACGTTGGTGATCGTCAGCGTTTGATCGGCCATCGCCTTGCGCATCGCGGCGGACTGATCGTCGAGCTTGCCGGAGACCGCCTTCAGCGCATCCGACAGATTGCCGAGCAGCGCCTGGAGCTGCTGCTGCTGTTCCTGCAGCATGCGAATCTCCGCCATGAGTTGCAGATGTTCTTTATTCGCTGCCGCCGACGCCTGGCCTGGCAGCGTGGCCGCGAGGAGCGCCGCAAGCAGCGACGTGCGCGCAATCGTGATACGCATGGTTAAATCACCAAATCACCAGATTACCAAATCACCAAGGTTCTATTTGCTCGTGACGACAAAGTGCGCGCGGCGATTCTTGGACCAGGCGGACTCATCGTGACCCGGATCGAACGGAAACTCCTTCCCGTAGCTGACGGTCCGCAGCCGATCCGCCGGAATCCCGAGTGACACCAGGTAGGTCTTCGCTGCCAGCGCCCGGCGTTCGCCGAGCGCGAGATTGTACTCGGCGGTGCCGCGCTCGTCGCAGTGTCCCTCGATCGTGATCACCCACGTCGGGTACTTCCGGAGGATGTCGGCATCGGCGTTGAGCGCCTGCTGGCCCCGCTGGTCGACCTCGGAGCTGTCGAGCGGGTAGAACACCGGCTGGAACGGCGAGTTCTTGTTGATGACGTCGAGATCCTTCCCCGCGAGCGGATCGTCGGAGATCGTCGGCTCCGGTGGAATTGGCGGATTCTCGCGCACCGGCTCGGGGGGCGCCGGCGGACGCGACGTGGTGTCGGGCGCTGTCGAAGGCGGCGGGGGAGTCGGCCGCGCCAGGGGCGGCTTCTTCTTCCCGCACGCAGCCAGAGACACCGCCAATACCGCCACCAGCGCAACCGCCACCAGTCGTGTCTGTTTCATCTGCTTCGATTCTCCCAACGCTCTTGTGAACCGTCCGGGGCGCGGGGTGCGGGATCCGGGGATGCGATCACGTAGAATCGCGCATCCGGCGTCTCGCCACATATGCCGCTCCGTGCGTCGCCGCCCCGCACCCCGCACCCCGCACCCCGCACCCCGCACCCCACACCCCGCACCCCGCACCCCGCACCCCGCACCCCGCACCCCGGTATTATCTCGACCAGTTCGGGTACCCGTTATTACCTTCGTGCGTAATCTGCCGCAGGTCGTTGCCATCGCGTGCGATCGTGAAGATCTGCTGCCTGCCGTTGCGCGTGGAGGTGAACGCGATGTGCCGGCCGTTCGGCGCAAAGGCCGGGCTCTCGTTCGTCCCGATGCCGTCGGTCACCCGCGTGCTCTCGCCTTTCGCGAACGAATAGATCTTGATGTCGAACCCGGCGCCCGTGCGCGACGCATACCCGATCTCGTTGAACGGCTCCGGCGACCACGTCGGCCGATCGCACCACGATTCGCTCGTCAGCTTACGCTGGCCCGTGCCGTCCGCGTTCATGAGCCAGATCTGCGGGTTGCCGGTCCGATCCGACGTCCACGCGATCTGGGTGCCCGCGGGGTTCCACGTCGGCGTCGAGTCGATGGCCGAGTGATTCGTCAGCCGCCGCAGGCCGCTGCCATCCCGATTGACGACATAGATCTCGGGGTTGCCATCGCGATTCGAGGTGAACGCCATCTTGCTGCCATCCGGCGACCAGGCCGGCAGGTAATTCTGCTTGTTCGGATCGCCGTCGAGCGGCGTCTGCCGCACACCTTTATAGAGCAGCGACACGATGATGTCCTGGAAGACGCTGAACTGCCCCATACGGTAGCTGGTGTACGCGAGCGCCTGCCCATCGGGCGACCACACGGGCGCGACGTTCAAGGTCCTGCTGACGGTGACCCGCTTCGGTCCGGCGCCGTCGTAGTCCGTCAGATAGATCTCCTTGATCTCGCGATCGCCCTGCGGCCCCTTCATCCGCTCGGCATCCCGGTCCGACGTGAACGCGAGCTTCGTCCGCGCGACACCTTTCAACCCGCGCAGCTGCTGGTGGATTTCGTCGCTGATCGTGTGCGCATAGAGGCGCGGATTCGCGATCGAGCCGCTGTATTCCTTGCCCATCGACGTGCGGCCGGAGCCGACTTCGATCACCTTGATCCGCACGATTGCGCCGTTGGCGGTCTTCTGCACGCTCCCGATGACGAGGCCGTTGGCGTTCAGCTCGCGCCACCGATCCATCTGCACTTCGTCAATCGAGGTGAGCCGGGGCACGGTCGCGGTGACGTCCTTGCCAATCATGTAGAACTCGCGCTCGAACGCGAGGTCGTCGAAGAGGACGTCGGTGATCGTTTTCGCGGCGGCGACCGTTTCTGCGTCCGAAGACGCGGCGACAAACGGAGCAATCGCCAGCTTCGGCGGAAGTCCCCCAACCCCCTCGAGACGCACGGTCACATCGGTGGGTTGTTGCTGTGCCGGTGGTTGTGACGGTGGCTGGGCCGCCGGCGGCGGCTGCTGCTGCGCAACGAGTGAAAGCGATGTGGCCGCGGCGAGCGCGCCGATTGCCAGGAGTCGAATGGGTGATGTTCTCATCGTTTGAATTGAAACAGGAGATGCACCGTCAATTGATCGCCTGTGAACGCCGTGGGCAACGGCGGCAACTGCCTTGTCTGCGCGACGGCGCGCTGGGCCGCCAAATCGAGGAAAGGCACGCTTTGCTTTTCGACTTCAATGTTCGTGATCGCGCCGTTTCTCTGAATCGTGAACTTGATCATCACGGTGCCATCGACGCCCTGGTTCTGCTGCCAGTTCCGCTGGACGAGTTGCACTAACGTCGTCAGATATTCCGGGCAGCAGAAATTCGCGTAATCGGTGATTGCCGCGCCGGCACCACCGCCTCCTGTCGCGAGTCCGCCGAAAGGCACGGCCTGCCCGCCCGTCTCTACGCGCGCAGTCCCTTGCTTCACTTCGGGGCCCGTCGTCGGCTTACTGCTGTGAAGCTGCGGCTCGTTCTTCTTCGGCTCGACTTTCGCCGATGCCTTGGGCTGCGGCTTCGCGGTCTTCAACGGCTCGACCACCTCCGGCTTCGCGAGGGCAGGGGGCGCTTGCACGTTCGGCTTCTGGGTCGTCGGCGCCGCCTCCTGCACCGGTTTAGGGGAGATTGCCGTCATCCCCTGCTTCGGACCGGGAGCGCCGCCCAGCGAGATCACCATCGTGGACGCGTTGTCTTGCTTCACGGACGCCCCCCAGTTCGCCGGGAGCAATGCCACCGCGGCGATCAGGATCGCGTGCGCGATCAACGACAGCGCGACCATGCGGCCGATCTTGTCGGCCTCGCGCGAGCGATCGATCAGGATCTGGGTGACTGCGTCCATGGTCAGTCAGTGAGTAGCAGGAGCCATGAGCTTCAAGTCGTGAGATGTAGGGCGGATCTTTAGACCCGCCCCCCTGAGCCGGGTCTGAAGACCCGGCCTACAAGCGCCGCGGGCCGTGAACTGCCGTGAGCCTTGAGTCATGAGCCCTGAGCCTCTTACCGTTCCACCGGGCGCGTCGAAATGTTGACCTTTTCAACGCCCCCTTCCTTCAACTTGTCAGTGACCGCCATGAAGTCCTGCATCGTGACGGCCGCATCCGATCGCACGAAGACGCTCTTGTCGCTGTGCTCGAGCATCATCTGCTTCATCCGCTCCTGCAGGATCTCCACGCGCACCTCGTCATTGCCGATCTGCACGATGCGATCCTTGGCGAACGTGGAGGGAATCGTGATGTAGATCGGCTGCGCCGTGACCGGCGTCGCGCGCCGCGCCTGCGGCAGGTTCACGGCGAGCCCCTGCGTCATCATCGGCGCCGTCACCATGAAGATGATGAGCAGCACGAGCATCACGTCCACGAGCGGGACGACGTTAATCTCGGCGAGAGAGGTCGAGACGCGCGCGCCGCGCGCCCGTCGTCCGCGTCCGCCGGCGTTACCGTTCTGTTGTAACTTCGGCATAGGTATTCCGAACTTACTCAGAGGCTACGGAAAGCCTTCTTAAAGAAAATACTCCGTGTTCTCCGTGCCCTCTGTTAAAAGGACCGTGCCCTCATCACGTAAAGTTCCGCTCGGAAATGTTCAGGAACTCCAGCGAGAAGTCGTCCATCTCCGCAGCAAACTCCTTCACCATGTTCGTGAAGTGATTGTAAAAGTAAACTGCGGGCACGGCCGCGAAGAGGCCCGCGGCGGTGGCGACGAGTGCTTCGGCGATCCCGGGCGCGACGACGTTGAGGCTCGTCGAGCCTTGGGCGCCGATGTTCTGAAACGCGGCCATGATGCCCCACACCGTGCCGAACAGGCCGATGAACGGCGTAATGCTGGCGGTCGTCGCAAGGAACGGGACACGCTTTTCAAGCTTGCCCACCTCGACCGTGGTTGCGCGCAGCAGTGCCCGATCGACGGCGTCGAGGCTCTTCAGTGTTGGACGTGCTGGAGCAGCCTGCGGCCGGTTCGGGCCGTCCGGAGTCTGTTGATGCTGCCGCAGCTGTGCGTTGAGCTCCGCGTAGCCCGATTGAAAAATCCCGACGAGCGGACTGGCGCTGACGCTCGAGCACACCGCCTGCACTTCGGAGAATTTCGTGCTCTTGCGGAAGACCTGCAGGAACATCGTGGTATTGCGCGATGCCCGCCGGTACTGCCACGTCTTGTAAAGGATGATGCCCCAGGACACCGCGGAGAAGAGCAGCAGGATCAGCAGGACGCCTTTGGTGAGCCAGTTCGAGCGGGCGATGAGTTCGACGAAATCGACGCCGCCGGTCCCAGACTCCGGTCCCCCCTGTGCCTGCAGCGCAAGGGCGAAGTAGCCAAACGTGCGCAATGCTCCTCCGTCCGCGAACAGTGCGCCGCTGGGACAGCGCAGACGAGCCCCAGCCTAACACGCACCAGATCCGCAGTCAAACATTTGATAGTATTGTACTTCCGCCTGAAGGCGGAAGCCACGAAGTTGATTGTGACGCATGCTCCGCTTCCTCAGCATCAATAATCTCGCCGTCATTGATCGGCTGGAGCTGGAGTTCGCGCCGGGACTCAACGTGCTGACCGGAGAGACCGGCGCCGGAAAGTCGATCCTCGTTGGCGCAGTCGGCCTGCTGGTGGGCGGCCGCGCTTCGGCAGAGCTCGTGCGGACCGGGGCCGACGCCGCGAACGTGCAGGCCATCTTCGAAAAGCCTGATGGCGGAGAGCTGATCGTGCGTCGCGAGATTTCCGCGCAAGGTCGCAGCCGCGCGTTCGTTGACGGCGCGATCGTCACGAGCGCGGCGCTCCGCGATGCCGTCGGCTTGCTCGTCGATCTCCACGGGCAACACGAGCACCAGGTGCTCCTCGATCCGTCCGCGCAGCTCGATCTGCTCGACGAGTTCATGGCACTGACGCCGAAGCGTGAAGCCGTTGCGGAAGCGTTCCGCCGATGGCAGCAGATCAAGGATGACCGGCAGCGGCTTGCCGCGAGCGAGCAGCAGAAAGCGTCTCGCGCGGAATTCATCGCGTTCCAGCTCTCAGAGATCGATCGTGCATCGCCGAAGGCGGGGGAAGATGAAGAACTGGCGGCGACCCGCCAGGTGCTCGCCAACGCCGATCGCCTGCAACGCCTGTGTGCGGATGCGTACACCGCACTGTATGAAGGTGACGAAGCCGCGTTGCCGGCGCTCGGGACCGTCTGGAAGAAGGTAGCCGAACTGGCGGCGCTGGACGCGACGTTCACGCCATATCTCGATGCTCGCGAGATCGTGAAATCTCAGCTCGAGGATCTCGCATTTTTCCTTCGATCGTATTCGTCGAATATCGATGCGTCTCCGGCGCGGCTGCAGGACATCGAGGATCGCCTGGCGGTGCTCGAGCGTCTGAAGAGAAAGCACGGACCCGCGCTGGCGGACGTGCTCGCGAAGGCGGCAGATCTCCGTCGCGAGCTCCACGATCTGGAGCACGCCACGGAACGCGCGGCGGAACTCGACGTCGCGCTGGCGGCGGCACGCGACGCGTACCTGGCGGCGGCCTCGGATCTGTCGCGGCGGCGCAGGCAAGGCGCGAAGGAGTTCTCGCGATCGCTCGAAAAATCGCTGGCCGATCTCGCGATGCAGAGGACCCGCTGCGAGGTCCGCTTCCAGGACGGGTCGGACAACGGCGACGGCGCGCGCTGGTCCGAGCGCGGCATCGACCAGGCGGAGTTCTATCTTTCTCCGAATCCCGGCGAAGACGTGAAGCCGCTGGCGCGCATCGTCTCGGGCGGCGAGCTGTCGCGCATCATGCTGGCCTTGAAAACGCTCGCGACAACCGATGCGCCGGGGAAGACGCTCATTTTCGACGAAGTGGATGCAGGCATCGGAGGCGCCGTTGCCGACGTCGTTGGCGCGCGCTTACGGCGGCTTGGCGAACGGTTCCAGGTCTTGTGCATCACGCACCTGCCGCAGATTGCCGCGTACGGGACGACGCATTTCCAGATCGAGAAGTCCGTGAAATCGGGGCGTACGAGCACCGGCGTCACGCGCGTCGACGGGGGAGAGCGCGTCGCGGAAATCGCGCGCATGATAGGAGGAGCCGACGTCTCGGCGACGGTCCTCGCAGGAGCGCGCGAGATGTTGCAGGCGAAAGCGAAAGGCAAAGACAAGGCGAAAGGCGAAACCGGCCGCGCCTCGCGCGGATAGGCAGTGGGAGCGGACCGCGATTAACGCGGATCGACCCGGCGCGCGGCCCTCGAGCCCCCGGAACTCGGACCTCGGATCTCGGATCTTCCGCCTTCGCCGCGAAGCGGCTACGGCGGACAAGCGGACCTCGGCGAATGAAATATCTGATCGAAACCTTCGGCTGCCAGATGAACCACCACGACTCGGAGCGGATGGCCGGTCTGCTCGAAGAGGCGGGGTACGCGCGCACCGACGACGACCGCGACGCGGACGTCATTGTGATCAACACGTGCTCGGTGCGCGAGAAGGCCGAAGAGAAGCTCTACACGCGGCTGGGGGAGATCCGGCTGCTCGGAGAAGAGACCGGCGCCCGCCCGGTTGTCGCCGTCGCCGGCTGCGTCGCGCAGCAGGAAGGGGAGAAGCTCCTCTCGAAAACCAACGGCCAGACGATCGACGTGCTGATCGGGACGCAGAGCATCAAGCGGTTGCCGATGCTCGTGTCGGAGGTCCGAGGACTGAGGACCGAGGCCCGAAAATCCCTCCGCGGCGACTCCAGCACTTCGTACGTCGGACCTCGGACCTCGACCCTCAGTCCTCGTGTCGATCTCAGCCCCTACGACGACGTGTCGTTCCCGCTGGGGATTGCGCGACGCGAAGATCCGGTCAAGGCGTACGTGACCATCATCGAGGGGTGCAACGAGTTCTGCGCGTTCTGCGTGGTGCCGTATACGCGCGGCCATGAGCGCATGCGGCCCGTCAGCGACATCCTCGACGAGGTGCGGCTGGCGGCGGATACCGGGGCACGTGAAGTGCAGCTGCTCGGACAGATCGTCAATCACTACCAGGCGCCCGACGATCCGTCGTGCGACTTCGCGGAGCTGCTCGCGCGCGTGAATGACGTTGCCGGCGTCGAGCGGATCCGCTTCGCGAGCCCGCACCCGCGTCACGTGACGCCACGGATGATCGAGGCTATGCGCGACGTGCCGAAGGTCTGCCGGCACCTGCATCTCCCCGTGCAGAGCGGATCTACGCGCGTCCTGCAGGCGATGCGCCGGCGCCACACGCGCGAGCATTACCTCGAGCTGGTCGCCTCGCTTCGCGCCGCCATGCCGGACATCGCGCTTTCGACCGATATGATCGTCGGGTTCCCCGGCGAAACGGCCGAGGATTTCGAGGAGACGCTGACGCTGACGCGAGCGGCGCGGTATCACAGCATGTTTTCGTTCAAGTACTCGCCGCGCCCGAACACGCTCGCGCTGAAGCGCATGCCTGAAGATGTCAGCGAGGCCGAGAAAACGCGGCGCATCGTCGAACTGCAGGCAGTTCAGAAAGCCATCCAGGGGGAGCTGTTTGCGGCGGCGATTGGCCGCACCGAACACGTGCTGATTGAGGCGCGGAGCCGCCGGCGCGAGTGGGAGCTGTCAGGCCGCACGTCGGGCAACACGGTCGTGAATCTGCCGGGCGATCCGTCGTGGGTAGGACGGATCGTGCCGGTAATGATCACCGGCGCGAACCCGAACAGCCTGCGTGGGGAGGCCGTGCTTGACACTGCCGCAACGGGCGCCTAAGTTCCGTCGAGAGGCGAGCGGAGCGAGCGGCGGCGCGCGAGCGCACTCACTGAGGATCAATGCAAATTGAAATGACGATCAAGGGACTGATGGTGGATCCGATCACCAACATGCCCATCATCATCCTGCGGGACAAGGACGGGCAGCGCGTGCTGCCGATCTGGGTGGGCGTGTTCGAGGCGAACGCGATCGCGCTCCAGATCGAGAACGTCACGACGCCGCGCCCGATGACGCACGACCTCCTGCGGAATGTGATCCAGGATCTGCGCGCGCACATCGACAAGATCGTCGTGTCGGACCTGAAGGAGAACACTTTCTACGCGCTCATCTATCTCACCGTCAACGGCGATGTCGTTGCGATCGATGCGCGCCCGAGCGACGCGATTGCGCTCGCGTTGCGCGCCCGCGCGCCCATCTTCGTCGAGGAGCGGGTCATCGATCACGCCAAGACGGTCGATCTCGCGCCCGAGAAGGGAGACGCCGAGCGGCTTCAGAAGTGGCTCGAGAGCCTCGACCCAGACGACATGGGTAAATACAAGATGTAGCGTGTTATGATGCGGCAGGCCCTCAGGAATTGCGGCCTCCGCATTTAATGATCGTCGCCATCGCGAACCAGAAAGGCGGTGTGGGAAAGACCACGACCGCCATCAACCTGGCAGCCGCGCTCTCGTTGCGTGGTAAGCCGACTCTTCTCGTCGATCTCGATCCACAGGCCAACAGCACCATGTCGTACGTGGACGTCACCGCGGTGACGCGCAGCGTGTACGACGCGATCGCCGAACCGGGCGTCACGTTCACCGACGTGATCATCCCCTCGACGCAGCAGCCCAACCTGTGGGTCGCCCCCTCCCGCATCGCGCTCGCAAAGCTCGAATCGAAGCTGGTGGGAGAACTCGACGCGCACTTCAGGCTCAAGGATCGCCTCGAGCCCATCCTCGAGCAGTATCCGAACATCGTCATTGATTGCCCGCCGACGCTCGGCCTGCTGACGGTCAACGCGCTGGTCGCGGCGACGCACCTGTTGATCCCGATCCAGTCGTCGTACTTCGCGCTTGAAGGCACGGACGATCTGCTCGAAACCATCGAGAAGGTGCGCGCCCGCGCGAACCCGTCGCTGCGGATCCTGGGGGTCGTGATCACGATGCACGACAAACGTACGGCGCTCGCGCGTGACATCCGCGCGCAGATCGACAAGGTGTTCGGGACCAAGGTGTTCAAGACGGTCATCACGAAGAGCGTGCGGCTCGAAGAGAGCCCTGCGTACAAGGAATCGATTTTCACATTCGCCCCGGAGTCGACGGGCGCGGCAGAGTACTACCGGTTGTGCGAGGAGGTGATGGATCGTGCCTAAGCGAGGACTGCCGACGACCGTGCGGATGCGCCACGACGAGCATTACGTGGAAGCGCTCACGAGCTCCGCGGGCGCCCCGATTGGGCGGCTCGTCGCTATCGAGGACATCGATCCAAATCCGAACCAGCCCCGGCAGGTTATGGGCGATCTGTCCGAGCTGATGGCCTCCATCGCGGAAAAAGGCATCATCGAGCCGGTCGTCGTCCGTCAGCGGGGCCGGCGGTTCCAGATCGTCGCAGGGGAGCGCCGCTATCAGGCGGCCGTGCAGGTCGGCCTTCGAGAGATTCCGATCGTCATCCGCGAGGTGGACGACAACGAGATCATCGAGATTGCGCTGATCGAGAACATTCAGCGCAAGGACCTGACGCCGTTCGAAGAGGCCGAGGCGTTGCAATCGCTCGGGAGCCGGTGCGGCTACACCCACGAGGACATGGCGCGCCGCCTGGGGAAGTCGCGGACGTCAATCACCGAGTCGCTGTCGCTCAACAACATGCCCGACGAAGTCAAAAACCTTTGTCGGCTGGCCGACATTTCTTCCAAATCACTGCTTTTAGAGATAGTTAGACAAGGCGACCCACAGAAAATGATCGCCCTGGTCGAGAAGATCTCGAGCGGAGGCGCCACTCGCGAAGCCGTCAGGAAAGAAACCGCCAAGCCGAAGGCGGGCCGCCCGAAGGCCTATGTCTTCAGCTACAAGGCGCCCACCAAGGCCTTCCGGCTGCAGCTGCGATTCACGAAGTCGCGCGTCGATCGCGATGAAGTGATCGAAGCGCTGCAGGCCATTATCAAAGAGTTGCGAAGTCAATAACGAGGTCGAGGCCCGAGGTGCGAGGTCCGAGGTGCGAGTCTGATGGCTCATTATTCGTCGGTTAGTTAACATAAGATACATTATCAGAACCACGTCATAATGGCCGGAAAACACCCTGTGCATAATCTGCGGACCGCGGTTTAAGGCTCCCGCCAATTGCGTCGGAGGTCCGGGGTTGGTTCCGCGTTGGTGCTATCCTCCAGTCCCAAGCGCACCGATCCCGAACCCTGGAAAATGAAAACGCTCGATAGATATGTCGTCCGGGAAATCCTGCCGCCGCTGTTCCTGTCGCTGCTGATCTTCACGTTCATCCTCGAGATTCCGCCCGTGATGCAGCAGCTCGAACAGCTGGTCGCAAAAGGGGTTCCCTGGGGCGTCGCCGGCCGGATTCTGCTGACCCTGATCCCGCAGGCGCTCGGGCTGACGATTCCGATGGCCCTGCTCGTCGGCCTGCTGATCGGCCTCGGGCGGATGTCGAACGACCGCGAGGCGGTCGCTCTCCTGGCGTGCGGCGTCAGCCCGTATCGGTTGCTCCGGCCGGTGCTCGGCCTCGCGCTGATTGCGGGCATCGCCCACCTCTACGTTATGATCTGGGCGATTCCCGACGCCAACCAGACGTTCCGCGAAATCACCTACGACATCGTCTCGAAGCGCGTCGAGAACGATGTCCAGCCACAGGTGTTCTTTGAAGATTTTCCGGGATGGGTCCTTTACGCGCGCGATGTGCCGCAAGGCGGCGGGTGGACGGACGTGCTCGTCGCCGACACGCACAAACCGGAAGCGCCCGTTCTGTACCTCGCGCGGCACGGCAGGCTGATTCTGGACCGCGTCCAGCGCACCGTGGACCTTGTGCTCGAAGACGGGACGCAGTACGCGAACAGCGCCGGGGGCCGCGAGACGCAGACCTACCGGTTCCCGAAGGAGCTGATCGTGGCGCTGGATCCGCAGACGGTATTCCCGCGCATGGAGCTCCAGCGCGGGGTCAACGAGCTGACGATTGCCGACCTCCGGAAACTCGTGGCGGACAAGCTGAGGGCGGGATTTCCCGCACACACCGAGATCATCGCCATCCAGCAGAAGTTCTCATTCCCGTTTGCCTGTCTGGTCTTCGCCGTCATCGGCCTCGCGCTCGGGCTGACCGTCGCACGTGAAGGCAAGCTGGCGGGATTCGTGGTCGGCATCGCGGTCATCTTCGCGTACTACGTGCTGATGTACCTGGCGGACTCGGTGGCGAAGGGTTATTACCTGTCGGCCAAGGCGGAGGGCACGCTGGCGATCGCGCAGCTCGCCCGATGGGTCCCCAACATCGTCCTCCTGCCGCTCGGAATCGTCGCGCTCATCTGGCGCGCCCGGTGGGCCGAAAGGCGGCTTCCCTTCCGATCGATCACCACGCTGGGGAGCTGGATCGCCGAGCGGTGGCGGCGTCAATGGGCGACCTCAGAGTCTTCAGCGGCTCGCGCATCCCACATTCCGCGCCGCGCGCACGCGCGAAAGCGCGGCACGATTGTCGTGATCCGCGTGCCGCGCGTGACGTGGCTCTCCCCGAACATCCTCGACCGCTACATCAGCCGCATCTACTTGCGGACGGCGGCGATCTCGTTCGCCGCGCTCCTCGGTCTCTTCTACATCTCAACATTCATCGACCGCGCGGACAAAATTTTCAAGGGTCAGGCCAGCACTGCGAAAGTCGCGGTGCTGCTCGCGTACTACACGCCACAGTTCATTTATTACGTGATCCCCATCGCAGCGCTGCTGAGCGTGCTCGTGACCTTCGGTCTCCTGAGCCGGACCAGCGAGCTCTCCGTGATGAAGGCGTGCGGCATCAGCC
The DNA here is from genome assembly GCA_003222675.1 of Acidobacteriota bacterium. Classification (GTDB taxonomy): domain Bacteria; phylum Acidobacteriota; class Vicinamibacteria; order Vicinamibacterales; family 2-12-FULL-66-21; genus QHWT01. The sequence goes on along the minus strand of QHWT01000073.1, from coordinate 60,314 downwards.
TCTATCGGATCGTGGCTCCCCTGCTGCTGCTGTCGATGGCGTGGAGCGGGGTGCTGTTCGGCCTCGAGCAGCAGGTCATGGCGCGTGCGAACCGTCGTGCAGACGCGCTCGACGCGGAGATCCGCGGCCGCCCGCCGCGCACGTTCAACCCGCTCACGCGTCGATGGCTGATCGCGCGTGACGGCGCAATCTATCACTACAGCTACTTCGATCCGACCAGGCTCGCGCTCGACAATCTGGCGATTTACCGCCCCTCGAAAGACGCGTGGCAGCTCGCAAGCCAGACCTTTGCGCAGCGAGTCACATGGGGCGACGGCCAGTGGCAGGCCGTCGATGGATGGGAGCAGAATTTCACAGGACCAGCTGCGCGCTGGCGGGCGGTCCGGCAACGCGCGCTGGCGCTTGAAGCACCCGACTACTTCGAGACCGAGCAGCCCCTGGCAGAAATGATGACGGTCCCGCAGTTGAAAGATTTCATCGACGAACTCGCGGCGAGCGGTTTCAACAGCGTTCCACTCAGTGTCGAGTTGCAGAAAAAGATCGCCTTCCCGTTCGTGACAGTCGTGATGACGTTGCTGGCAGTGCCATTCGGGATGACGACCGGCAAGCGCGGAACGCTCTACGGCATCGGCATCGGCATCGTCATCGCGCTGACGTACTGGATCGCCGTGGGCGCGTTTGCCGCGGTCGGCAAGGCTGGACTCCTGAGCCCGGTACTCGCGGGGTGGGCGCCCAACGTTCTTGCAGCCGGCGGCGCCGCTTACCTGATGCTCACGGCGCGCACGTGATGAGAGTAGTCGGTGGGCGGTAAAGGAGTCACCGGTCGGCCGAAGCTGCTGATGACTTCCAGGGACGGCTTATCGCCTACCGATCGCTCCCCTTGGGGGCAATCTCCTGAAGCGCCTTCATCAGGTCGCTCGCGAGCAGGCCGTGACGGAACGCCTCGCGAAGGGCACGCTCCGCGATCTGGCGCGCCACGGCGTCAGGCTTGTGACGCGCGCCTCGCGGACCGGCGGCAACGAATGCTCCGAGTCCCCGCCGCATCTCGATGATCCCTTCCTGCAGCAGCGTGCGATACGCGTGCTGGACGGTGTTCGGATTCAGCTTCAAATCACTCGCAACCTGACGCGTCGCTGGCAGCGGTTCCCCGGCCTTCAGGACGCCGACGGCAACGGCCCGCAGGACCTCGTCGGCAATCTGCCGGTATGCAGGGCGTGGATCGTCGCGCTTCATTTCAATGAACATCGCGGCTATATTAGCACGCTAGCGAGCTAGTACAATACTGCACTAGTTCACTAGTTCGCAACTCACTATTGCTGGTGAAAACTAGCGCGCGACATGGCGGGACTTCAGGAAACCAGCACGACGCGTTCGATCGTTAATTGTCCGGAGCTGCCAGGAACGGCGTTCACCAGGTCGATCGCGAGGAGCAGCGATTCGACCTGCGTCGACTCGATCGGTTCGGACCTCTCCCCGACGGCTGCGAGCCGTGCTACCGGAATGATGAGGTCGCGGACGGTGGCGTCGACGTAAATCGATTCGCGCCAGCGCTGGCCATCGGGCCGTCGCAGCTGGACCGACACGCGCATCGGGCGATCTGCGCGGAGTCGCAGGCGAATGGCCCCGAACGCCTTCCGCGAAATCGGCGCAGCGACTGCGACGAACTGGCTGCGACGTTCGCCGGCCTGCAGCGTGTATCCCAGTACGGGCGGAGGCCCCGCTATCAGCGCTGCCGAAGAACCGGAATCCCTCTCTACGCGCCATGTTGCGGGATCGATCGCTTCACCGGCTTCCGAGACAGCGCCCTCGACCCGAGATATCGGCGCAGGCAAAAAGTAGATCGGGTTGCTGAGCAGCCAGGGAACGGGCGGCGTGCCGGGTGCGGACGGCACATTCACCTCGACGCGAAACGCTCCCTCCCCTGCCCCGAGCTGCGTCTGCAGCTCCTGGGTGCCGTCCTGCCCGACGCGCCTCGACGCGCCAAGCGCAGACAGTCCGCCACGCCTGCGCAGCAGCGAGTCGTCGACGATGAGCACCTGCGCGCCGGGAGGAGCGAGCACGCGCGCGACGAGTCGGGCAGCGGTGCCTGCAGGCACTGCGCTCCCCATTTCGATTCGGCCGCGCGCCGTCTCAGCATGGAACTCTAGAAGTCCCGGCGCCGCGAGCGCGTCTATCGTCGTAAACACACGGCCGGCGCGGATGGACGTCAGCAGCGCGAGCGCGTCCGTGGCGGCGTCTCCGGCCCACGCGCGATCCATCGCCACGCGGATCGCGAACGTGCGGAAGGTCGCCTCGTAGGTCGGCATGTCAGCGACAAACCGCCGGCTGCCGTCCTCCGCAGTGCGGCCGATACCGCCGTGCGCGTCGTGCGCGGCGAGCGCCACCACGCGGCGTGTGCGAACCATCGCATCCCATCGATTCAACGTCGCCGGCCGATTCAGCAGCGTCGCCAGCGCGGGTCCCGGTCGCAGGAAATAGCCGAGCGCCGCGCGCGTCAGTGCGCGCCGCGATTCATTCCGCCATTCGGTGTCGGCGCTGAGCCATTCGATGCCGTCGATCGGCGCCGTCGCGTCGCGCCACTGCAGCGACGCCTTCGGCGAATCCGGGTGCGCCGCGATGCCGAACCCGCCGAGCCGGGAGACGTCTTCTACGACCGCCGCTGGCGCCCCGCCCAGCGGATACGGCGCCGCCGGCATGTCAATCGCGACGTAGTGGCCGCCATCCGTGCTGATCTCCACCGCGTCGATGCACAGGACGCCGTGCAGATATACCGGCGGATCTGGCGGCCGCGTCGCATCGCCGTGGTCCGTGAGAATGACGAACTGCAAGCCCGCGCGCGCGGCGGCCGCCGCGACGTGATCCTTGTCGCCGGAACCGTCCGATCGTGAGGTGTGAACGTGGTACGCGCCTGACACCGTCCGCGCCGCGACGTCGCGCCAGGCAGACGAGTCGAGACGAACGGCTCGAGGGGGAAGAACGAGGACGACGAAGAGAAGGGCGAAAACGACACTGGCCGTCAGAACAGCGGCCAGCGTGCGCGTCAGCTTTTTCAAACCAGCTTGTTATGGTTGTCGGTTGACGGGCGACGGTTGACGGGAGAAGGCAAATCGCAACGGACCCCGACAACCATCCTCCGGCAACCGCCGGTTTATCATCCGCCGTCAGCGCGCAGTACCGCGGCCTTATCCGTGCGCTCCCACGTGAAATCCGGCTCCGTCCGGCCGAAGTGGCCGAACGCGGCGGTTTTCTTGTAGATCGGCCGGCGCAGATCGAGCGATTCGATGATGCCGCGCGGCGTGAGCTTGAAGTGCGCGCGGACGAGTTCACTGATCTTGTCGTCGGCGATCTGGCCGGTGCCGAAGGTATCGATCAGGGCCGACACCGGCTCGGCGACGCCAATCGCGTAGGCGAGCTGCACCATGCACCGTTCCGCGAGGCCCGAGGCCACGACGTTTTTTGCAACGTAGCGCGCCATGTAGCAGGCCGAGCGATCCACCTTCGTGGGATCCTTGCCCGAGAACGCGCCGCCGCCATGCGGCGCGGCGCCGCCGTAGGTGTCGACGATGATCTTGCGCCCCGTGACGCCGGCGTCGCCGTGGGGGCCGCCGACAACGAAGCGTCCGGTCGGATTGATGAGGATGCGAGTCTTGCTGTCCCGCATGTCCGGGGGAATCACACGGTGGACGATCTTGTCGATGATGTCCTCGCGCAACGTATCGTTCGACACCGTGGAGCTGTGCTGCGTCGAGACGACGACCGTGTCGACGCGGACGGGTTTGCCGCTGTCGTACTCGACCGAGACCTGCGACTTGCCGTCCGGACGAAGGTACTCGAGCACGCCGTCGCGCCTCGCGCACGACAACCCCTTCACCAGCTTGTGCGCGAACATGATGGGCAGCGGCATCAATTCCGGCGTTTCCGTGCAGGCATAGCCGAACATCAGTCCCTGATCGCCGGCGCCGCCGGGGTCCACGCCCTGCGCGATGTCGGGAGACTGCTCGTGAATCGACGAGAGGACCGCGCACGTCTCGGCGTCGAAGCCGAACTTCGCGCGCGTGTAGCCCACTTCCCTGATGGTGTCGCGGACGATTTTCGGAAAATCGACGTAACAGCTCGTCGTGATCTCGCCGGCGATGATTGCCAGACCGGTCGTGACCAGCGTTTCGCAGGCGACGCGGCCGACCGGGTCCTGCGCGAGGATGGCGTCGAGAATGGAATCGGAAATCTGGTCGGCGATCTTGTCGGGGTGTCCTTCCGTCACCGACTCCGAGGTGAAAAGGTAACGACCGTTACGGCTCATGTTCGGATCGAGCTCCTTCGTGCAGTGCGAATTGCTGTGCCAAAACCCTACAACTCTAGCACAGTCACCGGTCCGCAGTAAGCCGCAAGCGGTGTGCGGTATTGCACCGGTGCCCGTTACTTCCGGGGATGGAACTTGTCGTACACCGTGCGCAGCCTCGCCTCCAGCACGTGTGTGTAGATCTGAGTTGTCGACAGGTCCGCATGCCCGAGCATCATCTGGATGGCGCGGAGATCGGCGCCGCGCTCGAGCAGGTGCGTCGCGAACGAATGACGCAGGACGTGCGGGCTGATCTCGCGCGACACGCCCGCCCTGATGCCGTAATCTTTCAGGATTTTCCAGAAGCCCACCCGCGAGAGCTGGCTGCCGCCCTTCGCGTTGACGAACAGCCACGCCGATTTGCGCGATTTGAGCAGTTGCGGGCGTGCCTCGGCGAGGTATCGTCGCACCCACTCCGCGGAGGTGTGCCCGAGCGGCACGATCCGCTGTTTGTCGCCTTTGCCGATGCACGTCAGGTAGCCGCCATCGAGGTTGATGTCCCCTGGGCGAAGCGACAGCAGCTCTGACACGCGGAGTCCGGTCGCGTAAAGGAGTTCGATGAGCGCCTTGTCGCGCATGCCGCGCGCGCTGGTCGTGACCGGCTGCGCGAGCAACCGATCCACTTCCTCGAGGTCGAGATACTTCGGCAGAGCCGGCCATGCACGTGGCGCCCGCAGATCTTCGGCCGGGTCGGTCCCGATCCGCTTCTCCAGGAGCAGAAAGCGATAGTAGCCGCGCACGCAGGCGATCGCCCGCGCCGCGGACCGTGGAGACAGGCCTGACGACACAAGCTGCCGCGCGAATGCCTCGAGGTCGCGCCGGTCGAGGGCCTCGACCGCGTGCGACTTCTTTGCCGCGAATGCCGCAAGCGCCGCGAGGTCACGCCCGTAGCTCATCACCGTGTTCGGCGACATGCGGCGCACATCGCGCAAGTACGAGAGGTAGGTGTCGATGGTGTCGGCCATGGCCTCGAATCGCATCCGATTTGCAGTCTACTACCGACCACGGCACTGCACGGGCCACTGGAGAACACAGACAGACCATGGAGAAAGACATCCCGCCTTCCGTTATTCCGTGTTCGCCTGTGGCTCTGTTTCCGTGATGTTCAGCGTCCGTCGGTGGTTGCGTTTGTGGGCGCGGGCGTTTGACAGTGCGTGTCCCGCCGAGTAACGTACGCGGTTGGCCGCGAGGCGCACGTTCGTGTTCTTTTCTGGTCCTCGCGGGGCGGCCTGACTGCGGCGTCAACGATTTACCTTGCGGCGATGCTCGCGGGGCGGCCTGACTGCGGCGTCAACGCCTTACCTTGCGGCGATGCTCGCGGGGCGGCCTGACTGCGGCGTCAACGCCTTACCTTGCGGCGATGCTCCGGTGGAAATCTCATGCCGACTCATTCCAAGTGGCAGTCGCTTCCGACGGAGCAGATCAATCCCGCCAGCCTCGCCATCGACAAGACCCCCGTCCGCGACATCATCGACATGGTGGTCAACGAGGATCGCAAGGTCATCGCCGCGGTCCAGAAGGAGCGCGAGAAGATTGCACACGGGATCGAGATCATCACGCAGGCGCTGCGGAAGGGCGGACGCATCATCTTCATCGGCGCAGGAACGAGCGGACGGCTCGGCGTGGTCGAGGCCGCCGAGATGCCGCCAACATTCGGCACCGATCCGCGAATCGTGCAGGCGATCATGGCGGGGGGACAGGCCGCGGTCTTCCAGGCGAAAGAAGGCGTCGAGGACAACTACGAAGAAGGCGGCCGCAGCATCGGACGGCTGCGGCTGACGAGCCGCGACGTGCTCGTCGGCGTCTCCGCCAGCGGCATCACGCCGTTCGTCCGCGGCGCGCTCACCCGCGGGCGCAAAGCGGGCGCAAAGATCATCTTCGTCACCTGCTGGCCGGGATCCGAGCTACAGAATTTCGTCGACCTGATCATCGCGCCCGCAGTCGGCCCGGAGATCATTGCCGGCTCGACGCGCCTGAAGGCGGGCACGGCGACCAAGATGGTGCTGAACATGCTCACCACGGTCGCGATGATCAAGTGGGGCAAGACCTACGGCAACCTCATGGTCGACGTGAAGACCGGCTCGGAAAAGCTGAAGGATCGCGCGCGCCGCATTCTCGGTGTCGTCACCGACCTCGATTACGAGGCGGCCGACGCGCTGCTGAAGCGCGCGAACTGGAACGTCAAGGCCGCCATCGTGATGCAGAAGACCGGGCTCTCGCTGCCGCAGGCGATGAAGCGACTGCGCGCCGCCGACAACTCCGTCCGTGAGGCGATTGGTGAGGACATCGAGCCGCGCCTCCGTGAATTGCTCGAAGCGCGGTGAAAGCTCCCAGCTCCCAGCTTCCAGCTCCCAGCTTCCAGCTCCCAGCTAGCTGCGGGCGGCTGGCAGCTGTTGGCTGTCTTGAAGGAGCGCCGCGGCCGCTGTATCGAGCACCAGCTCTACATCGCGGTGCAACTGCAGGAATGACGCGGGCAGCTTCGGTGTCAACGGGCCGTTGACGAGGCGCTCGATACAGCGCGCCTTCGACTTGCCCGTCGCGAGCAGGACGACCTGCCGGGCGTGAAGGATTGTCGCCATCCCCATCGACAGCGCTTCGATCGGCACGCGCTCCAGCTCTCCCCCGAACAGCGCCACGTTGCTGCGGCGCGTGGATGCCTTCAGCGTCACGCGGTGCGTGCGCCCCGCCAGCTCCCGCGCGGGCTCGTTGAAGCCGATGTGCCCGTTCGTGCCGATGCCGACCAGTTGGAGATCGATCCCGCCCACTGCGGTGATCGCCGCTTCATAGCGGCGGCACTCTGCCTCGGCATCCGGCGCCGCGCCGTTCAGAAAATGCACGCGGTCGGGCGCCATGTTCACGCGCGAGAAAAGGTGCTGCTCCATGAACGTGCGGTAGCTGCCCTGGTGCGACGGCGGGATGCCGAAGAACTCGTCCAGATTGAACGTCATCGCGCGCGAGAAATCGACCTGGCCGCGTGAGTGCAACGTGCCGAGCTCGTGGTACAGCCGGACAGGCGTGCGGCCGGTCGGTAAGCCGAGCACGAGATCCGGTTTCGTTTTCAGCGCGTCGGCGACACGGGTCGCCTCCTGTCTGGCGAGCGCGCGTTCGTCGGCCAACACCGTGATGCGAAGCATGTGAAAAACAATGCTCAATGGACCATGGATTCGTCAGTCCGCCTTATAAAGAGGAATGCGCGCGACGCCGCGTGCTTCGGCAACCGCGAGCCGCACCGCGCCGACGGCGGGCTCCACGTTCAGCAGAAAGGTGCGGCTCTTCGGCGACGCGAGCGTCAAGCGGCGCACGAGCTCGTCGTGAAGCCACGGCACGGCGCGGAAGATCCCGCCCGCCAGAACGAACGGAAACGCGTTGCCGACGAGATCGAGCCGGCGCGCGACTGAAAGGGCCGACGACTCGAGCTGGTCGGCGGCGCCGCGCAGGATCCCGATGGCAACGGCATCACCCGCGGTGAACGCCTTCTGCACGCATTGCGCGAGCGCCGCGATCGCCGCCGGACGCAGCGTCCCGTGATACACCTCGTGAATCAGATCCTGCGCGTGGGACACTTCGAAGTGCTCGAGCAGGAGGTTGGTCAACTGCGTCAGCGGCCCGCGGCGATCGGCCTGCCGCAGCACCGCACGCAGCGCCGCGCGGCCGATCCAGTAGCCGCTGCCCTCGTCGCCCAGCACGAAGCCCCATCCGCCGGCGCGCGCCGCTTCGTGACGGCTGTTCCGTCCATAGGCAATCGATCCCGTGCCGGCGATCACGACGATGCCTGGTTCGCCGGGCGCGCCGGCCTCGAGCGCGACCAGTGCATCGTTGACGATGAGCACGCGCGCCTTGTAGCCGATCCGTTTCATGATCGCGCGCACGACCACCGCGTCTTCCGGGCGGTCGACGCCGGCAATGCCCAGACAGATCGCCGCCGGTGTGATGTCGCGATCGCCGATGACCTCGTCCATGACTTCATGGAGCACCTTCTCGACTTCGAGCTCCCCCACCGCCTGCAGGTTCGCTCCGCCGCCGCGCGCTTCCGCGAGCGCCTCTCCCCGCTCGTTCGCGAGCTGGCAGACCGTCTTCGTACCGCCGGCATCAATTCCCAGCACGTGGATCAATCGCGAATCCTTTATCCCCCGCGGCCCTGGCGCCGACGGCTGTACAGAGGAACAGCCGATACCACAGTCAATCACTTTATATGCAATCCGACGGAGCGCGCGTGCGCCTCCGGCGCGCGGCCATGGCGCTGGCGGTCTGCTGTCTCGTATGGGCTGTCGCCCGCGAACGGCCGGTCATGTCTGCGGAGGCGCCCGCGGAAGTGCGTGCGCTATGGGTCCTGCGCACGTCGCTCACGACGCCGGCGGCGATCGCCGCACTCGTGCGCACGGCGCGCCAACGCGGCTTCAACACGCTGCTCGTGCAGGTGCGCGGCCGCGGCGACGCCTACTACGACAGCGCTCTCGAGCCGCGCGCGACCGATCTCATCCGGCAGCCTTCCAATTTCGATCCATTGGCCACTGTCATTCGCGAGGCGCACGACGGCGGTCTTCGCGTGCACGCGTGGATCAATCTGAATTTCGTGTCGAGCGCCGCGGAGCTGCCACCCTCGCGCGATCACCTCGTCTACCGGCATCCGGAATGGCTGATGGTCCCGCGCGAGATCGCGCAGGACGTCGCGAAGCTCGACGCCACGAGCCCCGCGTATATCGGCAAGCTGGCGCGGTGGACGCGCGGCCAGTCGGAGACGATCGAAGGCTTATACGCGTCACCGCTGCAGCCCGACGCCGCGAAGTACGCAGAGACCGTGGTCGCCGACATCGCGACGCGCTACGAGGTCGACGGCATCCATCTCGATTACGCGCGCTATCCGAACGACCAGTTCGATTACAGCCGCTACGCCATCGCGGAGTTTCGCGCCGAGATCCGTCCGCAGCTTGCCGCTCCGCTGCGCGCCGCCCTCGACCGCCAGCAGGAGATCGATCTGTTCGCGTATCCCGATCGCTTCCCTGCCGAGTGGACGACCTTCCGTCGCGCCCGCATGTCCGCTCTGATGATGCGGCTGCGGACGAGGGTGAAGACCGCGCGGCCCGGTACGATGATGACGGTTGCCGCGACGCCGGATGCGCAGGAAGCATTCGATCACCGGCTGCAGGACTGGCGCACGTGGATCGAGAGCGGCTTCGTCGATGCGATCTGCCCCATGGCCTATACGCAGGAGCCGGGCCGATTCGCGGAGCAGATCGCGGCGGCGCGCGACATCGCCGGCGGGCACGCGATATGGGCCGGCATCGGCGCCTATCGCCTCACGCCCGCGGAGACCGTCGACAACATCTGGACCACGCGTCGCCTGGGCACCGGCGGCTTCGTTCTCTTCTCCTACGACAGCCTCACCGGTCCAACGCAGCCCTCCGATTATCTCGCGACGGTCAGCCGCAGCGCGTTCGGCGCCATGCGATCAACTGAAAGTGGATCGTCGAGGTAACAGCCACCGCCGACGGCTCAATCACAGAGATCACGAAGTCAAGAAGATCGCGAAGAGCCGTTGTCGCCTTCGTCTGTTCGTGGTGTTCGTGAGAAGGCCGTGGCCCGTCCCATAAGATCCCTATGGAGCGCTTCGGCGACGCTGCCGGCCTTCTTCAACGAGCTATCTCCTCGCACGCGTTTCCCGCGGCATCTGTGGAAGTCGGACGTGCCGACGGCGTGGCGTGGCGCGCCGCGTTCGGTCGCCTCACGTACGCGGAGGACGCGCCGCGGGCGACCGAGGAAACGATCTTCGATCTCGCGTCGCTCACGAAAGTCATCGCCACGACCACGCTCGCGATGCAGGCAGTCGATGCGGGCAGGCTCTCGCTGACCGACCGCGTGGCCGATCGGCTCGCCGCGTGGCGCGGGCTCGATCGCGAAGCGGTGACGATCGCCGATCTCCTCGAGCACGCCTCGGGGCTGACCGCCTACCTGCCGTTCTTTCGCGATCATCACGGCCGCGTCGAATTCGAGCGGGCGATTTGCTCGCTGCCGCTCGAGTACGTCCCGCGCGCACGGTCGATCTACAGCGATCTCGGGTTCATCCTGCTCGGGTTCATTCTCGAGGACATCAATCGCGCGCCGCTGGCGCAGCAGTTCGACTACGAAGGCCTCCGGTTCAATCCGCCACGCGAGTGGGGCGAGCGAACGGCCCCCACCGAACTCGATCTCTGGCGCGGCCGATTGCTGCAGGGGGAAGTGCACGACGAGAACACCTGGGCGCTCGGCGGCGCCGCGGGACACGCGGGGCTGTTCGGCACGGCCGCATCGACCGGCACGTTTGCGCGATTGGTGCTGCGAGGATTGAGAGGGGGACGATCGATCGCCCGTCGCGAGACGCTCGCGCGGTTCACGATGAAATCAACCGTGCCGGAGAGTTCGCGCGCGCTCGGCTGGGACACGATGCTGACGTCCTCGTCGTGCGGGAGCCGCCTCTCGCCGACGGCGATCGGCCACACGGGCTTCACCGGCACGTCACTCTGGATCGATGCCGAACAGGATCTCTACATCGTCCTGCTCACCAACCGCGTGCATCCGACGCGCGAGAACAACGGCATCCAACCGGCGCGCCGCGCATTCCACGACGCGGTGGTTGACGCCGTCCGCGCGCACGGCTAAGCGCGAAGCGCGTTCGTCCTAAGAAGCGTGACTCCGCTAGAGACCGCCGCTACGGCCGCCGCCTGGAAATGGGAAGGGTACGGCACCCGGTCCTCCCGCCCGGCCGCCCGGCCGCCCGATGCCTGGACCGGTACCTGGTTGATTGCCTCGACCCCGGCCACCGGGCTGAGGCAGGCCCGGCTGCGCCTGCCCGCCACGTCCGCCGGGCAATCCTGGCTGGCCGGGCACACCGCCTCGTCCGCCCGGCACGCTGTTCACGAAGACGAACGCCCATTCGTTGTAATGCGTGCGCCCCTGGTAGACGCGAATCGATTCCGCCTTGCTCTTACTCGCCACGCCGATGACACCGCCGACGGGAGGCGCGCCAGGAAACGCGCCGCCCTGCTGCCCGGGCTGCGTGGCCTGCCCGAGTCCGGGCTGCGCGGATTGTCCCGGCTGTCGCGGCGCACCCAGCTGTCCCGCCTGGCCGGGCTGCGCGGATTGTCCCGGCTGTCGCGGCGCACCGGGCTGTCCCGCCTGCCCGGCTTGCCCCGGCGCGCCGGCGGCGCCAAGCGGCAGGAACTCGTCATCGCTGATCGGATCCTTGTATTTCTTCCGGATGTAGCGGCCTTGCACGAGGATGTCGATGCTCGACGGAAACGACTGGTTCTTCGCCTGAAAGAGCCGAATGGCGCGCACGTATTGTTGACCGCGCCACACGAGCTCTTCTTCCTTCTCGCGTTGCGACTGCTGGCGCCAGACGGGCATTGCCGCGGTCATCAGGATGGCCATCATCGTCAACATGACGAGGAGCGCGGCCATCGCGTAGCCTCGCTCGCCACCTCCGCCTTGACGCTGTAACTTCATGAGAGTATTATCCTTAGCGCACTTTATGCTAACACGATTCCGCCGCGACGACATCGTCCTTGGTGCCGCCGTCGTTCTGCTCGCTGTGGCTATTCCTCTCGGCGTGGTCAGCTGCGACAAGGTACCCCTCCTGGCCCCGACGGGAACGGTGATTACGCTGATCCCGACGAGCAATACGCTCTCCCTGAATAGTGAGATCGGCATCGTCGCCACGGTCATCGAAAACGGGGCGGCCGCCGGATCAGGGACCGGAACCACGAGCCGGTCTGGCGCCGGGACCCCGGTCCAGAACGGGACGGTCATCACCTTTACGACGACCGTTGGGCGTGTTGAGCCTGCCGAGGCCCGCACGCACAACGGCCAGGTCACGGTGAGGCTGATCAGCTCCGGCCAGAGCGGCACGGCAAGGGTCACGGCGTTCTCCGGCGGCGCTTCGTCGGCCATCGACGTGAAGGTCGGCGCGACCGCCGCAGAAAAAATCGTGATGACCGCAACGCCGCAGACGCTGCCGGCGGCCGGGGGAGATTCGGCGATCACCGCGATCGTGAGCGATGTTGGCGGATCGGGCGTCGCCAATGTGCCCGTCACTTTCATCACGAGCGCCGGGAGGGTGTCGCCCACATCAATGAACACGGACGCCAATGGCGTGGCACAGACGACGCTGACGACCTCCACTACCGCTACCGTGACGGCGCGAATCGCAGGCGCGCCGAACGATACGGGCGGTGGCAGCGGCGCCAACGGCGCCAATTCGATAACGGTCACCGTGGGTGCGAGGGGTCTGACGGCGTTCTCGGCCGCCCCGAATCCCGCGACGATCGGTCAGGTGGTAACGTTCACCATTACGCCGAATGCAGCGGCAAACATCAGTGGCGGCACCCTGAACTTCGGCGACGGCCAGAGCACACCTATCAGTCCTCTTGGCGGCCCGATCACCCATACGTACTCATCGCCGGGTGATTTCACGGCCACAGCCATCGTGAGCGGTGCTTCGGGTGTTCCCGAGACGTTCACGACAACGGTGACAGTCACGGGGCTTCCGCTCACGCTGAGCGCTACTCCCCCATCGCCTGCAGTCAATGCCCCCGTGGCCATTACTGTGGGAGGACTTGGCACGGCAGCGGTCAGACAGTTCGAATGGAGAGCGAGCTCTGGTGAAGCAGTAACAACTCCCGGCCCAACGTGGAACACCTCGTTCCCAAGCCCCGGCGTGCGTACCATCACGGTCAACGTGGTGGGTGTCAACGGGCAGTCACTGGGCACACCGACAATCAACGTGAATGTGACGCCGTAAGCTCCGCGAGCGGGATCGCGCGCATTGACGCATCCCGCTCCCTTTACCAGTCTGACCTGATTCGATCGAAAGCGGTGCCCAAGGCACCGCTCTTGATGTTTATGGGCTTCGCTGCGATCTGCGAGTGGTTGGACGGTTTCGGGTGACTGCGCGCTGTTCTCGCGAGCAGGGTTCAAGCCCTGCGCTACGGAAGTGCGTAGCGCAGCCCTTTAGGGCTGCTCGTGACG